>NZ_JAFKFW010000017.1 GCF_017308015.1 Allobosea sp.
CTGCTCGCGCAGACGCTGGCCCGCATCCTCGACGTGCCCTTCACCATGGCCGACGCGACGACGCTGACCGAGGCCGGCTATGTCGGCGAGGATGTCGAGAACATCATCCTCAAGCTGCTCCAGGCCTCCGACTACAATGTCGAGCGGGCGCAGCGTGGCATTGTCTATATCGACGAGATCGACAAGATCAGCCGCAAGTCGGACAATCCCTCGATCACCCGCGACGTCTCGGGCGAGGGCGTTCAGCAGGCGCTGCTCAAGATCATGGAAGGCACCGTCGCCTCCGTGCCGCCGCAGGGCGGGCGCAAGCATCCGCAGCAGGAATTCCTGCAGGTCGACACGACGAACATCCTGTTCATCTGCGGTGGCGCTTTCGCCGGTCTCGACAAGATCATCTCGAGCCGCGGCAAGGGCACCTCGATCGGCTTCGGCGCCAAGGTCGAGGCCCCGGATGATCGCCGCATCGGCCAGATATTCCGCCAGGTCGAGCCCGAGGATCTGCTGAAATTCGGCCTGATCCCGGAATTCGTCGGCCGCCTGCCGGTCCTGGCGACGCTGGAGGACCTCGACGAGCCGGCGCTGAAGACCATTCTGACCGAGCCGAAGAACGCGCTGGTCAAGCAGTATCAGCGCCTGTTCGAGATGGAGGACACCCAGCTCACCTTCACCGACGAGGCCGTCAGCCTGATCGCCCGCAAGGCGATCGAGCGGAAGACCGGCGCGCGCGGCCTGCGTTCGATCATGGAAGGCATCCTGCTGGAGACCATGTACGAACTGCCCGGCCTCGAAGGCGTCGAGCAGGTCGTGATCGGCCCCGAGGCTGTCGAGAACAAGGCGCGCCCGCTCTTCATCTATGCGGAGCGCGAGGACGAGACCAAGACCGCCTCGGCCTCCTGATTTCTCCCGTATTGCGACAACAGGACGCGCGCCTTTGGCGCGCGTTTTGCGTTTGAGGTGCATAGTGAGATGGCAGGGGCTGGCCGTGGTTTCGGATCGCGACAGCCCTGCGCGAGATTGAACCGCCGGATGTCGCGGTATCCGTCCTTGGTCTGCTGCAGGACAGCGGTGCATGGACCGGATACCTCGCTTGAAAGCCGGCGAGGAAGTCTCCACTTTAGGTGCACTTGCGAGAGTCGCATGCCTGTCGAGGGTGCGATGCGCGAGGGCGGAGAGGCGAATGGTCGCCTTGGCCGCACACGTCCGATCGCTCCGCCCATCTCGGGGGTCCGCCGGGCGCAACTGCAAAGGAACTGCCATGACTGGCTCGACGCCCCGCGCTCCTTTCGTCACAGGCGAGACCGGCACCTACCCGGTTCTGCCTTTGCGCGACATCGTCGTTTTCCCCCATATGATCGTCCCGCTCTTCGTCGGCCGCGAGAAGTCCATCCGCGCGCTTGAGGAAGTGGTGAAGACGGACGGGCTCATCCTGCTGGCGACCCAGAAGAACGCCGGCGACGATGACCCGCAGCCCAACGAGATTTACGAGATCGGCACGCTCGCCCGCGTGCTGCAGCTGCTGAAGCTGCCCGACTCCACCGTGAAGGTGCTGGTCGAGGGCGTCGGCCGCGCCAAGGCCTCGTCCTATTCCGCGTCCGATTCCTTCTACGAGGCAGAGGCCACGGGCCTTGCCGAGGAAGAGGGCAAGAAGGTCGAGGTCGAGGCGCTCGCCCGTTCGGTCGTCAGCGAGTTCGAGAGCTATGTGAAGCTCAACAAGAAGATCTCGGGCGAGATCGTCGCTGCCGTCACGCAGATCGACGAGCCGGCCAAGCTCGCCGACACCGTCGCCTCGCATCTCGCGGTCAAGATCGCCGATCGTCAGGGCGTGCTGGAGATCACCAACGTCGCCCATCGCCTCGAGAAGGTGCTCTCGCTGATGGAAAGCGAGATGTCCGTGCTCCAGGTCGAGAAGCGCATCCGCTCGCGCGTCAAGCGCCAGATGGAGAAGACCCAGCGGGAATACTATCTCAACGAGCAGATGAAGGCGATCCAGAAGGAGCTGGGCGACGGCGACGAAGGCCGCGACGAACTGGCCGAGCTGGAAGAGCGGATTGCTCAGACCAAGCTGACCAAGGAAGCCCGCGACAAGGCGACGGCCGAGCTGAAGAAGCTGCGCCAGATGTCGCCGATGTCCGCGGAAGCGACCGTGGTGCGCAATTATCTCGACTGGATGCTCGGTATTCCGTGGGGCAAGCGCTCGAAGATCAAGAAGGATCTCAACGCCGCCCAGGCGATCCTAGACGACGATCACTTCGGTCTCGACAAGGTCAAGGACCGCATCGTCGAATATCTCGCCGTGCAGCAGCGCGCCAACAAGCTCGCCGGCCCGATCCTGTGCCTCGTCGGCCCTCCGGGCGTCGGCAAGACCTCGCTCGGCAAGTCGATCGCCAAGGCGACTGGCCGCGAGTTCGTGCGCATGTCGCTCGGTGGCGTGCGTGACGAGGCCGAGATTCGCGGTCACCGCCGCACCTATATCGGCTCGATGCCCGGCAAGATCATCCAGTCGATGAAGAAGGCCAAGACCTCGAACCCGCTCATCCTGCTCGACGAGATCGACAAGATGGGCCAGGACTTCCGCGGCGATCCGTCGGCGGCCCTGCTGGAGGTGCTCGACCCCGAGCAGAACGCGACCTTCAACGACCATTACCTCGAGGTCGATTACGACCTGTCGAACGTGATGTTCGTGACGACGGCTAACACGCTGAACATCCCGCCGGCCCTCCTGGACCGGATGGAGGTGATCCGCATCGCCGGCTATACGGAGGAAGAGAAGACCGAGATCTCGCGCAAGCACCTGATCCCGAACGCGATCAAGAAGCACGGGCTCAACGGCAAGGAATGGTCGATCACCGACGAGGCGCTGCAGACCCTTGTCCGGCGCTATACCCGCGAGGCCGGCGTCCGGAATCTCGAGCGCGAGCTTTCCAACACGGTCCGCAAGGGGGTGAAGGACATCGTGCTCGGCAAGAAGGAGAAGGTCGTCGTCAACGAGCCGCTGCTGGAAGAGTATCTCGGTCCGCCGCGCTATCGCTACGGCATGGCGGAGACGGAGGATCAGGTCGGTGTCGTCACGGGTCTGGCCTGGACCGAGGTCGGCGGCGAATTGCTGACGATCGAGGGCGTCATGGTGCCCGGCAAGGGCCGCATGACCGTCACCGGGAACCTGCGCGACGTGATGAAGGAATCGATTTCGGCGGCGGCCTCCTATGTCCGCTCCCGGGCCGTCGATTTCGGCATCGAGCCGCCGCTCTTCGACCGGCGCGATATCCACGTCCACGTTCCCGAGGGCGCGACCCCGAAGGACGGGCCGTCCGCAGGCATCGCGATGGCGACCACTATCGTCTCGATTCTGACCGGTATCCCCACCCATCGTGACGTCGCGATGACTGGCGAGGTCACGCTGCGGGGCAGGGTGCTGCCGATCGGCGGCCTGAAGGAGAAGCTCCTGGCGGCGCTGCGGGGAGGCATCAAGAAGGTGCTCATCCCCGAGGAGAACGCCAAGGACCTGATCGACCTTCCCAAGTCGGTGAAGGACGGCATGGAGATCATTCCGGTCGCGCGCATGGAGCAGGTGCTCCAGCATGCGCTGACCCGCCAGCCGGTTCCGATCGTCTGGGAGGAGGATCTCAAGGCTCCGCTGCCCAAGGGCGGGGACGATGATGCGGCGGGGGTCGTCGCCCACTGACCTCGGGCCCTGAAGTAACGAGCCGCCGGCGCGTAAGTGCCGGCGGCTTTCGTTCGTGCGCAACGCGGGGCATTGCGGCAGAGCCTGCTCGCAACCATCTTGAATCCACTTCACTCCAAGGCAAACCTTGTTCAGGGAGCGATGAAGCTGCGACGCTCTTCAAGGCGCGGGGTGACGGTGGATCGCTGGGTGGCTTTCGATAGTCTCCCGCCGCTGGTGCGGCAGGCACTGGCGCAGGCAGCACATCCGCTGAACCCCCTCGAACTGATCGATGCCGACAGTGTCGAGGAAGCGATCCGCCGAATCGCCAGGCTTGAGGCTGCGGCCAGACGGCGTGCGCAGCGGCAGTCGTGACAGGGGCTGAAGGAGCGCGCCCGCTCGCGCCGCGCGTGGCGGACTACTTGTCAATGTCCCGGATCATGGTGGGCGGTGACGGGCTCGAACCGCCGACCCTCTCGGTGTAAACGAGATGCTCTACCAACTGAGCTAACCGCCCTCGCGGTCGCGTTTAAGGCTTTGGTCGCCGCATCGCAAGCGTCGCCGGGGCGATCTCCCGCAAACGCATTCAGGCGGCCGAATTCCGCCATCTTCGTCGTCACCCTGCGAAGCATGGAGACGCGCCGCTCGACCCGCCCCGGTTATGTCCTGCGTACGGGCCTGAGCCTCGGACCGGTCCTCGCTGCCGGGCTGGCCTCCGCTCAGTCGCTCCTGCCCGATTCCTTCTTCGTCGACCGCCCGGCCTTCTCGCACCCGGAACAGCCGGGCAAACCGGCGAGCTGCGGATCCATCGGCGCTCAGCTTCCTGGCTCGCTTCCCGCCGATTCGCGCGTCGACATGGCGATCGCGGGAACGGTGAGCTTCCTGCGGACGGATGGCACGCTCTGGTATGTCGCGGTCTGCGCCGATCCGGGTGTCCGGGTATTGTGCGTGACCTATGGCGCCGGTGACCTGAAACCCGGCGATAAGGCGGTTCTGCGCGGCGGATATAACCGTCAGGACGCGCGTCATGTGCTGCTCGATCCCTGTCTGGCATCGCCGGAAGGCGAGCAGGGCGCGGGCGAGCGTTGAGCCGTCCGAGGATAATTGTCCCCAGATGTGATTTTGCCGGCGACACTCGCTTGACACTTCCGGCCGGGGGCAATACTCACCACGTCGCTGACGGCGAATGCCCCAGCCGCCCAGCGCGGGCGTAGCTCAGTTGGTTAGAGTGCCGGCCTGTCACGCCGGAGGTCGCGGGTTCGAGCCCCGTCGCCCGCGCCATTAAAATCAAAGACTTACCCATAGTCTGCGAACCTCCGTTACAAATTCCCAGCCGGCACTGTTACAAATTCTATCGCGTTTTGTTCGCGCGTAGCTTGGCCCGGCCCTCTCTCCTGATAGCATCCACTTCCCGCACCGTTGCCAGGTTGACCGGGTTGTAGGTCTTCTGAAGCCGGGTCGATGCGGCGAGGGTGTTGGCCATCTTTGTCGAAACCGCTTGCGCATCAGCGCCGCCGGCCGTCGCTTCGACGGTGCCTGAGCGACGCATGTCGGAAAGCTTGCGGTCCTCGGCCTTGCCGAACTCTGCGATGCGAATCGTCCGGAAATCCTCGGCGAGCTTATTCTTGGTGTACGGGGCGGGCGGCTGCGGCTTCCCGCCCTTTTTCGTTGTCCCGCTTCCACGCGTCCGGAAGATCGGTACGTTCGGCAGAAGCTCGAATGCGAGGCTCGCGATATAGGCATCGAGCGCCCAGGTCGCGCGCCTGCCGAGCGATGCCGCGGCGGCCCGGCCCGTCTTCGTCCGAGCGAGCGAAAAGATCGCTCCTTGGACATCGTCCGCTCGCTGGCCCGTCGTGAGAGATCGGAGATCGATCGGCGAGAGCTGGCTGTCCCATGCCGTCGCCATGCAGGCGGCGAGGCCCTTGTAGCCCATGCGCCACGCCCGCTTGCAGAGCCTGACGACCTCTCCCTCGGTCCAGATATCCTGCCGCGCGTCGGGAGCCCGGTTGGCAAAGGTCAGCGACGGATCGGCGTCGAGCGCGCAGTAGTTCATCGCCGCCATCTTCTTCCAGAGCGCGCGCCACACCTTGATGACGCGATGCCGCTCGGAGATGGAAACCGATTCCTCGACCTCGACGACGAGGCCGATCGGCTTCTGCGTCTTGCTGTCGATGGCGAGGAAGTCCTCGGGCTCGATCTCCTTCGGGTCCGATACCCCGAAATACGGTTCGATCCAGCGCCACGCCCTCGGCCAGTCGTCGCGCGTAGCTTGGTCCTTGTTGTGCTGCTTACCGGCCTTGGCCCGGTCGGCCGTGCGGAGGCCAATGACGCGCAGGTAAGCTTCGCCAACGGAGCCGGGCGGATATTTCGGCTTCGCTGCATCGACGATCCCAAGCCGAACGCGATCCCACTCGGCATTGAGCTCGATCGCGCGCTGCTGATCCTCTGGCGAAGGCACGTTGCGGTTGCCGACGACGATGCCGGGCCCCAGCGTCAGGAAGTTGAAGCCGTGCGGCTTCATCAGATGCGACGGCTTGTAGCGCCACCTGTTCCTCATGAAGATCAGGTGCCGGATCGAGTCTTTGCCCATGATGTGCTCGAAGGAGTTCATCGGCGCCGGTCCCGCATCTGGGCCAGGCGCTCGGATATCGCCCCTTGAGCATCGCGCGGCTGATTCGCGTGGGTCAAGCTCGAGCGGGTATCCATCCATTGATCGACAGCCTTCAGGTCGTAGTTTCCCGTGTCCGGATCTGGCCTTGGGAAACCGCGCTGGAGCAGTCGTGGAAGGATGCGCTCGAACTCGGAAAGTGTCAGGTGGAGGCGCCGCGCAGCCTTGATCGGCGGCACGTCGCGAGGATCGACCGTGTAGCGGACCTGAGAGGGCTGCGGGGCGGCGAGCATGGCTATGCCCTCTCCAAGGTGGCTTTGGCCCGCAGCGCTGCCCGGCTCGCAATCTCGGCGCGCACCGCCCGCAGACGCTTCCACTCGACTTGGGCCGCATCGGCGCCATCGACCGTCTCGCGCTCGGCGGCTATCAGGTGATTGCGCCAGTCCGAGGTGCGCGGCTTGAACTTGCTCATCGCCTGACGACGCTCCCATCCAGCTTCTTCTTGAACGGGCTGTCCTTGCTGCAGGGGAAGGACGAGCGCTTGCGAATGCCGCGGTGGGCCAGGGCCTGCCGGCGTACGGTCGACTTCTCAGCCACGTCCTCGGCTGTTTTCTGGCGGTGCTTGTCGCGTAGTGCGGGGGCAAGATTGCTTTCGCGATGCTCCCCGCCGTTCACGAGCGCGACGACGTGGTCGCACTCCCACGGCTCGCCGGCAGCGATCTTGCGCCCCGACAGGTAGCAAATGCCGTTGAAGCGCTCGAAGACGCGGAGACGCACGCGGGGCGGGATCTTCGCGTCGGGCGTCTTGCCGATCCACTCGGGGACAGATCGCGAAGTCATCCGCGTGCCCTCCGTGGCTTCAACCGCTCAGCCGTCTCAGCCTCAAGGGCGGCGACGTCGAGCCCGAGCTCCGCGGCCAGGTCCTTCGCCTGCTCGGTGAAGAGGGCGAGCTCGTCCCGGCTCATCTTGCCGACCGACTTGAACTTTGCCTCGCTGCTGGTGTCGTCGAACACGACGCCGTCGATCCAGTGGTGCGTCGCCTTCAGGCTCGCCTTCAGCTTCTGATCGGTCATGGTCTGATCGGGATGCGCTTCGGCGAACACCTTCAGGAAGACGGAGATGAATGCTCGCGCCCCCTGCGTGCCGGGCTCCCACTTGCGCAGTGAGAATACGGTTTCGGCCGGGAACTGTGAGATGGCGTCTCGGTCCCGGCCGCCGACGGCGACGAGTGCCCGGCCGTCCCAACGCGCGAGGATTTCATCACCGCGCTGCATGGCTCAGGCCTTGTTCCAGCGTGCGCTGAGGCGGTCGTTCAGCTTGTTGCGCTCGTTGACCGGGACGACCTTCGCGCGGACGGGCTGGCTGGCTTTCCAGAAGTCCTCGACGAGCGAGTAGTTGTCCGCGCCCCTCGCGTGGTCGATCAGCCGCTCGGCAAACTGGACATACTCCTCTTGGGTTTCACAGGACTGCCAGCCGTTCAGGTCGAAAGGCTCGCTGGCGCTTGCGCTTTCATCAGCCGGCGGTGGTGGGGCATCGTCACCAGCTTCATCAGAGGCCGGAGCCGCACGCGCGGCATCGGACTGGCGTGCGGTTCTGGCGACATGGCGATCGCGAATCTCGCGGGCACGCTCAACGAAGCCGGTGAAGTCCGCGAGGACCGCCTCGATATCCGTCTCGGCATACCAGGCCTCGACGTCGTCCGAGTTGGCGGCGAAGCCGAGCTTCTCGTCGAGGCTCGCAAGTTCGGCCTCGGGGTCGATCGCGTCATCGGAAGGTGCCGCCGGCGCATCGTCGGGCTGGGGGATCGATGCGGATGCGCCGGCGGCGTCTGCTACCTGCTGGGAGGAGGAAGCAGGAGCGGATTCTGGGGAAGGTTCCGCGGCGATCTCCATGGGCGGAGGCGGCGGAGGCGAAATGTCGCGAGCACGGTTGGAGCGAGCGACTTCCTGAAGGTCGTCGATTTCGTCGTCGGTGTAGGCGCCGAGCATCAGGGCGGGCTTGTGGATGCGTGCCCACTCTCGCGCGCCGCGATAAGCCAATTGTCGCCGATGGTTCTGCTGCGACGTCCACGGAGAGTTGGGGCCGGTGGTCTTCCAGGCGCCGACCGAGCCTTCTATGGTCTTCTCTTCTCCGTCGACCACCCCGGAAACAACGACTGCAAGCGCGTCGCCCGCCTTGTCGTTGTAGGTGTACTTCAGAGAAACGCCGAGCTTCGCATCCAGTACGGCGGCGACAAGCTTGCCCTCGTAGCAGAACTTGCCCTTCACGATCGAAAGGCACTGGGCGACGCCGAACGGATCCATGCCCCAGCGGGTCGCCTGGTTCACGACCAGGAAGCAGTTCGCCATGATAGCTTCGAAGGGAAGCGGCGAGCTTGTCGCCATCCTTATAGGTGCGCAGGGCCTCCGGCACGAGGCTGGCGTTCGCCATGATAGTGGCAATGCGCTGCATGTGCTCGAAGCGAGCCGTGTCGAGGATGGGGATCACATCCTCCACGATCTGACGGGCTGGACGGGGATTATCTCGGATGGGAGCGAGCGCGTTCATATTGGCCTCTCAAGCGACGTATTCGAGGGTTTTCAGCTCGCAGCCGGGCACGGCGACGCCCGTCTTCAGGTTCTGCTCGGCCATCTGCTTGATGACCGCCACGAACTGCTGCGGGGGTTCGGGAAGAGCGGCGTAGAAGGCGGCGGCAGCCGGCAGGTCGTTGATGACGGCAACCTTCCGAGTGCGGACCGTCGTGCTGCCGGTCGCGACCTTACTGCGGCCGCGCACCGGTGCCTGTTCCACCGGAGCGGCTTCGCCCATTGCAGCAGCAGCCTTAGCTCGCGCATCGCGCTCGGCGGCTTCCTGTGCCTCGACGGCTCGCTTCTTCGCCAGCGAATAGGCGGACATGCCGGTATTGACCTTCGAGACCAAGGCATCAGCCCGGTCGCGCGGCGGCACGAACTTCTTCTGGATATCCTTGGCCTGCTGATCGACCGGCTTCTTCGCCGCGACACGCATCTCCTCGATCTTGCCGGAGAGATCGCGAGCCCGCTCCTTCCACTTGTCGGCTTGCAGCGCGCGGACATCGTCGCCGGGCTCGACCGGCGTCTTGAAGAACTCGGTGATCTTCATCTCGATCAGTTCGAGCTCTGCGATCAGCGCTTCGAACGGGTCGCTGGGAAAATTGGAGCGAGCCTCGTCCAGGCTCTCGATCTCCTCAGGCCACGGCTCGTTGCGATTGGCGACGGCGTCGTAGAGATCGGACGAGATCGCGTCGCGGCAGAAGAACGAGAAGGTGGTTTCGGCGAAGGAGGCATCAGCGTGCCTGCGGCTCTGCTGCCCCTTGCGACCGATCCACGCGAACATCGTCCCGTCGACGACGCGGATCAGAACCGGATCGCCGCGGTACCGGTAGCAGCCGCAGCGAGGGAGCTTGTCTTCCAGGTCCGGGTTCTGGCCGGCCAACTGAGCCTTCCAGTAGCTGAAGTCCTCTTTCAGTGCGGCGCTCATGGCTTCTTCCTCGTGGGGAGGCGAACGACTGGCTTGCCGTCTCGCCATTTGGTGATCTGGAGCCCGGCTGCGCGGGCCTGTTGTTCGAGGGCGAGGCGCGCGAGGACCGTTGCGTAGTGACGTTGGACGGTTCCGTCTTTGCGCGCCGCTGGCATCAGAATGGCCGGCGCCTGGCTTCACCTTCGGGATCGTGCCGCCGCGGCTCGACATCCCATTCGTCATCGTCGTGGACCGGGATGCCGGTGCGTCGAATGTCGATGAGCAGCCAGACGGTGATCTTGAGCATCGCGATGCCGAAGAAAACCCAGCCAGCATCGAACGACTGAAACAGAGGCTCAGGCTGCATCACGGCCTCCAGTGGGGTTGCCGGAGACGCGGACACCATCGCGGTGCTCGGTCATCGAAACGGATATGGCATGGGGGCTGAAGTTCCGCCCCGCGCCTCCGGCAAACTGGTGAAGCTCTGTCTGGGCGTAGGCCTTGGCCTCTCCGCCGAATTCCTGGATCGCGATGTGAGCGACACGCTCTTGGCGCCAGCGCTCTTTGCAGGCAGCGGCATCGCTGATGTCGACGGCAGGATCCAACAGGAGCAGCCGGCCCATCATCGCAATGACGCGGTCGCACGCAGCCTTGGCATGCGGGCTCATGGCAGGTGTTCCCAGCAGGAGCCGAAGCCGACGAGCAGGATCAACGAGAATAGGACGACCGTTGCAAACACGTCGCCGACACTGTCGAAGCGCCATGCAGGCGTGGGCGCGGGCACAAAGACACGGCGGATCATGCTGCGCTCCTCGTGATCTGGTTGAGGTCGGTACGCACCCAGTTCAGCGCGCGCATGCACAGGCTGCGGCGGCGGGCGTCCCTAAGGCGGTTCGCTGCAGAGAGGGCGCGGGAGAGGCTGGTGGTTGCGAGCCGCAGGTAATCCGCCTGCGCAGTAGTCGAACGGAAGTTCCGGCGACGCTGCAGGTCCTCACGCGCCGCCGTGATCCAGTAGTTGAAATCGACGAGCGGCGCGGTCATCACGCTGCCCTCGCGCGGCGAAGGCCGGCACTGCGGGCCGCCAGTTCTGAGCATCGGCCATAAGCCGATAGGCGGCGGTTTCGGTCGATCTCGCCGACCGCTGGCATCGCTTGAGCGCACCGGCTGTCGCTGTCGTTACCCGATGGCGCTGGCACCTCGATCCCGTCGCATAGACGGGGGTCGAAGCCTTCTAGAGCGCCGGCCACGAACGCACGCGCCGCGCGCCCTAGCTGCCTCGCTGTGAATGGTGGCGGCGTCCCCATTTCGGTCCCCATCGGTTAGTTGATGGGGGGAGTATGCAGGGCTAAAAATAGCTCGTCAAGGGCAAAGAGCTAAAAATATCTCGCCCTGACATCTTACTGACTCCGGGAGTCAGCAGTCGCCAGGTCGCGTATCGACTCTCTCCTGCCGGCATGGCTCAAATGAGAACGCAAGCAGAACAAAGAGGCTGCTGCGACAGGGCATCATCAACAGAGTTCGGAGTATCAGGTCATGCCGGAAGATGTCGGAATTCGTGCGAGCTTCAAGCTCCACTATCGCTGCACCAACTGCCAGCGGAACGTGTTCAAGCGCCTCGACGTCCCTGACGTGGATGATGCGCCCTATGACGTCGAGGAGCTGCTCGACAGCGCCTTCCTGCAGAATGTCCGCGCGCAATGTGATGGCTGCGATAGCTTCATCGGCCGGCTGATCGCCGTCACTGTGTGGAAATGCGAGGAGGTGCTGGCATGAAGGACTGGTGCAAGGGATTGCCCGAGGCGACGGAGTTCAGCCTGTTCCCGCCGGCCGGTCAGGTGCGAGCCTGGACCGCTGACAAAGAGCATACCAAGGCGCGGCTGCGTGAGGTCTTTCCCGATCTCACGTTTGCGATCACCGATATCGCTCTCGATGCAAGCCCGGTTGTAATCCCGATCCTGGGCGAGGCAGGCGAGGGCGGGCGCGGCATGTATGCGTCGCCGCCGTCTGATATAAGGTTGCGCGAGATCGAAGCTGCGCTCCGCAGTTTTGACTGCGGAGCGATGGGGCAGTCGTGACAAATAAAAACCCGGCGCGGTAGCGGTGGGCGTTAGGTTCGGCCGCGGACTTGCCAGCGCAAGTAAAAGCGGAGGTAGGGATCGACAATGTTGATAGCTCGATTGTCCTCGTCCCAATCGATAGCCGCTGACGCGCCTCCCCTCATCGAAATGCTGGAAAGATGCTTCAACGCCGACGTGATCTCGTGCTTCTGAGGCATCATGTCCGTCAGAAGCGTATTCATCGTCACGCGCAATTCATCGTACGAAATGTTCTGCTTCGGACCCGTTTCCGCAATAGCTAGAAGCGTCGCTTCGTAGATGTCCGCTTGGCCACCGCGCGCTAGTGGGCGTTTTGTCCGGATCTTCCGGCTTTGAGGGCCGGCGACTAGCTTCTGATAGATGGGGAGGCCAGCGTCCTTTGCCAGCCGCTCAAACATCTCATCGAGGCCGAAATCGCCCGGTATTTTGTGGCGGGAAAGGAGGTTCGATCTTTCGATGTCGGAATCGAAACAGATTTCCCAGCAGAATTTTTGCATGAGGAAAGGGCTCGCCTGCGATTCTTCTGCCAGTCTCGCTGTGATGGACGAGGGGCAGTCCGCTCCAAGCTCGTAGAACCCACGCTCTGGGATTTGGAGCAATTCTGAATCCGACCAGTTTGGCAGAGTCACCGAAATGAACCTGCCAGTCAGTTCGCTCTCCGAGCGGATCGCATCGAAGGCGCGGTGTGTGACTGAGAGGAGTAGTACCTTAAGGCCACTGAAGACCGCGCCCTTGATGTTCCGCAAGAATGATACGCGAGTGTCTTCTTCAAGGTAGTGAAAATCGTCGATCACGAGGATGATTCCGGCCTGGATCATCGTATCGATTGCATCAGACATGCTCGTGATCGTCTTTTTCGCGACCGAATTCTTCTGAAGCCGCGATCCTTTCGCTGAAACTACGACAGCGTTTACGCCCGCTTCGCCGCTATGCGCAACTTCCTCTGTCGCTGTCTGTTCGACTGGGAGGCGCAACTCTCCGATAATGTCAGACCAAAGGCTCTCAACGGTTTTCACGCGTCCACCGTCGATCCAGACGAACTCTCGGTTCGCTAGGACCTTATGGCAGAGAACGGTCTTTCCAGTTTTTGTCGGCCCTGCAAGTGAGACGATTTGGTTCGGAGTTGCGATTGCTCGCGCCAAATTCCGCTCAACATGCGCTTCCTGCCTATCGACATATGTGACCGTTGGCTGTCCGCCAGCGACGAAGACTTGGTCACGATGTTTGCCGCCCAGCATATTGTCCCTCTCTGCGCGCCGTGCGCGACGCCCTCATTTTCTGCGCCGCGCGTGCCGCGCTCATCGCACCAGATGTTCGGTGGCCTCGCCGGTTGCCGTCATAGGTTGAACTCCGCCACCAGCCGTCGAACGATCGCGATGATCTCGACCGTCACGCCGTCATCGGCCAGGCTGTCCCGCTTGATGATGATCGGCTTGTAACGCGGATTGGTGGACCGAGGATGGAGCTCCATCCGGTCCTCGTAAATTTCGAGCTGCTTCACCGACCATTCGCGCTCGTGGCCGCCATGCCGAGTGCGCTCGACGACCACGATCATGCCATCGCGCAGCGGGTAGCGGTCGGCGATGTCCTCGTAGGCGAGGGCGGAAAGCCGGTCACCGTCCTGAATCGGCCGCGGCTTCAGGGCGTTCATGCTGTCCCCTTCGACCTCGAACCCGAGGTGGCGAGCATGAGGGAAGCGCGGGTCGCGCGTGTCGAGGAACTCCTCGGGCTCTTCCCAGTCGCCAAGGTCCTCGATGGCGATGAACTCGCCGGCTTTCACCTTGCCTGCGATCTTGACCGGGACGAGATCGCCCAGGTCAACGGGCGTGACGGTCGAAACGGTGGGGGCGTTCAGGGCATTGTCAGTTGAAGCGACTTCGGGCCCAAGACCCTCCGTGAGCCAATCTACCGTTGTGCCGAGCACGCGAGCGAGAGCTTTAAGCCCATCTGTGCGAGGTGACTTGGAGGCTCCGAGCCGGATGTTCTTGATGAAGCTCTCGCTCTGGCCGGCGTCGCGCGAGGCTCCTTTTGCGCTCTTCCCGGTCGCAGCAAGCCGTTGATCGATGCGTTCGATCAGTGTGCCCGGTGTCTTTCCAGTCTCAGTAGCCATGAGCCAAAATTAGCCCGCAAGCGAGCTAAAAGCGCGGGCTAAGAATAGCCTTGACAGCGAGCTAAAAATAGCCCCATGTCCTTGCGCATGAACGCGATTGATGAACTCCTCGCCGTGGTCAGCGCCTTCGCAGAGGCCCGACAGCTCTCGGAATCGAGGGTTTCAACGCTCGTTTTCGGGGAGGGGACGCGGCTCAAACACCTTCGCGAAGGTGGAGATATGGGCGCCCGGCGCGTCGCGCGCGGAATGTCCTGGCTCTCATCGAATTGGCCGAACGGCGCGCAATGGCCGGCCGATGTGACGCGGCCGCATACGGCGGAGGAGGCGGCCTGATGGATGTCTTTCTGAACATGCTTGTCGACGCCGTCATCGGCGCCGTCCTGGCGATGGCGGCACTGCTTGTGCTCGCCCCGGCCGCTCTCATCGCGACCGGCATCGTGAGGTCCTGATCATCATGGTGGGCCTCGCGCATCCCCGTCCATCGTTTCTCTCTCCTTCGAATGCCGGTGGGGCACGGGTTGCAGCCCGCTCTCCCCGGAAGGTCGATCCCGCCTGCGCCGCTCAGCGCTCTGCAGTGCCGTCCTCGTCTGTGAAGCCACCTTCGCAGTCGGAGCTTGGAATGACTGGTCAGAAATCCGGAAAGGTTGGGGTGACTTCGCCCCAGGCTTGCCCCGAGAAGGCCCTTGATTTTCTGCGCGGCCTCTATCCGTCCAAGACGATCGAGAACGTCGCCTATGACACCGGCATTCCATCCGACACCGTTCGGAAGTGGTTCGAGGGCGTGGCCAAGCCATCCTGGGCCGCGTTCTCGCGCCTGATCTTCGCCTACGGCCCTGCCTTCCTCATCGCTGTCTATCCGAAGGCGCCGGCGTGGCTCGACGAAGCCCATCGTCGCGAGCGGCAGGAAGCGCTGCGCGCCGAACAGCGACGGATTCAAGAACAACTCGACGCCCTGGGCGCCTGAACTCTGAAAGGAGGGGCCATGCGGGGCCTTCTCGCTCTTCTACTGGCTGGATTGTCCTGGCTGCTCGCCAAGCTGTCCCGCCTGACAATGTTTCCAGCAGCGGCCTTCGCCGACGGCGCGGAGTGGTGCGACCGGCAGGCCCGTAATCTCTCGGAGCCAACGCTATGAGCACCCCAACACCTGGTTGGCACGCCGATGCCAAGCGCCTCTATGCCGATGGTGTCGGTCTGGGAGAGATCGCCCGGCGCCTCAGGAAGCCGCGCAGCACGGTCCGCTGGGCCGTTGATGCCGGAAATGAGCGGCAGCAGCATCGCGATCGAGTCCGCGTCCAGCGCAAAGCCATTGCGGGCCCCGGCATCCGCCGTCGCGTGATGCGGCAGCCAGTTCCCGAGCCAGTCGTCGCGCCGGTCGCCGAAATCAGCACGAAGCCGACGCTCCCGAAGATCAGCATGCTGTCTGCGTCTGAGCCCGAGCCGATGGTTCGGAAGTTCGCCCCGCGCACCCGTACCCGGCCGGTCTCATCGGGTGCAGAGCGCTGGCGCCAGATCCATCGCGCGATGATCCGCGCCGGCAAGCTGCCTGAACCGGGCCTCCTCGAACAACTCCACCACTAGCCGGGATTGACCGGTCCCGACGTCAGCGAAGCTGGCGCCCCAACCCAGGAGAGAGCATGACGCAGGAATCCGAAGCCCCAATCAAATTCCCAGCCCCATCGGTGGTGAAAGCGCTCTTCGTCGCCAACAACAAGGCGAAGGAAGAGACATCGAGCATCAATGGCACCTACGGCGATCGGGTGAAGACGCAGATCGAGATTGGCAATCTGCATGGCCCTTCATTCCGGCATGCAGCTTCGATCTATCGCAAGGCCAAAAACAACGAGCTGAAGGCGCGCGAGCATGTCGCACATCTCCGCTTCCTGCTCGATCTCCTCGACGAGGAGTTCGAGAACGCCGGCCATGTTGGTGACCTCGATCGCATGTCGAAGGCCGCCGCCGAGGAAGAAGAGGGCGAGGAAGCCCCGACGGAGACTGCTGCCGAAGCCGCTGACCGCATCTTCACCGAGCAGAACCGCGCTGCCGCCGGCGAGGCACTCGATCTCGACAATCTGAAGACCGAGGCACCGGCCGAGCCCGCCAAGAAGGGCAGGGGTGGTCGCAAGAAGGCCGTCCAGGCCCAGACCGAAGAGGCCCCGCCGGCTCCCATCGATGATGACGTGCCGGCTGCTCCCTCGTCCGAAGGCTTCAGCGACGACATCCGCCCTGTCTTCCTGCGCCGCCGCGAGGAAGAGCGCGCCACGGAAGAGCAGGGCGGCACCTTCTCCCGCGTTCACTGATGTTTGTGGTCGGTCTCGACCTCGGAACGACCACGGGGGTCGCCATCGGCGACTCCCGCATCAATCACCCCTCGCAGCTTGAGAGCTTTTCGATGCGCTTCCGTAAGCCTCACGAGCCTTTTCAGATGGCAGGCTTCAACATCGAAGCATGGCTGACTCAGGCGTTCATCAAGCCCTTGCCGCAGTATCGGAAGCCCGACCTCATCATAGCAGAGGCGATGATCCCGATCGCTGCCCAGAAATCAGACGACGCGGCTATGGTCGCGGTTTCGCTGGACCAGGGCCTCTTCAATTTCTGCAAGCGGTTCAGTGTCCGTCTTGAGCGCGTCGCGCGTTCGACGGCCTGCGTTCACTTCATCGGTCAGGGCCGCAAGCGGAAGGGCACGAACGAGGACATCAAGCAGCTCGTCGCCCGCCAATGCCACCTGCTTGGCTACACCGAAGTCATCCTCCCGAAGGCCAAGCGAGATCAGTCAGACGCAATCTGCTGCTGGGATTTCGGCGTCTCCACCTACGCGCGCCGTCGGCCGGCTGGCGTCTCCTTGCTGGGAGGCATCGCCTGATGAGCACGGGACTGACCAAGCGCCAGCGTGCTCTGCTGGATTTCGTGAACGAGTTCACCGCCCGTGAAGGGCAGCCGCCATCCTATGAGCAGATGGCGGCCGGTGTCGGCCTGCGCTCCAAGTCGGGCGCGTTCCGGCTGATGGCCAAGCTGGAAGAGCGTGGCGCTATCCGACGCCTGCCGAACCGCGCTCGCTCCATCGAAGTAATCGACCAGTCGAGCCTCCCTCGCGAGCTTGAGGAACGCATCGCCACCTATTGCCGGAACATCGGCATCCCTCGCTCGATTTTTGACCAGCGCGCCGCTGAATGCCTCCTGCGGGGTGCGGCATGACCATCACCGAGCCAGAAAATCGCCGTGCCCGCACATCCCATATCTGGGAGACCGAGGAGCATCAACATTACGTTGAGCCGCCGTGGGTGAGCCGCCGCCTATTCGAGGTCGAGCGGTTCGAAGGTGGGATTTGCGATCCCTGCTGCGGTCTCGGCAACATCCTCGATAGCGCCGTGCTCGCTGGCCATCCTGTCTCTGGCTTCGACATCGTCGATCGAGGCGCCGGCTTCATGACGGCGCAACGCGACTTCTTCTCGATCAGCGATGCGAAGCCCAACATCGTCAGCAACCCACCATTCGACGGTATCGAGCGGTTCGCGCTCCATGCGTTGTCACTGGCGGACCGTAAGGTCGCGATGATCTGCCCAACCCGGCGCCTCAACGCGGCTGGAAAGTGGCTGAAGGGCACGCCACTCTATCGCATCTGGTACATCACGCCCCGGCCATCGATGCCGCCTGGGCAGGAATACATCCGCCTCTGGGAGCAGGGGAAGGAAGCCTCTGGCGGCACTGTCGATTTCTGCTGGCTCGTTTGGCTCAATGGCTACGAGGGCGAGCCCGTCGCCCGCTGGCTTCACCGCGACGGAGACGCCGCGTGAGCCTCCTTCCCGACATCGTCGACAGCGGCGCGCTCGGCTGGACGCTGGTTATTTCCACTCGGTCCAACGGTACCGGCGAAGCGAAGATCACATGGGACGGGCAGGGGCAGCTCAATCCCGACTTCTACGCAGCCCGGACGACCCCTGCAGCAGCGCTTGAATCCGTGCTGATGCGGGTCGAGCGCAACGGCGGCGTATCACCGCTCGACGTGCCGGTGCTCGTCGGCGTCCTGGTTGGACACTTCCAGGCGAGGACGCGATGAACGCAATGGCGCCCGATCAATTCACGGACTGGTTCCGCGAGATCTCCGAAACGGAGATGGCTCTCGTCGCCGGCATGCTGATGGCGCCGCCTGCGATCAGCTCGGTGATGCTGACGGGCCTGACCGAGGAGCACTTCGGCGACATGTCTGCGGCGGCGCTCTATCGCCGCACCATGGACATCGTCGCGCGTGGTGGTGTCATCGACTTCCGGACCGTGATCCAGGGCGGCGCATCCGTCCTGATGGGCGAGGCTCAGCCGATCAATGAACTGATGGCCCGCATGGCTGCCATCGCTGCACCGGCCGGCTCGCTCGCTGACTATGCCAAGATCATCCGTAGCGCCTGGGTTGTCCGTCGCATCTTCGATGCTGCCGACGGCGCGCGAAGCACGATCGCCACTTCAGATGTCACCGCACTCGCTCGCGGGCTGATCGACACCGTAGATGCTCTGCGCGACGCAGCGATCGATCAGCGCCGTTCCAGCCGGGGCAGCCTCGGGGACATCGCAGAGCAGGCCGGCCGTGAGGCCGAGGCCATGATGCGAGGCGAGCTGGAGCGGCCACCATCCTGCGGCATCCCAGACCTCGATAAGCATCTGCCGATGCGTGGTCTGGCACCGGGCGCGCTCTATGTGCTCGCCGGGCGGACCGGGCAGGGCAAGACGCTTATGGGCTCCGCTCTCGCTTCGAAGATGAGCAGCCAAGGCGAAGGCACGCAGTATTATTCGCTGGAGGTGCCATCGAAGGAGATCGCCGCCCGCGTCATCTGCGAGCGTCTCGGCTCCAAGGGCCCGACCTACGGCCAGGTTCTCTCGGGGCATACGACAGAGAACGAGCTCGAGGCCTATCTCTGGGCTGCCGGGCAGGCGAAGAAGGAGCCACTTCGTCTCGACGACACGCCATCGCTCAGCATGGCCGACATCCTCGTCGAATCCCGCAAGTTCGCTGATCGCCTCGACAAGCAAGGCAAGCGCCTGAGGCTCGTCCTGATCGACCACGCCATGCTTGTGAAGCCATCCAGCCGTTACCAGGGCAATAAGGTCAACGAGCTCGGCGAGATAGCCAACTCCGCCAAGGTGATGGCGAAGACGCTGGAATGCACCGTCATGCTGTGCTGTCAGCTAGGCCGCGACGTCGAAAAGCGTGAGGACAAGCGCCCTCAGCTTTCAGACCTCCGCGCTTCCGGTGAGATCGAGGAAGCCGCCGACGCAGTCCTTATGCTCTATCGGGAGCACTATTACGCCACCCGCACCGAAGCCTTTCGCCGCGGCGATCAGGGCGCGCAGGACGAAGCCGAGGCCGTCCGCAACAACCTTGAAATCGGCATTGAGAAGAGCCGGCAGGGCCAAACCGGTCGCGTCAACCTCTGGTGCGATCCCGGCCGGTCGATCGTCTGTGGCATCCATGGAGATGGCAGGTGAGCGAGCGGGGCGTCTTCGCGGTCGACCGCGGCATCTTCGAGCATCCAGCTTTCCAGCGCGAGCCGTTCACGCAGCGTGAGGCATGGCTTTGGCTGGTCGCCGAAGCCGCGTTCAAAGAGCGGAGCAAGAGGGCGGACGGCAAGGTTATCCATCTCCAGCGTGGTCAGCTTTGCCACTCGATCCGGTTCATGGCGGAGGCTTGGCAGTGGTCCAAATCACGCGTCGATCGTTTTCTGACCATGCTCGAAAATCGGGACATGCTGCGATCAGAAATCGGGACAAGAATCCCGATCATAACCATCTGTAATTACTGCGAATATCAGCGCGTGTCGCTACCCGAGCGGGACAAGAGCGGGACAACTTCCGGGACAAGAGCGGGACAAGAGCGGGACAAACTAGAAGACACTGAAAACACTGAAATAACCTCAGAGACTTCGTCTCTTCGGACGGCGCAGACGCGCCTGCCGATGGCCGGGGTGGAAGAGCAGGCCAAGCCACGAAAGCGAGCATCCCGCCTCCCATCTGACTGGCAGCCCGATGAGGATCTGAAGGATTACGCTCGTCAGCATCTGCCCGATGGCCGAACCTGCCATCACGAGACCGAGAAGTTCATCAAGCACTTCCAGTCGGCAAGCGGCTCGACCGCCGCCAAGCTCGATTGGCGCGCGGCCTACCAAAAATGGATCCTGACGGCCTCTGAGCGCTATCGGGACACACAGCCGCGCAACGGCTTCGCGGGCGCCTTCAATCCCTCATTTGAACAGCGGTCCGGGCCCACTGGAGCCCGCGACGCGCCACGTCGTCAGTCCTCGAACGATCGCCTCGTTGAAGGCCTTTGGAACGTGATGGAGCGCTTCCCCGATGACGCATAATCTTCCGACGACCCCGCAGAAATCCGCATTCCCAGTTGGCGCAGAACTCGTTCGGTCTCCGACCAAGAACGAGATGGCAGCCAGCATCACGCTGCTGTTCGATGCCTTCTCGTCTAGCCAGAGGGACGCCCCCGAGCGTGTCGCTGCCGCCTACGTCATGGCGTTGAGCGAGTTCAGCGCCTGGTCGATCAGGGCTGGCATCGTCAAGCTCGTCCGCGGCGAATATCCCGATCTGCACGAGGGCAACTGGTTGCCGTCGACCGCCATCGTGTGCCGAGCCATCCGCCGCGCAGCCGAGAGCAGCCCCGAGACGAAAGAGCGCCTCTGGCGCCAGCGCCTCGATCACTGGCGGGACGGTAATCCTTGGAACCCCCATTGGGCCCAAGGGCCCGAAGAACCGGCGTTCCCGCATCTCTGCCCGCCGCACTTGCTCGCTGACTTCGAGGCGGCAACCTGTCAGCGCAACGCAGGGAAGGCGGCATGACGACCGTTCCACGCGACTTCGGCGCATCGCCGATCCCAGGGAAGCCCGGCTTCACAGCTTGGTTCATGGCTCCCGGCGTCGGGTTCCGCACCGTCACGGTCGAGGGCGTCGTAACCCGCGAGAACGGCAAGCCCATCGCCCAGGTCTTCGACACCGAGGTCGAAGCGATGCTCGCCGCTGCCAGAGCGAAGGACCGGGCCGAGGACCGCGGGCGCCCTCCGCTCTCGAAGGCCGCCAAGGTCTTCAAGACAGCCGGCACCGGTCGAAACCGCCGCGCCATCGCAATCTGAACCCAACCCCATTCCCGCACCGCGGGAACATCCCGGCCCAGCGAGGGCCCTCAACGGAGAAGACCATGACGAAGAACGAACTGATCCAGGCGATCGCCGATGACAGCGGCAAGAGCAAGAGCGACGTCGCGACAGTGCTGGCGAGCCTGGGCCGAGCCGTCGGCGGCGCGCTGCAGCACGGCGGCGAGCTCACCATGCCCGGCATCGGAAAGCTGTCGACGACCAAGCGCCCGGCTCGCACCGCTCGCAACCCATCCACCGGCGCCACGATCGATGTCCCAGCCAAGACCGTCGTGAAGTTCAAGGTCACCAAGGACCTCGCCGACGCGGTCGCCTGACACCTTGACCAAACTTGACCGGCGCATTCCCGCGCCGGTCTCACTTTCAAGATGCGGCAGGATGATGGGCGAGGTCGACAGAACGAAATTCAAGCCAGCACGCGACCGGGCCCCTCGGATCGCCGCGATGGCGGCTGAGGGCATGACGAGCTGCGAAATCGCCCAGGCCATCGGCGAGATCAGCCCGCAGCGCGTCCGCGCCATCGCCAAGCGGTACTGCATCAAGCTGGCGCGCCCGGGAGCCCGTAGGTTCGGCACCTACCTGCCTGACCGGAACGCGCGGGTTCTCACCGAACTCGCGACTGCGGCGAACGTCAGCCCCGCCACCATGCTCGATCGCATTACCCGCGTCGTCCTCGACGACGGAATCGAGCACGCCCGCCGCCGCCTCGGCAAGCTTGCACTCCCAACACGGCCACGCCCATGAACGCTTTCGCCATCGCCATTCCCGGATATCTCGGCCCCGTCGACGATCTCTCCAGCCGCATCGAGGCGATCGGGGAGGATGAAATCCCGACGCAGTGGACGCCAGAGCATGTTCAAAACCGCCTGATCGAAGCGTTCCGCCTCGTGCGCCGCAATCCGCGGGTAGGGCCGCGCGTGAACGCGAACGGCTGGCCGGAATACCTCCGCGAGTTCAGCGACCTCACCGATATGATCGAGGACGAAGACCTCGCCGAGCTCCGCAAGAAGATTACTGCGGCTGAAGCGACCCGGATGAATGAGGCGCTCTCCTGGCCGATGCAGTACCTCGAGGGAAAGCCGCTCGCTGCAGACGCTCTCATGACATGGGCCTATGCCATCGCCATCAAACGCGACATGGCGGCGTTGCTTGCGCACCGGAAGAAGCGGGCCATGGCGCTCGCTGCGGAGATGATGGAGCGCCACAACGCGCCGCCGCATCTCGACCCAGATGGCGCCGTGAAGGACACCCGCGACCCAGCCGTGCTTCAGGCTTACGCGACCCGGCTCGAAATCGCCCGCGAGGTCGCGAAGATCACGAATGAGGCGCTCTCCAGCGCTCCCGTCCCCACCCACGCCCAGATCCGTTCCAACGCCCAGGCGTCATTTCGCGCCCAGTGCCGAGAAGCCGGGTGCCTACCCCTCGTCGTCAAGCCTCATGAGGCTATGCCGGGGAAGTGTCTGTCTCGGACGAATCTGGACAGGCAGAGGAAGGTCGCTGCCGCAGAGATATCTTCCCGTCTGAAACGCAGCGGTCGGACTATCAAGTGAAGCCGAAAGCTGGGCGGGCGCCATCTTAAATCCCGAGATATCCTCGGAGCAGACCTGCGACTGCGTCAACGCTGGCTTTCCCGGCAGTATTCGCGGCGCCCTTTATCCATTCGCCCAGCGCCGTGCCAAACTGGCCTTTCTTGATGTCCCCCTGATCCTTGGCGAGCGCGAGGGGGAGGGCGGCAATTTGCTCTGCATGAACCCCGGCCTCGCCGAGAGCCTTGGTTAGGCCGTCGAAATCGCCCGCGACCAAACCAGAGTTGTTGGCCTGCGATAGGTCGCCGCCCACGTTCGAGTTGATGACGTTTTGCCCGCCGTAGATGTAAGTGATCACTTGCTTCTGTACCTCTTCGGCGCCGACCTTTTCTAAGGGGTCGTCCGAGTCTCCAACCTGTTCTTGAAGTTCCAAGGCCAGCCTGAGAATGCGGTTCCTGACTGTGTCACAGATGCCGATCACCCTGCCAACGGGCAGCGAACGCCATGCTCGGTTTAAGCCGTAGCCGGCGATAATTTTCTCCGCATACATTGCAACCAAGTCTGCAGGCCAAGGGCTAGAAAGCTCGTCGCTCCCAGACTTGGCCAACGACTCGATCTCAGCGATCGGCTCCGGCATGCGAATGTACCGGATCAAATCTCGGTGTCGCTCAGATAAAAGCCCAAGCGGAATGGGTTGGTTGCGAATCTGCGCTCCGAGTGGCCCGACCATCAATCCGAAGGAGTTGGCGCCGAATATCCGATACTCCGGCAACGCGTCGTCGGAACTATAGCCGTCGAGTTCGGCTCCGCACCACTCCTTCAGCGTGCCGTTTTTCAGTCTTGAAGCAAGGACCAGGCATTTCCGCAGCAACACGGGCAACCCGATGTCACTAGCCGTCGCTCCCTCGATTATTTCATTGAGCAGTTTCACGGTTCGCCCCGGGCGATGCGCATCTACCAGCTATCGACACGCAGTTGACGAACGGCGGCAAGCCCTGGTGCCTGCTTTTCCCCAAATGTTCGCTTGAGCTGGCCAAATGCTACCTCTCTATGATCTTGTAGCAATGCAAGATTTATCCCCCCGATAGGGTGGTTGTCGGACTGCCATTTTGCGGGCATGCATTGGTCATCGTCGCGAAACGTGTCGGTGACGACACCCGCCCGGCCAGCGCCAAGCGCGAACGGCCCATGCGACGGTGCAAATAAGAGCGACGAGCGGTCAAGATTTGCCAGTTCTGGATGAGACGCCGCCAGCGAGCCCGGCCCCAGCGGTCGGGCTTTGTCGTTTCAGGCCACAATGAGCGGTCGCCGCGATAGGGTAGCGCCTCTGATGTGATCGTTGTCAGTTGTCAGCTCACCTCGGAGTCCTGAACCGCGACGATCTCCGCAACGATCTGCTGAAGCCGACGGGTCGCCTCTTTAAGAGCTGTTCCCTCGTCCGCAGGGTCTTTCTCCGATGGGCCCAAGGCTTTGAGCGCGTCGCGGGACACCTTATGAGCCGCGCCAAACAATTTGCGGAGATTGTCGTTACGAAGCCGTTCCATGGCCGAGAGAATACGCGCGGTGTATGGATGCGGCCCTGTCTTATGACATCGCCCACCACATTCGCGATGGCGAGCGTTCCCTGCAGGAAGAACGCTCTCCCTGCTGCCCGCAGGGAACAACGGTCGGCGGTCCCCGTTGCGGTTGCATTCGGAGGAATGCGCCATGGCAAAAGGACAACCTGAATCCCTCGCTACCTTCGCCGCGACCGCCAGGAACGACGGAAAGAAGCCCCAGGACATCGGGCTTGAGGCGACCCCTGAAACGAAGGGCCTCCCGACTGATCCAAAGGAGAAAGCCGACGCGGCGACAAAGGTGCTGCGAGAAGGCGTTCTCAAAAAGGACCAGGGCGCCGAAAAAGCAGTGGACGCGCTACCGGACCGCACGCGGGATGCCAAACCTCGCAGATAAGGTCTCTCGGTCGCCTTTTGAGGTTCGCGCGGCAGACGGACAAGGCTAAGGCCCGTGAGAGAGTAGACCAAGCGGCGGGAGCGCGCCCTTCGGGCTCCGCAACAAACCGCCGCCGTCAAAATCAAACCGGGGTGGGAAGCGAGGGGTCTAGTCCGTGCGAATTATTTCTCCCGCTTCGGAGCGTTGACATGCACGCTCGCATCGACCTGAGCGCGATCCAGAACCTGGCCAACGTCATGGCCGCGGCTGGTGCTCAGGTGCCCACGGCTGCAGCTCGAGCCCTAAACCACACGGTGGCCAAGGCTCGCACCATCATGGTCCGCGAGGTCGTAGGCTCGACCGGCCTAAAGTACGGCACCATTCGCCGCGCTCTCAAGCTGGAGAACGCGACGCCCGGCAACCTGATCGCCACCATCAAGAGCAAGGGCGGCGACGTTGGGTTGCGACACTTCAAAGCGCGCGAGACCGCAGCAGGCGTATCCGCTGCCCCCCGCAACCATCGCCAGGTCTTCGCTGGCTCATTCCAGAAGGGCGGCCAGTTCCCAACCCGTGTTGCCCTGCGCCTCGGTGGTCATGTCTATCGCCGCGCTGGCAAAGGCCGGCTCCCTCTGGTTAAGCAGAAGTCTGGCGTGTTCATTCCTGAGGACATGGTCGAGGGCGCCAGCGAGGCCGCGTTCTACAAAGTCGCGCAGTCCGATCTGCCTGCGCGCCTCGCCCATGAACTCTACAGGGTCATAGGCTAGGAGCCTCTAGGGAGGCCGTAGACGGGCGGTGTCATCCGATGACCCGCTGTCGCCTCAGATCAGGGAAGGGCATCAGGCGCCCTCCTTCGCCCGCGCGCGAGGCATGCCAGACCCCTCAAGGGACCGTACTCCAGAGGCCGGGGACGGGGCGGCGCGAAGGCCCGGTTTTTGAGCGTATTTGGTCATCTCGACTTCCCACTTGCGATTGCGAAAGGCTGGGCCTTGCCGAAATCCGAGCCGAAGCTGATCGAGAGCGAGGTTTCGGCGGCCGAAGCGGCGAAGCTGATCGGGAAAACGGGCACCTGGCTCCGCGAATTGGTCGCGCAAGGCTTCATCGCGCGATCGAAGCGCGGCCGGTACCGGATCATCGACGTGGCGCAGGGCGCGCTGCGCTATCGGGATGACGAGGCGAAGAAATCCTCGAAGTCGGCCTCGTCCGACCGGATCAGGGACAAGCGGTCGGAGGAGATTGAGCTCCGCATCCTCGACCGCTCCGGGGAACTCGTCACCCACGCGCGGACGGAAGGTCTGGCGGTCGTCGACATGGCGCTCGGCGGCCTCAGAGCCGACCTGGCAGCGGCGCCCGCGCGGATCACATCCGACCTTGAGTTGCGGCGAAAGATCGAGACGGTTCTGAATGACGCTCTGCGAGCGGCTGCTACCCGCGCAGGAAATGCGGCGCGCGGCATCGAAGAGGGTGATGAGCCTTCTGATGCCGGCGGATCAATCGACGCCGGACACTTGGGCGCGGTCCAATAGGGTCTACCCGATCAGCGCGGGCAAACCCGGCCCTCGCGATCCGTCTGTCACGCCGTACGCGATCCCGTTCGCTCAGTTCTTCGACGACCCCCGCTATGAAACGGCGGTCTTCGTCACCGGCACCCAGTGCGGGAAGACCGACACTCAGCTCGACGCCATCGGGTGGCGCCTCGACACGAAGCCACGGCCGATCCTCTATGTCGGGCCGTCTCGGGAGTTCGTCGCAGAGCAGTTCGAGCCTCGGCTCATGGCGCTGTTCGACCAGTCGAAGCGGCTGGCCGATCGCGTCGCGCGTGGCAAGCGCAACAAGAAGCTGAAGAAGATCGTCAACGGCGTCGGCGTCCGCCTCGCATGGGCCGGATCACCTACCTCGCTGTCATCCGACCAGGCCGGCGACGTCTACATCGACGAATATTCGAAGATGTTTCGGACGAAGCAGAAGGCGGGCGACCCCTTCGTTCTGGCAAAGGCTCGCGCCGACACCTACGCCGATCGCAAGATCGCGGTCGCCTCGACGCCAGAGGATGGCAGCGTGACGACGGAGCGGGATGCGGCATCGGGGCTGGAATTCTGGGCCAAGGCCGATCCTGAGGAGATCACCTGCGCGACCTGGAAGCGGTGGCAGGGCGGCACCCGGCATCACTGGGCTTGGAAATGCCCGCATTGCGCCGATTGGTTCATCCCGCGCTATCGAGATCTGAAGCCACCTGAGAATGCCACGACCGGTCAAATCCGGCGCGAAACGGTGCTGATCTGCCCCGTCAACGGCTGCATCATCGATGAGACACACAAGGAGGCGATGAACGCCGGCGGCAAGTATGTCGCGCCCGGCGAGTTCGTCCGCGAAGACGGCACGATTGGCGGGGATCCAGAGGACACTACGACGCTGAGCCTCTGGGTCTCTGGGCTGGCTTCGCCATTCGTGACCTGGGGCGAGCGTGTCGCGGAGGTCGTCGAGGCCGAGGCGACGGGTGACCCGGCTTCGGTCAAGGCGGCGCTGAACAAGGTCGGCGAGCTCTATTCGCACCGGCCAGCCTCGATGCTGGGAGAGGACGATGTCGATGCGAAGGTCGTCGCCGGTCATGTCATCGGGCGCCCGCCGCGCGAGGTGCTTCGGCTGACGCTCGGGGCCGACGTCCAAGGCAACCGGATCGTTTATGTCGTGCGGGGCTGGGGCTCCGCTGCCCGCTCTTGGCTCGTCGATCGCGGCGAGGTCTGGGGGCGGACCAAGGAAGAAAAGGTCTGGTCCGACTTCGAGCTCGTGCTGCAGAAGACCTGGGCCGGGCTGAGGATCGAGAAGGCGTTGATCGACTCGGGCTTCCGGCCCGACAAGAAGGACGCGGGCGACTACCACAAGGTCTACGCTTTCTGCCGGCGCTGGAACTGGCTTTGCACCCCGACGAAGGGCCAGAAGCGCCAATCGACGCCTATCATCGTTCGCCAGGTCGAAGTGACGACCGAGGGCAAGAAAGAGACCTTCGGCCTCAACCTCGCGCACGTCGACACCGACTACTTCAAGTCGCTGGTTCACTCGCGCTTGTGGACGCCGGCCGATCAGCCGGGCTCGCTACACATCGCCGAGGACGCTGGCGAGGATTACCGCCGCCAGATCGTCTCGGAGTTCCGTGGCGATGACGGCGTCTGGCACCAGACGCATCGTGAGAACCACTATCTGGACTGCGAAGTCTTGGCTGCCGTCGGCGGCTTCCTGATCAAGGCCCACACGATTCCGGAGGGTGTCTTCCGGGAGGGTGCTGAGGACGAAGACGATGTCGGGGGCGAGGGCGTCGCCGAGAACCTTCAAGCCATCGTGGCTCAGGCGGCAGGCATGACTCTCCGCGAGCGGATGGCAGCGCGCGCCGCGCGGTTGAACCGATAAGGGCGACGAATGGGTCTGTTGAACTGGCTGAAGAGCGAGAAGGCTGCGCCTCCCGCTTCTCCCGCTCCGGCACAGCCGCGCCCCTCGTCATCGTATATGCGCGGCGAGCGCAGCCCGACGTTCATGGGTTGGCAGCCCGCGCTCAGAGAGCCTGCGGCCGAGGTGCGCGATAGCTGGCAGATGGCGGCCGCCCGCAGCCTCGACGCGGCTCAGAATTCCGGCTTCATCGCCGGGGCGATCGATCAGGCAGTCGCGAACACCGTTGGCAATGGCCTGCGTTTGAACGCTCGCCCTGATGCAGACGCCTTCGGTCTCACGACGAAGGAGGCAGGAGACCTCGGCCGACGGATTGAGACCGCGTTCCAGCTCTATAGCGACAGCGCGATCGACGTGGATGCCGAGGCTAGGAAAACACACGGTCATCTCCAGGCTTCCGCGTTCCGGCACTGGCTCGGCACGGGCGAAATCTTTGCCGGGCTGCCATTCTTCGTCCGGAAGGGCGGCGCCTGGGCGACCAAGGTTCGGCTCGTCCCTGCCAGCCGGGTCGCGCCGCGTTCCGACGGAACCGGCAAGCTGGTTCATGGCGTCCGATTGGACACCTACGGCGCCGCGATGGGCTACCTGTTCCGATCCGGGAGCGTCGATCGCATCTTCGGGACTGAAACGGAGATTCCGGCGCGGGATCGCTTCGGCCGACCCGTTGTCGTGCATTGCTTCGACGGTCTGCCTGGCGCGGTGCGTGGCATCTCGCCTTTGACACCGGTCCTTCGAGTTACCCGCCAGTTCGATCAGCTCGCCGATGCCACGCTGACAGCTGCGATCATCCAGGCCGTATTCGCCGCCACCATTGAGGGGGACGCGCCGACGCAGGATATGCTCCGCGCCCTCCAGACGCCGCAGGAGGCGGCCAAGGGCGATGTCGCTCCGATGGACGCATGGATGGATGCGACGGCGGGCTGGTACGATAACACCAAGATCGACCTCGGCCTCGCCGGCAAGTTCGTCCACCTGTACCCCGGCCAGAAGCTGAATTTTCACGAGGCGAAGCTCACCGGCGGCAATTACGAGCCCTTCGCGAAGTTCCTACTCCGCGAAGTGGCGCGCTGCCTGGGGCAGACCTTCGAGAGCGTCGCGGCGGATTGGAACGGGACGACGTACACAGGAGCCCGGATCGCGACGACCGAGATCCACGCCGTCACCCTCTATCGCCGCAAGAACATCCTGACTCCGTTCTGCCAGGCGACCTATGAGGCTTGGCTGGAGGAGGCGATTGACCTTGGCCGGGTGAAGTGGCCGGGCGGGATGGCGGCGTTTCTCGCAAACCGCCCCGCAGCTTGCAAGGCCATCTGGCGCGGCACGTCGAAGCCGGTAGCTGACGACCTCAAGACGGCGAAGGCTCATGAGATCTGGGCTCGCCTTGGCGTCATGACCGACGAGATGATCGCAAACGAGCTCGGCGTCGATATCGAGGACGTCTACGAGCAGCGCCAGCGCGAGATGCAGATGCGCCGCGAGTACGGACTGCCAGATCCGACCTTCGCTGGGCTCGCAAAGGACAGCGGGTCCGATCCCGCGGATGATCAAGATGCCGAGGCGGCGTGATGGCAGATCTGATCGACTGGTCGGACCCCTGCGCTGTCCTGCCGCTGATGCGCGAGCGCTATTACGCGCTCGTCAGCGGGGAGAGCGTCAAAGAGCTTCGCCACAACGGCAAAGTCATCATCAACGCCACGACGAAAGCGTCTGACCTCCTCGGGGTCATCCGCGAACTCGAGCGCGCCTGCGCCGAGAAGCAAGGCCTGCCATCTGCCGGCCGCTTCGCCTTCCGAGCGGGATAGGTTCATGTCCAATCTGATCCACATTGCCGACCGGGCGCTGAACCGGCCGCTGCTCATCACGCCTGACAAGGCCGCTGTAATCATGTCGGTGATCGGCGGCCGTATCGGCATCGATGCATCGGCGCTTACGCCGGATGCCAGCCGATTCGTCGGTGAGAGCGTCGAGCGGGACGGCAACGGCCGCGCGGTTTCGGGGCTGCCGTATAAGCGAACTCAGGACGGCGTTGGAATTCTCACGGTTACTGGCTCGCTGGTGAACCGCGGTGCTTGGATCGGAGCTTCTTCGGGGCTTACCAGCTACGAGGGGATCAAGTTTCAGCTTCAGGCACTGGCCGCAGATCCCAAGGTCAGTTCTATCATCCTCGATATGCAATCGCCTGGCGGCGAGGCGGTCGGCGCCTTCGAGACCGCCGAAGTTGTGCGCCAGGTAGCGGCTCAAAAGCCCATCATCGCGGTCGTCAACGGCATGGCGGCCTCGGCGGGTTACGCGATTGTCGCAGGCGCAACGGAGATCGTCACTACCGAAACCGGTGTGTCTGGCTCGATCGGCGTGGTCCTCCTCCACGCGGATTATTCGGGCCAGCTGGCGGAAGAGGGCATCAAGCCGACGCTTATCTTCGCCGGCGACCACAAGGTCGACGCCAACCCGTTCGAGCCACTGCCGGAAAGCGTGCGCGCTGACCTTCAGGCCGAGGTCAACGCCTTCTACGAAAAGTTTTTGACGACCGTCGCTGCTGGGCGGGGCTCGCGTATGAGCCGCGAGCGGGCGCGCGAAACCCAAGCTCGCACTTTCATCGGGGAAGCCGCCGTCGCAGCCGGCCTGGCCGACCGGGTCGGCAGCTTCGAATCCGTTCTTTCCGAACTTTCCACCCGCGCCCGAGCAGGGCGCTCCACCTCGCAAAAGCCCGGAGGGATTATGAGCGAGAACAACGGTGCGCCCGCCGCCGAGACCACGGGCATTTCGCAGGCTCAGCACGATGCCGCGCTTGCAAGCGCGCGCACCGCCTCGAAGGCCGATGGCGTCACAGAAGCGAATGCGCGCCTCGCTGCGATCTTCGCGACTGACGGCATCAAGGGCAGCGCTGCACGCATGCAGGCCGCTGCTGATCTTGCGGTGAAAGCTCCCGGCATGTCCGCTGAGGACGTGGCGGCCTTCGTCACTGGTTCTGTCCCGGCTTCGGCGGCCTCGAACTCGCTCAGCGATCGCGAGCATCCGGCGAATGCGCTGGGCGGCAACCCGCCGTCTCAGAGCACCGACGAAGAGCGCATCGCTCGCATCACCGGCAACTACCGCGGCTCCTCCGGCGCCTCGGCTCCCCGCAATTCCTGATCTCGGAGACGCCCCATGGCTGTGACCACGATCCCCCTGAGCCAAGCCGGCATTGCCAGCGGCGAGCTCAACGATGGCTTTGTTTCGCAGGAGCTTTTCAACTCCGCTGTTCCGCTGCCGGTGACCGAAGATTTCCCGGTGGGTGAGAACACCACTCTGGAAGCCTTTTCCGTCGTCGGCCTGTCCAGCGGCAATCTGGTTATGGCGAAGACCTCCTCGACCGCGGTTGTCCCGATCGGCATCACCACCGCCAAGGTCGTAACCGGCGCCGGCGTCACCGACCGCATTGCCATCTATCGCGCTGGCAATTTCAACCCGGCTGCCCTCGTCTGGCATGCCGACTACAGCACCGACGATCTCAAAGCTGCCGCGTTCCGCGGTTCGCCATCCCCCACCAACATCGTCATCCGGAAGCGTCTCTGACGCCATCGCTCAAGGAGAGAAGACATGGCGTTCGACCGCTACGAGCTTTGGAATACTCACACGCTGCTCGGCGTGTATCGCGAAACCGACCCGGTTCAGAGCTACTGGCTCGACCTGCTTTTCCCGAACGAGATTTCGTCGACCGACGAATACATCGACTTCGAGAAGATCCCGCGCGTTGGCCGCAAGCTGGCGCCGTTCGTCGCGCCGCTGGCGCAGGGCCGTCCGATCTACGAGGAGGGCGGTCGTGTAGCTCGCTTCCGGCCGGCGTACCTGAAGCCCAGCGACCCGGTGACGCCGACGCGCGCGCTCTCTCGCCGGCCTGGTACGCTGCTCTCGCCTTCGCAGGTCAGCCCGCAGGCTCGCTACGATGCGATCAAGGCGGACATCCTGGCCTATCACCGCATCGCCATCGAGCGCCGTTGGGAATGGCTTGCCGCGCAGGCCATCATCAATGGCAAGGTGACGGTGGATGGCGACGACTATCCGGCGCAGCTCGTCGACTTCGGGCGCGCAGCAGGCCACACCATCGTGCTCGGCTCGGGTTCGCGCTGGGGCGAGAACGGCATCTCGATCCTCGACAACATCCAGTCCTGGATGGACACCATGCACACCGCCGACTTCGGCGGCGCGCCCAATCGTCTGACGGTCGGTACCGCCGTTTGGGGCGTGATGCGCAAGGACGCCGAGATCAAGGCTGCGATGGACACCAACTATCGCATGAACCGCACGGTTGATCTGCAGACGACTGGCCTGAACACTCCAAGCGAGGCCCGTTACGTCGGCACGCTTGGTGCCGGGCTCGAGGTGTGGGTCTACAACGACTATTACACCGTCGCGGGGTCGGTAACCCCGTTCATGTCCTCGAAGGACATCGTCCTGAGCGGCCCGAATGTTCAGGGCTATCGATGCTTTGGCGCGATCATCGACGTCAACGCCGACTTCCAGGCGCTGCCGGTCTTCCCCCGCAACTACATCGTCCCCGGCGACGTCGCGATCGAGCAGATCGTGACCCAGTCGGCGCCGCTGATGGTGCCGGTGAACCCGAACGCCACCCTCAAAGCCACCGTCCTGGCGTAAGGAGAGAGCAATGGCCAAGGCAATCGCAATCAATGCGCTGAAGGTCTGCTCGAAGCCCGCCGTCATGAAGGACGGCAAGGTGGAGACGCCGCCGCAGATCGACGACATCGCACCGGGCAAGACGTTCGAGTGCAGCGACGATGATCTGGAGTTCTTCATCGCCCAGGGTGCGGCCAAGCCTGCTGGCAAGGCTGAGCCCGAGAAGCCCGCCTCCAAGTGATCGGCGCCCGCCATGTCTCGTTTCGGCCAGCTATGGCGGGCGAACTATCGCAAACTGGAAGCCGCGTTCGGTGAAGAGCTCGGCTTCCGCTATCTGCCGATGCGCCGCGTCGACCAGAACGCCAAGCCGACTGAAGACCCGAACCGAGATCAATTCGACTTCAGCGGCATTTTCGACGCTGAGCCGGCCACGAGCCAATTCGATGGGCGGGGCAGGGCGGGCAACTGGTCAGAACCTATTGTCTCGGCACCGCCCCAACTCGACGTCGCCATGTGCGTCTTCCCGGAGAAGCCTCGCATCGGTGACCGAGTCGTCTACCAGGCGATGGATGAGACTTACGAGATTTCCGAGGTGCGCGAGTCCGAACTCGGCCGCCTGATCCTACGCCTCAACAAGGCTTGACCCAGCATGTCCATGGCGATCGACGCTCTGCGCCTCGGCGTGGTGCAAGCCCTGTCGGCTGATCCGGTCATCGCCGGTATCGTCGCCGATCGCGTGTTGGATAGCCGCATGTCCGCCTATTCCGACGGCGAGCCGGTTCCGATCATCTCGGTCTATACCGAAGAGGACACCGGGGAGCCTTGGTCTGCGAACAACGGCGGTCCTTCGTGGGACACGACAGTCGACCTCGTCCTGGAGATCATGTTCCAGACGCGGGCGACGTCGGATACGGGCGAGCCGCTGATTGGGATCGCGGAGACCAACCGCGAGACTGAAGCGCTGCTCAACCTGCTGCGCACCCGCTGCGAATACGTGATTGCAGCCGGTGACAGCCCGTGGTCGCTGCTTCTGCGCGAACAAGTCATTCGAAGGGTCACCGAGACCAACTCGAAGCGATTCCGCACCGACGACGCCGCCACCAAAGCGGCGCTCCGGCTTGTCACGCTGAAGGTTCAGATCAAGTGCGACGAGGACGATGACCCGGTCACGCCGCCGTCTGGCCCCTTCGCCACTCTCCCCAATCCACTCCGCGCGATCTGCGAGGCTATGCCCGACGGGTCCAGCGGGCAGGCAGCCTGCACGCTGCTGAACGCTGCCATGGCCGCGGCTACCAGCCCTGCCGTCCCCTTCGAGGGCGCCGACATGGTGATCCGGCCGGGCCCGAAACCTCGCCCTGATCCGACAGATGGCGCCGAGTTCGGCGCGACAGCCAACACCGAGGACACCCCATGAGCGAGACGTTCTTCGTCAAGCCCGCGACGCGCGGCGCGACCATCATCGATCCGACCTCGAACGAGGCCCTGGATGCGAAGGGAGCGGAGAAGCCCCGCGATCCGTACTGGCTCGGGCTCGTCCATCGCGGCGACGTCGTCGAGATCGACCCGCCGGCTTCCGACGAGCCGAAGTCCAAGTCCGCCAAGAGCTGATCCACCTTAACCGACCGGAGACCCGCAGATGGTCGTCGCTTTCAACGCTATCCCCGGCAACCTCCGGGTTCCGCTGTTCTATGCCGAGTTCAACTCGGCGGGCTCGCCGTTCAGCGGCTATTCGCGCCAAGTGCTGGTCGGCCACAAGCTCTCCGGCGGCATCGCCTCGGTCGGCTCGCTGATCAACATCGGTGGCTTTGACCCGCGCCTCCTGTTCGGCAACGGCTCCATGCTCTGTGACATGGCGCTCTATGCTCGCGAGATGGACCCGGTCGGCGAGATCTATGCTCTCGCGCTCGCTGAGCCCAATACGCCGACCGCTGCGTCTGGAACGGTCGTGTTCAGCGGCACCGCGACCAGCGCCGGCACGATGGCTCGCTGGATTGCCGGCGAGATGGTCTCGATCGCCTATGCGGTTGGCGACACGGCAGCGACCCTCGCGGCGCGCTTTGCTGCGGCGGTGAACGCTGGCTACGTCAAGTTCAACAAGGCCGTGCTCTTCCCGGTCACGACAGGCGTGTCGACCGGAACGGTGACGCTGACCGCGCGGCACGGCGGCACGATCGGCAACTCGATCCGCATCGATACCGATCTGGACCCGGGCTACTCTGACCCCGCAGGCATCACGATCACTCACGGCGCCGCCCTGACCTCGGGCGCCGGCGTTGTCGACTTCGCCGCTGCGCTCGCGCTCCTGGGGTCCTCCCCGGCAGAGTGGATTGCAGCACCGTTCGTCACGAGCACGCAGCTCGACGCTGCGCGCGCTTTCCTCGCCGACACCGGCTCTGGCCGTTGGGCCCCGCTGCAGCAGATGCACGGCCATTACACGACGGTGATGGACGACACGCTGGCGAACCTGACCTCCTTCGGGAATGGCCGGAACGATCGTCACGCCACGATCGTCGGCGTCAGGAATGCTCCGCACCCGCCGTGGTGCTGGGCTGCGGCGGTCAACGGCGCGCTCGGCTTCTCCAAGAACCTCGCCCGCCCGATCACCGAGGCCGTCGAGATCGCGCGCCCGCTGCAGACCATCGTCCTCAACGGCCTGCGGGCGCCGAAGGCCCAGACCGATCGTTGGTCCGTGACCGATCGACAGAGCCTCTACTCCAATGGCATCGCCGCTTGCGTCGTGCGGGCCGATGGCCAGGTCGCCATCGATCGTCTGGTTACGACCGAGCAGAAGAACGCCTTCAATCAGCCCGACGCGACCTTCCTGGACGTGGAGACGCTTGCCCAGTCGGCTTATGTCGGCCGCTACATGCGGAACGTTGTCGAGTCCAACTTCCCGCGGCATGTCCTCAAGGACGACAACCCCCGCAACCTGCAGGGCGTTGTCACCCCGAAGGCAGCCCGCGACGTCCTGATCCACGCCTATGGCGAGCTCTGCGATGTCGCTGGCATCTGCGAGGGCAAGGACCGCTTCGCACGGGACGTGATCGTCGAGCGGTCGAGCGATCCGAACCGACTCAACGCTTATCTGCCGGTCGACACCGCGAACCAGCTTCGCGTCTTTGCCGCGAACATCTCCGTCTCGACGCAGCTCGCGGCCTGACGTCCGTCACTCTGAGAACACTGGAGCACCATCATGGACAAGAAGGGCGGGCGCGTCTCTGTCACGATCAACGGACGCACCTTCACGGCTCGTTCGAGCGTCTCGATCTCGCCGGCGACGGTCGAGCGCTCCAACGGCGTCAACCGCGATGGCTCGGGCTATTCGACCATCGCCCCGAAACTGGCGAGCGCTGAGATCAGCTTCGACCGCGGGGAGCGCAGCGGCATCGTCTTCGATGACGCCATGCTCCTGGCCGACGTAAACTGCACGATCTGGGAGGAGGACGCCCAGATCACGCACTTCTTCACGAACGCCGGCTTCGGCGGCACCCCCTCGATCGATACCGAGTCCGGTGAGGTCAGCGGCATGCGGGTGGAAGCCCCGCGCAACAGCTACTCGTTCCGGGCGGAGTGATCTGACCAATGAGCAAGACGATCAAGGTCGACCTGCCTGACCCGCTGGAAACGCACCAAGGGATGGTTTCCTTTGCCGAGTTCAGGGAGCCGACGGCGCGCGACTTCTTCAGCCTCGGCGAGCCGTTTCAGGTTGTTCGCGGCGGTGATGGCGGCATCTTCGTCGTCGAGAAAGACGACGTGATCCTGGCCTACATGGAGAAGTGCATTCAGCAACCTATCGACGTGATCCTGCTGGGCACGATGTCTCTGGCCAACGCCATGGCGTGCCGGGAGAAGTTCCTCGGTTTTTTCGAGACGGCGCGGGCAAGGATGTCGAGCTCGCCTGCGATCTCCTAGTCTTCGACCTCAGGATCGTGGATGCTCGCGCGGTCGGCGATCTGTCGTTCTCGGAGATCGAGTACTGGATCGAGCGCGCGTACGAGCGGAAGTTGCTCCGAACCTAGCCGCCATAGATGCAGCGTCCCGCCTCGATCCTTTGATCGAAGTAGACGAAAGCCTGCCGGCCGGCGATCGTGCCTGTCCAGTTCCCGACCCTAGCGGCTTGATCGAAAGGACGCCGGAACGCTCGCTTGGGAGCGCTCTTCCCCGTCGGCCACACGACCGCCGCCGCAGAGCACACCTCCATGGCCATCTGTGCGGCCTGCGCGCCTTCGAACGTCACTCTGACGCGGGATAGTTCTCCGCTCTGTGTGGGCTCTAGCCAGACCTCCAGTCCGGTTGCCGTTCCAATGACCCGGCAGTTGAAACTGGAGCTCGCATTTGCGCAGTCGGTGGCGGCCGGCAAGTGGATACCAGCCTCCTTGAGATGTCGGCTGAGCGCAGCGGCAAAAAACGATCGGTCCGTCTCTCCAGCTTCCGCAGCATGACCGGAGATCGCAAAAAACGAGAACAGGCTGCCGAAGATTGCGTGAGTGGTCTTCATGTCTCTCTCCTAGCAGCAAGTTTCCGATAGTCGCGAAAGAGAAGCGATCCGTTCTGTAGCGCCTGCATCCAACCGAGATAACTGAATGGCCAAGATTATCGAAGCCCGTGCGCTTCTAACCGCGGACGATCAGGCCTCGGCCAAGATCGTCGCGATGGCGAAGCGTGTCGAGCAGGTCTCGAAGGCGAACCAGCAGTTCGCCCGCTCTGGCAGTGAACAGATGCTCGCGATGACGAAGCGGGTCGATGCGCTCAATGCCAAGCTGACGCAGATCCAAGGCTTCAAGAAGATTTCGAAGGATCTCGACGGGGCGTCCATCGCGTACAAGCGGGCTCAGCAGGAGGCCAACCGGCTGAAGTCCGCGCTTGATGCGGCCGGTGGTTCGGGCGGCAAGCTAGCGCGAGACTACGAGCGCGCAGCTAGAGCCGCCGACATGGCTCGCACGGCTTTCATGCGACAGGGGCAGGCCGTCCGACAGGCGCGTTCTGACCTCGAGGCTGCTGGCGTTCCTGTGAATAGGTTGGCGCAGCGCCAGCGCGAGCTCGAGATGCGTGTCCGCGGCGCTACTGCCGCCATGCAGCGCCAGCAGCAGGTCGCGCTTGCTCAGCCTCGTTCGTCGGCCCGCCAGAGCGCCGCCATCGCCGCTCACGGCGCCGCCCATGCGATCGGCGGCGGCTACCTCGCGCACAAGGGGGCGCAGGCGGGCAAAGCGGTGCTGAGCAAGTCCGGCGAGTTTGACTACGCGACCCGTCGTCAGCAGGCTTACGCCGATCTCAGCAAGGCGGAACAGGAAGCGATCCTGATCCCTCAGGCGGAGCGGATCGGCGCCGACACCAAGTTTACCAACGCGGACGTTGTCGAGGCACAAACCACGGTCGCGAACCGTCTGCCTGCTCACCTCAAGAACGCGACGACGATCGCTCCACTCGTCGCGCAGATGAAGAACTATGCCCTCGCAATGAAGGGCACGACGATGGACGACGCCGCACAGGCGGTGAGCGGCTTCCTTCTGTCGACGGGCAAGGATATCTCGACCGCGGACAAGGCCGACGCGGAATCCCGTCGGGCTTCGAACCTTCTGATCCGCATGTCGAAGCTGGGCGCGATGTCGCATGACGACATCATGCCGTTCGTCCAGCGCGGCGTCTCGGCTGGGCGGATCGCCGGCCTCTCTGATGAGACCATGGCGGCGCTCGCCGTCGGCCTGAAGCGATCGAACATCAGTGGCGATCAGGCGGGCACGGCGCTACGCACTCTCAGCGCGAAGCTGGTGGCGCCGACGAACAAGGGGCTCGCGGCCCTCGCTACCGCAGGCATCGACTACAACCAGTTCACCAAGATGCCGGGCGGTCTGTCGGTCGAAAGTCTGGAGAGCAAGTTCAAGCAGGATTTCGGCAAGAGCTTCACGCCCGCCATTCGAGAGAGCCTGACAAGCGCTCTTTCAGACGAAGACATCATTGGCGATCGCGGTCGGTTCACTGAGGCCGTGACCGACGCCGTGTCATCGCTCTTCACGCCCAAGAGGGACGGGAAGTTGCGAGCGTCGGACCGCCAGGCGCTCGCAAAGAAGGTCGGGGAGTTCCACAAGTTCAGCGTCGAGAACGTCGACGCCGAAGGCTTGCTTAACGCGATCCTGCAGAAGGACCCGAGCCTAGCTGTTCTGAACGCCTTCGCGACCGACAAGCACGGCAACAAGATTGGCCTGCTCGCAAAGTCCTTCGAGCAATTCCAGCGCGACCGGGATCTCCTGAAGAACACTCCGGGCGACTTCGGCGATAAGATATCGAGCACGATCACCGGAGGCCTGGGCGGCGCGTTGGAGCGCCTGTCCGGCGCCGTCGACACGGCCGCGAACCGCATCGGCCGCGCGAACGAGTCGTGGCTGACCCCGACGATCGACGCGATCGGAAACACGATTGAAAAGCTCGCTTCGGCTCCTCCGAAGGTGATCGAGTTCACTACGCAGCTGGGGCTCGCGGCTGCCGCGCTGATCGCGCTTCGGTCAGCGTCGCTCATCGCAAGCGGGGCGGCAGCAGGCGCCTCCGCGCTCGGCGTAGGTGGCGCGGGCGTCGCGGCTCTGGCTACCGCAGGACGCTGGGGCGGTGCCGCCGCTGCGCTGGGTTCTCGGTTTCTCGGTTGGGGCGGACTCGCATACGGAGCCTATCAGGGCCTCGAATATGCGCAGCAGAATGTCACATCCCCGCAGGGCTGGCGCTATCGCAATGACCAGGTGATCGACCTCGGGACTTACGAGAAGAGCATGCGGGCTCAGCGCGAGCGCATGCGCGACCCTGAAGCGGCCAGAGGCCGAGCATTTGGCGACCTCTCGAAGATCAAGGCCGAAGTCCCGCCGGTCGAAATCAAGGGCCAGGCGACCGTCTCGATCACGGTGAAGGCTCAGGAGGGCTCGCAAGTGGTTGGTATGTCCACTTCGTCGAGCGGGCACGTCAAAGCCGAGGGCACTGCCCTGGTTGGGCGGTTCGGGAGAAACTGATGCGCGACTTCCGGCCCCTGCTTCCAGGTAGCTTCAAGGGCTTCCCGTTTCAGGTCGACAAGGAAACAGCCGAGGGCGGGCGCTGCGTCCCAGTTCATGAGTATGTCCGATCCGAGGATTTCGACACCGAGGACACAGGGCAGAAGGCTCCCACATTCTCGGTAACAGCCTACCTAGCCTCAGACGACGTCGACGCTGAAGCCACAGCGCTCTTCGCCGTTTGCTCGGGGCCGGGTGCCGGCCTGCTAGTGGTCGATGGCATTGCTCCAACTCTTGCCCGTTGCACCAAGGTGAAGCGTTCCGGCGATAAAGACCGAATGGGTCTCATTGCCTTTGACCTCGAGTTCGTGGCTGCCGGCGGCCAAGGCAACTTCGTCTCGACGCTATTTGATCTCGCAACCGCGTCGGCGGCGGGGGCTCTGGCCAGCCTCGTGCGACCGGCTTTACAGGCCATCCGGCGATGACCGACCGATATCAGACAGCGGCCCTCGCCGAAGCCGTGTTGGGCTTTGTCGAGGCTCTTCGGCCGGTTGCGTTGGCTGCCGAACAGGCCTCCGACCTCATGGCCACCACCGAGGCTGCTATAGCGGCGACGCCTGACGAGATCGATCGCGTGGCCGTGTTGGTGAACGGTATCCGCGATCTTGGAGCGGTTGGCGCGGGCTCGTTCGGCGACTGGATCGCTGCAGCCGGGTCGGTGGCGCTTATACCAGCGCCGACGCGATCTCCGGCACTGACTGTCGCTCAGGATTTAGCCAGGGCTGCATCCCAGGTGGTTGCCGCCGCTTGCTGGCAAGAGGCCGCAGTCAGTCTGCTGGTGACGCTGCCAACAGGTCGCGAAGACGTCGAGACCGCAAGGGCGCGGCTCGCAACTGGCGTGGAGCCAATTCTCGACGGTCTTGCGACCATCGGCGATGGTAGCATGCATACCGCAGTCCGGGAGACGATCGACATGGCCATAGCTGGCCTTGATGAGATCGTGCTCAACATCGCTCCGATGGCCCTCATCCGAGCCATTCGCAATCTACCGTCGACCGTGCTGGCTTGGCAGCTCTACGGCAATCCCGATCGCGCCGGGGAAATCGTCGCGCTGTCGGGCTCGCTCACGCCGCTCTTCCTGCCCCTCGAAATGACACTGCCGGCACCGACCGCGATCTGACCATGGATCTGAGCGAAGACGTCACGTTGGAAGTGGATGGGCTCCGGCTCCGGGGCTTCCAAGAAGTCAATATCAGCCGATCGCTCAACGACGCTACGATCTCCTTCGGCTTGCGGGTGACGAACCCGGCCTGGAGCGCCGACGCGTTTGCCATCCGGTTCGCCAAGGAAGTGGTCCTCAAGGCGGCAGGCGAGACGCTTTGCCGCGGCACGGTGGATGACTTCGAAAGCGAATGCGAGGAGGACAAGCGCGAGGTCCGGATATCCGGCAAGTCGAAAGGCGTGCTCGCTGTTCGGCACCCTCCCGTGAAGCACAAGACGGGTCGCATCGAGAACAAAGACCTGCTGATGGTCGCCAAGGAGTTCACTGAGACCGGCGTCGAATGGAAGTCAGATACGAAGTTGACACCGATCGCGATGGTCCAGCGCAATCCGCTGGATACCGTCTTCGACACCGTGGAACGCTATGCACGAGCTCAAGGTGTCATGCTGACGGGGCAGCCCGACGGCTCGATTCTTCTAACTCGCGGGAGCGACAAGCGCCACGGAGGCGAACTCGCTGAAGGCGTTCGGCCGATGACCAAATACAAGATCAAGGTCAGCCAATCGAAGAAGGCCTCGCCATCCGTCGTCCGCAATCAGAGGCGGATGGGCGTCACACCGAAGCAGTTGCGATCCGAAGAACAGGTTTTCGATCCGAGTGTCGGCACGTTTCGACCGGCAATCATCCTCGGCGAGACTGACATGGACCAGCGCCAGGCCAAGAATGCCGGCGAGTGGCAGCGCCTGCGCCAGAACGCGAACGGCGGACTTTCGGCCACGATCAGTGTATCAGGCTGGCGCGATCCAGACGGCACCATTTGGGAGCCGGGCCGCCTGATCTTCCTGCGCATCCCGTCGGAGCGCGTCGAGCAGGACATGCGGATCGAGAGCCTCACGCTCACGCAAAGCCTTCGCGACGGCACCACGGCCGAACTGACGCTCGTCGATCCCAACACGACTGGCTCGCAGAGCAAGAGTGGCAAAGCCGGCACGAACCGGAACAAAAGCGATAGCCGATACGAGGTGAAGGCTCCTTCCTTCGTGGAAAGCGTTAGCCCGACGGATCAGTGATGGATATCTTCCGGTTCGAACTCGGCGAGATCGACGACAGCGGCGATCAGCAGCTCCTGCGTGGGTTCGGCCTGCCGGGTGAGGAGTTCGCCAAGGCGCCGCGCATCATGCCGCATGGCTTGGCCAGCCGGCCGCCGAAGGGCTCGCATGGCATCGGCATCGCCGTGAATGGCCGCCGCGACGAGGTGGTCGTTCTCGGGCTCGAGCAGCCGGGATCGAGGCCGAAGAACCTGCCGGACGGTGGGACCACGCTTTACGACGCCAGCGGCAACAAGCTCGAGCTTTCATCCGCCGGCGGGAACCTCGACACAGGGGCACAGCCCTTCGCCATGAAGTCCGGCCAGTTCACAATCGAGGCGACCGAGATCGTCCTCAAGGTTGGCGATACCGTCATCCGCCTCCGGGATGGTCGCATCGATCTGGGCGCGATGACCGCGCCGAACCGGGTGCTCACCGAGGGCGGCCCTTCCAGCACCGTTTACGCGGTTCTCTGAGATGCTGACAATCTCCTATGCCGAGCGGGTCTCCCCCGCCGGGCTGGCCCCGCCTGACATCGGTTGGTCCGGCACGGTCGGCGATTTCATAGAGGACCCGGTTTTTGGCCTGGTCACTGGGAATCCGATACGCACGGCAATTCTGATGTTGCTGTACACGAACGTCGCCTGTGATCCCTCGGAGCTTCGCTTCGAGCACGGCGGTGATCGGCGAGGCTGGGCCGGGGACGGCTTCGGTATCGACCCGCGTCGTGGCGAGCAACCCTTGGGTTCAACGCTCTGGCTGCTTCGCCGGCAGAAGCTGAACCCTGTGATCGCGCGCAAGGCCGAGGTCGAGGCGGTGAGGGCACTTCAACCGCTTGTCCGCCAGAAAATCGCGACTTCCGTGAAAGCATCCGGGGCGATTGCTGGCGCCAATGATCGCCTGGAACTGGCAATTGACCTGACGGCCAAGGACGGCCGGCCGGTGTTCTCTGATCGCTTTGATATCCTCTGGAAGGCGGTGGCCTGATGGCTCTACCCACCAGCACCGTTGATGCCTGGCATACGAAGTTCAAGGCATTCTATCGCGGCATTGTTGGCGCCGTCGTCGACATTTGGCCGAATACCTGGGCCGTCACGGCGAAGGTGCTCGCCCTCCTAGCGCGCGAGGTCGATCTTCGCTTGGCGGTGCTCTATCGGCAGGTGCTGGTCTCGACATCGGATGGCGACTATGTGCGCCGCCACGCTTTCGAGTACGGAATCGCCAGTCGCGCGGCTGGTCGTGCGAGTGGTGACCTCGTCGTGACCGCCCTCGGCGCGGGGACGATTCCGGAGGGCATCGCATTCCAGCGGGATGACGGCGCTCTCTTCCTGACGAACGCTTCGGCAATCGCCACGGCGGGGCCAGTGACGCTGTCGGTGCAAGCCGATGTCGCCGGGCTGGCCGGCAACACCCCGGACGGGGCGACCCTGACCCTGATCTCGACATCGCCGGTCGCGCTCAGCGGTGGCATTGGAGCAGTTTCAGGTGGCCTCGGCGGCGGGACCGCGACTGAGGATGTTGAAGACCTCCGCCAGCGCGTGCTCCAGCGGAAGCGGAACCCGCCTCAGGGTGGTTCGGCAAGCGATTGGGAGCGGTGGGCTCGGGAAGTGCCAGGCGTCGATCGGGTTTTCGTGGACAGCTTCTCGAACACCGACCGCAGGGTCTGGATCGCAGTCACCTTTGAGGACCGCGTGAATGGCATTCCGAACTCCGGCGACGTCGCCGCGGTTCAGGCTCACCTCGAGGATCCGAACCTTCGCCCAGTCACCGCGCGCGTCACGGTAGTCCCTCCGACGGCAGTCCCTGTGAACATCGCGGCAACTGGGGTCGAGCCACTGACCACGCAAGTTGAGGCGGCGATTAAGGCTGAGCTCGCGGCTGTGTTCGCGGAACGCATGTTGGTGGCTCGTCCGAACCATCCTTTCGTCCTGCCCCGCGCTTGGCTCAGCGAAGCGATTTCCCGTGCGATCGGCGAGGATCGTCACACGCTCACGGCACCGGCAACCGACCTGACTTTCACCACGCCCGGGGAGCTTCCTGTCCTCGGCAATGTGACGCTGACCTGACCGATGCCGACCACATGGCCTTGCGATGCGCTCCCAACAGAAGCGCCATCGATCAATGACGTCCTGTCGAACCCTACCGGCGACAGCCTGCTGCCTCAGGTGTTGGCGAGTGCGCCGCGAGGGGAGGCGTGGGGCACCGATGAAGCCGGCGACGGCAATGGAGCCTCTCCGGTCCAGCTGAAATTCTGGCGTGGCATTTCGGCCTGCTTGGCCGAGATGTTCCGGTGGTCGTTCGAGGTGACGACTCAGGCCTTCCCAACGGCAATCACGTTCAGCCTGGCGGATTGGGAGTATGAGTTGGGGCTGCCAGACCCTTGCGGCTCCGACGCTCTTGGGTTCGAGGCAAGGAAGGCGGCCGTCCGCGCGAAGCTGGCTGCGCAAGGTGGATCGTCGCCCGGCTACTTCATCTGCGTCGCGCGAGCGGCTGGCTACGACATCACGATCGATGAGCCGACCGGCTTCGAGCTTGGCATGGGCGGCTCGGAGCTTGGCGACGATAGCGACGAGTTGACCGCCACGAATCCTGAGACCGTCTGGATTGTCCGCCCTGAAGGCTACCGCATGTTCGAGTTCGAGCTCGGCCCTGGCGGCGGAGAGCTTGGCCCCGGCGGGACTCGCCTCGTGAGCTACACCGATATCGCCGGCTTGGAATGCCTCCTGCGCGGAATCGCGCCGGTCCACACGCAGCTCGTCTTCGCTTCAGCCTGAGAGATCGATCATGCAGTATATCGAGCCCGTCGGTGCGCAGGGGCCGGCGAACGACTTCGGCCGGGATTATGTTGACAAGAACGCAGGTCTTGGCATCGCCGGTTCATTCTTGGCGGCTGATGTGCCTGAGCACGTTCAGATCGAGATCCTGAACGCTATCGCAGGCTCCGGGCAAACACCCGCTGGCGCGAACCTGAAGCAGCTCGCCTACGCCATTCAGAAGGGCATGAACTATGCCGCGGCTACCGGAGGAGCGAATGCTTGGGCGATCACACTATCGCTCGCCCCGCTGGCCTACGCCGCTGGGCTGGAGGTCAATGTCGTCGTTCCCGGCACCAACACCAGCACGTCGGTCACAGCGAACATCAACAGCCTCGGCGTTAAGCCGGTCAAGAAGCGTGACGGCACCGATCCCGCGGTTGGCGATATCGTCGGAGGCTCAGCCTATCCGACGATCTACGATGGCACGAACATCCGCATTCTGACGCCGCTCCCGAGCGACATCGCGGCCCTGGTCGGTGTCAACAAGAGCCCCTTCAACGTCGCGCAGCTCAGCTTCACGACACGCACAGCGCTCAGCGGTACGGGTTTCGTCAGCTTCCAGAGCGGCTCGTATACGAAGAAGAGCGCCACCAGCGATCTTGTCGTCCGAGCCAGCACCAACCTATTCTCGACCGCAACCTATGCTGCCGCGATCATGCGCCTTGTCTTCGGTGCGACGACCCTGGAAGCCGTCGCGGGCAATTCGAACACGACGAGCAACCTGCCCAGCCCGACGACAGAGCGGAAGATCAGCGGCGTCGCGGCCGGCTCTGTGGCGTGGGCGATTTCGTTCGGCCGGAACGATGCGAACGCTTGGTCAAGCATCGTGAACCCGACTACGGCTGGCGATGGCGGCAACATGCCGGTGTCGACCGCGACGTCGCTTGTGATCCAAGAAATCGAGCCCTGATGGGCGCTATACAGCGATCTTCGACCGACCCAGCACTGCGAGCAGAGCATTCCGCCCGGCTTTTAGGGCCGGGTAGAGGAGCCGCGCTGCGGTCGGGCTGCGGAATATCGCGAAGTTAATCCGATTGATCAGGCCTGACGGGCTGGAAAGCATCGTCATGGCGTGAACGGCATCGGCGCCGTGGAACTGCTTCTCGCCAACCTCGACGACGAAGCCCTCGTTCACGTCGAGACCTTTCGCCTTGAGCTTGGCCACCTCGTCAGGGGCTGTGCGCAAGTCGACCAGTTCCACCTTGCCGGCTGCCTCGCGCAAGCGAACCAGCCGCACATAGGCGGAGCATGCGGGGCATTCCCCGTCATAGAGAATGCGGATGCCCTCAGGTGTAGATGTGGGGGCCATAGAACTCTAGTTCCTCGCCGGTCTTCGGGTCGGTCGTAACAAGCACGATCGAATATGGTTTCGGGCCCGCTTCGACCTCGTAGTAATATCGATCTCCAACCCATTTCCCTGGCAGGTCCATGAGTGGGCCCGACTGGCCCTTCCAATGTGAGGAGCGGTAGCGGAATTTCCAAGTCGCGCCGTCCAGACCGACTTGATCAATCGTCAGGTACGGCTGCTTGGGCGTCTCCAGCTTGAGGATCGGCCGTGCCGCCAGATAGGTCCCATCGGATTTGAGGATAGCGCGCAGCGCTCTGTGTGCGTCGAAGGGCATCGGACTCGCCGGATAGGCGGGGTAGATCATGAACCGGCCCCACAGGCGCAGTTCCGAATTCGCCGGCATCTGCTCGATGAAAACTCGCGTCGCCTCAAGTCGCTGGCGATATTCAGCAGCGGGGGCGTTGTCCGCGCCGTAATAAATTAGGTTATCCGGGAGCTGCGTGATGCGGCTTTCGCCGTTCTCGCAACGATAAAATAGCGGGTCGCTTGTCGTCGCTTTGCGGCTGATGGGGCTGTAGATCGCTTTGAGTTCGTCTCGCGATTTCCCTGTTACATTTACCCAGCGCCCACCGGATATGTCGCATGTCGGAGTGCGTATAGAGACGTCGCCATAAGGGTAGGCATAGGGCAGATGCTGTGTGTAGGGCCGCGTGGCGTAAGTGCCCGCATACATATCGAAATTGTCGAACGGGTAGGCCAAGTCCGTGCGTCCACGCTGGCCGACGATCTGTAGGCAGTAGTACCCGAGGAAGATCGCCCCCAAGACGAGCGGGAACGTTGGAAGCGATCCTGATCGGACGGATACCGGTGGCGATCGGCGGAACAACCAGTCCCAATCGATGAAAAGTACCGCAAGCGGTATCCACCACGGGTTCCAGACAGTCATGATCTCCCGCAGAGCGATGACGCCGCCAGCGAAGACCAGCGCTTCGAAAGCCCGCAGCAATGGGCGCCGCGGGAATAGGATCGCAGTAGCCGGCAAGAGCTGCATGACCATGTGGCCGAGCAGGGCGCCAATCCATAGAACCGGGTGGCTCCAGATCAACTCGACAAACCACGGAATGACGAACTCTTTCGGCGCCGTCCAGGTGATGGCGAGCGCGTTCCGAAGGTTGTCCGAGAAAATGTACCAGAAGCCGCCCTGAACGGCCTTCGTGAAGAAAGCGCCGAAATAGAAGAGAGCGACCGCTGCCTGCGCAAGCAGAACGGGCCAGGCGAGCAGATAAGTCTGGTGCGGCTCGATGCGGCCGAGCGGGTAGCGAGGCAGAACACGCCGCACGAGGCGGTCGAGCGATATGGACGCGTCGGCGCGGCCAAACATGATCGCCAAGCCTGCGAGGAAGATGACGTTGTACGGAGCGCTCCAGAAGGCTCCACGACCAGCATCCAAACTGGCGAGCATAGTCGTGGTGAGAACCGAGACGATCATCGCTGGGCGCGTGAGCAACCCGATGATCGCTAGCAACGTCGAAAAGAGTGCTAGGCGATCGATCACGCCCCAAGCGTCTGGTCCCGGCATCCAAAGCCGCAGCAGACCAAACCGATAGAACGGAATGTCGCCGAGGCTTTTTGCGTAAGCGACAACATCGCCGCCCGCCATCGCCTCTCTGACGATGAAGTAGACCCAGAGCGTCGAAGAAAAGATGGCAATGCGCGCGATGCCTATGGAAAGCGTCGCCGCCATCGGCTGCGATGAGTCGAGCTGCATGACGTGAACGAGAAGGCGCTTCGGCCAGCTCGCAGCATCTCTGATCTTCGCTGATCGTAGTACGCCAGTGTTCATTCCAACCGCTTCCTCAGGCCCGCGGCGCCATTAGCGCCCGCTGACGGTCGTTCGCAAGATCAAACCTGTTCCGAAAGGACCACTTATGCCCGACACCGCTGATGCTAGTGCAGCTGTCGACCAGCGCACGACCAAGCGCGTTTCTGCCAACTGGTCCGTGGCGATCATGCAGTCGGCAGGCGTCAGCTACGTCGCTGAAGCACGCGACGAGGCTGGCGAGCTCCTCGGCTACGACATCGATCCGCCGCTAACACAGAGCGCGTACGACGTGGTGGCGGAGGAGGTGCAGCGGGCCCAATTGCTTGGCTACGCGGCGGCGGCTCGCTACCGCAAGGAGACCGGCGGCATCAGCGTGGCCGGTCAGCCGATCGCGACCGATCGGGAGAGCCAGGCGCTCATCTCCGGCGCCTTCGCTCTGGTCCAGCAGCAGCCGCAGACGGTGATCCGCTTCAAGACGCCGGGCGGGTTCGTCACGCTCGATGCCGCCCAGATGTCGGCCATCGCCATCGCGGTCGCCCAGCACGTCCAGGCCTGTTTCGCGCTCGAGGCCGATGTCGCGGCGGACATTACATCCGGCGAGATCATCACCCCGGCCGAGATCGACGCCGCATTCGCCGCCTGATCGCTCCCCCGCCTCCACCAGACGTCTGAAAGGACCCTTCCATGGCCGGCTCCGCCTCCGACTATCTCGAAAAGAAACTCCTCGACCATTCGCTTGGCGTTGCCGCCTACACGATGCCGGCGAACGTGTTTCTCGCCCTGTTCACGGCCGATCCCGGCGAGGCCGGGCCCGGCACCGAGGTCGCCGGCAATGGCTATGCTCGCCAGTCGACCGCCTTCGCCGCGGCTGCAGCGGTCGGCGGCGTTATGACCGCGAAGAACTCCGCGGCGAAGACCTTCACGGCTGCGGGCGGCTCCTGGGGCACGATCACGCATTGGGCGCTGTTCGATGCGCTGAGCGCAGGCAATATGCTCTGGCATGCGGACCTCACCGCACCTCGCACGATCGGCGACGGGGACCAGTTGACCTTCGCCATCGACGCGCTCGCCATCGCGGCCGACTGATCATGTCGCGCTATGGCGGCTGCGGTGCCGGTCAGACCATTAGCGGCACGATCCCGTTCGTGCCGGGGTCGGAGATCATCCAGCCGTTCCTGATCGTGGCGGAGGCGACCATCGTCAACATCGCCGGCGGCACGGTGACGGCCGAGGTGCTGGTGTTCGGCGCCGTCGCCTTCAGCCCCGCAGTCGAAATCGAGGATGCAGCCCCCGCGCCGGAACTCGATCAGCAGCCGCATGGCGTCGTCAGGATCACCGAGGAGCAGACCGCCCTGATCCCCGATGGCGCGCTGCTGCGCGTGGTCTACGTCCAGGCCGGCGTGACGATGCCGGCTCTCAGCTGGTTGATGAAGAGGACGGTATGAGCCTGTCGGGACCGCGCATCATAACCGGGCGCCGCAAACTGCTGAAGGCAGTGCTCGTCGGAATTTCCGGCAATTTCCAGCGTGTCCGCCATCAGGGCGGCGGCGAGGCCAATCTGACCTGCGCGGCACTCGGCGAGGCTCGCCGGAGGCTGACCGCTTCCGGCGGCGCTGCGCTGGCCTTCGCTGCGTCTGGTGGCGCAGGCTCACCGACGAAATCCGGAGCTGGTGCTGCAGTACTTTCGACCCTCGCCGGCGGCGGGGCCTTTGCCCGCCGTGGCGCTATCGGTTCGGCAGCTCTGCTGACCGCGGCAGGCGGCATCGCCGCGGCGCGTCGCCAGGCTTCAGGGGCGGCTTCACTGCTCTCCGCAGCTGCCGGGGCAGCCCGTGCGCAGCGCTTCGCCACTGGCGTGGCCACCCTCACCACCTTTGGCACGGGTGGTGGGTCCGGCTCCGTCTCCGATCCCATCATCCAGAGCATCAACGCCAACGGCTGGAGCGTTACGACGACGAGCAGCCCGCCGACGATGCAGCCCGACGTGGCGCCAAAGTTCCTCTACGCGAGCCGGCAGGGCTTCGACCAGACCGGCGCGGCGAAGACCTATGTTGAGCCTATCGTTCTGACGCAGCGCCTGCGCCAGCCATATCCAAATCAGGCAAGCTTGACCTCCGATCAGGTCGTGCTCTCCGACTATCTCTATTCGACCGATACGGTCGTCGGTTCGGTCACAGGGGCGAGCACGGAGGCCAGCCCGAAGCCGATCGCGAACTGGGCTCGCGTCGATCGCCGTCTGGTGGGCAACAGTTTCCCGAAAGAATGGGCCGAAGTTCCGGCGTTTCATCGCAATGCCCGAAATGGCGAGCAAGTCGCCTGCGTCGTCTGGACGTGGACCGATGGTACCAACACTGTCACGGCGAAGGTCGGGGTCTCGGTGGTTTCGGCCGATCCTCTCGATCTCAGCGCGGTCATTGTTTATCGCCCGGCAGCCGACATCGACATCTCGTCGCTGACGAGCGGCCAGATCACCATGAACGCCAAGGTCTATCCTTGGATCGGGGATGCTTCCTCGGTGCTCGATAGCTCGGTTGGTTCGGCTAACAGCCGCGAGTTCTGCCCGCAGACCTTCACGAAGAACCCGACGCTCTTTGCCGCGCCATACTTCATCTATGTCGATAATGCGCTGGGCAATGACACGACCGGTGTGTGCTCGACGAATGCGGCGACGGCCGCAGCGACGCCTGCCTTGACGGTACCCGGCGCCATCGTCCGAGCTCGCGCCCAGATGCCGGGCAATCGCATCGATGGGCTGCGCATCAGGATCGTGAATGCGCAGACGATCAGCGCGGATGTCACCTTCAATACCTACCAAGACAACCACGAAGTCATCATCGAGCCGGCGCCGGGCGTCTCGCAAGCGACAGCGAACATCTCGTTCGGTGCGACCGCCAATCGCGCGACACAGCTTCAGTGGCTACGTCTCAAAGGCGTCTCGATGACGCGGGCGGGTCTGTTCGGCCTCACCGGCAAGACGACAGGCGCTTCCAAGCTCGTTCTTGAAAATGTCGCGCTTGATGCCGGGTCGCAAAACTCATCGCTGGTCGTGGCTTCGAATTTCGTCGCCTATCTGCATGGCGTCACGATCACTAATCCGGCCGCAAATCTGCTGACGGCCGGCACCAGTGAAATCCGCCTGCTGCGCGGTGTCGATTTCGGTACGATGAATGGTGGCGTCGGGACCTTGGTTGAGCGCTGGCTGATGTTGGGCTGCCTTTTCCGCGGCATCGCAACGACGCGCGGCGCTCGCAGCGACAGCGGGGCCATTGCGGCATTCACCAAGTTTCTGGGCTGCGGAGGCAGTGCCGCCATCCTCTCCTATGGCGCGTCTCAGGATGTGTCTGGCGCTGCTTTTGTCCAGAACGTCTGCGAGTGGGCGAGTGTTACGAGCAACCCGTTCTTCCGGCCCTCGGCGGACGGCGAGACCGGCAATGTCACGCATCTGGTGGTGCATCAAAACACCTTCGCCGGATTCAACGACTATGGGCGAGGCAATATCCTCTACAACGAGAGCACCGGCGCCAGGACGCACAAACTCTGCTCCTTCGTCGGGAACATCCACGTCCAGATCAACACCAAGCACGATGTCTTCAAGGCTGATGGCACGCGCATCCAGTCGTGGCCCTATGCCTTCGGCGTCGGCTGCGCTGGTGAATTTTCGCAGTTCTTCTCGGCCGGGGCGCCCGGCTTCGCGCCTGACTTCGGCGGGCTCAACGCCTCGCTCGGCACAAGCAATAGCGTCCGCAACGACCCGTTGTTCACAGCCCCGGCCGCGACCGCTTCGGGGCCATCGACCGGGGCTGGTGGTGGAGATTACACGCTGCAAGCCGGGTCTCCATGCATCGGCAGGGTGAAGGCTCCTGTTCTGGCCTTCGACCTCGCTGGCAATGCTCGAAGTGCTACGGCGTCGGCTGCTGGCGCATACGAGAGGGTGGCATGATCCTCTTGCTCGGCATCATCTGGCTCGCCTGCCTCGCCGTCTTTCTTGAGATGGCGGACAGGGCTCCAACGATCGATTGCATTGATTGGTAAGCGAACGCTAACGTTGCGCCATCATACTCACGCAACTCGGCTTTCGATCGCCTGATTTCCGGTCGAAGCTGGAGGCTCACGGTCGCGTTGCGTAAAAGACCGTCAATTAGACCCGGCTGAGGTGCGGCTTCAGTCGGGTCTTTTTAGTCCACGTACTTGCGCGATTAACGCAGTCTGCTCGTTTAGCGGGCAGATCCATGGACTCGATCGTTACGCTGCGTTATTGGAATGGTTAGCAAATTCTAGCGGGGGAGGTGTTAGTGGGCATGGCAATGATTTTTCGCGCTTTGCTGGCCAGTGCCGCAATGGCATTCGCTGGAGCGTTGCCTACGCAGGCAGCAATGGTTACCGTCCAGTTCTCAGGGCAAAATTGGGCAGCTCTTTTATCTGGCGGCGGCTATGTGGCAGATGCCACGCCCTTCTCTGGATCAATCACCTACGAGTCATCCACGCTTGGCGTGCCGTATTCTTCGCAAGGCACGCGATACAATGCTATCACTTCGGGTGCCTTCACCTACGGGGCAGATGTGTATACTGCAGTAAGTGGCTATATTGACGTCCATAACAGCCCGTCCGGCGGTGGAGCTGATGCTCTATTTTTCGTTCTGTTTGCGAACGGGCCGAGCTTCAATGGAGCAAATCCCTTTATCTCTTATGTCGCGCTTCGAGATTACACAGGCGTCGCCCTCTCAAGCCAATCTCTCCCAACCACATTCAGCTTGGCCACATTTGGTGGGTCGAATGATTTCTCGACTCAATACAATCATACTCCCGTTGGCTCCTCGCACCGTTATGGGACGGTGACAGATTTTGCTGCTGCCGTCCCCGAACCCTCCACCTGGGCGATGATGCTGGTTGGTTTTGCTGGCCTGGGCTACGCGGGTTATCGGAAGCGCAAGGCTACTCCGATCGCGGCCTGAACTTAGGCACAGATCTGGAATTCAGAGCCCGCCTTTATGGCGGGCTTTTTCATGAGCATCAGCCGAAGAACAGGCGCCATGCGGCCCACGCGAACGACCCTAGCCAAAGGGTCATCACGAGAGCTGCAAGTGCAAGGTAGATTGGAGCTATCAGCTTTTTCATCGACTATTTGATTGTGAGCAGCGACCCGGCCGGCGGTGCGGCCACCGGCCGGGCCAGCCAAAGACGGTCGTGAAGGTATGGCCAGTACCCGCCCTTAAACTATCAGATGACATTGACGTTCCGTCATTCAAACGATCGACGGCGTTAATTCGATGCGCTGAATCCATCACCCATTACAACGCATCGGAGATAGCGATGAGCGTGAGCGTCAAGGTGAAGCAGCTTGTCTGGAGCGAGCATAACCGTGCCGATATTTACTCGGTGAAGGAATATTTCGGACAGGGACCGACCGACTATTTCCTGTCGCGCGGCACTCAGGTTGTCGGCAACTTCAACACCGTGGCAGAGGCGAAGGCCGCTGCGCAGGCAGATCACGAGCGGCGCGTGCTGGGCTTCATCGAAGTCGCCTGAACCCCTCACCCATCTACAAGGCAGCTAAGTCCATGCTGAGCCTCGCCATCGTCTGGATGGTCTGCGCGGCGGTGTTCCTCGAACTCGCGGACAGATCGCCCGTCATCGACTGACCCGCCCGCCGCGCGCGGGCTTTTTCACATCCGGAGCAATTCATGGACACGACCGCAATTCAGCGGGCGCTGGTCGCGCTCGGCTATTCGCTTGCCGTCGACGACGTGATGGGGCCGAAGACGCGTGCTGCGTTGCAGACGTTCCAGCGCGGGTCAGGGCTGGCTGCTGATGGCGTGGTTGGGCCGCTGACAATCTCGGCACTCGATGCGGCCTTGGCGAGGAAGTCGGCCCCCGCTTCAGCCATCTTCACCTTGCCGCGGACGAAGCGCCGGATCGACGAGATCATAATCCACTGCACTGCGACGCCCGAAGGTCGCGGCGTCTCTGTCGAGACGATCCGTGGCTGGCACAAGGCTCAGGGTTGGAAGGACATCGGCTATCACTGGGTCGTGCTGCTCGACGGCACGGTGAAACCTGGCAGGCCTGAGGCTGAGATCGGATCTCATGTCGCCGGGCACAACACCGGCACCCTCGGCGTCGTCTACGTCGGCGGTGTGGCGGCCGACGGGAAGACCGCCAAGGACACCCGCACGCCGGCGCAGCGCGCGGCGCTCCTGTCGCACGTCAAGGCGCTGATCGCCCGCTATCCGACCATCAAGAGGGTCACCGGGCACAACCAGTACGCCAACAAAGCCTGTCCCAGCTTCGACGTCCGCAAGGACGAGCTCGGCCACCTCATCTGACCCCGCAGCGGCCGGGCCAGCCGCCAACCTGCTCATCATCATGGAGATCATCATGAACCGCATCTTCGCGGCGCTGGCGCTCGCCTGCGCCCTCGCTGTCTCCGCCTGCGTTCCGAAGGATGGTTCGGGGCCGGGCACCTCTGCCGAAGGCTGGCGTCAGATCGCGGCTGGCGCTGGTCAGGTCATCGGCCCGACCAAATACGACGAGAAGGTCGCCCAGGCCTCAGAGCAGCTCTCGCGCTACTGCGGCGCGCTCCGGGCCGTGGCGATGGGGGCCAGCATCTTCGCGCCGGAGAAGCATCAGGCACTCGCCAGGCAAGCCGCAGCCGCCGTCAACTCGGTCTGCGATAATCCGCCGGCCGATGTCGCCTCCGCGCTCGCCGCTGCAGCCAAGGCTTACGACGCCGTTCTCGCCGCCGGCCGCGCAACCAACATCCCCGTCACCGCCGCCGCAGGAGCCTGAACGATGTTCACCATGGAGCAATTCTGGAGCCTGGTCCGCACCCTCCTTCAGACCGCCGGCGCCGCGCTGGTCACCCGCGGCTATCTCGACGACGGCTCGATGCAGATCGTCGTTGGCGCGCTGATGACCCTCATCACGACCGGCTACAGCCTCTACATCCGCCGCAAGGCCGGCATCGTCGCGTCGGCGGCCGCGCTCCCGGAGGTGGCGCAGATCGTCACCACACCGGAGATCGCCCGCAAGGTCGAGGACCCGACCGTTACCACACGCTTCTGAGGGCTGGCCAATGCCCTCCCGCAATCATCCGCTTCCGACGCGGCTCTATCTCGGCATTGCCGATCACTTCCCTGCTCGGCGCTCAGAGTGGGTGCTTGCGGGGATCATGGTCGTCTGGGGCTGGCTCCTGGTCGGGCCCGCGCCGGTCTTCGCTCAATCCAAGGCATGGTCGCAGATGGCGGCCATGATGAACGAGGCGACCTGGGGCTGGCTAGCGATCGGCGTAGGGGCGTTCCGACTGCTCGCGCTGATCATCAACGGCACCTTCGCCGGCACATGGTACGGGCGCTGGTCGCCGCACGTTCGGGCCCTCGCGTCTTTCCTGACCTGCTTTCTATGGTTCCAGATCAGCTTCGGCCTCTGGGCTTCCGATGCGGCGACGACTGGCCTTGCTGTGTACCCCGGCCTGCTTGTGCTCGACGCGATGAACATCGTGGCGGCGATGAAGGATGCCGCGGGCATGGACAAGGCCGTATCGGATGGACGCTAGCCCACTCACCACCGAGAACATCGTCGCCACGGTCGTCGCCGGCTTCGGGATCGGCATCCTCGGCATCTGGAAGTACCTGAAGGAGCTCAAGAGCCCGACGACGGCCAGTGGCGACCGGATCATCCCCGGCCTGACGATCGCCGACATGCAGCCGATTCGGGACCTGGCCCTGGCGCAGGGGCGTAGCGCGGATGCGGCAGAGCGCACAGCGACGGCGCTGGAAAAGATGCTGGCCATCAGCCAGGAGCGCGCCGAGGACGCCGAGATCGTGCGTCGGGCCGAGATCCTCGCGCAAGAGATGTTGAAGCAATTACAGGTCACGACGCCAGCGCGGCGTAGGCGAGGAACCTGAGCGCCGCAGGCCCGTTCCTCCTGCTCCACCTAGCAAGGCTTACTTGGCCCCGCTGGCTTCGGCTGGCGGGGCTTTTTTTCGTTCGATGTCTTGCTGAAGCGACGCACTAATGGTTCCTTCCGTTGCGTCAAACTTCCTGCGAGGAGAACGATGATGTTGAGGCTTGTCATGGGAGTTGCCACAACGCTTGCTATCGTTATGCCGGCGACCGCTCAGCAAAAAAGCGGCAGTCAGGGACAGCGGGTCTATGCCTGCGAGGAAATTCACAAGCGTTGCGTCAATCGCTCCGCTGGACGATCCGGGGCCTGCGATGGCTATTTCGCCGATGCCAAGCGAACGGGGATCTGGCCGGCGTTTGGGCAGTCTCCTGCCGTCGCGTGCCGTCGATAAATTCATAATGGCAGTGCTCCGGCCCGGTCCCGCTCAGGCGGGGCCGGGCCTTTTTCGTTGCCCGCTGCGCGTCCGTGCGCATAGCTTGTCTGATCATGCCTTTGTCATCACTGCACGACCCAGCCGATCTTGCCCGCGCTCAAGGCGCTTTGGAAATCGCCTGGACACAGATCAAACCAACGGTTCGGGAAGAGGATCGCGAGCGCGAGTACATCCGGCTAGCCTGCATCGTCGCGTCGTACGCCCTCGTCGCTCTCGACGAGGATGATCTGGCGCAGCGAGCACTGGACCGAATTTCGCAGGGTTGATCTTCGCTCGCGGCCGATCACTGGACCGGCTGGGTCTTCGCCTGCTCCTGGCTGGCCTTCGCCAGCATCGCCTCGAGTTCGATCAGCGCGGTCATAGGCAGAACCAGGAGCAGGTCGGAATCTCCTCCTGTCTCGAATTTGATTGTCGCATCGCCGCGAGGGTCACTGCTCAGCGCGATGATGGCCGGCCTTACGACGGGAAGAACTACTGTCGGTTTGTCAGGCATGCCGAAAAGATAGCATTGCTTGGCGAAGCCTCAAGCGACGTTGTGGCCCTGGTGGTCGGCGCGCTGCTCTACAAATTTGAGCCGCACTGCTGCCGTGTTCGGCAAGCCGGTCTGCTTCAGCCAAGCAAGGAATTCAGCCGGCTTGATCGTGACGATCTCCAGAGCTCGCCCCCGCGCAAGCCAGCCATTCATTACTGCAACCGCGTTGCGATGCCAGGTGTCATAGTCGGAGGGCATCTCATCACGATCATGGGCGAGCTCCCAGATCTGCTGGAAGTCATCGCGCTCGTACCACGGCATGGCAACCGTGTACGCATCGAGGGTAGGTTTCACTGTAAGGGCCGATCGTCCGCGTGCGACGCGAAAACTGAGGGCTTGTGTCAGCAGATGGCTGACTTCGAAGTCAGAGTGAATGCGCTCCAGCCCCGCACGTCAATCCGCCGCTTACTCATAAACCGCAGGTTGAGCGCGGCAGGGTAGGGAGGCCGGAAGACGATCCCTGAGCTGCCGTCAAGGTTTGCCTTTGAGCATCCCATAGCGCTCGATCTCGGCGCGCAGGTAGGCGACGGCAGCCTCTCCGCGCTTCAACTTCATGCTGCCCGAGCTGCCGTCCAGCGCGTCGTTCCGCTGCGCCAGCGGCAACCCGGCCAGGTACCGGACCTCGCATTCGTGCTTCCACTCTTCCGACCATGTCGAGACCTCCCGGCCAGCGAGGACGGAGAAGACGTGCGGCGGGTTATCGGGCGGGTATGGCATACGCCCGCTATCGCAGATTCGCGCATTGAGGACAGCGTTTCATGGCCGGAACATTTCCTGTCGCGGCGCGTCCAGAGTGCGCGAGTTTAGCGACCCAGAGGGCCATCGATGACCGAATCCAACCCGTTCGCTATCCTTGGGGACCCGCTGGACATTGCTCGGGCAGAGCGCGCGACGGAAATTGCTTGGAGCTATGTCGAAGCTGGCATCCCGTCTCCGGAGCGAGATCGGCAACGCATGCGGATGGTTTACGTGGTCGTGTCGCTGGCGATTGAGCGAGCGGACGAGCCGACCGACCTCGCGCATCGAGCGATCCGCCGCTTTCAAGAGCGGCAACTCCGGCGCTGACTCAGGTCTTTCCCTTTCGCGCGGCGTCGATCAACGCGTAGTGCTCATGGGTGTCGCCCCGTGAGATAAGGTTCTTCGAACCGCAGACGGAGCATCGATAGCGCAGGCAGATGTCGGGGATAGGTGTCTCGGGCGGGAGATCGCTGACGTCGATCCCATTCCCGTAGCGCCGGCAATCGTTGCAGAAAATTTCGATCTTGCGCCTCCCGAGAGCCAGGTGGCTGCCCACAGTGGCCGGCTGTATTTCACGCCCGTCTCTGTCATAGGCGCGCCGTGGATTGCGTTTCATAGCGCCCTGATCTGCTCCTCGAATTCCTGCGGGATTGCACCGTGCCGCGCCAGCACCTCGAGATCGCTGACCTCGCCGGTTTCGTCATCGGCCGTGACGTGGATGACCGCTACACCCTCTGCGGAACGGCTCAGGCGCTCGCCCTCGTTCAAGGCGTGGGGCTTGGTCTTCGCCAGCACACGCTGACCGGGCACGAGCCGCTTTCGATGCGTCTTGAAGGGCTGCAGGAAGAACGTGTCGACGGTGGCCATGGGTTGACTCCTCTGAGTGGTTTGTTCTCATAATGTTCTCATATCCGAGGACGCAAGCCATGTCACCCGAACCAGCCGATCAGTATGTCGAAGACACGTCGCTGGACGCGGAAATCTCAGGAATCGTCGCGACGCTCTTGGAGGAGCACGGCTCGGAGCACGCCGCACTCAGGGCGCTGGCGCATGACTTTATCGTGCTGCTGGCCGACGCTGATCGGTCAGTCTCGCGCGGCTATCTGCGTGGTTTGTTTTCGCAGGGAGCGCGGCCGGCCCGCGAGCCAGAATGAACCATGGGGCCGCCGGACGAAGAAACACCTCTGCGGGATTTCCCATGGGTCGTTGTACGGCTTCGGTGCACGTGGTGCAGACGCGGCGGGAGCTACCGCGTGGCGGATATCGCCGCGAAGCACGGCAGCCGGATTACGATCGGCATGATCGTCGTTGCCTTCATGGAAGGCTGCGAGTGGCGGCCCTGGAACCCCGCCCGAAAGCCTCAAAAATACGGAATGAGATGCGGCGGCTACTGCCCGGACCTGCGCAGGCCCGACCCGCCCGATCTGCCGCCGTCGATGATCGGGCTCAACCTGATCGAGGGAGGCAAGGATGAGCAGCTACCAGCAGAGCCAAGCCGGCAGCCCCGACGTCGTCGTGTCGGTTCTTCGGATTGACCGGGAGACCATGGAGCGCCTGCCGCTGACTGACGAGCAGGCAGCCGTTGCGACTGCCGCTGTAGGTGCTGTGTTCGCGGCTGCAGGCGTCACACCGAACCTCGTCGCCACCGCTGAATGGGAGGTCGAGGGTTGGGACATCGCCGGTTTCCCGGAGCCGGGGCCGGGAGAATGGTTCGACATCCTGATGGTCAAGGGCGAGGCGCACGATGCCGCAGATCAGGCATTGGCTGCGAAGTGGCCGGAACTTCAAGGCCAATGGACCGAGCTTCAGCTATACGCCCCCGCCGAACCCGCATAGGCTCAGGCCATGTGCAATCTCTACAGCCACACCCGGAACGTCGAGGCGATGCGCAAGCTCTTCGCCAAGTTCAACGATGCCGGCGTGAACGTGCCGCCTCTGCCGGGGATCTTCCCGGACTACGCCGCGCCGATCGTCAGGAACGACGAAGGCGGGCCGCGGCTGGCGATGACGCGCTGGGGCATGCCGTCATCCAAGAAGGCGCTGCTCGACGCCGCCACGAAGCGCGCTGATAAGCTGCGCGCGAAGGACAAGGATGTCGACTTCGACCACCTTCTCCGCATGGAGCCCGATGGCGGCACCACGAACGTCCGCAATACCTCGAGCTCGCACTGGAAGCGTTGGCTCGGAGTCGAAAGCCGATGCCTGGTGCCCTTCAACAGCTTCAGCGAGTTCGACTGGAGCACCAAGCAAGACGTCTGGTTTGCATTCGGGGAGGAACGGCCTACAGCCTTCTTCGCCGGTATCTGGGCGCGCCAGTGGACGTCCGTCCGCAAGGTGAAGACCGGCGAGGAGACGATCGACCTCTACGCCTTCCTGACGACCGATCCGAATGCCGAGGTTGGCGCCATCCACCCGAAGGCTATGCCGGTAATCCTGACGACGCCGGAAGAGTGCGAGACCTGGATGACGGCGCCATGGGAGCAGGCGAGGGCACTTCAACGCCCTCTGCCGGATGGCTCGCTCGATATCGTCGCCCGCGGTGGGAAGAAGGATGGCGACATTACTGAACGACCTTGATTGAAAAATTGACGGGCTTCGAACGTCGATCGGCGCTCACTTCGGAGTGGTGTTTTCCCGCCGCTGCGTGTCCTCATCGATGGCCGCCGTGCTCTTGCCGCCACCTGGCTTTACAAAGCCAATCATCCCAATGACAGCTTTCACGCCCATTGTGATCCAAGTGAAAAAGCTCGGTTTAGCCGCCGGACTTTCTGGAATCGTAGTTGGTACTGAAGCTATCGGTGCAGGCTCAGGAGAAAGACGTGCGACAAGCCGATCATAATCGGATTGAGTGATCTCGCCATTGGCAAGAAGAATTTGAAATGCTTGTCGCGCAGTCATGAAGAGATTTCCGGGAAGCGACGCAGGGAAATAATAGCAATCCTGAGCCGGTCGAGCAAGGAAAGGCTGCCATTCCGGGAGTCCTCGCTAATATTTGAACAAGCCCGCCCATAGCTTCCGTGCCTGCTCAAAGAACACGGCCCACCAGATTACGGCTCCTGCCACCAAGGGAAACAGCAGCCACCAGCGGGCTATAAACGAAGGGCGAGAGTCTCTCATCGCCAAGCCCCTGTCACCCACCCGTATATCCCTACGAACACCAGAGCCATGATGGTCATCATGATGGTGATGCCGTTGGGGCGGATCATGAGGTGCGCGATCCGACGACCTCGCCCAGACCGAGGTCGTCCTCGGCAGCCCGTATGGCTGCTGCAGCCTTCGGTGCCATGTCGCTGACACGCTGAAGCCCAGCCAGTGCTATCTCAAGCTTCTTTGACAGCACCGCGTTCACCTCCCTCTCCGCAGCGAGCGCTGCTTCGGCGGCCGCAAGTCGAACGCAGGCGCTTCCGATCGCATCGTTTTTCTCGTCGAAACGCTGCTGAAGCGCTACAATCTTCCGCTCCTTCCCCGCCAGGATCGGGGCGAAGAGGGCTTTGACCCTTGCGACGCATTCGGTGAGGTCCGCGCCATCATAGGTCATCGGGAGGATTTCGGCCTCGATCTGCTCGTCTGTCGGCATCTCGGCAGGGGCGGCGCGATCAGCAAACATCTGCGTGATCCTGGCGGTTTCTTCGGCCTGCATGACGTCGCGCGGGTCCTTCTTATCCATGGCTGGCCTCGTCGAGGGCGCGGCGGCCGGCTTCGGTCAGGCGGTAGCGGAAATTAATAAGCCCCACATAGCCAGCGGCCTTCAGCGCTTTCCAGCGTTCGCGGATCTGCGCATCCGTTCCCGGTGCCTCCATGTGCCCGTTGTTGTCATCGACATCGCGAAGGGCCGCGATGATGTCGACCTCTTCCGTCTTCTCAGCCATGCTCTGCCTCATCGATTTGGTTGTGGTTGGCATCCGCGAGACCGGCAGGGCGGTTTGCCAGTTCCAAGAGAACGTCCGCGTGGCACGGCGCTCCGGGCTTGCACCAGCAGGCGAGGTTCTTGCCGCGTAGTGGGGCGAGGTTTGGCAGCCGATCGACGTGGCGCAGACGGAATAACTCGACGCGAGCTTGTTGCTCGTTGGCCCAATAGAGCTGTTCACCGAGGATCTCTTCGGCGATGCCGTTCATGACCTCGCCGTCAGGCCCTTCGATCAGCGGCCATCCCTCTTCGTTGATGACGGTGAAGGGGTTCCCAAACCGAGACGGGCGCGCGACGTTGACGGCCGGGAGGCCATTCGTCTCCATCGACCACGCCTGAAGGTCGAAACCTTTCCGACGCGAAAGCTGGAGACGAGTAGGTGGGGATATTTCGCGGATGCCACCCATCACACTCCCCCCTTCTCTGAGGAGATGCAGGAGCGGACGCGCTGCTCGTAATCGGCTTGTGCTGCGGCTTTGGCGGCATCCGGCGTATCGAGCCGCGCCGTCCAGTGCGTGTGATCATGCGCGATGTGGTATCCGTCGAACTCGGTGCTGATCTCGTAGAACGTGCCGAGCGCCGTTTCCGCATCCCAGCGGTCGATCTCGCCTTCCGTCTCGTACTCGTTCCAGACCAGCCCCTTGACCTCCACCGCAGAGGGAGATGGCCGGGTGTAGGCCGCGATCTGTCGCAGAGCTTCAGGGCTGAGCATCGGGCCGTGTCGCCACTCGCTGACGATGCGAGCGATTTCAGCCATCTCGGCCATGCCTGCGCCCGCCTCGTCCTCCGCCCCTACAGTCGGGGGCGGGGAGAGGGCGGCGAGAACAAACTCGACGACTTCTCTTACCTTGTCGTCGTGCTTCCGGCGCATGGACGGCGACATGAAGTCCCGGTCATCGCCTGACATGTTCGGGTTGCCGCGCCATCCAGCAGCCATCAATCGGCTAGCTTGGTCGATCACCGCCTCCACGCTCGCCTGCGCTGGTGCGTCGTTGGTCATGGGCGGGGAGAGGGCCGATAGAAATTCTGCGGCCTTGGCACGAGCGGCGTTCATGCTGCCGATGGATTGTAGCTGCATGAACGATGGCGCAGACTGGTTGAGGCGGTAGTCGTCATCGAACGCCTTGAAAGCTTCAGGCGCGATCAGACGTGCCAATGCCTCCACGTTTGCCTGCTTTGATGTGGTGTTGGTCATGGGCAATCTCCCCTAAAAAGGGATTGTTGTTCGGCTTTCGGCGCTGGCGTCAGGTCGAGTCGGGGGCGCTTCAATTCGTCGGCAATGCGCCGGCAAGCTATGTCGAAATAGCGCGGCTCGATCTCGATACCGGAGAAGCGTCGACCCATTCGAACGCATGCCACGCCAGTTGTGCCTGAACCCATGAAGGGGTCAGCAACGGAGGCCTCAGACGGCAGAAAACCTATGCACCACTCCATAAGCGGCAACGGCTTCTGCGTCGGGTGCTCTTTTGCGAACTGATTGTTCCCGCTGATCAGTGAGGTTGTTGCGAAATTGAAGGCACGGACTGGTTGATCGAGCGTCGTCCACGCCATCTCACAATGGCCTGACGAAAAATTTCGAACGATCTTGTCCCAGATCAGCCAGCCCCTGCGTGGTGGCAGGGCGTAATAGGCGCCGCCCCAGATAATCGCGTGCTCGAACTCGCGAATGATGCTTTCCAGTTCACCCACGGTCGTCTCATCCCAAAGGACGCAGTCCGAACGCATCAAAGACCATTCAGTAGCACCTCCCTTTCGAAGAAGGTCCCCCAATCCATATGGAGGATCCGAGACAACGGCATCAATCTTCCCGAGCCGCGGCAGTATCTCGCGGCAGTCGCCGAGGTAGAGGGCTACTGAATCGGACATGTGCTCGACGTGCTTCATCCCCGCCCCTCCGCATCCGATCCCGCATCAGAGAGGGTCAGGGGAACAGGATTATTTGTGGCATCCGCGAGACGGGCTTTGCAGTTCTCCAGAGCCGGTCCCAAGATGCGCCGGGCACGCTCGTAGCGCCGCGCGATATCGCGTTGCTCCGGGGGAAGCGCCGCAATGCGCACTGGGTCGCTATTGTCCAGGTTGTCGCTGAGCTTGATCGCGATCAGCTCGGCGTCGCCAGTGGCAGCGATGGACTTGATCCAGTCTATGTAAGTGATCTCTTTGAACATGCGGCTGAGCATCAGGACGAGCCAGACGGCCCGATCAGAAAAGCCCATCCTCCGCAGATCACCGCCTGTGACGCCGCAGTCCTCAACCACGTCATGGAGCAGGGCCGCGCATCGCGCATCGTCGCTCACCCACACAGGCAAAGCAGCTTCTACGCGCTCGCAGTGCTCGGCGTACGGCTTCCCGCCTTTGTCGGTGATTCCGTCGAACAGCTCACGAATCAGCTTGCGAGCGGCTTCAATCTGAGGCGCACGAACCTCGCGGATGCCAACTAATATCTTAGACATCGGACCCATCCTCCTGCGCTGGTGCAGAAGATAGCGCGCCGATAGCCATCGTTGCCGTTGTCGTCTCGCGGGTATGGTCCCGAATGTGGCCGATGGCTTTGCGAAGGCGAGCGACCTCGGCAGGCATATCGGCGGCATCTGCGATCTTGACCGCCAGATAGCTCGGGTTTGCCAGCTTGCCGTCTTCGATCCGCGCGTCGTCCGACAGGACCATGGCCACCCAATCGGCGTTCAGGCCGCCGTCCTGCCGCTTCCACGCCTCCACCCCAGCCTGCAAGGCTTCTGCCTCCGCAGGGGATGACGACGCGGGAGAGGACGAGACCGCTTCGCAAACCACTCGGGCGCGCGCTACTGCCGGCGGGTCGGAATAAGGCACGAAGCCGCCTTCGTCGTCCGCCCACTTCCTCCCGCACTGATCGCAAATTGTCCAAATGAAGCCGCCTCGGTGCGTCTCCTCGTGAACGCAAGTCTCGCGGTCGACGTGGTCAAGAAGATCGCGCAGCGCCTCCCGCACCCCGCCGCCCGCAGGCTCCGAGGCGGGCTTGGCGAGGGCAAGAACGATCGCCACAAGCTCGTCACCCGCAACGCTCGCTGGAATGCCCGGCATTTTCGTAAACTCGCAGACCTGCTTCCACCAAGGAGCGAGAGCAGCGCGGATTGCGGCCTCACCCCCATCCCCCGCCCCGCTCGTCTGGGAAGGCAAGGCTTCTGCCGGTGGGGAGGCGGGGGAGGCTGCGAGCATGTCTCGGTAGGTGGTGGCAGCCGACATCTGGTCAGCCAAGGCCGCCCCCGCCATGGCCGCATGCCATGGGTCATGCGGGTCAGGATGCTCGGATCGTAGATGCTTGGGGAATGGCTTTGCCGCCTCCAGCATCTCCGGTGTCGGCTCGACAGGCACCAACTTCCATTTCACGTCACTCATTGGAGGAAGCCTCCTTCTCTCGGGAAAGGACGGTGCGAGCGCGGGATTCGGCATCGAGCAGAGCATCGGCCATCCGCTCGACTTGTTCGTGGATCGGCACGTCGCCACCGTCCGGCGGGTCTAGGAACCGGACGCCGAACCGCGTCGCGATGATCTCGAAAAGCTTGGCCGTCAGCGCGCGATGGCTCCAAAGAGGCGTCGCCGTCAGAGCCTCAAGGAGTTCCACCCGCGCCCTTGCCTCCGCCAGCTCGCTATCCTTGGCGGTGAGGGCGTCGAGAAGCGCTTTCTTGGCGGAGTCAGTGCGTTCGGTTGCAGAGCGGCGTTCCGGCCCAGGATGCGAATGGCACCGGAGCGCAACGGCACGAACCAAATCTTCGACCAGCCCTGCGGTGTCTAGGGGCGCGGTCATGCTGCGGCCCTCCCGAAAAGGTCCGGTGAAGTATCGAGGCCGCCCCACTGGTCAGCCATCGCCTCGGCAATGCCAGAAAAGAACCTGGATCGTTCGCGCCAGCGGTTCGGGCCCGGCGACTGACGATGAACGCGAGCTTCGCGACCATCGACGATGTTGGTCGGCCTTAGCGCCGGCAGTCCCTTCAGCCAGAAGCAGGTTCGCTTCAATTCGCCATGACCGAACTGCCACGGCTGAACGCTCTGCGCCGGCTCGCGGTAGTTCTCGATCAGCGCCTTGGCGTGCCGGTGCATGACCGGGTTCTCGACGCAGATGCGATCGATCGGCGCGTTCCAGAACGTCGAGAACAGAGCGGCGCCTTCGCGAAGCTCTTCCTGCATGTCGTCGAGCGTGCGCCCGGGCGGCGGCACGGACAGCCACCGAACTCCGGAATTGCACAGCCGCGTGCACGGCGGGTGCGCGACCATGAGCAGGTCCCAGCCGTCATTGAGGATGTCTCTCGCATCCCCGACGATATGGCGGTTGCTTCGGTCTTCCGCTGGCAGGAGATCGCACGACCACGCATCGTGACCGCGAGCCGCAAAGGCACGACGAACCGTACCGCTGAACTCGCAGGCGACGAGCACTTTCAGGGAAGCGCCCATCACGCGTCCTCCCCGCATGAGGGGGGATTTTTAGAGTGCGCATCCGCGAGACTTGCGGGGGCGTTTGCCAGTTCAAGGAGAACGTCCGCATGGCACGGTGCGCCGACCTTGCACCAGCAGGCGAGGTTCTTGCCGCGCAGGACCTCGATAGAGCCGAAAATGCCGCTCTTGGCAGCATCGCTTTTCGGACCTTGCCACCAGTCACGGCCGGATTGCGACGGGCCTAGCCAATCGCGGAAGCATCCAACGACGAATGCCGGCCATGTCTCGTCCGTCGCATAGCCGCTTTCGATGGCGGCTTCCTTGGTGAACGGGTTACCCCACCTCGACGGGCGCGCGACGTTGAGGGCCGGTAGCCCGTTCGTCTCCATCGACCACGCCTGAAGGTCGAAACCTTTCCGACGCGAAAGCTGGAGCCGAGTAGGTTGGGACAGCGCGCGGATGCCAACTCCATCCAATCCCTTACCCATGTGAGGGATCTCCCGAGGGAGAGGCCTTGCGAAGGGCGGCGTCCGTCAAGTCGGTAGCGCGCCGCCAGTGCTTCGGCTCGTCTGTCATGCGCGCCAGTTCGACGGCTTGCAGCGCCTCGAACATGTCGGGAGCCGCCGCGTAGAGCGTCGCATCCTCACGTGAATGCACGTAGGCTACGGCTGGCCTCTCCTTGCCGACCTCGGTCACATGGTAGAACCCGTCGATTGTGCAGGGGCTATCCTGCCGGTGGATCGCGAGTGGCCCCTTCGTGTGCGCCCGCTCAGACATGAGGGCACCGGGGGAGGGCGCGGCGCGTTACAAATCCGACTGAAAACCGGCAGTTTACCGAGGTCGAAAATTGTAACGCGCTATTGAGACGGGCAGCATATTTCCGGCCTGTCACGCCGGAGGTCGCGGGTTCGAGCCCCGTCGCCCGCGCCATGTATCTCTCTGAAGATACTCGTCTTTTCTTCCTCTCGAAAATCTCGGAACGTCTCACTTCGGAATCGCCAGGCCGGCAATTTCGGAATTATGAGCCGCTTTCGTTTGCTGCCCGAGTTCGGCGGCCTTTCCTTCGAGCCTCCGGAACCTTGGCCGCAGTCACGATCTGGGCCGGCCGTGCAAGTGCGCTGTAGAGTCTTCGAATCGGAGGGGGTGTTGCCCATCACATCGGAGAGCGCCTTCGGGTCGACTTCACCGGCGGAGGCCTCCAGAGCGCCCGAGCGGCGGATGTCCATCAGGGTCCGCGGGGCGTTCTTGAACACGAGATTGCGGACGTCGCGGAAATCCTCGGCAAGGCTGTTCTTCCGATAGTCCGAATCTCGCCGCGTCCTGAGCAACGGTCGCTCGAGGTCCACGACCTTCCGATCAGCCAGATGGGCATCCATGACCTTCGCTGCGCGTCGAGTGATCGGCGCGTAGGCGAGGGCGTTTGGCCTGCTGCCGGTTTCGTGGACACCGAGATTGGGTGTTTCATGAAACCGGCAGCAGGCCAGACCGCATCGATCTCCTTGCAAGACTGGCCGGGATCAATGCCCAGATCAGCTATCGGCGCCGGTCGAGATTTCATAGCGGCAAGCCGTCTATCGTGGTCGACAACACCTTGGCGCGACAGTTCGATGTCGATGCGCAGGAGAAGGCGTGGTGGGTAACGGACATCACCTACATTAGGACCCCGGAGGGCTTCGCCTATTTGGCTGTGGTGATCGACCTGTTCTCCCGCCGCGTCATTGGCCGGTCACTCTAGAGCCGGCAGGTCACCGACATCGTGCTGCAGGCATTGCTCATGGCGGCGGAAACCGAAGGCCACGGTCCTGGTCCACTCGGATCAGGGTTCCCAGTTCACCAGCATGGATTTGGCAGCCTTCCTAAAGCACCACAATCTTGAGCGTTCGATGAGCCGACGCGGGAACTGCCACGACAACGCCGTGGCAGAGAGCTTCTTCAATCTGCTCAAGCGTGAACGAATCCGGCGCAAGATCTACCGGACGCGCGAAGAGGCAACCCAGGACGTGTTCAACTACATCGAGATGTTCTACCCAGAAATCAAGAACCGAACCACGTGCGCAAACGGATTTGTTGGCCGTTGCGTTGGCCGATCTGTTGCCAATCCGGAATCGAGCTGCTTGATTTCTCAATGCGTTAGATCGAAAACGCATCTCCGTCCCTGGGCACCATCGCTTTTCAATGGCTTAAGGCCTAGCGCTTCAGCGATTTCATGAGCCTTTGTTACCGCCGCCCGTCCTAACGGCGTTCCGCTTGCAATTCTGAGTTCGCTCACGCAGGTACCGCCTGTGCGGCGGCTATCTTCATGGCAGCCGATATCCCCATGTGGTCTCCGGCAGCCGCATCGTCATGCGCTAGCTCGCGTATTCGCCCAAGGAAGCGTTGACGCGGCCGGCGGATGCGGAAACGATGAGGTATGCTTGCTGCTGTGGCTCCCGCGTGCCGGGGCGCTGATCGGCCTGGTCGACGACCGCGACGCGTCCGCGCGAAGGCGCGTACCTTGCCGCAGAGCAGTCACGCCCCGATCCCCTGGAGTTCCCGACCATGAACCAGACGAGCTCGCTCGCGGCGAATGCGCCTGTGCAGCCTCTGCGCCTTACCAGCCTCGCCCATGGCGGCGGCTGTGGCTGCAAGCTGGCGCCGGCCGTGCTTCAGCAATTGCTGGCGGGACATCCGGCCGCCGGTCCGTACAGCCAGCTTCTAGTCGGTACCGAGACGGGAGACGATGCGGCGGTCTGGCAGGTCGATGACGAGACCTGTGTCGTCGCGACCACCGACTTCTTCATGCCGGTCGTGGACGATCCCCACGATTTCGGCCGCATCGCCGCGACCAATGCGATCTCCGACGTCTATGCGATGGGAGGCCGACCGATCATGGCGCTCGCGATCCTCGGCATGCCGCTCGACAAGCTGCCGATCGAGATGACCCGCGAGATCCTGAAAGGCGGCGCCTCGATTTGCGCCGAGGCCGGCATTCCCGTCGCCGGAGGCCATTCGATCGATGCGCCCGAGCCGATCTACGGGCTGGCGGTCATCGGCCTGCTCAAGCCTTCGAACCTGCGCCGCAACAGCGGCGCGAAGCCCGGCGACGCGCTGATCCTGACCAAGGCGCTGGGTGTCGGCATCTACTCGGCTGCCTTCAAGAAGGGCGAGCTCTCGGCTGCGGCCTATGACGAGATGATCGCCTCGACGACGCTGCTGAACCGTGTCGGCGCCGATCTGGCACAGGATGCGGCCGTCCATGCCATCACGGACGTTACCGGTTTCGGCATCCTCGGCCACGGGCTCGAGATGGCGCGCGGTTCCGGGGTCACGCTGAAGCTCCGGCTTTCCCAACTGCCTTTCCTGTCACAGGCCGAGCGCCTGGCGCAGGAGGGCAGGGTGACCGGCGCATCCCATCGCAATTGGACGAGCTACGGCGAGGGCGCCGTGCTGCCCGAGGGGCTGCCGGACTGGCGGCGCCACCTGCTCACCGATCCGCAGACCTCCGGCGGCCTGCTGGTATCCTGTGCCGGCGAGCGGGCCGAGGCCGTGCTGGCGCAGATCAGGGCGGCCGGCTACCCGTCGGCGCGGATCATCGGTGTGGTGGAGAACGGGCCGGCGCAGGTCGTCATCAGCTGACGGGCTTCAGCGCGCTTCCTGCACTTCGAGGTTCCGGCCCCAGACGTCGAAGAAGGCGCCCTTGTTGAGGGTGAGCCGGTCCTCGCGCAGGGCGGTCTCCAGCTCGCGCAGGCGATTGCGGGCGGTCGCGTCCGGGACGAGCCCGCCATCAGCGTCCCGCGTCGGGAAGAAGGCGGCGCCGTCCCAGTTCACGCCGGCGCCACGCAGCATCAGCACGATATCGCCCCAGTCGATCTCGTCGCCGACGACATGGACGAAGGTCGAGCGCAGCGGTTCGACCTTCGGCTCGGCGATCTTCACCAGCACGATCAGCGCCGTGAACGGGCCCTTGCGGAAGAGCTTGCCGAGCCAGCGGTCGAAATCGGTGCCGAGCCCTCTAGAGGTCGACATGCGACGGGCCGGGCAGGCTGCAGGGGACCAAGGCGTAGGGAGAGGTAGCGGCGTCCGTCATGGCCCCTCAGTGAACTGGCGGAAGAGAATGGGAGTCGAACCCACCAGAGACCGTCTGACGGCCCCTCCCGGATTTGAAGTCCGGACGCCCCACCGGGGACGTTTCTCCTCCATCGCTCCAGCCGGGCAGCGGGCCGAACAGGTCGAGCCGCCGACGGTTGATGCGTCTCAGGTCGCCGCGGCGGATCGTGACGCCATGGCGATCGAAGAACTCGAGAATCTGGATAGCGACCTTTCGGCCGTTGTCGAGCCTGTCTCGGAACTGGGCCGCATTGAAGCCGGCCGGGTGGAGCCCTGCAAGCTCGGTTGCGATGCCGGTCATCTCGCCGAGAGTGGAGCGCAGGAAGAAATGGTCGAGCGCCACCTCATGGACGTCGCCGCGCCGGCTGATGAGCCGCAGCAGGCGCCTGATCGCCTCCTCGGGCCGCCCGAGCATCTGGCCGAGATCGCGCACGCGGGGCGGACGGAAACGCTCGCTATCGGCGATCAACGGCGTGATCCGATCCCAGAGCGCCTCGTCATCCGGCGAAAGCCTGGCCTCGTGGCCGGGGCGCCGGATCCAGGAGCCGGTGGGCACCAGCACGCCGTCTTCCGCTAACCGGGCGAGCGCTTGCCGGAACAGTGGCGCCGGCCAGCGGGGCGCGACGGCGAAGCGCAGGCGCTCCAGTCCCATGCCCGGCAGATCGGGATGCTCGGCGTGGAAGGTATCGAGCCGCTCGATGGTGGCTTGTGCGAGCGTCTGCCAATGCCGGGGCAGCATCGCGAGCGGGCCGATCCTGACAAGACCGAGCTGGCTTGTCAGGATTTTCTCCGCATCAAAGCCGAGCGCACGGTCGCGAACGAAGCTGCCCGGATCGGCATGGTGCGGCGGTGCCGATAACAGGTCTTGCAAGGCCTTCGCCGGATCGGACAGGCGCAGCGCGGCGAGCTGCGCCAGACGCTCCGGACTGCGGCGCCGGCGTTCCGGCGCGCGCAGGTCGAGGAAGCGGCCGCCGCCGAGCGTGCGCGAGGCGCTGGTATCGCGCAGGACGAACCGGTCGAGCGCCGCAGCGGCAAGCGGCTCGTCGAGCACCAGCTGGATCAGGTCTCCCTCGCCGGGCGCAGCCGTATCGTCCAGCAGCACGATGCGGGCGCCGATTTCGGCCGCGGCATGGTGCAGACGGGCCGGCTGCCACATCGTCAGCGCCTTCTCGCCGGGCAGGAGTGTCACCTCGGCATCGATCCGCGTCGTCGGGGCATGGAGCGCCGGCGCCAGCACCATGTCGCCGTGCCGGATCGCATCCTTCGTGATGCCGGTGCCGGCCAGATTGAGGGCGCAACGCTCACCGGCCATCCCGCGCTCGGCCGGGCGGTTCTGGGCATGGATCGAGCGCACCCGCGCCGGCAGGCCGCAGGGTGAAACCACGACACTGTCGCCGACGTTGACGCTCCCGGACAGGACGGTGCCCGTCACCACCGTCCCGGCGCCCTGCAAGGTAAAGCAGCGATCGACCGCGAGCCGGAAAGCACCGTCGCCTTGGCGCGCATGGCTTTCGCGTGCCCGCGATGCAAGCAGGACGGCCAGTTCCGCTAGACCTTCTCCTGTCAGCGTCGAGACGGGCAGCACCGGTGCCCCGGCAAACGGCCCCGACGCCAGCAGCGCCGCGATCTGGCCTTCGACCGCTTCGGTCCGGCCGGCCGCGACCAGATCGGCCTTGGTGATCGCGACGACAGCCTCGCGGATGCCGAGCAGCCGGGCGATGGCGACATGTTCGCGCGTCTGCGGCATCACGCCGTCATCGGCCGCGACGACCAGTAGCAGCAGGTCGATGCCGGCGGCGCCGGCCAGCATCGTGTGGACGAATTTCTCATGGCCGGGCACGTCGATGAAGCCGACGACCGAGCCGTCTTCCTGCGGCCAATAGGCGAAGCCGAGCGCGATCGAGATGCCGCGCGCCTTCTCCTCCTTCAAACGGTCGGTATCGACGCCGGTCAGGCGCCGGACCAGCGAGGTCTTGCCGTGATCGATATGCCCGGCTGTGCCGATGATCATGGCGCAGGTTCCGCCGGAGCGGCAGCCGCGCGTGCGGCCTTGATGAAGGGGGCCGCGAGCGGGCTGCCCTTGCCTTCGGCCGCGAGCAGCAGGGCTAGCGCCCGCTCCGCATCGGCCGGAACGCCCTGGCCGAGCAGCGTCGCGGCGCCAAGCATCGCCTCCGAATCCGGATCGCCGGCCGCCATGCCGCGCTGCCACCACTGCGCGGCGGCACCGGCATCACGATCCATGCCGAGTGCATCGTGATGCATCATGCCGAGCCGGGTCATGCTGGTGGCGATGCCGGCCTCTGCCGCGGCTTGCGCCCAGCGCAGGGCCTCGGCCCGGTCGGCCGGGTTCCCGCCTTCCAGCAGCATCCAGGAGAGCATGTCCTGGGCCGGGGCGTCGCCCTGCTCGGCTGCGAGCCGATAGAGCCGCATCGCCTCTGCATCGCTTTGGGTAACGCCTTCGCCCTTGAAATGCAGGGCCGCGAGATTGCGCTGTCCGACCGGATCGCCGCCCTCCGCCGAAAGGTTCAGCCAGCGCAAGGCCAGGGCCGGATCGCGCTCGACGCCGAGCCCCTCGGCGAAGCAGGCACCGATATTGTTCTGCGCCCGCCCGATGCCCGCATGGGCGAGCGGCCCCCAGATAGCGAGCGCAGCCGCATGGTCGCCACGCTCGACGGCCGCTGCCGCCTCAGCCATCGTCGCGGCGGTATCGTCGGCGGCGGCCTCGTCGCGACCGAAAAGGCACTTAAGCCAGCGCATCGGACAGCTCGGGTTTCAGCGCGTCGAGCTGCGCCGCGAACAGCGCTTCATCCTCCAGACAGCGCAGGTCGAAGATCAGGGTGCCTTGCGCGATCCGCCCGATCACCGGCACCGGAACGGCGCGGAAGGCCGCCGCGAGCTTTTCGACTGCTGAGCTCGCAGACTTGCCGGCCGGCCGCAGCGCAAGCGCGGCACTCGGCAACGTTTCCAATGGCAATGCGCCGGAACCGATCTGGCTGGCGCAATCGGTGGCTTCCACAGTCCAGTTCGCGCCGATAGCGGCTGCGACCTTCGGCTGAAGGCGCTCGGCGAGACCGCGGAGTTCGGCGGGGTGTCGCGTGAAAAGCCTGAGCGTCGGCAGGCGCCGCGCCAACCGGTCCGGGTCGCGATAGAGCCTGAGCGTCGCCTCCAGCGCGGCGAGCCTGAGCTTGTCGAGGCGCAGCGCGCGCTTCAGCGGGTTCTTCGCCAGTTTCGCGATCAGGTCCTTCCGGCCGGCGATGATGCCGGCCTGCGGCCCGCCGAGCAGCTTGTCGCCGGAGAAGGTGACGAGATCGGCGCCGCCCTTCAGCGCATCCTGCACCGTCTTCTCGCGGCGCAGGCCCCAGCGCGAGAGATCGATCAACGTGCCCGAGCCGAGGTCGTCGACGAAAGGCAGCTCGTGCTGGCGGGCGAGCTTGGCGAGCTCGGTCGGCTCGACTTCGGCCGTGAAGCCCTGCACCACATAGTTCGAGGTGTGGACCTTCATCAGCAGGCCGGTTTCGGGCCCGATCGCCTCGGCATAGTCCTTGAGATGCGTGCGGTTGGTCGTGCCGACCTCGCGCAAGGTCGCGCCGGCGCGCGCCATGATGTCGGGCATGCGGAAGGCGCCGCCGATCTCGATCAGTTCGCCGCGGGAGACGATGGCTTCGCGGTCTTTCGCAAGGGTGTTGAGCACCAGCAGCACGGCGGAAGCGTTGTTGTTGACGAGGATCGCATCCTCGGCGCCAGTCAGTTCCCTGACGAGGCCGCGGACATGCGCGTCGCGCTCGCCGCGTTGTCCGGCCTCGATCTCGTATTCGAGATTGGTCGGAGCGCGCATGGCCGCCACCACGGCCTCGATCGCCTCCTCGGCCAGCAGCGCGCGGCCGAGATTGGTGTGAAGTACCGTCCCGGTGAGGTTGATCACAGGTCGTTGCGAGGGGCGACTCTGCACTTCGAGCCGGTCCAGCGCCATGCGGCCGACTTGCTCTGCCGATGCCGCTACCGGCCCGCCGCCGCGCAACCGCTCGATGATGTGCCGGACAGCATCGGTCGTGGCCATCCGTCCGTGCTGCGCGATCGCGAGATCGCCTGCGGTACTGCGCAGCACCGTATCGACCGATGGCGGGCGGAAGCTTTGTGGCTTGTTCATCAGGCTCCCTCCGGGAGACGCTTGATCAATACCCGAGCAGAAGCGGGTTCACCCCTGCCCGGTGCCAGCCGGCCTCGGTCACCAGCAGGTCAAGCCCCAGGCTCGCGACATCGTCCGCGACCGGTTCCAGATTCGGGTCCTTGCGGCGATTCAGGATCTTAACATAGGTCCGGCACTCGTCGCAGGTTTCGGCCTTGATCGTATCGGCGATGCCCTCGATCTCCTGATAGGCGATACCCTTGGTCGAGCCGCACGAAACGCATTTCACCCGGACATGGTTCCACTGCGCTGCGCAGAGCGAGCACTGGACATAGCGCACGCCCTCGACATTGAGATCGGCGACGACCGTGCTCGCCACCGGCGGGCCGCCGCAGCACGGACAGACCCCGTCTGCCACCGGCTGGGGTAGGGCGGGGTCGAGCCGGGCGCTCCGCCGGGCCGCGACGACCTGCAGGGCGGCGGCGGCGAAGATATGCTCGGCGACCGCCTCGACCGGCACTGCATCGGCCAGCACGGCGGCGAACATTGCCTGCCGTGCTTCCGGCCCGGCCGCGACGGCGCGTGCGAGGGCGGCGCGGGCGAGGTCCGGCATGGCGACATCGGTCAGGCGTTCCGCGAGCCGGTCGAAGGTGTCCGACACCGCCGGGTTACTCGCCAGCTCCTCGCGCGGCAGCACCGGCATGGCGTTGACCGCTCGCAACCGCAATTCATCGGGGGAGGGCATGCCGGGCGGTCCTGCAGTCCCTGCCAGCGTCGCCTGCGCCCGGCTCAGGTCGGCGAGAAAGGCGAGATAGGCCTCGAGCTGGTGCCCCGGCGCCAGGGCGGCGAACCGGTCCGCTCTCCGGGCAAAGAGCGTCGCGGGCTCCGGCAGGCGCAGGAAAGGCGGCTTGTCACGTTCGGGCGTGCCGACATCTTCGAAGGTTGCCAGATCCTGATCGTCGCTCATTCAGTCCTCTCGAACCGCACGGGTCACGGGAGGCGGAGCGGCGGGTGCCGCCCCGCAGTCGCATTCATTCGGCCGGGCCGGGACTATGGCGGCGTGGCGGCGCCTGACGCTCGTCGATCACGCCCTCGCGCGCCTCCTGCCGCAGCCAGAGCCGATGGTGGCGGAAGGCCCAGCCGCCCGTCACCTTGCCCTCCGTCATGGCGCTGATCGTGCCACGGACATAGAAGCCGGCATAGATATGGACGATGACGACGAGCAGCATCGCAATCGCCGCCAGCGCATGGATGATATGGCCGAAGCGCTGCTGCTCGATGGTGAAGCTCGCGCCGAAATACTCGTACCAGATCACGATGCCCGTCCCGAACAGGACGATGATCAGCAGCGTCATCAGCCAGAAGACGATCTTCTGCGCGCCGTTATACTTGCCGACCTCGGGCAGGTTCTCTTCGCGGCCCGACATCACCTCGCCGATATGACCCATCCATCTGGTGTCGGCTTTCGTCCAGAAATTGTACTTGACCATCTGGACGAACAGGATCGCGAAGCTCGCGAGCAGGACGACGCCGATCCAGGGATGCAGCATCCGCGCCGCCGAGCCGCCGCCGAACAGGCTCGACAGGAAGAATAGCGCCGGGTGGAACAGGGCTGCCCCGCTGAGCGTGAGCAGGATCAGCGAGATCGCGGTGACCCAGTGGTTGACGCGCACGCGGCCGGGATAGCGGTCGACGGTCGTGCGCTCCTCTTCACGTCTTACGGCCACGGGCTGCCTCCTCGTCGATCAGATGCTCGGCCTCGCGGTCTTCGGCGCGGCTGACATCGTTGCGTCGGGCGATCGTCGCATGGACGAAGGCGAAGGCGGCGGCAAAGCCGACCGCCGCCATGCCGGCATATTTGGTCAGCCCCTTCCAGAGTTCGACGACCTGGCTGATCCGCGGGTTGTTCGGCAGGTTGGCATAGAGCTGCGGCTTGTCGGCATGATGCAGCACATACATCACATGCGTGCCGCCGACACCCGGCGGGTCGTAGATGCCGGCATTCTTGAAGCCGCGCGACTTCAGGTCGGAGATGCGGCCATTGGCATGGTCGAGCATCGCCTTCTTGGTGCCGAACACGATCGCGCCGGTCGGGCAGGCCTTGGCGCAGGCCGGCGCCTGGCCGACCGAGACCCGGTCCGAGCAGAGCGTGCACTTATAGGCCTTGTGGTCGGCCTGGCTGATGCGCGGGATGTTGAAGGGGCAGCCCTTCACGCAATAGCCGCAGCCGATGCAGTTCTCCGAGACGAAATCGACGATGCCGTTATTGTACTGCACGATCGCGCCGGGGGAGGGGCAGGCCTTGAGGCAACCCGGATCGGCGCAATGCATGCAGCCGTCCTTGCGGATCAGCCATTCGAGATTGCCGCTCTCCGGGTTCTCCCATTCGGTGAACCGCATCAGCGTCCAGGTATTTTCCGTCAGATCGTGCGGGTTGTCATAGACGCCCCGGTTGATCCCGACCTCCTCGCGCAGATTGTTCCACTCGAGGCAGGCCGACTGGCACGCCTTGCAGCCGATGCACTTGGAGACGTCGATGAGCTTGGCCACCTCGAAATCGTGGCGGACATCCGGCGGCCTGAAGGTGGTCGCCGAGATGCGGGCGAAGTCCTGACTTTGCAATCCAGCCATTGCGCCCTCCCTAGCTCGTCGCCGGTCCGTTGGACGGCTCGACATTCACCAGGAACGCCTTGAACTCGGGCGTATCGGTGTTGGCGTCGCCGACGAACGGGGTGAGGCTGTTGGGGCCGAAGCCCTTCTTGGCCGCGCCGGTAAAGCCCCAGTGGAGCGGGATGCCGACCACATGGACGGTCTTGCCGTCGCAGACGAGCGGCTTGATGCGCTTGGTCACCACCGCCTTGGCATAGACCGTGCCGCGGGCGGAGGAGACCTTCACCCAGCCGCCCTTCTGGATGTTCTTCTCCGCGGCCAGCTGCTCGCTGATCTCGACGAAGAACTCCGGCTGGAGCACCGCATTCACCCAGACATGCTTCGTCCAGAAGTGGAAATGCTCGGTCAGGCGGTAGGAGGTCGCCGCATAGGGGAACTTCTCCGAGGTCCCGAGTGCGGCGAGGTCGTCCTTGAAGATGCGCGCGACCGGGTTGCCGCGGATCTTTGGAGCCGTGACATTGGCGATCGGGCTTTCGAACGGCTCGTAATGGGCCGGGAAGGGGCCGTCCCGCATCAGGCCGCGCGAGAACAGCCGCGCCGACCCTTCCGGGTTCATGATGAACGGTCCGACATCCTGCGGCTTGGCGTTTACTGCGATGTCGGGGACATCGTAGCCGGTCCAGGCCGTGCCGTTCCACTCGATCAGCTTACGCCTGGGATCCCAGGGCTTGCCGTTGATATCGGCCGAGGCGCGGTTGTAGAGGATGCGCCGGTTGGCCGGCCAGGAGAAGGCCCAGTTCTGGTAGGCGCCGGTATTGCCGGGGTCATTGGTGTCCCGCCGGGCCATCATGTTGCCCCGCTCGGTCCAGCTGCCCGAATAGATCCAGCAGCCGCAGGCGGTCGAGCCGTCGTCGCGCAACTGGCCGAAGGTATCGACCTGCTTGCCCTTTTCCAGCACGACCTTTGTGGGGTCGGCCGGATCGGTGACGGTGGAGACGACGTAGCCGTTGAGCTCCCTCGCGATCTCGTCGGGCTGCGGGTCCTGCGGGTCGCGATAGGGCCAGTGCAGATTGACGATCGGATCGGGGAAGGCGCCGCCCTCCTTGGCGTAGAGCTCGCGCAGGCGCAGGTGGAGCTGCGCCATGATCCAGGCGTCGGTCTTCGCCTCGCCCGGAGGTTCCTGGCCCGGCCAGTGCCATTGCAGCCAGCGGCTGGACGAGACCAGCGAGCCTTCGTCCTCGGCGAAGCAGGTCGTCGGCAGTTCGAACACCTCGGTCTGGATCGACTCAGGCTTGACGTCGTTATGGACGCCCTCGTCCTTCCAGAACCGGGATGTCTCCGTCTGCAGCGGGTCCATCACCACCAGGAACTTCAGCTTCGACAGCGACGCCGTGATCTTGCCCCGGTTGGGGGCGGAGAGCAGCGGATTGAAGCCCTGGCAGAAATAGCCGTTGACCTTGCCCTGATGCATCAGGTCGAAGGTCCGCAGCATGTCGTAGCCGGCGACGTCGAGCTTGGGCAGCCACTGGTAGGCGAACTCGTTCTCGGCCGTTGCGGCCGGTCCCCACATCGACTTCAGGAAGCTCACCATGAACTTCCTGTAGTTCTGCCAGTAGCTCATCTGGTTGGGCCGCAGCGGCTTGAAGCCGCGCGTGGACATATAGGTCGAAAAGTCGACCTCCTTGTCCTTCGGGATCGCCAGATAGCCGGGGATCAGATCCGACATCAGGCCGATATCGGTCAGTCCCTGGATGTTGGAGTGCCCGCGCAGCGCATTCATGCCGCCGCCGCGCACGCCGATATTGCCGAGCAGGAGCTGCAGCATCGCCATCGAGCGGATGTTCTGCGAGCCCTTGGAATGCTGCGTCCAGCCGAGCGCGTACATCGACGTCATCGTCTTGTCGCGCGTCGAGCACTCCGCGATCATCTTGCAGATCGCGAGATACTTGTCCTTGGGCGTGCCGCAGATGCGCTCGACCATCTCCGAGGTGTAGACGGAGACGTGCTTCTTCAGGAGCTGGTAGACGCAGCGCGGATGCTGCAGCGTCTCGTCGACCTGGACATAGCCGTCCGGCCCAAGCTCGTATTCCCAGCTCGATCGGTCGTAGTCGCGCTTGGCTTCGTCATAGCCGGTGAAGAGGCCGTCCTCGTAGTTGAAGCCGTCCTTGACGATATAGGGCGCGTTGGTGAAGGCGCGCACGTAGTCGTGCTGGATCTTGTCGTTGTCGATGCAGTATTTCATCACCCCGAGCAGGAAGGCGATGTCGGTGCCTTGCCGGATCGGCGCATAGAAATCCGCGACCGAGGCCGAGCGCGTGAAGCGCGGGTCGACGACGATCAGCTTGGCGCCACGCTGGGCTTTCGCCTCAGTGACCCATTTGAAGCCGCAAGGGTGCGCTTCGGCGGCATTGCCGCCCATGATGATGACGAGGTCGGTGTTCTTGATGTCCGTCCAGGAGTTGGTCATCGCACCGCGACCGAATGTTGGGGCCAGACTGGCCACCGTCGGTCCGTGTCAAACGCGCGCCTGGTTGTCGAACGCCAGTACTCCGAGGCTTCGCACGACCTTGTAGGTCACGAAGGCCGTCTCGTTGGTGGTCGCCGACGCCGCCAGGAAGCCCGTGGTCAGCCAGCGGTTGACCGTGGCGCCGTCCTGGTTCTTGGCGACGAAGTTCTTGTCGCGGTCGTCCTTCATCAATCGCGCGATGCGGTCGAGCGCTTCGTTCCAGCTGATCTGCTTGAACGCCTTCTCGCCCGGGCCGCGATATTGCGGGACCTTGGTGCGCGTTTCGGAATGGACGAAGTCGAGCAGGGCGGAGCCCTTCGGGCAGAGCGTGCCGCGATTGGTTGGGTGGTCCGGATCGCCTTCGATATGGATGATCGCCGGGTGGGCGTTCTTGGACTTGTCGCCGAGGCTGTACATGATCACGCCGCAGGCGACGGAGCAGTACGGACAGGTATTTCGTGTTTCCGTGGTGCGCGCCAGCTTGAAGGGCCGCACGGCCTGGGCAAGTGCCTCCTCGGCACCCCCGAACCCAAGTGCGGCGACGGCAGAACCGGCGACCCCCGCACCTGCGGCTTTCAGAAACTGGCGACGCGAGAGCTCATGCAGCATCTCAACCTCCCAGGCGAACGACAAGACGTTGTTCAATTTGGAATAGTGAAACTCTGGAGCGAGGGCGTCAAGGCGCGTGCCTCGTCGCCCGGAGTGGGGTCTCTTAGACTTTGGGTGTACGATCCGTCTTGCTCCGGCAAGGCGTCGCGCCCGTGATCGTATGCCCGCGACCGTGCCAGCGAGACGCCAGGCGGGCGAGGCCCTGCGAGGGATCTGCTGGAGCGCCCGCCGCCCCAGCCGCGATCGTCGATCTGTACCGGGCTGGTGACCTGACCGCTCGACGCTGTGGAGCACCCGGGCACGGGTCGGAACTTGGCGAGTGGGAGGCGCCACATCAAGGCGCCGGAGCATGTTCGGCACCTCGTCGACATGCCGGAGCGATTCCGTGTGCACCTCCCAAATGGGAGGTGCACAATAACGGTGGCTTTCTCAAAGACGCTCGAATATTCCAATCGTCCGTATCTCTCGTGGGGACGTCACGACCTGTCGTGCCGGGCTGCCGATTGCGGCCCGCATGCTGTGTCCTGACTGTGTTTCTGGCATGAACATCAGCGTATTTGCGCAGGAATATCTGCGCGCCGGGGTTCGCAAGCCGGGCCAGTTCCTGCAGGTGCGCCCGGCCCGGCTCTGCACGATCTGCGGCTACGAGGGACGCTTCCTCGACGTCGGCCCCCGGCCGGAGGCGCGCTGCCCGAATTGCTCCTCCAAGGAGCGCGACCGGATCATGGGGCTGTATCTGCGGGCGCACCATCTCGATCTGACCGACAAGGCAGTGCTGCATTTCTCGCCGGAGAGGCCGTTCTTCCGCTTGTGGAAGAACAATCCCCGCTACGTCGCCGGCGACGTCAAGATCAGCAAGGTCGCGAATGCCGTGGTCGACATCACCGATATCCGGTTCGAGGACGGCCATTTCGACTATCTGATCTGCCATCATATTTTGGAGCACGTCCCCGACGACGCCCAAGGCATGCGCGAGTGCTTCCGCGTCCTGAAGCCCGGCGGCACCGCCTTCTTCTCGGTACCGCTCGACCAGTCGCGAGAGGAAACCTGGGAGCCGCCGGCGGACATGCCGGCAGCCGAGATCGAGCGCATCTGCGGCTGGGACCATGTCCGGCTCTATGGGCGAGACTTCCCCGACAAGCTTGCCGGCGTCGGCTTCGACGTCGATGAGATCAGGTTCTCGGCCGAAGACGGTGAGCGCAGCCGCCTGACCGAGAAGCATGCGTTCGAACCGCAGGGGCTCGACCGCATCTTCGTCTGCCGGAAGTGACCGCGTCCTCGCTGCTTGAGCGTGACGGATCAGGGCTTTTGGAAACCGCGATCCGTCTTCGCGCCGACCGTGCCGATCACTCCGCTAAACCGGCTCGCTGGAACATCATCCGAACAACGCCTGCGGGTCCGGCGTGTACCGGCCGAGCTTGTCGCGATCGATCGTGACGCCGAGTCCCGGCAGGTCGGGGATCGTCAGCCAGCCCTCTGCGTCGAGCGCGAAGGGCTTCGCCAGAATGCCGTCGACATAAGGGCTGCCGCCGATGAACTCGACGAGATCGGCATCGGGGAAGGCGGAAGCCATCTGCAGGTCGGCGGCGAGGCCGAGTGCCGTGTTCCAGCCATGGCCGACATATTTGATGCCGAGATCATAGGCCATCCAGGCGATCCGGCGCTGCTCCGAGATGCCGCCGACCTTGGTGACGTCGGGCTGCACGATGTCGAGCGCGCCGGTGGTCAGCCAGGGAATGAAGCTCTGGCGCCGGGTCAGCACCTCGCAGCCGGCGATCGGCACGGGCGAGGAGCGTCGCAACTCGCGATAGTCGTCGATGGCGTCCGGGCGTACCGGCTCCTCGAACCAGCCGACTTCGTAATCGGCCAGCATCTGCGCGGTGCGCTTGGCCCATTTCAGCCCGTGCGGCCAGAGCGCGTCGCTGGCGCCGGCGTCGACGAAGAGCTTGGATTTATCGCCCGCCGCCTCGCGCGCGGCGCGCACGATCGCCTCGTCGAGCTTGACGTCGAGCGCCCGCCCGAACGGCCCCCAGCCGATCTTGAAGGCGCTGAAACCCTTGTCGCGATAGCTCGCGACGACATCCCGCATCGCCTCCGGCTCCTCCATCAGGAGCGAGCAATAGGGCTGCACCCGCTCGCGATAGCGTCCGCCGAGCAGCCGCCCGACGCTGAGCCCCGTCGCCTGGCCGAGAATGTCCCACAGCGCGATGTCGATGCCGCTGATCGTATGGGTCAGCGTGCCGCCGCGGCCCATCCAGAAAGTGTTCTGGTGCAGCTTCTCGCTGACGAAATCGGGCGAAAGCGCGTCGGCACCGAGGAAGAGCGGCTCCAGCACCTTCAGGCCTGCCTGCACGAGGCGGCCATCGGTGAAGACGCTGCCATAGCCGGTCAGGCCCTGGTCGGTATGCACCGCGATCAGCGCATGGATCGAATCCTCCGGCCGGATCTCCGCCGACCAGCCGCCCTTCGGGCTCTCGCCGAAGAGGGGGGCGGCCTCGATGCGGGTGATGCGGAAGGGCGGGAGCCCCGCCGCCCGGCCGGCCGCGCGCGTCTGGATAGACTGGTCGTTCACGGCAAATCCCTTTCCTTGCGGCGCTGGGCGACGATGGCCTCGTAATCCATCGCGTGGTTCATGACGGTGATGTGCTCGTCGAGCGTGCGGGTGATCACCGCGATATCGCCGGCCTCGAAGGCGGCGAGCAGGTCGACATGCTCCTCGACCACGCCGGCCATCGGCTTGCCGAAGGTGGCGAGGCCGAAAATGATCGTGCATTGCGGCGCCAGCGTTTCCCACAGGTCGAAGGTGACGCTGTTGCCGCCGAGCCGGCAGAGCGCGCGGTGAAAGCCGGTATCGGCGACAGCGACGCCATAGGCGCTGCCGCGCGCCGCCATCAGCTCCATTTCGGCAACGGCCGCACGCAACTCGTTCAGATGGGCGCCGCGGTTGCGGCCGGCGGCGACCGCCCGGGCCACGGCGCTGGCTTCAAGCGCGATGCGTGCCTCGATCAGGTCCGAGACGCGTTCGTTCGTCACCGGGCGCAGGCGGATGCCCTTATAGGGCTCGCTGACCACGACGCCCTGGCTTTCGAGCAGCCGCAGGGCCTCGCGTACGGGCACGCGGCTGACCCCGAGCTTGCGGGCGAGGTCGACTTCGACGATCCGGTCGCCCGGCAGGATCAGCCCGGCGGCGGCCCCGGCAATGATCGCCTCGATGGCGTGGTCGACAAGCGTCTGCGGTTGCAATGGCTGCCAGTCGGGGCCTGAGCTTTTAGCCCGCTCCTCCGTAGCCGTACCGGCTGCCCGCACTTGCTCGCCCGCTTCAGTCATTCGGCACTCTGTCCTTCGCTTGACAGGTCGTATGATCGTATACAATCATACGAAACGCAAGAGCGAGAAGGGGATCGCCATGGCGTCGGAAAGTCGGGTTCGGTGCGAGATCGACTTTGAAGCTTCCGGGCGACAGGCCGGATATCTGCGGGCGCCGTTATCGCGCAATACGTCCGGCTGGGGAGTCGTCGAGATTCCCGTCGTCAGCGTGAAGAACGGCTCCGGCCCGACCATCATGTTCACCGGCGGCGTGCATGGCGACGAATACGAGGGCCAGATCGCGGTGTCGCGCCTCGCCCGCAGTCTCGATCCGGCGAAGGTGCAGGGCAGGGTGATCATGATCCCGGCGCTCAACATGCCGGCCGTGCTCAACGATACCAGGCTCTCGCCGGTCGACAATCGCGACATGAATCGCTGTTTCCCCGGCAATCCGCGCGGCACCTTCTCGGAGATGCTGGCGCATTTCGTCGACACGGTGGTGCTGCCGCTGGTCGATGTCTCCGTCGATCTCCACACCGCCGGCCATTCCGGCGACTCGGCGCTCTCGACCAACATGCACTATGTCGCCGACGCCAAATTGCGCGAGCGCACCATGGCGGCGGCCGCGGCCTTCGGGGCGCCCTACAACGTCGTGTTTTGGGGCGTCGACGAGGGCGCGACGCTGACCTCATCGGTCGAGCGCCGCGGCATCCTCTCGCTCGGCACCGAGCTCGGCGGCTGGGGCCGGGTCAATGTCGAGGGCGTGCGCATCGCCGACCGGGCCCTGACCAATATTCTCAAGCATTTCGGCCTGATGGACGGCAAGCCCGACACGACGCAGCGTGACGGTTCGCCCGGCACCCGCCACATGATGGTGCGCGATGCCGCTGGCTATTCCTTCGCGCCGGCTGGCGGGCTGTTCGAGCCACGCAACATTGTCGGCGACATCTGCCGTGCCGGCGATCTAGCTGGCTACCTGCATTTCATCGAGGACATCGACCGCGACCCGCTGGAGGTGCACTACCGCCGCGACGGCGTGCTGTGGATGTCCGCCGGCCCGGGCCGCGTGCAGCGCGGCGATGCGGTGGCCGTGCTGATGGAGGATTATGACGCGGTGCGCGCCGCCGCCTGACCAAGCTCACGCCTGAACCACCACGTGCCTGACCATCAATCCTGAGGGGACAAGAACATGGCAAAGCACATCATCGTCGGCGCGGCTCTCGCGGCGGCGCTTATGCTCGGAGGGGCTCAAGGCGCACTGGCCCAGCGCAAGGGCGGTGACGTCGTCATCGGCATCAGCCAGGCGCCGCCCTCGCTCGATGCGCAGATCACCTCCGCGCAGGCCTCGCGCAACGTCACGCTCCACATCTTCGAGACGCTCTATGCCCGCGACGAAAACGCCAAGCCCGTGCCGGAGTTGGCCGAGGGTGTGACGGTCTCGCCCGACGGCAAGACCTATGTCTTCCCGATCCGCAAGGACGTGACCTTCCATAACGGCAAGAAGCTCGATGCGGCGGATGTCGTCGCCTCGCTGGAGCGCTACCGCAAGGTCGGCGCCTCGCCGGCGCTGGTCGCCGCCATCGACACGATCAAGGCGAGCGGCGAGCATGAGGTCACGGTCACGCTGAAGCAGGCGCAATCGACCTTCCTCGACAATCTCTCGTCGCCGCGCGCCCCGATCGCGATCTATCCGGCGAGCGAGGCCGCCAAGGAGGCCGGCAAGATCGAGATCATCGGCACCGGTCCCTACAAGTTCGTCGAGTACAAGCCGGACAGCCACGTCAAGCTGACGCGCTATGACGGCTATGCGCCAAACCCGAAGGGCACGGGCCGCGACGGTTTCGCCGGCAAGAAGGAGGCCTTCCTCGATACCGTGACCTTCCGCTTCATGCCGGAAGGCGGCGCCCGCAGCGCCGCGCTCGAAGCCGGACAGATTCAGTTCAACGAGACCGTGGACGGCCCGACCGCCAAGCGGCTCGGCACCGATAACCGCTTCACCATCCACAAGGTGATGCCGTTCGGCCTGCAGGTGATCAAGTTCAACCAGGCGCAGGAACCGGCCAATGACGTGAATTTCCGGCTCGCCGTCCAGGCGGCGCTCGACATGGAGGAGATCATGGCGATCTCCTACGCCGATATCTACCAGATGGACCCGAGCTGGCTCTATCCGGGCGCAGCCTTCCACTCGACGGTCGGCAGCGACAAATACAATAAGAACGACATCAAGATCGCCAAGGAACTGCTCGCCAAATCCTCCTACAAGGGCGGCAAGATCACCTTCATCACCGACAACCTGCGCCCCAATGTCGATACCGCGACGCTGGTCCAGCAGAAGCTGAAGGAGATCGGCGTCGAGGTCGATATCGCGGTCTCCGACTGGCCGACCGTCTCGAAGATCGGCTTCACCCCGACGGGCTGGACCTTCTGGACGCATGGCTTCGGCATCGAGCCTTATGAGGGGCCGGGTTCGGTGATGGCGCCCTGGGTCAACGGCCTCTCGCAGCAGGCGAAGGATCCGGAGATCGACCGCATCGCCGCCGCCTTCAACGCCGAGATGGACGAAGGCAAGCGCAAGGCCCTCTTCGACGCCTTCCAGAAGCACATGTACGATGCGGCTGTGGCGATGAAGGCCGGCAATTACGGGGTCTTCCAGGCCTCGACTGCGAAGCTCAAGAACTTCAAGCCCTATCGCATCCCGCGCATGTGGGGCGTCTGGCTGGAGCCCTGAGCGCAACGGTCGACGCCTGTTTCCATGGGCATCGACCGACGCCATCATAGCCGTGTCATCCCGGACAAGCCGCGGAGCGGCGCCGATCCGGGATCCATGCCTGAGCCTTCATCGGAAGCGCTCCGGAATGGATCCCGGGTCTCCCTCCGGTCGCCCGGGATGACCGGTGCTTTGTCTCGATGAAGCGTTGACGCTCGAAAGGAGGGCGGCATGGGACATTTCCTGATCCGCCGGCTCGCGGGCGCCTTTCTCGTGCTCGTCCTGGTCTCGCTGATGTCTTTCGCGCTGATCTGGCTGGTGCCGGGCGATCCGGCGGCGGCCTTTCTCGACGCCTCGGCGACACCCGAGCAGGTCGCCAAGCTGCGCAGCGCGCTCGGGCTCGACCTCTCGCTGCCGCAGCAGATGCTTGGTTGGTACGGACGCATCCTCAGCGGCGATCTCGGCCAGTCGATCCTGCTCAACCGTTCGGTGACGGCGGCCCTGATCGAGCGCCTTCCGGTCACACTCTCGCTGGCGGCGCTGGCGCTCGCCTTTGCCGTCTTCTTCGGCGTTGCCGCCGGCATCGTCGCGGCCGTCAATCACAACCGCTGGGCCGATCAGGCGGTGATGACCACGGCCTTGCTCGGGCTGTCGGTGCCGGATTTCTGGCTCGGCCTCGTCATGGTGCTGGTCTTCGCGGTGTCCCTCGGCTGGCTGCCGAGCGGTGGCTTCACGCCCTTCCTGCAGTCGCCGGCCGAATGGCTGCGTGGCATGGTGCTGCCGGCCTTGACCTTGGGGCTGGTCCAGGTCGGCTTCATCGCGCGTATGGCGCGCGCCTCGATGCTGGACACGCTCAGTCAGGATTATGTCCGCACCGCCGACGCCAAGGGGCTGGCGAAGCTCCATGTCGTCCTGCGCCATGCGTTGCCGAACGCGATGATCCCGATCCTCACAGTGATCGGCATCGTCTCCGGTGCGCTGCTCGGCGGCGCGGTCATCGTCGAGCAGGTCTTCTCGATCCCCGGCATCGGCCGCCTGATCGTCGGCGCCATCGCCTCGCGCGATTTCCCGGTGCTGCAGGGTGGGCTGCTCTTCCTCGCGGTCGTCTATCTCGCGATCAATCTCGTCGTCGACATTCTTTACGCCGTGGTCGACCCGCGCGTGAGGCTGGCCTGATGCAGGGCACGCCCCTCGTCGGCCGCGCCCTCTGGGGGCGCCTGCTGCGCAACCGCTCCTTCGTGATCGGCGCCGTGCTGGTGCTCGTCATGATCGCGGTCGCGCTTGCCGCCGATTGGCTGACACCCTTCGACCCGCTCAAGAGCAATGTCCGCGCGCGGCTCGCCGCGCCCAGCGCGGTGCACTGGTTCGGCACCGACCATTTCGGTCGCGACATCCTCTCGCGCGTGATGATCGGCGCCCGCATCTCGCTCGCCATCGGCGCCTTCACCGTCGTGCTGGCCGGCATCGCCGGCACGCTGAGCGGCGCCATCGCCGGCTATTTCTATCATCTCGACCAGCCGATCATGCGGATCATGGACGCGCTGATGGCGTTCCCGTCGATCGTGCTCGCTATGGTCGTCTCGGCGGTGCTCGGCGCCTCGCTCACCAATGTCGTGATCGCGCTCGCCATCGCCACGACGCCGCATACCGCCCGCATCGTGCGCGCCTCGGTTCTGCTCGAGAAGGAGCAGGAATACATCGCTGCCGCCCGCTCGATCGGCGTCGGCGAATGGACCATTCTGTTCAAGCATGTGCTGCGCAATGTCGCCGGCCCGCTGATCGTGCGCCTGACCTATGTCTTCGCCATTGCGGTCCTGGCAGAGGCGGCGCTCTCCTTCGTCGGTGCCGGCCCGCCGCCGCCCGCCGCCTCCTTCGGCTCGATCATCGCCCAGGGGCGCGACTTCATGCGCGAAGCCCCGTGGATCACGGTGTTTCCGGGCCTCGCCATCATCGCCTGCGTGCTCGGCCTCAACCTGCTCGGCGACGGCCTGCGCGACGTGCTCGACCCTCGCCTGAAATTCTGAACCCGCTGGAGCCGCCAGATGAAGCGCATCCTGATCGCCGACTGCAAGCAGGAGATCTCCTCCTTCAATCCGCTGCCGTCGCATTACGAGAACTTTCTGATCCACCATGGTGACGGCCTCTACGTCCAGCGTGGCAAGAACCAGGAACTCGGCGGCGCACTCGCGGTCTTCGAGGCGAGGCCCGATATCGAGATCGTGCCGACGATCTGCGCGCGCTCCGGCAGCGCCGGGCCGCTCTCGGCGGCTGGCTGGAAGAAGCTCTCCGAGGAAATCCTCGCCGCGATCTTCTCCAGGCTCGACCGCATCGACGGCATCTATGTCTCGCTGCATGGCGCGATGGGGGCCGATGGCGAGTTCGATCCTGAAGGCTACCTGCTGGAGAAATTGCGCGAGCGCGTCGGGCCGGACATGCCGATCGTCATCTCGCTCGACCTGCACGGCATCCTGACCGACCGGATGCTGCGCAATGTCGACGGCTTCGCGATCTACTGGACCTATCCCCATGTCGATTTCGCTGACACGGGCCGCCGCGCCGCCGAACTCCTGCTGAAGCTGATGGCCGGCGGCATCAAGCCCGTCGCCGCCCGCGTCGTCATCCCCGCCTTGGTCCGCGGCGACGAGCTCATCACCAAGACCGGCTGCTATGGCGAGCTTCTGGCCGAGTGCCGCCGGCTGGAGGAGGAGGGGCGGGCGCTCGCGGCCGGCATCATGATCGGCAACCCCTTCACGGATGTACCGGAACTCTGCTCGCAGGTGCTGATCCTCACCGATGGCGACAGGGCGACAGCCGAGCGCGAGGCGATCCGGCTGGCCGAGGAATTCTGGCCCTTGCGCTTCCGCATGCAGGGCAAGCTCGTGCCGCTTGACCGCGCCATCGCCCAGGCCCGCAGCATTGACGGCCCGGTGATCTTCACCGATGCCGCCGACGCTACCTCGTCCGGCGCTTCCGGTGACAGCAACCTGATCCTCGCCGCCCTGCGCAAGGCCGGCTACGGCAAGCGGGTGCTTGCTCAGATCGTCGATGCGCCGGCTGCGGCTGCCGCGCATAAGGCCGGCATCGGCGCTACGATCGAGGTCACGCTCGGCGGCTCGATCGATCCCGCGCGCTTCCCGCCGATGAAGGTGAAAGCCAAGGTCAAGCTGCTCTCGGATGGCGAAGCCGCGCTGGAGACCATGAAAGCGCCCTTGAGCGCCGGGCCGACCGCCGTGCTGACCTGGGATAACGTCACCGTCGTCGTGATGAGCCGCTCGGTCAGCCTGTTCGATCGGGCGATGTATTACGCCAACGGCATCGACCCGACCGATTTCGACCTGATCGTGGTGAAGTCGCCCCACACCGAATTCCATATGTTCGACCAGTGGTGCGCGCGGAACTTCAACATCGACGCGCCCGGTGCGACCTCCGCCAACCTGAAAAGCCTCGGCCACACCATCTGCGCCCGGCCGATCTATCCGCTCGACGAGGGCGTCACCTTCGCGCCCCGCGCCACGATCTACGAACTGTGAGGAGAAGACCCGTGCCCAGGATCGAGGCCGTCGATTTCTTCTATCTCGCCATGCCCGTCGTCACCGACGAGGCCGATGGCAGCCAGGATGCGCTGCTGGTCAGGGTCGCCGCCGGCGGCCATATCGGCTGGGGCGAATGCGAGGCGGCGCCGCTGCCCTCCATCGCCGCCTTCATCTGCCCGATGTCGCATGGCGTCTGCCGGCCGGTCGCCGATTCCGTGCTCGGACAGGTGCTGGAAAGCCCGGAGGACATCGCCCGCATCGCCGCTGTCGTCGCTTATAACTCGATGGACCTGCTGCAGGCGCCGCATACCTTCTCGGGCGTCGAGATGGCGCTCTGGGACATCCTCGGCAAGATGCGGTCCGAACCGGTCTGGCGCCTGCTCGGCTACGCGAAAAGCCATCCCAAGACGCCCTATGCCTCGGTCCTGTTCGGTGACACGGCGCAGGAAACCCTCGAACGCGCCCGCGATGCCCGCAAACGCAGCTTCCGCGCCGCCAAGTTCGGCTGGGGGCCGATCGGCCGGGGCAGCGTCGAGGCCGATGCCGAGCATTTCGTCGCAGCCCGCGAGGGGCTGGGGCAGGACGGCATCCTGCTCGTCGATACCGGCCAGATCTTCATCGAGGATGTCGAGCGCGCCGCCGGGCGTTTGCCCGCGATGGAGAAGGCGAATGTGCTCTGGTTCGAGGAGCCCTTTCACGCCAGCGCGCTCGAAGCCTATGCCGCCCTTGCGAGGCGCAGTCCCAAGGTCCGGCTCGCCGGCGGGGAGGGTGCCCATAACGAGTCGATGGCCCGCCAGCTCATCGATTATGGCGGCATCGGCTATGTCCAGATCGATTGCGGGCGTATTGGCGGCATCGGCCCGTCCAAGGCGGTGGCGGATTATGCGGTCGCCAAGGGCGTGACCTTCGTCAACCACACCTTCACCTCGCATCTGGCGCTCTCGGCCTCGCTCCAGCCCTATGCTGGCCTCGCTGCGCACGAGATCTGCGAGTATCCGGCGATGCCGAAGCCGCTCGCCACCGCGATCTCCGCCAATCATCTGGAGCGTGACGCGAACGGGCAGGTTGCGGCCCCCGATGCGCCGGGCCTCGGCATCGAGGTCGCGACGACCGCGCTGCGTGGCTATCTGCAGGAGGTCGAGATATCCGTCGGCGGCAAGCGGCTCTACGGCACGCCGAGCCTCTGACGCGATGTCCGCTTGACGCAGCGCCACGCCCTTATAGGGTGTGCGCCGATCGAGGTTCTCCGGGTTGCTCCCGGAGCTAAGAGGGAATTCGGTGAGGCACTCCCAGTGCCAAAGCCGAGGCTGCCCCCGCAACTGTAAGCGGCGAGCTCTCCACCCATCGTCCACTGGCGCCCGATGCGCCGGGAAGGCCGGGCGGAACAGGCATCGACCCGCGAGCCAGGAGACCTGCCCCGGTCGTCGAAGACGTCTTTCGGACGGGGTGTTCCGAAGCCTGTGTGACGATGGCGACCCTTGCGGCCGGCCTCCCGCCCCACATGCCCAAAGCTGCCCCGACGATCATCTCGGGGAGCGATGAAACCCATGTTCACGAAAACCAATGCACAGGTCGCTCAAGGCGGCTTGACGGCTGCTCGCCGCGCACCCTATCAGAAATGCAACATTGTTACACTTCGGATGACCTCGATGCCGGCTGCGCGCCCGTTCAATTCCCTGCTTCGCCTGTCCGCTGCTGCGCTGTTCGGCGTGCTCGCCGCAGGCACGGCCAATGCGGCGCCGACCAAATATCCGCTGACCCTTGAGAATTGCCGCGAGACGATCACCTTCAACGCCGCGCCCAAGCGCGTCGTGGCGATCGGCCAAACCCAGACGGAAATCCTCTATGCGCTCGGCCTCGGCGACCGCGTCGTCGGCACGGCGGTCTGGTTCTCGCCGGTGGCCAAGCCCTATGAGGCGGTCAACGCCAAGGTGAAGCGCCTCGCCGACAATGATCCGAGCTTCGAGGCGGTGCTGGCGCAGGAGCCCGATCTCGTCACCGCAATGTTCGAATGGCATGTCGGCCCCAACGGCATCGTCGGCAAGCGCGACCAGTTCGCCAAGGTCAAGGTGCCGTCCTATGTCTCCCCGACCGATTGCGTCGGCAAGGATAATTCCGGTGCCGGTGACGGCGTGCGCACTGAGATGTTCACGATGGAGTTGGTCTATCGCAACATCCGCGAATTCGGTGCGATCTTCCACGTTGCCGATCGCGCCGAGAAGCTCGTCGCTGAGCTCAAGGCCCGCGAGAACAAGGCGGTCGAGCAGGTCGCGAAGCTGAAGGCGCAGGACGTGCCGGTCGTGGTCTGGTTCTCCAGCAAGGACATCAAGGGCGACGGCTTCATGGCCGGCAAGAACGGCGTGCCCGCCTATATCCTGTCCAAGCTCGGCGCCCGCAACATCATCACGACCAATGAGGAATGGCCGCTGGTCGGCTGGGAGAGCATCGCCGCCGCCAATCCGGCCGTGATCGTCACCGTGAAAATGGATCGCCGCCGCTTCCCGGCCGACGATATCGAGAAGAAGCTGGAATTCCTGAAGACCGATCCGGTCGCCAGCAAGCTCGATGCGGTCAAGAACAACCGCATCGTGATCATGGATGTCGGGGCGACCCGCGCCGGGCTCGACACGGTCGACGGCATCGAGACCCTCGCCAAGGCGATCGCCGGCTTCGGGATCTCGCGTTGAGCCACGCCGCCCATGGGCCGAACTGGCCGGCGCGGATCGGCATCGCGCTGGCCTCGCTGCTGGCGCTGACCTTTTCGGTCGCGCTGGCGGTGACGATTGGCGAGATGCGCATCCCGCTGGACACGGCCCTGAAGGCGCTGGGCAACGGGTTGTTCGATCTCGACTTTCCGGTCAGCGCGATCCAGCAGGGCGTGATCTTCGATTATCGCCTGAGCCGCGCGCTGATGGCAGGCTTGTGCGGCGGCGCACTCGCCCTGTCGGGTGCGATCCTGCAGGCCCTGCTGCGCAATCCGCTGGCCGAGCCTTATATCCTCGGCATCTCGGCTGGTGCCTCGACCGGCGCCGTCGCGGTGCTGATCCTCGGCATCAGCATCGGCGGGGCGGTGCTCTCCGTTTCGGCCGGCGCCTTCATCGGCTCCTGCGCCGCGCTCGTCGTCGTCGCCTTGCTGGCGGCAGGGGCGGGCGGGGCGAGCGACCGCGTCATCCTCGCCGGCGTCGCCACCTCGCAGCTCTTCAATGCCGCCACCGCCACGATCGTCACGACGCTCGCCAGTGCCGAGCAGGCGCGGGGCGTCATGTTCTGGCTGCTCGGCAATTTCGGCGGCGTGCGCTGGCCCGACATCTGGATGGCGGCGCCCGTGGCCTTCATCGGCTTCGGCATCTGCATGCTGCACGCCAAGGCGCTCGACGCCTTCGCCTTCGGCGTCGATGCCGCGGCTTCGCTGGGTGTCGCCGTGACGCGGGTGAAGGTCGTTCTGTTCGCGACCACGGCGGTGATGACGGCGGTGATGGTCTCGATCGTCGGCACGGTCGGTTTCGTCGGGCTGATCATCCCCCATGCCGCGCGCTTCCTCGTCGGCTCCGGCCACGCTCGTTTGCTGCCGGCATGCCTCGTCGTCGGCGCGATCTTCATGATCCTCGCCGATATCCTCTCCCGCGTCCTGATCCCGCAGCAGATCCTGCCGATCGGCGTGGTGACGGCCCTGTTCGGCGCGCCGGTCTTCGCCCTGATCCTCTACCGAGCCCGGAGGCCGGCATGACGCTCGCGACCCGCGAGGTCCGCTGGGGTGCCGGCGGCCGGATGATCGTCGATGGCGTGACGCTGGAAGCGGCGCCCGGCCGGGTGCTCGGCCTGATCGGCCCCAACGGCTCCGGCAAGTCGAGCCTGCTTCGGTTGCTCTGCCGCCTGCGCAATGTCGCGAGCGGCGTCGTCACGCTCGACGGCAACGACATCGCCGGCGTGCCCCGCCGCGAACTCGCCCGCCGCCTCGCCTTCGTCGAGCAGCAGGCGACGACCGAGATTCAGCTCTCCGTCTGCGATGTCGTCCGCCTCGGCCGTACGCCGCATCGTGCGGCGCTGGCCTCGTGGAGCGAAGCCGACGAGGGCGCCGTGAACGAGGCGCTGGCGCGGGTCGGGCTCACCGAGCGCCACGATCAGTTATGGCACACGCTTTCGGGAGGGGAACGCCAGCGCGTCCATATCGCCCGTGCGCTCGCGCAGGAGCCGAGCGAGCTCATCCTGGACGAGCCGACCAACCATCTCGACATCCAGCACCAGCTCTCGATCCTGAGCCTCGTCCGCCGCCTCGGCATCACCTGCATCATGGCGCTGCACGATCTCAACCTTGCCGCCATGTTCTGCGACGAGATCGCATTGTTGCATGACGGGCGCCTTCAGGCCGCCGGTGCGCCGGAGGAGGTCCTGACCGCCGAGGCGATCCAGCGCATCTTCGGCGTCGCGGTCTCGATTCGTCCGGGAGCTTCCGGGCGCCGACACATCGAGTATCTGGTCGACGGCGAGTCGCGGAAGGACGTGGCTGGCGGCGATTGAGATCGCATGGCTGGCAGCGGCGAGATCCTGCTAGGCACCGAGGCCCGCTTCCAGGACCCGCAGGCGGGACAGAGTGCCGGCTTTAGCGGTTCCATGCAGCCCTGTGGAAACCCAGCGGGCAGTTCGGTTTCGAGCTGAGCGATCGCCTTCGGCATGCCGGCCCTGTCCGCCGTCTGGAAGAAGCGCCGCGCCGCGATCTCGTCGATGCGATAGTGCCGGTTAGCACTGACGAACGTACCGCGGCAGAAGCGTCTTGGCGCGGTACAGCTAGACCGCGCCGCAAGCTCGGAAGGCGGATAGAACCGCTGTCGTCACGCCCATGACCCCAACCACATTGCCAGGATGGATAAGAACGATACGCTCGCTTTCCGCCACGCGGCCCGGCTTTGTCCCCGTCAGAACGTCCGCGATCTCGCTATCGAACGGGCCCCCGTGCAGTAGACGGCCATCCTTGTGCTGTTGCTCAGCCTGAATCCGGTCATCGACGATGACGCGATCGAACTTCGAGAAGCTGTTCTTCCAGCTTCGCCCGAGGTCTACCACGTTCACGAACGTGCCTGGCTCGACCCATTCGGGATCGAGGAAGGGCTTCAGTCCTGGGCTTGCGGGGATGGTCGATATGACGATGTCGGCGCCTTTCAGCGCCTGAGGGCCGACCTCCACGATCACAGGCTTTTGACCCCGCTGACGAATGAACTCGCAGAAAGATTCCGCGGATTTCGCAGTTCGGGTGATGATGCGAACCTCTTCGATCGGCAGAACGCCGTCGAGGGCTTCGAGATTCATACGCGCTTGTACTCCAGCCCCGATGATCGTTGCGACCCCGGTTCTCGGGCGGGCCAACAGCTTGGCCAGCGTGCGTCCGATTGCGACTGGCAGCACGTTGGAGGTGTAGGTTCCGTCGAGAAGGGCGATCGGAGATCCCGACGCTCGTTCGAAGACAAGCTGCCGGCTGAGATATCCCGGAGCTCCGCCTTCAACGGCCTCCGAGGTCGGCCCCACCAGCATATGGAACAGGGATAGATCGCGCCGCCGCCAAGCGGCGAAGGTCGACATCTGAAAGGCCCCGCCCTCGCTTGCGAGCATCGTCTTGGGCTTCCAGACGATGTCCCCCGTAGCGCCGGCACAGAATGCATCCGCAACGTTCCGGGCAATGTCGTCCAACGGGATTGCCAGAGCTTCCACCTCGGCACGGCTAATGGTTCGCGTCATTGTCGGTTCAGCCTCAACGGAATAGGCGGTCGCGCAGCGCAAGAGCGCGGACAGCTGCGGGCAGGAAAATGTTGTTGGCAGGCCAATAGGGGATCGAGGGGAGGGGACGATCGTATGCGCTGGCCTGCGTTTCCTCGCCCAGTATCTTCAGGCCAATTCGATGGCCAAGATAGGTGGACATCGGGACCCCGACGCCGCAGCAACCGAGCATATAGTGAACGCCTTCCTCGACACCGATATGTGGGATCCAATCATCCGTAAGGGCAAAGGTCCCCGACCAGCAGTGGCTCACACGGGCATCGCGTAAAGCCGGAAAACGCGTCTGAAAGAAGCCGAAAAGGCGACGGGCCTTTGTGCGCAAGTCCCGATCCGATCGTCCAGCGCGCCCGCTCACGACTAAGCGCTTGTCGCCGGCTGGCGCCATGTAATGCAGGATCTGTAATGTATCGCTGAACGACCTGAGGTGCGGCAGAACCGCCCTCATTTGATCCGCTGGCATTTCCTCCGTCACGAGCGCGAAGGCCGGGACGATCGTCAATCGCCGACGAAGGGTGCGCATGATCGAGGTGTCGCGACCCGTCTCGGCATTGGTCGCGACGATCACCTCGGAACTCGTGTACCTGTGCCCGCCAGCAACAACTTCGAAGCCGTAGTTCGTTCGGCTGATGTCGGTGACACGTCGTTGTTCAGCGAGGAATACACCCGCTCCCAGCGCGGCATGAGCCAATCCGCGATGAAAGAGAGCTGGCTGCAGGGTTGCAGACGACTTGACCACGAGAACGCCGTGGAAGGCGTCGGAGCCAATTTCGGCAGACTGCCGCGCCGAGTTCAGCAGCTCGACTTCGCCCATTGTTTGCCGGAACGTAGGAAGAGAGGCCTCGAGCTTGGCGTAGGCGCGTTCGCTGTGCGCCGCCACCACCCGTCCTCGGGTCTGGAGGTTACAGTCTATGTTCTCGTCGACGATGATACGTTCGACATATTCGCGCGCTAGCCGGGCCTCGCGATAAACCTCTCGCGCGACGTCTGCGCCGTAACGGGCGGTGATTTGGGCAAGCTTCGCCTTCGGCAAATTTCCGAGGGATCCGGCCGAGCGGGAGGATGCTCCCTCGCCAACGCGGCCTGCCTCAAAGACGATCACGGACTTGTTGGCTCGGGCGAGCGTCAAGGCCGTCGACAAACCGGCGTAGCCGCCGCCGACGACGATGACGTCGACATTGTTCGGCAGCTCCCTTGATGTCCTCGGAAGAGGGGGGAGGCTCTCGGTCCAGTAAGGCTCGGTTGAGAAGCGCTCGGAGAGGGCGTCGGTCATCGAGCGGCTCCTGCATTCAAGGAAGCCTGCCGCTCCGGTCCTTGGTTTCGGTCCCAGGTCGCCTCAACCGACTTGTCGAGCTTGTGCTTCATGATCCGCTCGCTGGGAGTGCGTTCAAAACTCGAAACGAAAGCGACGTATCGAGGGTTCTGGTAGGGGGCCAGTCGCTTACTGAGCCATGCAGAGAGTTCGGTTTCCGAAACAACAAAGCCCGGCTTGAGCTCGACGAAGAGCTTGATCTCCTGCTCTCCGATCTCGGCCTCCACACCCACTGCCGCACTGTCGGCTACCGCAGGATGCAGGATCACGACTTGCTCGACTTCCATCGCAGATACGTTCTCGCCCCGGCACCGTATGCTGTCGGTCTTTCTGCCGTGGAAGAACAGCCGGCCGGCCTCGTCGAACGAGCCGATGTCGTTAGTGAACATCTTGCCGTCACGGAGGGCACTGCGTGTTGCTTCTTCATTCCGGAAGTAGCCGGAGAAAAGCGCATGAGGCACATTGGCAGTAACGACGATTTCGCCTCGTGTATGGGCTGGGACGGGAGCCCCCATCTCGTCCAGAACCTCGACCTTGAACCACGGTACAGAGCGTCCGACGCTGCCCGGTGTGCCGTCGCCGTTGAAGGTCGCTATGCTGGCTGTTTCGGTCATCCCGTAGGCCTCGCGTAGAGAGATGCCGAAACGGTCCTGGATCGTGTTCCAGTTGTCTGCGCGAGCACCGGCTCCCCAGCCGACACGGGCGCCATGACTGCGATCGATTTGGCTTGCGGGGCGCTTCAGCAGCATCTGCAGGATGCCGCCTAGGTAATGGACATGGGTGCAGCCGAGCGTCTGAACCTGTTCCCAGAAGTTGGACACGCTAAGCTTCTCGACGAGCTGGATGGAGATGCGGCGCAGCAGCGGCATCAGCAGCACCTGAGCTCCGCCGACGTGATACATCGGCTCCCACATGTGAAGGCGGTCGCCATCTCGGGCGTCGGCCAGAAGAGCGGCCGCCTCGGCAGCGAAGCGCATCATGCCGTGCGTTACGAGCACGCCCTTCGGATGCCCGGTCGTGCCCGACGTATACATGATGGCAAAGAGCGTCGCGGCGTCCGTCGGGTGTTCGCTCCAGTCACCCCGTGCACCGAGGAGATCACCAATCGTCTCGTTTGTGCCGCTGAACGAGATGATATCGGTCTGTCCAAGATCGGCGCCGCATTCCTTGAGGCTGGAGATCTTGTCCTCGTCGACGAGGATCACCTTCGGGCTGGAATGTTCAACCAGGTATTTCAGGCCTACACCGCGCTGCTGGGGATTTACCGGGATCCAGACCAGACCAGAACGAGCTAGCCCATAGAGCAGTGCTGCAACCTCCGGCCGATTGGCCATCATGACCGCGACGCGATCACCGGATACGAGGCCTTTGCGTTTCAGGGCGACGGCCACGGCGCGAGAGCTTCGCTCCAGGTCAGCGAATGTAAGGGTTTGCGCGCCGAATTTCATGAACTCAGCTTCGGGCATTGCCTGGCAGCGCGCATGGAGAAGGTCGAGGAAGCCCCGATTGTCGATCGTCATCTCAGGTTCCAAAGCTAGGCGGTCTTTTTCCCGCCGACGCGTTCGGCGACGAGGAGGAGGAGAAGCGCGAGTGCGAACACGACGACGGACGCAGCTGCGATCGTGGGGTTCAGTTGCAGGAACATGTCGTCCCACATCTGCTTGGGCAGCGTCGTCATGATCCCGCCGGAGACGAAAATCGCCAAGGTGAGCTCGTCGAAGGAGGTGATGAAGGCGAAGAGGAAAGCCGCGATGAGCGCGCCCTTGGTTAGCGGAACGGTCACTCGGGCGAGAACTTTGAGCCTTGCAGCTCCGAGCGTTGCGGCAGCCTGATCGAGGCGCCAGTCGTAGTTTTTGAGGACAGCGGCGATCGTCACGAATGTGAACGGCAAAGCCAGGATCACGTGACCGATGATCAGGCCGGCCCGGGTCCCGATCAGCCCCAGTCCTGCGAACAAATACATGAGACCGACACCATAGACGATGCGAGGCACGATCATCGGCGACAGCATGAGAGCGAATATCGCGCCCTTCCACCGCATATCGGTCTTGGCGAGGCCCAGAGCGGCCAGTCCGCCCACGATCGTGGCGATCGCGGCACTCGCAAATCCGATGACGAACGAGTTCAGCGTCGCATTGATCCAGAGGGGAGAGTTTAGATAGAGGTCGAACCATCGCAGGCTGTAGCCTGCCGGCGGGAAGTCGAGGAAGCTGGAGCTCGTGAACGCAACCGGCACGACCACCAGCGTCGGTGCCGCCAGGAAGAAGAGAACGAGCCCACAGTACATCGGAGCCAGCCGGCTCATGATACCCGCGGGCAAGATCCACTCGGCAGCAGAGGCGATCATTTGCGAAACGGCTGCGCAGACGCTGAGGATCTTTCGGCCAACAAGGCGCAGCACGTTACTCTGGGACCGCGGTACGGTTGCTCCTCCGGAAAGCGATGACATTCCGAAAAGACGGTCATAAGCCAGCCAGGCTATGAACGTGGCGCCCAGAAGGAGCACGGAAAGCGTGCTGGCGAAGGCGAAGTTCAGAAGCTGCTGAATTTGGGAAATGATCAGCTGGGCCAGGAAGGTCTGCTGGGGCCCGCCGAGCAGCGCAGGCACGATGAAGAAGCCCAATGAGGTGATGAAGGTCAGTAGCCAAGCGGAAGTGAGCCCTGGCAGGGAAAGCGGAACGAAAGTCAGCCAGAAGCCCTTCGCCGGGTGAGCACCCAATGTCTGAGAAGCCTGGAGCAGACGCATATCGACCGAGGTCACGACCGGTAGCATGGTCAGCACTGCTAGAGGCAGCATGCCATGCACCATTCCGACGATGACTGCGCCTTCACCCTGGAGCATCGAAAGTGGTTCGCCTCCGGCCGCTCCCACGATCTGATTGATGACGCCCGTTCGGCCCATCACCAACATCCAGGCGAAGGTCTTCACGAGATAGCTCGTCCAGAACGGGATAAGCACAAAAATCAGAACACGGCTGCGAGCTCGGGGCGAAAGCCCGGCCATCCAGTATGCGAGGGGAAATCCAAGCAGAACCGAAAGGCAGGCCGTGATGGCGGATATCCGCAACGTTACCGTCAGCACCCGCAGGTAGAGCGGTGTGGAGACGATGCGAGCGTAATTGTCTCCGCTGAGCGCGCCATTCTGATCATAAATGCTAAGGGTCAGCAGCTGCAGAACGGGCCAAAGGAAGAAGAAGGCCAGCAGCCCGATCGCCGGCACGATCATCCAGATTGCCGACGGTCGAAACCGATTCTGGGCGGGCAGTTGCGTGAGGTGCATCATCGCCGGACCACCACAGCTGCCGAGCTGGGCCAGCTGAATTCGACAACCTCACCAAGGGCTGGTGTGGTTGAGGTCGCATTCACGCGGCAAATGAGCGTTCCGTACTCTTCCATTTCGGCGAGGACGCTGACATCAGCGCCGCCAAAGATCGTCTCGATCACGCGGCCTTTGAGGCGGTTCTCGCCTTCGCCCCGCAGGCTGATCGCCTCGGGACGGACGACGAGAGCGACGTCCTCACCCTCGACGAAGCGATGGGCCTGCGTGCCGAAGGAGCGGCTTCCACAGCGAACGCTTGGTCCCTGCTCTTTCCCTTCGGCCTTGCCTGCCAGGACGTTCGACGTACCGATGAAGCGAGCGGCGAAGGAAGTCTCCGGCCGGGCATATATGTCTCTCGGACTGGCGACCTGCTCCACGCGTGCCTGGTTCATCAGGCAGATGCGATCGGACATCGCCAGCGCCTCTTCCTGATCATGGGTGACATAGATGATCGTCGCCCCGGTTTTGCGATGCAGCTGCTTGATTTCGACCTGAAGGTGCTCGCGCAGTTTGCGATCAAGAGCACCGAGAGGCTCGTCCATCAGAATGACGGAGGGCTGGTAGACGAAGCAGCGAGCAAGCGCGACGCGTTGCTGCTGGCCACCGGACAGCTCTCGCGGAAAGCGGGTGCCCAATTCGCTGAGCCGCACCAGCTCAAGCGCGTCGTTGACCTTCGTACGGACGTCGGCCGATCTCAGCCCCCGCATTTCCAGTGGGAATGCGATGTTTTCGGCGACGGTGAGATGCGGGAACAGGGCGTAATGTTGAAAAACCAGGCCAATGTCCCGCTTGTGAACTGGCGTGTCTGTTTGATCCTGCCCGTCGATGATGACCCGGCCTTGGCTCGGGGGAACGAGGCCGCAGATCATCTGCAGCAACGTTGTCTTGCCGGAGCCGGAGGGGCCCAGGAGCGTGAGGAATTCACCGCTGGAGATGGTCAGGTCGGTGGGAAGCAGTGCGTCGATTTCGCCATATCGCTTGGCGATTCCCCGGACTTGCAGTTTGTCTGCGCACTCACCCATCAGCTGTTCCCTTGATCATAATGAGTATTGTATTATAATACTTTTTAGTACCTTACGGTCCCTTCCATTCCCATGTCAATGCCTCTAGGTTGGCAAGGCGGCGCATAGGCGCCGGATAGAAAGAGCGAAACTGATGAATAAGACCGCGGCGGCGAAAGTGTCGAAGAAGACGGTGAGCGTCGATGATAATCCGCTTATGGTCAGATCAGTCGAGAAGGCGCTTAAAGTTCTCGATGTCTTCGTTCGATGCGGGCATAGCTTGAGCTTGACGGCGCTCGCCGCCGAACTCGGAGTAGATAAAAGCACTGCGCAAAGATTCTCTCATACGCTTGAACGGCTTGGTTATCTTAAAAGAAATCCGGCGACGAAGCACTTTGATCTGGGAATAAAGGTGCTTGATCTAGGTTACGGTTTCCTTCACGCGAATACTTTGCTAAATCGTGCGATGCCGTATCTTATACATCTCAGCCGCGAGACGGAGGAGACTATCAACATCACGATGCGAGATGGCGCAGAGATCGTATTCGTGTCACGTTTCATGAGCAGACACTTGTTCAATACCGATGTAACCATCGGTACGCGCATGCCTGTTTACTGCACGGCGCCGGGGATTGCGATGCTGTCGAAACTGCCCCGTGCCGAAGCCATCTCACTCCTGGAACAGTGTGATCGGCGGAAGATCACCGAGAATACGACCTGGGAAATGGAGGCGCTGGAAGCAAAACTCGATGTCAGTGGCTCCCGCGGCTACGCAACGGCGTTTGAGGAGTTTTACCACGACGACCTGTCAATATCGGCGCCGATCTTCGATGCTGGACTGCCGTTAGCAGCGGTGACGGTCTCCGTTTCGAGGGTTCGCTTTACGCCTCAGGAGGCGGAGGCGCGCTTCTCGTCGCTCGTCGTTGCGGCTGCTCGATCAATCTCAAACTCGACACCGCAAATTCCGATCTCTCGTGGATAAAAACCGGAATCGCTGCAGCGCATCAATTTCATGATCAAGTATGACAATGTAATACTTTGTTTCTTTATGTTTGACATGCCCCATTGCCATGTGCTCCGTTGCCTCTCGCGCCAGACTGAGGGGCGTTTAAGTCGGAGCACGGGACGGCGTTCGCATGAATCAAGCATTGCCACGGGTCACCTATTCAAACATCGGTACCGATTTCTCAGGTGTATTCGGCCTGCTGCAAAAGCAGCTTGAGCAAGACGCCGCTGCCCCGGCTCGCGCATTCCCCAATCTGATCGGTGGCAAGCCTGACGAGGCTGGCGCTCGCTATATCGCTAGAAGCCCGATCGATGGTTCGGAGATCGGCTCATTTTTCGAAGCCGGGCAGGGTGAGGTCGATCGTGCGATTTCGGCCGCGAGTGCTGCTTTCCGGGAATGGGGCTCGCGTCCCTGGAAGGAGCGCGTGGCGCTCGTGCGTCGGGTCGCCGACCGCCTCTCGGACCATAAATACGAAGTCGCCGCCGCTTGCATTCGTGAGGTCGGTAAGTCCTTCGGCGAAGCCATGGGCGAGGTCGAGGAAGCGATCGACCTGGTGCGCTATTACAGCGACCAGCTTGAGGCCAATGATGGCTTCTATCGCCCCCTGTCGCGAGCGGTTCCGATCGAAGAAACCTCGGACGTGCTACGCCCTTATGGCGTTTTCGCCGTCATCGTCCCGTTCAACTTCCCGGTCGCTCTTGGGATCGGCATGCTTGCGGGCGCTCTTCTCGGCGGGAATGCCGTCGTGCTCAAGCCAAGCCCTCAGGCAGGCCTGACCGGCCACTGGCTGGCCCGTCTTTGCGAGGAGGCGGGTATCCCGGGAGGCGTCGTCAACCTGCTTTGTGGAGGTGCCGAAGTCGGGCAGGCTCTGGTCGATCATTCAGGCGTTGCCGGCTACGCCTTCATCGGATCCCACGCGGTTGGGACGCGCATCCTGCGCAGCGTTGCAGCAGGCGGCTACAATCGCCCGGTCATCATCGAAATGGGTGGAAAGAACCCCTGCTACGTCACGGCTAGCGCCGATCTCGACGTTGCCGCCGAGGGCGTCATGCGCTCGGCATTCGGGCTGCAGGGGCAGAAGTGCTCGTCTTGCTCCAAGGTCTATGTCGACCGTCGGGTCTACGCGGAGTTCATGGACAAGCTGGTCGCGAAGTCCAGGGCGATCAAGATCGGTGCCCCGCGGTCGGCGGCGACTTTCATGGGGCCGCTGATCAATGAAGCGGCGTTCCAGCGTTTCGCCCAGGCCTGCGATCAAGCTCGCCGGGATGGCCGTATCGTTCACGGCGGTGAGCGCCTCGAGGGCGGGGAATATGACGGCGGCTTTTATGTCGCGCCGACCATTGTGGAGGGTCTGGCGGCCGAGCATCGACTGAACAAGGACGAGCTGTTCCTTCCGTTTCTCTCCGTCCAAGTCTTCGATGATCTGGAGATGGCGATCCGGGACGGCAATGACATCGCCTACGGCCTCACCGCCGGTGCCTACGCACGCGACGAGGCCGAGCTCAATCTTTTCCTCGACAAGGCCGAGGCGGGAGCTCTCTACGCCAATCGCGCAAGCGGTGCGACCACTGGCGCCTGGCCGGGAGTCCAGACCTTCTGCGGCTGGAAGGGTTCAGGTGTAGCCGGCAAAGGCGCGCTCGGGCCGTACTACGTCCAGCAGTTCATGCGCGAGCAGAGCCGCACAATCATGCGCACCAGCGCAGCGGCGGAGTGACAAGACTATGAGCGATACAGTTCTTTCCTCGATCGATGATGGTGTAGGTCTCATCACTCTCAACCGGCCCAACGTGCTCAATGCCTGGGACGCACCGATGCGTTCGGTTCTCCTTGCGACGTTGCGTCGTTTGGAAAGCGACGAGACGGTTCGCGCAATCGTTGTCACCGGTGCTGGAGATCGCGCCTTCAGCGCCGGGCAGGATCTGAACGAGACAAAAAAATTCTCCGGCGATGACGGGAAAGCCTGGATTGCAGAGTGGGAGACCCTCTACGGCTTGGTTCGCTCGCTTTCGAAGCCTTTCATTGCGGCACTGAATGGCGTGGCCGCGGGTTCGGCATTCCAGTTCTCCTTGCTGACCGATATCCGGATCGCGCACGCCGGTGTGAAGATGGGCCAGCCAGAGATCAATTCCGGCATCGCCAGCACGCTCGGTCCTTGGATCATGCGCGAGATGCTCGGTCTGTCGCGCACCATCGAGCTCACCCTCACGGGTCGAATGATGAATGCGGACGAATGTCACCGCATCGGCCTGATCTCCGAGATCGTCGATCAGCAGCGTGTGCTGCCGCGAGCTCTTGAACTGGCGCGTGAACTTGCTGCCAAGCCTCCCGTCGCGATGCGGCTGAACAAGGCGCGGTTCCGCGAGGTGACCGAAGCCGGATTCATCGACGCGCTGCGGGCCGGTGAGGTCATGCAGAAGGAATCCTACGGCTCAGGAGAGCCCGCTCGGATGATGGAAGAGTTCTTCCGGCAGCGGCGCGCTCGCGCCTGAGCCGAAGGGGCTGGTGATTTCTACAAGAAGGGGAAGAACATGAATTTATCACGTCGCAATGTGCTGCAGGGAGCAGCCGCCGTCGGTGTCGCAGGACCAGCCGCTTTCGTGCCCGGGACAGGTCATGCCCAGATCAAGCAGATCATCGTGGCCGATCCAGGCGGAGCGTATGGCGAAGCCTTCCGGAAGGCATTCTACGATCCGTTCGAAAAGGCGACCGGCATTCGGGTTATCAATGTTGCGCGCGAGGCCGAGCCCACCGCGCAGATCAAGGCGATCGTCGAGACGAAGTCCTATACTTGGGACGCTTCCATTCTCACGATGGCCGCTCGCGACATCCTGCAAGGGCAGAATCTTCTCGACACGATCGATGTCGCGCCCGCTGACACTGCCGGCATGCTTCCCGAGGCGGTTACGCCGTACTGGCTCGGGACGGACATGTACGCGACCTTGTTCGCCTACCGCACCGACAAGTTCAAAGGTGAAGCCCCGCAGAGCTGGGCCGATTTCTGGGACGTCAAGCGGTTCCCGGGCCGCAGAAGCCTTTCGAAGAGCCCGATCGATACCCTGGAACAGGCACTCCTTGCCGACGGGGTTCCGGTGGACAAGCTCTATCCCCTCGATCTGGATCGCGCGTTCAAGAGCCTCGATCGCATCAAGTCGCATGTGGCGGTCTGGTGGACGGGTGGCGCGCAGTCGGCGCAGATCATTCAATCCGGCGAAGTCGACATGGTCGCCATCTGGAATGGCCGGGCACAGTCTGTGCTGGACGGGGGCGCGCCGATCAAGCTCGTTTGGAATCAGGGCATCTACTCTGTCGAGGGGTTCTCCATTCCGAAGGGTGGACCTCGGGTTGCGGCCGTTCGTCAGTTCATCAAGTTCTGCGCGAATGCCGAGAGGCAGGCGGCCTACACCCAGTTCCTGAGCTATGGCCCGACCAACACCGACGCCTATAAGTTCATTCCCAAGGAACGAGCTGCCATGCTTCCGTCCAGCCCGGAGAATTTGAAGAGCATGGTCAAGCAGGATGAGAAGTGGTGGGGGCAGCATAGGGCTAACGCTCTTGAGCGCTTCAACACCTGGCTTCTCACCTGACGCATTGAAGGCCGCCAGCATGGCTGGCGGCCTCTCTCTACTCTAGAGTTCGCGGTATCAGATGGCTTCCTCCAACACCGGGCACGTCCTTCACCGTAAGCCGGGATCGCTGCCGCCTACGCTTGTCCGTGGCAAAGGCCTGCGGGTTTGGACCGGTGACGGTCGAGAGTTTCTGGATGCGGTTTCGGGAGGCGCCGCTGTTTCATGCCTTGGGCATGGAAACGAAGAAGTAGAAGACGCGATCAAGACGCAGTTGGCGGAATTACCCTTCTACCACACGTCCTTTTTTACCTCTGAGCCGGCAGAACGTCTCGCCGATGCATTGATGGAAAATGCACCGGAAGGCCTCTCTCGGGTGTTGTTCTGCTCGGGCGGTTCCGAGGCTGTTGAAGCTGCCTTGAAGCTGGCTCGCCAGTACTGGGTGGAACGAGGAGAGCCTTCCCGCTCCAGGATTATTTCGCGCCGCCAGAGCTACCATGGCGCCACCCTCGGCGCGCTTTCGGTCGGCGGCAACATGAAGCGGCGTGAGGTATATGCGCCGCTGCTTTTCAACGCCCATTTCATCGAGCCTTGCTACGAGTATCGTTTGCGCCAACCCGGCGAGGACATCACAAGTTACGGCGAGCGGGCGGCTTCGGAACTCGAAACAGCAATTCTGGAACTCGGCCCCGAGAATGTCGCTGCCTTCATTTGCGAGCCGGTCGTGGGCGCGACGCTTGGCGCCGTGCCGGCAGCGCCCGGATATCTGAAGAAGATACGAGCGATCTGCGATCACTACGGCATTCTCATGATCCTTGACGAGATCATGTGTGGCGTCAGTCGGACTGGCTGGCATTTCGCCTGCGCGGAGGATGGGGTCTCCCCGGATCTGATCACAATCGCGAAGGGCCTTGGCGGCGGATTTCAGCCGGTGGGCGCTGTGGTCGTTAGCAGCCGTGTTGAGGCAGCGCTGGCGGACGGCAGTGGCGAGCTGAAGCATGGTTTCACCTATATGGCTCACCCCGTTGCCTGCGCGGCGGGATTGGCTGTCCAGCAGTACATCGCCGCACACGACTTAACGGCGGCTGCACGGATCAGAGGAGGCGAGCTTCGAACCGCGCTTCTGCAGGCGTTTCAAGACCATCCATATATCGGTGATGTTCGGGGCAGGGGACTGTTTCTTGGCCTGGAGCTCGTTGCGGACCGCGCGTCAAAGAACCCCTTCAATCCCGCACATGCAGTTCACGCGAAGCTGAAACAGGCGGCGATCGAACGCGGTCTTCTGGTCTATCCAGGGGGTGGCTGCATCGACGGGACGCGTGGCGATCATATTCTTCTCGCACCGGCACTAACGGTCTCGGCCGATGAGGTCGCCGAGATCGTCGAGCGTTTGCGCTTGGCGATTTCGGACGTTCCCCTCGCCCAATTGGCGAAAGACTAGGCAGCCCGCATTACGCCGCCCGGAAAACCTGGATCGCCAAAGGTCCCCTTTGCGCGCGAGGATATTTCATGACCGAAGCCTTCATCTGCGCCTATGTCCGCACGCCGATCGGGCGCTTCGGCGGCTCGCTGTCCTCCGTGCGGGCGGATGATCTCGGGGCGGTGCCGCTGAAGGCGCTGGTCGAGCGGCATCCGGGTGTGGATTTCGGCGCGGTCGACGACGTGATCTATGGCTGTGCCAATCAGGCGGGGGAGGACAACCGCAACGTCGCGCGCATGTCGCTGCTGCTCGCCGGCCTGCCCAGGGAGGTGCCGGGCACGACGATCAACCGGCTCTGCGGCTCGGGCATGGATGCGGTCATCGCCGCGGCGCGCGCCATCAAGGCGGGCGAGGCCGAATTGATGATCGCCGGCGGCGTCGAGAGCATGTCGCGCGCGCCCTTCGTCATGCCCAAGGCCGACAGCGCCTTCTCGCGCCATGCCGAGATCCACGACACCACGATCGGCTGGCGCTTCGTCAACCCGCTGATGAAGGCACAGTACGGCATCGATTCCATGCCGGAGACCGGCGAGAATGTCGCCGCCGACTGCCATGTCAGCCGTGCCGACCAGGACGCCTTCGCCCTGCGCTCGCAGCTCAAGGCGGTCGCGGCCCAGCAGAACGGCCGGCTCGCCAAGGAGATCGTCCCGGTCCTGATCCCGCAGCGCAAGGGCGGTCCCGTCCTGGTCGAGATCGACGAGCATCCGCGCGGCGACACCACCTTGGAGAAGCTCGCCAAGCTCGGCACGCCGTTCCGCAAGGAAGGCGGCACCGTCACCGCCGGCAATGCGTCGGGCGTCAATGACGGCGCGGCGGCGCTGATCATCGCCTCGGAGAAGGCGGCCGCGAAATACGGGCTGACGCCGATCGCGCGGGTGCTCGGCGGCGCGACCGGCGGCATCGCGCCGCGCGTCATGGGGCTAGGCCCGATCCCGGCGACGCACAAGCTCTGCGGGCGCCTCGGCCTGAAGCCCACCGATTTCGACATCGTCGAGCTGAACGAGGCCTTCGCCAGCCAGGGCATCGCCGTGCTGCGCGAGCTCGGCATCGCCGAGGACGGCGCGCATGTGAACCCCAATGGCGGCGCGATCGCGCTCGGTCACCCGCTCGGCATGTCCGGCGCCCGGATCAGCGGCACAGCCGCGCTGGAGCTGTCCTTGACCGGCAAGAGGCGCGCGCTCGCCACCATGTGCATCGGCGTCGGACAAGGTATCGCGGTCGCGCTCGAAAGGGCGTGATAGGGTCGACACAATCGCCCATAACCGAAGAAGGCAAGAAGGCCAGATGACAGGTAAGATCTATGACGGGCCGGGGGCTGCGCTCGACGGGCTGCTGTTCGACGGGATGACGATCATGTCTGGCGGCTTCGGCCTGTCGGGCAACCCCGAGAGCCTGATCCCTGAGATCCGCGATTCCGGCGTGAAGAACATCACGGTGATCTCGAACAATGCCGGCGCCGACGGCTTCGGCCTGTGGATGCTCCTGCAATCCGGAAGATGATCGCGTCCTATGTCGGCGAGAACAAGCTGTTCGAGCAGCAATATCTGGCCGGCGAGCTGGAACTGGAGCTGAACCCGCAGGGCACTTTGGCCGAGCGGATCCGCGCCGGCGGCGCCGGCATCCCGGCCTTCTACACCAAGACCGGCGTCGGCACGGTCGTCGCCGAGGGCAAGCCGGTCGAGGAGTTCGAAGGGCAGCTCTATGTCCGCGAAACCTGGCTGCGTGCCGATCTCGCCATCGTCAAGGCCTGGAAGGCCGATACCGCCGGCAACCTCGTCTATCGGAAGACCGCACGGAACTTCAATCCGAACATGGCGACCGCCGGCAAGGTGACGGTCGCCGAGGTCGAGGAAATCGTCCCGGCCGGCTCGCTCGACCCCGAGGCGATCCACACGCCCGGCATCTATGTCGACCGCGTCATCAAGAGCACGATCAACGAGAAGCGCATCGAGAAGCTGACCGAGCGCAAGAGGGAGGCAGCCTGATGGCCTGGACCCGCGAAGAGGTCGCTGCGCGTGCGGCCAAGGAGCTGAAGGACGGCTTCTACGTCAATCTCGGCATCGGCATCCCGACGCTGGTGGCGAACTACATCCCCGAGGGCGTCGACGTCACCTTGCAGTCCGAGAACGGCCTGCTCGGCATCGGTCCCTTCCCCTATGAGGGCGAGGCCGATCCCGACCTGATCAATGCCGGCAAGCAGACGATCACGATCCTGCCGAGCTCGAGCTTCTTCTCCTCGGCCGATAGCTTCGCGATGATCCGCGGCGGCCATATCGACCTGACCATCCTCGGCGCCATGGAAGTGGCCGCCAACGGCGACATCGCCAACTGGACGATTCCCGGCAAGATGGTGAAGGGCATGGGCGGCGCGATGGACCTCGTCGCCGGCGTGAAGAAGGTCATCGTCGTGATGGACCACGCCAACAAGGCCGGCGAATCCAAGGTGCTGGAGCGCTGCTCGCTGCCGCTGACCGGGGCGGGCGTGGTCGACATGATCATCACCGATCTCTGCGTGATGAGCTGCGACAAGGCCAATGGCGGCGGTTTGACCCTGATCGAGATCGCGCCGGGCGTCACCCTCGACGAGATCAAGGCCAAGACGGCTGCTCCCTTCACCGTCGCCCCAAGCCTCGCAAAGGCCGCGTGAGCGGACTT
>NZ_JAFKFW010000018.1 GCF_017308015.1 Allobosea sp.
ATCCGCGGCGCGCGCTCGACCATGGAGCAGGCGCCGCTCCTGCTGCTCTGGCCCTGCGCCGTGCTGACACTCACCATCCTCGCCATGAACCTGCTCTGCGACGCGCTGCGCGACCTGCTCGATCCGCGCACCAGCGAACGCTGAAAAACATGCCTATTGAGGAGGATAGCCTGTTGCGGCATGGCGAGCCTCGGGCAACGGGCCGTGGCGCGTCGATGACGATACGGATCACGGCTTTGGCGGGCTAGTATCTGGTCGCCCGCGAGGTCGGGCTGACGACGGCCCGTCTCTGGCTTTGGGCTGGCGTAGGCCGCTCCCGTCTTGTGAGGCGGATCGCTGCAATGGAAGCGATACCGGCGCATCCGCCGCTTTGGAGCGGCAGTATGACAATGTGCCGGCAGCATTCAGAAATAGCTGATCGCTCGAATTTCTGAGAATTTCTGGATATTATTGGATATAACTTTTTAGAATATCGTGGATCCAAATTGGAATTTGACGCCAATAGGAGGTTTGCGTGATCGTGTTCGAGGTAGCATTCGGATTCAATTGAGATTCATGTCGAAAGATTGTTCTGATAATTATATTCAGATTTACAGTATGATTGTCTCTTTCTTATCTTGGATGGCGCCTGCTGCGGAGCGAGTTCGCAATGTTTCGTCAGGTCGATAAATCCTGTCAGTCAGAATTCCTGTCTTGGTTCCAGCGACTCCAGACCTGCACACTGTACTCTTCAGTTTCTAGGATTTCTCTATGATTCAAGCAGCCAGAACCTACGCCGTCATCGGCGCGACAGAGCACGCACTTGCGCTCGCGGCGGAGCTTCGTCTGGCAGGCAATCGGGTCATCGTGGCGGAGCAGGCGGTTCGCAAGGCTGCCCTGGATGCGCTGGCTGCCGCGCCCGGCCTCGACGTCGACTGTCAGGTCGAGAGCGTCGTCGGCGGCAGGCAGCGTACCTTGGTCACCGGCATCGAGGTCGCCTCAGACATCACGGCGGCTGTTGAGACTGCGGAGGTGCTGATCTTCATGACGCCGCAGACGGCATATGAGGAAATCCTCGCGGCATCCGCAGGAAAACTGCGTAACGATCAGATCATTCTGCTTTGTCCGGGGGGACTCGGCGGAGCGCTGTTGATCGCGGGGATCGCGGCGAAGGCGGGCGCTCCCGATCTGCTCGTGGCCCAGACCTCGGCGATGCCGTTGGGCGGCCGCAATGCCGGCCCGAACGCGCTGCGCATCGCGAGCAAGAAGAAGACGCTACCCGTCGGCGTCTTTCCGGCTTCGCGGACGCAGGAACTGCTGGAGCGGCTCGCCGCGGACTTCCCGCAACTGCTCGCCAACGCCAATGTCCTCGAGACCGGCTTCGCCGGTGCCGCGATGGGGCTCCACCCCATCCCGATGATCATGAATGCGGCCCGCATCGAGGCGGACGGCCCCTATATCTACGACAGCTACGAGATCACCCCGAGCATCGCCCGGGTCATCGATGCGGTCGATGCCGAACGGCAGCAGATCCTGAAGGCGCTCGGCGCCCCGTTGACGACCTTCGCCGATATTCTGAAGCAATCCTACGACGTTCCCGGCGACAGCTTCTACGAGGTCGTTCACGCCGTGCCCGGCTACAAGCAGGTCAAGAGTCCCCCGGATCTGCGTTACCGCTATCTCAGCGAGGACATTCCCACTCAGCTCGTCCCGGCCGTCGCGCTGGCGCGGGCGCTGGGCGTCGCGACACTGATGCTCGACGCGACCGTGAACTACACCAACGCGATGCATGGCTGCGATTACTGGCAGAGCGGCTGGAACCTCGAGAAGCTCGGTCTGGACGGGCTCGATGCGGCCGGCATCGCCAAGCTCCTTGCAAGCGGCTTCGGTGCGCGCTGAGCGCAATCCTCCCTGACCAGATGGGCCACCCAGCCGTGAACATTGTCGTGATAGGTGCCGGTATTATCGGCGCGAATGTCGCCTTCCGGCTTGCCGAAGGCGGGGCGAGCGTCACCGTCGTCGAGGCCGCGCGGGTCGGCGACGGCACCTCGGCGAGGAGCTTCGCCTGGACGAATGCTCATCGCAAGACGCCGCGCGCCTATTACGACCTGAACATTGGCGGCATGCGGGCCCATCGCGACTTGCGCGAAAGATTTCCGCAGGGCGGTTGGTGGCATGGCGCTGGTACCGTCGAATGGGCTGCGCCCGGCGAGGATCGCGACGTCTTTAACGATCGCATCGAACGCCTGCGCGACTGGGGCTACGCGGCGGAGATCATCGACCGCGCGCGGCTGCGGGAGATCGAGCCTGATATCGATCCGGCCGCCGTGGGCGAGGCGCCGATCGGCTTCTTCCCCGACGAGGGCTGGGTCGATCCGGTCCTGATCACCCATACGCTCCTGCGCGAGGCCGTGCGGCTGGGCGCCACGCTGCTGACGGAGCAGGGTCCGGCGAGGCTCGTCGTCCGCGGTGACAAGGCTGTCGGCGTCGCCTGCGCGGCAGGTGAGATTCCAGCCGACCTCGTCGTGAACTGCACCGGGTGCTGGTCGAATTCGGTCACGGACGAGCAACGCCTTCAGGTCCCGCTGGCGCCGACCTCCGGCATGCTCGCCTATACGGCTCCGGTCGCCGCCAATCTTCGCACGGTCGTGATGGCCGCACAGTGCCACATGCGGGCGGACGGGGCAGGGCGCATCGTAATCCGCCAGGATCACTATGATCGCACCATCCTCCCGGGAACCCCTGCCGACGTTGCTTGCCGGGAGGCGGACGGCCTGGTCGGGATTGCGGCGCAGGTCGTGCCGTCGATCGGCCGGGCGAAGGTCGAGGCGGTCCGCATCGGTGTCCGGGCGCTGCCGGCCGACGGCAAGCCGGCGATCGGCCCGATCGGAGATCTGGCGGGCTACTATGTCGCCGTGACGCATAGCGGCGTCACGCTCGCTCCCTTCCTGGGCGAATTGATCGCGGACGAAATCCTGTCCGGCAAGGAACGTAATGAACTCGCCACGTTCAGGCCTGACCGGTTTCGCCAGGAGAATGCGCCGGCGGCCGTTGCCTGGCGAGAGGATTGATCTGGGTGAGACGTACCCTGTCGCCGGGATATTGCTTGGGCGGCAGGCTATAACCAATAGGAATAGGGTTGCGGTGATTTCGACTTGGACATCTCCAAGCTGCGCCCGTCATCATTCAGAGCAGAATAATACCATCTTGGAGGATGAGAATATGATCAAGGCTGCGTTGCGGCTCTCCTGCCTGGCATTCACCGTTTGCCTGCCAGCACTGGCTACGGCACAGGAGGTGGTGCTGAGGGCGAGTTCGGGAGCCGGTGACGTGTCGACGCTGGATGCCCATCGCGCCAGCGCCACAAGCGACAAGGCCATGGTTGGCTGGATCTATAACGGCCTCGTCCGCTTCAAGCCCGGCAGCGCCGATCCCAAGGATCTCGAGGCCGACCTGGCGGAGCGCTGGGAGCGCAGCGCGGATGGCAAGGTCTGGACCTTCTACCTGCGCAAGGGCGTGAAATTCCACGGCACCTGGGGCGAGATGAACGCGGATGACGTGGTCTACTCGCTGACCCGGTCGGGCGATCCCAAGCGCTCCACTTTCGCGAACGACTTTCGCGCCATCGAGAAGATCGAGAAGGTCGACGACTACACCGTTCGCGTCTCGCTGAAGTATCCCGACGTCAACTTCCTCGGTCGCGTTTCGAACTACCATGGCGGCAACATCGTGAGCCGCAAGGCCGCCGAGGAGCTCGGCGACAAGTTCGGCGCCAATCCGGTCGGCACCGGCCCGTTCCAGTTCGTCGACATGGTGACGCAGCAATATGTGAAGCTTGCCGCCCACAAGGACTATTTCCGCGGCAAGCCCAAGATCGACACCATCCTGGCCCGCGCCATCGCGTCCGACAGCGCCCGCGAGCTTGCTTTCAGCTCCGGTGAGATCGATCTGATGTACGGCAAGCGCGAGCAGCGCTGGGTCGACAACGCCCGCAAGCGCGGCGGCTTCAACGTCGATGTTTTCGCGCCTGGCGAGTTCCGCACGCTGAGCCTGAACCGGACCATGCCGCCGCTGGACAATGTGAAGGTCCGCCAGGCGGTGGCGGCAGCCATCAATGTCGACGATCTCGTCCGCTTCGTCGGCAAGGATGTCGGTCCCAAGGGCTGCTCGGTGGTGCCTCCCGGCTATCTCGGCGAGGATTGCTCGGCCGCCTACAAGTTCGACCTGGCCAGGTCGAAGGCCCTGTTGGCAGAGGCGGGGTTCAAGGACGGTTTCACGATCAAGTCTATCGTCTCGAACATCTCGGCCCAGCAGCCCTTCATGGAGATTATCCAGTCGCAACTGGCCAAGGTCGGGATCAAGCTGGACATGCAGGTCGTCGACCACGCCACCTATCAGGCCCAGTCGCGCAAGGACCTGAGCGGCATGATCTTCTACGGTGCGGCCCGCTTCCCGATCGCCGATACCTATTTGTCGGAATTCTTCCACTCGCGCGCGATCGTCGGCACGCCCACCGGCGTCACGAATTTCTCGCACTGTTCCGTGGCGGATGCCGAGATCGACGCTGCCCGCATCGAGGCCGATCCGGCCAAGCAGCTCGCTCTCTGGAAGGAGGCCCAGCGCAAGATCATGGAGGATGTCTGCGCCATCCCGCTGTTCGAGTTGCGCCAGGTCTGGGCGCATAGCGACCGCCTCGATTTCGGTTACGAGCTCAAGGGCGCGATGAACCTCGCCCCGCCGATCACCGAGCTCACGACCGTCAAGGCGAAGTGAGCCTGGTCGGGCACCGATCGATGACCACCACGATCGAGGCGCTCGCAGCCCATGTTCATGCGGCGCGCGCGGCGCCGCTCGCGGCGGAAGCGCGCGAGGCTGCCTTGCGGTGTGTTCTCGATCTCGTCGCAGCGGCCGCCTCCGGCGTCGATGCGCCGGGACCGTGCGCCGCACGTAGTGCCGCGCGCGAGCTGCACGGAACAGGCGACTATTCGATGTGGTTCACCGGGGAGCGGTCCAGTCTCCTCGGGGCCGTCTGGGCGAACTGCGCCGCCGCGGCGGCGCTCGATATCGACGACGGGCACAGGATCGCCCGAGGCCACCCCGGTGCCGCGATCATTCCCGCGGCCTTCGCCGTCGCCCAGCAGGTCGGCGCTTCGGCCGATGATCTGCTGAAGGCGATCGTCGTCGGCTATGAGGTGGGAGTCGCGGTCGGTGCCGCGCGGCGCTTCTATGCCAATACCGGCATGTGGTCAGGCTACGGCGTCGTCGCAGCGGCCGGGCTGTTGAAGGGTACGCCCCCGGAGCAACTTGCCCACGCCTTCGCCATTGCGGGCGCCAGCGCGCCGAACCAGCTCCATGCCGGGGCAGGGCCTGCCTTTCCGGCGCTGGAGGGGACTGATGTCAAGGAAGGCATCCCGTGGTCTGGTGTAACGGCTGTCTCCGCCCTCGCACTCGCCGAGAACGGTCATAGCGGTCCGCTTGCCTTGCTCGATACGGACACCCATTTCCGCAGCGCGGAAATCGTCGCCGGGCTGGGCGACAAACTCTACATTGCCCGCGGCTATTTCAAATTTCTCTGCTGCTGCAGGCATGTACATGCGCCGGTGGAGGCACTGCTCGAACTGATGTCCCGGCACGGCATCGCAGCCGGCGCGATCGAGGCGATCGAGGTCGACAGCTATAGCGGCGCGCTGAGGCTGACCAACCGCCCGGACCCCGAAGGGTTCACGGAGATCCAGTTCAGCATTCCCTATTGCCTGGGGCTGGTCGCTCTGCATGGCCGCGAGGCATTGCTGCCGCTCACCGGGGTTTTCGTCGAGCGGCCGGAGATCGTCGCCATCGCGCGCAAGGTTTCGCTGCGGCTCGATCCTGAGATCGAGGCTCGTTTCCCCGCGGAAACGCTGACCCGGGTGACCGTCGAGGCCGGCGGACAGCGCCATGTCTCCGAGATCACCGGGCCGCGCGGCGAGGCGAGCGCTCCGCCTTCCTGGCAGGAGCTTGAGGAGAAGCTGCGTATCGTCACGCGCCGCACTGCCGGGGATACGCAGCAAAACCGGCTTCTCGGTGCGGTCGACGGGCTGCGCCGGGGTGACCTTGGCGCACTGGTCGCTGCCTTCCGCGAATTGCGGCTGGGCGGAGCGGCGCCGCCAGCCTGACGGGCCGGCAGGCCACCTCGCTTCAATCCATCGCGGGCATGCTGTGGGAAATTTCCGCTGCGACCTCGCGGGCGGCTTCCAGGAATGCATCGACGAGCCGGGCATTCCGGCTGTCGCGGACGCGGCAGAGATAGAAGTCGAGCTGGATCGCCGGCTCGAAACGGCGGATCGCCAGCTTGTCGCGCAGGCCGCCGACGATCAGCGGATGCACGAGCGAGACGCCGGCACCGGCGGCAACGAATTCGCACAAGGTCGGCGAGACGTTCACCACCATGACCGTATTGGGGACCACGCCATGTGCTTTGAGCGTGGCGTAGGTACGCAGGCTGGTGTGGCTCTCCGGGTCGAAGGAAATGAATGGCTGGCCGATCAGATCCTCCGGCCGAATCACGGACTTTGCCGCGAGAGGATGATCGAGCGGCGCGATGAAGACGACGGGATGGCCCATCATCGGCTCAGTGTCGGTATAGGGGTTGTCGATCGGCGCGATCACCAGGCCGACATCGAGCTTTCGGTCCACGATCCCTTCCGTGATCCATTGTGAACTGCGCGACTGGATGGAGCAGAACACGCCCGGCTGCCGCGCGAGAAATGCCGTCGTCGAGCGCTCGATGAAGGAGCCGGAAAGGGCCGGCATCACGCCGATGAGCAGGCGGCCCTGCTCGTCGCGGCGGATGGTCTCGACCGCGTTCTCCACCTGGCGGAGGCCGGCGAAGATGCGATCGACCTCGCTGTAGAGTCGCATGCCATTGGGTGTCGGCGCGAGGCGGCCCTTTACGCGTTCGAACAGGCGCAGGCCCGTGTCTTCCTCAAGATGCGCGACCAGCTTGCTGATCGCAGGCTGGGAGACGTTCATCACTTCGGCGGCGCGGCTCACCGTGCCGTGCTCGATCACGGCCTTGAAGGCTTCCACTTGGCGGAGATTGAGCTGGCGCACCATCTCATAACCTTTTGGAATAGAGTATAGAGAAATTCGACTTTGACGAAATGGCGATTAAGGCTCTAGCTGCGTTTGAGCAAGGGAAATCGCATGCGTCCGGACATCATCGTCATCGGGGGAGGGACTGTCGGCGCCGCGATCGCCTATGGCCTCACCGGCCTGAAGCAGAGCGTCTTGCTGCTCGACGGCAGCGACGGGGACTATCGCGCCGCGCAGGCAAATTTCGGGCTGGTCTGGCTGCAGGGCAAGGGCATGGGCCTGCCCGCCTACCAGACGCTGACTCGCGCCAGTGTCGACCTCTGGCGCGACTTCGCCACCGAGGTAGAGGGCCTCTGCGGGGCGGACCTCGCTTACGAGAACAAGGGCGGCATCGTCTTCTGCATGGGCGAGGACGGCTTCGAGAACCGCCGCGCCCAGCTGCAGCGGCTCCATAACCAGTGGGATGGCGGCGAGCCCGACTGGGAGATGATCGACCGGGCCGCACTCGAAAGGCTTCTGCCCAAGGCGCGGCTGGGCAAGGCGGTGTCCGGGGCAAGCTTCGGCCGCCTGGATGGTCATGCCAATCCTCTCCGCCTTCTGATGGCGCTGCATGAGGCGATCGTCCGCCAGGGGGGCGTCGTGCGCAGCAATGCGACGGTCCGCAAGATCGAGCGCGCCGGGGCGGATTTCCGCCTGCTGCTCGATGGGGACGAGTTGGTCGCACCGCGCATCGTCATCGCGGCCGGACTGGGCTCCGCCGCGCTCGCCGCGCAAGTCGGGCTCGACGTGCCGTTGCGTCCGCAGCGGGGCCAGGTGCTGGTGACGGAGCGGTTCGAGCCGTTCCTGCCGCTGCCGGCGAGCGGGCTGCGCCAGACGGGCGAGGGCACCGTCATGATCGGCGCCACACAGGAAGAGACCGGTTTCGACCTCTCCACGACCAGCGATGCCGCCGCGCGGCTCAGCCGCAAGACCGTGGACATCATGCCCGCTCTCGCCGGCGCCAAGCTCGTGCGCCAATGGGCGGGCTTACGCGTCATGACGCCCGACAGCTACCCGATCTACGCGCAGTCGCAGACGCATCCGGGCGCCTTCGTCGCGCTCTGCCATTCCGGCGTGACGCTGGCGGCCATTCATGCACGCGAACTCGCCCGCGCGATCCGCGACGGCGAGCTGCCCGACTTCCTGACTCCCTTCCACCAGAGACGTTTCGATGTTCCGAAAGCTGCATGATCCCGGCCCGTCGGCCGTGACGGTCCTGATCGACGGCAAGGCTGTCTCGGCCGAGGCCGGCGAGAACCTCGCGGCGCTCCTGCTGCGGCAGCCCGAGGGCTGGAACCGGACCTCGACGGTGTCGCAGTCGCCGCGGGCGCCCTATTGCATGATGGGCGTATGCTTCGAATGCCTGGCCGAGGTCGACGGCGTGGGTTCGGTGCAGACCTGCCTCACCACGGTGCGCGACGGCATGCGCGTGTCGCGTCAGCTCGGACGTCGGATGCTGTCGGCATGAGTGCGGTCGATCTTCTCATTGTGGGCGCCGGCCCGGCCGGTATGGCGGCAGCCGTCGTCGCCCGCCGCCATGGCCTCGACGTGCTCGTGGTCGACGACCAGCCCGCGCCGGGGGGGCAGATCTGGCGTTCGGTCGAGACCGTCGCGGCAAGCCCGCGCGGCGCGCGCCTGGGCGATTCCTATCTCGCGGGTGCCTCGCGCGCGGCAGCGTTTCGCAGCGGCGGGGCGGCCTATGAGCCCGGTGCGCAGCTCTGGCAGATCGAGCCCGGTTTCCGGGCCTTCGTCACCAGCGGCGACAAAGCCCGCACGGTTTCGGCCAGGGCGGTGATCCTGGCGACCGGGGCGCAGGAGCGCCCGGTGCCGTTTCCGGGTTGGACCCTGCCGGGCGTGTTGACGGTCGGCGCCGGGCAGATCCTGCTGAAGACGGCCGACCAGGTGCCGGAGAAGCCGGTCTGGATCGCCGGGAGCGGACCGCTGCCGCTGCTCTACATGACACAGCTTCTGGCGGCCGGCGGCAAGGTCGCAGGCTTCCTCGACACCACCCCGCCAGGACGCCTCGGCGCGGCGCTGCGGCATCTGCCGGCGGCGCTCGGCAAGGCCGGCGATCTCTGGAAGGGCGTTGCCTGGACGCTTGCCCTGAAGCGTGCGGGGGTGAAGACGGTCAAGCATGTCGCCGAGATCGAGGCCAGGGGCGAGGGCAGGCTGCAGAGCCTGCGCTACCGCAGGCAGGGCGGCGCCTGGCAGGAGACGCCGGCCGAGGTGCTGCTCGTGCATGAGGGACTGGTTCCCTCGATCCATGCGCCGCTCGCCCTCGACTGCAAGGTCGAATGGCGGCACGATCAGCGCTGCTATGCGCCGGTTCTCGACGGCTGGGGCGAGAGCTCTCAGCCCGGCCTGTTCGTTGCCGGCGATGGCGCCGGCATTGCCGGCGCCATCGCCGCCGAGCATCGCGGAACACTCGCGGGGCTGGCAGTCGCCGCCAGGCTCGGCAAGGTCTCGGCCGCCATGGCGGAAGCGGAGGCTGCGCCCGCGCGCAAGGTGCTCGAGCGCGAACTCGCGTTCCGGCCCTTCCTCGATGCGCTCTACGAACCGCGCCCGCAAGTCTTCGCCCCGCCCGACGAAACCGTCGTCTGCCGCTGCGAGGAGGTTACGGCGGGGACCTTGCGCGCGCGGGCGGCGGTCGGTCGGCCGGGCACCAATCAGGTGAAGGCTTTCACGCGCGCCGGCATGGGACCCTGCCAGGGCCGCCAATGCGGCTACACCGTCATGCACATCCTTGGCAGCGCGCAGAACCGCCCGCCGGAGGCTCTGGGCTTCTATCGCATCAGGCCGCCGCTTAAGCCGGTCACGCTCGGAGAACTCGCCGCGCTAGAGCAGCCGGACAACGCCGCATGACGCCGGTGTCTGCACAAGGCTTCGACGTCGCCGTGATCGGCGGCGGCCTGCACGGGCTCACGGCGGCGCTGAGCCTGGCTCGCGCCGGCAGGAGCGTCGTCATCCTTGAACGTAACTGGATCGGCCGCCACGCATCGAGCGCGACGGCTGCCGGCGTGCGCACGCTTGGGCGAGACCTTGCGGAGGTGCCGATCTCGCTCGAGGCCATGGAGATGTGGCATCACATAGCGAGCATCGTCGGAGACGATTGCGGCTTCCATGCGCATGGCCAGTTCAAGGTCGCCGAATTCGACTCGCATATGCCGGCGCTACAGGAGCGCGAGGTGACGATGCGCAAGCTCGGCTACGGTCACGAGGAGATGATCGACGCCGCCGAACTGCGGCGGCTGATTCCCTCGCTGAGCCCCCATTGCGTCGGGGCGCTGATCGCCCGCAACGATGGCGCTGCGGATCCGCATCGCACGATCGCGGCTTTCCGCGGCGCTTGCGAGCGGGCCGGCGTCACCATCGTCGAAGGTTGCGGTGTCGGGGCCGTTGAGCGCCAGGGTGACGACTGGCTGCTGGGCTGCGGCGTCCGCAGCTTCCGCGCCCCGGCCGTGGTCAATGCGGCCGGCGCCTGGGCGGGGCGGGTCGCGGCTCTGTTCGGCGAGTCCATCGAACTGGGCGTGCGCGCTTCGATGATGATGGCCACCGAGCGGCTTGCTCCTTTCCTGGCCCCCGTCGTCAGCGTCGTCGGAAGGGCGCTGTCCTTCAAGCAATCGGATCAGGGGACGCTGGTGATCGGAGGCGGGCTGCAGGGCGCCGCCGATATCGACCGCCAGCGGAGCACCGTGAACTTCGTGGAGCTGGCGAAGGGCGCCCGCGCCTCCAGCGACCTGTTCCCTATCGTCCAGGGCGTGCGCATCGCGCGCTGCTGGACGGGCATCGAGGCGCAGACGCGGGACCATATTCCCGTGATCGGCGCCTCGCCCCAAACACCCGGCCTGTTTCACAGCTTCGGCTATTCCGGCCACGGCTTCCAACTGGTGCCCGTGCTGGGCGAGATCATGCGCGACCTCGTGGTGGACCAGAAGACCACGCGCTCGATCGCAGCCTTCGCGCCGGCACGTCTGATGCAAGGCAGACACGCGGCATGATGGCTTACACGATAAGACGGCTCATCCTGGCGATGCCGACATTGCTGGTGATGCTGACCGCGATCTTCGTGCTGGTCAGGCTCGTCCCCGGCGACGCGGCTTCGGTGATACTGGGCGACCAGGCGAGCACCGAGGCCCTGGCGGCGCTGCGGACGAAGCTGGGTCTCGACCGACCCCTCTATGTCCAGTATCTCACCTTCCTCGGCGACGTCTTCACCGGCAATCTCGGCATGTCGATGAGCACGGGGCGCAGCGTCATCCACGAGATGCTGACGGTGCTGCCCTCGACGATCGAGCTCACTCTGGCGGCAATCGCCGTCGGGCTGATCTTCGGCCTGCCGCTGGGCATCGCGGCGGCACTGACCCGCAACGGCTGGATCGACTATGTCTCGCGCATCGTCTCGCTGGTCGGACTGTCCTTTCCGGCCTTCGTTTCGGGCATCCTGATGCTGATCGTCTTCGCGATCCAGCTCGGCTGGTTCCCGGTCCTGGGAGGGGCGGCGAGCGGCACCGACTTCGCCGACCGCATGCGCCAGCTCGCGCTGCCGGCGTTGAATCTCGGCATCATCATGATGGCCTATGTGATGCGCGTCACCCGCTCGGCGATGCTTGGCATCCTCACCGAAGATTACATCCGCACCGCGCGCGCCAAGGGCGTCGGCTCGTCGCAGCTCGTGCTGCAGCATGCGCTGCGTAACAGCCTGATCCCGATCATCACCATCGTCGGCCTGTATTTCGGCACGCTGATCGGCAATTCGGTGCTCACCGAGATCATCTTCAACCGGCCGGGGCTGGGCAAGCTGATCGTCGGCGCGCTCAATGCGCGCGACTACACCCTGCTGCAGGGGCTGATGATCATCTTCGCCTTCTGCGTGATCATCGTGAACACGCTCACCGACCTCGCCTATGGCCTCGTCGATCCCAGGGTGAAATACGAATGACCGACATCACCGCGACCGAACCGGTGCGGCCGGGCGGGCTCTGGCTCTCCTTCACGCGCAACCGCCTGTCCTGGGTCGGCCTGCTGCTGCTGGCGGCGATCGTGATCGTCGCGGTCTCGGCGCCCTGGCTGGCGCCCCACGACCCGCTCGAGCAGAACATCGTGGCGCGGCTCGAGCCGCCTTCCGCGGAATTCCTGCTGGGCACCGATTCCTATGGCCGCGACGTGCTCTCGCGCCTGATCTACGGCGCGCGCATCTCGCTCTTCGTCGGCTTCGTCGCGATCCTGATCGCGATGGCCGTCGGCACGACGATCGGGGTGATCTCCGGCTATATCGGCGGCGTCTTCGATCAGATCGTGATGGGCGTGCTCGACGTCATGCTCTCCTTCCCGACGCTGCTGCTCGGCCTGATGATTGCGGCCATGCTGGGCGCGAGCCTGGAGAACCTGATCATCGCCATCGCGATCACCGAGGTGGCGCCCTTCGCCCGCGTCGCCCGCGCGCCGACGATCACCCTCAAGCAGCGTGATTTCGTCGAAGCCAGCCGCGCCTATGGCTGCGGGCCGCTGCGCATCATGTTCCGCCACATCCTGCCGAACATGCTCTCCGACGTCGTGGTGATGAGCTCGCTCTGGATGGCCTCGGCGATCCGCACAGAAGCCTCGCTCTCCTTCATCGGCCTCGGTGTCCCGCCGCCGACCGCCACCTGGGGCGGCATGATCCGCGAAGGCTTCGAGAACATCCTCGACGCCTGGTGGCTCGCCGTCTTCCCCAGCTTCGCCATCCTGCTCACCGTGCTCGCCCTCAACCTCCTTGGCGATGCGCTGCGCGATGCCTCCGACCCCAGGTCGCGCTGATCGCCTCTGGCGTTCCTTCGAAGGGCTTCGACCGTGTTCGCGGAGACCAGATCAGGTGCTGGCGTATATCGTCTCTGATAGTGCCGGCCGCCGAAAGGTCGAGCCTGACGCTGGCCGGCGAAGCCCATAGGAGGCAATGCTTTCGCGCAGAAGCTCGCCCGTTACATCTTTCACGAATTACCGCCCCGTTCGGAATTATGAGCCGCTTTCGTTCGCTGCCCGAGCTCGTCGGCGCCAGGTGCATTATCCCGCCATTGGGGTGTGAGACCCTCGAGGGTCTTCAAACGCAGGCCGAAATTGCAGGCGCTGACGAAGTCTGAGAGATGGCGTTCGGGCTGGTGGTGGCCGTTTTAGTGGCGGCGTTCTACGGTGGCGGCCTTGATCGTGCGGCTCGTTCGCGGGACCTGGGACGATCGATCCTGATGAGCCGGTGCTCGATGCCGTTCTGGGCCATCAAAGCCCGTGCTCAAACGCCTGGGTCGAATGCACAATCATCGCCTTACTCCCTGTAGACTGAATCCCGGCAGCGAAGCGCAAGGTTGCCGTGGGCGATAGCGTCGAAGGATTGCGCGAGACGTTTCTTTTCGTGACTGATCTCGCCTCCGCGTTGATCCCGCTGAAAGGGACGGATCAGGAGCGGGTTTGATCGGTCTCAAGGCGTGGTTCGGCGGACCATGTTCCAAAAGCCTTCGTTGGGCTTCGGGCCTGCGGCTCTTTTCGGAGATCGACAATGCCAGAGGCGAATATTCAACAGCAAACGGGGATCAGCCTCTGCTTTCACGGGGCGGCCCATGCTGTCACCGGCTCCTGCTTCGCGCTTCAGACGGACGAGGCTCGCATCCTGGTCGATTGCGGAATGTTCCAAGGGTCGAAGTCTGAAAAGGAACTGAACTACCGGGAGTTTCCTTTCGACCCCGCATCAATCGACGCAGTCCTCCTGACGCATGCTCATATCGATCACAGCGGATTGTTGCCCAAGCTGGCGAAGGACGGCTTCCAGGGGCCGATATTCGCGACTGCGGCGACGATCGATCTCTGCTCGGTGATGTTGCCCGATTCCGGTCATATCCAGGAAATGGAGGTTGAGCAGCTCAACCGAAGAAACGCGCGTCGAGGCCGGGCGGCGGTAGAAGCGATCTACGGGGCCGAGCAGGCCATCACGACGCTGACGCAGTTTCGTGCCGTTCCGCTCGGCAGGCTGATGGAAATCGCCAAAGGGATTCGGGCGCGATACTGGGACGCTGGCCATCTGCTCGGTTCGGCCTCCATCGAGGTCGAGATCGACAGACCCGGCCGTGTTCCCCTTCGGATACTTTTCTCGGGTGATATCGGCTCGAGCCTCAAACCGTTCCACGCCGATCCGGCCAGCCCAGAAGGGGTCGACTACGTCATCTGCGAGACGACTTATGGCGACGTCGATCGGGAAGACGTTACGCTCGACCAACGCCTGATGTTGCTGCAAGCAGAGGTAACGGCCGCGGCCGGGCTTTCGGGGCCGCTCCTCATTCCCTCCTTTGCCGTCGAACGGACCCAGGAACTCCTCGTGGATCTTGTCCACCTGATGACGATGGGCCGCATCCCGGCGGCGCCGATCTTCGTCGATTCACCCCTTGCGACCAAGGCCAGCGCGATCTTCGAGAAACACGCTGGCGAGATGGCCAATGGCCAAGCCTTGCTGGAGGCGTTGCGGGATCCACGGGTCCGGTTCACGGAATCCGTCGAGCAGAGCAAGGCCATCGACCGCATCCGCGGCTTTCACATCGTGATAGCGGCGAGCGGCATGTGCGATGCCGGGCGCATTCGGCATCATTTGAAGGAATGGCTGTGGCGTGGCGCCGCGACGATCCTGTTCGTCGGCTTCCAGGCGCAGGGGACGCTCGGTCGAATCCTCCTCGACGGCGCCCGCCATGTGCGGTTGATGGGCGAGGACGTCCAGGTGAAGGCCCGCATTCGCTCGCTCGACCTCTACTCCGGCCATGCTGACGGGCCTCAGCTCGCTGCCTGGATCGCGAAGCGGCGGCCGATCTCCGGTTCGGTTTTTCTGACGCATGGCGAGGAGCTGGCTCTGCGAGGTTTTGCGGGCAGGTTGAAGAACCTGGACTCCGGGCTGCATGTCATCGAGCCTGCGCTAGACAGCGTCTTCGCGCTCCCGGGTGGAGCGCCTCGCCAGATCGGCGGGCCGGTCCGCAGCGCGGCAGAAAGCGCAGGGCGGCTCGATTGGCATAATGAATTGTCCAGCCTGATCCTCGATATCGACGAGCAGATGTCGCTGGCAGCGGACGAACGCGCACGGAAACAGATCGTCAGACGGTTGCGGAAAGCTCTCGCATCCGAGTGAGGCCTTTCGCGGGGCAACGGGTTGGCGAAGGTCGGGAGTATCTCAGCGGGACATGATTTCGCGGACGAGACTGATGAAGGCCCGCAGATGCAGCAGGAACGCAAAGGCGGGCTTCTGATCCAGCTCGTTTGCGATCTCCAGGGGCGGGCGGCTGCGCCAAGCCCGCCAGGAACGCCTGATCTTGGCAACCCAGTCGAACACGCCCGCTTCGGACATGGCAGAACTCTTTGGCTGAGATCGGCTTTCTGACAGTTGCTCCCGTCGGCTGTCCTTGATCCGCGTCAAGAATGAAGAGCCGTTGGCAAGAGGCGATGTGAGCTCCTCCAACCTAAGCTGATTATCGGCCTGGCAAGGACACCCCGCTGTCGAATTTGATGAGAATCAAGGTCGCCTCGTGGGATCGGAGAATAGTGGAGCGATCGATCGGAGCCTCGTCATGCCGATGACCAGCCAGAACGAAACGATCTGCTTTCTGGGGTCGGCAGGCGCTTTCGGGGGCGGGGCTGAGTGGATGGAAATGGTCTCCACCCACATCTCGATCGTTCTGCTGATTGGTTCGCGCGCGCTCAAACTGAAACGATCCGTCACGCTGCCCTATGTTGATCTATCGACGCCCGAACGGCGGCTGGCATTGTGCGAGCAAGAACTGATGCTCAACCGCCGGGCGGCTCCGAAATTGTATCGCGGGGTTCACCGGATCACCCGGGAGCTGAACGGTGCCCTGACGTTGAATGGCCAGGGCGAGCTGGTCGATGCCGTGCTGGAAATGGAACGCTTCAACGATAATTTCCTCTTCGATCGAATGGCGGAGAGAGAGCGTCTCTCCGCTTCTGACATGGCCGAGTTGGCCGGCGCGATCGCGCGTCTCCACCAGGTAGCTCCGGTCTCGACGGATGAAGCGGGGGCTGCGCGGATGAAACGCGTGCTGACCGTCAATGAGAGAGCATTTGCCAATGCGGATATTCTCCCTCGCAGCGAAGTCGACGCCGTCATCACGGGCTGCCGGGAGGCGCTGGCCCACCATACGGACTTGCTGAACCGGAGGGCGCGCGAGGGAAAGGTTCGGCGCGGACATGGTGACCTGCACTTGCGCAACATCTGCCTGTTCGACGGCAAGCCGTTGCTCTTCGATTGTCTCGAGTTCGACGAGGACCTGGCGACCGTGGATGTCCTCTATGATCTCGCCTTCGTTCTGATGGATCTCTGGCATCGCAAGCTCGAAACGCTCGCGAACATCCTCTTCAATCGCTATCTTGATACCACTGACGATGAGAGGGGCATCCGCCTGATGCCGTTCTTCATGGCGGTGAGGGCTGCCGTGCGAGCGCATGTCATCGCGGTCGATAGCGGCAGGTCCGAGACTTCCCGCTTGGCCGCGGCGCGAAGCTATCTGGAGCTCTGCCGCCGCCTTCTGACGACGCAGCTTCCCGTCCTGGTCGCGGTCGGTGGCTATTCGGGTTCGGGGAAATCGACGGTTGCGGCGAAGCTCGCGCCAACGCTGGGACCTCCCCCGGGCGCCCGCATAGCTGCCAGCGATCGCATTCGGAAGAAACTGTGGGGTGTTTCGGCAGAGACCCGCCTGCCGATGGAGGCCTATGGCGCGGACGCCGCCGCACGAACCTATGCGGCCATGATGCAGCTTGCGGAACTGATGCTGGCGCAAGGCCATGCTGTTGTCGCGGATGCCGTCTTCGATCGGCGGGTCGATCGGGAGAGGATCGGGGAGGTGGCGCGGCGCGCAGGCATGCCGTTCTACGGCCTTTGGCTCCAGGCACCGAAAGATACGCTCGTGCAACGGGTGACAGAGCGTCGTGGCGATCCCTCCGACGCTACCCCCAGCGTCGTGATCGACCAGATTTCGCGGCATGGAGCCGCAAAGGAGTGGACGCGCATCTCGGCGCAGGAGAACATCGATATCGTCGCCGGATGCGCTCTTGCAGCCATCGGCTCTCAGGCTGGAGCGGCGGCAGTCTGGCCGAGCCCTCCCTGCGCGCGGCGATGGGCGCCGTCAGTGACGGCATAGCTGGGGTCGGGTCGGCGCAAAGCCTCAATCGAGGAGGCTGCGCAAGCGTGTGGCCAGCTCCTGCGCAGTGTACGGTTTCTTCAACCAGCTTCCCTCCGCCAGCCCGCGCCCGGCGAGGCTTGGCTCGGCATAGCCGGAGGTGAAGAGAACCTTCAGGTTCGGGCGAAGACTGCGGGCCTCTCTGGCAAGCTCGTCGCCGAACATGCCGCCCGGCATGATAATATCGGTAAAGAGCAGCCGGATTTCCGGGTGCGCGGCGATGATCGACAGCGCCTCCCTGCCATCGGCAGCCTGGATGACGCGATACCCTTCCGCTTCGAGGCGCGCGATGACGACCCTCCGCACGCGGGCATCGTCTTCGACCACGAGGATGCATTCGTCAGCGTGCGGCTTGCTTGAAGGAACAGGGTCGACGTTGTCCGTTTCTTCGCCGGGCTCCGGAGTGGGGGCCGGGAGAAACAGCCGAACGGTCGTTCCTTCGTCGGGCTCGCTGTAGAGTTGCACATGGCCGCCCGATTGACGTGCGAAACCGTAGACCATGCTGAGGCCGAGCCCGGTTCCCGCGCCGACACCTTTCGTGGTGAAGAAGGGGTCGAACGCCCGTTGCTGGACCTCTTCCGTCATCCCGACACCGGTATCAGAGACGCTGATAAGGATATAGTCGCCCAGTCGAACCTGCGGGTACATCTGGACATAATCGCGGTCGAGGTGAATGCGCGCGATTTCGACCTTGAGATGTCCGCCGCGCGGCATGGCGTCCCGGGCGTTCAGCGCAAGATTCAGCAAAGCATTCTGCAACTGGGTGGTGTCGACGAGCGCCGACAGGGAATGGCCGGTGGCGACGGTCTGCAATTCGATCGTTTCGCCAAGTGTCCTCCGCAGCAGCTCGGCGAAGGTCGACACGAGCTGTCCTATGTCCGTGAGCTTCGCATTGAGGGCTTGCCGCCGGCCGAAAGCTAGAAGCTGGCCCGTGAGCTTGGCTCCGTCATCGGCCGCGTCTTGGGCCTCGCGCAACAATTCGCGGAGCCGGCCGTCTTCGAGACGCCGTTCGATCATCTCGAGGTTTCCACTGATCACCCCCAGCAGGTTGTTGAAATCATGCGCGATCCCTCCCGTAAGCTGCCCGATGGCCTCCATTTTCTGGGACTGCCGCAATTCCTCCTCCATCCGGTGACGACTGGTCAGGTCGCGGATGAAGCCGGTGAAGATGCGCTTGCCGTTTGCGGCGGCCTCGCCAACCGCGAGTTCCATGGGAAAGGTCGTTCCGTCTTTTCGCCGGCCGGTGACCACGCGCCCGAAGCCGATGATCCGCCGCTCGCCGGTCGCGAGGTAGCGGCCGATATACCCGTCGTGCCGATCCCGGTCGGGGTTGGGCATGAGGATCTTGACGTTTCGGCCGCAGACCTCGTCGGCGGTATAGCCGAACAGCTTCTCCGCAGCCTTGCTGAACGACATCATGATACCGGCTTCGTCGATCACGACCATTGCTTCCGGCACCGTTTCGAGAATCGAGAGCAGGTGTGATTGCCGGGAGGCGAGAGCAGCCTGTGCGTTCTTCAGGTCGCTGATATCGATATTCGTAGCCAGGACGACCATGTTTTCCGGCGCTTGCCGGCTCACGACGACCCAGCGGCTCATGACGAATATCGACCGTCCTTCTCTGTGGTGCTGCGTCAGCTCGCCTTTCCAGGTCCCAGCCTGACGCACGGCCCGGATGATGTCGTCGAGTGGCTCCGGAAAATCCGTCTTGAGAAGTTGGCGGACGTTCTGCTCGAGCGCCTCGCGTGCAGTCCAACCGTAGAGATCCTCGCAGCCCCCGCTCCAGCGAAGAATTCTGCCGTCGAGCTCGAAAACGATGATGTTGGCATCGTCGAGAACCTGAACGATCTCGTCCAGGCTTCGCTGGCTGATCGCCCTTGGCCCGCGCGCTGCCGTCATAGCCACCTGTCAATGCGCTCGCATGGCCTGTCGGCCAGGAGGAGTGCCGCTCGGATCATCGTATTCGTCACCGCTGCCGGCAAGTCTTCTCAAGAGTGCCGGCTTGCGTATCGTGAAGCGGTAGCGCGCGATGGACTGAATGACGCCCCGCTTGATCAGGTTCGTCATCGTTCTCGACACCGTTTCGATCGTCAGACCCAGATAATCTGCCATGTCGACGCGACTCATCGGGATTTCGATCTCGGTGGCCGGGCCGCTATCGTCGCCGGCGCGCCGCGCAAGCGCGAGGAGGAGATCGCAAATGCGCTCTTCGGCATTCTTGCGCGCGAGCAATACGGTTCTCGCCTGTGCGCTTGCCATTTCGCGGTACAGCCAGTTGACGAATTGCGGGCGCAATTGTTCCGAGCTGTCGACCGCCTGCTGAAAGCGGTTCCGATGTAATCGGCGGAGCTTGACGTCACCGATGGCCTCGGCGTCACCGAGATAACGTTCGTCTGGAGAAAGACCGAAGATTTCGTCGGGATAGAAGAACCCGGTGATAACGCGGCTGCCATCGCTGAGGATTTTGGCAATGCGGACGATCCCGGCCACGATCTTGAAGACATGCGTTGCCGGATCGCCGTCCCGGCAAACGGTTTGGCCACGCCCGAACGTCTCCAGAGGCTGCTGACTGAAGAGCCCCAGCAATCCGGGTCTTGCTCGATCGTTCGCGATAACGGGCAGCGGGGCATGGAAGCTCGACGCCGCGTTGACAGTGAGCATGGCGCTATCCTCCGCACCGGTTTGACGCGGAGAGGAAAGCGGCGGTGCATGGCGCTGCGAAGGTCTGCGTGTTAGCGTCTGTCGAAAATTGTTACCGATTGTAACATCTGATCCGTGGCCCGATTGGTGCTTTCTGCCATGGCCGACCCGACATCCCGAAGCGCTCATCTTCTGGTCGTGGACGACGATCAGCGCATACGCCAGATGCTGATCCGCTATTTCGAGGAGGAGGGCTACCATGTCAGCGCGGTGGCCGACGGGCGGGGAATGCGGGACGCGTTGCAGCGCAATGCTATCGACATCGTCCTGCTCGACCTGATCCTCGGTGGCGGCGAGGACGGATTGATGCTGGCCCGTGAAATTCGTACGGGCTCGGACGTTCCAATCATCATGCTGACCGGGCGGGGCGATGTCGTCGACCGCATCGTCGGACTTGAGATGGGGGCCGATGATTATATCGCCAAACCGTTCCATTTGCGCGAGGTGCTGGCGAGGGTGCGCACTGTATTACGTCGGCAGCACCCAGTGCCGGTTCAACTGGTTGGTGGTGAAGGCGCAGAAGTCATTCGGTTCAATGGATGGACGCTCGACCCTCAGGAGCGCCGGTTGCTCAATCCGGAAGGAACGGATGTCGCGCTGACGACGGGAGAATTCAATATTCTTTTGGTGATGGCCAAGTATCCAGGTCGCGTTTACTCGCGCGATACGTTGATGAATTTGACGAGGGGCCGAAATTACGAGGCTTTTGATCGAGCGATCGACGCTCAAATCTCTCGTCTGCGTAAGAAGATTGAAGTGGGCCACAATCCAGCGGCTCTGATCAGATCCGTACGCGGGGTTGGGTACGTCTTCACGGGGCACTCCTCTGCACGAACGGGTTGAGTCTGGCCCTGGAGTTCGAACGGCAGGTGCGCTTCCGCCCAATCGGCCCATTCCGTGCTGCACCTTGGCAATCGCTTGCCCTCTGCTCAGGAGTTTTCCTGCGGCGCGAACCACATGCGCCTCAGCAGGCCGTCTCTCCGTACAAATTGATGATAAAGTGCCGCGACGGCGTGAGCCGCGGCGAGAATGAGTAGCCCGTTGGCGGCAAGCTCATGCCAGCCATTGATGGAGCGGCGCAGAGATCGATCCTCGGGGGCAAAGCCCGGAATCTGCACGATGCCGAACAGGTCCCAGCCTCTGGCTGCCACATTGACGATACCGAGAACGAGCGTTGTGGCGAGGAGAGCATATAGGAGCCCGTGCGTGATCCGTTCCGCCAGTCGAAGCACCCCGGCATTGATCGATACAGGGCGTGTCGCGGATGACATCAGCCAGAGCAGGCGGGCGCAATAGACCAGGACCAGGACCGTTCCGGCCGTGATGTGGAACGACCACATGCCATGGCGCCACTCGCGCGGCAGCAGAGCCTCGCTTTGAGCCATCAGCCACAGCAGCAGGACGAGCGCGGCGGTCAGCCAATGGAAGACGATGCTGGGTCTGTCATATCGAGCTTGTTCGGGATTGTGCTGCATAAGGACCTCGCTCGGTCACGAGCCGCCGATGAGAATGCCTGTGGCCAGGACGAGAAGTCCTCCCAGGATGATCTGGAACATCGCCCGACCGATGGGAGTCTCCATGAAACGGTTTTGGATCCAGACAATGACCCACAGCTCGACGAAAACCACGCAGAGCGCGATGGCCGTCGCGGTCCAGAAATGCGGGATGAGGTAGGGGAGTGCGTGTCCCAAACCACCGATCGTCGTCATGACACCGGAGGCCAGCCCGCGTTTCCAGGGCGGGCCGCGTCCCGACAGCTTGCCATCGTCATGAGCCGCTTCGGTGAACCCCATCGAGATGCCCGCGCCGATCGAAGCAGACAGGCCGATCAGGAAGGTCGTCCACGGGTTCTGCGTGGCGAAGGCCGTTGCAAAGATCGGTGCCAGGGTCGAAACCGAACCGTCCATCAACCCCGCGAGGCCGGGCTGAACCCAGGTCAGCACGAACTGGCGCTTGGCCTGCTCCTGCTCGGCCTTTCCTTCGTCGCCGGTTGTCAGTTCACCTTCGAGAGACAAAGCCTTGCGCTCGTGCTGCGCTTCTGCGGCTGCGAGATCTCCGAGCAATTTCCGCGTTTCCGCATCCGTGCTGCGCGAAGCTGCCAGCCGGTAAAAGGTTTCCGCCTGACGCTCCATGTCGGCGGCATCCGCCCGGGCACGTTCCAGGGGCAGCGATTTCACCAGCCACAGGGGTTTTCGTGCATAGAACCCTTCGACATGCTCCCGGCGAATTGGGATGATGGTTGGACCGAACCGGCGCACATAGAGATCGAGCAAGGCGCTGCGATGCTCATTTTCTTCCGCAGCCATGGCATCGAACATCGCGGCCGATGCGGGATAGTCATGGCTCAGGTTGGCTGCATAGGCCGAGTAGATGCGTCCATCCTCTTCCTCCGCCAGGATCGCGAGTGAGAGAACTTCCTGCGTACTGAGGTCATCGAACCGCCTCCGGGCAGGTCGAAACATCGAGAAGAGAGCGGGCATGGCGATATCCAGGGCCAATTTATGCAGTTCTTTAGAATCAATCTAAACTGTAGTCCAGCCCTCGCGTAGCGTGCATTGACCGCCTGCACGGGGCAGCAGCGAACTCATGTCGTGGACCAGCGCCAGTCGCGCACCTCCGGCATGTCGATGCCGTGCTCGCGGATATGGCGCTTGTGCTCGATCAGCTTGTCGCGGATCGCCTGCTTGGCGTAGGCGGCTCGCTCACCGAGTTTCGGGACCCGGTCGATGACATCGCCGACCAGGTGGAAGCGGTCGAGCCGATTGCGCACGACCATGTCGAAGGTCGTCGTCGTCGAACCTTCCTCCTCATAGCCGCGTACATGCATGTTGGCATGGTTGGTGCGCCTGTAGGCGAGCCGATGGATGAGCCAGGGATAGCCGTGATAGGCGAAGATCACCGGCTTGTCGGTTGTGAACAGGGCGTCGAATTCTGGATCGGCAAGGCCATGTGGGTGCAGCGCCTTCGGTTGCAGCGTCATCAGGTCGACGACGTTGACGACGCGGACCTTGAGATCGGGAAGATTTTCGCGCAGCAGTTTGACCGCAGCCAGTGTTTCCAGCGTCGGCACGTCGCCGGCGCAGGCCATCACGACGTCTGGCTCGCTGCCAAGGTCGTTGCTGGCCCATTCCCAGATGCCGATGCCTTGCGAGCAGTGCTTGATCGCGGCATCCATGTCGAGCCATTGCAGGGAAGGTGCCTTGCCGGCGACGATGACATTGATCCGGTCCCAACTCCGCAGGCAGTGATCGGTGACGTGAAGCAGCGTATTGGCATCCGGCGGCAGATAGACCCGCACGATCTCGGCCTTCTTGTTCACGACATGATCGACGAAGCCGGGGTCCTGATGGCTGAAGCCGTTATGGTCCTGCTGCCAGACATGGGAGGTCAGGAGGTAGTTCAGCGAGGCGATCGGCCGACGCCAGGGTACTTCCTTAGCGGTCTTCAGCCATTTCGCATGCTGGTTGAACATCGAATCGACGATATGGATGAAGGCCTCGTAACAGGAAAACAGGCCGTGGCGGCCGGTCAGGAGATAGCCTTCGAGCCAGCCCTGGCAGAGATGCTCGCTCAGGATTTCGGTGACACGACCGTCGCGCGTGAGGTTCTCATCTTCAGGGAGGATCTCTTCCTGCCAGGCTCGGCCCGTCACCTCGAAGAGGGCCTGCAGGCGGTTCGAGGCCGTCTCGTCCGGGCCGAAGACCCTGAAGTTCCGGCTAGCCTCGTTTGCCTTCATGACATCGCGCAGGAACGCACCCAGGATCCGGGTTGCTTCGGCCTTGGCGTCGCCTGGACGGTTCACCGGCACAGCGTGGCGGATGTAGTCCGGCATCCTGAGAGGGCGGCGCAGCGCGCCGCCATTCGCGTGCGGGTTGGCGCTCATCCGCTTCTCGCCCGATGGTGCGAGTGCGGCGATCTCGGCATGCAGCCGCCCGGACGCGTCAAACAACTCCTCAGGACGGTAGCTGCGCAGCCAGTCTTCGAGCAGTCGCAGATGGCCGGGCTGCGACATGTCGCTGAACGGCACCTGATGCGAGCGCCAGAAGCCCTCGGTCTTCAGGCCGTCGACGGTCTTGGGACCGGTCCACCCCTTGGGACTGCGCAGCACGATCATCGGCCAGCGCGGACGACCGCGTGTTGATCCTGCGCGGGCTTCGCTCTGAATCGAAGCGATGCCGGAGAATGCCATATCGAGCGCTGTTGCCATCGCCTGGTGCATCGCCTCCGGCTCCTCGCCTTCGACGAAGAGCGGATCGTAGCCGTATCCGCGCAGCAGCGCCTCCAGCTCGGCATGAGGGATGCGGCCCAGCACGGTCGGGTTGGCGATCTTGTAGCCATTCAGGTGCAGGATCGGTAGGACCGCGCCGTCCTCCACGGGATTGAGAAATTTGTTGGAGTGCCAGGATGCGGCCAGTGGACCGGTCTCGGCCTCGCCGTCACCGATGACGCAAGCAGCAATCAGGCCGGGATTATCGAGCACGGCGCCGAAGGCGTGCGCGAGGCTATAGCCAAGCTCGCCGCCTTCGTGGATGGAGCCGGGCGTATCGGGCGCAGCGTGGCTGGGAATGCCGCCCGGGAAGGAGAACTGTCGTACGAAGCGCCGCAAGCCTTCCTGGTCCTGCGAGATGTCCGGATAGAGCTCGCTATAGGTGCCTTCGAGATAGGTGCTCGCCACCACGCCCGGAGCGCCATGACCCGGCCCGGCGATGAAAAGGATGTCGAGATTCCGAGCTCTGATGATGCGATTGAGATGCAGATAAATGAAATTCAGGCCCGGCGCCGTGCCCCAGTGACCGAGCAACCGCGGCTTCACATGTTCGATCCGAAGAGGTTCGCGCAACAGTGCATTGTCCAGCAGGTAGATCTGCGCCACGGAGAGGTAATTGGCGGCCCGCCACCAGACCTGCATCAACGTGATCTCTTCGGAATTCAGAGCCGTCTGCGTCACGGTATCGATGTCCCGAGAGGTCATTGGTCTGCTCCAGGAAAAGGCTTCGGAAGATAGTTTGCGCCGTCGTTTCGCGCTTTGATCTTCAGCAAAGCGCTTCCGCCGCTCAGCGAGTACGAACGAGCCGATCCGCGCAGCGATGATCGAACATCATCAAGGCGTCGATCTGTTCGAGGTCCGCCGGGAACCCTGATGTAGCCGGGTCGGTGGGAACGGTTTTCTCGATTGCGCCGTGATTGGAGGTAAATCTCATGACGACCGACGATGTGAGCCGTTACCTCAGCACGCGAGCAGGTTTCAGGTTTCTGGTAAGGCCCGCCCGGCCCGACGACGAAGCGGGCCTAGCCGATTTCTTCACGCACGTTACGCCTGAGGACCTGCGCTTTCGGTTTCTGACCACTGTGAGGGAAGTCGGGCATGATCGATTGGCGAACATGACAAAGATCCAGGATGGGCAGACCGAAAATTTCATCGCCTTTACCGATGACGGCAAGACGATCATCGCCGCCGGCATGCTCGCTTGCGATGCCGCTTTGGAGAAAGGGGAAGTCGCGATCTCGATCCGGCGCGAGTACAAGCACAGAGGCGTAGGGTGGGAACTGCTCAGGCATATTTGCGAGTTCGCCGAGGGCAAGGGCCTGAAATCCGTTGAATCTCTCGAAGATCGGCAAAATCACGAAGCAATCGAGATCGAGCGCGAGCAAGGATTCGAGATTGACGAGTGCCCCGATGATGTCCGTCTCGTCGTACTGAGAAAGAGCCTCCGGCAAACTCGGTTGTGAGAGGTGCGGCGGCAGGAATCTCGAATTTTATAGCCCTCGACAAGATCAAGGACGAAATCGCGCGTCCCGATGACGTCGGCGATATACCCGATCGCAATCCAAATGAGATGTCGAAGGCCCCTTGGTGCTTGGAGCAGATCGACCGCATCCCCGATGGGGTTACTTGGCCTGGCCGGCCGCCTGTCGCATGCTGAGCAGATGCCCTGGACCTTGTATCGCCTCATTCGTCGGAGATTTAGAATGCGTCCTGTCGTTGCTGCAACTGCAGCTCTCTTCGCCGCGCTCGCACTGTCGGCGCCAGGAGTTCAGGCGCAATCCCGCATCAAGGCTCTGATCGAGCGTCTGCGCGGCGACACGATGCCCGAGGGCATCGTCAAGACCAACGGTCGTATAGAAGCGACGCAGATCGACGTCTCATCCAAATATGCCGGCCGTCTGGCGGAGGTCGCGGTCAAGGAGGGCGACGAGGTCACGGCCGGACAAGTGGTCGCGCGCATCGCCTCTCCGGAATACGAGGCGCAGTTGCGATCCGCGCAGGCGCAGGTGCTGCGAGCGCGCCAGGCACTTGCCGAGGCGGAAGCGCTGATCGCCCAGCGCAAGAGCGACCAGATACTCGCCCGTACCGATGCCGAGCGCGGCAAGGAGCTGGTTGCGAAGGGCTATCTCAGCAAGCAGGTCGATGACCAGCGCTCGGCCAAGGCCGCCGCCGCCGATGCCGCATTGCGCGCGGCCGAGGCGCAGCGCGACCAGGCTCGGTTCGCGATCCATGCCTCCGAGGCCGATGCCGAGCAGATCAGGGCGATCCTGGTCGATCTGGTGCTGCTGGCGCCACGCAGCGGTCGCGTGCAGTACCAGCTCGCCCGCACCGGTGAGGTCGTCGCGGCCGGTACGCGCGTCATCACCATCCTCGACCTTTCGGACGTCTACATGACGATCTATCTCCCGGCCGCGCAGGCTGGGCAGCTCGCGCTGGGCGACGAGGCGCGCATCATTCTTGATCCCGTGCCGCAATATGTCATCCCCGCGACGGTCAGCTTCGTCGCTGCCGACGCGCAGTTCACGCCCAAGGCGGTCGAAACGGCCGAGGAGCGCGAGAAGCTGGTCTTCCGCGCCAAGCTTCAGGTCGATCGCGATCTGCTCGCCAGGTACCACCGGCAGGTGAAGACCGGCGTGCGCGGGCTCGGCTTCGTGCGCACCTCTCCCTCCGCGAAATGGCCCGACTCGCTCGCCGTGAAGCTGCCATGACCGAGGCCGGGCCCGCCGCGAGCCTTGCCGGCGTCACGCATCGCTACGGCAAGGTGACGGCCCTCGAAGCGCTGACGCTCGACATCCCATCCGGCCGGATGATCGGCGTGATCGGGCCGGACGGCGTCGGCAAGTCGACCTTGCTTGCCCTCATCGCCGGGGTGCGGGTGATCCAGCAAGGCAGCGTCCATGCGCTCGGCGGCGACCTGGGCGACAAGACCGAGCGCGAGAGCCGGCGCGGACGCATCGCCTATATGCCGCAGGGGCTGGGACGGAATCTCTACCCGACGCTTTCGGTCTTCGAGAACATCGATTTCCACGCGAGACTGTTCGGGCAGGATGCCGTCGAGCGCCGCAGCCGCATCGACGAACTCCTCAAGGCGACGGGGCTGGATCCGTTTGAGGGGCGGCCGGCCGCCAAGCTCTCCGGCGGCATGAAGCAGAAGCTCTCGCTCTGCTGCGCACTGATCCACGATCCGGACCTGCTGATCCTCGACGAACCCACCACCGGCGTCGACCCGCTCTCGCGCGGGCAGTTCTGGGACTTGATCGACACGATCCGCGCCCGTCGCCCGGGCATGAGCGTCATCGTCGCCACCGCCTATATGGAGGAGGCCGAGCGCTTCGATTGGCTGGTCGCGATGGACGATGGCAGGGCGATCGCGACGGGCACGCCCGGAGAATTACGCGAGAAGGCGAACCAATCCACGCTGGAAGATGCCTTCGTTGCATTGCTGCCGGAGGCCAAGCGCGCGCAGCACAAGGACGTCGTGCTGCGGCAGCGGACGGCGAGCGACGACGCCACGCCCGCGATCGAGGCCGAAGGCCTGACTCGGCGCTTCGGCGATTTCGTAGCGGTTGACCATGTCAGCTTCCGCATCGGGCGGGGCGAGATCTTCGGCTTCCTCGGCTCGAATGGCTGCGGCAAGTCGACGACGATGAAGATGCTGACCGGCCTGCTGCCGGCGAGCGAGGGCACGGCAAAACTCTTCGGCCAGCCGCTCGCGGCCGACGACATGGAGACGCGACGTCATGTCGGTTACATGTCGCAGGCCTTCTCGCTCTACAGCGAGCTGACGGTCCGCCAGAATCTCGTGCTCCATGCCGAACTCTACCATCTGCCGCCGGCCGATATCCCCGGTCGCATCGCCGAGCTCCTGACCCGCTTCGACCTCGTGGAGGTCGTCGACGAGCGGCCCGACAGTCTGCCGCTCGGTATCCGCCAGCGGCTGCAACTCGCCGTCGCCGTCCTGCACCGCCCGGCGATGCTGATCCTGGACGAGCCGACCTCGGGCGTCGACCCGATCGCGCGCGACGCCTTCTGGCGCACGCTGATCGACCTTTCGCGCGATGACGGCGTCACCATCTTCCTCTCGACCCATTTCATGAACGAGGCGGAGCGCTGCGACCGCATCTCCTTCATGCATGCCGGCAAGGTCCTGGCAGTCGGAACGCCGCAGGAACTGGTGGAGAAGCGCGGCGCCGGCACGCTGGAGGAGGCCTTCGTCGCCTATCTCAAGGAGGCCGCCGGCATCGAGGATGCAGCTGCGGAACCGGCAGCCGTCCCCGCCGCCGTTCTCCGGTCGGCGCCGGCGGCGCACCTCTTCGATCCGCGCCGACTCTGGGCCTGTGCCCGGCGGGAGACGATGGAGCTGCTGCGCGACCCGATCCGGCTGAGCTTCGCCTTTCTCGGGCCGGTGCTGTTAATGCTGGCCTTTGGCTTCGGCATCTCCTTCGACGTCGAGAACCTGAAGTTCGCGGCGTTCGATCAGGACAATTCGATGGAGAGCCGGCAATTGGTCGAGGCTTTCTCCAGCTCGCGCTATTTTTCGGAGCAGGCGCCGATCCGGTCCACGGCGGAGCTTGATCAGCGCCTGCGAAGCGGTGAGCTCCAGCTCGCGATCGAGATCCCGTCTTCCTTCGGTCGCGATCTGATGAGCGGGCGCGTGCCGGAATTGTCGGTCTGGCTCGACGGGGCGATGCCGTTCCGGGCCGAGACGACGCGCGGCTACGTCACGGGGCTGGCGACGCAATACGCTCAGGGCTTCGCCGCCGGCCATGCCGCATCGAGCCATGCGCCGGCGCCCTTCACGATCGAGGCGCGCTTCCGCTACAATCAGGCCTTCAAGAGCGCCAATGCGATGGTGCCCAGCGTGATCATGCTGATGCTGATCCTGATCCCGGCGATCATGTCGGCGATCGGCGTGGTCCGCGAGAAGGAAACCGGATCGATCGCCAATTTCCGCTCGACGCCGATCAGTCGCTTCGAATTCCTGTTCGGCAAGCAACTGCCCTATATCGCGATCGCGATGGGCAGCTTCGCGATGCTGGTCCTGATCGCGCTGTTCATCTTCCAGGTTCCGATCAAGGGCTCGGCCTGGGTCCTGGCGCTCGCGACCCTGCTCTATGTCTCGGCGACGACCGGTTTCGGCCAGCTCATCTCCAGCTTCACGCGCACGCAGGTGGCCGCCGTCTTCGCCACCGCGATCCTGTCGATCATCCCGGCGGTGAATTTCTCCGGCCTGATGGTGCCGGTCGCCTCGCTTTCGGGCGGTGGCCGCCTCCTCGGGATGAGCCTGCCGCCGGCCTGGTATCAGCCGGTCAGCGTCGGCGTCTTCACCAAGGGGCTGGGCGCGGCCGAACTCTGGCCCAACCTGCTGGCGCTCGGCGGCTTCTTCCTGCTCTTCCTCGTCGTCGCGCAACTCGCCTTGCGCAAGCAGGAAGCCTGAGATGGCGGCACTCCTGATCCATCTCCAGAATATCCTGCGCCTCGTCGTGAAGGAGCTGCGCAGCCTCAGGGCCGACCCGATCATGCTGGTGCTGGTGGTCTACACCTTCAGCATCGCCGTCTACACGGTCGCGACCGGGGTGAAGCTGGAGGCGCGCGACCTCACGATCGGCATCGTCGACGAGGACCAGTCCGAGTTCTCCCGCAGCCTGCTCGGCGCCTTCGGCCCACCGCTGTTCAAGGTTTCGAAGCGCATCGCGGCGGGCGAGATCGACGCCGAGATGAATTCCGGCCGCCTCGTCTTCGTGCTGGAAATCCCGCCTCGGTTCCAGGCGGACCTGCTCGCCGGGCGGCAGACGGCGGTGCAGCTCAACATCGACGCCACCGCGATGACCCAGGCCGGCAACGGCACCGTCTATATCCAGCAGATCATCGCGCAGGAGATCGCCAACCGGCAGGCCGGGCGCGAGACGACGACTCCGCTGCCGATCAACCTGGTGGTGCGGGCGCGCTTCAATCCCAATCTCGATTCCGGCTGGTTCTCCTCGGTGATGCAGGTGCTGAACAACGTCACCCTGCTGACCATCATCCTGACCGGCGCGGCGCTGATCCGCGAGCGCGAGCAGGGCACGGTCGAGCATCTCCTGGTGATGCCGATCACGCCGGTGGAGATCATGCTCGCCAAGATGACGGCGAACGCGCTGGTCATTCTTGTCGCGGCGGTGGCTTCGCTCGTCTTCGTGGTCGAAGGTGCGCTCGGCGTGCCGATCGCGGGCTCGCTCCTGCTCTTCGTGCTGGGAACGGCGATCTATGCCTTCGCGGTGGCGGCGCTCGGCATCCTGCTCGGCACGCTGGCGACGACGATGGGCCAGTTCGGCCTGCTCGCCATCCCGGTTTTCGTGGTCACGCAACTGCTCTCCGGCGCGACGACGCCGATGGAGAGCATGCCGATCTGGCTGCAATGGATCATGCGGGTCTTCTCGCCGACGCCGCATTTCGTCACCTTTTCGCAAGGCGTGCTCTATCGCGGCGCCGGTCTCGACGTGATCTGGCCCGAGATCGCCAAGATCGTCGCGATCGGCGCCGCCTATTTCGCTTTCGCGCTCGCCCGCTTCCGGAAGGTGATCTTCGCGTGAAGCCGTCCATGCCGTGGCGCGGCAAATCCGGATCTTGAACTGATCGTTGCGGTTCAAAAGGAGGCCATGTCAGCCATGCGGAAGCCCGCCGGCGGAAAATGCCGATCAGCCAAGCCGCCTCGGCCGCGCCAGTGAGCGCGGAACAGCCTCAGATAGGACACGGGACCTGAATTCGGGATCGACAGCGCGTCAGGCAGTGATTTGATCCGCAAAGATGGTCCGGCCCCGCTCGCCGGAGAAATACTGCTTCAGCCAGGGATTCTCGTGCATCAGCAGATCCTCCAGCGTGCCGAGGGCGATGATCTTGCCTTTTGCGATAGCCGCGATTCTGTCGCAGGTTGTATGAAGGCTGCTCAGATCATGGGTGATCATCATCACCGTGAGGTTCAGGCTCGCCTTGAGGGTCAGCAGAAGCTGATCGAAGGCATCGGCCGCGATCGGGTCGAGCCCCGAGGTCGGCTCGTCGAGAAACAGAATTTCTGGATCGAGGGCGAGTGCCCGGGCCAGCGCTGCGCGCTTGGTCATGCCGCCAGAGAGCTCCGCCGGATACTTTTCCGCAGCATCGAGCGGTAGCCCGACCATATCGAGCTTGAGCATCGCCAGTTCAGTCAGCAGCCTCGGCGACAGATGCAGAATCTCGCGCATCGGAAGCTGGATATTCTCGACGATCGTCAAGGACGAGAACAGGGCGCCCTGCTGGAACATCACGCCGCAGCGCTGTTCGAGGGCTCGGCGCTCTGCTTCCCGCAGGTCGTCGAGATTCCTGCCGAATATCTCGATGACGCCGTTCCGCTTGGGCAGAAGGCCAAGAATTGTTCGCGCCAGGACAGACTTGCCGGAGCCGGATGCGCCGATCACGCCGAGAACCTCACCGCGCATGATGTCGAGGTCGAGATGGTCCAGCACCGCCTTGTTGCCAAAGACCACTTCGAGGTCCCGGACGCGGATGGCGACCTCATCGCTTTGCGGAGCACGCTCTTGTTCGGTTGAAGCCATGGGGTAACTCTCCGGCTCCGACCGGCTGCATCATGGGGCAAGGGGCCGAGGCCGCCGGCGGGAGAAGCCGGCAGGCCGGACTGCGTCCACCCCGCTAGTGAGCAAGGAAGAGCGGCACGGGAGAGCTGTCGAGCAGGTCCGCGGTCACGCCGCCCAGCACCCATTCCCTGAAGCGCGAATGGCCGTAAGCCCCGACGACCATCAGGTCCGCCGAAATTCTGCGCGCTTCGGCAAGGAGAGCGTCGGTCGCGGATATCTCCGTGTTAAGGACGGTTGCCGTCGTCTCGACGCCGTGCCGGGCGAGATGGGCACTGATATCGGCGAGGACTTCGGCGCCTCCCATCCTCCCATGGGCCTCTTCCCTGACCGTGACGATATGGACCTCTGTCGCGCGAGCGATCAGAGGCAGGGCCTCGGCCACGGCTCGGGCGCTCTGCCGCGTATCGGTCCATCCGATCAGCACGGTCTTGATGGGAGACCGTAACGCGGCGTTTGGCGGCAGAAGGAACAGTCCTCTACCTCCGTCGAACATGACGCTCTCGATCATGGAGCGCCAGCGGCTGTTGCCATCATCGCGCGGGCAGGTCGCGATGAAGAGGTCGTTCCAACGCGCTTCGCTGGTGACGGCCTGTTCGAGAAGACCGGGGAAACCGTCCAGCCGGCGCAGCTCATGCGTGGGGTCCAGCCGCGCCAGGCGCTGCCGAAGCCGCTTCTCGCTGACGTCTCCTTCCTCCGTCGCTGCATCAACCAATTGGCCGATCGCGGTGATACCGAAGTCTCCGGCGAAGAGAGCGGGATCGGGCAGAAGGTTCGTGAAGATGCCGGTGATCCGAGCTCCGAAGCTCGCGGCGAGGGCTTCGGCGTGAGCAAGGCGGGTTTCGTCTTCGGGAGAACCATCGAGATGGGTGGCGATGTCGCGATAGGCCGTGCCGCGAACGGCATGCGCCTTCGCTACGGTGCTCGAAGAGAGAGTAATGTCGTTCATGCCAACCTCCGCGTCGATGGCAGTTCCCGGTGCGCTATCGAACGACGGAAGCACGTCGGTCACATTGATTTTCATCAAACGCACGCGTGTTTTTTCGCGGTTTTGCGCTGTGTCAAATCCAACAGCACCGGTTTGCGGCAGGCTGATTTCATCTCGTCGATATCGGAGAGCGATCATGTCGCCAGTTCTTCAATCTGATGTGAGGCCTTCGCAGGGAAACACGCGAAAGGCCCGGCCCAGGATGATGTGCGCGGCCGTATTCGTGGAGCCCGGCCGCATCGAGATCGAGGAAAAGCCGGTCCCGGATGTCGGACCGCTCGATGCGTTGCTGCGTATCACCACCACGACGATCTGCGGCACCGACGTCCATATCCTCAAGGGTGAGTATCCTGTCGCGCGCGGCCTCACCATCGGCCATGAACCGGTCGGCGTTATCGAGAAGCTCGGGTCCGAGGTGAGGGGCTTCCGGGAGGGTCAGCGCGTGATCGCCGGCGCTATAACGCCTTCCGGGCATAGCGCCGCCTGCCTCTGCGGCTGCGCCTCGCAGGATGGCGCCGACACGCGCCACGGCTTCAAGGCCATGGGCGGCTGGCGCTTCGGCAACACGATCGATGGCGCCCAGGCCGAGTATCTGCTGGTGCCGGACGCCATGGCCAATCTCGCGCATGTGCCTTCAGGGCTGACGGACGAGCAGGTCCTGATGTGTCCGGACATCATGTCGACCGGGTTCTCCGGCGCCGAAAGCGGTGGGGTCAGGATCGGCGACTGCGTCGCCATCTTTGCGCAAGGTCCGATCGGGCTATGCGCCACGGCCGGCGCCCGGCTGATGGGCGCGACGCGCATCATCGCCGTGGAGAGCGTCCCGGAGCGACAGGCGATGGCTCGCAGGCTCGGCGCCGACGAGATCGTCGACTTTTCCAAGGGCGACCCGGTCGATGAAATCATGCGGCTCACCGATGGCAGAGGTGTCGACGTGGCGATCGAGGCCCTGGGCCGCCAGGAGACCTTCTCCGCCGCATTGCGGGTGCTGCGTCCCGGCGGAACGCTGTCGTCGCTCGGTGTCTATTCGAGCGACCTGACGATCCCGCTCGGCGCCTTCGCCGCAGGGCTTGGCGACCACCGCATCGTCACCACGCTCTGCCCCGGCGGGAAGGAACGCATGCGGCGCCTGATCGACGTCGTCGCCTCCAGCCGGGTCGATCTGGGCCCACTGGTTACGCATCGTTTCCCGCTGGAACGGATCAAGGATGCCTACGAGTTGTTTTCGCATCAGCGCGATGGTGTCCTGAAGGTCGCGATCACGCCCTGAACGCCAGCAGCGAGGAACCAGCGCGTCACCGCGCCCGGACCATCATCAGGGTCGGCGAGTGCATCGAGGGAAACCGGTATGGCGACGGAATCCGCGAAAGCAGCGACGACCGGCGACGGGGAGTTCTGGCGGAATGGGCGGAATGGATTGCTGCAACGTCTCGGGGCAACGCCGGACGGCTTGAGCGATGTCGAGGCGGCCGAGCGGCTGAAACGCTTCGGCCCCAATCTCGCCGTGACGAGCCTGCGGCGCGGGCTGTTCTTCAAGATCGCCAAAAGGCTCGTCGAGCCCCTGATCGCGATCTTGCTGATTGCCGCGCTGATCTCGGGAGCGACGGGCGATTGGCAAAGCCTGATCATCATCGTTCTCATCGTGCTGACCTCGATCGCCCTCGACGTCTTCCAGGAGACCCAGGCCGAGAATGCCGTCGAGGCACTCCGCCGCGCGGTGGCGGTGCAGGTCACGGTCCTTCGCTGCGGACGGCTCGTTGAAGTTCCGGTACGGGAGGCGGTTCCTGGTGACGTCGTCGCGCTTCATGCCGGTGATCTCATCCCGGCGGACGGCCTGATCCTTGAGAGCCACGACGCAATGGCAGACGAAGCGGCTCTCACGGGGGAACCCTTTCCCGTCGAGAAGCTGACAGCTCCGGAGGATTCCGCCGCCGACGGAACCGCCAGCGCCCTTTTCGGGGGAACCAGCCTCGTTGCCGGAGAGGTCCGGATGCTCGTCGCAGCGACGGGTGCGCAGACACGGCTGGGCTCGATCGCCCGTTCCATGCAGGCGAGTGAGCCGCCCACCGCCTTCGAGCGCGGGGTTCACGGGCTCGGCATGCTGATCCTGCGCCTCACCGGCTTTCTCGTCCTGTTCGTGCTGCTGACGCAGCTCGTGCGCCACGGGCTGTCGATCGAGAGCTTCCTGTTCGCCGTCGCGCTGGCCGTCGGGCTGACACCGGAGCTGCTGCCGGTGGTGATGACTGTGACGCTCGCACGGGGCGCGATGCGGATGGCGCAACGCCAGGTCGTGGTGAAGCGGCTGTCCGCGATCCATGATCTCGGGGCGATGGACGTTCTCTGCACCGACAAGACCGGGACGCTGACAGAAGCGCGGATCGCCCATGTCGGAAGCTTCGACTGCGACGGCATCGATAATGCGCGCGTCACCGAGCTCGCTTGCCTCAACAGCCGCTTTTGCAGCGGGCTGCGCAACAACCTCGACACTGCCTTGCTGGCCAATTCGGAAGACGACGACAGCGCGTGGCGTGCCCTGGCCGATCTGCCGTTCGATTTCCAGCGGCGGCGCTCCTCCGTCCTCGTAGCGAGGGGCGATGAGCGGGTGATGATCGTCAAAGGTGCTCCCGAAGGCCTGCTCGACCGGTGTGACAGGTTCGAACGCGAGGATGGGGGAGCTGAAAAGCTCGACGATGCCCGACGAGGCAAGCTCATGGCCCTCTTCGAAGAGAAAGGGGCGCAGGGCTTGCGGCTGCTCGGTATTGCCCGTCGCGCGATGCCCCCGGGAAGCGATGATCTGTCTCTCGACGACGAAGCCGGTCTCGTTTTCGCGGGCTGTGCCGCCTTCATCGACCCGCCCAAGGCCTCGGCGGGTGATGCTGCCCGCCGGCTCGCGACGGCCGGCGTCCGCGTCAAGGTGATTTCGGGAGACGCCGCTCCGGTCGTCCGCCACCTCGCCGAAACCCTGGCGCTTCCGGCGCGGGGCCTGATGACGGGCGAGGAGATCGCAGCATTGGGAGAGGCCGCCCTGTCCGCTCGCGTTCGTGAGGTAGACCTGTTCGCCCGGGTCGCGCCGGAGCAGAAGGCGCGCCTCGTCCTGGCCCTGCGCAGGGCGGGCCACACGGTGGGCTTCATCGGCGACGGCATCAACGACGCACCGGCGATCCATGCCGCGGATGTCGGCCTCTCCGTCGAGGGCGGGACCGAAGTCGCCCGCGAGGCCGCGGCGATCGTCCTGCTCGCGCCCGATCTCGGCGTTCTCGCGCAGGGCATCTCAGAGGGCCGGCGCACCTATGCCAACATCATGAAATATGTCCGCATGGGCACGAGCTCGAATTTCGGCAACATGCTCTCGATGGCGCTGGCATCGATGGTGCTGCCGTTCCTGCCGCTCAACCCATTGCAGATCCTGATCAACAACATGCTCTACGACCTCTCCGAGGTCGGTATCCCTTTCGACGAGGCGGACCCTGCCGACCTTGCGAAGCCGCAGCGCTGGGACATGCATGCAGTGCTGCGCTTCACGCTCGTGATGGGACCACTTTCGTCCGTATTCGATGCGGCGACTTTCGCCGTCCTGCTCGGCCTGTTTGGTACAGGCATCGAGATGTTCAGGACGGCCTGGTTCGTCGAGTCGATCCTGACGCAGATCCTGGTGATCTTCGTCATCCGTACGGCGGCTCCCTGCTGGCGCAGCCGGCCGCATCGTTTCCTCGTCATCACCTCGTTCGGGGCTCTCGCCCTGGCGCTGATCCTGGCCCTGACGCCGCTCGGCCATCCCTTCGGCTTCGTCGCGCTGCCGGCTCCGGTCCTGCTCGCCATCCTGATCATCGCCGCCTTCTATCTCGGGTTCGCCGAGATGCTGAAACCGTTGGCGATGCACCCTGCGGGGGATCGAGGAACGGTTCGCGATCGTCATTCGGACGTACGCCGTTTCCGGCCCTTTTGAGCGTCGTGACTTCAGCGAGTCGCAGCGGTTGCGAAGGGAGTGCCGTCAGGCGCCGTCTCGAGCGCCCGGATGACGAGATCGTATTTGACGATCGTTATCGCGAAGCCGCGTGCCCAGTCGACGACGTCGTTCCAGGGATCGACGATCTTCGTCGTGGCCGACAGGAAGGTGACGACAGTGGCGATCTCGGTCTGCCCCTGCACCGCCAGCACGCAGCCGATGCCGAGCACCAGCAGGCTGCCCAGGGAATAGGTCAGATTCATCAGGAAATTCAGGGAAAATTTGATCCCGAAGACGCCAATGTCGACCGCAAAGATCTCGTCTAGCCTGGGGGCGCTCGATTCCGCTTTCGAGGGCGACAGCATTTCGTCGCCGAAACGTCGCAGGAGACGCGTTCGCTGCGCGACGCGGCGGTTGATCGCTCGCTGCATCAGGGGCACGAACACGAATTGCGGCGTGAGGATCAGGAGGCTGGCGCCCATCATCCTCAGGTCGAGAAAGGCGAGATAGACAAAGATGCTCGCCAGAAAGCCGATCTCGACGATGGGAAGGCTGAGGCTCGAGCCGACGAAGGCGCCGATGTCATCCGCTTCCGCGAGGATCATGGCAAGCCCGGTTCCGTTCGCCAGGCTGGAACCTTCCTTGTCCCCATGTTCGAGGCGCTGCGTCACGACGAGCCGCAGGTCCCGGGTCGCTCCTTCACCGAGCCAGGCGCGGTAGACGTTCATCGCCAGCTTCGCCAGGCCGTAGGCCAGAACGAGCCCGATTTGCAGTGTGACCAAGGTCAGGATGGCACTGATGCTACCGACATGGACAGCGGTGTCGATGATGCGCCGTTGTGTCTCGATCGGCGCGGTGTTGAGCAGGAAAACGGCGACGGACAGAGCGCAGACTGCCGCCTGGTGCCAACCGCCGGATAACAGCACGAAGCGTAGAAACGAGGATGGTAGAAACAGGCCCTGCGCATGCGGACGAGGGGGCTCGGATATCGCGGCGACGAGCTTCGAGAACTTCATGGCACCAGGACCGCCGCGCCTTGCAGCCGGCCGGCGCGCAGGTCCGACAAGGCCTCGTTCGCCTGTTCCAGCCGGTAGACTGCGGTTTTCGTGGCAATCCCGGCCTGCCGCGCGACGGCCAGGAATTCATGGCCGTCGGCTCGCGTGAGATTGGCGACAGAGACCAGCTCCCGCTCGTGCCAGAGCAGATCGTAGCCGAAGCTTGGAATGTCGCTCATATGGATGCCGCCACAGACGACGCGTCCGCCCTTCACGACGGCGCTCAGGGCCAGCGGGATCAGTGTTCCGACAGGCGCGAAGATCAGTGCCGCGTCGAGCGCCACCGGCGGCTTTTCCGCGGAGCTTCCTGCCCAGCACGCACCGAGCGACCGGGCATGGGCCTGTGCCGCCTCGTCGTCCGGGCGGGTGAAGGCATAGACCTCGCGTCCCTGCCAATGGCAGATCTGGGCAAGGATGTGCGCCGCCACGCCGAATCCGTAGAGGCCGATCCGCCGCGCGGCGCCGGCGCTGCGCAGGCTGCGCCATCCGATCAACCCCGCGCACATCAAGGGAGCGGCAGCGACGGGATCGGAGAATTCGTCGAGAGGAAAGACATAGGTCGCGTGGGCAATGACATGGTTGGCGAAGCCGCCATCACGCGTGTATCCGGTGAATGCCGGGGAATCGCAGAGATTTTCCCGCAGGGCACGGCAATAGGGGCAGTGCCCACATGCATGCCCCAGCCATCCGAGGCCGACGCGTCGACCGATCAGCTCGGGGGCGGCACCCGCCCCGACCAGATCGATCCGGCCGACCACCTCATGGCCGGGGACACGCGGGCATTGCAGATCGGGAAGTTCGCCATCGACGACATGCAGATCGGTGCGGCAGATCGCACAAGCCTCGACCCTGATCCGCAATTCTCCCGGGGCAGGGACGGGATCGGGACGCATCTCTGCGACGAGAGGGCTGCCCGCGGCGTTCAGAACCATCGCCTTCATGGGCTTCTCCCGCTCTGCGCGCTGAAGAACCTACCGGGACAATGACATGGCGGCTTTGACCAAGCTCAAGGAACGCATGGCTTTTGGAGTGCATGCTGGCGACGAATTCGAAGGAAGAAGCCATGCATTCCTCGCCACGAGCCGGTTTGGTTCGGAAGTTTCAGCGGCAGCAATCTTGCAGGGAGGTCACCTCCGGGGAGGAGGCGTTCTCGGCGATCGACCGTGCCCGCGAAAGCGTGACGGCGAAATTCACGGGCGGCCTGTCGCCAGCATCCCTGATGCTGGCCTATCTCGACTGGGCCATTCATCTGGCCGGTGCGCCCGGCAAGCAGCTCGAACTCGCCAGCAAGGCCGTGCGCAAGGCTACCCGTCTCGGAGGACATGCCATATCCGGGCGTTTGGAGCCGGATGCTGCCCCCTGCATCGAGCCGCTGCCTGGCGATTACCGTTTCTCGGCTCCGGAATGGCGTACGCAGCCCTTCAGCTTCATGGCGCAAGCCTTCCTGCTCAATCAGCAATGGTGGCACAACGTCACGCACGAGGTGCCGGGTGTCGAGCGCCATCATGAGGAGGTCGTCTCCTTCATTGCTCGCCAGATCCTGGATGTCTTCTCTCCCTCGAACAATCCATTGACCAATCCGGAGGTGATCGAGCGCGCTCGCAAGACGGGCGGTTCCAATTTCATCGAGGGTTGGAGGAACTGGACTGAGGATCTGCAAAGGCAGCTTGCCGGACGGCCTCCCGTCGGTTCCGAACGCTTCGTCGTCGGTCGGGACGTGGCGGTGACGCCCGGCAAGGTCGTCTTCCGCAACCACCTGATCGAGCTGATTCAATACGCGCCGTCGACGCCGACCGTCCATGCCGAGCCGATCCTGATCGTGCCCGCCTGGATCATGAAATATTATATCCTCGACCTGTCGCCGGAGAATTCGCTGGTGCGCTACCTCGTCGGCGCAGGGTACACGGTCTTTTGCATCTCCTGGCGCAATCCCGATGCCGACGACCGCGAACTCGCCCTCGACGACTATCGCCGCAGTGGCGTGATGGCCGCGCTGGATGCCATCGCCGCGATCATGCCTCGTCGCAAGGTGCACGCTGCCGGATACTGTCTGGGCGGGACGCTTCTGGCCATCGCGGCGGCGGCGATGGTGCGCGACGGCGACGAGCGGCTGGCTTCCCTGACGTTCCTGGCGGCCCAGACCGATTTCAGCGAGCCGGGTGAGCTCGCGCTGTTCATCGATTCGAGCGAGCTGCGCTTTCTCGACAGCATGATGTGGAACCGGGGCTATCTATCGGCTGACCAGATGGCCGCAGCCTTTCAGCTCCTGCGCTCGAATGATCTGGTCTGGTCGCGGCTGGTGCACGAATATCTGATGGGAGAACGCTCACCGATGTTCGATCTGATGGCCTGGAACGCGGATTCCACGCGCATGCCCTATCGCATGCAGGCGGAATACCTGCGCGGCCTCTATCTCGACAACGATCTGGCGAGCGGCCGATTCATGGTGGAGGGACGGCCTGCCGCGCTCCAGAATATCCGAACGCCGACGTTCGCGGTCGCGACCGAGCGCGACCACGTCGCCCCTTGGCGCTCCGTCCACAAGCTGCATCTGCTGATTGATGCCGATTTGACGTTCGTGCTGACCAATGGAGGTCATAACGCGGGGATCGTCAGCGAGCCGGGCCATCCGGGGCGTCATTATCGGATCATGCCGAAGAAGCATGGCGACATCTGTCTCGGCCCCGACGAATGGCTCGCCGAGGCCCGGATGCGCGAAGGTTCGTGGTGGGAGGCCTGGACGGAATGGCTCGATGGCCTATCGTCGCCCGAGCAGGTCGTGCCTCCCGCGTTTGGTGGTGCAGGAAGTGACCGCGAGCCGCTTTGCGATGCGCCGGGAACCTATGTGATGCAAAGGTGAGCCTTGGACCAGGAGCTTCTCACCAACCGGACCTTCGACGAGATCGCGATCGGGGAAAGCGCGTCCGTGGTCCGCATCGTCCGGCCTGACGACATCGAGCTGTTCGCTGCCGTCTCGGGGGATGCCAACCCCGCTCACCTGGATGCAGCCTTCGCGGCGAGCGATCTGTTCGGGCATGTCGTCGCACATGGGATGTGGACGGCGGCGCTGGTTTCGGCGGTGCTCGGTACGAAACTGCCAGGGCCGGGCACGATCTATCTCGGGCAGGATCTCCGCTTTCTGAAACCTGTGACGCCCGGCGATACCGTAACGGCGACTGTCACGGTCAAAAGCAAGGACGCCGCGAAGCGAACCGTCGTGCTGGATACGGTCTGCTCCAATCAACGCGACGAGACGGTACTCTCCGGCGTGGCGACGGTACTTGCGCCTGGGCGGCGCGTGACTTGGCCGCGCCTGCGCCTGCCCGAGGTTACGCTGAAACACTCTGATCGCTACGACAGCATCGTGGCGCAGGCCTGCGCCCTGCCGCCCATGAGCGCCGCGATCGTCCATCCCTGCTCGCCGGAAGCCATCCTCGCGGCGATCGAGGTTCGCGACGAAGGGCTGCTCGAGCCGATCCTCGTCGGCCCGGAGGCCAGGATACAGGCTGCCGCTGAGAAGGCCGGCGTCTCGCTCGACGGGATCGCGATCGAACATGCCCCGCACAGCCATGCCGCCGCGGCGCGCGCCGTCGAGCTCGCGGTAGCGGACCGGGTCGCTACCCTCGTCAAGGGCAGCCTTCATACCGACGAATTGCTGGGTGCCGTCGTCGCCCCGGGCTCGGGCCTGAAGACGGAGCGTCGCATCAGCCATGTCTATGCCATGAGCCTGCCGGCCTATTCCAAGCCGCTGATCGTGACGGATGCGGCGGTCAACATCCAGCCGACGCTGATGCACAAGCGCGACATCTGCCAGAACGCGATCGACATGTTGCATGTCCTCGGGCTGGAGGAGCCGCTGGTGGCGGTCCTCGCAGCGGTGGAGACCGTCAGCGACCGGATGCCTTCGACGCTCGATGCCGCTGCGCTCACTGTGATGGCGGCGCGCGGCCAGATCACGGGGGCGAAGGTCGACGGCCCGCTCGCTTTCGATAACGCGATCAGCCCGGAAGCCGCACGGACCAAGGGCATCGTTTCCCCGGTCGCCGGACAGGCCGATATCCTGCTCGTGCCCGATCTGGAAGCGGGGAACATGCTGGCCAAGCAACTGATCTATTTCGCCAATGCGGATGCCGCTGGGCTCGTGCTCGGCGCCCGGGTGCCGATCATCCTGACGAGCCGGGCCGATTCCCTGAAGACGCGCATCGCCTCGGCAGCACTGGCGAAGCTCGTCGCCGCCCATCGCCGGCCACTGACGGTACCGGCATGAGCGAGCGGCTTCTTGTCACTTTCAACGCCGGTTCTTCGACGGTGAAGATCGGGCTGTTCGCGTTTGGCGAGGCCAGACTGAAGCGGATCGGCAAGGGCGTGATCGATTTCCGCGAACCGCCCTTGCGATTTCGGTTGGTCGAGGGTCCCGATACCTTCGATATCGCTCTTGAGGCGAAGCCCGGCGATACGCTCGATATCGTACTGGACGAAGCCTTCCGGCGACTCTCCTGGCATTTCGACCTCGGCACCGTCGTGGCGATGGGCCATCGCATCGTCCATGGCGGCGACCGCTTCGACGGCCCCGTCCGGGTCGACGATGCCGTGCTGGAAGCGCTCGATGCGCTGGTGCCGCTGGCGCCGCTCCATCAACCGCAAGGGCTCGGATTGATCCGGGCGATCCGCAACTTGCGTCCCGATCTGCCGCAGACGGCGTCCTTCGATACGGCTTTTCACCGCACTCATGCCGATATCGTGCGCCGCTTCGCCATTCCCCGCGCGATGCACGATCAGGGCATCAAGCGCTACGGCTTTCACGGCCTATCCTATCGCTTCATCGCGGGCGAGCTGGCGCGCCGCGACCCCGTGCTCGCCAAGGGCCGCGTCGTGGTCGCGCATCTCGGTAGCGGTGCCAGCCTCTGCGGGCTGGAAGGCGGCGTCAGCCGCGATACCTCGATGGGCTTCTCGGCGCTCGACGGCATCCCGATGGCGACGCGCTGCGGGGCGCTGGACCCTGGCGTCCTGCTGCATCTGCTCGCCGAGGGGGACTATGATGCTGGCCGGCTGGAGGATCTGCTCTACCGCCGTAGCGGCCTGCTCGGCGTTTCCGGCATCAGCGCCGACAGCCGTGACCTGATCGACAGCGACAGGCCCGAGGCGCGCGAGGCGCTCGACCTGTTCTGCTTCCGCATCGCAGGGGAGGTCGCCCGGCTCGCGGCAACGCTGGGCGGGCTCGATGCGATCGTTTTCACGGCGGGCATCGGCGAGCATCAACCGCCGATCCGCGCGGCCGTGACAAGACGGCTGAAATGGTTGGGTCTCGAACTCGACGAGGCCGCCAACGCCGCCAACGAAGCGCGGGTCAGCAAGGCCGAAGCCCGCGTGGCGGCTTTCGTGATCCCGACCGACGAGGAAGCAGTCATCGCCGAGGATGCCTTGGCCGTGGTGAGGTCAGCCGGATAGCCGTCTGAGCCGAACGCCAATCCCGACTCAGACAGGTTTCCGGATAGACCCGTCAGGCAGCGGCCTTGTGGTCGCCAGTCCAGCCCGACACATACTGGGCGCCGACCCCGGTCCAGGCATCCATGTTCTTCCGGGCGAGTGTCGACAGCTTCTCGGCCTCGTCGGCATAGGCGCCGCCGACGCCTTTGGCGAAATCCTGCTGGGCGTCCACCGCCTCGCCGATTTCCTTGCAGCTGCCGAGCCTGGCGCAGAACTCGGCCTGGGCTTGCATGCGGTGGCCCAGGAAGGCCAAGATTTCCGAGGCGATCGCGAACTGCGTCTCCCAGATTTTCTGCGGCAGCACGGTTGCCGAAGCGAGCTGCGCTTTGACGATCTGCATGCCTTCGTCGACCATGGCGCTGGGGCCGATCTGGTCCGGAGCGAGCGAATTGGAGACAGGCTTCGTCGTAGGCATGTGAACCTCCTGAATTGTCTCGGCTGCCTGAATGGCGGCAATGGAGAGTTTCCTCCGAGGGCGTCATCCGGTCTTTGACGCAACGCAAAATCCGGAGGCGACGGGAGTTTTTTCGATGACTGCGTCGAGTGCCGGGATTCTCATGTATCGCGTTGCGGAGGAAGGAACCCAGGTTCTCCTCGTCCACCCCGGTGGCCCGTTCTGGCGGCACAAGGATTTCGGCGCCTGGTCCATCCCGAAGGGCGAGCCATGTCCGGCGGAGACCGCCGAAGATGCGGCGCGGCGGGAGTTCGCCGAAGAGCTGGGAACCGTGCTCGAGGGGGCTCTCGCTCCGCTCGGATGCATTCGACAAAGATCCGGGAAAATCGTCGAAGCCTTTGCCGTCGAGGGCGACCTGGACACGGAGCGGATTCGTTCTGGCAGCGAGGTTGAGATGGAATGGCCGCGCGGCAGCGGTCGGATTCACCGGTTCCCCGAAATCGACCGTGCGGCCTGGTTCTCGCTTCCCGAAGCACGGTTGCGCATCCTGGCGGCGCAAGGCGAGTTCATCGAGCGTCTCGAGAAAAAGCTGCTCGGCGTGACCTGAGACCGAGACCTGCCCGACGCCGATCTCTGCCTCTTCGATGGCTCTGTGAATTCAGCGTTGGCGGCGGCGTCGACGGCCTGGGGAATATCGTCCCCCGTATCACGGCGCCGAGCCCCAACGGGATCAGCAGCCACCGGCGGGCGACGAAGGATGGGTCTGGGTCCATTTCGGGCAATCGACGGCTCTCCCGTTCCAAGTCAGCAGCGATTGCAATCGCTGTTGCGGCAGGGGGCGTATGATCGATGTTGGCTGGTCTCGACGCGATGCATCTGCCAATTGAGCATCCAAAGCAATATGGCGGCTAGGGAAGCGAACGATGATGCGGGCGGGTTGGTTTGGGCTCCTGGGGGCGATGGTCTCGACTGCCGCTCTGGGGGCAGACACTCTTTTGCGGGCCCGAGAGACAGGAACGCTGCGTCTGGGAGTGCGGGCCGATGCCCCACCGTATTCTTATCGCGGCGCGAGCGGAGAATACTCCGGCTACATGGTTGATTTGTGCCGCGAGATGGGCAGGGCGGTAAGCACGAAGATCGAAAATCCGCGGCTGAAAATCGAGTACATTGAGGTTTCGGCGAATGACCGTCTGGATGCGGTCAAAGACGGAAAGATCGACATTCTCTGCGACCCGACGTCTGTTACTTCATCCCGGCGTGAGATGGTGGATTTTTCTTATCCCACGATGATCGATGGGGTCGGAGCCGTTTATCGTAAAAATGGGCCCACCAGCATCTCTGAATTCAATGGGAAAAATATCGGGGTCCTTCAGGGGACGACTGCCGAGCAGGCCTTGAAATCAATCTTATGGCAAATGGATATCAAGGCTAATATTGTTCCATCAGTTTCGCATGCTGATGGAATTAGGGATCTGACAAAAAATAAAATAGACGTCTATTTTGGCGATAGGGGGATTTTGAGCTATTATATCCGCGATAGTAAGGAATCTAAATCGATTCAATTGGAGAATAATTACTATACATTTGAAACTTACGCGCTCGCGATACAGAGAGGCGATGGGGCGTTCCGCGCGCTCGTGGATGCCACTCTTGCAGATCTCTATCGCAGTCATGCCATACAGAAAATTTATACTCGCAGCTTCGGGAGCACCGTACCCGACGAATTCGTTCGGGTTCTTTATGTGATAAATGGCGTGCCAAAATAAGACGGACATTATCTTCGCCGTCGCCCGAAAGCTCGCGTGACGGCTTGGCCATCACTCCCCGGCAGTATGGTTACGGCTCATCTGAGCCGCCTTTCGTTTCTCCCATCTTCCTAACCGCCTCTAACACTTTGAACAAAGCATACCATGCATTATCCGATACCTATGTTCAGGAGGGTTTCGGGCATGCAGCGCCTGATCAACGCGTTTTTCAATTCTGTGCGGGCATTCCGCAGGCTGGCCGCAAGCGAAAAAGCCTTTCAGCAGGAGCTTTTTGTGCTCATCTTATCGCTCCCGATAGGCTGGGTCGTCGCAAGAAGTTGGAGCAGTTTCGCCTTGCTGATCGGTGCGTTGTTGGCGCTGATCATGGTGGAAGTGCTTAACACCGGTATCGAGGCCGTATGCGATGCGGTGACCCCCGAGTTCAACAAGAATATCCAGCTGGCCAAGGATTGCGGTTCTCTGGCTGTACTCATTGCCGCGCTGATCGCTGCGGGTGTTTGGGTTGTTGCCCTGGCGGAATGGCTGATTTGACACTTTTGGCTGTCCAGCCTGCCGCCGGCTTTCAGAAGCATGTGGAATGAATACTTGTAATTCTCGTTCCGTCTCCGCCAGGATCAGAGCGAAGAGGGCGCCGGGCTTTAGGCAGCAACTTGGTTGAAGGGAGCGGCGCGCCTGAATCAGTTTGGCGATCTCCTCCCCGCCCGCCATTTCGGCAGGGGCGTGGTGAGGGGGCATTGGTTCGGCTTCAGCCATGCCATGACCCTCAGGTAGTTTTCGATATCGGGGGGCCTTGTCCCTGGCGATGCGACGATCGGGATCGCGATCGACCTGCATGTCCTCGATCATTAGATGCGGATAGCACTTCTCATCGCGCGTGTGGCCGAGGTTGATATCAAGCCATTTGCAATGCGGGCAGCCGCCGTTCAGCGGGTCGAAGACTAGAGCCTCAGGCACCGGCGTCGCGGCCGGGAGAGGGAGGCGAATACCTCGGAGATCCTCGGCAGTGTGCGGATATCCATGCAAGGCTAAGAGATCAGCCGCGTTTTCGGGCGCCAGAGGTATGGCCCGGGCCCGCCGACCTGTCCTTCAAATTTCCGGAGCCTTGGCCGGGGTCGCGATTTGCGCCGGGGCCGCTCGCTCGCCCGAGCGGCGTTGGGCCAGCTGCGCTGGAACGGGCAGGACGTCCGCAGCCGCTTTCGGTCAGCGCGCGTCGATGACGTCCTGAACGGTCTCGAAGAAGCTGCGCACCAGCGGCAGGCGCTGGCGCTCGGCCCGGCAGACGATGTATTCGCCGACGTCGAAATCGGCGCCGGTGATGATGATGCGCTTCAGGCCGTCCTCAGGCCTGAACTCCGCGGCGAAGACCACGCCGATTCCGAAGCCGAAGGCCACGGCCTCGCGAACCGCTTCGCGCGACTGCACCTCCAGCAGGTTCGCCGGCTTGATCCCGGCGGTGGAGAGCCTGTTCTCGAAGACCTCGCGCGTGATCGACCCGCGCTCGCGCAGTACGATATCCTGGCCGGCGAAGGCCTCGATCGGCATGTGGTCATGCTTGGCCAGCTCATGCTGGTCCGAGACGAAGGCGACCAGATCGTCCGAGCGCAATCGGACGCTGTGGATGCGCGGGTCGGAGTTGGCCCGCGCCGTGATAGCGACATCGGCGGCGAAATCCATGATCTGGTCGACGACCTCCGAGGAGTTTCCGATGCTCAGCGAGAAGGTCAGGCCGGGATAACGCTCGCGCATGCGCGCCAGGGCCGGCATGACATGGGTGGCGCTGTCGGCCGCGATCCGTAGATGCCCGCGTTGGAGTGTACGGCTGCCGGCGAGCAGCGATTCCGCCTCGTCCTCCGCCGAGAACAGTTTGGTCGTGATGATGAAGAGGCTCTGCCCGAGCGGGGTCAGCTTCACCTGCCGCCCGGCGCGGTCGAACAGCCGGACGCCATAGGCGTCCTCCAGCCCGCGCACCTGGGCTGACAGGGTCGGCTGGCTGACATGGCGCGTCTTGGCCGCGCCGGTGAAGCTCTGCGCCTCGGCGACGGCATGAAAGGCGGCGAGGCCGGAATAGCTGATGGCCATATTTCCATAGATCCTATCTATGGGAGATATGGAAACGATGTATTGGACCTATGTCAATCACGGTCCTAGCGTCCGGTCATCCGCCGCAACACATCGCGAGACCGTTCATGGCCCAGGCCCGCCGCCCTGCCTCCTCCGAAACCGGTGATCCGCTTCTCCTGACTCCCGGCCCGCTGACCACCAGCAAGGCCATCAAGGAAGCGATGGTGCATGACTGGGGTTCACGCGACGCGACCTTCGTCGGCATCAACAAGGCGGTTCTGGAGGAGCTGCCGAAGATCATCCATGGCGGCGAGGACTTCGTCACCGTGCCGATGCAGGGCTCCGGAACCTTCGCCGTCGAGGCGATGCTGACCACCTTCGTGCCGCGCGACGGCAAGATCCTGGTCCTGATCAACGGCGCCTATGGCCAGCGCGCCAAGCGCATCGTCGAGATCGCCGGCCGCGCCGTTGCGGTCCACGAGACCGCCGAGGACACCCCGCCGGACCTCGCCGAGATCGACCGCATGCTCGTGGCCGATACCGCCATCACCCATATCTTCACGGTTCATTGCGAGACGACCAGCGGCATCCGCAACCCGGTCGAGGCGATCGCGGCGCTGGCCAAGCGCCATGGCCGCCGCCTGCTGGTCGACTCGATGAGTGCTTTCGGCGCCCTGCCGCTCGACAGCCGCGAGGTCTATTTCGACGCGGTCGCCGCCTCCTCGAACAAGTGCATCCAGGGCGTTCCCGGCCTCGGCTTCGTTATCGCCCGCAAGAGCGCGCTGGCGCAGACCCAGGGCAATGCGACCACGCTGGTGCTCGACCTCCACGACCAGAATGCCGGCTTCGAGCGCACCGGCCAGTACCGCTTCACCCCGCCGATCCATGTCATCGTCGCCTTCCATGCGGCCTTGCAGGAGTTCTGGGCCGAGGGCGGCGTCGCCGGGCGCGGCGAGCGCTATGCCGAGAACGCCCGTATCCTGATCGAGGGCATGGAAGGGCTCGGCTTCCGCACGCTGCTGCCGGCGGCCCGGCAGGCGCCGATCATCGTCACTTTCCACATGCCGGAGGACAAGAACTTCGTCTTCCAGCGCTTCTACGACGCGCTGAAGGATGCCGGCTACGTCATCTATCCCGGCAAGCTGACGGTCGCGGACAGCTTCCGCATCGGCTGCATCGGCGCGCTCGGCGCGCAGGACATGCGCGCCTTCGTCGCCACGGTGTCGGATGTGCTTGATGAGATGGGCGTCGGCCTGAAGTCGGCCGCGTGAGGAGCCCTGAGATGACAATGCACACGAAGATCGGCTCGGATGTCGTTGCGAACGGGCGCGAATATGCGCGGCCGCAGCGCCCGACGGTGGTGATCTGCATGGACGGCTCGGAGCCGGCCTATATCGAGGCCGCCAGCGCCAAGGGCCTGACGCCGAACCTTGACCGGATCATGAAGACCGGCGCCAGCACCCATGCCTATTCGGTGATCCCGAGCTTCACCAACCCGAACAACCTCTCGATCATCACCGGCCGCCCGCCGGTCTGGCACGGCATCGCCGGCAACTTCTTCTATGACCGCGAGGCCAGGGAAGAGGTGATGATGAACGACGCCCGCTTCCTCCGCGCGCCGACCATCCTGGCCGAGTTCCAGAAGGCCGGCTTCAAGGTCGCGATGGTCACCGCCAAGGACAAGCTGCGCACCCTGCTCGGCAAGGGTCTCGACTTCGCCTCCGGCAGCGCCATCGCCTTCTCCTCGGAGAAGGCCGACAAGGCCAACAAGGCCGAGAACGGCATCGAGAACGTGCTCGATTTCGTCGGCATGCCCGTGCCATCGGTCTACTCGGCCGATCTCTCCGAGTTTGTGTTCGCTGCCGGCGTCAAATTGCTGGAGACCTTCAAGCCTGACCTGATGTATCTCTCGACCACCGACTATGTGCAGCACAAGGCCGGGCCGGGCTCGGAGATGGCCGACTCGTTCTACGCCATGTTCGACGGTTATGTCGGCAAGCTCGACGCGCTCGGCTGCACGCTGGTCATCACCGCCGACCACGGCATGAACGACAAGCACCTCGCCAATGGCGAGCCGGATGTCGTCTATCTCCAGAGCCTGATGGACGAATGGTACGGCAAGGGCACGATGCGCGTGATCCTGCCGATCACCGACCCTTACGTGGTCCATCACGGCGCGCTCGGCTCCTTCGCCACGGTCTATCTACCTGATGGCGCCAGCCAGGAAGAGGTCGCCGCCCGCATCTCCGGCCTCGACGGTATCGCGCTGGCGGTGACCTCGGCGGAAGCCTGCGAGCGCTTCGAACTGCCGGCTGACCGCATCGGCGATGTCGTGGTCGTCTCGACGCGCCAGAAGGTCATCGGCACCTCGCCGGACAGGCACGACCTCTCCGGCCTGACCGAGCCTTTGCGCTCGCATGGCGGCATCACCGAGCAGCGCGTGCCGATGATCGCCAACCGGCCGATCACGGTGCCGATGGGCCGCACGCTCCGCAATTTCGACGTCTTCGACGTCGCCCTGAACCTGGTGAACTGAGATGAACGCGACGGTGAAGCCGCCGGTGCGGCGCGAGGCGATGCGCATCGCCGGCAAGCTGGTCACGACCGACGACATGGTCGAGGTCCATAATCCCTATGACAACAGCGTCGTCGGCCTGATCCCGGCCGCCCGGCCCGAGCATGTCCGCGAGGCCTTCGCCAAGGCCAAGGCGTTCAAGCCGAAGCTCTCGCGCTACGAGCGCCAGCAGATCCTGCAGAAGACGGCGGAACTGCTGCGCGACCGCAAGGAGCTGTTCGCGAAGCTGATCACGGCGGAAGCCGGCCTGTGCTGGAAGGACTCGCTCTATGAGGCGAGCCGCGCCTATGACGTCTGGTCCTTCGCGGCGCAGCTCACCATCAAGGACGATGGCGAGATGTTCTCCTGCGACATCTCCCCGAACGGCAAGGCGCGCAAGATCTTCACCACGCGCCAGCCGCTGCTCGGCGTGATCTCGGCGATCACCCCGTTCAACCACCCGCTGAACATGGTCAGCCACAAGCTGGCCCCGGCGATCGCGACCAATAATCGGCTTGTCCTCAAGCCGACGGAACTCACGCCGCTGACCGCGCTGGCGCTCGCCGATGTGCTCTACGAGGCGGGCCTGCCGCCGGAGATGCTGTCGGTCGTCACCGGCAACCCCTCGACCATGGGTGACGCCATGATCACCGATCCCGATGCGGATCTGGTGACCTTCACCGGCTCGGTCCGCGTCGGCAAGCACATCGCCGACAAGGCCGGCTACAAGCGCATCGTGCTCGAGCTCGGCGGCAACGATCCGCTGATCGTCATGGAGGATGCCGATCTTGATAAGGCGGCCGAACTTGCGGTCACCGGCGCGACCAAGAACTCCGGCCAGCGCTGCACGGCGGTGAAGCGCATCCTGGTGGTCGAGAGCGTCGCCGACGCCTTCGCCAAGCTCGTCGTCGAGAAGGCGAAGAAGCTGAAATGCGGCGATCCGATGGACCCCAATACCGATGTCGGCTGCGTCATCAATGCCCGCTCGGCCGCGCTCTTCCAGGCCCGCGTCGATGATGCGGTGACCAAGGGCGCCGAGGTGCTCCACGGCAAGCGGGCGGAAGGGGCGCTGTTCCACCCGACCGTGGTCGACAAGATCCCCTACACCTGCGAGCTGGTGCATGAGGAGACCTTCGGCCCGGTGATCCCGATCATCCGCGTGCCCGACGACATCGCCGAGGTGATCCGGATATCGAACTCTACCGCCTATGGTCTCTCTTCCGGCATCTGCACCAACCGCTACGATTACATCCAGCGCTTTGTTGCCGATCTGGAGGTCGGCACGGTCAATCTCTGGGAGGTGCCGGGCTACCGGATCGAGATGTCCCCCTTCGGCGGCATCAAGGATTCCGGCCTCGGCTACAAGGAGGGTGTCGTCGAGGCCATGAAATCCTTCACCAACGTCAAGACGTGGTCGATGCCCTGGACCGCGTGAAACAAGAAAAGCCAACGCAGGCGGAGCGATCCGCCTGCGTTTTCGTCTGTCAGGGGAAGAAAACGTCGCAAGAGCGTTCAAACTACTCACAAAACAGGGGATGAGAACATGAAGAACTGGCTTGCTTCCTGCGTCATCGGGGCTATCGCGCTGGCGCTTCCGGGCGTCGCTCATGCGCAGAAGACGAAGGTGACCGTCTACACTGCCCTTGAGAACGATCAGCTCGCGCCCTTCAAGGCTTCGATCGAGAAAGCCGTGCCCGAGGTGGAGGTTGTCTGGGTCCGCGACTCGACTGGCGTCATCACCGCCCGTTTCCTCGCCGAGAAGGACAATCCCCGCGCCGACATGGTGATGGGGCTCGCGGCGTCGAGCCTCCTGATGTTCGAGAAGGCGGGGCTTCTCGAAGCCTACAAGCCCGCTGGCGCCGATGCGCTGAAGCCGGCGTTCCGCGACAGCAAGGAGCCCTATACCTGGACGGGTATGGACGCCTATCTCGGTGTCGTCTGCTACAATACCGTCGAGGCCAAGGGCGTAGCCGTTCCGGGTTCGTGGAAGGACCTGCTCAACCCGGCCTTCAAGGGCAAGATCGTGATGCCGCATCCGGCTTCGTCCGGCACCGGGTACCTGATGGTCGCCGGCTGGCTGCAGAGCATGGGCGAGGCCGAGGGCTGGAGGTTCATGGACGGGCTGCACGAGAATATCGGCGCCTATCTCCATTCGGGCTCGGCGCCTTGCGTCCAGGCCGCCCGCGGCGAGCGCACAATCGGGCTTGCGCTCGACATGCGCGCGGCTTCCGAGAAGAGCAAGGGCGCGCCGATCGAGGTCGTGATCCCGAAGGAAGGCGTGGGCTGGGAGATGGAGGCCAGCGCCATCGTCAAGGGCAACAAGAATATGGCCCTCACCAAGAAGATCGCCGACTGGTCGACGACCAAGGCGGCGAACGAGCTCTACTCCAAGACCTATGCGATCGTTGCCGCCCCGGGTGTGGGGACCAAGCCCGCCAGCTATCCCGTCAATGCCGAAGCCGGGATGATCAACAACGATCTCGGCTGGATGGCCGACAACCGCGAGCGCGTGCTCGCCGAATGGTCGAAGCGCTACGAGTCCAAGGCGGCGCCGAAGAACTGAGCCTCCGCCATGCCGCCAGCCCGCATGAGCGGCTGGCGGCATGGTCTGTGCAAGACGTCAGGAGAGGCTCCGCCATTGCTTGCGGAGCGGATCTCCGTCCGTTCAGATGAAGGCCGGCCCGATGTCCAACGACACGACCCCATTCCTTTCGATCCGCAATCTCGCCAGGAATTTCGGCGCCTTCCGGGCGCTGCGCGACATCGATCTCGATATCCATCGCGGCGAGTTCGTCTGCTTTCTCGGTCCGTCCGGCTGCGGCAAGACGACCTTGCTGCGTGCGGTCGCTGGTCTCGATCAGCAGGATAGCGGCACCATCCATATGAGCGGGCGCGACGTTTCGCATGCCAGCCCTTCGGAGCGGGATTTCGGTATCGTTTTCCAGTCCTATGCGCTCTTCCCCAATCTCACCGTCGCCGACAATGTCGGCTACGGGCTGGTCAACCGGCGCCGCTCGCGCGACGAGATCGCCCGGCGCGTCGATGAGCTCCTGACGCTCGTCGGCTTGCCGGATCAGGGCAAGAAATATCCGGTCCAGCTCTCGGGCGGGCAGCAGCAGCGCGTGGCGCTGGCCCGCGCGCTCGCCACCGCGCCGGAGCTGCTGCTGCTCGACGAGCCGCTCTCGGCTCTCGACGCCAAGGTCCGCCTGCGCCTGCGCGACGAGATGCGCTCGCTGCAGCAGCGGCTGGGCGTGACCACGATCATGGTGACTCATGACCAGGAGGAGGCGCTGGCCATGGCCGACCGCATCGTCGTGATGCGGGACGGGGCGGTCGAGCAGGTCGGCTCGCCCGAGGAGATCTACCGGCGCCCGGCGACGCCCTTCGTGGCGGATTTTGTTGGGCACATGACCTTCCTCGATGCGGTCGTGACCGGACCGGGCAAGGTCCGCGTCGACGAGCTCGACCTCGTCGTCGCCAATGCCGCGCCCTTCGCCGTGGGCACGCCGGTCAGGCTGGCGATGCGCCCCGAGGAGGTCCGTACCCGTGGCATCGGCGAGGAGACGCTGAACCGCTTCGAGGCGACGATCGGGGACCTCGCCTTCCTCGGCTCCTTCTGCCGGGCGCATCTCCAGCCGACCGGATCGCGCGCGACCCGGATCGCCGCCGATTTCTCGACCAATGCGATGCGCGATCTCGGCATTGTTCCCGGCCAGGTGCGCGCTGTCGCCTTTCCGCCCGAGGCCTTGCACGTTTTTGCCGGGGAGGGACGATGAGCGACCTCGCACAGCGCCTGACGATGACCGATGCGTCCGTGAAAGTGTCGCCGCTGCGGATCGGAGAGCGCCATGTCGCAGGCGCGCTGATCCTGGCGCTCTGCACGGTGCTGGTCCTGATCATCGCACTGCCGCTTTGGGCGCTTCTTTCCAAGAGCCTCGAGGATACGGACGGCAAGTTCGTCGGGCTCGCCAATTTCGTCAGCTATGCGACGACGCCCTCCCTGTTCTATTCGCTGCTCAACAGCCTGCTCGTCGCCAGCGTGACGACAGTGATCGTGGTGCCGCTCGCTTTCCTCTATGCCTATGCGCTGCGCCGCAGCTGCATCCCGGCCAAGGGCGCATTTTACGCCGCGGCGATGATTCCGGTCTTTGCGCCCTCCCTCCTGTCGGGGCTTGCGCTGATCTATCTCTTCGGCAACCAGGGCATGCTGAAATCCTGGATGATGGGCGCCTCGCTCTACGGCCCGGTGGGCATCATCGCGGCGGAGACGCTCTACAGTTTCCCCCATGCGATGCTGATCCTGGTCACGGCGCTGGCGCTCTCCGACGGGCGGTTGCGCGAGGCGGCGGACGCGATGGGCACCTCGCGCTGGCGCATTTTCCGGACGATCACCCTGCCGGGCGCACGTTATGGCGTGATCAGCGCGACCTTCGTCGTCTTCACGCTGGTCATCACCGATTTCGGCATTCCCAAGGTGATCGGCGGGCAGTTCAGCGTTCTCGCGACCGACGCCTACAGGCAAGTCGTCGGCCAGCAGAATTTCCCGATGGGCGCTGTCGTCGGCATCATCCTGCTGGTGCCGGCCGTGCTCGCCTTCTTCGTCGACCGTGTCGTCCAGCGGCGCCAGAGCGCCATGCTCTCCGCCCGCGCCGTGCCTTACGTCCCGCGTGCCGACCGGCAACGCGACCTCGCGCTTCTCGGCTTCGTCAGCCTGATCGCGCTCGCCATCGTCGGCCCCTATGCGATCGCCTTCTGGGGCTCCTTCGTCAGATACTGGCCCTACAACCTGTCGCTGACGCTGAGCAACTACGACTTCGCGCAAGTCGAGCCCGACGGCTGGGGCACCTATGCCAACTCGCTCATGCTGGCTTCGCTGACGGCGATGATCGGTACCGCGCTGATTTTTACCGGCGCCTACCTGATCGAGAAGGTGAAGCTCTTTCCGCGCCTTCGCGCCTTCGCCCAGTTCCTGGCAATGCTGCCGATGGCGGTGCCCGGCCTCGTGCTCGGCCTCGGCTACGTCTTCTTCTACAATGCCGGCTGGAACCCGCTCGGCTTCCTTTACGGGACGCTGACGATCCTGGTGATCAACACGATCGCGCATTTCTACACGGTCGGGCACATCACGGCGCTGACCAGCCTGAAGCAGCTCGACGGCGAGTTCGAGTCGGTCTCGGCTTCGCTCAAGGTTCCGTTCTGGTCGACCTTTCGCCGCGTGACCGCGCCGATCTGCCTGCCGGCGATCCTCGACATCGCCGTCTATGTCTTTGTCAACGCGCTGACCACGGTCTCCGCCGTGATCTTCCTCTATGGCGCCGACACCAAGCTCGCCTCCATCGCGATCGTCCATATGGACGAAGCCGGCGCCATGGCCTCGGCCGCTGGCATGGCGAGCATCATCATGGCCACGGCCATCGCCGTGAAGCTGCTCCATGTCGGTCTCGACCAGCTGGTCTTCGGCCGCCTGCAGCAATGGCGACAAAGATAAGCGCGGGTTGCGGCAGCAGGCATTGTCCTGCAGCCGCGGCTCGCTAGGCTGTGGAACCGAACCACGAAGGATCGAGTCGCACCGTGCGCCTTGGAGTGATCGCCGATATCCATGGGAACCTGCCCGCGCTCGAAGCGGTGCTGGCAAAGCTCGACGGCGCGTCCGTCGATCGCCTGATCAATCTCGGCGACTGCGCCTCGGGCCCGCTTTGGCCGGCCGAGACGGTAACCTTGCTGCGTTCGCGTGAAATCAGCCACGTCCGGGGCAATCACGATCGGGCGCTGGGCGCGGCCTCGGTCCTTGGGCTGGGCGAGTCGGACAGCTTTGCCTGGCAGGCCCTCGATCCCGAAGTCCGCGCCTGGCTTGCAGGTCTGCCGGTCGAGATCACGCTGGAGGGAACGCTCTGTTTCCATGCCTGTCCCGGCAACGACACGACCTATCTGATGGAGGAGGTCCAGAACGGCTATCTCGTGCCGTCGCCGATCCCGACGATTGAGCACCGTCTTGCCGGGCGGAGCGCGCCCTTGATGCTTTGCGGGCACAGCCATCAGCCGCGCGCGGCGCGGTTGAGCTCAGGTGCCGTCGTCCTCAATCCCGGCAGCGTCGGAAACCCGGCCTATCATGATACGAACGCGGCCCATGTCTCCGAGAGCGGCATGCCCCATGCCCGCTTCGCCATCGTCACGCTCGGCGAGGAAATCGTGATCGAGCACCACCTCGTCGCTTACGACTGGGAGCAATCGGCCCGACGTGCCGAGGATAACGGCCGCGCCGAGTGGGCCCATGCGTTGCGGACGGGAAGGGCGCGGCCCTAGCGCTGCTTACCTGCGCAGGGATCGCGCCAGCGCGAAGAAGGCTTGGATGACTTTGCTGTTGCGGCGCTCATGCAGGCAGATCAGCTTTTCGTGCATGAGGAGCGGCGGCCCGTCGAGCGGGATGCGCACCAGCCGCGGATCGTCCTCGCCGAATTCGGCCGCCGAGACGAAGCCGATCCCGCCGCCCGCCGCCACGATAGCGCGCACCGCCTCGCGCCCTTCGGCCTCGACGGAGTAGCTCAGGGTGACACCCTGTTCCGTCGCCCGCTGCTCCAGCAATTGCCGTGTGCGCGAACCGCGCTCGCGGATGACCAGCGGCCAGCTCGCGAGGTCCTGCAGTGAAAGCGCTGGACGCGCCGAGCTCGGATGGCCCTTCGCCGCAAAGGCAATGATCGGCGAGACATTGAGCGGCAGCACTGCGAAGGGGCGCTCGTCGGCGAGTTCGCCGAGCACCCCGATCTCGGCATCGTAGCCGATCAGCGTCTCGACGATGCTGCCGGTATTGCCCTGCGCGATCGAGACCTGGATGCCGGGATGGCGCTCGCGGAAGGCGGCCAGAACATCCAGTACGTGATGGACGGAATCGGCGACGATCCTGAGCGCGCCGGTGCGCAACGAGCGCTCCTCCTGCAGCAATTCCAAAGCCTCGCCCTCGGCCCCGAACAGGCGATGCGTGACCGCGAGCAACCTCTGGCCGGCCGGTGTCAGGACGACTTGTCGGTGGCGGCGGCTGAACAGCGCGACGTCGTATTCCTCCTCCAGCTTGCGGACCTGATCGGAGATCGCCGGCTGGGTCAGGTTGAGCGCGAGCGCCGCCTTCGAGAAGCCACCGGACAGCGCGACCTGATGGAAGGCACGAAGCTGGACATGACGCATGGCGGAAGAAGCCTCGAAAAGCTGATCCGGATTGATATCGCCAAAATTTATACTTGGATATGAAATAGCGATTTTTCAGATCGAGAAGGCGCGGGCATTCTGAAACTCGAAGCGCCTGTCCGGCGCAAACCGAGGCCTTGTCATGCGCGCCGAAACCGCCGCCATCGTCCATACCGAAGGCGAATCCAACACCTCCGCGGCACGCAGCGACTGGTCGGCGGGAATCGGCGACGCCGGAACGCGCGAACTGCTCGCGCGCGACTCCGCCGCCTTCCTGCACCAGAGCCTGTCGAGCCCCTGCCTGACTGCGATCGCCAAGGCGGAGGGCATCTGGATCGAGGACACGATGGGGCGCCGTTACATGGATTTCCATGGCAACAGCGTCCACCATATCGGCTATGGTCACCCGCGCCTGAAGGAGGCGATCAAGGCGCAACTCGACGATCTCTGCTTCGCGCCGCGCCGCTTCACCTGCGAGCCGGCGGTCGAGCTGGCCGAGGCGCTCGCGCGGATGGCGCCGGGCGATCTCGGCAAGGTGCTTTTCACCACCGGCGGCTCGGATGCGATCGAGGTGGCGCTCAGGCTCGCCCGCGCCGCGACCGGCCGCTTCAAGACGCTGTCGTTCTGGGATGCCTTCCATGGCGCCGGCTTCGGTGCTTCCAGCATCGGCGGCGAGGCCACCTTTCGTTCCGGCATAGCCGGCCCTCTGCTGCCGGGCGCCGAGCATGTCGCGCCCTGGGGCACCCGCAACTGCGCCTATGGCCGTGACAATCTGGAGGATTCGGCCCGCGCCTGCGCCCGCATGATCGCCTATGTGCTGGCGCGTGAAGGGGATGTCGCGGCCGTCGTCGCCGAGCCTATGCGCGCGACGCCATACCCGCCGGCACCCGGCTTCTGGAAGAGCGTGCGCGAGGCCTGCGACCGGCACGGTACGCTCTTGATCTTCGACGAGATCCCGACCGGTCTCGGCAAGACCGGGCGCTTCTTCGCCCATGAGCATGACGAGGTGCAGCCCGACATGGTGGTGCTGGGCAAGGCGCTGGGCGGCGGCATCCTGCCGATCGCGGCGGTGGTGGCGCGGCGCGATCTCGATGTCGCCGGCGGCTACGCGATCGGCCACTACACTCATGAGAAGAACCCGGTCACGACCCGCGCGGCGCTGACCACGATCAACATCATCCGCGAGGAGGGGCTGACCGAGCGCGCCGCCGAACTCGGGGCCTATGCGATAGAGCGCCTGCGAAATTTCGGCGCGAGTTGCCCGGCCGTCGGCGATGTGCGCGGCCGCGGCCTTCTCTTCGGGATCGAGCTTGTTTCGGATCGCGATGCCTGGACGCCGGACAATGCCTTGGCCGAGCGGGTCTATTACCGCTGCCTCGAAGCGGGGCTCAGCTTCAAGATCAGCCAGGGCAATGTGCTGACTCTGTCGCCGCCGATGATGATCGCGCGGGCCGATCTCGAACGGGCACTCGCCATCGTCGAGCAGGCAATCCTGGCTGGCTGAGGGGGCGATGATGAAGGCCGTCCGTACAGACCGGGAGCTGGAATGCCCGGAGATCGACGCAGGGCTGCGCGCCCGCGGCGTCGAACTCGTCACGCTCCCCGATGGAATTTCCGAGGAGGCGCTGATGCGGGAGGTCGCCGACGCCGACCTGCTGCTGATGTGCTACCAGCCGGTCACGGCGCGCGTGATCGCGGCGGCGCCCAAGCTCAAAGGCATCGTCAAATACGGCGTCGGCATCGACGCGATCGATATTCCCGCTGCGATTGCGCGCGGCATCCCTGTGGTCAATGTGCCCGAATACGCCGAGCAGACGGTCGCGGAAGGCGCCTTCGCCCTGATGATCGCGCTGGCGAAGCGTATGCCCGAGATCGGCCGGACGATGGAAGGCAAGGGCTGGATCTGGCCGGCACAGCACTGGATCGGCCGCGACATCGCCGGCGCGACGCTGGGCCTGGTCGGTACGGGCAAGATCGGCCGCAGCATGGCACGGATGGCGGGGCAGGGATTCCGCGCGCGGATCCTCGGCTATGATCCGCATGTCGATGCTAAGACGATGGCTGCCGCCGGGATCGAGAAGGTCGACGACCTCCATGCGATGCTCAGGCAATGCGATCTGGTCTCGCTGCACAGCGTCCTGAACGACGCGACCCGCCATGTCATCGGCCGGGCGGAGTTAGCCTGCCTCAACCGAAATGCCATCCTCGTGAACGTCTCGCGCGGCGCGCTGATCGACGAGGCCGCGCTGGTCGAGGCGGTGCTGGCGGGCAAGCTCGGAGGCGTCGGGCTCGATGTCTACAGCCAGGAGCCGCTCGCCCGATACGGGCATCCGCTTAGCCCCCTGTTCGGCCGCAACGACGTCATCCTGTTCCCGCACCTGACCTTCTTCACGGTGGAAGCGATGCGGCGGCTTTCGGACGACACGCTGGCGCGCTGCTTTGAGATTCTGGACGGCAGGCCGGTGCAAATCCGCTCGCAGGACCCGCGCCTGCGGGCGCAGACGCGGAATGTCGCGTTGGCCTGAGCTGGTTCAGCAGAGCGTCAGGACTTGACGCTCTTGCGGTCGAGCGGAGCCGCGAGGCTGGCACTGACCGGAACGCTGGTGCCGGCAAGGTCGATCGTCCAGCTTCGGGCATCGAGCCAGGCCTGGTCGATCGGCTGGTCGCTCGAGGCCCAGCCCAGCGCCACGATGCCATCGAGACTTGCGCCGAAAGCGGCCGAGGTGATCTCGCCGACCGGCTTGCCATCAGCCAGGATCGCTTCGCCGCCCCAGGCCATTTGCCCGTTCGGGCGTGGCCCGACAAGAGCGATCAGCCGTTTCATGCGCGGCGCGGCCTTGGCGGCGACGAGCGCCTCGCGGCCAAGGAAATCGCCCTTGTCGAGTTTCACCGCGAAGCCGAGCCCGGCCTCGTAGGGATTGACGTCCGGCGTCAGCTCGCGGCCCCAGGCACGGAAGCCCTTCTCGATGCGCAGTGAGTCGACGGCGTAATAGCCGACATCGACCATCCCGAGATCGGCCCCGGCCTCGTGCAGCGCATCGTAGATCGCGGCGGTGAACTCGACGGGGGCATAGAGCTCGAACCCATCACCGAGATAGGAGCGGCGGCAGGCCCAGGTCGTGGCATAGCCGATCGTGATCTTGCGGATCGCGTTGGCCGGGAAGTCCGCCAGCTCGAAGGAGGTCGGCGAGAGGCGGGCCAGAAGCTCGGGGACCTTCGGCCCGGCCAGCGAGAGCACGGCATAGGACGAGGTCACGTCCGTCAGCGTCACGCTTTCTGGGAGTTGACGCCGGATCCAGTGCGCGTCGCGCGTCGCCTGCGCCGTGCCGGTGAGCAGGAGGTAGGTATCTGGCGCAATCCGGGCGGCGGTGAGATCGCTCTCGAAGGTGCCGCGCGCATTGAGCAGCGCCGTGTAAACGGAGGTGCCGACCGGCACGGCGACATCGTTTGCGGCGAGGCGCTGCAGGGCAGCCTCGGCCTGCGGGCCCTGAAGCAGGAACTTGGCGAAGCTCGACATGTCGACGAGGCCGGCAGCCTCGCGGCAGGCGCGATGTTCAGCTGCGACGGTTTCGAGCCAGTTCTGCGGGCCGAAGGAATAGCCGATCGTGCGCTCGCCCTGGGAGCGGGCGAAATAATTCGCGCGCTCCCAGCCCATTTTCGAGCCGAAGACGGCGCCCTTTGCCGCCAGCCGGTCATAGAGCGGCGAGCGCCGGAAGGGGCGGGCGGTGTCGAGCTCGCGGTTCGGCCACGGCATGGCATAATGCAGGCCGAGCGTTTCCTTGATGCGATCCTTCAGCCAGGCCGGGTTGTTGTTGAAATCGGCGAAGCGCCGGATGTCGACGGGCCAGAGATCGCTGGTCGCCTCGCCCTCGACAATCCATTCGGCCAGCGCCCGTCCGGCGCCGCCGGCCGAGGCGATGCCCATCGAGTTGAAGCCGGCGCCGACATAGACGCCTCCCACCTCCGGCGCCTCGCCGAGCAGGAAGTTGTTGTCCGGCGTGAAGCTCTCGGGGCCGTTGAGGAAGGTCTTGATCTCGGCCGTCTCCAGCGCGGGCACGCGCTGCAGCGCGTTCTCCATCAGGATGCCGAACTGGTCCCAGTCGTCGGGCAGGAGCTGGAACTCGAACGGGTAGGGGATGCCGTCCATGCCCCAGGGTTTTGCGTCCGGCTCGAAGCCGCCCATGACGAGCCCGCCGACCTCCTCCTTGAAGTAGATATAGCCGTCGGGGTCGCGCATCACCGGCAGGTCGGGTGAGACACCTGCGATCTTGCCGGTGACGATGTACATATGCTCGGCCGAATGCAACGGCACCGAGACGCCGCACATCTGGCCGATGGTGCGCGACCATTGACCGGCGCAGATGACCAGCACCTCGCATTCGATCCGGCCCTGGTCGGTCTGGACCGCCTTGACCCGGCCCTTCTCCGTTTCGATCCCGGTGACGCGGATGCCTTCGCGCACGGTCGCGCCGCCGCTGCGGGCGCCGCGTGCCAGGGCCTGCGTGATGTCGGAAGGGTTGGCCTTGCCGTCGCCGGGCAGCCAGACGCCGCCGACGAGGTCGTCGGTGCGCATCACCGGCCATTTGTCGCCGGCTTCCTGTGGGCTCAGCTCCTCGATCTCGACACCCTGTGCACGCGCAGCCGAGATCGTCCGGCGGAGCTGCGTCATCCGCTCCTCAGTACGCGCGACCGAGACCGAACCGCAGCGCTTCCAGCCGGTGGCGAGCCCGGTTTCGTTCTCCAGCGAGGCGTAGAGCTCCGTCGAGTAGCGGATCAACCGCGTAATGCTGGACTGGCTGCGCAATTGCCCCACAAGGCCCGCCGCATGCCAGGTGGTGCCGGAGGAGAGGCGCCCCTGTTCCAGCAGCAGCACGTCACGCCAGCCGAGCTTGGTCAGGTGATAGGCGACCGAGCAGCCGATGATGCCGCCGCCGATGATGACGACACGGGATTGGGTGGGAATGGACATGAGCGCCTCCGCGATGGAAGGAAGCTTAGCCGGTCATCTCCAGAAAACAACAAAAAACCACAAAAACAGTCAAATCAGCCAGCGCGAATCCGGACCCCTTGCGTGGCCAGTTTCGCTGCGAGCGGGGCGGGGGGAGCCACGTCGACCAGAAGCCCGGCGCAAGGCCGGTCCCCGCCGATGCGGCTCGGCAGAACGAGTCCGAACTTGCCGCTGTCGGCCATCAGGAAGCCCTGCTCTGCCGCGTTCAGCAGCGCGGTTCGGGTTGCGGCGCCGGCGCGGGTATAGTCGGTGAGGTGCCCGTCCGGATCGACGCCGCCGACGCTGACGAAGGCGAAATCGGCCGAGAGCCGCGCGATTGCGCGCAGCGTCTCCGGGCCGGTGGTCGCATCCTCGTTGCGATCGAACTCGCCGCCGATCAGGAGGACGCGGGCGCCGGCCAGCCGGCTGACGAGCCGGGCATTCTCCAGCGAGGTCGTGTGCACGATCAGGCGCTTGCGGTCCGATCGGGCCAGGGCGCGTGCCAAGGCCTCGGTCGTCGTGCCGGAATCGAGCAGGACGGTCATGCCGTCGCCGAGCAGCGAGACGGCGAGATCGGCGATCCTCTCCTTGCCGGCGCGGTTCACGTTGCGACGGCTGGCGAAGGAAGCTTCCGAGCGCTCGTTGCGGATGGCCCCGCCATGGACGATCGAGAGCAGGCTGCCAGCCGACAGGGCCTTGAGATCGCGCCTCACCGTCTCGCGCGAGACATCGAGCGCCTGCGCCAGCTCCTCCACCGTGACGGAGCCCGTCTCGTCGAGTTTCGCCAGGATGGCGTTGTGCCGCCGCGCTGCGATGTCGCGTGTCATGGAAGCGGAGCCGGTTACGCCGTGGCCCCGGCGCCGATCCCGCCGATGCAGGTGTACTTCACGTCGAGATAGTCCTGCAGGCCGTATTTCGAGCCTTCCGAGCCGAGGCCGGATTCCTTGACGCCGCCGAAGGGCGCGACCTCGGTGGTCACGAGGCCCTCGTTCACGCCGACGATGCCGTATTGCAGCGCCTCCGAGACGCGGAAGGTGCGGCCGAGGTCGCGCGTGTAGAAATAGCAGGCGAGCCCGTATTCGGTGTCGTTGGCGAGGCGCAGCGCCTCTTCCTCGGTCTCGAAGCGGAAGACCGGGGCGACCGGCCCGAAGATCTCCTCGCGCGCGAACTGCATGGCGCCGGTCGCGCCGGCGATCACGGTCGGCTCGTAGAAGCTGAGGCCCAGCTCCGAGCGCTTGCCGCCGGTCGCGACGGTGCCGCCCTTGGCCTTGGCGTCGGCCACCATCTCCTCGACCTTGGCGAGCGCCTTCTCGTCGATCAGCGGGCCTTGCGTCACGCCGGCCTCGAGACCGGAGCCCAGCTTGAGCTTGCGGGTCGCGGCCGCCAGCTTCTCGACGAAGGCGTCGTAGATGCCGGCCTGCGCGTAGAAGCGGTTGGTGCAGACGCAGGTCTGTCCGGAATTGCGGAACTTGGCGGCGATCGCCCCTTCGACCGCGCGGTCGAGATCGGCATCGTCGAAGATGATGAAGGGCGCGTTGCCGCCGAGCTCCATCGAGACCTTCTTCACCGTCTCGGCTGCCTGCTTCAGCAGCACCTTGCCGACCGGGGTCGAGCCGGTGAAGGTGATCTTGCGAACCAGCGGATTGCCGGTGAGCTCGCCGCCGACGGTGCGGGCGTCACCCGTCACGACATTGACGACGCCGGCCGGAATGCCGGCCTTCTCGGCAAGGATGCCCCAGGCCAGCGCTGAATAGGGGGTCTGCGAAGCGGGCTTGGCGACGACGGTGCAGCCGGCGGCCAGCGCCGGGCCGATCTTGCGGGCCAGCATCGAGGAGGGGAAGTTCCAGGGCGTGATCGCGCCGACCACGCCGAGCGGCTGCTTGGTCACGATGATGCGCCGGTCGGCCCAGGGCGAGGGGATGACGTCGCCATAGACGCGCCGCGCCTCCTCGGCGAACCACAGCACATAGGCCGCGCTCATGCCGACCTCGCCCTTGGCTTCGGCCAGCGGCTTGCCCTGCTCGCGGGTCAGGAGCTCGGCGAGTGCGTCCTGGTGCTTCAGGATTTCGTCGGCGAGCTTGCGCAGCAGCACCGCGCGCTCCTGCGCGGTCTTGGCGGCCCAGGCCGGGAAGGCGGCATGCGCGGCCTCGATCGCGGCGCGTGTCTCCTCGATCCCGGCCGAGGGAACCGTTCCGATCGATTGGCCGGTCGCCGGGTCGGTGACGTCGATCGTGCCGCCCGAGGCCTTGTCCAGCCAGCGCCCGCCGACGAAGATCGCGTCGCGCTTGAAATCGCTCCACTGGGACATGATTCAGCCTTTCAGATACGGTGGGGAGAGCGCAACCGCGCATCATCATGGCGCATGGCGGCGAGGCGCTGTGGGGGATGGCGTCACGCATCCCTTCTACTGTGCGGGTGGCGCCATGGGAACATGCAGCCACACTGCGGTTTGCCGCGACATGGCAGAGGTGGCCGCCGCCGCCCTGGCGATCGTGCATTGCCTCCCTGTCATCGGCGGCCATTTACGGCGCGCTCCCAACGGATACGCTCGCCACGATTCCCCGCTGCGTCCGACCTTTGCCGGATAATGCGGACCCCTTTGCTCGAAAAGGTGCTCCGATGACCGAAAGTTTTCGCCCGTCCGCCGCTGAACGCCTCGAGAAGGCGTTCGCCCGGATCCACGATCCCAGGCTCGAAGGCGGGAAGGTGTTCACGGCGCTCTATGAAGCCTCGGCGCGACGCGAAGCCGCAGCTTCGGACGCTCGGGCCGCCGCCGGAAAGCCTCTGGGGCCGCTGGACGGGCGCATCGTCTCGATCAAGGACCTGTTCGACGTGGCGGGCGAGACCACGCGCGCCGGAGCGGCTGTCCTGCGCCGCCAGCCGCCGGCCGCTGCCGATGCTCCGATCGTGCAGCGTCTGCGCGCTGCCGGGGCCGTCATCGTCGGCAAGACGCAGATGACGGAGTTCGCCTTCTCGGCACTCGGCACCAATTCCCACGATCCGGTCGCCGGCAATCCGCATGATCGCAGCCGGGCGCCTGGGGGCTCGTCCTCGGGGGCCGTGGTTTCTGTGGTCGATGGCATGGCCGAGATCGCGATCGGCAGCGATACCGGTGGCTCGATCCGTATTCCCGCGGCCCTGACCGGCGCGGTCGGCTTCAAGCCGACCTCCGGGCGTGTTCCGACCTCTGGCGCCTTCTCCCTCTCCAGCACGCTCGACACGGTCGGCCCGATTGCCGGCAGCGTCGCCGATTGCGCCGTCACCGACACCGTTCTTGCCGGGGAGGCACAGGCCCCGCTGGAGCCGCGGCCGCAGGCCCGCTTCGTGGTCGCGCGCGGGCGCCTGTTCGATGCGATGGAGACTGAGGTCGTCGAGGCGTTCGAAGCGGGGCTGGAGCGGCTGCGGCGTGCCGGCCTCAGCGTCGTGGACGGTTCGCTCGACCCGCATCTCGATGCAGTCGCGGCGCTCGACAAGATCGGCGGCTTCCCGTCGATCGAACTGGGTGCGACCTTGCGCGATCTCGGCGTGACCGGCCTCGACGAGGTAGATCCCAAGACGCGGGCCCGCATCGAACTGGGCGCCGGCATCCTCGGGGTCGATTATGTCCGCATGCAGCGCCGGCGGGCGGCGGCAGTCGCGGCCTTCGCAGCGGCGATGACGGACGATACGGTCTATCTCCTGCCGACCACGCCGATCCGGGCGCCGCTGCTGGCATCCGTCGCCGACGATGCCGGCTTCCACCAGGCCAATGGCCTCGTGCTGCGCAATCCGCGCGTCGGCAATCTGCTCGACACGCCCTCGCTCTCGCTGCCTTTGCCGGTTCCGGCAGGCGCGCTGCCGGTCGGGATGATGCTGATCGGCCGGCGCGGCGCCGACCGGGCCTTGCTGGCAATGGCCGCGAGTGTCGAGGCGGCGCTCGCTCGCACATGAGGTCGCGGGAGGCGCCGGGACGTTGCTATCCCGGCGCCTCCCGGTCTATTTTTCTGGCCCGTCCATGGCCGCCTCCAGTACGGGCATCAGGTCCCAGATCCGGCGGTTCAGCGCGTGGAGGTCCTGTATCGTCCGGGAAATCTCCTCCAGCCGGTTGTCGTCGACGGGTTTGCGCAGGCCGAAGCGCAGGTTGCCGCGGCTCTCCTCCACCTTCATGTGCTGGGTATGAGTGATCTCGCCATCGGCATCGATGACGAAGGTCGCGTGGCTGAGATCGTTGCGCAGGCGCGTCGCGGCCGAGAAGCGTTCGACGATGTCGTTGATTTCGCTGCGGACCGCCTTGCCGAGCGGTGCGATCTTGGCGAGACGCTGCACCAGATCGAGCCGCGCCCGCGTCGTGTTCAGCGTGGCGAAGACGATGGCCGCAGCGCGTTCGTCCGTGCGGAGCAGCAGCATCAGCAGGTAGATGAACAGGCTCTCGTCGTTGGACCACGCAAGATTCAGGTCGCCTGCCAGGTTCATGAAGGCTAGCCTGCGTGTGGAGGAGCGTCGCGCGGAAACGATGTTCAGCGCGTCGAAATCCGGGCGGGGCGGCAGGACCGATGATCCCTTCGCGGGCCTGCGCATCAGCACCCCCTTCAAGGAGAGATTTCGGATCGGGTGGGGACGCCATGTTCGAACTGCTCAGGATCCGCAGGGCGCGGCGGCTGGCTCACGCCACGCTCGAACCCTTTCTGCGTGGGGCTCCGGGCAGCAGCGACGGCCTGCAGGCGGGCGACTGGCTCCATCCTCAGATCATCGGCTTCCTCGCGACACTCGTCACGCTGGTCGCGCAGCGCGATTGCGGTCGGATGCGCAGCCATGCGCTCGCGGCCGTGCAGGCCGATGTTCTGAACGCCGTGACTGGCATCGGACCCGAACTGATCGGGGAGGAGATCTGCCTGTGGAGCAGCCGGGGCGATCCGGCTTTCGTTGCCGGCGTCGGCGGTGCGGCGGCGTTTCTCGAGGCGATGTCGGTTCGCGTCGGCGGTCCGGACGGGAACGAAGCAGACGATGCGGCGCTGACCCTGCTGTGGGAGGAGCATGTCGGCCATCTGCTTGCGTTTGGACAGGGCAGGCGCTCGGGGCCCTGAAGGCGTGGCCGTGCGCGACCGGGGCCGCTGTCGCTCGGACGGGCTAGAACCGGGCATCGTTTTGCCCGCAACAACCCATCTGCAGTTCGGGGTCATCGAACAGGCTCAATTGGAGCTGCTGCTCACCGGATGCCTCGAAGCGCGGGCCCGGCCGACTTGCCGAAAACGCCAGCAATCGGTTCAGCGCGTCGAAGAATACGGCGTCGCTGCATGGTGAGGCGAGATTGTCGAGAGCGTTGAGGAAGCGCTCATAGCGTGCCCGGTAGATCGCCTGTCCCGGCTGTGGAGGCGCTGCCGCTTCCGGCAGGGGGCGACGGATATCGAGCGGCGGCCAGGTGTCCGCCGGCGGAACGCCGGAAGAGCTTTCTCTCGCGGTCAGCGCCGCCGCGATCTTGCCCTTCAGATGCCAGGCCGTCCGGACGGAAATGCCGAGGATCTGCCCGAGCTTCTGCGAACTCAGGCGATGACCGCTCGACATCAGGAGGTAGAGGCCCTGCAGCCAGACATGCATAGGGACATGGCTGTTCTGGAAAATCGTGCCGTGCCGAACCGTGAAGGGCTTGCGGCAGGCATAGCATTTCCAGGTCCCGATCGAGCAACTCGATCCGCTCAGTCGGCCAAGACGGGAGCTTTCCCCGCAATGGGGGCAAACCGGACCATCGCGCCAGATCAACGCCTCCAGCGAAAGGAAGGCGGCTCGTTCGTCGTGCAGGCGGACGGCATACGTCATTGCCAGCCTCCGACGTGCAGCAGTGAAGCGATCACTGGGTCGGTAAAAATCAACAAACGGTTAACGCAGGGTAGTCATTCGACACGTTGACGCATTCGCTACGTCATGGCTCTTTATAGCAACGGATTGCCTTCGAGGGAAACAAAATCGAAGAAGGCGTTCCAGCTTAGATTCCGACATAGCGAATTTGTTAGGCTGATTTATTCGTAATCAATGGCGATTGCGAAGCGTAATTATTTTGTCTTTCTCATATATTAATCCGCATTAATCATATGAAGTGCATTAAATTCTATAGTTATTTCATTTATTTCGATTGATTGCTTCAGAGGAAAGGCGGGAGCCGAAGATTCAGTCGGAATGATTGTTCCGCAACAAGCAGTCGGGAGGGAAGCCAATGATTTAAGTCCGCCACTGGCCCGGGCTCGAAACCCGGAAATGGAAGGAAGTTTCGCTGCATCGGCGAGATGAATTCCGAGAATGCATGGCGTTTTCATTTAACCGACATCGTTTGTGACGGAACGCGCAGCGCAGAAGAGAGGCGCATCACCGGCACGCCGCGATGTCTCCTGAAGGACAGGAGCGTGTCATGGGTAGCCAGCAGCATCAGCCGAAGCATAACGATCCCTCACAGGCCCAGGGTCAGGGCCAGCTTCAGGGGCAGGCCGAACTTCAGGCCCAGTTGCAGGGGCAAGGCCAGGGACAAGGACAAGGGCAAGGCCAGGGTCAGTCTCAGGGTCAGGCGCAATATGCCGGCCAGTACGCTGGCCAGGCCGTCGAAACCGACGTCTGGAATGCCAACGGCAATCTCAACGGCAATGGCAATCTCAATGCCAACGGCAACCTGAACGGCAACGTCAATTACAATGACAATTACCTCGGAAACGAGGTCAACAATGCCGTCAACAATTGTGTGAACGTTGATGTGAAGGTCGATCTCGACCTTGAAGGCTCGCTGGGCAGGCCGGCGGATGCCGACGCGATCGACATCGATTCGATCTGCGGGATCGAGGAATCGATCATCATGCCGGACGTGGTCAGCCAGACTGTCGATTGCGGCAACAACTTCAACATCGACCAGGTCAACAACCTGACCGACAACGATACGCTGAACAACCCGTCGGTGAGCTACACCGCTGGCGGTCTCGCCGATGCGTGCTGCGATCCGTGCGGCGCCGATGCGAACTCGGTCGGCGACTTCTCGATGACCGCGACTGCGACCGGTGGTACGGCCGATGCCTATATCGGTTCGCTCTCGGGCGATGACGGCGACTTCAGCGGCGCCGGCGCGGCCACAGCGGCGGTCAGCCTCTCCCAGGAAGCCTTTACCCAGTCGATCGTGCAGGGCGCGAACATCCAGTTCAACTCGATCGACCTGACGGTGGGCAGCGGGGACTCGCTCGACTCCCTGTAAGTCCTGATCGATCCAGAGGACCGCGCGGGTTCGTCCCGCGCGGTTTTCGCTCTGGAATGCCTTTTCTCATGCGCGACATGCGTTTGGACTTTTCCCGCCTGGCACCAGCCGGACGCAGCGGAGGATCGTGCCATGCAGGCAGGCGGCATCACCGAGACCATCTGGCATTTCATCGGTTATCTGCATCTCGCCGATTCCGTGGCGCGCGCGCCGGAATTCTATGAGAGCGATCCGCCGCCGCCGCTATTGCCCGGGCTTTACGATCCCGCCTCGGAGCCGCTGCGCGGCCTTGCCTTCGACGAACTCGTCTCGATTCCGACCCCGATCCATGAGGCGTCGGTTTCGAATGCGCACGATAGCCTGGGCCATGCTTCGTCGCCCGCGAGCCTCGCCGGCCTGGCCCGGTCGCTGCCATCTGTTCTGCTGCCGCTGAAGCCGGTCGTCTTCCATGCCGAGGGGTATGGCATCGGCCTGCGCGCGACGCCCCGCGTCATCACCGCCGAGTACCGGGAAGGCGGTATCGAGAACCAGATCCAGATTCGCCAAAGCAACGTCGCGGATGATCGCGATCTGATCACCTCGGATGCGATCCGCCATGCCGATGGCAGCCTCGTGGTTCCCGAAGAGCTGCAGCTTGGCGGTGATTTCGCCGCCCTCCTGGCACAAGCCGACGATGTCGCCCCGATAGGCATTCCCGATATGACGGCGGCGCTCCAGGCGGGGACCGGGGATATCGTCGCCATGATCTCGGGTCGTGACGCCGTCTGGGTCCAGACCGGGAGCCCCTATGCGGATGGCGGCCCGCCCGGCGCCGCGCCAGAAGGGCGTATCGTCGATGGGGTCGTCGGCGCTCCCGATCCTTACCAGCCGACTTTGCTCGACATCGCGCCCTGGCGCCCGGGGGAGGCGCCGGTCGAACTCGTCCATGAAGCGAAGCTGGATCTCACCGGCCCGACCGGAGGCGTCGCGACACTGGCCGAAACCGGCCTGAATACGCAGATCAACGCTGCCGTAATCGTCGACGCCAACGAGGCCACCGGCTCCATGATGGTCGGCGGCGATTATTTCTACAGCCGCGGCATCGTCCAGGTGAACATTCTGGCCGATAACGATCATGTCGACATAGCCGTCGCTGGCAATCTCTCTCCCATCGTGAAGACCGCGGGAAACGAGATTCATAACATCGCAGAATTCATCACGCATGAATCGACGATCGCGGTTCGCGGGGCCGCGGCCACTCCGCATTGGGTCGTCGACGTGATGCCCGGCGACTTCTACGACGTGAAGTCGATCGTCCAGTTCAACGGGCTCGACGACAACGACCGCACGGTCCAGGCGGAGTCCGGCACCTATTTCAATCTTGGCACTGGCGAGAACCAGCAGATCAATCTGACCAAGATCTTTGGTGCCGACCACTATGACATCATCATCGTCGGCGGCGACTATCATCGCGCGGACTGGATCTACCAGTACAACATCATGCTCGATCCCGACTACGCCAAGCTCTACAGCACGGGCGGGGAGGGGGACGACACGACCGTCACCACAGGCTTCAACAGCCTGACCAACGCGGCCACCATCGAAAGCTACGATGCGACGGCGTTCAAGCCGATGCTCGACGCCCATCACGAGCTCCTCGGGCTTCTCGCGGATGGGGCCACCATCCTCATTCCCGACGCCGACTGGCAGCTCTACGGCAGTGCTTCGGGCACGCTCAGGATCCTCTACGTGCCCGGCGACTACTACGACATCAACGTCGTCACGCAGGTGAACTTCCTGGTCGACGGCGACCAGAGCCTCCAGGCCAGTGCCAGCGCGGGCACTGAGCAGGGGGTTGCCGCAGGTGGCAACAGCGCGCTCAACGAAGCCTATATCGTCGACCCCGGGCTCCTCTCGACCTCCAACTATCTGGGTGGCGAGGCCTATGAAGAGGCGGTGCTGATCCAGGTCGACATCGTGACCGACAGCGACACGGTTACGATCCATGACACGACCACGCTGGTGCCGGAACTCGTCGCCTTCGCCGAGCACGCGGTGCAGGAGCCGGAGCCCGATTGCCCGCCCGCGCAGACCGTCGATCTCCAGCAGGATCATCTGACGTCGAGCATCATGGCCTGAGGCGCAGCAACGAGACGTCAAAAGAACAGGACGGGAAGGGCATGAGCGAAAAAAGCGAAGCACTGCCGCCGGCCAGACCGCCTTCGGCGGGGTCGCCACCGGTCCGCCTGATCGGCTTGCCGCAGGCGATCGGCCTGGCGGGCGGGACGCCCGACGCTACGGCCAACAGCAACAGCCGCATCGGTCTGGCACCTGTCGCCTCGCCCCCGTTTCCCGCAGCGGGCACCCCGCGCGCCGATGCACGTGGCGATGGTCAGCCGCTACCCGAGCCCGTTCCGTTGCGTCCGAAAGCGGATGCCGAGGCGCCGAAGACTGCCCATGACGGCGATCGCGGCGGCAAAGGCGGAGGCGGAGGTCATGGCGGCGGTGGCGGGTCCGGCCACGGCACGCCGATCGAACAGCGCCTCGGCGATCGGGATTTCAAGCAGGTCCTCGGCCAGGGCCTTTCCGGAGCACGGCACAACCTGCTGATCGTGGCGGTGTTCTCGGTCGTGGTGAATACTTTGGTGCTCGCCGTCCCGATCTATCTCTTCCAGATGTCGGACCGCGTGCTGACCAGCCGCAGCCTGGACACGCTGATCATGCTGTCGCTCATCGTCATGGTCGCGATCGGGGCGCATGTTCTGCTCGACATGGTGCGCCGCTTCATGCTGATGCGGGTGGCGGTCGATGTCGAAAGCCGGCTCGGCGGCCCCGTGCTCGCGGCAGCGGCCAAAGCCGCCCAGACCGGCTCCAACCGCGAGTTCCAGACGCTGGCCGATCTCCAGCAGATCCGCAGCTTCCTGACCGGCCCGGTGATACTGACGATGCTCGATGCGCCGACGGCCCCGATCTACCTGCTGGCGGTTTATCTGATCCATCCGCATCTTGGCTACATCGTCACCATTGCGGCGGTCGTGCTCTTCGTCATCGCCTATTTCAACCAGCAGTTCACCGCCGTGCCGTTCGCGCGCTCCAGCGCCTTCTCGACGCGCGCCAATCTCCAGTCGGAGGCGATGTCGCGCAACGCGCAGGTCATCAATGCGATGGGCATGATCCCGGAGGGCGTGCTGATGTGGGGCCGCGAGACGGCTGAATCCCTAAAGGCCCAGGTCAGCGCCCAGGACCGCAACATCCTGATGACCGGCGCCTCCAAGTTCTTCCGGCTGGGCACGCAGGTCGCGATGCTCGGCTGGGGCGCCATGCTCTCGCTCGAAGGTCAACTGACCGGCGGCATGGTCATCGCCTCCTCGGTCGTCGCCGGCCGCGCGCTGGCGCCGATGGAGGGCACGATCGAGGGCTGGCGCAGCTTCATCCACGCGCGCGCCGCCTTCCAGCGCGTCAAGGCGCTGCTCCAGGCCTCGCCGCTCAATCTCGACCGGCTGAAGCTGCCGAGCCCGAAAGGCCGCCTCGACGTCGAGCGCATCCTCTATGTGCCGCCGCCGAACAAGAAGGTCATCCTGAACGGCATCAGCTTCAGCCTCGAGCCGGGGGATTCGCTCGCAATCGTCGGCGCCTCCGGCTGCGGGAAATCGACGCTCGCGCGCATGCTCGTCGGCTCGATCTCGCCGACGGCCGGCACGGTGCGGCTTGACCGGATGGAGCAGCGCAACTGGGATCCGCGTCAGTTCGGCGAGAATGTCGGCTATCTCCCGCAGGATGTTCAGCTCTTCCCGGCCTCGATCAAGGCCAATATCGCCCGTATGCGGGAGGACGCGTCGGACGCCGATGTCTTCGAGGCGGCCGAGATCGCCGATATCCACGAGATGATCGCGCAGTTCGCCCACGGCTACGAGACGCAGATCGGCATCGATGGCGCTCCGCTCTCGGGCGGGCAGAAGCAGCGGCTCGGCCTCGCGCGGGCCTTCTACGGCAATCCGCGGCTGGTTGTGCTGGACGAGCCGAATTCCAATCTCGACGTGCTGGGCGAGGCGGCTCTCGCCCGCGCCTTCGAGCGGGCCAAGACGCGCGGCATGACCGTGGTCGCCGTGACGCAACGGCCGTCCCTGCTGCGCAGTGTCGACAAGATCATGATGATCAAGGACGGCGCCGTGCAGGCCATCGGCACCCGCGACGAAATCCTGCCGATGATCGTGGGGCAGCGCAGCATCGATGGCGCCGCGCCGCGGCCGCAATAGCGCCAGGTTGGGGAGTGGGCACATGAGCGTCCAATTGGTCTCGCAGCCCTGGTACAGCGATGTGCCGCGCAGCACCCGCGCCGCTACGATCGGCGGCGCCGTCATCGTCGCTGTCACCGTGATGGGCTTCGGCGTCTGGGGCAATACCGCGCCGATCGCAGGAGCGGTCATCGCCACCGGCGTCTTCGTCACCACCGGCCAGAACAAGACGATCCAGCATCTGGAAGGCGGTGTGATCCGCGAGATTCTCGTCAGAGAAGGCGATGTCGTCGTGCCCGGCCAGCCATTGGTCAAGCTCGACGACACCTCCGCCCGGGCCGAATTGCGGCGCCATGAGCTCAAGCTCTATCGCCTCGAGATGATCGAGGCGCGGCTCCGGGCCGAGATCGCCGGCCTCGATGATTTCGTCGGGCCGCCGCATCTGCTCGACAAGCGGGCTGACCCCGATATCGCCGTGCTGTACGCAGCGCAGCGCACGGCCTTCCGCGCCCGGCAGAACAATATGGCGAGCGAGATCGCGGCTCATCAGAAGAGCATCGATGCGCTGGAGGAGAAGATCGCCGGCAGCAAGGTGCAGCTCGCCGGTGTCCAGCAGCAGTCGCAATTGCTGAAGGAAGAGCTGGAGGGCAAGCAGGCCCTGCTGCAGCGGGGCTACATCCGCAAGCCGGAGGTGCTCTCGTTGCAACGCCTGGCCGCCAATCTGGCGGGCGAGGCCGGGCGCATCAGCGGCGATATCGGGGATTCCCGCGAGCGGATCGCGCGCTCGGTCGAACAGATCGACGGTGTTCGCAAGAACGCCCAGAAGATCGCCTCCGACCAGCTCCAGGAAATCAATGCCGATCTCAACGATGTGCGCGAGCGCATCCACACCGTGAAGGGCGTGCTCGACCGCTCCAACATCACCGCGCCGGTCAAGGGCACGGTGGTCAAGCTGCGCTATCACACCTCCGGCGGCGTCATCGAGGCCGGCAAGAACATCATGGAGATCGTCTCGCTGCAGGACGAACTCATCATCGAGGCGCGCGTGCGTCCGCAAGACATCGACAAGATCAGGCACAGCCAGGTCGCCACGGTGCGCCTGACGGCGCTCAACCAGCGTATCACGCCCATGGTCAGCGGCCGGGTCATCTACATTTCGGCCGATGCGCTGCCCGACGAGAAGCAGCGCGCCTATCCCGCCGTACCGGACCTCTACGTCGTCCGCGCCCGACTCGATCCGGGCAGTCTCGTCGGTCTGCACGATTTCCAGCCGACGCCGGGAATGCCGGCCGACATGTATATCCAGACGGCCGAGCGCACCTTTTTCGAGTATCTGATGCAGCCGCTGAAGGACAGCATGGCCCGCGCCTTCCGCGAAACCTGAGGCTGCCCGGGTCGACCGGCAGGATCGCCCTCAGGCCGGTCGGGACGGCGGTTTCCCTGGTGCTGCCCGCGCCAGGGAAACCGTGTGCCGACCGAGATGGGCCGGTTTCTTTCGGAAAGGGAGAGGCTAGCCGATTTTGCGGCCGGCGCTGAAATGGCCGATGCGCCAGCCGAGCTTCTCCTCGATACGGCGGGCCGCATTCTTCACCGCCTCGACGAAACTCGCATGCTCCTCGTTCACGCGGAACTCCGGCACCACGATCGAGACCGTGATCGGGCAGGCGCCGGTCTCGTCCAGCACGGGCGCGGCGATGCAGGCAACCGCATAATCCGACTCGCCGGCCTGGATCGACACGCCCGCTGCGAGCGCGTCGCGCGATTGGGCGAGCAGGGTGGCGGGATCGGTGACGGCACGTCCGGTCGGCGAGGCCTTGGCACTCTTGCGGAAGAGGGCGCTCCGCCCCGTTTCGTCGAGCCCGGCGACGAGAAGCCGGCCGGAAGCCGTCCAGTTCAGCGGCACGCGGGTGCCGACGCGCGAGGTGATGATGAAATGGCCGGGGCCCTCTGCCATGGCCTCGACCACCATCATGCCGCCGTCGCGGCCGCAGATCTGTACGGTCTCGCCGACTTCGCGCGAGAGCACATGCATCTCATGCGTCGCGACGTTGATGACCTGGAGATCGCGGGCATAGGCGAGGCCATAGTGATAGAGCCTCGGTCCCAGCCAGACACCGCCGTCGCCGGCACGGGCCAGCAGGCTCTTGTCGAGCAGGTCCTCGACGATGGCATAGACGGTCGAGAGCGGCGCGCCGATCGCGCGGGCGATCTCGTAGGCTGTCAGCGCCCGGCCTTCCTGCTGGAGATGGTCAAGAATCTGCACGGCGCGGTCGATGCCGCTGACGCGCGAGCGCCGCTGCCCGGTCGGTTCCGGGGCGTCTTGGCCTGTTTGCGTCGTCGGAGCCTTGCTCATACCAGCGCTTTCATACCTGCTGCTCGCCGAGTCAACGCCAAGTCAACGCCAGGACAGGCCGTGGCTGTGCCGGACGAGCCGGCGCGGACGCGGCACATAGCGACTGGCCGTGATCGGCTCCGCGCCGATCACGGCATGGCGTGGCTCGAACAGCCGGGCCAGGCGCGAGACGTCGCCATTGGAATCGGTGGCTTCGAGATCGCCGTCGATCAGGTCGAAGATCGTGAAATCGGCGCGCTGGCCGACGGTCAGCCGGTCGGTCATGTCGAGTTTGATCACCGACGCCGGTGCATGGGTCACCGCCTGGATGATGGCGTCGAACGGCATGCCGACCGACAGCAGCTTCGACATCGTCGTCGCCAGGTCCCAGACCGGGAAGTTCATGCAGCGGTTATGCAGGTCGGTCGAGATCGAGAACGGCATTAAACCGCGCTGGATCGCGGCCTCCGCCACCTTGAAGGAGAAGGAGGCGCCGCCATGGCCGATATCGAGGCGCACCCCCTCCGCCGCGCAGCGCTCGGCCAGCTTGAACAGGTCCTCGTCCTCCAGGATGCTCGATCCGGCCTTGCCGTTGAAGCAATGGGTGACGACGTCGCCGGGCCCGAGGATCTCCAGCACCTCGTCATAGAGTGCCGGGGGCTCGCCGACATGGACCATCATCGGCAGCTTCAGGATCTTGGCGATCTTCTTGCCGAGCTTGACCGGCGTGACGCCCCAGGAACCGGTGATGACATGGCTCGCGCGGACCTTGAGGCCGACGATGTGCTCGCTGTTCTCGGCATAGCATTCGATGATGCGGTCGAGATCGATATCCTTGATGTCGCGCAGCTCCGGCACGCGGTTGCAGGCGACGAGCCCGATCGAGCCGAGATTGAGGAAGGCCTTGATCCGCTCGCGCGCCGGCTCGATGACATATTCGCGGAAACCGTGGAAATTCGCTTCGCCGGCCGAGCCTGCGTCGACCATGGTGGTGACGCCGCGCTCGGCCCCGCAATCGCTCGGCCGGAGCGAGATGTCGGTGCCGCCATGCCAGACATGGACGTGCAGGTCGACCCAGCCCGGCGAGATGAAGGCGCCCTTGCCGTCGATGCGCTCCGCATCGACCGGGGCAGCGAGCCCTGCGCCGATCGCGGCGATCCTGCCGTCGCCGCCGACGAGGATGTCAGTGGCCGCAGCCGGGATCGCCGGCCCGAAGGCGACCGGCTTCACATTGGCGATCAGGAGCGGCTGCCGCGTGGCAGGTGTCATGTCAGAGGTCCTTCCGCAGGCGCGGATCGAGCAGGTCGCGCAGGCCGTCGCCCACCATCTGCAGGGAGAGCACGGCCAGTACGATGGCAAGGCCGGGGAAATAGGTCATCCAGTCGGCCTGTCCGATATATTGCCGGCCCGAAGAGATCATCGTGCCCCAGGTCGGGATATCCGGGCTGACGCCGAGCCCGAGGAAGGAGAGGCCGGCTTCCGCCAGCATGGCGCTGGCGAAGATGAAGGTGGCCTGCACCGTGATCGGCGAGACGATGTTCGGCAGGACATTCCGGACCATGATCCGCGAGGTCGGGTTGCCGAAGGCGCGCGCCGCCTCGACATAGGGCAGTTCGCGGATAACCAGGGTCGCGGCCCGAACGATGCGCGCGAGCCTGGGCGCATAGACGATCGAGAGCGCGATGATCACCGTCATAAGCGACGGGCCCAGCGCCGCGACCAGCGCGATCGCGAGCAGGATGTCGGGGAAGGCCATCATCGCGTCGATCAGGCGTGCGATCGGCGTGTCCAGCCGCTTGAAGAACCCGGCGAGCAGCCCGAGCGTAACCCCGATCAGCGAGGACAGCACGACGACGGCGGCGCCGACCGAGAGCGACAGCCGGCCCGCATAGAGCATGCGCGAGAAGATGTCCCGGCCGAATTCGTCGGTGCCGAACCAGTAGGTTGCGGAGGGCGGCTTCAGCCGGTTGACGATCGAGAGCTTGCCCGGCGCATAGGGTGCGAGCAGTGGCGCCAGCGCGGCGAGCAGCACGAAGACGATGAGGATCGCGAGGCCGATCGCCACCATGCGGCGCTTCAGCAGATCGCGCAGGAAGGTCCGGCCGCGGCTTGGCATCGGCGCGTCGGGGGCGAGATCGGTCATCAGTAGCGCACCCTCGGATCGACCAGCAGGTAGAGCATGTCGATCGCGAAATTGATCAGGACATACAGGCCGGCGATGACGAGCAGCGCGCCCTGGATCACCGGATAGTCGCGCCGGAGCACGGCCGAGACCACGAGATTGCCGACGCCCGGCAGGCCGAACACCGTCTCGGTCACCACCGCGCCCGAGACCAGAACGGCGGCGGTGAGGCCGAGTACGGTCAGGATCGGGATCAGCGCGTTCTTCAGCGCATGCTTGAGGACGACCCGCTGCTCGCCCAACCCCTTGGCGCGGGCCGTTCGGATATAGTCGTCGCCGAGCACGTCGAGCATCGAGGCGCGGGTGAAGCGCATGATCAGCGCCGAGGAGACGAGCCCGAGCGCCACTGCCGGCAGGATCAGGTGCCTGATGCGCTCGAGCAGGCTGGTATCGGGGCCGCCATAGCCGGAGACCGGCAGGAGCCCCAGCCGCACCGCGAATATCTGCATCAGGATAAGGCCGAGCCAGAAGCCCGGGATGCTGGCGCCGAGCATGGCGAGAGTCGTCGCCGCCTGGTCGAGGAAGGAGCCGCGCCGATAGGCGGCGTAGATGCCGACCGGCAGGGCGATGACGCTCGCGATCGCCAGCGACAGCAACGTCAGGAAGAAGGTCGGCTCCGCCCGCTCCATCAATGCCGAAGTCACCGGCATGTTCAGGAAGATCGACTGGCCGAGATCGCCGCGCAGCAGCTGCCCGACATAGATCGCGTATTGCGAGATGATCGAACGATCGAGGCCGAGCCGCGTGCGCAGATCGGCGACGTCCTGTGCTGTCGCCTCGGGGCCGAGCATCACCGCGGCGGGATCACCGGGCGTGACGCGCACGATCACGAAGACGATCGTGACGACGAGCAACATGACCGCGACCATGCCGGAAAGGCGCTGAAGGATGTAGCCGACCATGACCTGACTGTCTTGTTGCCCGCCATCCGGCTGCCATCATGCAGCCGGATGGCGGGGGGATCACTTCTTCAGGGTGACGTTCCAGAAATACGGCCAGGGCGCCGGCACGATGCCGTCGAGCTTGGCGGATTTCGCCGAGAGCGCGTTGAAGTCGCCGATCTTGATGAAGGGCACCTCGTCATAGATCGTCTTCTGCACATTGGCCCAGAGCGCGGCGCGCTTGGCCGGATCGGCCTCGGAGGTGAAGGCATCGACGGCGGCCTTGCGGGCCGGCGTGTCCCACCAGCCGGGCGAACTGGTCGAAAGCGAGCCGATCAGCGCCGGCTCCGGCAGGAACGGACTATGGGTGATGTAGATCTCCCAGAGCGCCTTGTCGGTGCGCCGCTGGGTCAGCGTCGCCCAGTCGACCACCTGCAGGTCGACGGTGAAGCCGGCGGCCTTCAGATACTCGGCCGCGACCTGCGCCATCTTGTAGTGGAATTCGTACTGGCGGCTGGTCAGGATGCGGATCGGCTCGCCCTTGTAACCGGCAGCCTTGGCCGCGGCCTTCGCCTTGTCGGCGTCTCCGATATTGTAGTTTCCGGCGACACCGGCATCGGTATTCCAGACATAGCCCGGCGGGTAGATGTTGCCGTCGAGCGCATAGAACTCCTTGGTTCCGAACGCCGCCGCCAGCATGTCCTCCATGTTGAGCGCCGTGCGGATCGCCTTGCGAACCGCTAGGTTCTTGGCAGCGCCTTCGGCGGTGTTCATGACGAAGACGGGGTAGCCGAAGGGCTTCAGCACCACGGGCTGGGAGGCTGCGCCCTTCAGCCGGTCGAAGGATTCCACGGGAAGCGAATCGACGTAGGAATACTGGCCCGACACCGCCGCCTCGATGCGGGTGTTCGCATCCGGAACCGGCACGAAGCGGACCTCGTCCAGCAGCGGCTTCCGCGCGCCGCCATAGCCGTCGCCGGCACCCTCGCGGGGCTTGTAGCCGGCGAAGCGGACGAGCTGGATATACTGGTCGGCCTTGCGCTCCTTGAGCATGTAGGGGCCGGTTCCGATGAATTCCTTCATCGGCTCGTCCTGCTTCTTCGCCGAAATGATGATCGCGGCGGAGTTGTTGAAGGCGAGCAGCGACATGAGCGGCGCGTAGGGCTCCTTCAGCGTGATCGTGAGCGAGGCGGGGCCGGCAGTCTCGACGCTCTCGATGAAGCCCGCTGCCTGCTTGCCGCGCGAGGCGAGCTTCATCCAGCGCTTCAGCGAGGCGACCGCGTCCTCGGCGGTGAGGTCCGAGCCGTCATGGAACTTCACGCCCGCCCTGAGCGCGATGGTGTAACGCTTGCCGTCCGGGCTGACCGTTGGCAGCGCGTCCGCGAGCAGCGGCGTTACCTTCCAGCTCTTGTCGAAGGTGTAGAGCGTCTCGAAGACATGCTGGGTGATCGTCCCGACCAGGTCGGCGGTCGAGACCATCGGGTCCATCGTCGGCGGTTCGCCGACGGTCGCGATCGTGGCGATGCCGCCCGCCTCCTGTGCGAAGGCGACGACGGGGCGGTGAGCAGGCTGCAGGCGAGCAGGCATCCGAACAGGCGTTTCATAATCCCTCGCATTCTTTTATTATGTAATAGAGTGTTCAATAAGAGAATATTGCTGGGCGGAGAATGTCAATGCCGCTGACGCTCAGTCAGGCCATTTCGCCAGCGAGGCGGCGCGCCGGTTGCGGCGCTCGATCAGCGGGCTGGTGATGATCGTGTTGCTGCGCCGCGCGGTTTCCAGTTCGGCGACGATACGCTCGGCGACGATCTCCTCCTGGCCCGGATGCAGGTTGCAGGGATCGAGATAAAAATAGCCGTGCTCGACCTCGTGATCGCGCACGACCACCGGTTGCGGGCCGCGCGCCAGCGCGTCGGCGAGGTCCCAGGCGGTGATATGCGCCTGCTCGGGATCGATCGAGAGCTTCATCCGGTCGAGCGGGTTATGCGTCGGGTCGGGCTCGATCACGGCGGTGACGCCGGGCCGCTCGGTGAAACGTGCGAGCCAGAGGTCGAGCGCGCGCTGCTCGCGCGCGCGGATGCCGGCATGGTCGCGCTTCTCCCAGGCTTCCAGCGCCGCCATCGTGCCGAGCACGCTTTCCTTGCCGATCTTCATGCCGCGGCCGATGCCGCCATTCTGGATATAGGCCGCCCGGACCATATCCTTGCGGCCGGCGACGATGCCGCCGGTCGGCCCGCCCAGGAACTTGTGCGAGGAATAGAGCACGATATCGGCGCCGGCCTCGAGGAAGCCGCGCAGGTCGTATTCGGAGGCCGCGTCGACGATCACCGGCACGCCGTGCTCGTGGCAGACAGCCGCGAACTCGTCGAGCGGCATGAGCCCGTACTGCACCGTATGATGCGAGACGACATAGAGCGCCGCCGCCGTGTGCTCCGAGATCGCCCCGGCAAGCTGGTAGGCGCGGGCGCTGGTGGCCTGCCCGACGACGACCGGCGTGGCGCCGGCGAGGCGGATCGCCTGGTCGACGGGGGCGCCATAGCCGACCATATGGCCCATCATGATCACGACCTCGTCCTGGAGGCCGCTGGCATCCGGCAACTGCTCGACGGCGAAGAGATCGTCGCCCGTCATGGCGCCGGCGATCGCCAGCGTGATCCCGGCCGAGCAGGAGGCGGTGACGAAGCCGGCCTCGCTGCCGCAAAGCCGCGCGATCACGGCGCTGGCCTTGCGCTGGAGATCGTCGATCTCGACGAATTGCGGCAGGATCGCCGCCATCGCGGCGATCGCCTCGGGCACGACGATCGAGGCGCCGAGCGAGGTCATCGTCCCGGAAACATTGATGACGGGACGCAGGCCCAGCGACGGGCGGATATCGGAAGCGGACATGATGTTCTCCTGAAAGGCGGGCAGTGGGGCTTAAGGCCCCGGTTATGAAACGGCGACGATCGCTTCGATCTCGACGGTGATCTGGCGGGGCAGCGAGCCGAAGCCGACCGCCGAACGGGCATGTTTCCCGGCCTCGCCGAAAACGGCGACGAAGAGGTCGGAACAGCCATTGATGACGGCCGGATGGTCGCTGAATTCCGGGGTGGCATTGACCATGCCGAGCAGCTTGACGACGCGCCTGACACGGCCGAGATCGCCGAGCGCTTCATGCAGCACGGCGAGCAGGTTGAGGCCGGTCAGCCGGGCATGCTCGTAGGCTTCGGCGACGCTGATGTCACGGCCGACCTTGCCGGTATGGAGCCGGCCGTCCTCATGCGTCGGCCCCTGTCCGGAGAGGTAGATCAGGCCGCCTTCCTGAACATGGGTGGCGAAATTGCCGATCGGCCGCGGCAAGTCGGGAAGCTTAAGGCCGAGTTCCGCCAGCCGCTTGTAAGGTGCCGTGTCGGGAAGAGTGGACAGGACTGCGTTCATGGGTTCCTCAGGCCGGGTTCGGGCGGAATCCGGCGAAGCGTGACAGGAAGGAGCGCAGTCGCTCATGCGGCTGCTCGCCGAAGACTTTCGCGGGCGGCGCATCGATGACGATCCGGCCCTGGTCGGTGAAGACGACGCGATCCGCGACGTCCCGTGCGAAAGCCATCTCATGGGTGACGAGGATCATGGTGCGGCCCTCGGCGGCGAGTTCCTGCACCACGGCGAGCACCTCGCCGACGAGTTCGGGGTCGAGCGCGGAGGTGATCTCGTCGAGCAGCAGCACCTTCGGCTCCATCGCGACCGCACGCGCGATGCCGACCCGCTGCTGCTGGCCGCCGGACATCTGCGAGGGCATCGCATCGACCTTGGCCGCGAGCCCGACGCGGGCGAGCCATTTCTCGGCGATGGCGCGCGCCTCGGCCTTGGAGCGCCCGCGCGACTTCATCAGGCCGAGCATGATGTTCTGCGCCGCGGTCAGATGCGGAAACAGGTTGAACTGCTGGAACACCATCGCCGCATCGACGCGGATCGCGGCCAGCTCCCGGTCGCTGCGGCGCTTGCGGCCGCCGGCGCCGTCGCGATAGCCGACCTCGGTGCCGTCGATCCGGATCGAGCCGCCATCGTACTCTTCGAGGAAGTTGATGCAGCGCAGCAGCGTGGTCTTGCCGCTGCCGGAGGGGCCGATGATCGCCACGACCTCGCCCTTGCCGACGCGGAGATCGACGCCCTTCAGCACCTGATGGGTGCCGAAGGACTTGGTCAGGCCCTCGATCGCGATCACCGGTTGCGCGGCGGAGGCACGGGCATCCGTCTCGGCCATGGATGCCTCCTTTCAGACGAAGCGCTTCTCGAGCCGGCGGCTGAGCGCCGAGAGCGGGAAGTTGATGGCGAAATACATCAGCGCGCCGATGAGATAGAGCGGCAGCGCGACATGGGTGCGCCCGATCACCTGCTGCAGCGACAGCATCAGGTCGACGATGCCGAGCAGCGAAACGAGCGATGAGCCTTTCACGGTGTCGACGACGCTGTTGACGAAGGGCGGCAGGAAACGACGCACGGCCTGTGGCGCCAGAACATGCGTGAAGCGGTCGAACAGGGTGAGCCCGATCGCCTTGGCGGCTTCGGTCTGGCCGGCGGGAATCGACTGGAACGAGCCGCGCGTGATCTCGATGATCTGCGCCGATTTGAACGCGGTCAGCGCGACGATCGCCGCGAGCAGGCTCGGCAGGTTCACCTTGATCGCCGGCAGGCCGTAATAGACGAAATAGAGCAGGACCAGGATCGGCACGCCGCGCACGAAATCAGCATAGAGCCGGATCGGCGCGCGTGCCCAGAGCGGCCCGAAGGCGAGCACGCAGCCGAGCGGCAGGCCGACGATCAGCGACAGCACGATCACGCAGGCCGAGACCAGCAAGGTCGTCAGCAGGCCGTCGACGAGGAAGGGCAGGGTCTGGATCAGCGTCGCCATGCCGTCACCGCGCTATTCGATAGCGCCGTTCGGCGAGGCGCAGCAGCAGCAGGATGGCGTAGCTGGTGATCAGGTAGATCGGCGTCGCTAGGAGATAGACCTCTACCGTGCGGAAGGTCTGGGTCTCGATCCAGCGCATGCCATAGGCGAGTTCCGGCACGGCGATGGCCGAGGCGATCGAGGTGTCCTTGAACAGCGAGACATAGGTGTTGGAGAGCGAAGGCAAGGCGATGCGCATCGCGGTCGGCAGGCGCACATGCCAGAGCACCTTCATCGGCGTGAGCCCGATCGCCTTACCGGCCTCGATAAGCCCGCGCGGCACGGCCTCAAGTCCTGCCCGCATGACCTCGACCAGATAGGCTCCGGAATAGATCGAGAGCGTGGCCACGAAGGAGGTCACCGCATCATATTGCAGGTCGATGGCGCTGGGGATGCCATAGAAGACCAGATAGACCAGCAGCAGCAGCGGCACGTTGCGGACGAACTCGACATAGGCCGCAATCAGCGGGCGCGCCCATTTCGGGCCGTCCAGGCTGATCAGCGCCAGCACGAGGCCGATCGCCATGCCGATCGCGATGCTCGCCGCCGCGAGTTCGAGGCTGAGCAGCAGCCCGTCGAACAGCTTGCCGGCATAGCGCCAGACGATCGCGAAGTTGAAATGGTAATTCGCCATGATGCCGAGGATCAGCCGGGCGTCGGGAGCGGAAGGGCGCGTGGCACCCTTCCGCTTGCGAAGCGTGGGACGGTCAGAAGCGCGGCAGGCCGGGCTGGCGCTGCGGCGGCTCGGCGCCGAAATAATCCTTCACTGCCGCGTCGTAGAGCTCGTTCTGGTGACCGAAGATCGCGATCTCGAAGGTGGTGTTGACGAAGCGCGCCCAGTCGGGATCGCCCTGCTTCATGCCGGCGCCGTAGAGCATCGTGTTCCAGGACTTGCCGGCGTCGGCATATTTGTCGGGATGGCGCTTGGCGAGCCACCAGACGGTGGAGAGATCGACCGCGGCGGCGTCCGCCCGCTTGGAATCGAGCGCCAGGATGACGTTGGCCTGGCTGTCGAGCTGCATCACCGTCGCCTGCGGCAGCACCTTCTTCACCGATTCCTCGGCATCGACATTCTGCAGGATCGAGACACGCGCCGAGGAGCCGGCCTTGAGCAGCGCGTCGAAGCTTTTCTTGTCGCTGTCCGGCCGGGTCAGCAGCGCGATGCCCTCGACATAATAGGGGCGCGAGAAGGCGATGAGCTGCGCGCGCGCCGGCGACATGGTCATGAACTGGATGACGATGTCGACCTTGCCGGTATTGATGTTGGGGATGCGCTGGGCCGCGTCCTGCCGGACGAACTCGACCTTGCTGGCATCGTCGAACAGCCCCTTGGCCAGGATGCGGCCCATGGTGATGTCCATGCCGACGAGCTGGCCCTTCTCGTCCTCGAAATGCCAGGGCGCATTGGTGGACCCTGTGCCGACGATCAGCTTGCCGCGATCCAGAACCGTGCGCAGCAGGCTGTTGGGTGCCGATTGTGCCGCGGCCTCGCGGGCCGTGCTCGCCGCGGCAGCCAGCGCGAGGCCGCCAATTACTCCACCCTTCAGAAGAAGCCTCTTGCCTTCATCCGTCCCGCTCATTGGCGATACCCCTCTTTGCAAGATTAATCCATAATTGCAGAATATATCTTGTAGTAAGGGATGCTAGGGATGCTTTCACGCCGGAGTCAAGCACGGCGGCTCTCCCGGTCACGGTGCCGGAGCTGGGATACACGCTGATGCTGCCGCGCAACGAACTGCGTCGACGGATCGGGCAGGCAGGGCTGGTGCACGGCGGCCATGGGCCCGCGCCGCGTCTGCCGGGCGTTCCGTGCACGTGAGTATCGACAAACTGGCGCTTGACCTCGCGGCCCAGAGATTCGCGGGTGGCGATGGGCAGGGCGGCTCTTATGCCGCCGGCGAGGGTGTCATTTCCCTCTGCGACGGAGGCCGCGCGCTGTAAAACTGGGCCAGGTCGTAGAGATCGTCATGCCTGACGACGACCGCTATGGCGCGGCCCCGAAGCGTGATGCCGGGGCGACGGTGCGCGACAAGATCGAATAACAGGAGTCGGCGTCAATGCTGCGCCGCTAGGCGCAACCGTGTGCCATTCCGGGGTATTCGTTGCGCGAAGTCCCGGAATGACGAGTGTCGGTGTCGTTAGGCTGCCAGCCACAACAGCGCGTGCGGCGACAGCCTGAGCGTCGCACGGCTGCCGACCTCGAACAGTCCGCTGCCGGACTGGAACGGCACGTCGACCGCCACCTCCGTCGTCCCGATCTGGACGCCATAGCGCACGCTGGCGCCGAGGAACTCGCGATTGGCGACGGTGCAGGGCAGGGCGAGCATCCCGTCCTCGGCCGCGCCGGCATCACCGAGGCTGGCATGCTGCGGCCGGAAGACCAGCTTGGCGCCTGCCGGAACCGTCGCTTCCGCCGGAACGGGCACCCGCGCCCCGCCCTCGATCTCGAAGACGCGATCCGCCCCGCTGCCCGTGAGCGTCCCGCCGAGGATGTTGGCGGTGCCGAGGAAGCCGGCGACGAACAGGTTCGCCGGGCGCTCGTAGAGGTCCATCGGCGTGCCGACCTGCTGGACGATGCCGTCGTTCATCACGGCGATCCGGTCGCAGATCGTGTTCGCCTCCTCCTGGTCGTGGGTGACGAAGATCGTGGTCAGGCCGAGGCGCTGCTGCAGGTCGCGCAACTCGCGCCTCACCTGCACGCGCATCTTGGCGTCGAGATTGGAGAGCGGCTCGTCGAGCAGCAGCACCTTGGGCTCGACCGCGACGGTGCGCGCCACCGCGACGCGCTGCTGCTGGCCGCCCGAGAGCTGCGAGGGCCGCCGCTCGGCGAGATGGGCGAGGCCGACCAGGCCCAGTGCCGCCTCGACGCGCCGCTCGACCTCGGCCCGCTTCACGCCGCGCTCCTCCAGCCCGAAGGCGACGTTCCGGCGCACCGTCATGTGGGGCCAGAGCGCATAGGACTGGAAGACCATGCCGACATCGCGCTTCCAGGGTGGCAGGTCGGTGATCGGCTTGCCGCCGATCCGGACCTCGCCGGTATCGGCATGGTTGAAGCCGGCGATCAGGCGCAGGAGCGTGGTCTTGCCGCAGCCGGACGGGCCGAGGAAGGCGAAGAACTCGCCGGGCTTGATCGCCAGGTTGACGTCCTTGAGCACATGGTTGGTGCCGTAGGAGAGGTTGACGCCTTCGATATCGACGGCGACGGCGGGCGTGGTCAGGGAGACGGTTGCGTTCATGATCAGTGGCCCATTCCCTTGGCCTTCTGGCTGCGTTCGATGATGAGATGTGAGAGGAAGGTGCAGGCCGCGACGAGGATCACCGCGACGACGCCGAGCGCGGCACCGGGTCCGCGCCCTGCTGCCGACTGCATGAAGACATAGAGCCCGTAGGCCAGCGGCGCGTCGGAGTTGGACTGAACCAGCATCAGCGTCGCCGAGAGCTCTACCGCCGCCGTCGAGAACGAGGTGACGAAACCGGCGAGGATGCCGCCCGCCATCAAGGGCACGACGATGCGCCGGACCGTGCGCGCCTTGGTGGCTCCGAGGTTCTCGGCCGCTTCCTCCAGCGAGACCGAGATCTGCTGGAGCGCCGCGTAGCAGGCGCGCAGCGCATAGGGCAGGCGCCGGATCGCGAGCGCCATCACGATGGTGATCCAGAGGGCGGCGAGCGGCGTCCCGTCCGGCAGGGTGATGCCGTAGAAGGTCCTGAGATAGCCGATGCCGAGCACGACGCCGGGGATTGCGAGCGCGGCGGTCGCCATCCAGTCGAGCCATTCGCGGCCGACGAGCTTGGTGCGCAGCACCAGATAGGCGATGGCGACCCCGAGCACGACGTCGATGCCGCCGGCGATGGTGGCATAGATCAGCGTGTTCTTGATGTAGACCGAGCTCTCGCCGAAGACGCGCCCGTAATGCGCGATCGTGTAGGCGTCGGGCAGGGGCGAGAACGACCAGATCGTCGCGAAGGAGAGCAGCAGCAGGCCCAGATGCGGCGCCAGCACCAGCGCCAGGATCAGGATGACGATGCCGTAGCCGAACACGGCTTCCATCGGTGTCATCACCCGCTTGGCGAGGCCGCCGCCACCGCGCTGCGTCGTGGCGTAGTCGCGGCCCTTGAGCGCCCGCGCCGAGAGCCACATCGCCAGCACAGAGGCGACGATCAGCACGACCGAGATGACATAGCCCATCGGGTCGGCGATGCCGATCGAGGTCACCCGCAGATAGGCCTGCGGCGCCAGCATGTCCTTGACGTTGAGCAGGAGCGGTGTCGCGAGATCGTCGAAGACCTTGACGAAGACGAGCGAGGCGCCGGCGAGATAGCCCGGCATCGCCAGCGGGAAGACGATCCGCCGGAACAGCCTGAAGCCCGACGAGCCGAGATTCTGTGCGGCCTCTTCCATCGCACGGTCGACATTGCGCAGCGCCGCCGAGAGATTGATCAGGATGAACGGGAAATAATGGACGGACTGGACGAAGATGACGCCGTTCAGCCCCTCCATGAAGTCGATCTTGAAGCCGAACCAGTCGTCGAGCAGCAGGTTCACCGAACCGTTGCGGCCGAAGAAGAGCTGCATCGCCACCGCGCCGACGAAGGGCGGCATGATCAGCGGCAGGAAGCCCAGCGTCTGGACGATGGCCGCGCCGCGGAAGACGAAGCGCGTGGTGAGATAGGCCAGAGGCAGGGCGAAGACCGAGGCCCAGACCACCGACATCGCAGAGACATAGAACGAGTTCCACAACGAGCGCATGAACAGCTCGGTGCGGACGAAATCGTAGAAATTGACCAGCGTGAAGGTCGAGGTGCCCTTCTCCGTGAAGGCGACATAGATCACCGTCGCCACCGGCAGCACCAGGAACATCAGGAGGAAGGCGGCGATCGCCAGCGCCAGCGCGATCTGGCCGGGCGTGCCGGCGATGCGACGGGGGCGGGGTGCCGAGGTCGGAATGGCTGTCATGGATGCGGGCCGGGCTGTCATCCCGTGGGCACTGCGGCATGTAGATGCCGCAGCGCAGACGCGGGACCGTTGTCAGGAAAAGGCGCCTGCTGGTCAGGCGGTCCCGTGTCTGCGCCGCAGCGTTTCACGCTGCAGCGCGCACGGTATGACCCGCAGGACGACGACGACAGGCGAGTTTATTTCGCCGCCTTGAGCGCCTCTTCCGCCTTCGCCTTGGCCTTGGCGTAGTTGTCGCGGGCGAAGCTCGCCCACTTGCTCTCGACTTCGGCCTGACGGGCGCCTTTCTCCTTGCCGCCGATAAAGGCCCCGCGAAGCTCGGGGCTTGCGGCCTGCGCTTCGCTCACCGGCATGGCGGCAAGCAGCACGCGGGCTTCCTCGGCCAGCGCCTTGGCCTTGTCGTTCGGCTTCTTGGCCAGCGCCGCATCGACCTCGTGCAGCACCTTGTTGACGCCCTTCAGCCCCTCGAGCTGGAACGAGATCAATTGGTCGAACAGCGTGTCGACCACCGCGGTGCGCCCTTCCGACTTGTCGACATCGAAGCCGATCATCTTCTGGAAGCGGGGGTCGGTGAAGGGGTTCGGATAGTCAGCGCCGGCCTTGGCGTAGACCGCCGGGTTGACCGGCAGGCGGCGGATGCCGGGTTCGAGCAGCACTTCCTGGCCTGCGGGCGACAGCAGGAACTCGACGAAGGCCTCGGCCGCCGCCTTGTTCGGCGGGTTGGCGACGATGCCGACATTGGCCGGGACGACGGTCGTCACGCTCGGGTAGACGAACTTGACGGGAAAGCCCGAGGCCTGGGCCGAGAAAGCGAAGAAGTCGATGACGATGCCGACGCCGACCTGTCCGGAATTGACCTGTTCCGGCACGCCGAAGGAACGCTCGTTGATCGAGCGGAAATTGCCGGCCATCTCCTTGATGGTGCGCCAGCCCTTGTCCCAGCCTTCGCCCTGCAGGATCGTCTCGATCGTCAGATGCGTGGTGCCGGAGCGCGACGGCGCCGCGATCGAGACGTGGTCGTAGAAGACCGGCTTGGCGAGGTCCTGCCATTCCTTGGGCTCGGGCAGCTTGTTGGCCTTGGCATAGCGGTCGTTCCACATGATGCCGTAGCCGGAGGCGGCGAAGCCGAAATAGAAGCCCTGCGGGTCGTTGATCGGATAGGAGCCGATCTTCTCCGGGATGCCGGTTGCCTTGGGCTTGTAGGCGGTGAGGAGCTTCTTGCCCTTCAACACTTCGAAGGCGTCGGGCGCCGACGCCCAGAACAGGTCGACCTGGTTGTTGGCCTTGGTCTCCTCGACATATTTCACGCCGGCATTGGTGTTGCGGTTCTGCACTTCGAGCGTGACGCCCGGAACCGCCTTCTCGAAGGCTTTCTTGATGGGATCGGTGACGTCCTTGGAGAAGGAAGTCACCACCGTGACCTTGCCGGCCGGGGCCTGCGCCAGAGCGATGGTCATGAACGAGGCGCTCAGCGACAGGCCGAGAGTGGCCGCGAGCGCGGTCCGACGATTCAACATGGCTTCCTCCCGAAGCAGATTTTGGGGTCGACGTCGAGGTCGATGCCATCTTCTTCAGCAATGGCGATGCCAAGTGCCGGTGGCATTGATTTCGTTGCGGAATTCGGGAGTCAGGGTCTTCAGGTATCCAATTTCGGGGGCGTGGCGGTAACCTGCCAGCCGCCCGGATGGGTCATCGCGGTAACATCGTTGCTCAATCCGCGAGCGCCGCGGAACCGCTCAGGCCATAGCGGCGCATCTTGAGATAGAGCGTCTTGCGGGTGATGCCGAGCGCCGAAGCCGTCACGCCGATCCGTCCGTTATGCCGCTTCAGCGCGGCGCCGATCGCATCGGCCTCGGCGAGGGCGACCAGCTCTTCCAGCGTCCGCTCCGCGCCGTCGGGTGTCGAGGCACTGGCATCCGCGTCCTCGAAATCCTCGTCCATGCCGAGCAGGCTGCGCTCGGCGGCATTGCGCAGTTCTCGCACGTTTCCCGGCCAATCCTGCCGCGTCAGCCGCTGCAGCAGGTCGCGGCCGAGCGGCGGGGCCGACCGGCCGACGCGGGCGGCGGCGAGCGCGAGAAAATGCTGGAACAATAGCGGAATATCCTCGCGACGGTCGCGCAAGGGCGGCAGGCGCAGCGTCACGACGTTCAACCGATAGACCAGGTCCTCGCGGAAGCCGCCGGCCTTGGCGAGCGCGGCGAGATCGGTCTTGGTCGCCGCGACGATGCGGATATCGACCGCGATCTCCTTGTTGGAGCCCAGCCGCTCGATCCGCCGCTCCTGCAGGGCGCGCAGCAGGCGCACCTGCGCCGCCATCGGCATCGACTCGATCTCGTCGAGGAAGAGCGTGCCGCCGCTGGCATGCTCGATCTTGCCGATCCGCCGCTCGCGCGCCCCGGTGAAGGCGCCGGCCTCGTGCCCGAACAATTCGCTCTCGATCATCGTCTCGGGGATTGCCCCGCAATTCACCGCGACGAAGCGCCCGGCGCGGCGATTGCCGAGATCGTGCAGGGCGCGGGCCGCGACCTCCTTGCCGGTTCCTGTCTCGCCGAAGAGCAGCACGTCGGTATCGGCATCGGCCAGCAGCGCAAGCCGGCTGCGCAGACGCGCGACCGCCGGCGAGTGCCCGACGACGCGCGCCGCCCAGGGGTCTTCCGGATGAGCGCCGGCCTTGAGCGAACGGTTCTCGATGATCAGCCGGCGGTATTCGCTGGCGCGCCGGATCGTCTCGATCAGGCGAACAGGGTCGGCCGGCTTCTCGACGAAATCCCAGGCACCTTCGCGGATCGCCTTCACCGCCATGGGAACATCGGCATGGCCGGTGATCAGCACGACCGGAATCTCCGCGTCGATCGCGGTGACGGCCGAGAGCAGCCCGAAGCCGTCGCGGCCGGGCATGCGGACATCGCTGACCAGCACGACGGAAGCGTCGCGGCCGAGTTCCGCGAGCGCCGCGTCGCCGGAGCGTCTGGGCAGGACCGTGAAGCCTTCGAGTTCGAGCGTCAGCCGCCAGGCTTCGAGAACCTCGGCATCGTCGTCGACGAGGACGATCGTGGGAGCGCTCATGCGTCGATTTCCAGCGGGGCCATGACGTGGGCTGTCGTCCCTTCGAGCGTGATCAGGAAGCGCGTGCCTCCGGGGCCGGTCTCGGCGACGGCCAGCGTGCCGCCGAGATCCTTGATGATGTTGTAGGACAGCGAGAGGCCGAGGCCGAGCCCGGAGCCCACCGGCTTGGTCGTGAAGAACGGATCGAATATCCGCTCCAGATGCGCCCGGTCTATCCCGGGTCCGTTATCAGCGACCCAGATCTCGACCCGGTGGCCGTCGCGCCGCGCACCGATCGCGATCGTCGCATCGCGGGCGCCCGCGACGGCGTCGAGCGCATTGGCGATGAGGTTGACCAGCACCTGTTCCAGCCGGATTTCCTCGGCATGGACATGAAGGCGAGCCGCCGGCAGATCCCGTTCGAGCGCCACGCGCTCGGCATCGAAGCGCGGCCCGAACAGCGACAGCGCGGTTTCGACGACATCGCCGACAGCGACCGGCGCCAACACCACGCCGGGCTTGCGCGCAAACCGGCGCAGATGCGCGATCAGGTCGGCGGCGCGCGTGGTCAGCGCCTGGATGCGGCCGATGGCCTTCCGCGCTTCCTCCGGCCGCCCGCGCTCCAGTAGCAGTGCGCCGTTATGGGCATGCGAGCGGATCGCGGCGAGCGGCTGGTTGAGCTCGTGGCTGAGACCTGCCGCCATCTGCCCGAGTGCCGCGAGCTTGGCGGCCTGGATGAGGTCGTCGCGCGTCTGCCGGAAGACGGCGAGTGCACGGGCGAGATCGCCGAGCTCGTCATTGCCCGCTTTCGGCAGCAGGGCCGAGGACTGGCCGCTGGCGATGCTGGTCGCGGCTTCGGTCAGGATGCGCAGGCGCGCCACCAGATGGCGCCGGACATAGAACCAGCCGATCAGCAGCGCGCCGAGCAGCGAAGCCGCCGCGATGGCGAGCAGCAGGTTGCGGCCAAGCCGGATCGCCTCGGCCGAGCGGTCGGCGGCATCCTTGGCGACTGCTTCAGTTCGCTGCACCTCCTGCGAGACGAGCGTGCCGAGTTCCGTGACGAGGCGCCGGCTCTCGGAAATCAGGCGCTGCGCGTCGGCGAGCGCGGCGAGCTCGGCACGCTTGAGGCCGGGCAGGCCGGTGGTGGTGTCGGCGAGTCCGATCAGGCGCTGCGTGATCTGGCGGACCGTGATCGTGTCGGGCCAGCCCGCCAGCGCCTTGGCCTCGACCTCGAGCTGGTCGACCGCCTCGCCGATGACATGGCCGGTCTGCTCCATGTCCTCGCGGGTCTGCACCGTGCCGAGCCGCCCGAACAGGCCGACGATCAGGTTGGCCTGGGCGTTGAGCGTCATCAGCGCTTCGCTCTTGCGGGTCTCCTCGCGGATCGTGTTCGGCTTGGCCGATGCCGCTTCGCCGCCGCTCTGGCCGAGCGCGGTATCGATGTTGAAGCGGGCATCGTCGGTCAGCGGCTCGATTTCGTCGATCAGGTCGGCCTGAAGCCAGCGCAGCTCCTCGCTGACGCCTCGGATGCGCTCGGCCAGCGTGAAGCGCCGCCCCGAGACGTCATCGATGGCGCCGAGATTGCGCCGGATCTCGGCCGCCACGGCCGTCAGCTGCGGCGCGTCGAAGCCGCTGCCCGCCCGCTCCGACAGCACCTTGTCGAGTTCGCTCAAGCGCTCGCCGACCACCCGCCGGCCGCGGTCATAGCCATCGCGCCGTTCTGCATTGGCGAGTTCCGGCATGCCGGCAATGACGCGGGCGCTCGCTTCTGCCAGCCGCGCCGCTGAGGCAAGGCCCGGCAGATGCTCGCGGGCGATTGCCGCCAGCTCCTTGCTCAATCGCTCATAGGAGATGACGCCGACGATGCCGGCGCCGACCGCGAAGAGGCCGACGCCGAGGAAAGCTGCGATCAATCGGCCGCCGATGCCGAAGCGCCGTCTGGGCAGGGCAGGCGTCATGGCCGCGGTCCGGTCAGGCTCTCGTCGCGCCAGCCCAGCGCGGTGAGGCGTTCGGCGGCCTGCTGCAGGCTGTTGCTCGCCTCCGCAGCGCGGGCCACGATCGCGTTCCTGATGTCGCCTTCGAGGCGCGCCTGCTGCTCGGGCACGGCAAGGCCCCGCGGCACCCGCACGATGTTCCGGAAGCGATCCGCTCCCTCAAGTTCGGCAGCCGAGACCGGCGGCTGTGTCAGAGCGGCCCGGGCCTGCGTCAGCAGCCGCGCCGCCGGCTCGTCGGGTCGGCCGAGCAGCGCCGCCTCCATGGTCTGCAGGCTGCGCCAGAGCCTGGCATGTTCGGTGCGTCGCAGGGTGATCCACTCGTCGAAGATCAGGTTCACCAGCTCGTAGCGTCCGGCGGAGAGGCCGGCGTCGAAGCCCGTCCGGTTGAAGATGCCTTCGGTCTCCGACAGATGCGGTGGCGTCTCGTCCGGTCCGTAGGCGGAAGGCGAAACAGCAAGGCGTCCGATCCGGGGTTCGCGCAGCATCCTTTGCCCTTCCGGAGAGAGCACGAAGTCGATGAAGAGCTCGGCCTCCTTCGGATTGGGCGAGGTCGCCAGCCTTGCGATGCTGGCGGGAGCGAACAGGGTCTCGCCCGGCAGCACGAAGCGGTTGCTCTCGCCGTTGGTCGTCCGGGCCTCGGTCAGGAAATCGATGGAGATGCCGATGCCGAACCGGCCGCGGGCCACGCCGGCGGTGACGCCGAAGCTGCGCGCCGTGATCGTCGCGAGATTGCCGCCGATCGCCGACCACAGCGCCCAGCCACGTTCCCAGCCGAGCGATTGAAGCAGGGCCTCGACCATCAGATGGGTCGTTCCGGAGCGGGCGGGCGAGGTCAGGCCGATATGGCCGGCATAGACCGGCGCGGCGAGGTCGGCCCAGTTGCGCGGCACAGGCAGGTCGCGCGCTGCGAGATAGCCTGGGTTGTATACGAGACCGTAGCCGGAGACCGCGAAGCCGAGATAGCGATGGCCGGGATCGTTGACCGGATAGCCGGCGATGGTCTCCGGCGCGCCGGTTTGGCGCGGCTGCACCGGCGCCAGCAGGTTTGCCCGCTTCAGCAATTCGAAGGCGTCGGGCGCGGAGGCCCAGAACAGGTCGGCTTCCGGCCGCTTCTGCGTGCGGATGTCTACGACGGCAGCGGTGGTCTTGCGCTGCACCACCTCGACGGCGATGTCGGGATGCCGATTGCGGAAGGCGCTGCGGAAAGGCTCGAAGAAGGAAGGCGGGAACGAGGTGATGATCTGGACTCGCCGTCCTTCGGCCATGCCGATGGCTGGCCAGCCGCAAGCCAGCAAAGCAAGGAAGACAAGCCTGATCGTAACAGCGTAACGGCCCATGCAAACCGTCATATAGTCGGCTTCGCGGCCCGGCTAGGCCGTTCGGCTCCGCATGGCAAACGACGCCATCCGCTCGCGCCGGCCCCTCTGTGAGGTGTCCTCGCCACGCATGATTCCGGCCCGATGCGGACCTTCGTATCGCTTCCGGAAGCGACGAGCAGGCGTGGCAGTCGCTTCACGAATATCGATTCGCATGCGGTCGAAAGGGGGCCCGGCGATGAAATGCCTGCGCCATAACCCCGGAAAGCAAGGCCAGTGCCCGCACCCGCAGGCGGCCGAGGGTTCGGTTGACAAAATTAATTAGGAATCCTAATTATCTGATATGGCGGAAACGACCGACGATATCGTTACGCGGCTACGCGAGGGTTTCGAGCGGATCGCTCTGGTCCAGCGCGCGGATCTCTGGACCGCCGCCGGGGAGGTGGGCCTCAACCCGACGCAGGCGCAGGTGCTCGGTTTCCTTGCCGCCCATCCGCCGGGCATTCGTCCGAAGGAGATTGCCGCCCATCTCGGAGTCTCGGCCGCCAGCGTGACCGACACCCTCAACGCGCTCGACCGCAAGGGCTTCGTCCTGCGCGAGGCAGATCCGGCCGATGCGCGCGCCGTCGCGCTGCGGCTGACGGACGAGGGACTGCGCGTGAACCGCGCGATCGCGGCTGCAGCCTCGCAGGTTGCGCTGGCGCTGGCACAACTCTCGCCGGCCGAGCAGGCGAGCCTCTTGCTGGCGCAGGTCAAGCTCGTCCGCAGCCTCCAGCTCGCGGGCGCGATTCCGGCCCAGCGTCTTTGCGTCACCTGCCGCCATTTCCGGCCGAACGCCCATCCTGGCGCGGCCCATCCGCATCATTGCGCCTTCGTGAACGCCGCCATTGGGACGGAGGATCTCCGGCTCGATTGCGGCGAGCATGAACCGGCCGACCCGGCGACCCGGTCTGCCAACTGGATCGCCTTCGAAAACGGCCGGCCACCCCTCCAGGCACAGCCAGACATCTGAAAAGGACGTATGCGCATGAACGGACTGGGAACCGGAGGCTTCGGCCTCGCGGCGTTGGCCCTGCTTGGCCTGTCGCCGGCCGCGATGGCTCATGAGATCAAGGCGAAGAGCGACGACAAGGTGCTCGCGAGCTTCGACATCGTCGAGACCCGCATCACCACGGAAGCAGGCCAGGCCGTCTTCCGCACCCGCGTCCGCGCCGATGCGGGCAAGGCGATGCCGGCGACGACCGGCAATTTCGCCGGCTCGGAGGTCTATGCCTATGTCTGGCCGACCTCGCTCAATTCGGGCGATATCGGCTTCGATACCGGGGAGGGAATCGTCGCGCTGGCGGTGACCTTCCATCCCGACTTCGACGATGGCGCGCGCGGCGCCAGGAATCGCGACGTCTGGCATCCGCATTGGGTGGTGCTGAACGAGGACAAGGCCTGCCCCGGCGGGCTGAAGGTCAAGGACATCCCGCAGGGCGCGAAGCCCAGGCTGCCCGAGACATGGCCGGGCGTGCCGCTGCTGATCGACAGCCCGGCCTATCCGACCGAATTGAAGGGCGATGCCGTCGAGGTCCGCGTGCCGCTCGCCGGCATCGGGACGCTTGCGAGTGCATCCTTCGACGGCGTCACCGCCGGGCTGAGGATCGACGGCAATCTCCACGCGCCGCTGCTCTGCGTCAGCAATGTCTTCAAGGTCGCGTCGGGAAACCTGTCGCTGCCCGGCAAGGTCGCGCCGGCGCGCTAGGGGATTTTCTGCGAAGCGGATACGGGATCGCATGAAGACGATGCGATGGAACCGGAGCCGCGTTACGGTTCATGTAAAAGGCGGCCCGGCGACTGCCATCGCCGGACCGCCCCGTTTCCCCCTCCAGGCAACAGAGAAGGACGGCAGATCATGACACGTCTCCGATCGGCCGGGCTAGCATCCGGCTTGCTGGTGCGGGCAGCGCGTGCTTGCCGGTCGTCATGACTGTGCCGCTGCATGCGTTGCTGGTCGGAGCCGTCCGCCCATTCGGGCCCGATGCGGTGCCGAGCGGGATTGCCAAGGCGCCTGTCGACCGCGCGGTTCATCTGGGACGCGAAGGCTTTCTCGGAGACGGGCAGGGCGACCGCCGTCATCATGGCGGGCCGGACAAGGCCGTTCATCACTATGCGTTCGAGCATTATGCGACCTGGCGACAGGAGATCGGTCGGCGTGATGTGCTGGAACGGGCCGGAGCCTTCGGCGAGAACCTGTCGACCATCGGCCTGACCGAGGCCGATATCGCAATCGGTGACGTCTTCCGGCTTGGCGGTGCGGTGATCGAGGTCTCGCAGGGCCGCCAGCCCTGCTGGAAGCTGAATCATCGCTTCGACCAGCCGGACATGGCACTGCGCGTGCAGCGTAGCGGGCGGATGGGCTGGTACTATCGCATCGTGGAGGAGGGGCTTGTCGCGCCCGGCGCGGCGCTGGAACTGCTCGATCGCCGTACGCCGGACTGGTCCCTGCAGCGGCTCTGGCGCGTGCTTTATGTCGACACGCTCGACAGGGACGAACTCGCGGCGATGGCCGCCTTGCCGCATCTGCCGGAGAACTGGCGCCGGCTAGCCGAGCGGCGCCTCGCGACGCGCGCCGTCGAAAGCTGGGCGTCGCGTTTGCAGGCGCCGGAGCGCTAAGAACGATTCGTTGGATCGTCGCGGCCTTCGCCCGCAGCAGCCGCGCCGCCTGGCCATTCCGTTGCCGCCAATCCGTCGAGGTCGAGCCCGAGAAGGCCGATGGCGCGCAGCGCAATCTGGTCGATGATCGCCGCGATATCATGCGGCTTCAGGTAGAAGGCGGGGACCGGTGGCGCGATGATGGCGCCGTATTCCGTGACCTGCGCCATCGCCCGCAGATGGCCGAGATGCAGCGGGCTCTCCCGCGCCACCAGCACGAGCCGGCGCCGCTCCTTCAACTGGACATCGGCGGCGCGGGTCAGAAGATCGCCGAGCTGGCCATAGGCGATGGCGCAGAGGCTGCGCATCGAACAGGGAGCGACGATCATCCCAGCCGTCCGGAACGAGCCGCTGGCGATGCTGGCGCCGATATCGCGATGATCGTGACAGTGCGCCGCCAGCTTCCGTGCCCGTGCCGGCGCTCCGTGGTCGATCTCGGTCGCGAGCGTCCGTTCCGCTGCCGGCGAGATTACCAGATGCGTTTCGATCGTCCGCATCTCGGCCAGTCTTTCCAGTATCCTGAGCCCGATCCCGGCCCCCGAGGCGCCGCTGATCCCCACGATGACGCGCAGCGGCCGGCTCATCGCGCCGCCTCCGAGCCAGGCGCCAGCCCCAGTGAAGACCAGAGCGCATCGATCCGGGCGGAGACGGCCGGGTCCATTGCCATCGGCCGCCCCCATTCCCGTTCGGTCTCGGGTGGCATTTTGTTGGTGGCGTCGATCCCGAGCTTGCCGCCGAGGCCCGGCTTCGGCGAGGCGAAGTCGAGATAGTCGATCGGCGTGTCCGCGAGCGTGACGAGATCGCGGCTGGCATCGGCGCGCGTCGCGACCGCCCACATCACCTGCGCCCAGTCGCGCGGGTCGATATCGTCGTCCACCACGATGACGAGCTTGGTGTAGCTGAACTGCGGCAGCAGCGACCACAGGCCGAGCATCAGGCGCCGTGCCTGGCCGGGATAGCGCTTGGCGATGGCGACGATGGCGATCCGGTAGGAGCAGGCCTCCGGCGGCAGCCAGACATCGGCGACCTCCGGGAATTGCCGCTGCAGCAATGGCAGGAACAGCACGTTGAGCGCCTCGCCGATGCGCGAGGGCTCGTCAGGCGCGCGGCCGGTGAAGGTCGAGAGATAGCGCGGCGCCCGCCGCATCGTGACGGCCGTGACCCGCATCACCGGGAAGGGTTCGACGGAGTTGTAAAAGCCGGTGTGGTCGCCATAGGGGCCTTCCGGTGCGGTCTCGTCTGGCGAAACCAGGCCTTCGATCACGATCTCGGCCTCGGCCGGCACCATGAGAGGCACGCTGACGCAAGGTGTGAGCACCGGCCGCTCGCCGCGCAGCAACCCCGAGAAGCGCAATTCTGGAACCGTCTCCGGCAAGGGCAGCACGGCTGCGAGGATCGTCGCGGGATCGGCGCCGATCACCACCGCGACCGGCATCTCGCGGCCGAGCCGGCGCCATTGCACATGGTGGCGCGCGCCGCCGCGATGGGCCAGCCAGCGCAGGATGGCGCGATCGCGGCCGAGAACCTGCATCCGGTAGACGCCGAGATTGCTCTCGTCTCCGGGGGAAGGCGCGGGCGGCACGGTCAGGACCAGGGGCCAGGTGATCAGCGGGGCGGGTTCACCGGGCCAGCAGAGCTGCACCGGCAGCGTGGTCAGGTCGACCGCCTCGCCACGAAAGACGAGTTCCTGCACCGGCGCCCGCCGGCATTCGCGCGGGCGCATCGAGAGAGCGGCGCGGGCCAGCGGCAGCGCCTGCCAGGCTTCCGTCAATCCGCGCGGCGGCCGCGGCTCGCGCAGTTCGGCGAGCTTGCAGCCGAGCGCGGGCAGATTGCCCGGCTCGACGCCCAACCCCCAGGCGACGCGTTCGACCGTCCCGAACAGGTTTGTCAGGAGCGGGATGGACGAAACAGTCCCGCCTGGCAGCAACGGGCGCTCGAACAATAGCGCCGGCCCGTTATCGGCAATGACGCGGCGATGGATCTCGGTGACTTCGTGCACGACGCTGACCGGTTCGGCGATCCGCCGGAGCTGCCCGTTGGCGTCGAGATGGACGAGAAAGGCGTTGAGGTCGCGGAAGCGAGGCAGGTCGCGGATCGGCAAGGGCAGGGGCTCCGGTTGCCGGACCATGGCCTGCCCCGATCGCCGCCGTCTTTGCGCGAGCGCAACGAGCGCGGCGGCTACCAGCCTAGTTTCCGGGCTGGAGGTGAGCGATGCCGGAAGCGGAGACGACAGAATTGCGGGTGATGCCGCCACGACTCCCATCATGGCTGTCGCGGGCGGTCGCGCCCTTGCCGCTGGCGCCGCTGCAGCCTGCTTTGGCGTTGATGCTCGCCCGCATCGGCCGCGCCCATCCGGAGCTTTATGACCGCCTCGGCGAGCACGCCGAAAAGCGCTTCGGCATCGATCCGACCGATCTGCCCTTCGCCTTCGTCCTGGAACCGCGCCCGGCCCGGCCGTTGGCGCGGGCCGTCCGCACCTTGCCGGGGGGACTCGACGCCAGCATCCACGGCCCGCTCGCGGGGCTCATCGGCATGGCCGAGGGCACGCTCGACGGCGACGCCCTGTTCTTCTCGCGTGTGCTCCGGGTCGAGGGCGACGTCGCGGCCTCGCTCGCTCTGCGCAACGCCATCGACGACGCCCGCATCGATTTCGGCAAGCTTCTGCTCGGCAGCTTCGGGCCTTTGGGGGCGCGCCTCGCCGATGCCGTGCGCGAGCGGATGCGGGCTTTGCCCGTCGCGGGAGGCTCTTCGTGGAACTGATCTGCCCGGCCGGAACCCCGGCGAGCCTCGAAGCCGCCGTCGAGGCGGGAGCAGATGCGGTTTATTGCGGCTTTCGCGACGAGACCAACGCCCGCAACTTTCCTGGCCTGAATTTTTCGCGCGAGGAACTGAAGAAGGGCATCGCCTTCGCCCATCGCCACGGCGTCAAGGTGCTGGTCGCGATCAACACCTTCGCGCGCGCCGGTTCCTTCGGGCTCTGGCAGGCGGCGATCGACGCCGCCGCCGCCGCCGGGGCCGACGCCCTGATCCTGGCCGATCTCGCGACGCTCGACTATGCCGCGCGCCGCCATCCGGCGCAGAGGCTGCATGTCTCGGTCCAGGCCGGCGCCGCCAATCCCGATGCGATCCGCTTCTACGCCGAGAGTTTCGGCGCCCGGCGGGTCGTGCTGCCGCGCGTGCTCAACGTGATGGAGATCGCCTCGATCGCGCGTGAAAGCGCCTGCGAGACCGAGGTCTTCGTCTTCGGCGGACTCTGCGTGATGGAGGAGGGGCGCTGCTCGCTCTCCTCCTATGCCACCGGCCAGTCACCGAACATGAACGGCGTCTGCTCGCCGGCGAGCCATGTCGCCTATGCCGAGCGCGACGGACGCATCACCTCGACGCTCGGTGGCTTCACTATCAACAGCTTCGGCAAGGGCGAGCCGGCCGGCTATCCGACCCTGTGCAAGGGCCGCTTCGCCTCGCCAAAAAGCTCCGGCTACCTCTTCGAGGAGCCGGTCAGCCTCGATGCCGCGGTGATGCTGCCGGCCCTGCGCGAAGCGGGCGTCACCGCACTCAAGATCGAGGGCCGCCAGCGCGGGCGCGCCTATATCGCGGGCGTCGTCCGCTCCTTCCGCGGCATCCTCGCCGCGCTTGACGAAGGGCGCCAGGTGCAGACTCCCGGCCTCGCCGCCATGGCGGAAGGGCAGGCGAGCACGGTCGGCGCCTATCGCAAGGGCTGGCGCTGAGGGATTGACGACGATGCAGCTTACTCTTGGTCCCGTGCTCTATCATTGGCAGCCGGAACGCTGGCGCGATTTCTATTTCAGGATCGCCGACGAGGCGCCGGTCGACACGGTCGTGGTCGGCGAGGCCGTCTGCTCCAAGCGCACGCCCTTCAAGCAGGATCACATCCCCGCCGTGGTCGAGCGGCTGGAGGCGGCAGGCAAGCGGGTCCTGCATGCCTCGCTGATCCTGGTTTCGCTGCCGCGCGAGCGCCGCCAGACCCGTGAACTGATGCAGGCCGCCGAGGCGGAGGTCGAGATCAACGACCTGACCTGCCTCGCTTCGCTCGGCGAACGAGCGTTCTCGGTCGGGCCCTTCGTGAATGTCTACAACGAGGCGGCAGCGGGTTTCCTCGCCGGGCGCGGCGCCAGCCGCATCTGCCTTCCGCCTGAATTGCCATTGCCGGCGGTTACGTCGATCGCCGCCGCGCTGCCCCGGGTCACGATCGAGGTCTTCGCGTTCGGCAGGCTGCCGCTGGCGATCTCGGCGCGCTGTTACCATGCCCGCGCGCACAAGCTCAGCAAGGATAACTGCCGCTTCGTCTGCGAACAGGACCCGGACGGCATGCCGGTCGCCACGCTGGACGGCGCCGGCTTTCTCTCGATCAACGGCGTGCAGACCCTGTCGCATGGTTGCGCCAGCCTGCTCGGCGATATTCCGGCCTTGCGCGAGGCCGGCGTTGCAGCACTCAGACTCTCGCCGCAGGATTGCGACATGGTCGCCGTCGCCGGGCTGTTCCGGGAGGTTGCCGACGGGCGGCTGGATGCGGAGGAGGCAGAATGCCGGCTCGGCGCGATCTATCCGGATGTACCGCTGGCCAACGGCTTTCTGCATGCCGTTCCGGGGCATCAGCACGTCCGCAAGAGCGTCTGAGCCGCGGTTCGGGGCAGCCGGGGGCCGAACGCAGGGGAGGCGGAGATGGGCGCCAGCTACGACGATGCCTCGCAGCACGAGGCCGGCCGGACTACGTCGGCAAGCGATCTGATCGGCCGGCTGCGGCGCGTGCTCCAGCCCGAGGGACTCGATTGCGCCTGCCGCGAGACGCTGGACGGCGCGCTCGACCGGTTCGACCAGTTGGAGCGGCGGCGGGAGGCGCGGCGACGCCTCGCCGATGCCCGCGACCACAAGATCCGGATCGAGGCGCTCCTGTCCTTCCTCCGCGATCTCGACACCCTGACCGAGGCCGAGAGCGACCGCACCGTCTTCGACGAGATGGCGCTGCTCCTGGTTGAGATCGCGCGCAGCGCCGAGGCCGGAGCGGCGGCCCTGCGCGGGATGTGATGCTGCCACGCTGTGCAGGTCGAGGGACCCGCCGCCGGAGCCGTCATGCGCCATGAACTCCCGGCGAAAACAGTGAAGGTTGCGGGTCGTCCCGCGGAGCAGGCCGACGATGGCGAGACGGCAGCTCGTCCTACCAGGGCCGGCGCGGCCCGGTATCGATATGGATCAGTCCGTTCCAGTAGACATGGTTGCCGCCAACCTCGGGCATGGCACGCACCCATTCCAGTACCGCGCGCGGCCTGACGCCGGGAACCCGGAAATCCATCGCCTGGCAGCCCTTGTGATAGGAGCCGCGCCGGGCACGCCAGGGCGGCCGCCAGGTCGAAGTCACCTTCACCGCTCCGTATTTGTCCGCGATCTTGCCGAGAATCTGTTTCAGCTCCGGCGGAAGGCAAGCGGTCGAGGTGCCAGGGTCGGTCGAGATGCCCGGCCGCTCCGCCCGCTCGTTGGGATCGAAATCGGGTTCCGCACCCGCCTTCTGGCCGGGCGTCAGCTTCGGCCATTCGACGCCCTCGTCGTCATCCGGCTCGCCCGGATTGGGCGGCGTGGCCGCGGCGGGCGGCGTTTCCGGAGCCGGCGACGCGGCGGGTGTTTCCTCCGAGGAGGCCGGCACCGGGGTGTCGGCAGCAGAGGCGCGTGGCGTCGGCGGCGGTACCACGATCGGGGGCAGCTTCGGCGTGCCTTCGAGGTCGAGATCGAATGGGCGCTGTGGCGGCAGCGGCGCGCGCATCGGCTCGCCCTCCTCGGCGCAGATTGCGGCTGTCGAGAGCAGCAGGGCGAGCGCCGGCATGGCCAGCGCGTGCGGGAGGCAGGCCCGGCTCATCGCGTCGACAGGTGTCCGCAAAAGGAGGGCTGACGAGCAGGGCAGGAATCACGAAACATCGAAGGCCTTTCGGAAGGAAGCGCTCGCACAGCCGGCGACGATTCGGCGCGGTGAACGGATGATTGCCGTTCCCGAGATCGAAAGCGGGCGGTTTTGCCGGATTTTCGCCACTGCTGCGCAGGGCGATGGCGGGACGTGACCGGATTTTGCCGTATTCTGCGCTGGGTTCAACCCAGATACGGCGATTGTGCGGCGCGGCGGAGTCTTGCTTCATTCTAATCGAGGGTCTAAGCGACTGGGACAGCGAGCCGCGCCACGGCCGTCTGAAATGAGTTCGACCATGCAAGCTGCCTCGGTGCCTTCCATTCTGAGCGATTATCTGCCGCTGGTGCTGTTCATCGGCGTCTCGGCGGTCATCGGCCTGGCCCTGCTGATCGCGCCCTTCGCGATCGCCTATTCCAAGCCGGATGCGGAAAAGCTCTCGGCCTATGAATGCGGCTTCAACGCCTTCGACGACGCCCGCATGAAGTTCGACGTCCGGTTCTATCTGGTCGCGATTCTCTTCATCATCTTCGATCTTGAGGTCGCGTTCCTGTTCCCCTGGGCCGTCGCCTTTGGCGGGCTCGGCTGGTATGGTTTCTGGTCGATGATGGTCTTTCTCGGCGTGCTCACCGTGGGTTTCATCTACGAGTGGCGCAAGGGCGCGCTGGAGTGGGACTGACTGTCGGGTTGCGAGGCGGCGCTCCGCATTCGATCCGGCAGGCAAAGGTTCACAAGGGATAGGTCATGGCAGTCACAGCGATCGATCGTGGTGATCCGCTCTTCGCGCAGGCGCCGAGGGGTTTGCTCGGTCCCGACGGTAAGCCGTTGGGGGCGCGTGATCCGTTCTTCGTCGAGATCAACAACGAGCTGGCCGACAAGGGCTTCCTCGTCACCGCGACCGACGATCTGATCAACTGGGCCCGCACCGGCTCGCTGATGTGGATGACGTTTGGCCTGGCCTGCTGCGCCGTCGAGATGATGCAGCTCTCGATGCCGCGCTACGACGTCGAGCGCTTCGGCTTCGCGCCGCGCGCTAGCCCACGCCAGTCCGACGTGATGATCGTCGCGGGCACGCTGACCAACAAGATGGCCCCGGCGCTGCGCAAGGTCTACGACCAGATGCCTGAGCCGCGCTACGTCATCTCGATGGGCTCCTGCGCCAATGGTGGCGGCTACTACCACTACAGCTATTCGGTGGTCCGCGGCTGCGACCGCATCGTCCCGATCGACATCTATGTTCCGGGCTGCCCTCCGACGGCAGAGGCGCTGCTTTACGGTGTCCTGCTGCTGCAGAAGAAGATCCGCCGCACCGGCACGATCGAGCGCTGAGCGCTCTTTCGGTCGATGCTGCAGGCGATGAAGGTGAGACGATGAGCGAAGCGCTCGTACAACTCGGCGAAGAGATCAAGGCGGCGCTCCCCGGCGCGGTGACGCAGGCCGTCGTCGCCTTCGAGGAGCTGACTGTTCATGCCGAGGCGGCTTCAATCGTCGAGGTGCTGCGCACGCTCTACAGCGATCCGCGCTTCCGCTTCGTGAATTTCACCGACATTGCCGGCGCCGACTATCCCGGTCGCGAGAAGCGCTTCGACGTCGTCTACCACTTGCTGGCGCCGCATCATAACCGCCGCATCCGCGTCAAGGTGCAGACCGACGAGGCGACGCCCGTCCCCTCCGCGGTCGATGTCTTCCCGGCGGCGAACTGGTTCGAGCGCGAGGCCTACGATTTCTACGGCATCCTGTTCTCCGGCCATCCGGATCTGCGCCGCATCCTCACCGATTACGGCTTCGAGGGCTATCCGCTGCGCAAGGACTTCCCGCTGACCGGCTTCGTCGAGGTCCGCTACGACGACGAGCAGAAGCGCGTCGTCTACGAGCCGGTCAAGCTCAACCAGGAATTCCGCAACTTCGATTTCCTTTCGCCCTGGGAAGGCACGGATTACGTGCTGCCGGGCGACGAGAAGGCGACGGGGGCGTGATGGCGTCCGGCCACCAACCCCTGTCCGGCGGCTGTCTCTGCGGCGCGGTGCGGTTCACCGCGAAGCCCGAGAAGCAGGAGATGGACGTCTGCCATTGCGGCATGTGCCGGAAATGGAGCGGCGGCGTCTTCATGGCCGTGGCTTGCACTGACGTGTCCGTGGCGGACGAGCAGGCGCTCGGCGTCTACCCGTCTTCCGACTGGGGCGAGCGGGTCTTCTGCAAGACCTGCGGGTCGAGCCTGTTCTGGCGCCTGCGCGAGGGCGGAAACGGCCATGTCGCCGTAGCCTTCCAGAGCTTCGACGACCCGTCGCCCTTCGACTTCGTCGCGGAGATCTTCATCGATGAAAAGCCGGCACTCTATGCGTTTGCCGGCGAGCGGCCACGGCTGACCGGGGACGAGTTCCTGGCCCGCGTCGCGGCAAAGCAGGGCGGCACGGCATGACCGAGCACAATATCCGCAATTTCTCGATCAATTTCGGCCCGCAGCATCCGGCAGCGCACGGCGTGCTGCGCCTGGTGCTGGAGCTCGACGGCGAGATCGTCGAGCGCGTCGATCCGCATATCGGCCTGCTGCATCGCGGTACCGAAAAGCTGATCGAGGCCAAGACCTATCTCCAGGCCGTGCCCTATTTCGATCGGCTCGACTATGTCGCGCCGATGAATCAGGAACATGCCTTCGCGCTCGCGGTCGAGCGACTCGCCGGCGTGAGCGTGCCGCGCCGTGGCCAGCTCATCCGCGTGCTCTATTCCGAGATCGGCCGCATCCTGTCGCATCTCCTGAACGTCACCACGCAGGCGATGGACGTCGGCGCGCTGACGCCTCCGCTCTGGGGCTTCGAGGAGCGCGAGAAGCTGATGATCTTCTATGAGCGGGCCTGCGGCGCGCGCATGCACGCGGCCTATGTCCGGCCCGGCGGCGTGCATCAGGACATCCCGGTCTCGCTGATCCACGACATCGCCGAGTGGTGCGATCCTTTCCTCAAGGTCTGCGACGACCTCGAAGGCCTGCTCACCGACAACCGCATCTTCAAGCAGCGCAACGTCGATATCGGCGTGGTCGATCTCGAAACCTGCTGGAAATGGGGTTTCTCGGGGGTGATGGTGCGTGGCTCCGGCGCGCCCTGGGATCTGCGCAAGTCGCAGCCTTACGAGTGCTACGAGGAGATGGAATTCGACATTCCCGTCGGCAAGAACGGCGACTGCTACGACCGCTATCACATCCGCATGGAAGAGATGCGCCAGTCGGTTCGCATCATGAAGCAGTGCTGCGACAAGCTCTTGGCGCCCGATGGCGGCGGCCCGGTCTCCTCGCTCGACGGCAAGATGGTGCCGCCCAAGCGCGGCGAGATGAAGCGCTCGATGGAAGCGCTGATCCACCATTTCAAGCTCTATACCGAGGGCTACAAGGTGCCTGCCGGCGAGGTCTATGCCGCTGTCGAAGCCCCGAAGGGCGAATTCGGCGTCTATCTGGTCTCCGACGGCACCAACAAGCCCTATCGCTGCAAGATCAAGGCCCCGGGCTTCGCCCATCTCCAGGCCATGGATTTCATGTGCCGCAAGCACATGCTCGCCGACGTCTCCGC
>NZ_JAFKFW010000019.1 GCF_017308015.1 Allobosea sp.
AAGGCGCCGGACCAGGCATGGTCGAGATCGAGACTCGCCTGCGGGTTCAGGGCGTGCAAGCGCGCCTGCAGGGCCTCGGTTTTCGCGGGACCGAGCGCCTCGCGCCGGTCGGGATCGTCGAAATCCTCGTCCTCGCCGCCGAAGACGATGCGGCCATCCGTGGTCGTCCGGCAATAGCAGTAGTCCTCAGACGCCTCCCAGACGAGCGCGTGACCGGGCCAGAGCGCTTGCGGCGCTTGCGGGACCGTCGCGATCGCCCAGCTCGACGCGACGCGGTGCAGGTCGTCGCTGACGATGTCCGGCATGACATAGCCGGTGGCAAGCACGACATGGCCGGCCTCGATCACCCGTCCGCTTGCGAGGGTAACGGCGGCCGAGCGGCCGGCCCCGTCGAAAGCGACCGCCTCGTCGCGGATCAAGCGCGCGCCGCGCGTCACGGACACCGCGAGGAGCCCATGGCAGAGGCTGAGCGGGTCGGCCTCGGCCGAGCCAGGCGAGACGATGGCCGCCGCCCGGTCGAAGCCGAAGGCCTCGCGCAGGGCGGCATGCTCGACGAAGCTGCCGGGGAGCCCAGCCCGTTCGCGCAAGGCTGCCTCCTCCAGAAGCTCGCGCGGGCCGCTTTCGCCTGCGGCGATATAGACGGTCTGGCGGGGTGCGAAGCCGCAAGGCAGGGCGAGATCGCCGACGAGCCTGCGCAGGCCCTCGACCGCCTGGAAGCTCAAGCGGTAAACTTCGGCCGCAGCGGCAAAGCCATAGAACGCCGCGAGCTGGGACAGCCTGAGATCGATTTCCCATTGCAGCATCGCGGTCGAGGCCGCCGTGCTGCCAAAGCCCTCGCGCTCCCGATCGATCAGCACGACATCGCGGCCCATCGCCGTCAGGTGCTCAGCAACGAGTGCGCCGGTGATGCCACCACCGACGATCGCAACGTCGCAGCGCGTGTCGACTTCGAGTTCCCGCCCCATCGGGCGCTGCGGAAGCGGACGCCACGGTCCCTTTCCGGTGCGCAGATCGTCCTGGCGCGTGTCGCGCGGATCCAGCATCACTCTGCCCTTGCCGGACCGATCCGGTCCGCCATCGTGGCGCCACGCTGGCCGAGCGGCCTCGGCCGCCCGGTCGTAGTGTCATGCGCCGTCTGGTGCTCCAGCTCAGCGTTGAGCTCGGCCCCGGCCAGCACGATCGTCGCCGAGAGCCAGAGCCAGGTCATGAACACCACGACCGTCGCGAGCGAGCCGTAGGCCGCCGTGTAGTTGCCGAGCGTCGAGACATACCAGGAGAAGGCATAGGAAGCTGCGCCCCAGAGAAGGGCCGCGGCGATGGCGCCGGGCATGACCCAGATGAAGCGTACGCGCTCGCGGCTCGGGCCGATCCAGTAGAGAACCGCGATCGAGAGCGTCGCCATGACGAAGAAGGACGGCCATCGGACCAGCCGGATCAGGCGCTCCAGCTCGGAATGGAAGGGAAACAGCGCGGTCACCACCGGCAGGCTGGCGATGGCGATCAAGGCAGCGGTGAGCAGGACGACGCCGCTGACGGTGGTGAGCAGCGAGATCGCGTTGAGCTTGAGGAAGCTGCGCTTCTCGGCCTCGCGATAGATGATGTTGAGCGCGTCGAACAGCGCCTTCACCGCCGCATTGGCCGACCAGGTCGCAACGCCCAGGCTGATCCAGAAGGTCAGGGACAGGCTGAAGCCGGACTGGCTGGAAAGCCGCATCGCCTGCTCGTGGATGAGCTCGCGCGCGGCCTGCGGGAACATGGTCGTGACCGCATCGAGCTGCCCGGCGATGGTCGCAGGGTCGGTGAAATAACGGTAGATCGTGACCAGCAGGGACAGGGCTGGTACGAGCGAGAGGAGGGTGTAGAAAGCGACCGCACCGGCAAGCGAGGTCAGGCGGTTCTCGGCGACATTGCCGATGAAACGCAGCAGCACGTCCTTCCAGCCCAGCCAGGTCATCTGCAGCGGCGTCTTCGCCAACCGGCCGCGCACCGCCTCCTCGCGACGACGCCCGAACTTGTCGGACAGCACTCCCGACAGATAGCCGAGCGCGACCCCGATCCCGGCCGCGCCCGTGATCCGTTTGAGGAAAGCCATATCCGGATTCACGCTCCGCCGGTTGTTGCCATCGCAGCTTGAGGGCAACCGGCGTCATCCGCAATCGTTCCGGCCCCGCCTCGCCCACGAGGCAACTTAGCCGATTGTTAACCTTAATGCTTCGTTATGACGGGGCGCAGCCGCGAGCGGCAGGCGCGGTCCCATCCTGCGGAAAGCCCGATGACGAAGCTGTTCAGAACCGGCCTGACGGGCCTCGCGATCCTGCTGTCGGGTGCAGCCGGAGCGGCCGACCTGCACAAGGTCGCCTTGCCGCCGGCGCCCGAGCTGCCCACGCTCTATTCCTGGACGGGCTTCTATGCCGGCCTGCAAGGCGGCTATGCCTGGGGCAGCAACAAGGTGCGGATCGACACCGCCGGCGGAGGCTTCGCCCCGATCAGCTTCCGTGCCGGCGAGGATACGGCATTCGGCGGCGCCCATGGCGGCTTCAACTATCAGCTCGGCGGGGTAGTGCTGGGCATCGAGGGCGATGTCGAAGCGCTGAACAGCCGCAGCCGCTTCGACGGGATCGGCCTCTCCGCCCGCGTTAGCCAGGATTGGCAGGGCTCTGCGCGGGCGCGTCTCGGCCTCGCCTTCGACCGGCTGATGGTCTACGGCACCGGCGGCGTCTCCTTCACCGAATACGAGCGACGCGTCTTCACGGCCGGCGGCGGCTTCGGCGAGCGGCTGACCAGCGCGCGGACCGGCTGGAATCTCGGCGCGGGCGTCAATTTCGCCTTCACCGACAACCTGATCCTCGGCGCCGAATATCGCTACACCGATTTCGGGCGGAACCGCTTCGCCAGCTCCGGCGCCTTCCCGGGCCTCACCGGCTCGCAGGAACTGTCCAGCCACAGCGCCCGCGCCAGCGTCGCCTACAAGTTCTGAGGCTTCCTCAGAACCCCGTGCGCTGGCGGATGGCGGCGGCCAGCGTGCCGTCGTCGAGATAGTCGAGCTCACCGCCGACCGGCACGCCATGGGCGAGCTTGGTCACCTTCACAGGCAGATGCGCCATGAGGTCGGTGATGAAATGCGCCGTGGTCTGGCCGTCGACCGTGGCGTTAAGCGCGAGGATGACCTCCTTCACCACCGGATCGGAAGCGCGCGCCACCAGCGCGTCGAGCGAAAGATGCTCGGGGCGCACGCCGTCGAGCGCCGAGAGCACGCCGCCCAGCACATGATAGCGGCCGGAAACGGCGCCCGAACGCTCCAGCGCCCAGAGATCGGAGATATCGGCGACGACGACGATGAGGGAATCGTCACGACGCGGATCGATACAGAGGCCGCAGGGGTCGCGGGTGTCGACATTGCCGCAGCGGGCGCAGACGACGATGCGCTCGCGCGCTACCGCCATCGCCTCCGAGAGCGGGCCGAGCAGCTGCTCGCGCTTCTTCACCAGATGCAGCGCCGCACGCCGGGCCGAGCGTGGCCCGAGCCCCGGCAGCTTGGCCAGGAGCTGGATCAGCCTTTCGATCTCGGGACCGGCAATGGCGCGGGACATCACGCTACCCCGTCATTCCGGGCGGCTCGCGCCATACTCAAAACAGCTTCATGCCCGGCGGGATCGGCAGGCCCTTGGTGATTTCGGCCATGCGCTCCTGCATGACGCGCTCGCCGCGGGTGCGGGCGTCGTTGGCGGCGGCGACGATCAGGTCCTCGAGGATCTCGCGCTCGTCCGGCACCATCAGGCTGGGATCGATCTTCACGCCCTTGAGCGCGCCCTTGGCCGTCATCGTCACCGTGACCATGCCGCCGCCGGCGCCGCCCTCGACCTCGATATTGTCGAGCTCGGCCTGCATGTCGGCCATCTTCTGCTGCATCTGCTGCGCCTGCTTCATCAGGCCCATCATGTCACGCACGGGAAAATCCTCCTCAGGATCGTCAGAAATCGATGCCGTCGAAATCCGGCTCGGAATCGTCGAACAGGGGTTCGGCATCGGGCAGGTATTCGTCTTCAGCCGGTACGGAAGCCGCCATTTCGGCGGCCGCGATGGCGCGAGGGTCGCGGACATCGACGATGCGCGCGCCGGGGAAGCGCTCCAGCACAGCCTTGACCGACGGGTGGGCCGCGGCGTCGCTCTCGCGCTGGTCCTTCGCGGCCGCCGCCTGCTCCCGCATGGTGGCGCCGCCCTCCTCGTTGACGACGGCGACCATCCAGGTCTGGCCGGTCCATTCCTTGAGGCGGCGGGAGAGGTCCTGCGCGAGAGTGCGCGAGGCGCCCTCGGCCAACGAGAATTCGATGCGGCCGGCCTCGAAACGGACGAGCCGGATATCGCGCTCCAGCGCGATCTTGAGCGTGATGTCGCGATGCTGCGAGGCGAGTGCGACGACATCCTCCAGCGAGGCGACGATCGCCATGGGTGCCGCGGCTGCGCGGGCGACCGGGGCGGGCGCCGGGTTGGCGCTGGCGAGGATCGGGCGGGCGGCGAGCGCGGTGTTGCCGCCGCCGGAGGGCGGGCGCGGCATCCCCATCCCATTGCCACCGCCATTGCCGGCGGGGGCAGAACCCATGCCGTCGCGCAGCATCTTGAGCGCTTCGTCCGGCGTCGGCAGGTCGGCGGCATGGGCGAGGCGGACGAGGACCATGTCGGCGGCCATGACCGGCCGGTCGGCCTGCTTCACCTCGGCAATGCCCTTGAGCAGCATCTGCCAGGTGCGGGCGAGGATGCGGACCGAAAGGCGCTGGGCGAAATCGCCGCCGCGCACCCGCTCGGCCTGGGCGAGACTGTTGTCCTTCACCGCCTCGGGCACGAGCTTGAGGCGCGTCACCAGATGGGTGAACTCCGCGAGGTCGTTCAGCACCACGACCGGATCGGCGCCGGCATCGTATTGCGCCCGCAATTCGCCGAGTGCAGCGGCGATGTCGCCCTTCATCACCGCTTCGAAGAGATCGATGACGCGGGCCCTGTCGGCGAGGCCGAGCATCGAGCGGATATCGTCGAGCGTGATGCGGCCGGCCGCATGCGCGATGGCCTGGTCGAGGATCGAGAGAGAATCGCGCACCGAGCCCTCGGCGGCGCGGGCGATCGCCGCGAGCGCCTCCTGCTCGGCATCGACGCTTTCGGCCCGGCAGATATTGGCGAGGTGATCGACCAGCATGTCGGATTCGACGCGGCGCAGGTCGAAGCGCTGGCAGCGCGACAGCACCGTGATCGGAACCTTGCGGATTTCCGTCGTCGCGAAGATGAACTTCGCATGCGGCGGCGGCTCCTCCAGCGTCTTCAGGAACGCGTTGAAGGCGCCGGTCGAGAGCATGTGCACCTCGTCGACGATATAGACCTTGTAGCGCGCCGAGACCGGCGCATAGCGCACGGCGTCGTTGATCTGGCGGATATTGTCGACGCTGTTGTTCGAGGCCGCGTCGATCTCCATCACGTCGATATGGCGCCCCTCGATGATCTCGCGGCAATGGATGCCGAATTCGCGCAGATCCGTGGTCGGGCTGCCCTGCCCGTCCGGCGTCTGGAAGTTCAGCGCGCGCGCCAGAATGCGGGCGGTCGTGGTCTTGCCGACACCGCGGACGCCGGTCAGCATCCAGGCCTGCGGGATGCGGCCGGCCGCGAAGGCGTTGGTCAGCGTGCGCACCATCGCTTCCTGGCCGATCAGGTCGCCGAAATGCGCCGGGCGATATTTTCGTGCGAGCACGCGATAGGGCGCGGGCGCCCCCGTGGCGGCGGCTTGCGGCGCTGGCACCGGATCGAAACCGGCAAATCCCGGTTCGTCAGCAGAGGCGGCGTCGATCTGGTCGGTCATGCGGACTGGTTTCGCCAATCGGGAGGCGAGGGTCAATGGCGCCGCGCCGGTCCCAGGCTTTGGTCCGGCGCTTTATCGGGCGCATGAGGTGGGAGGCTGGACGAAGACCCGTTCGGTCTCGTTAGGGCTGCTTCCTTCCGGACCTGACCCGGTTGGCGAGTGAGACGTCCCTCGCCAACCTCCCGCCCGCTATATCGGGGATGTCCGCGTGAATCGCAAGCTGGCATCGCAGGAGCCGCGAAGCTTCGTCGCAGCGGGCGTCAAATCTGCCAGTTTGGCGTTGACTTGGTGTCGTCCATCCGTCATAAGCCCGCGACCTGCGCAGCCGAAAGGCGGCGCCGACCCTTATCGCATGACAGGCTCGGTTGGCCATGCTTTCCCCGGAAAGCCGCGGCCGTCGTGCTCATAAAGGCCCCGGAGACGGACCGTGAAGAGAACCTATCAACCCAGCAAGCTGGTTCGCAAGCGCCGCCACGGCTATCGCGCCCGCATGGCGACCAAGGGTGGCCGCAAGGTCATCGCCGCTCGCCGCGCCCACGGCCGCAAGCGCCTGTCGGCCTGACGAGCCCTGGCGCGTGACGACAGCGCGCCGGTTTCGGAAGACAGGCCAACCGCCATGCGCCTCGCCCGTCTGACGCAACGCAAAGAATTTCTGGCGGCGGCCGAACACGGCCGCCGTTTTCGTTCGTCCGCCTTCATGGCGCAGGTGCGCGATGCCGCGCCAGACGAAGTCCGCAAGGACGGCGAACCCGTGGCTTTGAGGCTCGGCCTCACCGCTTCGCGCAAGACCGGCAACGCCGTGAAGCGCAACCGCATCCGCCGCCGCCTGCGCGAGGCGGCCAAGCAGGCGCTCGCCAGCCAGACAGAACGCCCCTGCGACCTCGTGATCGTCGCGCGCTCCGAGGTGCTGACCGCGCGATTTAAGACGCTCGTCGCCGATCTTTCGATTGCCATCGACCGGGCAAAGCCTCACAAGCCGCATGCCGACCGGCGCCGCCCGCACCCCAAGCGCGGCACGCCGGCGCAAGCCTGACCCCGCCAGCGCCTTACCGGACCAAGCGAGATCCGTTTCCGACCATGATGAAAGAAGACAACCGCAATCTGCTTCTCGCGATCGTCATGTCCGTGGTCGTGCTGCTCGGCTGGCAGTTCTTCTACGGCGTGCCGCAGATGGAAAAGCAGAAGCAGGCCGCGCAGCAGGCCCAGAGCCAGCAGGCGCCCGGCACGTCCGGCTCCGCTCCGGCACCTTCCACGCCCGGCCAGCCTACAGGCTCCGCCGCCCCAGGCACCACAGCCCCGCAGCAGATCGGCACCCGCGAGCAGGCGCTGGCGGCGAGCCCCCGCGTCAAGATCGACACGCCCAAGATCGCCGGCTCGCTCTCGCTGACCGGTGCGCGCATCGACGACGTCTCGCTCAAGGCCTATCGCGAGACCGTGGACCCGAAGAGCGCGAACATCGTCCTGCTTTCGCCGGTCGGCGGCCCGAACGCCTACTATTCCGATTTCGGCTGGGTCGCAGCGCCCGGAACCGCCGTTTCTCTGCCGAACGCGACGACGGTCTGGACCGCCGACAGCCAGACACTGACCCCAGCCAAGCCGGTGACGCTGAGCTGGGACAACGGCCAGGGCCTGACCTTCAAGCGCATCGTCAGCGTCGACGACAACGCGATGTTCACGATCCGCGACGAGGTCGAGAACAAGGGCTCTACCGCCGTCACCCTGTTCCCCTATGGCCAGATCGTCCGCCAGGGCAAGCCGACGACACTCGGCTACTACGTGCTGCATGAGGGCCTTGTCGGCAATCTCGGCGAACAGGGCCTGCAGGAATACACCTACGACAAGCTCGACAAGGAGCCGCTGCTCTCGCCTGGCACCACCGGCAAGTCCTGGAAGGACGCGGTCGGCGGCTTCGTCGGGATCACCGACAAGTACTGGGCCGCCGCGGTCATCCCCGACCAGCAGCGCAAGTACGAAGGCCGCTACTCCGCCGTGCAGACAGGAACCGGCCATACCTACCAGGCCGATTTCCTCGGCGAGAGCGTTGCGGTCGCACCGGGCGCCACCGCCTCCTCGAACGCCCGCATGTTCGCCGGTGCCAAGGAAGTCGCGGCCATTGACGGCTATGAGAAGAACCTCGGCATCAAGCGCTTCGAGCTCCTGATCGACTGGGGCTGGTTCTATTTCATCACCAAGCCGCTCTTTTTCGTGCTCGACTGGATCTACAAGCACATCGGCAATTTCGGTGTCGCGATCCTGATCGTCACCGTCCTGCTCAAGACCCTGTTCTTCCCGCTCGCCAACAAATCCTACGCCTCGATGGCGAAGATGAAGGCGCTGCAGCCGGAAATGACCGCGATCCGCGAGCGTTATGCCGACGACAAGATGAAGCAGCAGCAGGCTCTGATGGAGCTGTACAAGACGCAGAAGATCAACCCGGTGGCCGGCTGCTGGCCGGTGCTGCTGCAGATCCCGGTGTTCTTCGCGCTCTACAAGATCCTGTTCATCACCATCGAGATGCGGCACGCGCCGTTCTTCGGCTGGATCCACGACCTCGCGGCGCCCGACCCGACGAACCTGTTCAACCTGTTCGGCGCGCTGCCCTTCACGCCTCCCGCCATGCTGCATCTCGGCCTATGGCCGATCATCATGGGCATCACGATGTTCATCCAGATGAAGATGAACCCGGAGCCGCCGGATCCGGTGCAGAAGATGATGTTCACCTGGATGCCGGTGTTCTTCACCTTCCTGCTCGGCTCGTTCCCGGCCGGCCTGGTGATCTACTGGAGCTGGAACAACCTGCTCTCGGTGATCCAGCAGGGCTACATCATGCGCAAGAACGGGGTGAAGATCGAACTCTTCGACAACCTCAAGGGCATGTTCGGCAAGAAGCCGGCAGCCGCAGGCGGCGCGCCCAACCCCGCCAACAGCAACAAGAAGTGAGTGATCGAAGGGCGGGGTTTCCCGCCCTTCGCTTTTGAAGGCCTCCGCCCCGATGCCATTGCCCGATCCGAGCACGCGCCATCCGATCCCCGGCTGGAAGGGCACGGCCTTCCTGAAGACGGTGGTCGACCATCCGCTGATCGAAATCGGCGACTACAGCTACTATGACGACTCGCGCGGGCCGGAGCATTTCGTCGCCCGCTGCGTGCGCTATCATTTCGACTTCATCGGCGACCGCCTGATCATCGGGAAGTTCGTCGCGATCGCGCAAGCGGCGCAGTTCATCATGAACGGCGCCAACCACCCGATCGGCGGCTTCTCGACCTTCCCCTTCCAGATGTTCGGCCTCGGCGATCCCGAGAGCCTGAAGCGGCCCGGCCCGAACAATCGCGGCGACACGGTGATCGGCAACGATGTCTGGATCGGGCGCGAGGCGGTGATCATGCCGGGCGTGACGATCGGCGACGGCGCGATCATCGGCACCCGGGCACAGGTGACCAGGGACGTCCCGGCCTACGCGGTGGTCGCCGGCAATCCCGGCCGGATCGTCAAGATGCGCTTTCCGTGCGATATCGTCGCGGAGTTGCTGGCGATCCGCTGGTGGGACTGGGATGCCGACAGAATCGCGCGCCATATCGACGCGATTCAGGGCGCCGATATCGACGCGCTGCGCAGGGCCGTGTAGGCAAGGCATCATGACCACATCGACGACAAAGCCCTATGACGCCGAGGAGATCGAGGCGGCCCGCAAGCTCTTCGAGGGCCCGTGGGATTTCGTCTGGGCCTCGACCAAGATCGACGATCTGCCGCCGATGCGCGGTCAGGAGATCGCCTTCGCCGGGCGGTCGAATGTCGGCAAGTCCAGCCTGATCAACGCGCTGACGCGGCGCAACTCCCTGGCCCGCACCTCGCATACGCCCGGCCGGACCCAGCAGCTCAACTTCTTCCGACAGGTCGACCATGACGAGCGCCTGACCATCGTCGACATGCCGGGCTACGGCTATGCCGCCGTCGGCAAGGAGAAGGTCGCGGCCTGGACCCGGCTGATCCATGACTATCTGCGCGGACGCTCCAACCTGATGCGCGTCTATGTACTGATCGACGCCCGCCACGGCATCAAGGACGTCGACGGCGCCGTGCTGGAAACGCTCGACAAGGCCGCCGTGTCCTATCAGGTCGTGCTGACCAAGGGCGATGCGTTGAAGAAGGCCGACCAGCAGTTCATGACCGAGGCGACCTATGACGAGATCAAGCGCCGCCCGGCCGCCTTTCCCGAAGTGCTGCTGACCTCCAGCGAGACCGGGCTGGGAATCCCGGAATTCCGCGCCGCGATCGGCCGCGTGCTGGCGGAGCACGGCTGAGCCCGCATGACCGCGACCCGCCTGCATCTGGCCCTTGCCGCGCTGATGGGCTTCGCCGGCGTCGCCTTGCTGGCGGCCGCGGCCCATGTCGCCGCCGATCCCGGCCATGTCCAGATCGCCGGGCAGATGCTGCTGTTCCATGCCTCGGTCGTTATCGGCGCGACGGCGGCGCGACGGGGCGGCCATCTCCACGACCTGCTGGCGCGGGTCGCGCTCTCGGCGATCATCGTCGGCGCGTGCCTGTTCTCGGCCGATCTCGCCCGGCGCGGTTTTGGCGGCACGGCGCTCTTTCCCCGCGCGGCACCGACCGGCGGCTGGTTCATGCTCCTTGGCTGGCTCGGGTTGGCTGTAGCCGCGGTTCTGTCAAAGCCCCCCGCGGATCGAGCCTATTGAGGCATGCAGGTCATGCCATTGCGCTGCGCATTGGCGATGCAGTTTGCCTTGCTGGCATAACCCTCCGTTGAGGCCCCAACGATACGCCCGTTCGAGGCGATCCGGCGCCATCGCCATTCGTTACCGGACGGATATATTTCCCACCTGTCCCCGCTCCGGTCGGTGCAACTGCTCATTGGATCTCTCCCTGTCTGCGAATCGACGTCTCCGCAACCAGTTAACGTGTATTTCCAATTTTACGCAATCTATGGTTGTGTTTTTGCAGCCATTCTTCCGCAGCCACGCAAGTTCGGGTAGAAGCGCGGCCGCCCCTTTCCCTGCGGCCGCGCGGAGCCTGCCCGAATGACCGACCATCCCAACCTGACGCCGTCGCAATCCGCCGAACTCCTGGTGCAGGCACTGCCGCATATGCAGCGCTACGACCAGGAAATCATCGTCATCAAATACGGCGGCAACGCCATGGGCGACGCGGCCACCGCCGAGGATTTCGCCGAGGATATCGTGCTGCTCGAGCAGTCCGGCCTGAAGCCGGTGGTCTGCCATGGAGGTGGCCCGCAGATCGCAGCGATGCTCAAGAAGCTCGGCATCCAGTCCGAGTTCAAGCAGGGCCTGCGCGTCACCGACGAGGCAACTGTCGAGGTCGTCGAGATGGTTCTGGCCGGCTCGGTCAACAAGGAGATCGTCGGCTACATCACCCGCGAGGGCGGGCGCGCCATCGGGCTCTGCGGCAAGGATGGCAACATGGTCACCGCGCGCAAGGTGACGCGCACCGTGGTCGATCCCGATTCCAAGATCGAGGAAATCCTCGATCTCGGCTTTGTCGGCGAGCCCGAGAAGGTGAACACGACCGTGCTCGACGCGGTGCTGAAGGCGGAACTGATCCCGGTTCTGGCCCCAGTCTGCGCCGCCGCGGACGGCCAGACCTACAATGTCAACGCCGATACCTTCGCCGGCGCCATCGCCGGTGCGCTCAACGCCAAGCGCCTGCTGCTGCTGACCGACGTGCCCGGCGTGCTGAACAAGGACAAGCAGCTCATCCCCGAGCTGACGGTCGAGGAATGCCGACACCTGATCGCCGACGGCACGATCTCCGGCGGCATGATCCCGAAGATCGAAACCTGCATCTACGCGCTGGAAAAGGGTGTCGAGGCCGTCGTCATCCTCGATGGCAAGGTGCCGCATGCGGCGCTGATCGAGCTCTTCACCGATACCGGCGCCGGCACGATCATCCGGCGCTGAAGCACACGCGCTCAATCATCCCGGGTGACTGAAAGGGCACCCGGAATCCATGCCAGAACCTTGATCGCAGGGCTCCGAAATGGATACTCGATCGGCGTCGCTGACGCCGCTTGTCCGGAATGACGGCGGTGAAGGTTTCAAGAGCTGCGCGATTAAGCACCCACCAAGGACTTGCGGCGCAGACTTCGGCTCGCCACATCTCAGAGTCCCATGAAAACACTCGCAGACACACCGGCCGCGCCACCACTCCTGACGACAGATGCCTTCGCGCATGTCGACCACTGGATCTTCGATCTCGACAACACACTCTACTCGCATGAGAGCCGTGTCTGGCCGCAGGTCAACGAGCGGATCACGCTGTTCCTGCAGGAATTGTTCGGGCTCGACGGCCTGTCCTCGCATGCGCTGCGGCAATATTACTATCACCGCTACGGCACGACGCTGAAGGGGCTGATGGAGGAGCATCGGATCGATCCCGACCAGTTCCTCGATTTCGCCCATGATATCGACCTGACGCTGCTCGAGCCGGATCCGAACCTCGGGGCGGCGCTGGCGGCCCTGCCCGGCCGCAAGCTTATCCTGACCAATGGCTCGGTCGGTCATGCCAGGAATGTCGCCGGCAAACTCGGCATCCTCGACCAGTTCGAGGATATCTTCGATATCGTCCATGCCGGCTTCCTGCCGAAGCCTGAACGCGCGACCTACGAGAATTTCCTCGCCAAGCACTCCGTCGACCCCGGACGCGCCGCGATGTTCGAGGATATCGAGAAGAACCTCATCGTGCCGAGCGATCTCGGCATGAAGACCGTGCTGATCGTGCCCAAGACGCCCGACCCTTTCCGCGAGGACTGGGAGCAGGTCGCGAGCGATGCCGGCCATGTCCATCACGTCACCGCCGACCTCACCGGCTTCCTGACGCCGCTCGGTCGCTCGGACGAACGCCAGGCCTGAGCGGGAGAGCTTTTCTTCCACCCGCCTTCCTTGGAAAAGGAAATTCCGTTCTTCTTTACGAACCTCTTGGGAGCTGATACTGCTCTTGTCCGTTATAAAGAACGGATCGAGAGTTCCATGCCGGCACCGGACAACGCCGCAGCCAAGCTGCATCCCGAGACCCGCCTCGTCCATGACGGCATCCAGCGCTCGCAGTTCGGCGAGACCTCAGAGGCGCTGTTCCTGACACAGGGCCATGTCTACGACAGCGCCGCACAGGCCGAGGGCCGCTTCCTGAACACCGATCCCGGTTTCCAGTACGGCCGGCTCGGCAATCCCACGACGGCGATGCTGGAGGAGCGCATGGCCTCCTTCGAGGGTGCCGAGGCCTGCCGCGCCACCGCGACCGGCATGGCGGCCGTCACCGCTGCGATGATGGCCCCGGTGCGGGCCGGCGACCATGTCGTGGCGGCGCGCGCGCTGTTCGGCTCCTGTCGCTACATCATCGAGGACCATCTGCCGCGCTACGGCGTCGAGACGACGCTGGTCGAAGGCACCGACCTCGATGCCTGGCGCCGGGCGATCCGGCCCAACACCAAGCTGTTCTTCCTGGAATCGCCGTCGAACCCGACACTCGAAGTGCTCGACATCGCGGCCATCGCGGCCATCGCGAAGGAGGCCGGCGCAAAACTCGTCGTCGACAATGTCTTCGCCACACCGCTCTACCAGCGCCCCCTCGAGCTCGGCGCCGATATCGTCGTCTATTCCGCGACCAAGCATATCGACGGCCAGGGCCGCTGCCTCGGCGGGCTGATCCTCGGCTCGAAGGCGCTGATCGAGGCCGATATCCAGAATTTCCTGCGCCAGACCGGCCCGGTGCTCTCGCCGTTCAACGCCTGGGTGATGCTGAAGGCGCTGGAGACGCTGCCTTTGCGCGTCGGCAGGCAGGCCGAGAACGCGACCAAGGTCGCCGACTGGCTGGCCGCGCAGAGCAAGCCGACCAAGGTGATCTTCCCCGGCCACAAGAACCACCCGCAGGCCGAGATCATCAAGCGCCAGATGAGTGGCCCCTCGACCATGATCGCCTTCGAGGTGCCCGGCGGCAAGACAGGCGCCTATCGCCTGCTCGATGCCTGCAAACTGATCCGGATCTCGAACAATCTCGGCGACGCCAAGAGCCTGATCGTCCATCCGGCGACGACGACGCATCAGCGCTTCACCCCGGAAGTGCGCGCCGCGATGGGGGTCAGCGATGGGCTGATCCGCCTCTCGATCGGGCTCGAGCACCATGACGACCTGATCGCCGACCTGGAGCAGGCGCTGGCGAAGGTTTGAGGGCTTTTCCGCACGAACCTCCACCGTCATCCCGGGCGGAGCGAAGCGGAGACCCGGGATCCATTCCGGAGCGCTACCGATAGAGGTTCAGGCATGGGTCCCGGATCGGCGCCGCTTCGCGGCTTGTCCGGGATGACGGCGGCGGGTTTGAACAAGGTCGCCCCTGTGGCCATCGCCGCCAGCCCCTGCTAAAGCGGGGCCGTTTCCCGCTAAAGGCTTGAGAGGCCAGCATGCGTTCGGGCGAAGTGAAGCGCCGCACCAACGAGACCGATATCGCGGTCTCGCTCCTGATCGACGGCACCGGCAAGGCCGATATCGCCACCGGCGTCGGCTTCTTCGACCATATGCTCGACCTCTTCGCCCGCCATTCGCTGATCGATCTCACGGTCAAAGTGAAGGGCGACACGCATATCGACGACCACCATTCCGTCGAGGATGCCGGCATCGCCATGGGCGAAGCCCTGAAGCAGGCGCTCGGCACGAAGAAGGGCATCCGCCGCTATGCCGATGTGCACCTGCCGATGGACGAGACGCTGACCCGCGTCGCCGTCGATGTCTCCGGCCGCCCGTTCCTGGTCTTCCGCACCGAGTTCAAGACGCAGAAGATCGGCACCTTCGATACCGAGCTGGTGCGCGAGTTCTTCCAGGCCTTCGCGATCAATGCCGGCATCACGCTGCATGTCGAGACGCTCTACGGCGACAACGCCCACCATATCGCCGAAAGCTGCTTCAAGGGGCTGGCGCGGGCGCTGCGTCAGGCGCTGAACGTCGATCCGCGCGAGGGCGACCGCGTGCCCTCGACCAAGGGCGCCTTGTAGGAGGTCTCGATGGCATTCTACACCGTCATGACGCCGCCGCCCGACGGCGGCGACCGGCGCGAGGAGATCGAGCAGGCACGCCTCATCCCCGAGAGCTTCGCCTTGGGTGCCTTCCTGCTCACAGGGCTATGGCTTCTGGGCAAGCGGCTGTGGCTGGCCACCCTGATCTTGATGCTGGCCTGGATCGCCATCTTCTATGTCCAAACCCGCTTAGGCCTGCATCCGACCGCGCTCGGACTGATCTACTGGTCGATCGCGCTGTTCCTGGGCATCGAGGGGAACAACCTCGTCGTCCGCAAGCTTGCCCGCAAGGGCTGGCGGCTCGCCGATGTCGTCGAGGCCCGCAGCCTGCCCGAGGCCGAGCGCCGCTATTTCGAGCGGGCGCTGGCCGGAGAAACGACGATGCCACGCGCCGAAGCTGCTCCGCCCGCAGCGGCGGTGCGGCCAAGCGGCCCGCTGCCGATCATCGGGCTGTTTCCGGAGGCCCGGGGACGATGAGCCAGAGCGTCGCGATCATCGATTACGGCTCGGGCAACCTGCACTCGGCCGCGAAAGCTTTCGAGCGGGCTGCGGCGGAAGCCGGCATTCGCTCGACCATTCATGTCACCAGCGACACCGACGTGGTGCGCGCGGCCGATCGCATCGTGCTGCCGGGTGTCGGCGCCTTCGCCGATTGCCGGCGCGGGCTCGATGCGGTGCCGGGCATGGTCGAGACGCTGGAAGAGATCGTGCGGGGCAAGGGCCGTCCCTTCCTCGGCATCTGCGTCGGCATGCAGCTCCTCGCCTCGCGCGGGCTGGAATACACGATCACACAGGGCCTAGGCTGGATTCCCGGCGACGTCACGCTGATCAAGCCGAAGGACGAGGCCCTCAAGATCCCGCATATGGGCTGGAATACCCTGCACAAGCAGGACGAGCATCCGCTGCTCGACGGCATCGAGACCGGCCCGCAAGGGCTGCACGCCTATTTCGTCCATTCCTATGCACTCGCGGCCGAGCGCTCGCAGGACGTGCTGGCCCTGACCGACCATGGCGGGCCTGTGACGGCGATGGTCGCGCATGGCAATGTCGCCGGCACGCAATTCCACCCCGAGAAGAGCCAGAAGCTGGGGCTGAAGCTCATCACGAATTTCCTGAGCTGGGCACCATGATCCTCTTTCCCGCAATCGACCTGAAGGAAGGCCGCTGCGTCCGCCTCAAGCAGGGCGACATGGCACAGGCCACGATCTTCAACGACGATCCGGCCGCGCAGGCCGCCGATTTCGAGGTCCAGGGCTTCCAGTGGCTGCATGTCGTCGATCTCGACGGCGCCTTCGCCGGCAAGCCGATGAACGCGGCCGCGGTCGAGGCGATCCTGCAGCGCGTGGCGTTTCCGGTCCAGCTCGGCGGCGGCATCCGCGACATGAAGACGGTCGCCGGCTGGCTGGAAAAGGGTATCCGCCGCGTCATCATCGGGACGGCAGCTGTGCGCGATCCCGGCTTCGTGCGCGAGGCGGTGAAGGCTTTTCCGGGCCAGGTTGCGGTCGGCATCGACGCGCGCGACGGCTTTGTGGCCGTGGAAGGCTGGGCCGAGACCTCTTCGCTCGCAGCGGCCGATCTCGGCAAGCGCTTCGAGGATGCCGGGGTTGCTGCGATCATCTACACGGACATCGCCCGCGACGGCATGCTCCAGGGCATCAACTGGGAAGGCACGATCGCGCTGGCGCAAGCCGTCTCGATCCCGGTGATCGCCTCGGGCGGGCTGGCCTCGATGGCCGATATCGAGCGGCTCTGCAACGACGACGCCGCAATCCTCGAGGGCGCGATCACCGGCCGGGCACTCTATGACGGGCGTATCGATCCCACGGCCGCCCTGAAGCGGCTGGCGCGGGCGGCCTGAGCCTCAGATCAGCTTCACCTTGCCGGTCGCGAGATCGTAGACTCCGCCGGCAATCGTCAGCTTCTTCTCCGCGACGCGTTGGGCGATGATCGGCCCTGCCGTCTTCAGGCGTTCGACGTTGAGCAGGACATTCGCCTCCGTCGCTTCCGCGAGCAGGTCGGCGGCGCCGGCTTTCTGTACCGCCTCGACAGCCGGGCGGATCGCGCTGACCAGCGCCGGGAGGTGGCCAGGAAGCTGCGTTCCATTCTTGACGACATCGATGGTGGAGGCGATCGCACCGCAACGCGTATGCCCGAGCACCATGATCAGCGGCGATTGCAGGATGGCGGCACCGAATTCGAGGCTGGCGAGCCCATCCTCGTTGACGAAATTCCCGGCGACCCGGACGACGAACAGGTCGCCTGCGCTCTGGTCGAAGGCGAGCTCAGGCGCGACACGGGAATCGGCACAGCTCACGATCGAGGCGAAGGGATGCTGGGAACGTGCGCGCGCCGCACGGCCCGCGGAGAAATCACGCCGCCGCGGCTTGTTGGCGACATAACGGGCATTGCCCGCCATCAGGCGCTTGAGCGCCTCGTCCCCCGTCACCACAGTTCCGGTCCGGGCATCCGCCGGCGAGGCAAGCCCGGCCGCGCCAGCAGCAAAGCCAACACCGGCGGTCAGAAAGAAGCGGCGCGACAGGCCGGCCCGTCGGGCATCAGAAATGCAACGTTCGCACATGACAGCTCCCCCGCATCAGGACGGGAGGTTTCCCGTCGCTGGTCGCGCTAAACCTACCGATAATTCGTGAACAAGCGCTGCATCGCTCGCCGTGAATATTCCGGCCCGTGCGAATCTCGGACCGCAGTCTGCGCGAGGATCGTCGCGCCCCGCAGATTCATCGATGCAATAGCCATGGAACTCCCCTCCTCGGACTGCTATCAGTCCCCGCCAGCAGAGCCGGGCTGCCGCTGGCGATTGGTCGGCCCTGCGCCCCGCAGACAGCGATGCCGCCGATGACCCTGAAGACCCGCATCATCCCCTGCCTCGACGTCAAGGACGGCCGCGTCGTCAAGGGCGTGAAGTTCCTCGACCTCGTCGATGCCGGCGACCCCGTCGAGGCGGCCAAGGCCTATGATGCGGCCGGGGCCGACGAGCTCTGCTTTCTCGACATCACCGCGAGCCACGAGGCGCGCGGCATCCTGCTCGACGTGGTCACCCGCACGGCCGAAGCCTGCTTCATGCCGCTCACCGTCGGCGGCGGGGTGCGCAAGGTCGAGGATATCCGCGCGCTGCTACTTGCCGGCGCCGACAAGGTCTCAATCAACACGGCCGCCGTGACCAACCGCCAGTTCGTCAAGGAAGCGGCCGAGAAATTCGGCGACCAATGCGTCGTCGTCGCGATCGACGCCAAGCAGGTGACTCCCGGCCGCTGGGAGATCTTCACGCATGGCGGGCGCAATGCCACCGGGATCGAGGCCGTCGCCTTCGCGCGCGAGGTCGTCTCGCTCGGCGCCGGCGAATTGCTGGTCACCTCGATGGATCGCGATGGCACCAAGGTCGGTTACGATCTCGGCCTGACGCGCGCGATCGCGGATGCGGTCTCTGTCCCGGTCATCGCCTCGGGCGGCGTCGGCGATCTCGACGATCTTGTCGCGGGCGTCGCGCAGGGCCATGCCTCGGCCGTGCTCGCTGCCTCGATCTTCCATTTCGGCACCTACACGATCGGCCAGGCCAAGGCACATATGGCGCAAGCCGGGCTCAGGATGAGGCTGGACTGAGATGGCCGGATTCACCCTCTCCGATCTCGAGGCCCGCGTAGCCGAGCGCGCCGCCGCCTCACCCGAGGAATCCTGGACGGCGAAGCTCTTGGCCGCCGGTCCCGAACGCGCCGCCAAGAAATTTGGCGAAGAGGCGGTCGAGGCCGTGATCGCAGCCGTGAAGGGCGATCGCGCCGAACTGATCGCCGAGAGCGCCGACGTGCTCTATCATCTTTTGGTTGTGCTTCGGGCGCGCAATGTTGCATTGCAAGACGTCTTGAGCCAGCTTGAGGCCCGCACGGCCCGCTCCGGGCTGGCGGAAAAGGCGTCCAGACCCCGGTAGCTTGCCGGCGGAGTTGCGTGAGGACGGACCCGGCAGGATGACCCTCCCTTGAACCTCGAAGCCTGGATTGCGGGTCGCGTCATGGACCAGCGCCTGATCTCCACTCCCCCGGATCGCGACCTCGTCTCGCCCTATCGCGCCTTCTCACGGGATGAATGGGCGCATCTGCGCGCCGATGCGCCCCTTACGCTTTCGGTCGACGACCTCGCCAAGCTGCAATCGCTCAACGACCCGATCTCGCTCGACGAGATCGTCGCGATCTACCTGCCGCTGTCGCGCCTGCTCTCGCTCTATGTCGCGGCAACACAGGGGCTGTTCAAGGCGACGCAGCGCTTCCTGATGGCCGAGTCCGAGCCCAAGGTGCCCTATATCATCGGCGTCGCCGGCTCGGTCGCGGTCGGCAAGTCGACCACCGCGCGCGTGCTCAAGGCGCTTCTTTCGCGCTGGCCGAACACGCCGAAGGTCGAGCTCGTCACCACCGACGGCTTCCTGCTGCCCAATGCCGAGCTGGAGCGGCGCGGGCTGATGGGACGCAAAGGCTTCCCGGAAAGCTATGACGGGGCCGCCATCCTGCGCTTCCTCTCCGACGTCAAGGCCGGCAAGCCGCGGGTGACCGCGCCGGTCTATTCGCACCTCGTCTACGATGTCGTGCCCGGCGAGACGGTGACCGTCGAGCGGCCGGACATCCTGATCCTCGAAGGACTCAACGTCCTCCAGCCGAGCCGGATGCCGAAGGACGGCACGGTGATCCCCTTCGTCTCCGATTATTTCGACTTCTCGGTCTATCTCGATGCCGACGAGAACGACCTGCATCGCTGGTACGTCAACCGCTTCATGACCCTGCGACAGACGGCCTTCCGCGATCCGCGCTCGTTCTTCCGGAAGTATGCGGAAATCGGTGAGGAGGAAGCGCTCGCGATCGCCGAGAAGCTGTGGACCGGCATCAACCTGCCGAACCTGCAGGACAACATCCTGCCGACGCGCCAGCGCGCCAGCCTGATTCTGACCAAGGGCGCGAGCCACCGCATCCAGCAGGTCGCCTTGCGCCGGCTGTGATGTCGCTTCGCGTCTTCCGCCCCGTCATCGCGCGCGCAGAGAAGCAGTCCAGGGGAACCGGGCCGAACCCGTCTACGCCACGGCCTCGGAATGGCTTCGTCGCCACGCTCCGCGCCATGACACTTTTTCGTCACAAGGCAGATCTCTCGGACGGCTGACGCCATGGAAGCCCTCGCATCGCTCGGTGGCATGGCAGCCGCCGCCTTCGTCGCGGCGACGCTGCTGCCGGCGCAGTCGGAGGCCGTCTTCGTCGGGCTGCTGGCAGCCGGACACGTCGATCCGGTCGCGCTGTTCTTGACCGCGAGCATCGCGAACACGGCCGGCTCGATCCTCAACTGGTGGCTCGGCCGATTGATCGCACGCCATGGCGTCGACAGGCTGCCGACCCGTCTGCGGCCCGATCCGAAACGCATTGTCCAGGCACAGGCTCTCTTCGCGCGTTTCGGCTGGCCGTCCCTGCTGCTGGCCTGGCTGCCCATCGTCGGCGATCCGCTGACTTTCGTCGCGGGCACGCTGAACTACCCGTTCCTCCGCTTCACCCTTCTCGTCCTGATCGGCAAGGCCGGGCGCTATGCGGCACTCTGGGCCGGCTGGGCTAGCCTCGCCTGACTATCGTGGCTTCGCCCGAGGGCTTCTGCGAAAACTTCCCTATGGTCACGCGCATACCATTTGCGAAACCGGCCGGGCCGGGCTACCAGCGAAGACGTCCGTCCAAGGAGATTTGACTATGAGCATTCAGCGTATCGGCGTCGGCCCGCGCATGTCCAAGGCCGTCGTGCACGGCAACACCGTCTATCTGGCCGGCCAGGTCGCGGACAAGGCGGCCGGCAAGAGCGTCGGCGAGCAGACCGCCGACATCCTCGGCATCATCGACGGCCTCCTGGCCGAAGCCGGCACCGACAAGTCGAAGCTGCTGATGGTCAACATCTGGCTTTCCGACATCTCGACCTTCGCCGAGATGAACGCCGTCTGGGACAAGTGGGTCGTTGCCGGCGCCACGCCGGGCCGCGCCACGGTCGAGGCCAAGCTGGCCGCGCCGCAGTTCACCGTCGAGATCGCGGTCATCGCGGCCAAGTAAGCCGTTCCGGATCGTCGCGCTTCCACACGGGCGCGCGACGATCCGCGACACCGGACCGGAGCGGGAGGCGACCATCAGCCAGACCGACCAGATCGCTCCGCTCCTGGCGCGCGTCGCCGGGCGCCGTGGCATCGCGCCACTGGCGCTGGCGGCAATGATCGGGGATTGGCTGCGTCGTCCCGGTTCCGCCCCGCCGGGCGAAAACCTGCTGGATCGCAAAGCCCTCGATTTCCTAGCGCTGGCCAAGCGTCTCACTGCGCCATTGGGCGATACGGAGATCCAGCGGCTGCGCGGCGAAGCGGCGGATGCCATTGCTGCCGGCCGTTTCGCCGACGCCGACAAGAACCTCGCCCAAGCCGAATTGCACGCCATCGGCGGCTCCACCGACCTTTCCGCGCTCCCGCTCGAACGGCGGCTGCTGATCGGCGAGAACCGCGCCGACCGCGCCGCGTTGAGCTTCCTGCGCACGACCTCCGAGGCCTATCGCGAAGCCGCCGCGCGCTATGGCGAAGCGTCCGCCTTGATCGGCCTCGCCGAGGTCGACCGCAGCCGCGATACCGCGCTCGAGCAGGCGAAGGTGCTCGCCCGGATCAGCGAGGATTTCGGCGGCCGCGAAGGCTATGATGGCTCGATCGCCGCCCTGCGCCGGTTGCTCGAAGGGCTCGACAGTCTCGCCGATACCATCGCCTTCGCCGGGGCCCAGGAGGCGCTGGCCGCCACGCTCGACAAACTCGCAGCCATCAGTGGCGATGTCAGGCTGCTCGACGAAGCCCTCGCCCATTGCCGGGCCGGGCTGGAGGATCTGCGCCATGACGAGGCGCCCGCTCTCTGGCGCGCCCTGAAGCTGCGCTTCGGCAAGCTCGCGGTGAACCTCGGCGTTTCGCACAAGGACGACAATCTGCTGGAGGAAGCCGTCGCGACCTACGCTACCGCGCTCGCCGTCTGGAAGCGCAGCGACGACGAAGCACGCTGGCTCGAAGCCGAGTACATGATCTCCCGCGCCCGGGCCACACTCGGCCGCCGCCGCAGCGACCTGTCCCTGCTCGAGCGCGCCTTCAACGGCCTCAACCGCGTCGCCCAGGCAACCGATCGCGGCCACGATCCCATGCGCTGGGCCGGACTTCAGGATCAGATGGGCGGTGTGCTGGCGGCGATGGGCGAACGCTACAGCGAATCCGTCGTGATCGAGGAGGCGATCGCCGCCTTCGCGGCGGCGTTGGAGGAGTATCGCAAAGAGCGCACACCGCTGCTCTGGGCGCAGACATCAGCCAACCAGGCCGAAGCCATGCTACAGCTCGCCCGGCGCAACAAGGACAAGGTCCTGGCGCAGCAGGCGCTCACCCAGTTGATGGGTGCGACCGAGACCGCTCTCCAGGCGGCCAATGGCGGTGCAGTCGCCACCGACCTGCAGAAGCGGCTGGCAGCCGCCGGCACGACCGCCGCCAAGCTGATCGCCGGCTGAAGCCTCCGGCCCCGAGCCTCAGCGCGGACGCCGCGACGCCAGCCGTTCCAGCGCCGCGTCGAGGGTCGTGTCGCGCTTGGCGAAGCAGAAGCGGACGACGTTCCTGACCGCACCCTCGGCATAGAAGGCGCTCACGGGGATCGCGGCGACGCCGCCTTCGGTCACCAGCCTCCGGCAGAAATCGACGTCGTCGCTTTCGCCGAGCGGGGCAATGTCGACATTGAGGAAATAGGTGCCGGCGCTCGGCAGCACCGCGAAGCCGAGATCGCGCAAGCCGGCCGCGAAGCGGTCGCGCGAGCGCTGGAAATCGGTGCGCATGCCCTCGAAATAGCCGTCCTCCTTGCCGAGGCCATAGGCCACCGCGGCCTGCAGGTTCGGCGGCGTGGTGAAGGTGAGAAACTGATGCGCCTTGGACAGAACGCGCATGATTGCGGGTGCGGCCATGACAAGCCCGACCTTCCAGCCGGTCAGCGAGAAGATCTTGCCGGCCGAGGAAATCTTGACGGTGCGCTCGCGCATGTCCGGACGCCCGAGCACCGAGGCATGACGGTGCCCGTCGAAGACGACATGCTCCCAGACTTCGTCGCAGATCGCGATCGCATCGTGGCGGACGCAGAAATCGGCAAGCAGGTCGAGATCTGCCTTGCAGAAGATCGTCGCGGTCGGGTTCAGCGGATTGTTGAACAGCACGACCCTCGTCTTCGGCGAGAAGGCTTTTGCCAGCGCCTCCTCGGTCAGACCGAAATGCGGCGGGGTCAGCGTCACGAATTTCGGGATGCCGCCGGCACGCCGCACCAGCGGCAGATAGGCGTCGTACATCGGCTCGAACAGCACGACCTCGTCGCCGGGCGTGATCAGGGCCATCAGCGCGCCGGCAATGGCCTCTGTCGCGCCCGAGGTCACCATGACCTCGGTTCCCGGGTCGAGATCGAGACCCTGCCAATGCCGGTAATGTTTCGCCGCCGCCTCGCGCAACTCCGGCAGGCCCATCATCGGCGGATACTGGTTCCAGCCGTCGACCACCGCCTCGGCCGCCTTTCGGCGGACATCGAGCGGACCGGGGTCGTCAGGAAAGCCCTGCCCGAGATTGACCGCGCCGGTCTCCCGGGCGAGCTGCGACATCACCTCGAAAACGGTGGTGGGGAGGGCGGAGAGGATCGGATTCATCGCGGTCGGATCGGCTCGGCAAAGGCGGGAGCCGTGGCTTTAGCATGCCGGGCCTGCCTGCGCACCCAATGGAAAAGCGATCTGGCCGGGTGACAGAAAATAGCGAATGATGAATGTTGACATTCGTCAGCGTTCAGTATCTATTGAGTCGCAGCCGGCCTTCGGCGGACGCCTGTTGCGACTTCGCCCCTTTGGCGCAGCAGGATGCCGCAGAAGGCCGGCGAACCTTGTCAGGATGGTGCAAACCATCTCCCGGCATGCGAGCTCCGCGCCAAGCTCTTCCCGTGCCCTTGCCTGAAGATTGCCGGCGGTTTCCGCACCGATGCGAACTGCGCTAAGCAGGCGCATGGCCCGCCCCCCCGTTCCCGCGATCATGATCCTCGGCACCGGCTCCAATGTCGGCAAGTCGCTGATCGTCGCCGGCTTGTGCCGGCTGTTCGCGAATCGCGGCCTGAAGGTGCGTCCGTTCAAGCCGCAGAACATGTCGAACAATGCAGCGGCGACCCAAGCCGGTGAGATCGGCCGCGCGCAGGCCCTTCAGGCCCGCGCTGCCCGTATTGCTCCCCATCCCGACATGAATCCGGTTCTGCTCAAGCCCGAAGGCGAGCAGGGCAGCCAGATCATCCTGCAAGGCCGCGTCGCCGGCCGGCTCGCCTCGCGCGATTTCGCCCGGCGCGGGGATTTCATGCCGCAAGTGCTCGACAGCTTCGAACGCCTGAGCGCGGGCGCCGATCTCATGATCGTCGAGGGCGCGGGATCACCGGCCGAGACGAACCTGCGCGCCCGCGACATCGCCAATCTTGGCTTCGCGCGTGCCGCCGACGTCCCGGCTGTCCTGATCGGCGACATCGACCGTGGCGGCGTGATCGCAAGCCTGGTTGGCACGCATGCGGTGCTCGACGCGGAAGACCGCACGATGATCCGCGCCTTCGCGGTCAATCGGTTCCGGGGCGCGGTTGAATTGTTCGCGCCCGGCGTCGCGACGATCTCGGAGGCCACCGGCTGGCCCTGCCTGGGCGTCGTGCCATGGTTTGCCGATGCCGTGCGCCTGCCGGCCGAGGACGGACTCGACATCCACTCTGGGCGGAAAGCCGGCGCCCGGATCAGGATCGCCGTGCCGGTGCTGCCGGGCATCGCCAATTTCGACGACCTCGATCCACTCAAGCTGGAAGGCGATGTCGACCTTGCCATGATCGGGCCGGGGCAGCCGCTGCCGGGCGATGCCGACCTCATCATCCTGCCGGGCTCCAAGACGACATTGCGGGACCTTACCGCGCTGCGCCGGGAGGGCTGGGACATCGACATCCTCGCCCATCGCCGCAGGGGCGGGCACGTCCTCGGGCTCTGCGGCGGCTACCAGATGCTCGGACACGTGGTGCGCGACCCGCTCGGGCTGGAGGGACCGCCGGGAGAGGCGCCGGGCCTCGGCCTGCTCGACGTCGAGACGACGCTCGACGCTGACAAGACTGTCCGCGAAGTTGATTTCATCGATACCGGAAGCAGCGCTCGAGGCCGGGCCTACGAGATCCATCTCGGCCGGACGGAGGGCACCGACACGACCCGGGCGCCTTTCCGGGTCGTGGGGCGGACCGAGGGCGCAGCGAGCCCGGACGGGCGGGTCGCTGGCAGCTATCTGCATGGCATCTTTGCTTCGGACGCGGTGCGCGGCGCCTGGCTCAAGGCTATCGATGGCGAGAGGCGCGTGTCTCACCTGCTTTACGAGGATGCCGTCGACGAAACGCTGGATGCACTTGCAGCGCATCTGGGCGAACATTTCGATACCGAAACCCTGCTCGACCTCGCCCGGACGCGCATTTCCATGAGGTAGGCGATTTCGGGAACTTCGACCGCGCCTGCGGCTTTCCCACTAGAGAATCGCGGGAGGTTTGATGCACATCAAGGCAAAAGTCTTTATTCGCCATTATGTTGACGAATGATGAAATTCGTCATAACAACCAATTCTTCACCGCTTCCGTTTGAAACAACCCAGCCGGCGACGCCGTGAGCAACCCCGAACGCGATACCAGGCAGATCATCGTCGACACCGCCGAGCGCTTCTTCCGCGATATCGGGTACCAGAAGACGACCGTAGCGGACATCGCCAAATCCTTGCGGATGAGTCCCGCCAACGTCTATCGCTTCTTCGATTCGAAGAAGTCGATCAACGAGGCCGTACTCGAGCGCTACAAGCGCGAGCAGGAAGAGGCGATCGCGAAGATCGCCGATGAAGATCGGCCGGCCGCCGAGCGGCTGCGCGACATCCTTGCTGCCTCCTACCGCCTGAACGCGGCCCGCTTCGCCGGCCACGCCCGGATGCAGGAAATGGTCTGCGCCGCGATGGAGGAAAGCTGGGACGCGATCATCGCCCATATCGAGCGCTTCGACATGGTGCTGCGCCGGGTCGTCGCCGACGGCATCGAGCGCGGCGAGTTCCGGCCGATGGAGCCGGCCCATGCCACGGGCTGCATCCGCACGGCGATGATCCGCTTCATGCATCCGCTGCTGATCACGCAATGCGAATGCATTCCGGGCCCCACGCCGGACGAGATGATCGCCTTCGTCCTCAGCGCGCTGGAAGCAAAACCCCAGGCTCGCTAGGTTTCTTGGCTCGAAATGCCCCGGGGCGATCCTGACCCGACGCGTTGACAAGCCGCCGAGGGAGCGGGATACCGCGCGGTCATGGCCATCCTGCCCAAACAGAATCTCAAGAAGCTCGCGGTCGTCCTGCATGACCTCGCCGTCACGGCGCTGGCGATCTGGCTCGTCTTCGTCGTGCGGTTCGAAGGCGCTCAACTCGAAGAACATCTGCGCTACCTGCCGCGCTTCCTGCCCTTCTTCGTGGCCTATGCCGGGCTGGTCTACTGGCTGTTCTCGCTCTACCGTTCCAAATGGCGCTTCGCCTCGCTGCCGGACCTCTCGAACATCGTCAAGGCGGTGTCCGTCCTGACGGTTTCCCTGCTCGTGGTCGACTACGTGCTCGTCGCGCCAAATTTCTACGGCGCCTTCTATTTCGGCAAAATTTCGATCGCACTCTACTGGCTCGTGCAGGTCGCGCTGCTCGGCGGTCCACGCCTCGCCTATCGCTATTTCAAATATGCGCGCTCGCGGACCACAGCCGTGCGCGAGGCGAACCTGCCGGCACTGCTGCTGGGACGCGGCGTTGAAGTGGAGATGGTGATCCGCGCCATGGAGACCGGCACAATGCGACGCCTCCGGCCCGCCGGCATCCTGTCGCCGCGCGCCGATGATCTCGGCCAGTCGATCCGTGGCGTGCCGGTGCTCGGGCTGCTCTCCGAGATCGAACGGATTGCCGGCGAGGCCGTCGAGCGCGGCGAAGCGTTCCGCCGCATCGTCGCCACGCCCTCAGCGCTGCTGCCGGAGGCGCAGCCGGAGGCATGGCTCGCGCGAACGCGCAAGCTCGCCTTGCCGATTTCCCGCATCGACAGCCTGGGAGAGGGCGTGCGCGACGCCGAAGTCGCACCGCTCGAGATCGAGGATCTGCTGGTGCGTTCGACCGCCACGATCGACCGCGAACGGCTGGGTTCGTTCCTGAAGGGCAAGCGCGTCATCGTCACCGGCGGCGGCGGTTCGATCGGCTCCGAGATCTGCCTGCGCTGCGCCGCCTTCGGCGCCGCCGAGCTGCTCATCGTCGAAAGCTCGGAGCCCGCCCTGTTCCAGATCAGCGAGCAGCTTTCGGTGCAGGCTCCCGACACCTCCGTGTCCGGCGTGCTGGCCGATGTGCGTGACCGCGAGCGCATCATGCCGCTCTTCGCCGCCTTCAAGCCCGACATCGTCGTCCATGCGGCGGCGCTCAAGCATGTCCCCTATCTGGAAGCCGACTGGAGCGAGGGCATCAAGACCAATATCTTCGGCTCGGTGAATGTCATCGATGCCGCCGTCGCGGCGGATGCCCGAACCTTCGTGATGATTTCCACCGACAAGGCGATCGAGCCCGTCTCGATGCTCGGCGCGACCAAGCGCTTCGCCGAGATCTATGCTCAATCGCGCGATGCCGAACTCGTCGCCGCTGATTCCGGCATCCGCCTCGTCGCGGTGCGATTCGGCAATGTTTTGGGTTCGGCCGGCTCGGTGGTGCCGAAATTCAAGGCACAGATCGCGCGGGGCGGGCCCGTCACGGTCACAAGCCCTGAGATGATCCGCTATTTCATGACGATCCGCGAGGCCTGCGACCTCGTGCTCACAGCCGCCTCCCATGCCCGTTCCAGCGAGGCCGAGGCGGAGCGGGCCGCCGTCTATGTGCTCAAGATGGGTCAACCCATGCGGATCATGGATATGGCCGAGCGGATGATTCGACTGGCCGGCTTCGAGCCCGGCGAGGATATCGAGATCGTCGTCTCCGGCGTGCGGCCGGGCGAGCGGTTGCATGAGATCCTGTTCGCCCAGGACGAGCCGATGGCCGAAACCGGCCTCGACGGCGTGATGGCCGCCAAGCCGATCTTCGCCGGCCGCGCCCGAATCGAAACCTGGCTGACGCGACTTGCAGCGGCGGTGAAAGCCAACGACCAGGCCGCGGCCAATGCGGTTCTCGACGAGGCGATCCCGGATTTCAGCCTGCGCGACTCGAAGCGGCCAGACGCATCAGTCCCGCCTTCGTCTCAACCTGCGGCCGCCAGCCGGCACTGAGCAGACGCTCCGGCCGGGCGACGATACTGCCTGTCAGCTTGCTGAAGGTCTCGTCGCGGCCGGCGAGGTGCGCCAGCCATCGCAGCCAGGCTTCGGGCACAGGCAGCAGACCCGGGCCGCGCCCCAGACCCGCACGCATCGCCGCAAGCATATTGGAAACGCTGATCGGCTCGGGATCGGAGAGCACATAGCTCCGCCGGGCCGGACAGGCCGGCGTCAGCGCGAAGAGGATGGCACTGGCGAGATTTTCGACGGCCAGCAGCGAACGCGGCGCCTTGAGCCCGCCGAAAGGCAGGGGCACGGGCAAGCGAGCCAGCCTGAGCAGGGCTGCCATGTTGGCCTTCACGCCCGGTCCGTAGATCAGCACCGGTCGCAGCGTGATCCAGTCCAGGCCAAATTCGGCCAGCCCTTGCTCCGCCGCGAGTTTGGAGCGGCCGTAGGCATCACCGGGCGCGGGCCGCATCTCCTCGCTCAGCGGCGGGCCGTCGAAGGCATCTGTCAGAGCCTTGATCGAGGACAGATAGACGAAACGCTGCGCCCCGGCCCGCTCGGCTGCGCTGGCGAGCTCCAGCGTCGCCTCGGTGTTGATGCGCCGGTAGAGCGCCTCGTCGAGTCCCGGGCCGGCATGGGCGAGCCCGGCCATGTGGACGACATGGTCGATCCCCTCCACGGCGGCGCGCCAGTCGACCGGTGCCGAAAGATCACCGGTCACGACGGCTTCTGCGCCCGAGGGGACCGGTCTCGGAACGCGCTGAGCGAGGCGAGGCCTGTAACCGGCTTTGATCAGCGCCGCGACGACGTGCGGCCCGACAAAGCCGCTTGCGCCGGTAACGAGAATCCGCTTCTCAGCCATGCCGCGGCCCTTTCGCGAAACGGCGCAGCAGGAGGCCCGTCATAGCGGCAGCGAGGGCGAGGCAGACGAACTGGACGGGCAGCGCCGGCCAAGCCAGCGAAACGCCCGCGATTGCGGTAAGCGCGAGATTGAGCAGGGCGACCCGACCGACAACCGCGATCACGGTGAAGCCGTTCGTCGTCGCCTGCTGGTAGAAATGCGAGCGATGCGCTTCCCAGACCTTCTCGCCACGAGCTAGGCGCCGCAGCAGCGTGATCGTCGCGTCAGAGATGTGATAGAGCGGCAGGATCAGCGCGGCGGCGAAGGCGCCGGAGCCGGCGAGACGATAGAGCAGATAGGCGGTAACGAGCCCGATCGGCAACGAGCCGACATCGCCGAGGAAGAGGCGTGCCACCGGCCGGTTGAAGGGCGCGAAGCCGAGTAGGCCGCCGCAGAGTGCCGCAGCGAGCCAGCCCGTCACCGGATCGATCATGCCCGCGGCTCCGGCGAACGCCAGTGTCGCCGCCAGCGGCACCATACCGGCGACGGTGATCCAGTCGAGCCCGTCCATGAAGTTGACGAGGTTGACGAACCAGACCCCCGCGAGCAGCGCCAACGCGCGTTCGACCGAAAGCGGCAGGAATTCAGGAAACAGGCGCAGTTCCGGTGCGGCGCGAAACAGCACGAAGCCGACGCAAACCGCCTGCAGTACCAGCCTCACACTCGCGGGCAAGGGCCGGATGTCATCCCAGGCACCGACGATGCCGAGCCCCATCGCCGCAAGGGCGAGAACCATGACGGCGCGAGCCGCCTCGGCCCCAACAGGAGCGAGCCAGAACGTCATGCCTAGCGCCAGGAAGGCCCCGGCGAGAACGGCGATGCCGCCGCCTTGCGGCGTCGGAATCTTGTGACTGGACCGGGCATTCGGCCGCGCCAGCGCATAACGCAGCAGGAGCGGGCGCAAGGCCACGCACAGCACCGCCGCCAGAACGGCGGCGGCAGCACAGATCATCAGAGATCGGAACACGCTGTCCAAAGTGCCCGCACCATAGTCGAGGCGGCGCAAAAGCCTAGAGGCCAGCCTGCCTTATCCGCCTTAGCCGCGTCCGCCGCGCCGGACTATCGCCGGAAGCCGATCAGCACGCCATCTGCGCCAAGCTGGAGTTGCAACCCCTGGCGGCGGGTCGCCAGCTTGAGCGTCACGCCCTTGTCGTTACGCAGCCAGGTGGTCCCGCGGCCGGCAGGGCCGACGGCCCAGCCTTCCTTGAGCTGGACATAGGGACCGGCGAAATCGGAGACGTGGCGAAGCCCGTAGACCGTGCCGGAGGCGACCGAGCGCGAAGCGCCGATCGAACCGATGCCAAGCCCGCCCACCGTGATCGGGTAAGAGCGACCCTGGTAGCGCAAGGTTCCGCCGCCCGCCTCGCCGGAGGCGATGAAGCCGGCCTGGACCTGCTCTATGCGTACGGTTCCCGTCGACGGGCCGAGCGAGCGCTGCTGGGCCATGGCCGGCGCAGCCAGCATCAGAACGGCGGCGATGGTCGTGGTGGTCTGCCTGATCGTCTTCATGTCCTGCTCCTTCAGCCGAATCGGCGGCGTAGCGGATCAACCCGCGAAACGCGGATTCGATCCCGCGACGGGAGCGGGATTGTGCCGGTCAGGACCGACGGTGGAGAATCGGGCCGTGGTGCGCGCCCGGACATCTCACTTGCCGACCTTCTCGTTGCGCAGGGCGTTGGCGACCTGATCGACCAGGCGGCGCGGATCCGGATGGCCATCATATTCGATGACGCCGACATTCAGCGTGTTCTTGAGGACCGTCTGACCGTCGATCGAGAAATGCGTCGCCGCATAGCTTTCGACGATGCTGCGGGCGAAGACCGCCGCCTCCCCCGCATCGCTCCCGACGCGGATGATCAGGAAGGTTTCCCGGCCCATGCTGAAGACCGTGTCACTCGATCGCACCGCGTTGAGCAGCATGGCGGCCGTCTGCTGGACGACGGTGTCGGCGCCGGCTTCGCCGAGGCGGGCCCGCAGCGTCTCGAACCGGGAGATCTCGAGCATGATCATCGAGAACGGGCGGCTTGTCCGCCGGCGCAGCGCGATCTCGCGGGAGACGACAGCCCTGAGATAGCGGCGATTCAGCAACCGCGACAGCGGATCCCTGGCGCCGCCCATGTCGAAGGAATGGCTGAACTGGACGCTCAGGAGATTGTTGATCTGGCCGGCGATCAGCCTGATCTCCCGCAGATGCTCATGGCTGCAGGGGGCGTCCCGGCCATCATGCAACTGCCGGATATGGGAATCGGCCTGATCGATGAGCCGGGCGATCGAGGCATATTCCGCGGTCCGGCCGAACAGGAGGTTCGCCCGGTGGGAAAACCATAGGCCGAACTCGGAACGGCTGAGCGGCAGGATTCCCGCGGTCTCGCCGGCAATATGGGAGCCGAAGAAGACGGCCTGCACCCATTCGGCGAGCGACGCTTTCTGCTTTTCCCGTTCCGCGCGGAAATCGTGATCGATCGACACCTGTCGAAGCGCTTCTTCGGCGCGCAGGTTGCGGTCGAGCCCGTTGATATGGGCTGCGGTAATCGCTGCCGTCGCGATGTCGATGACGCCGGAGACATAGAGCGCGGCCTGGGCGAATTCGTCGCGCGACAGCCGGGTATGCTTGAGATTGTTCTGGATGCCGCGCTTGAACGCACGCGCCGCGAGCATACTCAACGGTGTCGGTATCTGGATCCGAGCATGTGTCGATCCAATTTCGGACTGACGCATGAGGAAGAGCGCCGGTTCGATCGGCTCCCGAGGGAAGATTTCGACGAGCCATTGCGACATGGCACCCCGGAAGCGCCTGGCGAGCCCCTCGCTGTCGAACAAAGCCTGGACCCGCGCATGACGTGCGAGGTGCGTCCAGAGCTCGTCGACCAGTTCGCCAGCGAAGTGCTTGACGGTGCTCGCCACCATAACACGTACCGGCGCAGGGATACTGCCGACCAAGGCTGCAATCTCAACCTTAAGTTGCACGAAATCTTCGTCTTCCCAGAGCGCTGCGCTCAGCATTTCGTGTTATCCGGCAGAATAGAGGCTCCTAATGAGGTCAATCGATAGTATCGTATAGTTATAAAACGACAAAAAGCCTGTGCCAAGCTCATTAAGTAACCGTTAACACCGGTTAACGAGTTAATGTTCCCGTGCAGAAAAACTTGAGAAAATGCAACAAAATTAACATAAACCGCCATGATTCTGACAGGTACGGTGTTCGATTCGTCAATTTTTCCTGCGCCATTAAGAGTGATTGCCAAGCCCTTAATCGTTCTCGTTAATGCCTCCGTTCGTTAATTAACTTGATTTGAGCTTTGTTCCCTGCGTCACATCGTGCCAGGGACGGACAATGGCCATCAACCTCTTCAGCAAGGACAGCGCCGCGGCCCAGATCGCGGCGATCCATCGATCGCAGGCCGTGATCGAGTTCGACATCACCGGCAAGATCCTTTCCGCCAACGGCAACTTCCTCGCGGCGACCGGATATCAACTGACGGAGATCGTCGGGCAGCCCCACGCCATCTTCCTGCGCAAGGACGAGGCCCAATCGCCGGCTTACAAGATGTTCTGGAATGCACTGCGCCAGGGAGAGCCGCAGGAGGGGCAATTCCTGCGCATGAGCAAGGACGGCGCGCCGCTCTGGCTCCAGGCGATCTATGCGCCCGTACTCGGGCGCGACGGCAAACCGACCAAGATTGTCAAGTTCGCTACTGACATCACTGCTCAGAAAGCCGAAATCGCCAACTCTGAGGCGCAGATCGCCGCGATACGCACGTCGCAGGCCGTCATCGAGTTCGATCTCGAGGGGACCATCCTCGACGCCAATGACAACTTCCTGAAGGCCGTCGGATACCGCCTCGACGAGATCAAGGGCCGTCATCATCGCCTGTTCATCGCGCCCGAGCAGCACCAGTCCGACGAGTACAAGCGCTTCTGGGCCAAACTCGGCCGCGGCGAATATGACGAGGGCGAGTATCTGCGCATCGGAAAGGGCGGGCGCCGGATCTGGATCCAGGCGACGTACAATCCGATTCTCGATTCGACGGGGCGGCCATACAAGGTGGTGAAGTTCGCCTCGGACATCACGGAACGACGCCTCGAACAGGAGGCCCTCCAGCTCACGGTCGCGGAGACGCAGCAGGTCGTCGCGGCGGCGAAGCAGAAAAACCTCCATCCGCGTATCGACACGGCCGGAAAGGATGGCGATCTGCGCAATCTCTGCGAGGGCGTGAACGCACTGATCGAGACGCTCTGCGATGTCGTGACGACGACGGCCGGCATCTCCGACACGCTCACGGCCGGCTCGTCGACGATCAACCAGGACAGCCACAATCTCGCGCAGCGGACCGAGGAACAGGCCAGCAGCCTGGAAGAGACGGCGGCAACGACCGAGGAACTCGCAGCTTCCGTCAAGCAGAGCGCGACGCGGGCGCAGGACGCGACGACGCTGGGCGAGAAAGCCAATGCCATCGCCAATCGCGGTGGCGACATCGTCACCGCGGCCATCGCGGCAATGGAACGCATCGAGCGCGCCTCCGCCAATATCGCGGAGATCATCAACGTCATCGACACGATCGCCTTCCAGACCAATCTTCTGGCGCTCAACGCGGCCGTCGAGGCGGCCCGCGCGGGCGAGGCGGGGCGCGGCTTCGCGGTGGTGGCCTCGGAAGTCAGGGCGCTGGCCCAGCGCTCCAGCGATTCAGCCAACGACATCAAGAAGCTGATCACCAACTCGGCCGAGGAGGTCGGCATCGGCGTGAAGCTCGTCCGGGAAGCCGGCACCGCTCTGACCGAGATCGTACAATCGTCGCGGCAGGTCTCCATCGCGCTGGCAGATATCTCGACCGCCTCGCAGGAACAGGCGAACGGGATCGAGGAAGTCGCCAAGGTCGTGGCCCATCTCGACGAGATGACGCAGCAGAACGCCACGATGGTCGAACAGAGCCACGCGGTTGCCGGCACGCTGGAGGATTCGGCGAAGCGGCTGCAGTCGCTCGTCACCTCGTTCCAGCTTCCGCTGGACCGGCTGACCGAAAAGGCGGGCGCGATCGCCTTCACCCGGCCGGCCTGGGAGGATGCCGAGCCGGCGCCGACCGCGCCCGCCCGACTACAGCGCAAGGTACTGCGCGCGATGAATGGCGGCCGCGACGACTGGTCGGAATTCTGACGTCAACTGCCGCGACAGCCCATTTCTTCAACCGGAGGCAGGCCGCATCACGACGACCGTGGCGGCATCGCCCTGGCCATCACGAGACCAGTGCCATGAAGCAAGATGACCTCAATACCTGCATCGCCGGGCTGGCCAGCGCCCAGATCAGTCTCTTCGGTATCCTGTTCAAGCATCTCGAGAACAGGCTGGGCAGCGAGATCCGACGTGACTTCGCCGAAGAGCTCGGGCGGATCACCGATATTGCCGACCAGAGCGGACAGCCGATCCAGCCCTTCCAGCGGATCATCTTCGAACAAGTCGCCGACTGGTTGAAATCGGCGGAACGCGGCTGGACGCCGGTCGTGATCGACGGCGCCAAGGGAGTGCCGCAGGCAGGGCCGGCGACATCAAAAGACCACAATGGAGCGCTAGGAATGCCAAACGAATCGATTGATTCGACCGGCCCGCTGCAACATGCGCGGAGCCCGACATTCCACTCCTGAACAATCCAACGCCGCTTTGCGACATGCCTCCATCGGCATTCCGCCCGGCGGCCTTGCAGGCAGTGCGGCTACGCCGCGCGCCACTGGACCGATATGAAAAGCAAAATCCACTACGACTACAAAAAAAATCAAACCCCTGGCGCATCCACCTCGAGAGCACCGCTTCCGAAGGCCCCGCCCAACTGGAAACCCCAGCCATGCGGCCTTTCCCGCGAAGAGCTGCGCAGAATCGTCGCCCAGATCATGGGCTGAGAAGAAAGCCACGAACCTCGACGAGACCGGGCGGCCCGCCGCCACCTGACGCAATCCAGCAGAATAGCGGTGAGGCCCAACCCAAGGAGCGCGGCATCCGTGCCCTTGCCCCGCTCCGGAAGATGTCCTTCGATCCGACCTGCCCATCGCGGTTCCGGGAGGAGGCGATCCAGCGTGAACAGCGACACCTGGCCCGGGGCGCGGCGTCAAACCATCGGGTTGGCCAGTTGATGGGCCGCCGCGGATCATCTACCCGAGGTCGAGCGGCATCATGCCATCCAAGATGCTGCGCAATGGCCTTTGGAGCCGTTCTGGGGCTAGCCGCATTCGATGCCGATCGAGCGTTACGACACTGTCATCCTGGGGGCCGGCGCTGCCGGAATGATGTGCGCTATCCATGCCGCATCGCGCGGCGGGCGTGTTCTGATCGTCGATCACGCCAAGGCCCCCGGCGAGAAGATCCGCATTTCCGGCGGAGGCCGCTGCAACTTTACCAATATTGGCACGAGCGCCCGCAACTTCCTGTCGAATAATCCGCACTTCGCAAAATCGGCGCTTGGCCGCTACACGCAGCACGATTTCGTCGCGCTGGTCGAGAAGCACGGCATCGCCTATCATGAAAAGACCCTCGGACAGCTCTTCTGCGATGATTCCGCCAAGGATATCATCGCCATGCTGATGGCCGAGATGGCGCACGCAGCCTGCGAGCTGCGTCTCAGGACGACCCTGGAAAGCCTCGAGCGGCTGGATGACGGCTTTGCGGTTTCGCTGGGGGGCGATGGAGCCGCAAAAATCCGATGCCGGCAGTTTGTCGTTGCATGCGGAGGAAAATCGATCCCGAAAATGGGTGCATCCGGCCTCGGCTATCAGATTGCCGGCCAGTTTGGTCTGTCGGTGACCGAAACCCGCCCGGCCCTGGTGCCGCTGACCTTCGGCGAAGATCTTCTTACCGGCTTCCGGGACCTTGCCGGCGTCGCCGCGGATGCGCGAGTCTCGTGCGGCAGGGCCGCGTTCGATGAGGCGCTTCTGTTCACGCATCGCGGACTTTCCGGCCCGGCGATCCTGCAGATTTCATCCTATTGGCGCGAGAAGGATCCGATCAGGATCGCGTTCCTGCCGAAGCACGATGTCTTCGCCGACCTGCGCCGGTCCCGACAGGAAAACGGGCGCAGAAGCATCGCGAACACGCTCGGCGATATTCTGCCCAAGCGATTGGCGCTGCATTTCGCGGACGCGCATGGCTGGACAGGCCCTATCGGCGATGCCAACGACAAGAAGCTTGCCGCGATCGCGTCCGCCATTCAGGGCTGGGACGTCATGCCGATCGGATCGGAAGGGTATCGAACCGCGGAAGTCACGCTTGGCGGCGTCGATACCGCCGGACTGAATTCACGGACGATGGCGGCAAGGGCGGTCGACGGCCTGTATTTCATCGGAGAAGTGGTCGACGTCACCGGCTGGCTGGGCGGCTACAACTTCCAATGGGCATGGTCGTCGGGCTGGGCTGCAGGGACCGCCATCGCCGAACGCACTGGCTGAGATGCCGCGCCGCGCAGATCACTCACCGCTGTTGCACCCGTCTCAGCCCCGGGCGGGGGAAGTTTCAGCGTCCCCATCTACGACACGCCCCGCGCTGCTCCAGGCTCGAGGCGGAGAGAGGTGAATTCCGCACGCAGAGCTTCGGACTGAGCACCGAGAGCTGGAACCCGGCCGAACTGCGGAGCCCTGTTCCCCTCGACGATCGCGGCAGGTGCGATGACATCGATCTCGCCGGCCGGGGTCGAAATCGGCACCTTGCGCAGATGCGGGTGCCGGGACAGGTCTTCGACCGTGTTTAGCCGCCCGTATGCCAAGCCTGCCGCCTCCAACTCACGCATTGCTTCGTCGCTGGTCAGGCAGGCAAAGCGGGCACTGATGACAGCGTCGAGTGCGGCCCGGTTCCCGAGGCGCTCCATATTGTCGGCATAGCCTGTCCTGCGCGTCAGATCGGGCTGTTTCAGAAACTCTTGGCAGAAGCGGACCCATTCGCGGTCGTTCTGGACCGAGAAGATGACTTCCTTGCCGTCGGCGCAGCGATATCCGCCGTAGGGGGCCAGGGATGGGTGGTTAACGCCGGCGCGCGCGGTGTGATACCCGCTGTAATCGTGCTGGAGCACGGGAACGTTCATCCAATCGGCGATCGCATCAAACAGGGATACCTGGATACTGGCCCCCTCACCGGTCCGCTCGCGCTGGAGCAGCGCCAGAAGGATCGCGTTCAGGGCGGTCATGCCGGCGGAGATGTCGCAAACCGATACGCCCACGCGAGCGGGGCCATGCGCAGTGCCGGTGATCGCGCAAAGCCCGGTTTCAGCCTGGACGATGAGGTCATAGGCTTTCAGATGCGAGAAGGCCCCTTCATCCCCGAACCCGGAAATGTCGCAGGTTATCAGCTTCGGAAAGCGCTCGCGCAGCTCGGCCGAACCGAACCCGAACTTGGCGATGCTGCCCGGCTTCAGATTCTGAATGAAGATGTCGGCCTGCCTGACCATCGCGTCGAGCACCGCCCGATCGTCCTGCTGTGTCAGGTCCAGGCAGATCGATTCCTTGCCGCGGTTGAGCCAGACGAAATAGGCGCTCTGTCCACGGACGAGCTTGTCATAGTTGCGCGCGAAATCGCCCTCCGGGCGCTCCACCTTGATCACCCGTGCGCCGGCATCCGCAAGCCGCGACGATGCATATGGTGCTGCAACAGCCTGCTCGACGGCGACGACCGTAATGCCTTCAAGAATTTTGGTCATAACGAGACCGCCATGTTCGTCTTCGGAAAGCGTCGCGATCGCCGATACTCCAGCGTCGCGAGCAGGCGACTTTGTTCATTGCCGACGATCGAGATGGCCTCGTCGACGCCCATCCCCGGCTTGGCGAGCATCATATCGGCCTGGGTCGCGACGGCGACATGCACGGCAGCCCTCGCGGACAGATCGGTTTCGGCGCAACTTCCACCGACATAGGCGCCGACGCCCTGTTCCTTGCAGAGCAGCACCGCGCGCGCGGTATCCGCGACCGATCCGACGTCGGGCATCTTGATCTGCACCAGATGAGCCGCCTTCGCTTCCGCGAACAGTTTTATATCCTCCAGCGTGTTGCAGCGCTCATCGACGACCACCTTAACGTTCGTGCCCCGCGCCTCCAGAAGGCGAACGATCTCTGCATAGGCTTCGAGCTGAGCGGACATCGATCCGAAATCGGCAGGGCATTCGATATGGAGCCCGAAGCCGGGCACATCATCCGCGACGCGGGCCATGAAATCCGCGATCCTCGCCGCATCGAGGCCGATCTCGAGGCCGATCCAGCCATAGACATCGAAATGCAGGATCGGCCGATAGCCGGCTTCGCCGATCTCGCCGGTTCGGTTTGCGACCCATTTGACGAAGTCCCGGAAGGTGGCCCCGGACGGGCCGAACTTCTCCCGGGAATTGATCAGTCCATGGGGCAGGATATCGACCGATTTCAGGATCATCTTGTCGACGTTGATCTCGCGCGCGTCACCACTCTGCGCGAAGATCGGGACCGCCCTGGACGGAAGCGGCAGGCTGAATTCGGCGCAGACGATTTCGGCGAGGGTTACGCCTTTGACATGCGCGGTCGCGCGCAGGAGCGCCTGGCTGACGCCGTATTCGACGGCCAGCGGAAGCCGGCGGCCAGCGTGAGGCGCGAACACCTCCGCACATGCCGCGAGGAAGCCGGACATGTCGGCGTCGAGCAGGCGAGGCACCATGACGCTGGCGATCAAGGCCTCGATAGCCTCGGGCTGGAAGAACGGGTCGCGCCCGGCCGCCCCGGAATATTGAACACTCATCATATCGCCCCAGACGATCGCGTCATCGGCCAGGACGAGGCCGATGCTCAACGAACGCGAAGGCATCCGGATCGAGGTGAAGCCCGGTGTCAGGACCTGGCCGACATAGCAGGCGCCGTCCTGAACGGCGCCGGCACGAATAGCGGCCTGGTCGTCGTAGAAGAAGCTGCCATTGCCTCGGGCCAGGATGACATCTTTGATTTTGAATCGGCTCGTCATAGCGGATGTCCGTCAGGAAGATCGGGGCGGTCGGTTCTGGGACACGGGATGCATCTTCAGCGTATGCTTCGGTCACCGGGAGCCGGATTCCCGTTGCCGGCCGGGCTCGCCCCGTAGCTGCGGGCCGCCGCCAGTATCTGGCAGGCGCGACGCAGCACCGGCGCATCGATCATTCTTCCATCGAGACCGACCGTGCCGGAACCGGCGCGTTGTGCAGCCTCCGCCGCTTCGACCACCCGCGCAGCCTGCTCGATAAGGGATGACGACGGCGCGAAACCATGATTTGCGATCGCGACCTGCGCGGGATGGATGCAGAGAGTCCCGCGGAGCCCCGCCTCGCGCGAGCGACGGACGGACGCGCCATAGGCCTCGGTGTCCCTGAACTCGGTAATGGAGCCGAGAAGACCAAGCGGCCAGACATTCTTCAGGGCCGCAGCCAGCACCAGCCGATGCTTGATCGCAACGATCGTCTCGGAATCCGGCTCGCAGAGGAGATCCGCCGCCAGATCCTCGTCGCCGCAGGCCATGGCGACGACGCGGGGAGATGACGCAATTTCTTCCATCCGCGCAACGCCGCCGGCCGTCTCGATCAGTGGCACGAGCCTGGTGTGCCCCTCGGGCAAACCGAGCCGCGCCTCGGATTCGGCAACGGCCTCGCCGATCAGGGCCAGGTGCTCGGCGCTCGATGCTTTCGCAACCACGAGCGCGCTGACCTGCGCGGAGACCGACGCTTCGATATCGCGGATGGCCAGCGGCAGCGGCCGGTTGATCCGCACGAGAACGTTTCGACCAGCCGAGCTCAGATCTGCGACCATGCCCGGAACCTGCGCCCGGGCATCCGCCTTCTGCCCGGGCAGGATCGCGTCTTCCAGGTCGATTATGATGGCATCGGCGTCAGAAATCCTGGCTTTTGCCACGAAGCGGGCCTTGTTCGCCGGAACGAACAGCAGGGAGCGCCAGAATATGGTATTATGGCACTCTAACGACATCCAAACATAAATCCTCTCAAGCTGCCAACAATTGCTCAAATTAATTTAGAATTTTGCTCTAAAATCTGATCTCTCAACAAGTAAACATGGTCATCTTCTGAATAAATACTTTATATCATTGATAACAACACTCTGAAGAAAAAGCTGTGCTCCCGCTGCGCGATATCGCTCCACGAATGCTGCACATCGATGGCGAGGCTGTTCGAGCGGCTCATGCGACTTAGACCATGACTTCGATGAGGAACGGGCCCGAACGGCGCAGACTCGCCTGCAGAAGATCGATCAGCCGCTCCGCTGTCTCGGCGCGCGCGCCTTCGACACCCATTCCCCCTGCAAGCTTGACCCAGTCGAGATCCGGGCTGCCGATATCGAGCATCGCGCGCGCCGTCTTGCCGGGATTGAGCGCCCCCACATTGATGAGCTCGCCCTCGAGGCTGGCATAGGACCGGTTGGAGAAGATGATTGTCGTGACGTCGAGCGTTTCGCGCGCCTGAGTCCAGAGCGCCTGCAGCGTATACATTCCGCTGCCATCGGCCTGGAGGGAGATGACCTTGCGGCCGGGGCAGGCGATGGCGGCCCCGGTCGCCAGAGGCATGCCGATGCCGATGGAACCGCCATTGAGCTGCAACCAATCATGTGGCGGGGCCGAGAAGCTCGCCGGGTAGATCGCACGTCCGCAACTGATGCCCTCGTCAACGACGATCGCGCCTTCCGGAATCAGCGCAGCAATGGCCGCGCCAATGCTCTCGACGGTGATCTTCCCGGCAGGCAGCGCGGCGGGAGCTTGCGGCGGCACAAGCGCCGCCCGCCCTGGGGCATTCAGTTCGCTAGCGAGACGCGCGAGCGCATCCACACAATCCTCGGCCGGCGAGGCCAGCACGTGGGTTGAGCTGCCGGGAGGAGCGATCAGGCTGGGCATTCCCGGATAGGCAAAAAACGCCACGGGCTGCTGAACGCCGACGAGGATGATATGCTTGAACGCACTCAATTCCTGCAGGGCCAGTTGGAGCGGATAGGGCAACCGCCTGATCGGCGCCCTGCCGGCGCCACGCTCCATGCGCGGATTCGAACTTGGCGCCAGGAGCTTCGCCCCCGTGGCTGCGGCAATGCGGCTTGCGACATCGAGCGGAGCGGCGCGCAACGCCCGTCCCCCCAAGAAGATCAGTGTCGGCTCGCCGGATCTCAGGGCTTTCGCTGCGGCGGAGACCGCAGCCGCATCGACGATCCCAGCGGGCTTCACTGGACGGGGGGCAGCCACGCCGGTCGCGTCGTTCCAGGCCGTATCGGCCGGCAGGATCAGCGTCGCGACCCCGCCGGGAGCCGACAGGGCGGCGGCGACAGCATCGGCCCCGTCATCCGCGACGTAGCGTGCATCGGTCGATGTTCTCACCCAGTCGGACATCGGGCGAGCCACCCCTTCGACGTCCGAGGTGAGCGGCGCATCGTAGCTGCGATGATGAACCGCGTGATCTCCGACAATATTGACCAGAGGCGTCCTGGCTTTTCGGGCATTGTGGAGGTTGGCCAACGCATTGCCCAGCCCCGGCCCGAGATGCAGCAAGGTCGCTGCAGGCTTGTCGGTCATGCGGCCATAACCGTCGGCGGCACCGGATGCGACCCCTTCGAACAGCGTCAACACGCAGCGCATCCCGCCGACGCGATCCAGCGCGGCAACGAAGTGCATCTCCGATGTACCGGGATTGGCGAAACATGTGTCGACCCCGCCCTTGACCAGGGTTTGGACCAGACTTTCAGCGCCGTTCATCTTGCGGACCCACGATCAGAAGGAATGCAGCCGGACGCCATCTCCCGAAGGGGACAGCGATGCCGTCGGCGGGAGGCGGCCAATGCCAAGCTGCCTCCCGCGCTCGCCGGCCTATTGGTCGGCCGACTGTGTCAGGTAGTCGTAGGAGGACAGCAGATGAACGCGCAGCACGGCGAGGTACTCCGCTTCCGTCACGTGCTCGTCGGCACGCCCCATGGTGACCGGCGAAGGCCCGTAGAGATAAGCGGGAACATTTTCCCAGCGCCAGTAACGGCTGTCCGAACCGCCGAGCGACGACATCGGGATCGGGCGCTTGCCCGTCGCGGCCTCGGCGTTGTCGCGAATGATCGTCATCATCAGGCTTTCGGGGTCCGCCAGGCTGCCTGGATAGGAGTGGGTTGCGATCAGCTCCCATTCGGCGTCGTTCTTGGTGCAAACCTCGACGACTTCTTCATGCACCTTGTCGAAATCGATGCCGACCGGAATGCGGATATCGATCTCCACCGAGCATTCGTGCGGAATCTGGTTGACCTTCAGCCCGCCCTTCACGACGCCTGGATTGAACGTCATGCTGCGCACGACGTCGGCGGCGCCCGGGCCCATGCCGGCTTCCAATGTGGCGATCGCCTCAGGGGTCGTCAGCAACCGCGCAATGTTCTCCGGCAGCGTCGCCGGACGCATGTGAAGCCGCCGGTCGAGCTCGGAGATGATCGTCGCGATGATCTTGTTGGGATTGCGGGACAGGTGCGGATAGCCGCCATGGCCCCCCGGCGCCCGAACCGTGATCAGATATCGGCGGGTTCCCTTTTCCATGAAGCGGACATTGTTGAGCCCCGAGGGTTCGCCGTTCAGGCAGCAATCGCCGAGAACCTCATCCCGCAATGTCTCGAGCAGCCAGCGGGTGCCGAGCGCTCCGCCGGTCTGTTCGTCGGAGACGGCGGTCAGGGTGAGTTTACCGGGAAGCTTGTCCCTGATGTCGTGCAGCCAGGCGTAGGTGAGGACCGCTGCGGCCGTTCCGGCCTTCATGTCCGCCGCACCCCGGCCGAATATCTTGCCGTCACGACGATCGCCCGACCAGCCGGTCTCGTCCAAGGGCGGGAAGACATCGATATGACCATTGAGAACGAGATGCTTACCGCTGCGGCCGCCCTCGAAGGTGCCGACGACATTGGGAAGATGGGGAGCGGCCGCCTCGAAGCGCCAGGGAGCGCCGGCCTTGTCCAGATAAGCACCGATATGGTCGGCCGCCTCGGTCGTATCCCCCGGCGGGTTGGCGGAACGGGACCGCAGGAAGCCCCGCAGAAAGGCAATGGCTTCTTCGGCGTCGGTCTCGAGACGTTGAACCAGGGCTTCGCGAACGGGATCGCTCATCATGTCATTCCTTTTGTCGTGCCGTAAAACGATCTGCGGGGGGCCGTGAATTCGCGTGCTCGCCGCAATCCGGTGATTTTCCGATATGCCGGGGGTCAGCTTCCGGTCTTCCGGTACGGCCGGGAGGACGCGAAGCTCGCAAGCATCGCTGCGATCCCCGCTTCCCGCGATCCCGTCCGGGAACTCCTTCGGCACCCGCTCGTCTCATCGCAGACTGGGCGCTCCCCGGAGCGCCGAGGTCCGCGCCTTCCGCGATACCCAACTCGCCCAAGATCGGCTGGATAGGCGGCCTGGAGCCTCCCGGGCAAAGATGGCGCTGTCATCCGCAGGCCGCAGCAGGATGACCAGGTACCGTGAGCATCCGAGATTTGCGTCATATCCAGAGCGTTCATGATGAGTTTGAGCGGCAACAACCGGGCCTGCGGGTGACGACCGTCATCCGCAGGCCCGTCGAGTCGCTCAGTTCAGCGGCTTGCTGTTGACCATGGGCACCGGGATGGCGTTCGCTTCCATCCCCCATTTCGCCAGGATGGCCTTGTATGTGCCGTCCGCCATGATGTCTTTCAGCGCGCCGGCAATGCCATCGCGAAGCGCAGCATCCTTCTTGGTAAAGGCCATGCCGAGCAGCGCCTCGGTGAAGGGCTTGCCGATTGCGATGAAGGTGTTCGGTTCGGTCTGGAGCATGTAGGGAACCGTCTCGCTTCCCTGCGCCGCAGCATCGATGCGCCCCTGCCGGAGCTGTGTCCTGGCATCAGCCGAGCCTTCGGTGCCGACGATCTTGATCGCAGGCTTGCCGGCGGCCTCACAATGGGCCGCGCTCCACTTTGCGATTTCGGCCGGGAAGGTCGTGCGCCGGCTGGACCCCACCGATTTGCCGCAGAGATCCGTTTCCGACTTGATCTCGGCTGCGCGATCGGCCCGGGTATAGAACTGTGCGCCCGACGTCAGATAATTCACGAAATCGAGCGTCTCGCGCCGGCTCGGAAGATCGAACATGCCACTCATGATCATGTCGACACGTCCGGTCGCCAGGGAGTTGAGCTGCTGCTCAAAGCCGATTTCTTCCCATTTGAGCGTCAGACCCAGCCTTTTACCGAGCGCCTCTCCGATATCGATATCGATGCCGACGAGCTTACCCGTCTTGGTGTCCTTGAACTCCATCGGCGGATACAACGGCGCATTGGCGATGGTGATCGTCTTCCGGTCCAGTTGCGGCGCGGAAGCGCTCTGGGCAAATGCCGGCATACTCATCGACGAGAGCAGAACGCAAGCGGCGCCATAGACAGCAATTTTCATCATGTTCCTCCTTGGTGAACTTGTTTTCCAGATCAGGATCTGACCGCGGCGATGAACTCTCTGGTTCTCTGCTGCGCCGGATTTTCGAGCACCGCGCGCGCATCGCCGATCTCCACGATGCGGCCATGATCCATGAAGGCCACGCGATGGCCGACCTCGCGCGCGAAACCCAACTCATGCGTCACGACGATCATGGTCATGCCGCTGGCCGCGAGATCACGAATGACTTTCAGCACGTCTCCCACCAGTTCGGGATCGAGCGCCGAAGTTGGCTCGTCGAACAGGATCAGTTGCGGGCGCATCGCCAAAGCACGCGCGATCGCCACGCGCTGCTGCTGGCCGCCCGATAGCTCGGCGGGATAGGCATCCCGCTTTGCAGCCAGGCCGACGCTGTCCAGCAAGGCGAGAGCGTGCTCGCGGGCGGCCTTGGGATTTTCGTTGAGAACACGGATAGGCCCGACAGCAATATTCTCTGCGGCCGTGAGATGCGGGAACAGGTTGAACCTCTGGAAGACCATCGCCGTCTTGCGGCGCTGGCGAGCCAGCTCAGCATCCTGCAGCGGGTAGAGCTTGTCCGCCGACCGGCGATAACCAATCATCTCCCCGTCGATAAAAATTGCCCCGCCTTCAATGCGCTCGAGCAGATTGATGCAACGCAGCAAGGTGCTCTTGCCCGAACCGGATGGGCCGATGACACACAGGACTTCGCCGCGTTCGACGGAAAGGCTGACATCCTTCAGAGCCTCGAAATGACCGAAACTCTTTTTGGCGCCGGAGACGACGACGAGAGGCTCGCCAGTTTTGGAGTGCTTCATGATGCATCCATCACTTCTTATGGTTGATTGGCCGGATGCCACGATCGAAATGGCGCTCAATCCAGATCTGTATCAAGCTCAGAATCGTCACGACGATGACGTACCAGATAGCCGATACGATCAGCAGCTCGATTACACGATTATTCGCGTAGTAAACTGTTTGAGCACTATAAAGTATCTCGCTGAATTGAATAACGCTAGCCAGGGATGTAAGCTTCACCATCCCGATGAATTCGTTCCCGATTGGAGGAACAATTACACGCATTGCCTGAGGCATGATGATGTAGCGAAGCATCATCATGCGCGTCATGCCGATCGACTGCGCTGCTTCGTATTGGCCGCGGTCGACAGAAAGCAGGCCTGCCCGAACGACCTCAGCCGTGAAGGCACCTTGCTGAATCCCAAGCCCGAGAAGAGCCGCGAGGAACGGCGTCATCACCGAAACGGTCTTGACTGAGAACAGCCCCGGAATCCCAAAATTGGGGAATATCAACGCCAGGTTGAACCAGATCAGAAGCTGCAGAAGAGCAGGGACGGCCCGAAAGAACCAGATATAACCGATCGCGACATTTCTCAGGACGAGATTGTCGGAAAGCCGCATGATGGCGAATATGACGCCGAGAGCGATGCCGACCACCATGGCGAGAATGGCCATGACGACGGTGTTCACCAACCCGGTCAATATTGCAGGGAATGTCAGAAATTCCGCGACATAGCTCCACTCGATCTGACCGACGGCAAAAGCGTGGGCGATCCCAGCGAGAGCAAGACAAATGCAGAGTACAGCAAATATTCTACCGTAGTTCCTCGGCGTTACAATGGTTAAGCCGCTTATGTCGTAGGATGTTTTCTGCATATCTCTCCCCGGACGGATCGGCACGAGCCGCCCAAACCAGTTACGGTTGTTCCGTACTTTCAAAAGCCGGCAGGCTCAGTTGGGGAGAGTGTCTCGATTTTTTATCTGTTCGCAAAATACGGATTCTTACTGGGGGGTATAGGCGCTATCTATACCCTGTAACCTCCTCACTCAGACGCCCGAGCCACAGGGAGTTCCGGACAAGTTCGGCGGAAACGTCGACAGCCAGCCGTGCCACCTCGGCTGTGGCCCGCGAGCTTGTATGGAGGGGATTGTTGGCGAGGTAGATCGTGCGGCGGAGAGCGGGGTCCTGAATGGGAACGAGCATCAGATCTCCGCGTGCGACTTCACGCTGAACGGCTGTCTGCGGAAGGATCGAGAAGCCGGAGCCTCGCAGAACCAGATCCTTGATCGGGTTCAACGAGTCCATCTCGACAGCGATATTGAACGTCAATTGATGTTCCCGCGCACAGCGGTCGATCAGCGTTCTCAGCCCATGGCTGGGACTCGGCAGGATCAACTCGAGATTCTGGCAGTCGCGGAAGGTAATAGGAACCTGGGCGACCCCCCCGGGACCGGCAGGATCCGGCCAGCAATCCGGCGCGGTGACGAGATACAACTCCTCGGTCAGGATCGGCAACGCGTTGAGCCGCGGGTTATGGATATCGTAGAGCATCCCGAGATCGATCGACCCTTCGAGCAGCCAGCGTTCGATGTAGCCGCTCATGGCGTCCATTGCGCGAAAGCGGATTTCGGGGAACTCGATCCGGATGGTTTCCGCCAGCGGCACCGAGAGAACCATACTCACGGAACTCGGCACACCGAAGCGAACCGCTCCCCGAACCGTACGCGCCAGATTGCTCAGGTCGGCGACAAGGGTCTCGGTTGCGGTGACGATCGGCCCGCCGCGCTCAACCAGGAACTGACCGGCCTCGGTCAAGGAGACGCCCAAGGGCGACCGATGAAGCAGTTGAATGCCGAGCTCTGCTTCGAGCTTGATGATGTACTGGCTCAGCGAAGGCTGAGCAATTCCGATCGTTCGCGCGGCCGCGGAAAGGGAACCGGTTTCCGCGATGACCAGGAAGTATCGAAGCTGACGGATGTCCATGTGATCAGTCCCCCATGTTTCAACGAGCTTCCGTTCGGCGACCCCGGCCAGCGCGTCCCACCCATGTCATGCGCCGTGGTTCCGTCTGCGCCGGCTCGGCAGCGCTGACAACCTGCAGCAGCGACGGGGATGCCCATCGCGCACGCAATGCTGGGGCACCGCAGAGCAGATGACGGCGAAAGCCCTGCCGCTGACGCCGTGCACGATGACGATCCATTCGCAATCACGGATTTGTCGCGGCGGAGAGCTGGGACCGACATAGGTATCGCCGCGCGCGCCGCCGGGAATCTTTGCGAAGCTTTTCCCATCGTGGGAAACGGTGCCGCCACCGTGGCTATAAGCCGGAGCCTGATGGTCGACCATGCAAAGGTCCAGCAACCTGGTGCCGGCAGGAATGCCGCCAACGGATACTCGCAAGTTGGTCGGAGAGAATTTTCGCGCTTGCGGAAAGAGTGCGACCCGTCTCGGGAGCAAGCCGAGGAGCGTGCGGGCATCAGTGAATGGCACATCGGCAAGCTGGAAGGCGGCCGGGGCGGTCACCGAGGCCGAGGACGCCAGCGCCGGGCTCGACACGATCCGCGGCTCGATCGGCCATGCCCAGGCCACGACGACGGCGCGTTATTCACGCGGCGCCATCGGCAAGAGCCGCAAGGTCGCACAGGCGCGAGTCGCGCTCCGCGGCGAGCAGAACAACCACTGAACAGGGGTTGGGGAACGCGAATTTAGCGGCAGGCCGCCACAACATGCTGAAGCTTCAAGGGAAATTGGAGCGGGCGATCGGGATCGAACCGACGACATTCAGCTTGGGAAGCTGACGTTCTACCACTGAACTACGCCCGCATGCCCTCCACGCTGGCGAAGCAGCGCGCGGCAGGCCCGCGTTCATAGCGGGTCCGAAGCCGGGTGTCATCCGGGAATCGCCAGCAAGCGCGAGAGGACCGAAGCCGGTGTCCGCTCACCCCTTGAAGTGCTTGGACAGCTTCAGGGCCTGGCCCTGGTAGTTCGACTTGAGATCGGCGCCGTAGAGTGCCTCGGGGCGGGCCGCCATGCTTTCATAGACGAGGCGGCCGACGATCTGGCCGTCCTCGATGATGAAGGGAACGTCGCGGGAGCGGACCTCGAGCACGGCGCGGGCTCCCTGGCCGCCGGCTGCGCGGTGGCCGAAACCAGGGTCGAAGAAACCGGCATAATGCACGCGGAATTCGCCGACCAGCGCATCGAAGGGCGTCATTTCGGCGGCATAGTCCGGCGGGACATGCACCGCCTCCTTGGAAGCGAGGATGTAGAACTGGCCGGGATCGAGGATCATGCTGCCAGAGCCGTCATCATGGATCGGCTCCCAGAAATCGGCGGCACGATAGGCACCCACACGATCGACATCGATCAGCGCCGTGTGGTGCTTGCCGCGATAGCCGAGCAGACCGTCGAAACCGGAGAGATCGACGCTGACGGCGACACCACCCTGGAAGGAGGGCTCGGCCGCGCTGACCAGCGTCTCGCGCAGGTGGATCTCGCCGAGCGCGCGGTCGTCAAGCCGGGTTTCGCCCGCACGAAAGCGGATCTGCGACAGGCGCGAGCCGGAGCGAACCAGCACCGGGAAGGTGCGCGGCGAAATCTCCATGAAGAGCGGGCCTTCATAGCCGTCCTCGACCAGATCGAATTCGCGGGCACGGTCGGTGATGACGCGGGTGAAGACGTCGAGCCGGCCGGTCGAGCTCTTCGGGTTGGCGGCGGCGCGCAGGCCCTTGGGCAGGCGCAGGCCTTCCATCAGTTCGGCGATATAGACGCAGTCCGTCTCAAGCACCGCGCCTCGCGTCAGATCGATCTCGTGCAACGAGAGATCCTCGATCCGGCTGCGCACCGTGCGCCCCGGACCCGGCAGGAACGAGGCGCGGACGCGGTAGGCCCGCGCACCCAGGCGCAGATCCAGGCTCGCGGGCTGGATCTGCCCCTCGGCCGGCGGCCGGGCGAGCGTGATCGCACCCGCCTCGATGAAGGCACGGATGGAGCTGTCGGGCTGGATGCCGGGCTTGAAGGTCAGCATGCGCGTTCCGCAGGGGATAATCGATCATAGCTAGCGAAGCAGACCCTGAAGGCCAAGCATGGTGGATGCGAGGCATGCATGGGCCAGCGGGTTGTCCACGCCAGAATCACCGCAGCCCCGCATTGACGCTGGCGCCGGACGGCCGATAACACATCAGAGCGGCAAGACCGCGACCGGCCAAGGCGGAGCCTTCGATGTACCAGGCCCAGACGCATGGCGTGCGTGTGACCGCGGCGCCGCGTTTCATGGATGCGGAATCCTCGCACGCGCAGGGCCGCTATTTCTGGGCCTACGCGATCGAGATCGTGAACCTCTCGACACAGACCGTGCAGTTGATGACCCGGCACTGGTTCATCACCGACGGACGCGGCGAGGTCCATGAGGTGCGCGGCGAGGGCGTGGTCGGCAAGCAGCCTGTGCTGCGACCTGGCGAGAGCTTCCACTACACCTCGGGCTGCCCGCTGACGACGCCTGACGGCTCGATGCACGGTTTCTACGCCATGCAGGACGAGAGCGGCACGATCTTCGATGTCGAGGTACCGCTCTTCCCGCTCGATTCCCCCTATGTGAAGAAGGTTCTGCATTGACCGCCTCCGCTCCTGCCGGGCAGCGCCATACGCCGCTCGAGATGCTCGCCCGCCTCGTCGCCTTCGACACCGTAAGCGACAAGTCCAACCTGGCCCTTCTCGATTTCGTCGAGCACTACCTCGCCGGCTGGGGCGTATCCTCCGTGCGCTTCCCGAACGAAACCGGCGACAAGGCCGCCCTGTTCGCGACCGTCGGCCCGCAGGATCGCGGCGGCATCGTTCTCTCCGGCCATACCGATGTCGTCCCGGTGGCCGGCCAGGCCTGGAGCCGCGACCCGTTCACGCTGCATGTCGAGGATGGCAAGGCCTATGGCCGCGGCGCCGTCGACATGAAGGCCTTCCTGGCGCTCGGGCTCGCGCTGGTGCCGGATTTCCTGGCGGCGAACCTGAAGACGCCGATCCACCTCTTCCTGTCCTATGACGAGGAGGTGACCTGCCTCGGCGTGGTCGACGGCATCAATGCCATGGGCAAGACCCTGCCGCGACCGCGCGCCGTCATCGTCGGCGAGCCGACCATGCTCGACATCTGCGACGCGCATAAGGGCGTGCGGACCTTCCAGACCGTGGTAAAGGGCTTTGCAGCGCATTCCTCCAAGCCGCAACTCGGCGCCAGCGCCGTCCATGCCGGCGCGCTGCTCGCGGCCGAACTCGACCAGATGGCGGAGGACGCCAAGCAGCGGCCGGACACGAGCGGCCGCTTCGACCCGCCCTATGACACCATCCATATCGGCACGTTCCATGGCGGCATCGCCCGCAACATCCTGGCCGATCGCAGCGAGATCCTCTGGGAGATCCGGACGGTGCCGAGCTCCGACCCCGAGGCCGGCCCGGCCCGCTTCGCCAAGGTGGCCGACAAGGTGCTGGCGCGGATGCGTTCGACCGCGCCGAGTGCCGCGATCGAGACGCAGATGACCTCGGACGTGCCGGGACTGGCGCCCGATCCCGGCTCGGAGGCCGAGCGGCTCGCGATGCGGCTCTCCGGCCGCAACCACACAATCGCCGTCGCCTATGCCACCGAGGCCGGCCATTTCCAGCATGCGGGGCTGCCCACCGTGGTCTGCGGCCCCGGTTCGATCGACCAGGCGCATCAGCCGGACGAGTACATCACGCTGGAGCAACTGGCCGCCGGCGAGACCTTCATGCGCAAGCTGATGGCGGAGTGCCAGGCGGGGTAGAGCGCGTCATGCTCGGGCCGGTTCTCCAGCGATCGGCCTGCACAGAACGTGGCATTGAAGCGCCGGAAACCCACTGCCCTAGGGTGAGGGGTCGGCCGCTCACCGTGCTTGCCGTGAGGTGGTCGCTGCGCAGCGGTGAGACAGAGTTTCGCTGGTCCAGGGGACTACACCTCACCCCTGCTCCTCTCCCTACGGGAGAGGAGTCGCGTCGCGGTTCGAGTATTATTCCGAACCCGCCGCCTGCCCCTCCTCAACCTCGGCCGGGTCGAAGGAATAGCGCCGCGAGCAGAATTCGCAGGTGACGCCGAGCTTGCCGTCATCGGCGATCATCGCCTTGCGATCTTCCGGCGCGAAGCCGCGCAGCATCGACAGAACGCGCTCGCGCGAACAGCGGCAGGCCTCGTGCACGACGACCGGCTCGAAGACGCGGGCACCGCGCTCGTGGAACAGGCGATAGAGCAGGCGTTCGCTCTCCAGCGTCGGGTCGAGCAGTTCGTGATCCTCGACCGTCTCGACCAGCGAGCGGGCCTCCGCCCAGGCATCGTCGGCGATGCCGTCAGGATCGGTGCCGCCCAGGATCTGATGGCCCTCGGGCGCGTCGCCCGGATGCATGTCGGCCGCGCGCAGGCGGTCCGGCGAATGCGGCATGAACTGCACGAGGATGCCGCCGGCCCGCCATTGCGGGCGCCCGCCCGTCGTGACGGTGCCGACGCCGAGCCGAACCCGCGTCGGAATCTGCTCGGACTGGCGGAAATACTGATGCGCGGCCTCTTCGAGACTCTGGCCCTTCAGCGCGACGATGCCCTGATAGCGCGTCGTGGCCGAGCCCTGGTCGACGGTCATGGCGAGATGGCCCTCGCCGAGCAGCTCGCCGGTCGAGACCTTGTCGAGCGCGATCGCCTCGACGAGCCTGGCCTCGTCGATCTGGGCGACGGCGCGGAAATTGTCGGGCGCGTTGAAATCGACCACCATCATGGAAATGGCGCCGTCGCTCTTGGTCTGGAGCTGGAAGCGGCCCTCGAATTTCAGTGCCGTTCCGAGCAGGACGGTGAGTGCAGCCGCCTCACCGAGCGCGCGCGAGACGGGCTCGGGATAGGCGTGGCGTTCGAGAATCGTGTCGATCGAAGCGCCCAGCCGCACGACGCGGCCGCGCACGTCGAGATCGGGCACGGCGAAGGGAATGACCCGATCGTCGAGCCCGGCGGTGCTCATGGTGTCGTCCACGGCCATCAGGCCGCCACTCCGCCGAAGCACCAGGCGAGAATGCCCTTCTGCGCATGCAGGCGGTTCTCGGCCTCGTCGAAGACGGCCGATTGCGGGCCGTCCATGATCGCGTCCGTGACCTCCTCGCCGCGCGAGGCCGGCAGGCAGTGCATGAAGATCGCGTCCTTCTCGGCGCGCTGCATCAGCCTCTCATCGACCTGATAGGGCCGCAGCAGGTTGTGGCGGGTGCCTTCCTCGTCGCCCATCGAGACCCAGCAATCGGTGATGACGCAGTCGGCGCCCTCGACCGCTTCCTCGGGCCGGTTCGTCAACTTGATCTTCGCGCCCTGCTTTCTGGCCCAGGCGATCAGGGCCGGAGGTGGCGCCAGTTCCTCCGGCGTCGCGACGGCCAACTCGAAATCGAGCCGGCCGGCGGCATGAACCCAGGAGGTCAGCACGTTGTTGGTATCGCCGGTCCAGGCGATGCGCTTGCCCTCGATCGCTCCCTTGCGCTGCTCGAAGGTCATGACGTCGGCCATCACCTGGCAAGGATGCTGGCGCTTGGTCAGGCCGTTGATCACCGGGACGGTCGCGTATTTCGCCATCTCGACCAGCGAGTCGTGATCCAGGATGCGGATCATGATCGCGTCGACATAGCGCGACAGCACGCGCGCAGTGTCCGCGATGGTCTCGCGCTCGCCGAGTTCGATCTCGTGGCCTGCGACCATCATCGGCGATCCCCCGAGTTCACGGATGCCGACATCGAAGGAGACGCGCGTGCGCAGGCTAGGCTGCTCGAAGATGGTCGCGACGACCTTGCCCTCGAGCAGGCGATCTCCGGCGGCGGCGGGGGTACGGCGTCGCGCCTTGATCTCCTCGCCCGTGCGCAGGATCGCGCGCAGCTCGCTGCCGGAGAAATCGGAGAGATCGAGGAAATGGCGCGTCACGGGCGCTTCCTTCGCTTCGCTGGTGTGGGGGCTGGGGTGAGCTTATTCGGCGGCCGGGCGCTTCAGCGCGGCCTCGACGGCGGATGCCGCCTTGTCGAGACGCGACACGGCCTCCGCGATATCAGCTTCGGTGATGATCAGCGGCGGCAGCAGGCGCACGACATTATCGCCGGCTCCGACGACGAGCAGGCCCTGGGCACGCGCCTCGTTGACGAAATCGGTGTTCGGCGTGTGGAGCTTGAGGCCGAGCATCAGGCCCTCGCCGCGGATCTCGGCGATGACACCAGGATGCTTGTCCTTGAGCTCGGCCAGCGACTGCTTGAGCCGGAGCGCAATCTGACCGACGCGCTCGATGAAGCCGGGCGCCAGCACCACGTCGAGCACGGCATTGCCGACCGCCATGGCGAGCGGATTGCCGCCGAACGTGGTGCCGTGCGTGCCGAGCGTCATGCCCGAGGCCGCCTCCTCCGTCGCGAGGCAGGCGCCCATCGGGAAGCCGCCGCCGATGCCCTTGGCGATCGACATGATGTCGGGCGCGACGCCATACATCTCATGAGCGAAGAACTTGCCGGTGCGGCCGACGCCGGTCTGGATCTCGTCGAAGATCAGCATCAGGCCCTGCTCGTCGCAGAGATCGCGCAGGAGCTTCAGGAAGCGGGCCGGCACGGAGCGCAGACCGCCCTCGCCCTGGATCGGCTCGATCATCAACGCGGCCGTCTCCGGCGTGATCGCGGCACGCAGCGCCTTCTCGTCATCGAAGGGCACCTGATCGAAGCCGTCGACCTTGGGGCCGAAGCCGTCGATGTACTTCTGTTGACCACCGGCGGCGATTGTCGCCAGCGTGCGGCCGTGGAAAGCACCCTCGAAGGTGATGATGCGGTAGCGTTCGGGATGGCCCTTCGCGGCATGGTATTTCCGCGCCATCTTGATGGCGCACTCGTTCGCCTCGGCACCCGAGTTGGTGAAGAAGACACGCTCGGCGAACGTCGCCTCGCAGAGTCGCCGCGCCAGCCGCTCGCCATCCGGCGCGCCATAGAGATTCGAGGTGTGCCAGATCTTGCCTGCCTGCTCGGTCAGCGTCTTGACGAGATGCGGATGGGCGTGGCCGAGCGCGTTGACCGCGATGCCGGCGCCGAAATCGAGATAGCGGGTGCCATCGGCCGTAATCGCCCAGGGGCCCTCACCGCGCTCGAAAGCGACGGGGGCACGGGCATAGGTCGGGACGAGTACGGACTGGCTGGCGGAAACTGGGGCGGGAGCCATGAGACGAAGATCCTCGCGAAGGGGACGGGGTGAGATCGGATTGGCGCTGGACGGTGAACGACGATCCGGGGATGGACGCTGCATGATGCAGCCATGATGCGACCCGGCGGCGACGTTATCGTCGCACCCAGCTCCGGACCTCTCGTCGCGCCGTCATCCGCATCGTCGGAACCTTGATCCGCCAAACATAAGCGCCGCCCGATCGAGGGCGGCGTCACCTTGTGGATAAATATGCTTAAGGCGGCCGCGACTGTCAATTGAATGCCGCTGGGACAGTGTTGCCGAAAGGATTCGCTTGACCTTGCAATCGCGAATCGTCTGGGGAAAAGCCCAATTCGGATTCGCCGACTCTTGTTCGCGAGTCACCGCAGCTTGTATGGTCGTCTTCGTCAGATACGACATTTCGTGCGGCGCCTCCTGTACCGTCTGTTGCGGCAGCAACGGCTTTGTCCCTGCGACGGAGCCGCCGGTCCCGGATTCCGTCACGAAGCGCCCTTAAAGGCAGGCTCCGCGAGGGGCCGGCCGGACAAGACAGGTGATGCGGATGAACGAAGCCGGAGCATGGACGGAAGAGCGCGTCGAGCAGCTCAAGAAGCTCTGGAGCGACGGGCTGAGCGCCAGCCAGATCGCCGCCGAGCTGGGCAGTGTCACGCGCAACGCGGTGATCGGCAAGGTCCACCGCCTCGGCCTCTCGGGCCGGGCCAAGAGCGCGGCGCAGCCCGCCGCGCCACGCAACAGCGCCCCGCGCAAGGCACCCGCCCGCTCGCCGAGCCATCCGATGGCCGGCGCAGCCTCCGCCCCGACGCGCGGCGCCCATGCGCTTGCGCCGGAATTCGCCCCCGAGGCGGAGATCGAGGTCGAAGCTGCACCGCTGCCGTCCGAGGACGTTGTGATTCCGTTCTCGGAGCGGGTCACCATCATGGACCTGCGCGAATATATGTGCCGCTGGCCGATGGGCGATCCGACGACTCCGGAATTCCGGTTCTGCGGTGCACGTTCGCAGACCGGCCTGCCCTATTGCAGCCACCATGCCCGCATCGCCTATCAGCCCGCGGCCGACCGGCGGCGGGACCGGAGCAGGGTCCGGGCCTGAACGGCTTCGGAGCATCGAGTAGGGAAAACCGGCCTCGAAGGCCGGTTTTTTATTGCCTGAGATCGAAGGGGGCCGCGCCGCCTCACAACCTCCGCTTCTTCTCCAGCGAGCGGCTCCAGCGCGAGAGAGCGAAGCAGATCAGCCAATAGATCGCGCCTGAGAAGGCATAAGCTTCCATGTTCATGCCGACCCAGTTGGGGTCGGCGAGCGACGCCTGAGCGACGCCGAGCAGATCGAGGATCGAGACAACCAGCACCAGCGTCGTGTTCTTGATCAGAGCGATGAATTCGTTGGTCATCGCAGGCAACGAGATGCGTAGCGCCTGCGGCAGCACGATCAGACCCGTCGCCTTCCAGTAGTTGAGGCCGAGAGCGGTCGCCGCCTCGCGCTGGCCCTTGGGCAGGGCCTGCAGGCCGCCGCGCACAGCTTCCGCCATGTAGGCGGCGATGACGAAGCCGAGACCGATGACGGCGCGCGCCAAGCGGTCTATGCCGATGCCCCCCGGCAGGATCAAGGGCAGCAGCAGCGAAGCCAGGAAGATCACAGCGATGATCGGCACGCCACGCCAGAACTCGATGAAGATGACACTGATCAGCCGGATGATCCTGAGTTCCGATTGCCGGCCGAGCGCGAAGATAATGCCGAGCGGGATCGCGATCAGGCTCGAATAGATCGAGATGAACAGGGTGAGCATCAGCCCGCCCCATTCGCGCGTCTCGATGTAGCGCAGGCCGAAACCGCCCGAGAGCAGCCAGATGCCGAGCGGCGGCAGGGCGACCAGCATGGCGAGGCCGAGCTTCAGCCTGAGACGCTGCGGCGCCAGGACAATCGATGCGATCCCCAGCACGAAGGCGATGCCGGCAATGTCGACGCGCCAGCGCTGGTCGACCGGGTAGAGCCCGTACATGAACTGGCCGAAGCGGGCGCGGATGAAGACCCAGCAAGCGCCGCCGGGCGCGCAATCGGCGCGCGTCGAGCCGGCCCAGGTCGCATCGATCACCGCCCAGCGGATCAGCGGAATGCCGACCCAGGCGATCAGGACGACCAGCACCATCGAGACGAAACCCGTGAAGGGCGTGGCGAAGAGGCGTTCGCGCCAGATCGAGAGGGAGGATGCGCGGGTCATCGCGTCACCAGGGCGATGCGGGCGTTGTACCAGTTCATCAGCGCGGAGACGACGAGGCCGATGACCAGATAGACGGCCAGCGTCATGGCGATGATCTCGATCGCCTGGCCGGTATTGTTGAGCGCCGAGCCCATGAACAGGCTGACCACGTCGGGGTAGGCGATCGCGGCGCCGAAGGACGAGTTCTTGAGCACGTTGAGATACTGGTTGGTCAAGGGCGGGGTCATCACCCTCAACGCCTGCGGAATCACGACGAGGCTGAGGATACGGCCGGGCCGCAGGCCCAGCGCCGAGGCGGCCTCGGTCTGCCCCTTCGCCACCGATTCGATGCCGCCGCGCACGATCTCGGCGATGAAGCCGGCGGTATAGGTGACCAGCGCCGCGAGCAGCGCCACGAATTCAGGGATGACGACGAAGCCGCCGCGATAGTTGAAGCCGCGCAGCACGGGGATGTCCCAGCGCGTGGCAAGACTGGCCCAGACGATGGCGAGCGCCGGGACGACCACGATCAGGCCGATGCCGATCGCGAGCAGCGGTGCGTCCTGCCCGGTGCGGTCCTTGCGCCTGTGCGCCCAGGCGCTGGCCAGCCAGTAGCCGAGCCATGACAGCAGGATCGCCAGCGCCGCCCAGCGGAAATTGCCGGGCGCATCCGGCAGCGGAATGGTGAGGCCGCGATTGTTGAGGAAGGCGACGCCAAACAGGCCGATGCTCTGGCGCGGTTGCGGCAGGGCGGCGATGACGCCGAAATACCAGAACAGCACGAAGAACAGGAGCGGGATGTTGCGGACGAACTCGATATAGGCGCCCGCGATGGTCGAGAGCAGCCAGTGCGAGGACAGGCGCGCGATGCCCAGCGCGAAGCCGAGCAGCGTCGCCAGCACGATCGCGATCACCGTCACCAGCATGGTGTTGGCGACACCGACCCAGAACAGGGCGAAGATGTCGTCTGACTGGGTATAACCGGTGAGGACGAAGGGCACCTCGATGCCCGATGTCCGCCAGAGGAAATCGAAGCCCGAGGCGATGCCGGCCTTGACCATGTTCTCCGAGGCGTTGCGCACGAAGAACCCGGTCAGACCGACGAGCAGCACGATCACGGCGATCTGGTAGAACCAGTCCCGGACGCGCTTGTCGTTGACGAGGGAGAGAAAGCTGCTCACGGCCACCTCGATCGAGGTTCGCGGACGTCATTCCCGGGCGTGGCCCGGGAATCTCGTGACGCTTGGGCTGGATTCCGGGATCGCCGGGTCAAGCCCGGCGATCAGGAGCCTTGGCTGCTCTCACTGGAAGGGCGGGGTGAAGAGCAGACCGCCCTTGGTCCAGAGCTGATTCTGGCCGCGCTCGAGCTTCAGCGGAGAGCCCATGCCGACGGTGCGCTCATAGCTCTCGCCGTAATTCCCGACCTGCTTGATGGCATTGTACATCCAGTCGTTCGAGAGCCCCATCATCGCACCGAAGCCACCCTCGGCGCCGAGCAGGCGGCGGACTTCCGAATTCTTGGAATTCGCCTTCATCTCGTCGACATTCTTGGAGGTGACGCCGAGCGCTTCCGCCGCGATCGTGCCGTTCAGCACCCAGCGCACGATGAGCTGCCAGCGCTCGTCACCCCAGCGCGTCACCGGTCCTTGCGGATCGTTCGAGATCGGCTGGGTCAGGATGACGTGCTCTTCCGGGTTCTTCAGCTTGGCACGCTGGCCGGCGAGCGCGCCGACGCCGGCGGTGTAGGCGTCGCAGCGGCCCGCATCATAGGCGGCGATGGCGTCGTCGTTCTTCTGGAAATTGGTGATGGTGGTCTTGAGATTGCGCTCGCGGAACCAGTCGGCGGCGTTCTTCTCCTCGGTGGAACCGGCGGCGACGCAGACCGAGGCGCCGTCGAGATCGGCCGCCGTCTTGGCATTGGCCGACTTGCGGACGATGAAGGTCTGGCCCTCGTAGAAGTTGATGCCCTGGAAGTTGAGGCCGAGCGTCGCGTTGCGCGAGAAGGTGATGGTCGAGTTGCGCGAGAGCACGTCGACCTGGCCCGATTGCAGGATCGGCCAGCGCTGCTGCACCGAGGTCGGCGTGTATTTCACCTTGCTGGCGTCGCCGAGCACCGCGGCGGCCAGTGCCTTGCAATAATCGACGTCGAGCCCGCTCCACTCGCCCTTGTCGTTGGCGAAGGAGAAGCCGGGCAGGCCGAGATGCACGCCGCATTCGAGATTGCCCCGCGCCTTGATGGCGTCCAGCGTCGGGCTCGGCGCCAGTTGCTGCGCCTGCGCCATCGAAATTCCCGCGGTCAGCAGAACCGCTGCTCCCAAGATCCTGAAGGTCATGTCCGTCTCCCCGAAGCCGTCGGCGGCTTTCTGTGTTTGGAGAGCAACTATGCAACAGGCGCCGGCAAAGCGGTAGCGGCGGAAATGCCAATCCGCGTCAGTTGCCGAAGATGGTGTTGAGCTGGCTGCCGACCATGACGAAGGTGGTACGCTTCGACATCTCCTTCAGGCGGACGGCGCCGATATAGGTCATGGCCGAGCGCACCCCGCCCATCAATTCCTGCATCGTGCCTTCGACCGGGCCGCGATAGGGCACCTCGACGGTCTTGCCCTCGGAGGCGCGATATCTCGCGACGCCGCCGGAATACTTGTTCATCGCCGTGTCGGAGGACATGCCGTAGAAGGTCATCGCGACCGGCACCTGCTCGCCATCGCGCTCCTCGTAGCGGATATCACCCTCACATTCGTCATGGCCGGCGAGCATGCCGCCCATCATCACGAAATCGGCGCCGCCACCATAGGCCTTGGCGACATCGCCGGGCACGGTGAGCCCGCCATCGCCGCAGACGAAGCCCTTCAGGCCATGAGCGGCATCGGCGCATTCGATGATGGCGGAGAGCTGCGGATAGCCGACGCCGGTTATCTTGCGCGTGGTGCAGACCGAGCCCGGTCCGATGCCGACCTTGACGATGTCGGCGCCGGCCAGGATCAGTGCCTCCGTCATGTCGCCGGTCACGACATTGCCGGCCATGATCGCCGCGTCCGGAAAGGCGGCGCGCGTCGCCTTGACCGTGTCGACGAATTTCTCGGTATAGCCGTTGGCGACATCGAGGCAGATCTTGGCGATCGGCGACCGGGCGTGGACGGCCTTCAGCTTGTCATGATCGGAATCCGTGGTGCCCAGCGAATAGAAGGCGTTGACCGAGCCCGGTTCGCGGAAGAAGGCGATCAGCTCCTCGGCGCTGTAATGCTTGTGCAGGGCGACCATGGCTCCGTGCGTCAGCAGCGCGCGCGCCATCGCCATGGTGCCGACGACGTCCATGTTGGCGGCGATCAGCGGAAAACCCTTCCACTCCTTGCCGGTGTGGGTGAAGCGGAACGAGCGCTCGACATCGACCTCGGCGCGGCTGCCCAGCGTCGAGCGCTTCGGGCGGATCAGAACGTCGCGGAAATCGAGCTTCGGGTCGTTTTCGATGCGCATGATCGGGCCTCTGGCTGTCGCTGCCGCGCGAACAAGCGGGGCGGCACGCACGCGGGAGAGGCGTGCGCCGATTCATAGCGTCCGGGACGCGAGCCGCGCAATCCCGCCTGTCAGGCCGCAGCGGGCGGCGGGCTCGTCCGGGCGTTCTTGCGGATCGTGTAGAGCGTCGCGCCGATGACGACGGCCGCGCCGAGCCAGGTGGTGAGCTCGGGAATCTCGGCGAAGAAGACGAAGCCGGTGAAGCTCGCCAGCAGCAGGCGGCTGAAATCGAGCGGTGCGAGCGCTGCCGCCTCGCCGACCTGATAGGCACGGGTTATCAGCCATTGTCCGGCCGTACCGAACAGGCTGAGCGTGATCAGCCAGAACCATTGATCGGACGTCGGCGGCTGCCACCAGGCCCAGGCGGGCACTGCCAGGAGAATGATCAGAACGAGACCCTGATACAGCAGGATCGTATCGGTACGCTCGCTCGCGGCGAGCTTGCGGACGCTGACCGTAATGGCGGCGCCACAGATCGCGCCGGCAACCGCGAGCAGGGCATAGATATCCAGCCCCTCCGAGCTCGGCCGCAGCATGATCAGCACGCCGGCGAAACCGATCACCGTCGCCGTCCAGCGCCTGACATCGACGACTTCCTTGAGGAAGAGCACCGCCGCTATGGTGACGAAGAGCACCTGGCTGAACCCGATCGCCGTCGCCTGGGCCAGCGGGATCTTGATCACCGCCGTAAAGCCGCAGAGCATCGAGAGCAGCGTGACCACGCTGCGGAATATCTGCAGACCGAGCCGGTCGGTATGCAGGGCGCGGCGCAGACTGCCGGCGGCGAAGAGCAGCAGGATCGCGGTCATGATCACCTGCCGGATCAACAGGATCTGTACGAGCGGGATCCCTTGTCCGACATGCTTGATGCCGGCGACCATCACGGCATAGACGAGCAGCGCGGCGAACATGAAAACCGAGCCGCGCAGATTCGGGCTGGCACCACGCCACCAAGAGCGCAGATGCTGCCCGCGGCTTTCGAACCAGCCGGGCGGGGCCGTCCTGGCGCCGGCAGGCGGCTCGCACTCGACGATTTGGGCGGGATGGGGCGAATCCGGCTCGGAAGGCGAGGCAACGGCCTGTTCGTGCCATGCCGGGACATCGCCTTCGAACCCCGGCCGCCCGTGCCGGCGGGACTGCCGCTCGTCGTTCATCACCCTCAACCAATGGTCGGCGGCCGATGAACGGCCCGGCATTTCATCCCTGCCGCAAATCATTGAGGAAACGCTGCAATTCGGCCAATGACAATGCGGCATGGCCGCGTTGTCCCGGCCGCGCGACGCGCAGGGGCGACATACCCCGGGCGGGCTGTGCAACGATGAGAGCAGCCTCTAGAGCAGTTCCGCGATTCCCTGAATCGCGGAACTGCCTCGAGTTTTCATTTCATCGCATTTTCTTACCGCGAACCAGCATCCGCCTCGCTCGAAAATGCTCCAGGACGAACCCGAAAGGGATCCCGCCGATTGACGCTTCCAGCCCGCCTCTCTTCCCGCCTCCAGACCATCGCAACAGGCCGGCGCGGCGGAACGCGGCGATGAAGGTCCTGCTCGACGATTTCCTGGGCGGGCTCAAGGCGCTTGCTCCCCGCCGCTTCCCCTATCGGCGCTTCGCCCTGGCGCTGGCGCTCGGCGGGCTCGGCGGCTGGCTCTTCGTGCAGGCCCGTTTGCCGCTGCCCTGGATGCTCGGTTCGATGGTGTTCTGCACCTTTGCCGCCCTGGTCCGCATGCCCGTGGCGGCGCCGGCGGTGATCCGCCCCCCGATGACAGCGGTGATCGGCGTGATGCTCGGCGCCTCGTTCAGGCCGGAGGTGGTTTCGCAACTGCCGAACTGGCTGCCGACGCTCGCCGGGCTCGTGCTGTTCATGGTCGCCTGCGGGCTGTGTTGCGTCACCTATTTCCGTCGTGTCGCCGGGTTCGATCCGGTCACTGCCTTTTTCTCGGGCATGCCGGGCGGTCTGATCGAGATGGTCACGGTCGGCGAGGAGAAGGGCGGCGACGCCCGCATCATCGCGCTCATCCACTCGGCCCGCATCCTGCTCGTCGTGATGACCCTGCCCTTCATCGTGCAGTGGATCGGAGGCGTTACGCTGGGCGGCGGGCGCGTCGCCGGCCCTTCGCTGTCGCAGACGCCGCTCGGTTCCGAACTCTGGCTGATCGGCTGCGGCATCGCCGGCGTGATCATCGGGCACTGGCTGCGGATGCCCGCGAAGTATCTGCTCGGCCCGATGCTCGCCAGCGCAGTCGTGCATATCACGGGGCTCAGCGCCGCAATGCCGCCCTCGGAAATCGTCAACGCGGCGCAACTCGTGCTGGGTGTGACGATCGGCTGCCGATTCATCGGGACTGCACCGCGCATCATCCTGCGCGTGCTGGTGCTCTCTGTAGGCTCGACCGCGATCCTGCTGGCCTTGACGCTGGGCTTCGCCTGGCTCGTCGCGCTGGTCTCCGTGCACGGCCATGTCCCGCTGATCCTCGCCTATTCGCCCGGCGGCCTCGCCGAGATGAGCCTGATCGCGCTGGCGCTCCATACCGAAGTCGCCTTCGTGGCGGCCCACCACATCATCCGCGTCTTCCTGGTGATGGTCTCTGCCGGGCCGATCTTCGGCCTGATCGGCCGCCGAAACCGGGTCGCGGCGGAATAGACGCTCTCAACCCAGAGCTGCGGCGAGGCCTTGCGCGAGACCGTTCGCGAGCGCCGCGCGCTGGCCCTTCATGAAGGCCGCGCCGTCGACGCGCTGACGATCTCCCGTGCGGATCGCCGCGACGCGCTCCATCAGGGCCCGGGCAAAATCTCCGGCCGTATCGGCAAGCGTGAAATTGGCGGGCAGCTCCGTGAAACCGCGGCAGGACAGGGTCGTGGCGACTGCCGGAAGGCCGAGCTGCATCGCCTCGATCGTCTTGAGCTGCACGCCTGTTCCGGCCCGGCTCGACAACGCGACGAGCCGACAGGAGCGTAGAAAGCCTTCGGCCGAGGGCACGCGCCCGACCAGCCTCACATTGGGCGACGCCTGCAGCTCAGGCGGCATGCGGCCGGCAACGGCGATCCGGATATCCGCGGGGAGAAGCGGGCCGATCTCGCGCAGGAACCACTCGAGGCCGATGAGGTTGGGGCCCCAGGTCCAGGTGCCGATCAAGCCGATGTCGAAGATCGGGGGCTCGCAGCGATCGTCGGACTGCGTCCCGACGGGGTCGCTGGAGACCAGCGGCAGGACACAGGATTTTTCCCGATAGGCGAGGCCAAGCGCCTGCCGGTCCTCCTCAGCCAGCGTCCAGATGAAACGCGCTTCGCCCCAGAGCCGTCGCTCCAGCCGTTCCAGCAGCCGCGCCTCGCGGCCGTAGAGCCGGCGCAGCAGCGGGTTTCCGGCATGCCCCGCATTCTGGCGGGCCGAGACATGCTCGATATTGTGCTCGACGAGAATACAGGGCGCGATCCCAAGCAACTCGGGAAAAGCACCGGGCAGCATCACCGAATTCAGGACCAGCGCATCGAAAGGCCCGTGCGCCCGGATAGCCTCGACGAAGCGCCCGGCTCCGGCGAGCCTGAGTTTCGCGCTGGCCACCGGCAACCCGAACCGGACGGCGGCGGACAGCCAGCGCAGCTTCCGAGCGGTCGGCGCCACCGCGTTCTCGATATCGGTCTCTGCGACCACGATCGCCTGCGCCGGGTCGGCCGGGATCTCGCCGGGGCGGAGGAAACCGATCGCGACGACATCGTGACCCGCCTCGCGCAGCGCCGAAAGGATCGCCGCATTGGCGATCTCGAAGCCGGTATCCGGCCGGGCGACGGGGATGAGCGAGGTCAGGAAAGCAAGGCGCAAGGAGAGTGCTCGTCGGCAGGTTGGTAACTCCACTCCTCTCATTGGCCGGGCAGGTCAAGCCGTGGCGGCGGCTATGATCAACGGGAGCCGCCGGGAGTGGTCACCCTTTCGACGAAGACGAACACCGAACCTTAAGCTGCCATGACCTAGCCTGCGGCACGATGACCATGGCCAGCCAGACGAACGAAAGCACGACCAGAGGCGAGCGAGCCCGCTCTGCCGCACCGGCTTTCGACACGCCCGAAAGTTTCGAGATAGCGGCGCGTTCGGCGCCGGACGAGCTCTCCCACGTCACCAGCGTCGTCTGTATCCCGACCTTCCGACGCCCGGACATGCTGGAGGCCACGTTGCGTTCGCTCGCCGGCCAGAAGGGCGGGCACGACTTCGCCGTTATCGTCGTCGAGAACGAGGGCATCGAGCGAGCCGGCGCCGCGCGCGCCAGCGCCCTGCTCGCTGACGGGCTGTTCAAGGGCCTGGTCATCGTCGAACCACGCCAGGGCAACTGCAAGGCCTACAACGCCGCCTGGCGCTGCGCATTGACGCGCTTCCCGGCGCTGGAACAGATTCTCGGAATCGACGACGACGAAGAGGCAGATCCCGGCTGGCTCGACGCCTTGATCACCGCAGCCCGCACAGCGCCCGCCGACCTGTTCGGCGGCTCGGTCACGCCCGTCTTCGCCGATGACTCGCGCGCCTGGCTCTCGGCACATCCGGTGTTCCGCTCGCATTATGGCACGAGCGGCCCGGTGCCCATGCTGTATTCGAGCGCAAACTACCTGATCCGACGCGATGTGCTCGACAAGCTGGGCTTCCCCTTCCTCGATGAAAGCTTCGACTTCACCGGCGGGGGCGACACCGATTTCTTCACCCGCGCCAAAGCTGCCGGCTTCCGCTTCTGGTGGGTTCAGGAGGCCGCGCAACGCGAGACCATGCCGAAGAGGCGCAGCGAATTCGACTGGATCCATGCCCGCGGCCTGCGCAACGGCGCGATCTCCGCGGCGATCGAACGGCGGCAGAATCCGGGGCCGGGCGGGAGGTTACGCGTGCTGGCGAAATCGCTCGTGCTGCTTGCCGCGTCAGTTCCGCGCGGTCTCGCCTTGGGCACCCGCACCCGCTCCGCCCTGATCGGACTCTACCATGCCCAGGTCGCGCTCGGCCGGCTGATGTCTGAATTCGGCGTCACCAACGAGCAGTATCGCAAGCCTGAGAAGAACTGACTGGAATCGCGCCGGGCCGCTCGTCTCAAGCCGCGTTGACCACGAGACCGCGAAGCTTGCCCGCATGCACTCCGAGCCATTCCTTCAGGCGCTCGGCCTCGGCCTGAACGGATTTGCCCTCGCGCCCGACCAGCACGATATCGTCAACGATCTCGGCGAAGCGTCCGATCAGGCCATCAGCCGCGGGATGGCCGCCATCCACGATCACGGGCCCGAAGCGATGCGTCGCCGCGAAGGCCCCCGTCCGTAACGGGCCCACCCCGGCCGGCGGGATTCCCCCTGCATAGGGCATGAAGGTCAGGCCAGTGCCCTCGTCCTTCATGATCGCACGGCCCAGCGCGGCCCGGCCGGACATGACATCGCCGAGCCCGATCACGGCATCCGCCGCAAAGACCTTTGTCAGACCATGGGCGCCACCGCCGGCATCGACCAGCAGCGCGGGCAGACCGGATCGAGCCGCATCGAGCGCCAGGTTGAGGGCCAGCGTGGTCGCCCCCGCACGTGGCTCCAGGCCGACGACCAGGATACGGCGACGCTGCTCGCCGCCTGCGGCCCCGGCCAGCTCGTGCCGGGTCGCAGCGATGGCGGCGGCGAAACCGGATTGCGGCTTGTCGATGACATCGACGAGATGGGTCTGACCCTGGAAGACCGAGCGCGCCTCGGCCACGTCGCGGCGCCAACGACGGTTGCGCACCTGCGGGACGGTGCCAAGCATCGGCAGCGCAGCGGGACCGGAAGCGATTTCCGGAGCAGCTTGAGCGACAGGCACGGCTTGCGGCGGATTTGCAGCGCGCTTCGCGGCGCCGCCCGGGATCGCCATGAGGCGCCGCCAGTTCACTGGCGCAGCACCTGTCCGAGAGGGCTGCTGCTGCGGTGGCGGCTCGGATGGCGCAGCCGGCCTGGGCGGAGGCGGCGTAATCACGGCAGCCGGCGCGGGCGCCGGCGCCGGTGCCGGTCGCTCGGTCTCGACGGGTTCGGTAGCGACCGGACGCTGCGCGCGGCGCCAGAACGGCGCGCGCTTCGAAGGCTGCGGCGGCTGACGCGGCACGGCGAAAACGGCGAGACCCAGCGCCAGCAGGACGCCCGCCCCGCCCCCGCCGAAAGCGCCGAGCAGCGCCAGCGTCCGACGGCTCATGCCGCTCTTCTCCAGCGGCGGCATGGCCGGGCTGATGATGCGGGCATTGGTCGTGTCGATGCCGCCGAGCTCGCCCGTCTCACGGGCGCGCTTCAGGAAAGCGTCATAGATAGCCCGGGAAGATTCGACCTCGCGCTCGAGCTCGCGCAATTGCACCGACGCTCGACCGGCCGCGTATTGCCCGGCCGTGAGCTGATCGACCCGACGTGCGAGCTGGCGCTCGGCCTCGACCGCGCGGTCATACTCGACCTTGGCTGCGCGCCCGATGCGGGCGAGTTCCTCACTGATCTGGCGCCTGGCGTCGCGCACCTGCGACTGCGCCGAGGCGAGCGCCGGATGCCGCACGCCGAGCGAGGAGACGAGATCGGCCTCGCGCGCCAGCGCGGCGCCGAGCTGGGCGCGCAGGGCAGTCATGGTATTGGAGGCGACCGCTTCCGGAATGGCCCCGGCCTCGATGCTGGACGCACGGGTGCTCGCTATCTGGTCGTATTTCGCCTTCGCCTCGGTCGCACGGGTCCGGGCCGCGACGAGCTGCGTGCTGTTGAGCGAAAGCTGCTGCTCGCCGAGCGAGCGATCGCCTACGCCGACGATGTTGTTGGCTTCCTTGTATTTCTCCGCCTTTTCCTCGGCGATGCGCAGTCGGTTGCGCAACTCCTCGAGACGGCTGGTCAGCGCGGCCGTCGCTTTCTGCGCGGCTTCGGCGCGCACCGCGGCCTGATCCTCCAGATAGGCCTCGGCCAGTGCATTCGCGATCTTCGCGGCCTTGTCCGGATCCTGAGCCGTCGCGGAGATGTCGATCACGAATGTGCGCTCGCCACGGCGCACCGCGACCGTGCGGTCGAGGGCCGCCAGTGCATAGAGCGTCGCTTTGGGCGAAGGACCGGTATCAGCCCCCAGCATGCGGGCGAGGAAACCAGCCGCCCCCCCGCCGAAATCGGAGTCGCGGTCGAGGTTTAGCCGTTCGACGACGCGCGACTTGATGCTGTCGGAGGCGATGATCCGTGCCTGGCTTTCGAGATAGCCCGTGATCGAGGTCGGGTCGCTGCCGACCGTGTTCGGCGAGACGTCGTTCTGGAGCACGCGCAGGTCGCGCGGATCGATGAAGAGCTGCGCGGTCGAGACATATTTCGGCGTCATCAGCAATCCTGCGAGGATCGCGAGCGCCAGGCCCAGCGCAGCCATCAGCAGGATCAGCCCGCGCCGCGCCCAGAGCGTCCCGACGATCCAGACGGGATCAGCGAGACGGGCGAGCTGGGCAGGCATGTCTGAGGCCGGCCGCTCGCGGCGGTCCGGTCTCTCCTGTGCTTCGCTCGCAGCCGGCTCGGTCGTGAACATGACGCTACGCTTCACTGTCCCGCATCATGCTAGCCCGCGCCTGTAGCGCTCGAGCACTGCCATCATCGGCTTGGGCCGGTAATCGGCATCAAGCGGCAATGGCCGGGCTCGGGCGCTGTCCTTGCGCGGGAAGGTTTCGTGAACCCAAGAATAGCGATCGGTCAGCCCCCAGGCGACGATCGCCTTCGGGCGCTTGGCCGAGACGACCGCTTCGAGGAAGGTCGAGACCAGAGCCGCCGCGATCCTGTCGCGTTGCGCCGCGGGGGCCGGCAGCTTCCAGTCGATCACGTCGAGCTCGGTGATCTCGACATCGAGGCCGAGCTCATCGAGATCGCGCATGAAGCGCTGCACGCCGTCGACATCGATGCCCTTGTCGGCATAGAGATGCGCCTGCATGCCGACGCCATGCACCGGGATGCCCTTGTCCTTCAGGCGCCGGCAGATATCGAGCGCGACCTTGCGGCGCGCGGCGGCGCCGGGGATCGGCTCCTCGAAATGGAAATCGTTGAGCACGAGCCGAGCCTTGGGATCGACCCGCGCCGCGGTGCGGAAGGCGATATCGACATGCTCCGGCCCGAGCAGGCGCTGCCAGATCGTGTCGCGCCAGGGCCCGCCATCCGTGGGATCGTACTTGATGACCTCGTTGACCACGTCCCAGGTCGCGATCTTGCCCTTGTAGCGGTCGACGACGATCTCGATGTGGTTGACGAGCTCGCGCTCGGCCTCGGCCCGTGTCGTCATCTCCCTGGCCCAGTTGGGCAATGCCTCGCCCCAGAGCAGGGTATGCCCGCGCAGCGCCTTCCTGTTCGCCTGGGCGAAGGCCACGAGCTCGTCGGCGCCGGAGAAATCGAAGCGCGGCTGGTCGTGCCGCAACGCCTCCCATTTCAGGTCGTTCATCGGCACGACGACATCGCAATAGCGCTTCAGCGCGTCGCGGTAGCGCGCATCGTCACGGAAGGCGCCGATCTCCGCTGCAGAGCCGAACGGGATCGGCCGCACGGCTGCAGCGCCGCTCCCGGACATGGCGCCGGCCATCAGGCAGGCGGAGGCCCCGCGCAGCACGCCGCGGCGCGTCGGCACCGCTTCATTCCAGTCCATGTCGGGCTTCTGCTCGGTCAATCGGGACGCTTCCGTGTCGTTTAGGGTCGCTCAACGCCTCTGGGCTAAGAGGGTTTCTTCACGCTGGAACGCTTAAGGCACGCGCCGGGCCAGCCGCCGCGGAAACGGGTCATGCTGCCGGATCGCACCACCATCTTCGCCTACCTCACCATCCTGAGCGGCTCCGCCGGCCGGCTCGTGATCTCCCTTGTCTACTTCCTCATCGTTGCGAATACGTTGACCCTTGGCGAATTCGGTCTGTTCGCGACCGCGTCCTCGACCGGGCTCATCCTGTCGCGCCTGCTGGCCTTCGGCTTCATCTCGCCGCTCTACCGCGTCGCCACCGTCAAGCCGCGCCTGCTCGGCGCCTATCTCTCCGGCTTCGCCGGCCTCTCCGCCCTGTCGCTGCCCCTGATCGTCGCAGTCGCCGGAGCCGCTTATCTTCTGCTCTTCGCGGAGCGGCTCGCGCTCCTGCCCTTCGCCGTGATCATCGCCGCGGAGGTGCTGGGCTGGCGGCTCGTCGAGGTCGTCGCCATCGTCAATAACGGCTTGAGGCGCTTCCGGCAGGCAGCCGTCCTCGTCATCATCGGCTCGGGCTTGCGGACAATCGCCGCGCTGCTCTTCGCCGCCTTCGGTCAGGCCAGTCTCGAGATCTGGGCCTTCGCCTATTGCGGAGCGACGATGGCGAGCGCCCTGATCGCGCTCATCGCGTTCCTGCCGAGGGCGCGCTGGCGCCTCGTGCGCAGCCTCTATCCGCGCCGCATGGCGGATGCCGTCTTCGCCGGCGCCGCCGATATCGTGTTCTACGTCCAGTCCGAGCTCGACAAGCTCCTGGTGCTGGGCCTCGCCGGTGAGCGCACCGCCGGTCTCTACGCGATCGCGCTCCGGGTGATCGACCTCACCGCCATGCCGGTGCGGAGCTTCAACCAGATGCTGGTACAGAAGATCATGCAGGATCGCGGCATCGGCGGCTTCAAACGGCTCGCGGCTTACGAGGCCGGCATCGCGCTGGTCTCGATCGCCGGGCTCGTCGCCGTGATCATCGCGCTCAAGCCCTTCCCGCATCTGCTCGGGCGCAATGTCTCGGAAGCCGCCTATCTGTTCGTGCCGATGCTGCTGGTCCCGGCCTTCCGCAATCTCGTCGAGTACCATGCGGAGCTGCTCTATGCCCGCGAACGCACCGGTTCGCGCATCGCGCTCCTGTGCCTGCTGACCGCCATCAAGGCCGGGCTGATCTCGCTGGTGATGACACGCTTCCCGGCGGCCGGAAGCTGGGCTGCCGGGATGAATGTCGTCTTCGGCGTGGTCTATCTCGCCTCGGCCGGCTTCACCTACACGCTGCTGGCGCAGGGACGCAGGCTTTCACGCTGAGGCTTGTTGCTCAAACAGGGCGCGAATGCGGTCGAGCGGCTGGCCGATGAAAGACTGGATGCCGACGGCGACCTGCCAGGGCTCCAGCACCTCCTCGAAGGAGGCGAGCCGATCCATCCCGGCTACGTCCTCGCTGAACCAGTAGACCTTGCAGAGCTCGCGGGCGTCCGGCCAGTGGCCGGCGGCCTCGAGTCCAAGCACGCGCTCGACGAAATAGCCGTAGATCATGTATTCCGAGAACTGCCGCTCGCGGGCGATCGCGGAGATCCAGTCGCGCCCGCTGACGCTCTCGACATGGTCGAGCAGGGCCAGCACATGGTCGCGGCGCCAACTCACCATGTTGTTGATGTAATCGGGGCTCGGAAACGAGGGCGGATCGATGCCGAGCAGGGCGCAGGCATGCGTGCACCAGGGAATATGGCGCGCCATGTCGGCGGTGATCGCATCGGGCTTGCGGTAAAGCCGGATCGCGCCATCGTCCGACAAACTGGTCAGGTCGAAAGGCCGCACGAACAGCATGTCGGAATCGGCGAAGAGGATGACGTCCTCGGTGCCGGCCTGGGCCACCGCGAATTTCCGGAGCTGCTGGGCATGCCAGCCGCGCAAGGGCGGGACGCCGCGCGCAAGGGCTTGCGCGCCGGTCCAGAGGCGGCGCTTGCCGAAGCTGAGGGGATCGGGCCGCGATCGCAGCCAGCCCGGCAGCAATTGCGATTCCGGCAGGATGCGGCGACGCGGTCCTTCGAGATCGCGAAAGAGCGGGACGTCACGATCCTCGACCAGGAGATAATGGACCGCATGACCGGTGACGAAACGGTCGATGCTGGCGCAAAGCAGCCGGCAGCGTTCGATATCGCCCCTGTAGCTCGGGGTCGCCAGGGCAAAGGTTTCGCTCAATGTGCCGGACTCACCCGCTCCGTCGGCCGCCGACAGCATATTGCCGGGCCATGCGCAGGAGGAAAGCGGGATTTCCGAGGACGTAGCGGCGCCAGAGCCGGCGCGGCTCAAGCCAGAGCCGATACATCCATTCGAGCCTGATCTGGCGCACCAGCTCGGGCGCGCGCGGCACCTCGTCGGCGAAGAAGTCGAACAGCGCGCCGACACCGGCCGCGACCGAACAATGCTGCGGCCCCAGCTTGTCGGCGATGAAGCGCTCCTGCAGCGGGTTGCCCATCGCCACCAGCAGCAGGTCCGGGCGCTGGATCTTCAGCTTGCCGAGGAGGACGGTTTCTTCGTCGGCGGTGAAATAGCCGTGCGAGACGACGCTGAACCGATGCGCCGGATAGCGTTGCGCCAGGTTCGCGACGGCGCGATCCGCAACGCCCGGCCGGCCGCCGAGCAGAGCGACCTGTATCGGCCGCCCGGCACGAGCGAAGAGCGTGGGGAAGAAATCCGTCCCGTTGAGGTTCGCCGGGAAGGCCTTGCCGTAGAGCATCCAGCTGCCGAGATCGACGCCGATGCCATCTGCCAGCACGAGGAAGGTCGAGAGGCTGCGCTGCAGGGCGGTGTTGTCGGCCGCCACGTTCACCAGATTGGCATTGCAGAAGGCGAGCTTCATATGACCGCCGGTCAGCACCGCGTCAGTGACCTCGGCGATCGCCGTCTCGCGCTCCATCACGGCGATTCCTATGCCGCCGATGTCGCGCTTGGCATAGCCCGGCCGCTTGCGGCTCCTGGCTTCACTGGCGAGCGTGATGGCGGTTGCGGGCACGGTGTCCTCGGCTCGGGGCGTGGCAGCCCGGTGCGAATGACATGATTGTCTTTGCCGTTTCAGGGCCCGGGTCAAGGCGAAGCCGGCTGAAAGGTGAACGGCTTATTCCCGCGATCCGCGAAGCCGCGTTAATGGCAATCCTCTTGCAGCAACAAGGCCTTGTACCGAACCGGAACGAAAGCCGCCTTCGGCTCGCCGCCCCCTTCCGGGCACCGTCCCATGTCGGAACAGGCGCCCCAGAAACCGCTCCGATCCGACACGCGGGAGCAGCCTCACCTCGCCGGGCTTTCTGGCATCGTCCTTAACGGGCTGCATGGCAGCTCTGCACATTTCACCGAAACGGCCATGCCCTCTTGGCCGGCGCCGATCCGCCCGGCTAGGGTGACCCGTACAAAAGCCGGGAGGGCTGGGCATGAACCAAATCGATTTAAAGAGGCGCGTCGCCATCGTGACAGGCGGGGCGCAGGGCATTGGCCGTGCCGTCGCCGAACGCTTTGCCAAGAGCGGTGCGAGCGTCGCGATCTGGGATGTCGACGCGGCACTCGCCAGCAAGGCGGCGGTCGAGATCGGCCACGGCACGATCGGCGTCGGCGTCGACGTGACCGATGCCGAAGCCGTGCAGAAGGCGAGCGACGCGCTGGAAGCCCAGCATGGCAGCATCGATATCCTCGTCACCAGCGCTGGCATCGCCGGCCCCAATCACAAGACCTGGGAATACCCGCTGGAGGACTGGGCCCGCGTCATGAAGCTCAATGTCGACGGCACGCTGCATTGCTGCCGCTCGGTGATCCCCGGCATGGTCAGGCGCAACTACGGCCGCATCGTCCTGGTGGCCTCGATCGCGGGCAAGGAGGGTAATCCCAACGCCTCCGCCTATTCGGCCTCGAAGGCGGCGGTGATCGCGCTGACGAAATCCCTCGGCAAGGAGCTCGCCGACAAGGACATCGCCGTGAACTGCATCACGCCGGCCGCCGCGCGCACCCGCATCTTCGACCAGATGAGCGAGGAGCATATCGGCTACATGCTGGCGAAGATCCCTCGCGGGCGCTTCCTGCTGCCGGACGAGGTCGCCTCGATGGTGGCCTTCCTCGCCTCGGCCGAGAACAGCTTCACCACAGCCGGTGTATTCGACCTCTCCGGCGGCCGCGCCACCTACTGAGGCAAGCGTCAGCGAAGACGGATCATGCCGCCGGAGAGAAGCTGCCGGGCGAAATTGACGGTCGCCGTTTCAAGAGCCCTGTTCTAGCTTGACAGGCATGACGCAGACGCTTCCCTCCGCCGCCGTCCTCGGTGCCCGTGCCTTCGCCGCCCTTGCCGGCCTCAATCGCTTCAGCGACGAGCCCGGCAAGCTGACGCGGCTCTATCTTTCGCCCGCACACAGGCAGGCGGCGGAATGGGTCAAGGGCGCAATGGAAGTCGCGGGTCTCACCGCCTTCATCGATGCCGCCGGCTCGGTGCAGGGAAGGCGGGAAGGCACGGTGCCGGGCGCAGCGGCCGTGCTGATCGGCTCGCATATCGACACGGTCAAGGATGGCGGGCGCTTCGACGGCAATCTCGGCGTCGTCGCCGGCATCCTCGCGGCGCAGGCGCTGCGCGATGCCGGGATCAACCTGCCCTTCCCGCTGGAGGTGGTCGGCTTCGGCGACGAGGAGAATGTCCGCTTTCCCACCCATCTCTCGACTTCGGAAGCGCTGGCCGGCGCCTATGATCCCGCCTGGCTCGAGGCACGCGACAGCGACGGCGTCAAACTCGGCGAGGCTCTCGTCACCTTTGGCGGCAATCCGGCGGGAATTCCGGCGCTCGCCCGCAAGCCTGGCTCGATCCGGGCCTATCTCGAGGTCCATATCGAGCAGGGGCCGGTACTGGAGGCGGAGAGCGAGCCGGTCGGCATCGTCACCGCCATCAACGCGCAAAGCCGGGCGCAGGTGCGCGTCAGCGGCGAGGCGGGCCATGCCGGAACCGTGCCGATGACCCTGCGCAAGGACGCATTGACCGCCGCCGCCGAGATGGCGCTGGCGCTGGAACAGATCGCGAGCGCACATGAGCTTGCCGTCGGAACGGTCGGCGTGCTTCGGCCCGAGCCCGGTGCGACCAATGTCGTCCCCGGGGCGGCCGAATTCACCATCGACTACCGCGCGCCGAGGAACGAGACGCTCGCCTCGATGGAGGCGCAGATCAAGAGCCGCTTCGGCGAGATCGCAGAGCGTCGCGGCGTCAGGCTGGAGATCATCCCTTATGCCAGGGCCGCGGCCGTGCCGATGGAGCCGACCCTGCAGAATGCGCTGGCTGCCGCCATCGCGCGGACCGGCAGCAACCTCGCCGGCCGGCGCCTCCCCTCCGGCGCCGGGCACGACGCCATGGCAATCGCCGCGGTCGCGCCCGTCGCCATGCTCTTCGTGCGCAACGAGAAGGGCATCAGCCACTCGCCGCTGGAGAACATGACCGAGGCGGATGCAGGCATCGCCATCCGCGTCCTCATCGAAACGATTCTGGAACTGGCCGGTCACTCGAAGTAGAACGATTCCAGCCGCGACACCGCGCACCATTCCGCTAAAGGCCCGAAAGGCCTAGGAGAGGCGCGCCGCAGGAGGCTGGAATGGATTTCGAGAGTTTCTTCCGCGAAGAGCTGGACGGATTGCGCAGCGAGGGTCGCTATCGCGTCTTCGCCGATCTGGAGCGCCAGGCCGGCCGCTTTCCGACCGCGACCTATCATGGCGAGAGCGGCCCGCGCGACGTCACCGTCTGGTGCTCGAACGACTATCTCGGCATGGGCCAGCATCCGAAGGTACTCGCCGCGATGCATGAGGCGCTCGACGGCAGCGGCGCCGGCGCCGGCGGCACCCGCAATATCGGCGGAACCAACCATTACCACGTGCTGCTGGAACGCGAGCTCGCGGACCTGCACGGCAAGGAAGCCGCGCTGATCTTCAATTCCGGCTATGTCTCGAACTGGGCCTCGCTCTCCACGCTGGCATCGCGCATTCCCGGCTGCATCGTGCTGACGGACGGGCTGAACCATGCCTCGATGATCGAGGGCATCCGGCATTCAAGGGCCGAGAAGCATATCTTTGCCCATAACGACCCAGCAGACCTGCGCCGCAAGCTTGCGGCGCTCGATCCGGCCCGGCCGAAGCTCATCGCCTTCGAGTCAGTCTATTCGATGGATGGCGACATCGCTCCCATCGCCGCATTCTGCGACATCGCCGAGGAATTCGGCGCAATGACCTATATCGATGAGGTCCATGCCGTCGGCCTGTATGGCGCATGCGGCGGTGGCATCTCGGAGCGCGAGGGGCTGACCGACCGGCTCACCCTGATCCAGGGCACGCTGGCGAAATCCTATGGCGTCATCGGCGGCTACATCACCGGCTCGGCTGCGCTCTGCGACTTCATCCGCAGCTTCGCCTCCGGCTTCATCTTCTCCAGCTCGCTGCCGCCGGCCGTGGCCGCAGGCGCCATCGCCGCGATCCGGCATCTCAAGGAAAGCTCGGTCGAGCGCGAACGGCAGCAGGACCGCGTCGCGGCTTTGCGGGGCAAGCTCGACGCCGCTGGCATCCCGCATCTCGCCAATCCCAGCCATATCGTGCCGGTCATGGTCGGCGAGGCGAAGGCCTGCAAGGCGATCAGCGACGAATTGCTCGCGCGCTTCGACATCTATGTCCAGCCGATCAACTACCCCACCGTGCCGCGCGGCACGGAGCGGCTGCGGATCACGCCCTCGCCCTTCCATTCCGACGCCGATATCGACCGGCTGGTGGCCGCGCTCGGCGCGATCTGGGCACGGGATGGGCTGAAGCGGGCGGCCTGAAGCCGGTCAGCCCCGCTTCGCCACGATCATCAGGATCGCCGAGAGCAGCCCGAAGACCGTGGTCAGGCCGGCAAGGATCAGGGTTCCCAGCCATTGGGACAGGAAACCCTCGATCTCGGCCTTTTCCGGCGTCGCAGCGTCGTAGAGCACGGTCACCTGATCGCCTCTGCGATAGGCCGGCGGGCTCGTGCCCCATGAGGTCATGAAGGTGACGGCCTGCCCCTGCGCCGTCTGAAAGCTCACGACCGGCCGATAGGTCGAATCCCCGCCGCCATGCCGCATCTCGACCACGGTCCCTGCCGCGCGATCGGCGCGCGCCAGGAGCTTCCGGTTGTGGCTGTAGGTGAAATAGCAGGCCGTCGCGAGGATGACGGCGGCGATCCCGAAAACGCAGCCGATGCGCCAGAACTGGAGCCTGCCATCCTGGGCCAGGCTCCCGAACTGCTGCTTCCTGCGGCTTTCGCCCATCCGCTCTCAGAGATTGAAGACGCGGTGGGGGACGAACTCGCCGTTCTGGACCGAACCCGTCGAGACCAGCGTGCCCGCGCAGGTGGCGTAGGCAGCCTCCAGCTCGATCGGGGCGCCGGCGCCGCGCAGCAGCGCGCTCTGGCCGCGCTTGAGACGGGCTGCGGCGTCACGGTGGAGCACGATCTCCGGGATCAGCGTCAGTGCCGCCTTGACCGGCTGGAGCGCCGCCAACGCGCTTTCCGGGCTCTCACGCAGGTTCTCGACGCTCGCAGCCTCGGCGACGGAGAACGGTCCGACGCGGGTGCGGCGCAGATGCGCGACATGACCAAGGCAGCCGAGCGCAAGGCCAAGGTCCCGGGCGATGGCGCGGACATAAGTGCCCTTGCCGCATTCGGCCTCGAAGGTCGTGGTGGCGCCGTCATGGCTGACGATGGCGAGGGCGTCGATCTCGACCGGCCGCGCGTCCAGCTCGACCTCCTCGCCGTCGCGGGCGAGGTCATAGGCGCGCTCCCCGGCGATCTTGATCGCCGAGAATTTTGGCGGCGTCTGCAGGATCGTGCCGGTGAAGCGCGGCAGCAGGGCGGCGATCGCCGCCTCGTCCGGGCGCTTGTCCGAGGTCGCGATGACGCTACCCTCGGTATCGTCGGTATTGGTCTGCGTGCCCCAGGCGACGGTGAACTGATAGGCCTTGCGGCCATCCATCACGAAGGGAACGGTCTTGGTGGCCTCGCCCAGCGCGATCGGCAGCAGGCCCGACGCCAGCGGGTCGAGCGTGCCGGCATGGCCGGCCTTCTTGGCCCCGAACGCACGCTTCACGACGCTGACAGCATGGGTCGAGGTCATGCCGATCGGCTTGTCGAGAATGACCCAGCCATGGATATCGCGCTTTTTCGGGCGCGGTGCCGGCGCGGTATCCTGATTCCGGGCGGACTCGGATGGGGTCTCAGCAGTCATCGTTGCGACGGTCTTCTTCGGGAATCTGGTCTTCGTGGTCCTGGTCGATCTTGAGGCGCTGGACCTGCGTGTCGCGACGCACCGCCTCGGTGTCGAGCAGCGCGTCGATGCGCTCGGCCTCGGCGAAGCTCTCGTCGGCGCGGAAGCGCAGATCCGGCGCATATTTCAGGTTCACGCGATGGGCGATCTCGCCGCGCAGATAGCGCTTGTTGGCGTCGAGCGCCTTGAGCACCGCCGCGATGTCCTGCCCGCCGAGCGGCATGATGTAACAAGTCGCGAGCTTGAGGTCCGGGGAAAGCCGTACCTCCGGCACCGTCACGACATGACGGGCCAGCACGTCGTCATGAATATCGCCACGCGCCAGCATCTCGGCGAGCGCATGGCGGATCAGTTCGCCGACGCGCAACTGCCGCTGGGACGGGCCTGAGGGTTTTGCAGGTTTAGCCATGGTTCTCGTTTCTCCGGGATCGGACCGGATCAAACGTCCCGGCGAGCCCAAGCCCGCCGTCTCAGGATGATAAGGCGCTGGACGCGCTCTTCTCGTCACGAGATGGCCGGACCTCAAGGCCCGGCCATGACGCGCTGTTTCAGGAAGCGCGGCCGTTAAAGGCTGCGCTTGATCTCCTCGACGCGATAGCACTCGATCACGTCGCCGACGCGCATGTCCTGATAGCTCTCGAAGGACATGCCGCATTCCTGGCCTGCCACGACTTCCTTGGCGTCGTCCTTGAAGCGCTTGAGCTGGCCGAGCTTGCCCTCGTGAACCACGACGTTGTCGCGGATCAGACGGACATTGGCACCGCGCTCGATCGTGCCGTCGGTGACGCGGCAGCCGGCGATCTTGCCGACCTTCGAGACGTTGAAGATCTCGAGGATCGTCGCGTTGCCGAGCATGGTCTCGCGCAGCGTCGGCGCCAGCAGGCCCGACATCGCATCCTTCACGTCATCCATGAGGTTATAGATGATGTTGTAGTAGCGGATCTCGACGCCGGCCCGCTCAGCCGCCTCGCGCGCTTCCTTGTGCGCCCGGACGTTGAAACCGACCACGACCGCGCCCGAAGCCTGGGCGAGCGTAACGTCCGACTCGGTGATCGCGCCGACGCCCGAGGACAGGACGCGAGCCCGCACCTCGTCGTTGCCGACCTTCTCGAGCATGCCGACGATAGCTTCCACGGAGCCCTGCACGTCGCCCTTGACGACAAGCGGAAACTCCTTGCGGCCAGCGCCTTCCTTCAGCTCGCGCATCATCTCGGCGAGCGAGCGGCCGGCGCCGGAAGCCGCGCCGCGCGCAGCGAGGCGGTCGCGACGCTGACGCTCGCGGTAGTCGGTGATCTCGCGGGCGCGGGCCTCGGACTCGACCACTGCGACGCGGTCGCCAGCCTCGGGCGTGCCGTTGAAGCCGAGAACCTCGACCGGCATGGAGGGCGGGGCCTCCTTCACCTGCGCACCGGTATCGGCAATGAGCGCGCGGACGCGGCCCCACTCGGCACCCGCCACGACGATGTCGCCGGTACGCAGCGTGCCGCGCTGGACGAGCACGGTCGCGACCGGGCCGCGGCCACGGTCGAGCTTCGCCTCGATGACCGTGCCCTCGGCCGCACGATCGGGGTTGGCCTTGAGGTCGAGCAGCTCGGCCTGGAGCGAGATGGCTTCGAGCAGCTTGTCGAGATTGTGCCCGGTCTTGGCGGAAACCTCGACCTCGAGCGTCTCGCCGCCCAGCGTCTCGACCTGGATCTCGTACTGAAGCAGTTCGGCGCGAACGCGATCGGGATTGGCGTCGGGCTTGTCGACCTTGTTGATCGCAACGATCAACGGAACGCCGGCCGCCTTGGCGTGATTGATGGCCTCGGCCGTCTGCGGCATGACGCCGTCATCGGCCGCGACGACCAGCACGACGATGTCCGTCACCTTGGCGCCGCGGGCGCGCATCGCCGTGAACGCGGCGTGGCCGGGGGTATCGATGAAGGTCACCTTCGAGCCCAGCGGAGTCGTCACCTGATAGGCGCCGATATGCTGGGTGATGCCGCCGGCCTCGCCCGCGACGACCTTGGTCTTGCGGAGCGCATCGAGCAGCGAGGTCTTGCCGTGGTCGACATGGCCCATGATGGTCACGACCGACGGCCGCGACTCCAGGGTCTCATCCGTGTCCGGCGTGTCGAACAGACCTTCCTCGACGTCGGATTCGGCCACGCGCTTGACGGTGTGGCCCATTTCCTCGGCGATGAGCTGGGCGGTGTCGGCATCGATCACATCGGTGATCTTGTGCATCGCGCCCTGCTTCATCAGCAAGCGGATGACATCGACACCGCGCTCCGTCATGCGGTTCGCGAGTTCCTGGATGGTGATCGTCTCAGGGATGATCACCTCGCGCATCACGCGCTCTTTCTGCGCATCCGAAGCCCGATGGCCCGTCATGCGCTGCACGCGCCGGCGGAACGAGGCGACAGAGCGTGTCCGCTCGTCGTCGCCGCCGGTGGCGGTGGCGAGCGTCAGGCGGCCGCGCGGCTTGTCGTTCGTGGTCTTCGGCGTCTTGGGCGCGGCGGGAGCCGGGCCGCGGCCGGCACCGGCGCTCAGGCCGGGACGGCGGAAGGCGGCCTTGACGTCGACATCATCCGAGCGGTTGCGCGTCGTGTTGGCCGAAGGCGCCTGACGCGCCGGACGGGCGATCGCAGGCTCGGCCGGGGCCGAGGTATCGAGCCGCGGCGGACGCGGCGCATCGGAGCGCGGCGGGCGGCTGTCGAGCCGCGGCGGGCGGGCTCCGGTATCGCGCATCGGCGGACGCGGGGCGAATTCCCGCGGGCCGGACGGAGCCGGGCGGCCATAATACTGGGTGGGCTGCGGCGCGGAGGCCTGCGGCGCTGGTGCCGACTCGCGGGCCTGCGGCGGCGGAGCGACCGGGCGGCCCGGCTGCTCGTCGCGCTGGCGCGCGGCCATCTCGACCCGGCGCTTCTGATCGTCTTCCTGACGACGGCGCTCTTCCTCCTGCCGCTGACGCGCCGCGGCAGCTTCGCGCTCCTGACGCTCGCGCTCGACGGCGGCGGCACGCTGGCGCGCCTCGTCCTCGGCGATACGGCGGGCCTCGGCCTCGCTGCTGCGAGCTTCCGAAAGCGCGCGCTGGCGAGCGTCCTTCTCCTCGTCGGAGAGGGTGCGCAGCAGCATGCTGCCGGCGGGACGCTGCGGCGGCTGCGGAGCAGCAGGACGCGACGGCGTCGCCTGCGGCGCCGGGGCCTGCGGCGCACGCGGCGCGACGGGCTCCTTGACCTCATGCCCGGCGGCGCGGCGTTTCACCTCGACGACGACCTGCTTCGTGCGCCCATGCGAGAAGCTCTGGCGAACAGTGCTCTGCTCGACAGGCCGCTTCAGCGACAGGGTCTTGGGCGGGTTGACGGTCAATGTCTTGTCGCCCGGGGTCTTGGTATCGGTCATTCCGCGTTCGGTCCTGCCGGTTCGGTCGTGTCTTCGGTATCGTTCTGGTCGGATGCGGCGATATCGTCCGTCCGGTACCGGACGAGCCGACGCCAGCGGGAGAGAACACCCTCGGCCGCCGGACCCGGAGCAAGCGCGGCATGTATCACATGTGCCCGCCCCAACGCCAATTCCAAATCCGCCGCCGCGAAAATAGCGACGACGGGTAGTTCACGGGCCTTGAGCCCTTCGGTCTCCCGCGCCGCCGCGGCCCGCCTGATGGCCTGGCCGATCTTGCGCTTGCCATCCTCGGCGCCGTCGCTGGCGGCGATGACGCCAACGCAGCGACCTGAGCCGATCAGGGCTTCTACCTTGGCAAAGCCCGCGATCACGAGCCCCGCCTTGTTGGCCATCGCCAGTGCCTGGACCGCATCACGCAGCATCAGCGCGTCGATCATCTCAGGAAGGTCGGCGGGAACCGCGACCTTCGCCTTGAGCGAACGCTCGAAGGCCTTGCGCCTGACCGCTTCCGCCACGGCCTTGCGGCTGAGGCTCGCCCAGACACCCCGTCCGGGCAGCTTGCGCCTGAGATCCGGGACAAGCGTGCCGTCCGGCCCCGCGACAAAGCGGATCAGATCGTCAGGCACCTTCACGGCCCGCGTCACGACGCAGCTCCGCTCCGGTCCATCCTTCCGTGTCGCCGCCTTCACCGCGACAATCCTGCTCAGGCTTCGGCCGCCTCGCCGGCTTCCGCCTCGGGCTCATCGGCCGCCGCCTCGACCCAGCCTGCCTGAATGCGAGCGGCCATGATGATCGCTTCCGCATCCTGACGCGACAGGTCGAACCCGTCGAGATAACCGGAGTGACGGGTGGTCTCGCCGTCCTTGCGCTCGGTCCAGCCGACGAGATCATCCGTGGCGCAGCCCGCGAGATCCTCGACGGTCTTCACCTCGTTCTCGCCGAGGGCAACCATCATCGATGTAGTGACGCCCTCGACCTCGCGCAAGGCGTCCTCGACGCCGAGCGCGCGGCGCTTCTCGTCCAGCTCCGCCTCGACGGCGGCGAGATGCTCCTGGGCGCGGCTCTGAATCTCGCCGGCCGTATCCTCGTCGAAGCCCTCGATCGAGGCGAGCTCGGAGAGATCGACATAGGCGAGCTCCTCGACATTGCGGAAGCCTTCCGAGGCCAGGAGCTGGCCGACCGTCTCGTCGACGTTCAGCGCGTTCATGAACAGGTCAGTGCGCTGCACGAATTCCTTCTGGCGGCGCTCCGATTCCTCCTGCTCGGTGAGGATGTCGATATCCCAGCCGGTGAGCTGCGAGGCGAGGCGCACGTTCTGGCCGCGGCGGCCGATCGCGAGCGAGAGCTGCTCGTCGGGAACCACGACCTCGATCTTGTCGGCTTCCTCGTCGAGCACGACCTTGGCGACTTCCGCCGGCTGCAGGGCGTTGACGACGAAGGTCGCGACGTCCGGCGACCACGGGATGATGTCGATCTTTTCTCCCTGGAGCTCGCCGACGACGGCCTGGACGCGCGAGCCGCGCATACCGACGCAGGCGCCGACCGGGTCGATCGAGGAATCGCGCGAGATCACGGCGATCTTGGCGCGCGAGCCGGGGTCGCGGGCGACAGCTTTGACTTCAACAATCCCGTCGTAGATCTCGGGCACCTCCTGGCCGAAGAGCTTGGCCATGAACTGCGGATGGGTGCGCGACAGGAAGATCTGCGGGCCACGCGGCTCGCGGCGCACGTCGTAGACATAGGCGCGGGCGCGGTCGCCGACCTTGAAGGTCTCGCGCGGAATCATCTCGTCGCGGCGGATGATGGCCTCGCCACGGCCGAGATCGACGAAGACGTTGCCGTATTCGACGCGCTTGACCGCGCCGTTGACGATTTCGCCGATGCGATCCTTGTACTCGTCATACTGGCGGTCGCGCTCGGCTTCGCGGACCTTCTGGACGATGACCTGCTTGGCCGACTGCGCGGCAATGCGGCCGAAATCGAAAGGCGGCAGCGGGTCGGCGATGACGTCGCCGGCCTGGGCGGCCGGATTATGACGCTTCGCCTCGTCGACCGTGATCTCGATCGCGGGGTTCTCGACGGTGTCGACAACCTGGAGATGGCGGGCGAGGCGCAGTTCGCCGGTCTTGGTGTTGATCTCGGCATGGACGTCCGTCTCGGCGCCGTAGCGCGAGCGAGCCGCCTTGGCGATGGCGTCCTGCATGGCATCGACGACGATCTGGCGGTCGATCGACTTCTCGCGCGCGACCGCATCGGCGATCTGCAGCAATTCGAGCCGGTTGGCGCTGACGACCATGACGCTCACTCCTCTTCGTTATTGTCTTGCGGGTCCGCCTTGCCGGCCTTCTTCGGCCGCGGTCCCAGCGATTTCCCTCGGCCCTTCTTCGGGCTGGCGATATCTTCGGCAGCCGGCATTTCCGGCGGCAGGCCGGACTTGCCGCGGCGCAGCGCTTCGGTGACGAGCGCGTCGGTCAGAACGAGCCGCGCCTCGGCAATCGCCCGCATCGGAATGGCGACCTCGCGCTCTTCCTCGCTCTTGGCGTCGTCACGCGTCAGAAGTGCGTCCTGCCCGGCCGTGCCGCGCAGGATACCACGAAAACGCTTGCGGCCGGCGACGGGCTCGCTGGTGTCAATCCTGGTGAGGTGGCCGGCCCAGCGTTCGAAATCGCTGGCGCGCACGAGCGGCCGGTCGATTCCCGGCGACGATACCTCGAGGTGATAGGCCGTCTGGACGGGGTCGTCGACGTCGAGCGCCGGCGAGACCGCCTGGCTGATCTCCTCGCAACCCTCGACATTCATCGTGCCATCCGGCCGTTCGGCCATGATCTGCACGGTGCAGCCGTTCTGGCCGGTGATGCGCACACGCACCAGCCGGTAGCCGAGATCGACAATCGCCGGCTCGATGATCGCGGCGACGCGCGCGGCCACGCCGCTTTCGACGACGAGGCGTGGTTCCTGATCGGGTGCCGCTATCGGCTCGTGGGTGGGTTCACTCATGGCCCGGACCGTTCCGTCTGCCTCCGGCGGGTCGCGGCCAATAAAAAAGAGCGGGCCGGTGGGCCCGCTCTTGATCATCGGCGTTAACCGATACCAGAGCTGTTGCCCGCTATTTAGTCCGCATCGCCCCGATATGCAAGCTCGGTTGCGGCGGCGCTAACCCGATGGTCATCCTTTGCGTGACAGATTAAGCAACAGGATACCGGTTGAGGACTTGGTATGAGTGCGGTCGGCTCGCTCCTGCGAGATCTCGAATCCACGATGCTGCGCGGCTCGAGCGACGAGCGCGCCGACATCCTCTCGCGGCTGACGGACCTGTTCCTGGCGACAGCCATTCACATGGACGAGGAGCAGATCGGGGTTTTCGACGTGGTGATCGGGAGGCTCTCGCGCGCCATCGAGCTGCGCGCCCGGGTCGAGCTTTCCGAACGGATCGCACCGGTTCCGAACGCGCCCAGCGGCGTCGTCCGTCAGCTCGCGCTCGACGAGATCGCCGTGGCACGCGCCGTGCTGGTGCAATCGCCGCGGCTGAACGACCAGGATCTGGTCGCGGTCTCCGCCGCCAAGGGACGCGACCATATGCTCGCCATCACCGAGCGGCCCGAGCTCGGCGAACCCGTCACCGATTTCCTGATCCTGCGCGGCGGGCGCGTCGTGACCCATGCGGTCGCCGCGAACCAGACCGCACGCTTCTCGCGCCACGGCATGGGCGTGCTGGTGATGCGAGCGGCGCAGGACGATGCACTGCAGGCCACGCTGGGCTTAAGGCGCGATATTCCGGCCGAACTCGTCGCCCAGCTCATGACCGCGGCCAAGAATTCGGCCCGACGCCGGCTGAGTGAAAACCTCGAACCGACGCTTGCCGGCGATGTCGACAGCGCGGTCGAGCGCGGGGCGGACGCCATCGCCGCCAGCGGCCAGATGCCGGGCGAGCTTGGCGCGATCAGCGCCGCGCTGGTCGAAATCCGCGAGCTCAACGAAGCCGGCCTGCTCGACGAGGCCAAGGTTCGTACTTATGCTCGCGACGGCGCGACCGAGCATGCGATCTGCGGCGTCGCGGTGCTGGCGCAGCTCGGCCTGCCGGCGAGCGAGCAGATCATCCTCGGCAGCGACCGCGAGGCTGTGCTGCTGGTAGCACGTGCGCTCGGCTGGTCGTGGGAGACCACGGCGGCGCTGATCTCGCTGCGCAAGGATTTCGGCAAGTCGCAGGCCGCTGTCGACCGCGCCCGCGAAAGCTTCCGCAACCTCGCGCAGGGCACCGCCCAGCGCGTGCTCGGCTTCCTCAGGATGCGCGACGCAAAGCCGTAAGGTAGCTGGAGATGCGGCCCTCGCGGACCGCCTTCGCCTCGTAGCGGGTGCGTATCCAGCCGGGATAGGGCGTGCGCCAGTCGCCCGGCCGTTCGTCGGTCCAGTCGAAATCGGGCGAGGCCATCAGACGCGACAGCGTCCAGCCGATATAATCGTCGATGTCGCTGGCGAAGCGGAAACGGCCGCCCGGCCTCAGCGCGCGGGCGAACAGGCCAAGCGTATGCTCCGAGACGAAGCGGCGCTTGCGCTGGCGGCGCTTCGGCCAGGGATCCGGATAGAGCAGGTCGATCGCGTCGAGGCTGCCTGCGGGCAAGCGCGGCAGCAGGAGCGCGGCATCGTCGTCCCAAACCCGGATATTGGTCAGCCCCTCGCGCTCGGCGACCGCCAGGAACTTGGCCATGCCGTTGATGAAGGGCTCGACGCCGATGAAGCCGATCTGCGGACTCTCGCGCATCCGCATCAGCAGATGTTCGCCGCCGCCGAAGCCGATCTCCAGCCGGACCGCCTCGACCGGCTGCGGGAATAGCGCCCTGAGATCGGCGATCTCGCCTTCCGGCAGGCGCAGACGCGGCAACGTGTGTTCCATGAGGTGGCTCTGGCCGTCGCGCAGGGCCTTGCCCTTGCGGCGGCCGTAGAAGGCGCGGTCGTTGTCGTGCTCGGTCATGGCCCCGCCTTGGCTGCTCGACACGCGGACATCAAGTCCTCCGGTGCCACAGCTCAAACAAAAACCGGGGCTCGCGCCCCGGTTCGATGGTTCAGCTATACGTGAAGGATCAGGCGACGGCCTTTTTCAGCGCGTCGACGAGATCGGTCTTCTCCCAGGAGAAGGAGCCGTCGCGGCCCGCCTTGCGGCCGAAATGGCCATAAGCCGAGGTCTTGGCATAGATCGGCTTGTTGAGGCCGAGATGGGTACGGATGCCGTTCGGCGAAAGATCGACCAGCTTGCCGAGAACGTCCTCGAGCTTGGCCTCGTCGACCTTGCCGGTGCCGTGCAGATCGACATAGATCGACAGCGGCTTGGCGACGCCGATAGCGTAGGAAAGCTGGATCGTGGCGCGGTCGGCGAGCTTGGCCGCGACGACGTTCTTGGCGAGATAGCGCGCCGCATAGGCTGCGGAACGGTCGACCTTGGTCGGGTCCTTGCCCGAGAAGGCGCCGCCGCCATGCGGAGCCGCGCCACCATAGGTGTCGACGATGATCTTGCGGCCGGTGAGGCCGGCGTCACCGTCCGGGCCGCCGATCACGAACTTGCCGGTCGGGTTGATGTGCCAGACCGTGTCCTTCGAAATCCAGCCATCCGGCAGCGCCTGACGGATATAGGGCTCGACGATCTTGCGGACGTCGGCCGAGGACAGGCTCTCGTCGAGATGCTGGGTCGAGAGCACGATCTGGGTCACGCCGACCGGCTTGCCGTTCTCGTATTTGATCGTGACCTGGCTCTTGGCGTCGGGGCCGAGCTTGGCGGCGTCGCCCTCGCCCTTCTTGCGGGCGAGCGTCAGATTTTCGAGGATCTTGTGGGCGTAATAGATCGGGGCGGGCAGCAGCTCGGGCGTCTCGCGGCTGGCATAGCCGAACATGATGCCCTGGTCGCCGGCACCCACGTCCTTGTTGCCGGACTCGTCCACGCCCTGCGCGATGTCGGCCGACTGCGGATGCAGCAGCACGTCGATCTTGCACTTCTTCCAGTGGAAGCCGTCCTGCTCGTAGCCGATATTGCGGATCGCCTTGCGGGCCGCCGACTTCACCTTCGACTTGATCTGCTTCTCGTCGAGATGGGTGCGGACCTCGCCGGCGATGACGACGCGGTTGGTGGTCGCCAGCGTTTCGGCGGCGACCCGAACCTTGGCGGGTTCATAGCCGGCCTTGACCGCTTCCTTAAAGAACAGATCGACGATCTCGTCGGAGATGCGGTCGCAGACCTTGTCGGGATGCCCCTCCGAGACGGACTCGCTGGTGAATAGGTAATTCTGGCGTGACACGGTCGGGGATTCCCTGAATCGGCACATGGAAAGGCCGGCGCGGAACGCCGGCCAATGGACACATGGTCATTGCAGCGGACGCGTTCGCCGTCAAGCGGAATATCCGCTCATCGGGAAGATCGTTCGTCACACCGAACGAAATGAGCGCGATATCACGCCGTTCCGGCGTCTTCCTCCGCCAGGGCCTCGACGAGATCGATGATCCGCCGGCGCACCCGGCCGCTCTTGATCCGCGTGAAGGCCTTTGTGAGCTGCACGCCTTCGCTGGTCGTGAGGAACTCGGAAATATACGTCGTCGCCGCGGAATCGGCGAAGCCGGGCTCCGGCATGTCGCCGGTCGGGGCACCATCGAAGAAGAAGGCCACCGGCACATCCAGCATCTTGGCGATCTGCTGCAGGCGGCTCGCGCTGATGCGGTTGGAGCCCTTCTCGTATTTCTGCACCTGCTGGAAGGTCAGCCCAAGGGCTTCGCCCAGCTTTTCCTGGCTGACGCCCGCCAGCATCCGACGCATGCGGACGCGGCTGCCGACATGCTTGTCGATCGGATTGGGGACCTTCTTGATCATGATTCACCCTGCTCAGGCATCAGTGTCATGACCAGGAGCCGCCATCCTGGTCGGCGCGGTAACCGTCCCTTTATTATAGGCTTCACGGCTAATCCACCCTCTGCCGCGAAAAAGTTCCAATCGGGATCATTCCCGTGCGCGGAAGCGGGAGAACCCGAGGAAAAGCAGCAGAAGCCCGGCGAAGACGAAGTCTCCCGCCCTTCCATAGAGCGTGATGGGGCCAGGGCGCGGCAAGCCCGAGTCCAGCACGCCCTCGACGCCGAGAGGCAGGCTCGCCACCGTCCGGCCGTAAGCATCGACCACTGCCGAAATCCCGGTATTGGCGACGCGTACCAGCGGCAGGCCTTCCTCGATGCTGCGCAGGCGCGCCTGCGCGAAATGCTGGTAGGGGCCGCTGGTCTGGCCGAACCAGCCGTCATTGGTCAGATTCAGGAAATAGCCGGCGCGGGGACCGCGCGCAGCGACCTCGCCGGGAAACACCGCCTCGTAGCAGATCAAGGGTGCCGCAGCGGGCAGGCCCTTGATCGCGAGCGGCGTCCGGGCGCTTCCGGCCGCGAAGCCGCCGGGAATCGAGACGAACTGGGACAGACCGACGCCCCGGATCAGGGTATCGAGGAACGGCGGCAGGTATTCGCCGAAGGGGACGAGATGGACCTTGTCGTAGCTGGCGAGGACGACACCCTCATCATTGACCACCTGGATGGCATTGTAGATCGGCGGTCGGCTTTCGCCGGGCAACGTTTCGCCTGCACGTGCCGCGCCCGTGATCAGAGTCACGTCGGGCGGCAGCACAGCAGCGATGCGGGACAAGGCACCGGGCGTGCGGCCCAGCAGGAAGGGGAAGGCCGATTCCGGCCAGATGAGATGCGTGACGTTCTGGAGGCCGGGTGTGGTCGGGCTGGTCGCCCGGTCGCTCAAGGCCAGGTAATTGTTGAGGATGGCCTCACCGTTGCGCCCGTTGAACTTGGCATCCTGCGGTAGATTGGGCTGCATCAGCCGGAGCTTCACCCCGGCCACGAGCGGGGAAGGATTCGCCGGCAGGCGCCAGAATCCGAAGGCGAGGAGGCCGGCCAGCGCGGCGAGAGCCAGGAGTGGCGGCACATTACGCCCGGATGGTGTCCGCGCCGTCCCGAGCACAGCCGGAGCCGCGCCGATCGCTACCGCGAACAGGGTCAGGCCATAGAGCCCAACGAGCGAGGCAGCCTGGGCGAGGTGAATCTCGCCCGCCAGCATCATGCCGTAGAGGTTCCAGGGAAAGCCGGTCAGGACATGGCCGCGCAGCCACTCGCTGAGCGCCAGCATCGCGGCGAGCATGAGGATGCGCCCGGCTCCCTCGGGCCACGCCAGACGCGCCAGACCGAAAGCGCAGGCCGGGAAGACCGCGAGGAAGGCCGGCAAGGCGACGACGCCGAGCGGCATCGCCCAGGCAAATTTGTCGGCCTCGACGAGAAAGGCGGCGCCGAGCCACCACAAGCCGGCGAGGAAGAAACCGAAACCCCACCACCAGCCGACGGCGAAGGCGGCCCTGAAGCGGCGCCAGGCAGTGATGCCCACGGCGCCGTCGATCAGCCAAACGGCGACGGTCATCGGCACGACGATAACAGGCCAGAGATCGAGCGGCGGCAAGGCAAGCGCGCCGCTTGCGCCGGCAGCGAGCGCAATCAGGCGCTTCCGCCAGCCCCAGCCCAGAATGACGGCCTCGGCTGCCCCCGCCAGCCCCATCAGCCCGGTTCCATCGCCGCTTCTTCGGCCGCGGGTTCGCCGCGGCAATGGATGGTCAGGCGCTTCACGCGCCGCTGATCGGAATCAAGTATCTCGAAGCTGAGCCCATCCGGGCCCTTCACCGTCTCTCCCAGAGCCGGGACGCGCCCGGCGAGCGTGACGATCAGCCCACCCAGCGTATCGATGTCGTCGGCGACCTCGTTGCCGGAGAGATCGACTCCGGTCGCGTCCTTGAGTTCGGCCAGCGTCGCGCGTGCATCCGCGGTGAAGCGGTTCTCGCCGGCCGGAACGATCGGCGTCTCCTCGAGATCATGCTCGTCCTCGATATCGCCGACGACGATCTCGATCAGATCCTCGATCGAGACGAGGCCATCGGTCCCGCCATACTCGTCGATGACGAGCGCGATATGGGTGCGGGTCGACTGCATGCGCACGAGCAGGTCGACCGCCGGCATCGAGGGTGGAACATAGAGGACGGGACGCAACAGCTTCGTCTCGGTGAGCGGCGTCGAGAGGTCCACGGACGAGAGCGTATGCGGGATGGCGAGCTTGCCGTTCTCTTCCGGCGGCTGGTTCTCCCCCGGCCGGGCCTTCTCGGCAATGTATTCGAGGAAGTCGCGGATATGGACCATGCCGCGGGGGTCATCGAGCGTGTCGTCGAAAACCGGCAGGCGCGAATGGCCGGCCGTTCGGAAATGCGCGAGCAATTCATCCAGCGTCGCCTCGGCCGGGACAGCGACGATATCGGCGCGCGGGATCATCACGTCGCCGACGCGGCGCTCGCGCAAGCTCAGCACATTGCTGAGCATCGCGCGCTCCTGGGTGGAGAGATCGGCGAGCTCGCCATTCTCCTCGGCCAGGGCCTCGACGATCTCCTCGCGGGCGGTGCCGCCGGCACGCAGACCGAGGCGTTCGAGGAATTGGCCGAGCCAATGGCCGAGGCCACGGCCGGCGGTTTCGTTCTGGGATTGTCGACTGTCGTCGCTCATGATCGCGGGGACTTATACGGAAGAGGGGCTGGGCGCCGTGACAAGCTCGGCACCGGCATAGGGGTCGGCCACGCCGAGACGAGCGAGGGCTGCGACTTCGAGCGCTTCCATGCGGCGCGCTTCGGCCTCGGTCTCGTGATCCTCACCGAGGAGATGGAGCAGGCCGTGGATGGCGAGATGGCGCAGATGGTCCGCCACGCTTTTGGATTCGGCTTCCGCCTCGCGCAGCACCGTCTCATAGGCGATGACGATGTCGCCGAGCAGCGGGCTTTGGGTGATGCGCTCCGCCGGCGCGGCCGGAAAGGAGAGCACGTTCGTCGCCTTGTCGAAGCCGCGCCAGTCGCGGTTGACGATGCGGATGCGCCTATCGTCGGTCAGCAGCAGGCTGAGCTCGGCCCCGGGCATGGGCTTGCGCGGGGATACCGCGATTCCGGCCTCCAGCGCCTCGTTCAGCAGCGCACGCAGGCCCGGCAGCTTGCCGAACTCGTGCCAGCGACGCGACTGCGCCCTGACGTCGAGATGGATCTCAGGAGACGTCTTCTCGGGTGGCGGCGCCGAGCGCCGCCCGCGAGGTCGATCGTTCATCGCGGCCGCTCCCGCGCCAACATCCGCTTCAGCCCTTCGCTGTCGCCTTCCCGGTGGAGATCCGGGGGCGTTTCGGGATTGCGCAAGCGCTCCTCCCGTTCCGCGCGCTCATGACGCGCCGCGCTCTCATAGGCCATGACGATGCGTCGCACCAGTTCATGCCTGACGACGTCTCCTTCCTCGAAGCGGGCATAGCCGACACCCTCGACATCCTTGAGGAGCTTCACCGCCTCGACCAGGCCGGAACGCTGGCCCGGAGGCAGGTCGATCTGCGAGGGATCGCCGGTGATGATCATGCGCGAGCCTTCACCCAGGCGGGTCAGGAACATCTTCATCTGCATGGAGGTGGCGTTCTGGGCCTCGTCGAGGAGCACCACGGCATTGGTCAGGGTGCGGCCGCGCATGAAAGCGAGCGGCGCAATCTCGATCATGCCGGTCTGCAGGCCGCGCTCGACATGGCGCGCCTCCATGAAATCGTTCAACGCGTCGTAGATCGGGCGCAGATAGGGATCGACCTTCTCGCGCATGTCGCCCGGCAGGAAGCCGAGCCGCTCGCCGGCTTCCACCGCCGGGCGCGACAGGATCATGCGCTCGACCACACCCTGCTCGATCAGCGACACCGCATGGCCGACCGCGAGCCAGGTCTTGCCGGTGCCGGCCGGGCCCTCGGCGAGAACGAGCTCGTGACGCTTGAGCTGGCGCAGATAGGCGTCCTGCGCGGCGTTGCGTGCGCGGACCGGCCCACGCTTGCGCGTCACGACCGCATCGAACGAAGCCTTGGCGGCATCCGCCGTCGGAAACAGCGAGCGCTGGACGTTGCTTTCCTCGATCGCGCCGTCGACCTCGCCGAGCGTGACCGGCGCGCCGGCCTTGGCCCGGGCATAGAGCGTCTTCAGCACACGCCCGGCCTGCTCGGCCGTCTCACGAGCGCCCTTCACGGTGACGTGATTGCCGTTGGGGCTGACCACGACGCCGAGCCGGCGCTCGAGATGGGCGAGATTCTGATCGTACTGGCCGAAGACGAGGTTTGCGAGGCGGTTGTCGTCGAAGGAGAGCACGACCTCGGTCGCCGCAAGCCCCTCACGGCCCGCGCTTTCGCGCACGCCGCCCTCGGGGCGGGTGGGCGCGAGATCGCGCCGCGGGTTCCGGTCGGGTCTTTGCGTCGAATCAGCTTGTGCCAAATGCGTCGCCTCGCTTCGGGCCGGAGTGGCGGATGGCCTGTCGCCGGCACCTGTTCCAGACGGGCAGGAGTGCCCGGCCGGGTCGTCTCGCAGCATAACCGGACGCAACGATTTCAGCCTGATGACAGGCCACCACCCGTCCCTCGCAAGCGGCAATGTGACCGGGCGCGTTCAAGCGGCCAGGCCCTTTCCGTCGCTATCCCCGGCTTCCGTCAGCCGGCCGAAAAGCGAATTCGTGCTCGTCTTCTCGATCACCACCCGCACGATATCGCCGATTTGATTCGCGTCGCTCTCGATCTGCACAGCCTGCAGATAGGGTGACTTGCCCGCAAGCTGTCCCGGATAGCGTCCCACCCTTTCCAAGAGGACATCCACCGTGCGCCCGATCATGGCGCGGTTGAAGGCCTGCCGGTGATGCTCGATGCGCTCCTGCAAACGGTAGAGCCGCTCGTTCATCAGCTCGCGTGGAATCTGCGCGTCGAGATCGGCCGCCGGAGTGCCGGGGCGCGGCGAATAGTTGAAGGAATAGCTGGAAGCGAAGCCGATCTCGTCGACGAGGCGGATCGTGTCCTCGAAATCGGCGTCAGTCTCGCCCGGGAAGCCGACGATGAAATCCGAGGAGAGCGCGATATCGGGCCTTGCCTCGCGGATGCGTTCGATCAGGCGGCGGTACTCGTCGCCGGTATGCTTCCGGTTCATCGCGGCGAGGATGCGGTCCGAACCCGCCTGCACCGGCAGATGCAGGAAGGGCATGACCTGCGGCAGGTCGCGATGGGCCGCGATGAGATCGTCGCCCATGTCGCGTGGGTGGCTGGTGGTATAGCGGATGCGGGCGATGCCCGGCACCTCCGCGACGCGGTGCATCAGGCGCGCCAGGCTCCAGACGGCACCGTCCGGGCCCTCGCCATGATAGGCGTTGACGTTCTGGCCGATCAGGGTGACGTCGCGCACGCCGGCGTCGGCGAGGCGCTCGACCTCGGCCATGATCTGCGCGACCGGCCGGGAGAACTCGGCGCCGCGCGTATAGGGCACGACGCAGAAGGCGCAGAACTTGTCGCAACCTTCCTGAACCGTGACGAAGGCCGAGACGCCGCGCGCCAGAATAGCCTGCCGCTTCGGCGCCGGAAGGAAGCCGAACTTGTCCTCGACCGGCAGGTCGGTATCGACGACGCGGCGCTTGTGGGCCTCGGCCAGAAGCTCGGGCAGGCGATGATAGGCCTGCGGACCGACCACGAGATCGACGGCGGGCTGACGTCGCTGGATCTCGCTGCCCTCGGCCTGCGCGACGCAGCCGGCAACGACGATCCTCGTCTCCTGGCCTTGCGCGCCCTGGGCGTTCTTGAGGTCACGGAGCTTGCCGAGCTCGGTATAGACCTTCTGCACCGCCCGGTCGCGGATATGGCAGGTATTGAGCAGAATCAGGTCCGCGCCATCGGGCGTCGCCGCTTCCTCATAGCCCTGATGGCTCAGGATGTCGGCCATGCGCTGCCCGTCATAGACGTTCATCTGGCAGCCGAAGGACTTGATATGGACTTTCTTCATCGCGGCAGATCGGGTCTCCAAAACGCATCCTTTACTGCGGATCGGGCGCCTTGGAAACGGCTGCGGGATGCAAAGCGAGCGACGGCTGGCCGCGGAGCAGCCGGCGTCATTCCTCGGGGCGGCCGGTGACGGCCTGCCGCCGGGCCTTGCGGACCGACGCCTCCGCCAGCCGCGTCGCCTGCTTGCGCGAAGTCGCCCGGCCCATGACGATCGGCTCGCCCCAGACCAGTTCGACATCGACGGTGCCGCGTTCCAGCACATGCTTCAGGTGAGGCCAGAGTTCGGTATCGCCATACCAGGCGAGCCCGGCCCGCCCGTCGCGCCCGCCCGGCAAGCCCTGCGAGCCGGTATAGGTGATGGTCAGCGGGTAGACCGTTACGTCCGCCGCGGCATCGCCCATGGCCTGATGCGCCGCGCCGAGCAACGAGGAGCGGAAGGGCAGGATGCGCGTTCCGTCGCCGGTGGTCCCCTCGGCGAAAAGCACGACCTCCTCGCCATTGGCGATGCGCGCGCCCATGGTTGCCGCGACGCCTGCCGTCGCGCTGCGGCGCTGCCGGTCGATGTAGAGCGTGCGCTGGAGATTGGCGAGGAAACCGACCACCGGCCATTCGCCGACCTCGCTCTTGGCGACGAAGGCGAGCTCACGCTCGGCACCGATGACGCCGATATCCAGCCAGGAGACATGATTGGCGACGATCAGCGCCCCGGTTCCGGCCGGCGGCGGATTGCCCCGCACCCGCGTGCGCACGCCAAGGCAACGGCATGTCAGGCGATGGAAACGCAACGGCAAGGCCCCGCGCCGCGACGGCATGACCCGCATGAAAACGAGCTGGGCAAGGACGAGCCCGAGCGTGCCCGTGCACAGCATCGCCAGGCGTGCGAGCGCACCGAAGCGCAGGCCGTTCATGCTGAGGCGGGTCCGGTCATCGGCGCAAGGGCGGTCTCATCGGAGGTCGGAGTGCCGTCAATGGCGCGATTGCATCGGCTTGTCACGCAAGATCGAGCCGCATCGCGATCGCGGTGGCACGGGTGCCGTCCGGCTTCGGGTAATAGCCCTTGCGCCGGCCAACCTCGCGGAAGCCGAAATGACGATAGAGCCGCTCCGCCGGTAGATTGCCTTCTTCGACCTCGAGGAAGACCTGGGTAGTGCCTTCCTCGGCCAGCCGGGCGAGATGCGCCGCCAGCAACGCGCGGCCGAAACCGTCGCGCCGGCGCACCGGCGCGACCACGATGCTCAGGATCTCCGCTTCGTCGGCAGCCTTCCGGGAGATGACAAAACCCTCGGGACGATGACCGCCGCCGCTGAAGACGCCATCCGCCGCCACCGCCGAATCGGCGATCAGTGCCGCGCATTCGGCCGGCTCCCAACCGCGGGCGAAACCACCGTGATGATGCAGGGTCGCGACATCAAGGGCATGCCCGGCATCGAGCCGCCTCGTCCGCAGCGGGACCGAATCAGGGTGAAGCAGTCTGCGAAGCCAAGCCATACCGCCTGTTCGCACAGGCTGACCCAGGGGCAACCACCATTTGGGGGATGGGCTCACCGGCGCGGCAGGCGGGCTTTGTCCTGCGGCGTCGTTTCGGGCGCCTTCAGGTAGAGCGGCCGAGGGGGCGCTGTTTCCGGATCGGCGATGAAACCGAGCCGGGCGACCCAGGCGATATCCGGCGCCTTGGCATCGTCGATCACCAGCGCATCGAGGCCGATCGCCCAGGCTTCGTTGGCGACGGCCAGAGCCGAAGAGCCGACGAGGCTGACGGGACCCGCGCCGATGGCGCGGGCCGCGTCGCGATAGCTGACCTGCCGGAGCGAGACCAGCGGCTTGCCTTCGGCGGTGAGGGCCTGGAACCAGACCTGGCCATGCCTGGCATCGAGCGCGGCGGCGATCACCCGGCCCGATTCACGCCCGATCAAGGGCGCGGCACAGGCTGCGACCGTGGTTACGCCGACCGCCGGGATGCCCGTGGCGAAGGCGATGGCGCGGGCCGCGCTGACGCCGACGCGAAGACCCGTATAGCTGCCGGGACCGACCGTCACTGCGACGCGCGAAAGCGAGCCGAAGCCACCCTCGACATTCTTCATGACGCGCTCGACGAGCGGCATCAATGCCTCGGCATGGCCGCGGTCCATCGCGATCTGCTCGATCGCGATGGGCTTCGCCATATCGGCCGTATCCAGCACGCAGGCCGAGCAGGCGCCGAGCGCGGTATCGATCGCGAGAATGCGCATCAGGATGTCATTCCGCGAAAGGCCCGGCTCATCGTCACCAACAATTCCGTTCCGCTCAGATGGCTTCGACTTCCCGCACATCCGGCAGGAAGTGGCGCAGCAGATTCTGGATGCCGTGCTTCAGCGTCGCGGTCGAGGAGGGGCAGCCCGAACAGGAGCCCTTCATCGCCAGATAGACCGTGCCGTCGCGATAGCCGCGGAAGGTGATGTCGCCGCCATCGCCGGCAACAGCCGGACGGATACGGGTTTCGAGCAGGTCCTTGATCGTCTCGACGGTCTGCGCATCAGCGGGATCGAAGAACTCGCCCTCTTCGATCACATCGGCGGCCGAGCCGGCTGCCAGGACCGGAGCGCCCGACATGAAATGCTCCATGATGGCGCCGAGGATCGCGGGCTTCAGATGCGGCCATTCGCTGTCCGACTTGGTGACGGTGATGAAATCGGAGCCGAGAAAGACGCCGGAAACGCCGGAAACGCCGAACAGGCGCTGCGCCAGCGGCGAGCGCTCGGCGTCCGTGACGTCGCGCAGGTCGAGCGTACCGTCGGGCATGACGGCGCGGCCGGGAAGAAACTTCAGGGTCGCCGGATTCGGCGTGGCTTCGGTCTGGATGAACATGGACTTGCCTCCGGTACAGGCGATTCAAGGTCGCCGTTCCTGGCTCCGATATAGGCCGCCGGCTGGAATCATTCCAGCGGCATGGAATCGCAGGCGACATCCTCAGGCGAGGGCGTCGATCTCCTCGTCCTCCAGATGGCCGGGCACGATGGCGACGGGAATCGGGAAGCTCGCCGATGACTTGCCGGCCAGCGCCGAGACCAGAGGGCCCGGTCCCTCGCGGCTGGTGCCCGCCGCCAGGACGAGCAGCGAGATATCCTCGTCCTCCTCGATCAGCCTGACGAGCTCATCGGCCTTGTTGCCGACGCGCACGACCTTTTCGGGCTCGAGGCCGGCCAGCGCACGCACAGCCGCAGCCGCACCTTCGAGACGCTTCTCGGCCTCTGCCTCGGCTTCGGCCTGCATGACTTCGCCGACGCCGAGCCAGGTCTCGTGCTCGGGCGGGGTCGCGACGCCGAGCAGGACGATCGCCGCGCCGACGCGCGCGCAGCGGCGCGCTGCAAAGCGAATCGCCTTGGAGCACTCCTCGCTGCCATCGACCACGGCGAGGAATTTCGGGCGATGGCCCGTCTCGTAGGACCGCCGTCTCTTGACCATGAACTGTCCTGCCGCCGCTTCAGGGAAGGGCATGGTGGCCTGCGCCGGCACCCCGGCGCAAGTGCACCCTGCGTCACCGGCTCCGGACGAAGCCGACGATGTCCTTGACCTCGCGCATGATCGGCGCCGCGATCGCATCGGCCCGGTCCGCGCCTGCGCCGAGGATGTCGTCGATGTGCCTGGGCTCGGCCAGCAGACGGCGCATCTCGCCGGCGATGGGCGCGAGCTTCTCGACCGCGAGATCGACCAGCGCCGCCTTGAAGCCGGAGAACTGACCGCCGCCGAACTGCTTGAGCACCGCATCCTTCGACGAAGCCGACAGGCCCGCATAGATGCCGACGAGATTTTCGGCCTCCGGTCGGCCCTCCAGGCCCTTCTCCTCGGAGGGCAGCGGCTCGGGATCGGTCTTGGCCTTGCGGATCTTCTGGGCGATCGCCTCGGCATCGTCGGTCAGGTTGATGCGCGAATAGTCGGAGGCGTCCGATTTCGACATCTTCTTGGTACCGTCGCGCAGGCTCATCACGCGCTGGGCCGGCCCCATGATCATCGGCTCGGGCTGCGGAAAGAAGCCCAGTTCGCCCGTGCCGAGGCCAAGTTCGGCGATCTGCGGACCGAAGTCGTTGTTGAACTTCTGCGCGATGTCGCGGGTCAGTTCCAGATGCTGCTTCTGATCCTCGCCGACCGGGACATGCGTCGCCTTGTAGAGCAGGATGTCTGCCGCCATCAGGCTCGGATAGGCATAGAGGCCGAGCGAGGCGTTCTCGCGGTCCTTGCCGGCCTTTTCCTTGAACTGGGTCATCCGGTTCATCCAGCCCAGCCGCGCGATGCAGTTGCAGATCCAGGCGAGCTCGGCATGGCCCGAAACCTGGCTCTGGTTGAAGATGATGCTCTTCTGCGGATCGATGCCGGCCGCGATATAGGCGGCGGTAACCTCGCGGATAGCGCGTTTCAGATCGGCCGGATCCTGCCACATCGTGATCGCATGCATGTCGACGACGCAGAACACGCAATCATGCGTCCTCTGCATCGCCACCCAATTGGTCAGCGCGCCGAGATAATTGCCGAGATGCAGCGTCGAGGTCGGCTGCATGCCTGAGAATACGCGCTGATGAAAACCCGACATGGGGTGCTCCGTCGTCACGATGGAGAAGGGAAGCGGCGCTTCTGGCTCAACCCCGCCGCTTGCGCAAGGGGAGAGCGCCGAAGGCCCCGAACACCCAGCCCGCTGCGCCATAGCTCGCGAGCCCCGCGAGGCAGAGCAGACCAAGCGCCCCGATCCGATGCAGAGCCGGCTGATCGAAGGCCAACGGCCCGTTCAGCAGCCCGAGCAGCAGCGCCAGCACGGCGAGCATGATCGCGCTGGCTGCGAGACTGGCGGCGATCGGCCGCAAGCTGCTGACGCTGGGGCGCCAGATGCCATCGCGCAGGAGCATCCCGCCGAGCAGGCAGGCCTGCGCCACGAAAGCAAAGGTCGCAGCCAACGCCGCCATCCCGGCCGCGTTGCCTTCATCCGCCAGACAGAAGCCGATAAAGGCAGCAACCAGCACCGCGAGGCCGCCCGAGACAAGCGGCAGGCGCGGCGCCCGGCGGGCGAAATAAACCTGGCCGAAGACCTTGGCGGCGATGGCGAAGGGCAGGCCGTAGCCGAAGGCGGCGAGCGCCGTGGCCGTCCGAGCGCGATCGGCGGCATCGAAGCGGCCATATTCGAAGAGCGCCGAGACAATCGGCTCGGCGAGCGCAACGAGCGCGGTCGCCGCCGGCAAGGCGAGCGCAAGACCCAGCGCCAGCGCCTGACCGAGCATGGCGTCGGGGCCCTCACGGTTCGCCGCCAGCGCCATGTCGGAGAGCACGACGGTGCCCATCGCGACACCGACGAAGCCGAGTGGGAGCTGGAAGACGCGGTCGGCATAATAGAGCGCCGCGACCGCTCCCGGGCCGGTCGAGGCGATCTGCGTCGCGACCAGCAGGACAAGCTGGGCGGCGGAAGCGGCGAGCAGGGTCGCTCCACCCGTGCGGACAAGCCGGGTCAGGTCCGGCGACCAGCGCAGGCTCGGGCGCGGCAGGCCGGGACCGCGCAGGGCCAAAAGGATCATCACGAGATGGGCGAGGCCGGTCAGGCTCGTACAGAGCGCGAGCCAGCGCGCACCGGTCTGGGGCTGTACGCCCTTTGCGTGCAACAGCAGGAGCACGACGAGCAGCATCGCATTCATCAACGCCGGGGCCAGCGCGGCGACCGTGAAGCGCTTCTCGGCATTGAGCAACGCCGCCAGCATGGCTGCGAGCGTCGTCAGAAACAGGAAAGGCAGCATCAATCGCGTGTAGGACGCCGCCATCGCCAGGGTTTCGGGTGAATCGGCGAAGCCGCCGGCAAGGCCGAGCACGAGCCAGGGGGCCAGAAGCTCGCCCAGGCCGACCAGCACCAGCAGCAGCAGGCCGATCTGCCCGGCCGCCTCTCCGGCAAAGCCGCGCGCCGCGGCCTCACCGCGCTCGCCCTTGACGGCGAGATAGAGCGGCACGAAGGGGGCATTGAGCCCGCCCTCGCCGAGCACGCGCCGCACGAGATTGGGCAGGCGCAAGGCCGCCAGGAAAGCATCCGCCACCGGGCCACCGCCGAGCAACCGCGCGATCAGCACGTCGCGAGCGAAGCCGAGCAGGCGCGAGGCGATCGTGGCCGCGCCGACGATGGCCGAATCGCGTGCGAGACGGGAGGAATCCGGGGCCGATGCCGCCGGTTTCTCCATCAGAGGATGAACCGGCTCAGGTCGGCGTTCCTGGCGAGGTCGCCGATGCGCGCTTCGACATAGGGAGCGTCGATCGTCACGGCCTCGCCCGAGCGGTCCGGCGCCGTGAACGAAATCTCGTCCAGAATGCGCTCGATCACTGTCTGGAGCCGGCGGGCGCCGATATTCTCGACCGTCGAATTCACCTCGACGGCGATGCGGGCGATGGCGTCGATCGCGTCCGGCGTGAAGGTCACCGCGACCTCCTCGGTCGCCATCAGGGCCACCGACTGCTTGATCAGGCTCGCTTCGGTCTCGGTCAGGATGCGCTTGAAATCCTCGATATCGAGCGGGTTGAGCTCGACGCGGATCGGCAGGCGGCCCTGCAGTTCCGGCAGCAGGTCGGAGGGGCGCGAGACGTGGAAGGCTCCCGACGCGATGAAGAGGATGTGGTCGCTCTTCACCGCACCATGCTTGGTCGCGACGGTCGTGCCCTCGATCAGCGGCAGCAGGTCGCGCTGCACGCCTTCGCGCGAGACATCGGCGCCGCCCTTGCCCTCGCGGGCACAGATCTTGTCGATCTCATCGAGGAAGACGATGCCGTTCTCCTCGACCTCGCGGATCGCGGCCTGGATGATCGCATCCTGGTCGATCAGCTTGTCGCTCTCCTCGGCCAGCAACGGCTGGTAGGCATCCTTGACCAGGACGCGCCTGGGCTTGCCCTTCTGGCCGAAGGCCTTGCCGAGCATGTCGGAGAGGTTGATCGCGCCGATCGAGGCGCCGGGCATGCCGGGAACCTCGAACATCGGCGCGGATGCGCCCGCACCGGCAGCGACCTCGACCTCGATCTCCTTGTCGTCGAGCTCGTTGTTGCGCAGCTTGCGGCGAAAGGAATCGCGCGTCGCCTGGCTGGAATTCGCGCCGACGAGCGCGTCGAGCACGCGCTCCTCGGCCGCGACATGGGCCTTGGCCTGGACATCCTTGCGCCGGCTCTCGCGCACCAGCGCGATGGCGACTTCGAGGAGGTCGCGCACGATCGATTCGACATCGCGGCCGACATAGCCGACCTCGGTGAACTTGGTCGCCTCGACCTTGAGGAAGGGCGCATTCGCCAGCTTGGCGAGGCGACGGGCGATCTCGGTCTTGCCGCAGCCGGTCGGCCCGATCATCAGGATGTTCTTCGGCGAAACCTCCTCGCGCAGCGGCCCTTCGAGCTGCTGGCGACGCCAGCGGTTGCGCAGCGCGATGGCGACGGCGCGCTTGGCGTCCTTCTGGCCGACGATGAAGCGGTCGAGCTCCGAGACGATCTCGCGGGGGGAAAAGCTGGTCATGGTCGTGCTGTATCCGGGTGAAATGGTGCGAGCCGCGAATCTCAGGCCGCTTCGAGCGTCTCGATGACGAGCGAATGATTGGTGTAGACGCAGATATCGCCGGCGATCTTCATCGCCTTGCGCACGATCGCCTCGGCGTCGGGCTCGACATCGATCAGCGCGCGCGCCGCCGAGAGCGCGTAATTGCCGCCGGAGCCGATCGCCATCACCGCACCGTGCTCGCTCGCCTCCGGTTCCAGCACGTCGCCGGTCCCCGAAATCAGGAGCGAAACCTCCTTGTCGGCGACGAGCAGCATCGCCTCCAGCCGGCGCAGATAGCGATCGGTTCGCCAGTCCTTGGCCAGCTCGACGCAGGCGCGCAGCAACTGGGTCGGATATTGCTCGAGCTTCTTCTCGAGTCGCTCGAACAGCGTGAAGGCATCCGCGGTGGCGCCGGCGAAGCCCGCGATCACGTCGCCCTTGGCGAGGCGGCGCACCTTGCGGGCATTGCCCTTCATGATGGTCTGGCCCAGCGAGACCTGACCGTCTCCGCCGATAACGACGCGCCCACCCTTGCGCACCATCAGGATGGTGGTGGCGTGCATGACGGGAGCATTGCTGTTTTCGGACATGAGATAGCTAACCGGAGATCGGGACGGGGCAGCGGATGATGCCAAACATGTTCAGGCGAGGACGCTCTATCAAGGGGCAGGCCATCATGCCATTCGCCCGGCGAGCTGGCAGAAGCCCTTCCTCCCTCGTATCAAACCGCCCTCTCGAAGACGAATGGCAGCATTCGTCATAGCCCGGAAGCCCCGCCAAGGATCAGTTCAGTCGCGTCGCGGGAGAGTCTTTTGCCTGCCTTGAAGCCTTGGCAGCAGAGCTGAATGGCTTCGCCGCCTAAGCTTTTAAGCAGTTTTTTATCATTAATCCCCAAAGGTCGGCGTCTGTAACGGTTTCCATTGGGGGGAAGCCGCCTCGGGGCGACATTCATGAAATCAATCCGCCTGAAAATTCTCGCCATGCTGGCTATCGTGGCCGGCGGAGCGATCCTGTCCGCAATCATCAGCCTGTACGGTCTGCACAAGGCCGACGATCTGAACACGCGCTCCGAGATCCAGGCCGATGTCGCGCTGCTGACCCAGCGCATCAACGGCGTGGTCACAGCCGTGGTGATGGATTCTCGCGGCATCTACATGGCGAAGACCAGCAAGGAAGCCGAGCCCTTCGTCAAAGGTGTCGAGGACCGCTTCCCGACCCTGCGTAAGTTCAGCGCCGCTCTGCAGAGGATCGCACCCGCCGAAGAGCGCAATACTGCCGAGCAGATTGCCCGGGCAGTCGAGGAATTCATCACGTTCCGGACCGAAACCGCTCGGCTTGGCCGCGAGGTATCGCCCGCAGCGGCGAACGAGCAGGGCAACAACGAGGCCAACCGCGCCAATCGCAAGGCCCTGAACGACCTGCTCATCAATTACAGCCAACGTGTCGAGAAGGCCGGCAACGCGATCAGCGACGAGGCGACCGCCTTCACCCGGCAGGTCCAGTGGCTGCTGCCGATCGTCCTGCTGACGACGCTCCTGGTTTCGGTCGGCGTTGCGCTCGTTTTCGCGCAGCGCTCGATCACCCGCCCGATCCTCGATCTCAGCCGGGTCATGGAAAAGCTGACCGCCGGCGACACCAGCGTCGAGGTCCCTCACTCCACTCGTCCGGACGAGATCGGCGCCATGGCGCGTGCGGTCTCCGTGCTGCGCCAGAGCACCGAGCAGGTCACCCTGCTGCAGGAACAGGAGCGGGCTGCGGCATCTGCGCGGCTCGCCCGGGCGCAGTCGATGGAAGCGGTTGTGTCGGATGTCGGGGAGGTCGTCGCGGCGGCCGCAGCCGGCGATTTCTCGGCCCGGCTC
>NZ_JAFKFW010000020.1 GCF_017308015.1 Allobosea sp.
CCCCAGCCCTATCAGCCGCCGCAGGCGCCCTCGCCCGGCGTGCCCGGCACCGGCGACGAATGGATGTCGCAGCCGGCGCCGGTCCCGCAGCGGCAGGCTCCGCCGCCTTCCAGCGGCGGCCAAGCCCTGCCCCGCCGCGACCAACTCCTGACGCCGAACGCCAATCCGCTGCTGCGCGCCGCAGGCCCGCTCCTGCTCCTGCTCGGGCGGATGCGCGCCAATCTCTCGAACGCCCCCTTCGCCCAGCTTCTTGGCCAGGTCGGCGAGACGATCGAGGCCTTCGAGCATGAGGTCCGTGCCGCCGGCGTCTCGGCCGAGACGGCGCAGACCGCGAAATACGTCATCGCCGCCACCGCCGACGACATCGTCCAGAACATCCCCGGCGACGACCGCCATGTCTGGACCCAGTACAGCATGCTCTCGCGCTTTTTCGGCGAGCGCATCGGCGGCGTCCGCTTCTTCGAGATGCTCGACAAGGCCAAGGCCGATCCGTCGGTCAATTACGACCTGCTGGAGCTGATGCATGCCTGCCTGGCGCTGGGCTTCCAGGGCATCCATCGCACGTCTGCCGGCGGCGCCAACAACCTCCAGATGATCCAGCGCAACCTGTTCGAGACCTTGCGCCGGGTGAAGCAGCCCGATCCCGAACTCTCACCGCGCTGGCGCGGACAGGCTATCGCGCAGGCGGTCGCCGGCTTCAAGGTGCCGGTCTGGTCGGTGGCCGCGATCGCGGCCGTCGCCCTGCTCGGCGTCTATTTCGTCTTCCGCGCCCTTCTCGCCGGCAATGCCGAGGCGGCCTCGACCGCCCTGCTCTCGGTTCATCCCAAGGGCGAGATCGGCATCATGCGCAAGGTCTTCACGGCCCCCCCGCCGCCTCCCCCACCACCGCCGCAGCCGCCCAAGGTCTGCGCCGCCGTGCAGCCGCCGATCGTCTGCCTGGTGACGCCCAACGTCGTCATCGTCCGCCTCGTCGGCATCACCCTGTTCGAACCCGGTCAGGCCGCCGTGCGCACGGAGTTCCAGCCGCTGATCGAGCGCATCGCCGGCGTGCTGGAGCAGGAGGGCGGCGCGATCAAGGTCGTCGGCCATAGCGACAACGTGCCGATCCGTACCGCCCGCTTCCCGTCCAATGTCGAGCTCTCGCAGGCCCGCGCCAAGGCGGTTGGCGATGGGCTGAAGGCCAAGCTCAGCAAGCCGGACAGGATCGCCACCGAGGGCAAGGGCGCCGACGCCCCGATCGCGCCGAACAACACCGCCGATGGACGCGCCCAGAACCGGCGCGTCGAGATCCTGATCCAGCGTCAGAACTAGGAGGCGGAACGATGAACCTCGCCACCTGGCTCCGCATCGTCGCGATCCTGATCGGCGCGCTCGCGCTCGCTGCGCTGATCTGGTTCGGTGGCCCCTTCGTCGCCTTCGGCGAGGTCCGCCCGTTCGAGTCCGTCTGGGTCCGCCTGCCGATCGCCGTGCTGCTGCTTGTCGGCGCGCTCGGCTGGATCGCCGTCATCGTCATTCGCCGCCGCAAGGCGACGGCCGCGCTCACTGAGGCGCTGGAAAAGGAAGAATCGACCGGCGACGGCGCCGCCCTTTCCAGCGCGATGAAGGATGCGCTGGCAACCCTGAAGAGCGCGCGCGGCAAAGGCGGCGATTATCTCTACGACCTGCCCTGGTATGTCATCATCGGCCCGCCCGGCGCCGGCAAGACGACCGCACTGGTCAATTCCGGCCTGAAATTCCCGCTGGCGCGCGGCACGACTCCGGCCGCTGTCGCCGGTTCGGGCGGCACGCGCTATTGCGACTGGTGGTTCGCCGAGGACGCGGTGCTGATCGACACCGCCGGCCGCTACACCACGCAGGACACCGACACCAAGGCGGAGAAATCGAGCTGGTTTGCCTTCCTCGACCTGCTCAAGACCAATCGCCCGCGCCAGCCCATCAACGGCGTGCTGGTCGCGATCAGCGTCGAGGACCTGCTGACCTCCTCAGCCGAAGAGATCGCTGCCCATGCCGACGCGATCCGCGCCCGCCTGCTCGAACTGCACGAGCGCCTGAAGGTCGATTTCCCGGTCTATGCGGTCTTCACCAAGGCCGACCTGATCGCCGGCTTCAACGAATTCTTCGGCCAGTTGACCGAGCCGCAGCGGCGCATGGTCTGGGGCCATACCTTCCAGACCGCCGACAAGACCCGCAACATGATCGGCGACGTGCCGCCGGAATACGACGCGCTGATCGAGCGGCTGAACGAGCGCCTGCCCGACCGTCTGCAGGATGAGCACAACCCGACGGCGCGCGCCCAGATCTTCGGCTTCCCGAGCCAGATGGCGACGCTGAAGCGTTCCATCGTCGATTTCCTCACCCGTGTCTTCGAGCCGACGCGCTACCACGCCAATGCGACCTTGCGCGGCTTCTATTTCACCTCGGGCACGCAGGAGGGAACGCCGATCGACCAGTTGATCGGCGCCCTCTCGCGCAATTTCGGCTCGGACCATGCCGGCGCAGCCTCCTTCTCCGGCAAGGGCAAGAGCTATTTCCTGACCGAGCTGGTCCAGAAGGTCGTGATCGGCGAATCCGGCTGGGTCTCGACTGATCTCGGCGCCGCGCGCCGCACCACCGCGCTGCGCATCGCCGGCTTCGCCACGGTCGCGCTTTTGTCGCTCGCCGCTCTCGGCCTGTGGTGGACCAGCTTCTCGCGCAACAGCGACCTGATCACCGCGACCAATTACGGGCTGTCCGACTACCGCAGCGCCGCGGCGCCTGTGTTGCAGGAAACCACGATCTCCGACCGCAATTTCAGCCGCATCCTGCCGCTGCTGCATAAGCTCCGGAACATGCCGGCGGGCTATGCGACGAAGAGCGAGCCGACACCGACGCTCGCCACCTTCGGGCTCAGCCAGCGCGACCGCCTCCAGAACGCGACCGAGATCACCTATCAGCAAGCGCTGGAGCGCATGCTGCGCTCGCGCATCATCTTCCGGCTGGAGGAGCAGCTCGAGGCCAACGCCAACAATCCCGGCTTCGTCTACGAGGCGCTGAAGGTCTACATGATGGTCGGCGGCCAGGCGAAGCTCGACCGCGAGCTCGTGACCTCCTGGATGCGGCTCGACTGGGCCGAGAACCTCTTCCCCGGCCCGGCGAATGCCAAGGGCCGCGAGGCTCTGGAGGAACATCTCGCCGCCATGCTCGATCTCGACGAGGGCACGGGCGAGCCGATCGTCAAGCTCAACCAGTCGCTGATCGAGCAGAGCCAGCGCACGCTCCGCCGCCTCAGCATCGCCGAGCGCGCCTATGAGCTCCTGCGCACGCAGTCCCGCAGCGAGAGCCAGAAGGACTGGGTCGTCTCGCAGCGCGGCGGCTCCGATGTGCGCCTGGTCTTCGAGGGCATCACCGGAGAGGATCTCGACCAGATCCGCGTGCCCTATTTCTACACTTATGACGGCTTCCAGAACGCCTTTATCGCCAAGCTCGGCGATATCGGCGACCAGATCGAGCGCGAGCGCTGGGTGCTCGGCGAGAACCTCGACCAGCAGGCGATCACCGCCCAGTACGCCACGCTCTTCCCTGACCTGATGAAGCTCTACAGCCGTGACTATGCCGCGAGCTGGCAGCGCATGCTGAAGCGCCTGAAGCTCCGGCCGCTCAACGCCGACAAGCCGCGCTACGTCGCGCTCAGCGCCATCTCGGCCGCGACGTCCCCCTTCAAGCAGGTGCTGGAAGCGCTCCGCGACGAGACTCAGCTCACCAAGGAACGCCCCAACGCCAAGAAGGCCGTCGCGCAGGCCGCGGCCCAGGCAGCCGCCGATACGCTAGCCCAGCGCGCGAGCAACGCCTTGAGCCGCCTCGGCACCAACCTGCCGCTGGCAGCGCCCGGCGTCGACCGCGTGCTGGCGGGCGGCGGGCCCGATACCGCGCTCGGCGCCGATATCGAATCGCAGTTCAAGCCCTTCCACGTCCTCGTCGATGGCGATCTCGGCCGCCGGCCGGTCGACCAGCTCCTCCAGACGTTCTCGGAGATCAACCAGAACCTCGCGACAGCCGCGACCAACCCGGCCCAGTCAGCGGCGGCGAATGCCGCGCTCGTGCCGCTGATAGCGACGCTCCGCGCCAATTCCTCGCGCTATCCCGCCCCCTTCGACGGCATGGTCATCCAGGCGGTCAACGATTTCGAGGGCGATGCCACTGGCGCGACCGTCGCCCTGCTGCGACAGGCCCTGGCCGAGCAGGTCACACGCGTCTGCACCGAAGTGATGAACAACCGCTACCCCTTCACCAAGGCGAGCACGCGCGACGTGCCGCTCGCCGATTTCGCCCGGCTCTTCGCGCCCGGCCAGATCATGGACAAGTTCTACAAGGAGCGGCTCGAGCCCTTCGTCGACACCTCGAAGCCGCAATGGAACTGGCGCGTCGACAGCCGCGTGGCCCGCGCGCTCTCGCCGACGACCTTGCGCGAGTTCCAGCGCGCCAACGAGATCAAGGAGGCGTTCTTCCCGACCGGCGGCAACCTGCCCTCCTTCCAGATGGTGGTGACACCGACCGCGCTCTCGGCCGATGCCGCCAATGCCAAGCTGGAGATCAACGGCTTCACCGTGACGAGCCAGCAGGGCGTCAACACGCCGACCCCGGTGATGTGGCCGGGCGGCGGCGTCGGCAAGACGGCGGTGACACTGACGCTCGGCGGCGGCAGCAACAATTCCGGCGGCATGTTCAGCGGTGGCTTCTTCTCCTCGGGCCAGCAGGGTGGCGGCGGTCAAGGTGGCGAGGCCAAGCTCTTCGAAAAGGAGGGCACCTGGTCCTTCTTCCGCCTGCTCGATGCCGGCTCGGTGCTGAAGCAGGGCGACAATGTCGGCTTCAACCTGAATGCCGGCGGCCGGCAGGTCGGCTACTCTTTCGGCGTCGGCTCGCTCAAGAACCCGCTGATCCTGCCGGCGCTGCGGGAAATCCGCTGCCCAACCGGGATCTGAGCCTTGAGCTGCGGCCTCTTCGGCAAGCTGCCGGCCAAGCGCGACTTCATCGCGCTCAACGCCCCCTCCGGCTTCCTCGCCACTTACGAAAAATGGCTCCAGGGCGGCCTGACCGCGAGCCGGCTCGAACTCGGCAATCGCTGGCAGGAGGCCTATCTCAACGCCCCGATCTGGCGCTTCTGGCTCGGCGGTGCCCATGGCGGGCAGACGGTGGCTGGCGCCTTCATGCCCTCCGTCGATGGCGTCGGCCGCTATTTCCCGCTGGCGGTCTTCGCCGCCGCCGGCCCGGGCGCCGCGATCCCGCCGCCGGAGCTCGATCCGCAGGACACATGGTTCGAGGCGATCGAGGATTTCCTGCTGCAGGCGCTGGAGCCCCAAGCGAGCTACGAAGCCGTGGCGCAGCGCCTCGCCACCCTGCCCGTCCCCCACGACCACCATCTCGCCGCCCCGCCGCAGGACATGGTCCGCCTCTCCGACGGCACCATCGTCAGCGCCGCGATCGCCTCCGGTTTCCCCGAGCGTCTGGCCGCCTTGCGCGTCGAAGACCATGCCCGCGCCTATGCCCATGCGTGTTATCTTTGGACTGTTGGCGGCCCAAATTTCGAGCCGCTGGCCCTCACCGGCCACGCCTTGCCCGATCCCTATCTCTTCGCCGGCCTGCTCACCGGCCGCTTCGACGGCCACCTCGCGCCCGAGCGAGCCGGGTCATGAGGGCGACACCATGAACGACGCCCCGCGCCGAAATGCTGATTTCGAGACCGGCTGCATCAGTCATACCGGCATGGTGCGGAAGGCCAACGAGGACAATTTCATCCTGCGGCCGGAAATCGGCCTCTGGGCCGTCGCCGACGGCATGGGCGGGCACGAGAACGGCGCGCTCGCCAGCGCGACCGTCGTCGCGGCGCTGGAGGCGGTCGGCGCCGCAGGTTCCGCGCCGGACCTGCTCGCCATGCTCGAAGCCGGCGTGCTCAAGGCCAACGAGGACCTGCGCGCTGAGGTCGACCGGCGCGGCGCGACCATGGGCGCGACGCTCGTCTGCCTCCTGATCCACCAGCGCCATTTTGCCTGCCTCTGGTCCGGCGACAGCCGCATCTACCTGATCCGCAGCGGCATCATCGCGCAGGTCTCGCGCGACCATACCGAGGTCCAGGACATGGTCGATCGCGGCCTCCTCACCGCCGAGGAGGCGAAGCGCTCGCCGCGCCGGCACATCATCACCCACGCCATCGGCGTCCACGAGACACCCGAGCTCGACCTCGAGAACGGCGAGATCGCCGATGGCGACGCCTTCCTGCTCTGCTCGGACGGGCTGACCGAGCATGTCACGGACACGGAAATCCTGGCTGCCGTCCAAGCCGGTAACGCGCAGGAGGCGTGCGACGCCCTGCTGGCGCTGACGCTGGAGCGCGGCGCGCACGACAATGTCACGGTCGTGATCGTGCGCTATCGACAGGGCATGAGCGAAAGGACACGCTGGATGCCGAACCGGTCCATACGCGGGGGCACGACGCCAGGGAGCACAACGCCATGAGCGACGACTCCGAGCGCACCGTCTTCGCGCCCCGCGCCAATGCCCGCATCGGCACGAAGCTGAACGGCATCTACGAAATCGAGAGCCTGATCGCCGTCGGCGGCATGGGCGAGGTCTACAAGGGCCGCGCCATCCAGACCGGTGATGCCGTGGCGATCAAGATGATCCGCCCCGAGATGGCACGCGACGAGGCCGTGCTCGCCCTGTTCCGGCGCGAGGCGGCAGCCCTGCACAATCTCTATAACGAAGCCATCGTCCGCTACTACGTCTTCGCCATCGATCCGGTGAGCGAAACGCCCTATCTCGCGATGGAATTCGTCGACGGCCAGCCGCTCTCCGAGCGCATCCGGCAGGGGCCGCTCAGCGTCGAGGAAGCCGACATCCTGCGCCAGCGCGTGGGACCCGGCCTGCATGCGGCGCATCGGCTCGGCATCATCCATCGCGACATCTCGCCGGACAACATCATCCTGCCGGGCGGCGATCCCTCCCGCGCCAAGATCATCGATTTCGGCATCGCCCGCTCCAGCATCCTCGGCGAGGGCACGGTGATCGGCTCCGGCTTCGCCGGGAAATACAACTATGTCTCGCCCGAGCAGCTCGGCCTCTACGGCGGCGAAGTCTCCGGCCGCTCGGACATGTATTCCTTCGCGCTGGTGCTGGCCCAGGCCCTGACCGGGCGCGCCATCGACATGGGCGGCAGCCAGGTCGACATCATCGACAAGCGCCGCCGCCTGCCCGATCTCTCCGGCGTCGATGCGCGCATCCGCCCGCTGCTGGCACGCATGCTCGCGCCCGACCCCAAGGATCGCCCCGCCGACATGGCCGAAGTCGCCAACTGGCAGGCGCCGGCTTTCGGAAAGACGGCAGCGGCCAAGGCGCCGATCGGCAAGGCAGATCCGGAAAAAGCGGGGCGCTCGCCCCTGCCGCTCGTCGCCGGCATCGCCGTGCTCGCGCTGCTGGCAGGCGGCGGCTTCTACGCCTGGACGACTCTGGGCGGCAGCCAGCCCCCGCGTGTTGCCACCAACGAGCCACCGCCGCTTTCGGAACAGCCGTCCACCAGCGCCCCCACGACAACGAACGCGCCGCCCGCCCTGAGCGAAGTGCCCGCCACGAGCGCCCAGCCGGCACTCACCGAAGCGCTGGCACAGCCATCCGCGTCCGCAACGCCGGCTGCGCCTCCAGCCACCGAGAAGCCCGTCGCTGCGCAGAGCCCGCCCTCGCAGCCTCCGACAGCTCAGCCTCCTGCCGCGCAACCGCAAGCCGGGCAGCAGCAGCCTTCGCGGCCTCAGCGGCCTCCGTTCAGCTCATCGGGATCGCAGATCGCGGTCAATGTCGAACCGCCCCCGCAGCAAGCCCCTACACGTCCGCCGGGGACGGAATCCGTCAAGCCGCCTGTGGCCGTCGAAGTGAAGCCGCCGGAGCCGCCGCCCGTCGCGGTCGTCATCCCGACGCCGCCCGCCAGCCAGACAACCTCGCCGCCGCAGGCCGCCGCCATGGTTCCGGACCCCGAGCCGCGTACCCCGGCCGAGCGGATCGAGCGCTATGTCCGCGACTATGACGGCGGCTCCTGCTTTTTCCTCTGGCCGCTGGAGATCGGCGATCGAAAGGCGACGCTGGAAGGCTTCGGCAGTTCGTCCGCACCCTTCGTCGCCTTCGACAGCGCCTTCAAGGCCGCGCAGGGCTTCGAGGCGCAGATCCACCTGCGGCCGATGACCGAGGCGCAATGCCCGATGGTCGATTTCCTGCGCCGGCCCGGTATCGGCATCGACCGCAGCCCGCGAGTTCAGATCGGCGCCTTCAATATGAAGAGCGGCGACATCCTCAACGGCTCGGTCGAGGCCGGCGGGGGCCAGAATCTCGACGTCGTGCTGATCGGCGACGACGGTCTCGTCTACAATCTCGCAAGCTTCATGAAGCGCGAGGGCGGCAAGGTGACCTTCAACCTCAAGCTGGAATCGACCGGCGGCGCCGCCCGCCCACAGACAGTTCTGGCACTGGTGACCAAGGAGGCCCTGCCGGCACTGTCAGGGCCAAATCCGTCGCCGGCTTCCGAATTCTTCGCCAATCTCAAGCTCGACCTCGCCCGCCAGAGCGGCAAGCTCGGACTGGGAATCAAGTATTTCCGGATCGAGTAAGGCGATGACGGACGAGGCGTCCACCGGGCTCTCTCCTTGAAGGACAAAGCCCGGCCGACACTCTCTCAATCCTCGCGATAGAGTACGCCCCACTCGTCCTGCCAGACGCCGGCCTTGTCCTCGACGACGATCGGCGCCCTGATCTCGTTAGCGAGACGGATCGCAGTGCGGAAGGCGTCCTTCGCGGCCAGCTCATCGCTGACGAAGTCGTTGACGAGATGACCGCCGGCGAGATCGGCCGGGCAGAGCACGCGTCCGAAGGCCTCGCCGCCGCGCTGGGAGAGGCTGAGCGTGATGGCATCGGTCGGCGGCTCGTCGACCTGTTCGAAACGGTTGGCCGGCATGGGTCGTCTCCTTTCGGTGCTCGCTGGGAGCGGATGGCCGCGCGCGGCGGCAAGACGTCATTTCTTCGGTTGCGGTCGGGCGATTCCTGGCCCCTGCCCCGGCCGGACCGCGCTGTAGCGGTCGAGCCTGACCTTGATCATCTCGTTGAATTTCCTGTGGACCTCGGAGACCGTGAGCACCTTGGTCTCGCCGCCGGCATCGGCATAGAAGATCGGCCGGTTGGCCTGGGCCGGCTTGGGCAGCAACTCGGCTGCCTTGACGCCCGGCTGCTCCTCCATCGTCTCGATGAAGGTCTGCGCGGCATCCGGGCCGAGGAAGTGGATCAGGTAGATCTCGCCGCCGGTGAGATGGCGCCCGAGCGCCCGCTCCAGCCGGAGCGTGTCGCGCTTGAGCATCTCGGCCGCCAGCAATGCCGAGATATAGGGCTCGCGCCGCATGTCGAGGATGCGCTGGCGCTGGGCAGCGTCGGTCACGACGAATTGCCGGCCGGACTTGCCGATAAGCTTGGCGTCGGCGCCAAGTCCATGCTTTGCGCCGAACTCGTAGATCACGCCGAGCCAGGTCTGCTCGATGAACTGGTAGAGCCCGGTCGCCGAGGAGGTCTGCGCCTTCACCGCCGTCGAGAACGAGGATTCCTTGTCGGCGACGGCCATCAGCAGGGTCGGGTCGGCACCGACGACCTTGCTGGCGCGCACGATGGTATCGACGAGATGGCGGCGGATCTTGATCGGCCCGAAGGTCAGCACCTGGTCGGGATCGCCACTGGAGATCTGCGGCGGCGGCTGCGGCGCACCGCTGGACGAGACCGATCCCGGCGGCGGCCCACCCTGCATCTTCGGCGGCACCAGCAGAATGTTGGACGGCAACTGCAACTGGTTGACCGGCACCTGCTGGGACGGTGCATCCTCCTGCGGCTTGATCGCCGCCAGAGACGGATCGTTGTCGAGTGCGAACTGGGCCGCCTGCCGCGCGCCCTCCAGATCCTGCTCGACCGAGGACAGGATCAGCGAGGGCCGGGCCGGCGCATCCTTCAGTGCAGGGGCCTCGACGGCCGCGACGTCGACCCCGCGGTCAGGCTCCGCCCGCTCCCGCTGCTGGAGCCGCGCATAAGCCAGGCCGAGCACGGCGGCCGCGACGCAAGCGACCCCGACTGCAACGGCCGCGATCGCCGCGTGCCCGGAGAAGGCCTTCCGCGGTCGCGTATCGGGCGCTTCGGCAGCGGCCGTAGATTTCGCGGGGGAGGCTCGCAAGGAAGCCGGAGGAGCGGCGGCCGCCTCAGCCGGCCGAGTCGAAGCGCGTCGCGGTCGCTCCGCCACTGCCGGTCGCACGGGAGTGGGCACGGCCGGAGCGGATGATGTGCGCGGAAGCGGCAGGCTGGGCGTCACCGGCGCCGCGACCGCCTCCGGTCTCCCGGTCACGAGGCTGCGCAGCCTCTCCAGCCATCCTGCATCGCTTCGTCCGGCAAGGGCCGTCAGATCATCGACAAGCCGCTGCGCGGTGATCTGCGCTGCCCCGGTATCGCGCGTGATCATACCGATCGCAGCCTTGCCGGGCTGCTCCGAAGCCGCCTTGAGGGCGTAGAACCAGAGCTGGAGCGGCGTGCGCCGGCTTTCCAGCGGCGTTCCGGCCGCCGGATGGATCATGTAGTTGCAATGCTGGCAGGTGAAGCCGCGCAGCTTCGGGCGCGGCTCGAATTGCGCCGGCCGGCCACAGGCTGGGCAGTTCATGCTTGTGCCGCCATGGCGCAGGCGCATCAACGCGGCGAGGCAAGCCTCCTCCGGAAACAGCGCCTGGAATTGCCGGAAGCGCTCGCTCATTCAGCCGGCCCGCGCTCCATCGCCCCGTGCCGCAAGGTTACGCCTGGCACGGGCGCTCCACAATCGTCACGCCCGCAGCAGCCCGAGACGCGCGACATCCTTCAGGTGCATCGCCACCTCCTCCGCCGTTGCCCGCTCCGGCAGGCCTGGGATCGTGATGCCGGCGGCGCGGGTCTCGTCGAGGAAGGCGTTCATCCCATCGAGCAGCATGCGCTGGTCGCGCGAGCCGTCGAGCAGGCAGACGAATTTACGCACGACGACACCGTCGAGCTGCACGGTGCGGTGACGCAGATCGGTAACCTCGGCGGAGGTCGAGGCCTGCCAGCGCGCGATCTCGCTGGCGGCCGGCTTCTCGCTGATCGCCGTCGTCAATGGCGGCGCTTCCAGGCGTATGTCGAGCAGCCCCGCCTTGAAGATCGCGATCAGGGCTTCGTCCAGCCGGGCGATCTCATGAATGCGGTCCGGCCCCAGCTCGCCCGCCGCATCGCGGCAGGAGCGATCGACGAGCTCATCCCAGCCGATGCTCGCCGGCCAGATCGTGCTGAGGATGGCGAGTGCCGCCTTGCAGAGCGGCAGGTCGACGGCAAGCTGCACGCCTTCGTCGAAGTTGAAGCGCTGGACGCCGGGCTTCTCGCCGTCCTTGGCGGGCACCAGCCGCGCATTGGCAGCGAGATGATAGGGTTTCAGCGAGCCTGGGCGGACGCCGCGCCTGAGCGGGACGTCCGCCCTGCACAGCAAGGTCTCGCGAAAGGCGCGGCCAATCAGCAGATCCAGCGTCTGCTCGCGCAAGGCCATCTGCTCCAGCGGCATCCTGTCGAGCATCTGCTGTGCCGGCCCCTTGGCAGCGCCGTAGAGGTTCGGAAACGACGCCTCGGCCAGGAACTGCAGGCCATGCTGCCCGGCGACCGAAAGCACCTCGTGCAGCGCGAAGGCGCGCGCGCCTGGATTGAGATCATCGTGATAGAGGACATTGTCCGGCAGTTCGTCGACCTGCTTCAGGCGCTGCCGCAGCGCCGCGCCATGGAAGCTGTCGGGGTCGCTCGCTTCCGCGATCTCCTTCAGGGCCGTGCGGGCAACGCTGACCCGCTCGCGCGGGTCCTCGATACCCTTGACCGCGAAGAGCATGACGTCGCGCGCGATATCCCGCAATCGGCAGCCGGGCAAGGCGTTATAGCTGACATAGGCCACGCCCTGCGGCGCCAGCAATTGCCCGAACAGCACGATGATCCGCTCGCGCACCGCATCCGGCACCCAGGAGTAGACGCCGTGGACGATGATATAGTCGAACGTCCCGATCTCCTCGTCCACGGCGAGAATATCCCGCTGCTCGAAAGCCAGATTGGTGAGCCCGAGCTCCGCGACATTGATGCTCGCCTGCCGCACCGAGTCGCCGCTGAGATCGATGCCGAGGAAGCGGCTGCCGGGATATTGCGCCGCCATGGGAATGAGATTGCCGCCGCGCCCGCAGCCCAGTTCGAGGACGCGCATGTTCGTCGGCAAGGCGGGGGCCATGCCGTGGAAATGCGCGATGGTCGCCAGCCGTGATGGGTGTGTCTGCGAAAAGGAATGGCCGGGATAGGCCACGGCATCATAGGGATTGATGGCAGGATCGCTCGTCATGGCCGCTTCCGCCCTGCTCCGTCGGCATCATTCCACCCGAAGCGTGCCCTCGACGCCTCATTCATTTGAAGGAGCGGCCTCCGGGACCGCCCGCCGGAATTGGCAGACAGGCCCCGTTTACGCTGACAATAAGGTCACACCTTCACGATCTTACTTCAAATACCGCTGCAACCGACGCAGCTAACGCAAGGTACGATCTGCAGAATGGCGCATTCGGCTTCGCTGCCCGTCCGTGCTTCTTCCATGAGATCGGGTATTGCTTCAGCATGCGGCTTTCTGGGAACCTCCCTCATATGGCGGACGCCCCTTCGAACCACGAGTGTCAGACAGATCCAGCGAGTCGTTCTTCTCGCGCAGGGGAAGCAGCATGCGGATACATGCCCGGGCCTATGCGTATCTCGTCGTCGCATGGACGGTGCTCTTCGCCGCGCTGAGCCTCGGCGCCACGCCCGCTCTCGCCGAGAAGCGCTTCGCCTTCGTCATCGGCAATGGGGCTTATGCCAATGTCACGAAGCTGCCCAATGCCCTGAACGACGCCAACGCCACCCGCGCCATGCTGCAGGAGGCAGGCTTCGACATCACGCCGGCGCTCGATCTCTCGCTCGCCGGCCTGCGCAGCGCACTCGACGTCTTCGTCGACAAGGTCCGCCGCAGCGGCCCGGATACCACGGCGCTGGTCTATTACGCCGGCCACGCGGTGCAGCTCGACGGCGCCAACTATATCCTGCCGACCGATATCCGCCCGCAGATCGCGACCAGCATCGCCGATCAATCCCTGTCGCTGGGCGATATCCTGCGCCGCCTCGACGGAGCCGGCGCCAAGTCGAAGATCGCGATCCTCGACGCCTGCCGCGACAATCCCTTCGCCAACCGCCAGGTTGCCCGCGGCCTCGCCCTGCAGATCGTCGACGGCGCCAACGAAGGCATCAGCAGCGAGGCAGGCCTCGCCCGCATCGATTCCGGCAGCGGCACCTTCGTCGCCTTCGCGACCTCGCCAGGCTCCACCGCAGCGGACGGCACAGGCAACAACAGCCCCTTCACCACCGCCTTCCTGCGTGAGGCACGCGAGCCGGGCCTCGCCGTCGAGCAGATCTTCCGTCGCATCCGCCTCGCCGTCTACGATTCCACCAACGGCACCCAGATCCCCTGGGACACCTCTTCGCTGATCACGGAATTCAGCTTCTTCCAGCGTCCGCCCGCTGCTCCTGCGGCCCAGCCAGCGACCGCCGGCAACGTGCCGATGACCACGCGTCCGACACTCGCCGCGCTGCGTGCCATGTCCCCGGCCGATGCCGCCCGCACCGCGATCGCCTGGGACCGCAGCGACATCTATGGTAATGCACTGGCCATCAATCCCGAGGACCAGACCGCGCTGCGCCTCAACCGCATCCTCGCACAGCGCACCGACGAGCGCGCCTGGGCCGAGGCCGTGCTCGCGGGCGATGCCGAATCCTTCAGGCTCTACGCAAGGCTTTACCCCGTATCAGAACACACCGCCGCGGCTCTGCGTCTGGCCGCGACCGCGCCCAGCCGCAACCGCGTTCAGGTTGCCCAGACCTGCCCGGTCTGCCCGGCCATCCAGCAGCCCCGGACGCGACGCGCCGACTACACGCCGCGCGGCGTCTCCCCGACGCATGCCGGCGCGCCGCATCAGGCTCCCGTTACACCTCCTTACGCGGCGCCTCCCCCGCCGCCGGGGCCTCAGGCTCAGGCGCCGGACCTGCCCATGCTCTTCCCCGAGCGCCCGCGCTGGACCGGCTTCTATGTCGGTGGCTCCCTCGGCGCCGGACGCCAGGGCGGCCGCACGACCGTCGCCGGCCCCTTCGGCAGCCCGACGATCCCGACGACGATCATAGTCCAGACGACTCCGATTCTGATTACGGCTCCCGGCCCCGCCAATCGCGCGCCCTATGCGATCGATCCGGCAGCGGTACCAGGCCGGCTCTCGCCGGACGGCAACGGCGTGGCCGGCGGCGCACAGTTCGGCGTCAACTACCAGATCGGTGCGGTCGTCATCGGCGCCGAGACCGATCTGACTGCGACGCGCCTCGGCGGCAGCCGGACAAGTTCTGCCAATCCAGGCGGAACCCGCTTCACTACGCGGGCCGAGAGCGATGTCTCAATGCTGGGGACAATACGCGCCCGCGCCGGCTTCGTACTCGGCGATTTCATGATCTACGGCAGCGGCGGCTATGCCTATGGCCTGCTCGACCAGAAGGGCTCGATCTCGCCCGACAATTCCGCGACCACATCCGGCGTCTCGGCCTCGCGCTCCGGGCTTGCGAGCGGCTGGGTGCTCGGCGGCGGTGTCGAATACGCGATCCTGCCGGGCATGACGCTCCGGCTCGACTACACGCATTACGATCTCGGCAACCGGAAACTGACCCTGCAGGATTACACCGGGCTCGCGCCCACCCAATACGCGATCATGCGCACTCGCTCCTCGGGGGACATCGTCAAGGCCGGTTTCAACTTCGGCTTCTGAAACCGCCGGGGTCCCGTCTGGCCGCAGCGTCGAGCACGCCGGGACCGCATCTGGCGATCAACTCCCATCGGCCTCTTGACACCGGCGGGTCCGATGGGGAATTTGGCGCCCGATGCGGGTGTAGCTCAATGGTAGAGCAGCAGCCTTCCAAGCTGAATACCCGGGTTCGATTCCCGGTACCCGCTCCACTTCCCTGCCCTTCCGAATGCCCGGTTTTCCCGTTGATGCCTATCCGGCAGAATTGCGCCGGGACGCGGGTAACGTCGGAATGACGCACCGCAGCGCCGCGGTCGGCGCTCGCGCGTTTACAGCGTGTCGGACGAATCGTGCGCCCGCCCACCCCGCTGTCCGCCGCGGCTTCGTGTCGAACGCCTGAACAGCGTCGTGTGGATCGCCTGCAGGATCGGTTGCGGTTTCCCCAGAAGATAGCCCTGCACTTCAGTGCAGCCTGCCCGATCGACCGCGTCGAGCTGGTCCTGCGTCTCGATTCCTTCCGCGGTGGTCGCCATACCGAGTTCGGCCGCCAGCGCAGCGACGGCGGCGACGATCGCGGCACTGTCGGAATGGGCCGTCATATCGCGGACAAAGGAGCGGTCGATCTTGATCTTGTCGAGCGGGAAGAGCCGCAGATGGCTCAGGCTGGAATAGCCCGTTCCGAAATCGTCGAGCACGATTCGGACGCCGAGTTCCTTGAGGCTTTTCAGCGTCCCGAGATTGCGATTGTCGTTGGCAAGCAGCGCGGTCTCTGTGATCTCCAGTTCGAGCCGCGCCGGATCGAGCCCGGTCTCGGCCAGGATACCGCGCACGGTCGCGACCGCGTCGCCGAAGATCAACTGCACGGGCGAGAGGTTGACGGCGATGCGGAGGTCACCCGGCAACCGGGCCGCGTCCATGCAGGCTTGGCGAATGACCCATTCGCCGAGATCGACGATCAGTCGCGTCTCTTCCGCCAGCGGCACGAATTCCGCCGGCCCGACCAGCCCCCGGCCGGGGTGATGCCATCGGAGCAGTGCCTCGAAGCCGCAGAGCCTGCTCGATTTCAGGTCGAAGATCGGCTGGTACGATAGCTCGAACTGCCGCTCCTCAATCGCCTTGCGCAGATCCATTTCGAGGGCGAGACGGGCGCGCAACTTCTCGTCCATGGCAGCCGTGAACACGCAACAGACGCCGCGGCCCTCCGCCTTGGCCTGGTAGAGGGCGAGGTCGGCCTGTTTCAGCAGGAGGTCGGCGTCGAAACCCGGCCCTTCGGCGATGGCGATACCGACGCTCGCGGATATCGAGATCGTCCGGTCCTGAATGGAATAGGGCTGGCTCAGGATCTCGATGATACGGGCACCCAGCGCCTGCGCCTGCTGCGGCTGCTCCCGGCCGAGGCTGAGAACCGCGAACTCGTCCCCGCCCAGCCGGGCGACGCATTCCGTATCCGGCACGCAGGTCGCCAGCCGCTCCGCGACCGAGAGAAGCAGCAGGTCGCCGACAGGGTGCCCGAGCGTGTCGTTGACGTCCTTGAAACGATCGAGATCGAGGAAGAGCAGCGCAACCGTCCCCGGCTCGCCCCCTTCCTGCAGCAGCGACTTCGCGATCTGGCTGCGGAAGGCGAAGCGGTTCTGCAACCCCGTCAGGTCGTCGTGATGGGCCAGGAAGCGGATGCGGCCTTCCTGCTCGAGCAGCGCCACATTCTGCTGCCGTGCCTCTTCGGCCGCTTCGTTCGCCCGCATATTGGCGACAGCGAGATCCGCGAGCGCTTCCTTGAGCGCCGTGATGTCGGTGCGGATTCCGACGGTCCCGCCATCCCGCATCCTTCTCTCCGAGATCAGGAGCCAGCGACCGCCCGGCAGCAGGCGCTCGATCGAGCCGCTGCCCTGCCGGTGCCAGGTCGCGATATCACGCACGAACGCATCGATATCTCCGCCGGCCTGGGGATACTGGCCGAGTTCCGCCCCCTTCCGGATGATGTCCTCGAATCGCGCTCCCGGCACCATGAAAGGCGCGCTCAGGGCATAGAGTTCGCGGTAGCGCTGGTTGCACGTCACCAGCCGGTCGTCCCTGTCCCACATCACGAAGCCGTCGGACATCGCGTCGATCGCATTGTCGAGAACGGTCGCTGCCCGCGCACGCTCGGCATCCGCCCGTTCACGCTGATGGATGGCAAGCAGAATAGCCCCCGCAAAGGCCGTGAGGAGCAGCACCGCGACGGCCGCCGCAGTCACCGTCCTGTCGCGGTCGTGGCGCCAATCCGCGAGGAGCACCGCGCTCTTTGCGCTTAGAACGACCCGGATGTCGCCATAGAGCGAATTTCTGACCACGTTGAGCGTGCTGGTGTCGCTCGCCCTGTCTCCTGCCATGAAGGCCTTGCCGTTCTCCGCCCGCTCGGGCAGTGCCACAGCGCGGACTTTGCCGATCAGCAGTTCGTCGTGCGGCAGCGTCGCGACGATCTCACCGTTGGCACGCTCCAGCGAAATCCGGGTGCCCGGGCCGATGCTGGCCTCCCCCAGAAGCTTCATGAGGGTGTGCAGAGGCACTTCCGCAACGGGGATGATGCCGTGCCACGCCGGAATCCGGCGCGCGACATAGAGCGCCCAGTCGCCGGTGACGGCATTGCGGAGCGGGCCGATCAGATTCGTGGGCGTACGCCCGACCATTGCGACATCGAGTGGCAGCGCATGGCGCGCCCCGCTGGCTCTGGCGGAGGCCACGATGCTACCGTCCGGTCCGACGAGTTGCAGATCGCGAAACGCCATCGTCTGGAAATTGAGGCCGCGAAGCAGGCGGCTGGCGGCCTCTCTCTGGCCAGGGCCGATCTGCGCGACATCGAACAGGGTCGCAAAGCTCGCCAGTGCCCCATCGACCTGCAGCAATTGCCGGTCCAGCGCATTCTCGACCGCGACGGCCGCGCCTTCCAGGGAATGCTCGGCGGTGCGCCAGGCAGCTTCCTCCCTCTGGCGAACCAGATTGGAGGCGCCGAAAGCCGCCACCGCCATGATGGCCGCCATCCCCGCTACGACCATGAGTTTGAGGCGCTTGATCATTGATCCTCGTCGAGGCGGCGCGTCACCGCGTCCGGGGCTCGATGGCGTGGAGCGGTTTGAGGTAGGTGTTCCAGGCCGAGACGCAGTCCTGGCCGCAGCGCTCGATCCAGCGCGGCAGGACGACCTCCGCCAGGAGGCGTCGGCGCGCCGCGTCCGCCGGAAGGGCCGGCACTACGGTCATCGGCCGCTCGGGCTTGCCCGAACAGGTTTCCGTTCCGGCATTGCAGGCGAGGCCGCGCAACGTATCGGCTTCCGTCTGCGACCAGATCCGCTCCTCGAGCCCGCTCACGCCTTGGCGGATGATGCTGCGCACATCGGCCGGGAGCGCATCCCAGTAAGTCCCGTTGGCTCCGAAGATCGAGATGCCCCAGTTCAGCGCGAAGGCGTGAACGGCGACGGCAACGCGCGGCAGCCCGATCTCGTAGCCGCTCAGCGTGCCGGTGATCGCGCAATCTGCCACCCCACCGCGCAAGGACGCGGCGATCTCGGCAAAGGGCAGGATGATCGGCACGGCGCCCATAGCCGCCATCAGCTCGGATTGCGCGACCGACGAGGTTCGTATTTTCCGGCCGGCGAGATCGTCGAGCCCCTTGAAGGGCTTGGCGCAGAACAGCACCTGGGCGGGCAACGCGTAGATTCCGAGAAGTTCGATATCGTAGCGTTCGCGCATGACCTCGCGCAGGTGCGTCCTGAACGCCGAGACCGTGCGGCGCAGCGTCGCGACATCGGGATTCAATACGGGCAGATCGACAGCGCTGAATTCCGGCTCCTCCCCGGCGATGGCGCTGAGCTGGGCCGTGCCGAACGACACGACGCCGAGCCGCATCAGTTGGAGCATCTCCTGGTTGCGCAAGCCACCCGTATCGAGCGGCCGGATCGTCGCACTGATCCGCCCCTTCGACAGCGTGTTGATCTCCGATAGCCAGAACGGCTGTTCGATCTTGGTGTATTGGGTGATACTGGCGAGCCCGCCGATGATCTGAAGTTTGATCGGCTCCTCGGCGCGCACCCGCGCCGGAGCACCGCAGTCCGCGAAGACAAGGATGGCTGCGGCCGCTGCAATCACAGGCTGCAGACGACGGTGCGGGCGAGATGTGATGGCGATATCGCAGGCCCTGGCCATCTCCCCCCCGGTGTCAGCCCGTCAGATCGGGATGATATTCAGCCGCCGCGGTTAACCGCGGTTGAATCGGCAGCTCGCATTCGAGCCGAATTCGCATCTTTTCGCTGCATTCGACACGCAGAGCGCGCATCCGGCGGCACGTATGCGACCCCATGGCTCGCACTGGATCCGTGTCCGTTCTTCAAGGGGCGCATCTGTCGGAACCGGCTTCACCTCACGGCGACAAGGTCCTCAAGGATGCGGCCGGGAATTGTTCCCGACTCTGTCGCGGCTATATTGCAAAAGCGCGATATCGCCGAAGCCCGGCACAACAACGCCGGATTATGGATTCGGCTGTTGTCGTACAAACGAAGATTGCTATGCTCGGTCAACTAGCGCTCCCCTTGCAGATACACGCCCTGACCTCCAAGGCTCTTCCCGCCATGTGCGTCAGGCGACAGAACGCGAGGCGGGGCAAGGCTGCCGAACCGCCGCCGGCAGAGCCTGAAGATCGGAAGCGGCCGGGGACGACAGCATCGGAAGGGATCGGGGGAATGATGCGTCTGGGGGCGATGGCGGCACTTTTGATGCTGGCTTGTCCGGCATCTGCGATGGGCGAAGTGCTGCGCCAGGGAGAATTCCTGCAGGACTACGTCACCTGCGAAGCATGGTTGAAACGCGAGGCGGCGGATGCGGAGATTCATGGCCTGATCGGCCGCTGGGCGATCGATTCACTGCGCCGGAGCTCCCCGTCGCGGCTGTCGAAATATGGCGATGGCGAAGTCCTCGACGCGGTCGAACGGCAATGCCGGGCGCAGCCGGGCAAGACGCTGACCGTCGCCACCTTCCTCGCCGGGCTTCGCTTGCCGGAATAGCGCCCCGCGCGGCCCGAAGCCTCCTCCGCGGCGCGTTTCCGACGCCCGCCGCGTCAGAACGATGGCAGTACGCCGTTGCCGAAGCTGTCGGAACGCCCGGCGAAACTCGTCCCGCTATCGCGCTGATAGGCGGCTCCGCTCTGCCGGGCAGGCGCTGGACCGGGATCGAGAAAGCTGCGCTGCGGCGGCTGGATGGTCATGCTCTGGACCACCGGCGCTTCTGAGAATTCAGCAGGCTCGCGGGAGGCGCAGCCGCCCAGCGCGGCGAGAAGGATCGTGGCCGGAGCGAGTTGGATAAGACGCATCGTTCCCTCATCGAGGCAGCGCGGAAGCAAAGCGCAAATCACCTATGCGAGTCGCGCGATCGAAACCGCATTATCGGGATAGCGCCCGGAAAAGTACATCGAGGCTTCGCCCGGCAGATTCGCGCCACGACCTGCCGCCGCAACCGATGGACCGCCGATATCCCTGACCGGAGTGTTCCTCATGTTACGTCAGGCCCGTCCGCGACGGCCGGGCGGTGGCACGAATTCGAGCTGCTCCTCCGCCACCGTCCCGTCGGGCAGCACGACGGCTTGCCAGCAGCGATTGCCGCACCGAACAGAGAGGCGCCAGCGCCCCTCATCCTCCGCCTCGCCGCGCTCGACCAGGCTCTTCACCAACCCGCGGCGCATCAACTCGCGCAACTCCTCCGCCGACCAGCCGAAGCGCTTCGCCAATCGCGCGGCATCGAGCACGAAGGAGCCGTCCTCTCCCCGGACGAAGGGAAACTCGGGCGCCGCCTCACCCGCGATCATCGCATTTCACTCGGCGGCGGCGATCGGTCGGGCGTCTTCTGCTCCGAGGAACTGTCGGCATCCAGGGCATCGTCCTCCTCGTCGAGCAGGATGCGCACGGCAGCACCGTCGAGGTCGTCATATTGGCCGCTGCGCAAGGACCACAGAAAGCTGGCGAGCGCGGCCCCGCCGAGCAGCAACGCCAACGGCACCAGGAAAACCAGGCTGCTCATGTACCGGTCTCATGCGCCGCAGCGAGCCCCTTCACCGGCCGAGGGCCCGACTTCGCCGGCACCGCCGCGTTTCCCGCATCGAGCCGCAAGGCATTGGCGACGACGAGGATCGAAGACAGCGACATGGCGAGCGCCGCGATCAGCGGCGTGACATAGCCAGCGATCGCGACCGGCAGGGCCAGCGCGTTGTAGAGAATCGCCAGGGCGAAGTTCTGCCGCACCAGCCGGCCGGCCGCTCGCGCCACGGCCACAGCCACCGGCACCGCATCGAGCCCGTCATGAAGGAAGACGAAATCCGCGGCGTTGCGGCCGATATCGGCGGCCGAGGCCGGCGCCATCGAGGCATGCGCCGCAGCCAGCGCCGGAGCATCGTTGAGGCCGTCGCCAACCATCAGAACCTTGCGACCCTCGGCCGCCAGCGCCTCAAGGCGCTCGACCTTGCCGGTGGGCAGCAGCCCGGCCGAGACATCCCCGATGCCAAGCCGGCTGGCGACGGGTTGCACCGCCTCCGGGCGGTCGCCGGAGAGCAGTTCGATGACGAGACCATCCGCGCGCAGGACATCGATGGCGTCACGCGCCTGTGGGCGCAAGGTCTCGACGAAGGCAAAGCTGGCGACGAGCGCACCGTCGCGGCTCAGCACCGTCCCGCTCTCCTGCCGGCCACCCGCTTGCGCCAGTGCCCATCGCGCGCGTCCGAGACGATAGCGGTGCCCTTCCAGCTCGGCCTCGATGCCAAGGCCAGGATGCTCCCGGATCTCGCGTAGCCCCAGTGCCTCCTCGGGCGCCGCGGCAGCGATGGCGCGCGAGAGCGGATGGCCCGAGCGCCGAGCGATCGCCGCCGCGATGGCCAGATCGCCGGCCGGAATCGATTCGGGGTCGACCAGTTGCGGCTGGCCGTAGGTCAGCGTACCCGTCTTGTCGAAGGCGACCGTATCGACCTCAGCGATCCGCTCGATGGCCGAGCCGTCCTTGACCATGATGCCCGCTTCGAACAGGCGCCGCGAAGCCACGACCTGCACGATCGGGACGGCCAGGCCCAGCGCGCAGGGACAGGTGATGATCAGCACGGCGATGGCGATGGTGATCGCGCGATGCCAGTCGCCGGTCGCCAGCATCCAGCCGAGGAAGGCGACGAGCGCGGTGGCGTGGACCACCGGCGAATAGAGCGCCGCAGCCCTGTCGGCGATACGGCGATAGCGCGCGCGGCCGCCTTCCGCTGCCTCCATCAATCGAACCATCTCGGCGAGGAAGGAGCTCTCTGCCTTCGCCGTCGCGCGGATCGTCAGGGGACCTGAGAGGTTGAGCGTCCCGGCCTGCACCGCGATGCCCGGCGAGACCGCCTGCGGCAGGCTCTCGCCGGTGGCGATGGCGCAATCGAGCTCGGAGGTGCCGTCCTCCACAACGCCGTCGACGGGCACGCGCTCGCCGGCGGTGAGCGCGATCCGCCTGCCCGGCCCGACCTCGGCCAGCGGGAGATAGCTCCGCTCGCCATCCACGTCGAGCACGGTCGCACCGCGCGGCGCCAGCCGCATCAGGCCGCGCACGGCCGCACGCGCCTTCTCATGCATGAGATGGTCGAGCGTGCGGCCGATCAGCAGGAAGAAGATCAGCGAGGTCGCCGCGTCGAAATAGGCATGCGGCCCGTCATGGATCGTGTCGTAGAGGCTGAGGGCGAAGGCGAGGCAGATGCCGATCGAGATCGGCACGTCCATATTGGTCCGGCCGCGCCGCAGCACCGTCCAGGCCGACGCGAAGAAGATGCGGCCCGAATAGAGCAGGCAGGGCAAGGCCAGCGCGCCCGAAATCCAGTGGAAGGCCTGCCGCGTCTCCGGCTCCGCCCCCGACCAGACCGAGACCGAGAGCAGCATGATGTTCATGGCGCAGAAGCCGGCTACCGCCAGCGCCCGCACCAGCCGATCGCGCTCGGGGTCCGTCCCGGCCGCCTCGCTCTCGAAAAGATGGCCGGGATAGCCGAGCCCGGTCAGCGCCGTCAGCAGTTCGGGCGGGTCCTCTCCCTGCCACTGCACGGAGACGCGGCGGGTCGAGAGATTGACCCGCACCTGCGCGACGCCGGGCAGCCGGGCTAGCCCTGTCTCGACCGCCCGGATGCAGGCAGCGCAATGCAGCCCCGGCACAGAAAGATCGCTCTGCCGCAGGCCGTTGCCGAGATCGCGACTGGCGAGGCGGATTTCCTGCCGCGCGGCGGAAGGATCGGGCGCGCCATCCAAAGCCAGTGGCGGCGCGCAGCAGCTCATCTCAGCGCCCGATAGCTGTGCCAGGTCGCATGGCCGAGCAGCGGGAAGACCACGATCAGCCCAAGAAGCCCGGTCGCGACGGCCACCAGGAACAGGGCAAGCACGATCGCGCCCCAGGCGAGCATCACCGGGAGGTTGTTCCAGACCATGGAGATGCTGGTGCCCATCGCGGTGAAGGCATCGACCTGCTCGTCGAGCAGCATCGGGATCGCGAAGGCGCTGATGGCGAAGGAAAAGGCGGCGAACAGCCCGCCGACCACCGTGCCGACCAGCAGCATCGCCCAGCCGACCGGCGTCCCGAACAGCATCGCCGCGACGTCATGGAGGCCGGGAAACGGCCGCAGCCCGAAAAACAGCGCGTAGATGATGACCGCCGCGCGCATCCAGACCAGCATCAGCAGCGACAGGATCGCACCGGTGTACCAGACCTGACCGCCCGAGGCCGCCTTGACGAAGATCATCCGGGAGAGGCTGATCGGCTCGCCCTGCTCGATCGCGCGGCTTTTCTGGTAGAGCCCGATCGCGAGCAGCGGCCCCATCACCATGAAGCCCGCCAGCGCCGGGAACAGGATGTAGTCGAGCCCCAGCCGGAACAGCCCCCAGACGATGATCGCGGAGACCGCGAAGACCGCGAGCCCGTAGAGCAGGCTAGGCGCCGGCTGGCGCCAGAGATCGCGCCAGCCTGACCCGAGCCAGGACAGGGCCACGCCCGCCGGCAGGTTGCGCCGCCGCTGGGCGGAGAGAGGCAGCGGCATCTCCTGGCCGTTCCCGATCGCAGCCATGTGCTCCTCCTCTCCTCAGCAGGATGGGCGGGCAGCGCGGAAACCGCCTGCCTCGCCCGCCGATTTCGCATGCGGCACGCAGTCCGGCTGCGAGCCTATGGCGACATAGACCAGATGAGCGTTGGCGAGGATCAATCCCCCCGCCAGCACGCCGGCAAGCGTCAGCCAGAAGGCCTTTCGCCCGTTGCGCCGCCTCGCTTCGCCGCAGGCCGGCGAGCTCATCGTTTCGCCTCGCCCAGCGTGCCGACATAGAGCGCCAGCAGCTTGATATCGGTCGGCGAAAGCCGGCCCTCCCAGCTTGGCATATGGCCCATCCGCCCGCCATGGATACTGTTGACGACCGATTGCAGGTCTCCCCCGTAAATCCAGTTGGCGTCGGTCAGGTCCGGCGCACCGAGATCATGCTGGCCCTTGGCGTCTTCCCCGTGGCAGGCGACGCAATTCGCGGCGAAAACCTCCTTGCCCGCCGGGACACGCGCCTGCTCGGTCGCATCGAGCGTCTGGCCCGACAGCGAGCGGACATAGGAGGCGACGGCCAGTACCTGCTCGCGCTGGAGCACGCCGTCGCGGCCGAAGGCCATCATCTGCGCCGTACGGGTATCCTTGGCCGTTCCATTGATGCCGACCCGGATCGTCTCGGCGATGGCTTCCGGGCTGCCGCCCCAGAGCCAGGAGCCGGCGGCGAGATTGGGGAAGCCCGGTCCGCCCTTCCCCTGCACGCCGTGACAGACGGCGCAGTTATCTTCGAAGAGCGTGCGGCCGGTGTCGCGAACATGGCGCATCAACGCCGGATCGGCGGCGATCTCGGCGAAGGAGGCCTTGCCCAGCTTCGCGGTCCAGCTCGCCCGCTCGGCCGCGGCGTCGCGAACCTGCTCGGCCACGACCTGCCGCTGGTCTATACCGAGCAGCCCCTTGGTATAGGTCACGCCCAGCGGCCAGGCTGGCATCAGCAGCCAGTAGCCGATCGAGAACAGCGTGGTGACGGCCAGGAAGAACAGCACGACGCGCGGAATCGGCGTATCGAGTTCCTCGATGCCGTTCCACTCGTGGCCGGTCGTGATCGTCCCTGTGACGGGATCGCGGGTCGCATCTGCCATCGCTCAGTCCCCCGGCCTGTCGTCCTTGTCGAAAATACTCTTCTTGGCCCGGTCGAAACGTTTCCGGTTCGAAGGCCACAACGCGTAGATCAGCACGCCGGCCGCCATGGCGATGAGGTAGAACAGCCCCCAGCTCTTGGCGAAACCGACCAGCGACTGATGATCGAGGTCCATCGGCTCATTTCTCCGCCGTCGCGGCCTGCTTGTGTGCCGCATCGGTCAGGCGGCCCAGCACCTGGAGATACGCAACCACCGCATCCATCTCGGTCAGGCGGCCCGGCTCGCCATCGAAGGCGCGAACATTGGTGGCATCGCCATAACGCTCGCTGACACCGCTCGCGAAGGCGCTGTCGGGGCTGGCCTGACCGTAGGCGTCGCTGCTGGCATTGGCGATCTGCGCATCGGTATAGGGCACGCCCACCGCGCGCTGTGCCTTGAGATGCCGGCCGAGATCCTCGGTTTTCAGTTCGTTGCGCATCAGCCAGCCATATCGGGGCATCACCGATTGCGGCACGACATCGCGCGGATTGATCAGATGCGCGACATGCCAGGCATCGGAATACTTGCCGCCGAGCCGCGCGATATCCGGCCCGGTCCGCTTCGAGCCCCAGAGCATCGGATGGTCGTATTTCGACTCGACCGCCAGCGAATACGGACCGTAGCGCTCGACCTCGTCGCGCAGCGTCCGGATCATCTGGCTATGGCAGGCATAGCAGCCCTCGCGGATATAGATGTTGCGCCCTGCCAGCTCGAGCGGCGTGTAGACGCGCATGTCCGGCGCCTTCTCGACGGTGTCGCCGATGGTGAAGAGCGGCGCGATCTCGACGAACCCGCCGATCGCGGAGACGCCGATGATGGCCAGGACGAAGCCGATCGCGCTGCGCTCGAGCTTGCGGTGGAAGAACTCGCGCATCGGCTTACTCCCCAGCCTGCAGCGCAGCGCCCTGCAGCGCCGGCAGGTCGGTGTCGCCGGCACCCGCCGCGGCCTGCGAGCGGGACATCCGGATCGTCATCCAGACATTGTAGGAGGCGACGATCGCGCCGAGCAGGAACAGGAGCCCGCCCACGGTGCGCGCGATGTAATAGGGATGCATCGCCACGAGACTGTCGATGAAGGAATAAGCCAGCGTGCCGCTGTCATTGTAGGTGCGCCACATCAGGCCCTGGATGATGCCCGAGTTCCACATCGCGAAGACGTAGATGACCGTCCCCGCCAGAGCGAACCAGAAATGGACTTCGATCAGCTTGGGCGAATACATCCGCTCGACTTTCCACATCCACGGCACCAGCGCATAGAGCGAGCCGAAAGTGATCATGGCGACCCAGCCGAGCGCGCCGGCATGGACGTGGCCGACGGTCCAGTCGGTGTAGTGCGAGAGCGAGTTCACCGCCCGGATCGCCATGAACGAGCCTTCGAAGGTCGAGAGCCCGTAGAACACGGCGGCGACCATCATGAAGCGCAGCGTCGCGTCGTCGCGGACCTTGCCCCAGGCGCCGTTGAGCGTCGCCAGCGCGTTGCCGGCCGAGGCCCAGGACGGCACCAGCAGCACCACCGAGAAAGTCATGCCCAGCGTCTGCACCCATTGCGGCAGCGCCGTGTAATGCAGGTGGTGCGAGCCCGCCCACATATACATGAAGGTGATGCCCCAGAAGCTGATGATCGACAGCCTGTAGGAGTAGATCGGGCGCCCTGCCCGCTTCGGCAGGTAGTAATACATCATCCCGAGGAAGCCCGATGTCAGGAAGAAGGCGACCGCGTTGTGGCCGTACCACCACTGCGTCATCGCGTCCTGCACGCCCGAGAACAGCGAATAGCTCTTGGCCTCCCCGAAGGAGATCGGCACCGCCAGGTTGTTCACGATGTGCAGCACCGCCACGACCAGGATGAAGGCCATGTAGTACCAGTTGGCGACGTAGATATGCGGTTCCTTCCGCCGCTGCAGCGTGCGGATGTACAGCAGGAAATAGGTGACCCAGACGATGACGAGCCAGAGATCGGCATACCATTCCGGCTCGGCATATTCCTTGGACTGGGTGATGCCCATCAGGTAGCCGCTGGCCGCCAGCACGCAGAACAGGTTGTAGCCGATCAGCACGAACCACGGGCTGAACTGGTCGGGCAGGCGCGCCCGAGTCGTCCGCTGCAGGACATGGAACGAGGTCGCGATCAGCGCATTGCCGCCGAAGCCGAAGATCACGCCGGAGGTATGGACCGGCCGTAGCCGCCCGAAGCTCGCCCAGCCGGCATCGAAGGTGAGATCGGGCCAGGCCAGCAGCGCCGCGACCCAGACGCCGAAGAACATGCCGACCACGGCCCAGCCGAGCGAGAGCACGATGCCGACCCGGGTCGGGTCGTCGTAATAGCGCTTCAGGCGCTCGTCCGACGGCTCGGGCGCGAAATAGCTCGACATCACCAGGCCGATGCAGCCCAGGCCGAAAATCAGGACGATGGCGCCATGGACTCCGAACAGATCCTCGCGGCCGGCGATCGCCATGGCGAGTCCGCACAGCGCCAGCACGGCTGAGATGGCAATGGCGCGCTGCCGCTCCGCGACAGTGAGTGTCGCAATCATCGCTCGCCTTCTCCATGGCTGACATGGGCCGACGCCCCCATGCCTTCGAGGCCGGTATCGCACAAAAGGATCATTTCAGATACCCAATTTGCCGATGAACGGGTCGGACAAAATGCCCTAGCACTGGTGGCCGTTGCCGAGCTGTGAACTGGCCGGAATCGCCTTCGTGAGTCCGGTGCAGGCCACAGGCCGAGCCCGGAATCTAGAACCGATGCCATCCAGAACTCAAGCGCCGGCCCATCCGCGCTCGTCCAGGAAACCGCATCGGCTCCGCATTCCCGGCTCTTCGCCGACGCGACGCCCGGAACGACGGAGGTTTCCGGGCTGGAGAAGTCGCCTCACCGCTGTTCGATCTCGGCAAGATAGGTGCGGACGGCACGCTCCGGCCCGTGCCAGGAAGCACTGCCCTTGCCCTGCAGCTCCGGCGCATCCTTCCACCCCGGCTCGATTCCCGTCATGTCCGGCAGCAGATGGGCGATGCCCTTGTGGCAGTCGATGCAGGTCTTCTCGCCCGTCGTCAGGAAGCGACCATGGATCTCGGCGGCGCGGCGCGTCTGCTTGGTGAAGTCCATCGCCACCGATGAATGGCAGTTCCGGCATTCCAGCGAATCATTCGCCTTCAATCGGGCCCATTCGTGTTTGGCGAGTTCGAGACGCATGTTCAGGAACTTCTCGCGCGTCGAGATCGTGCCGAAGATCTTGCCCCAGACCTCCTTCGAGGCCTGCATCTTGCGGGCGATCTTGTCGGTCCAGTTATGCGGGACGTGGCAATCGGGGCAGCTCGCCCGCACGCCCGAGCGATTCGAGAAATGGATCGTCGACTGCAGCTCCTGATAGACGTTGTCGCGCATCTCGTGACAGGAGGTGCAGAATTTCTCGGTATTGGTGACCTCCAGCGCGGTGTTGAAGCCGCCCCAGAACAGCACGCCGCCGACGAAGCCGCCGAGCGTCAGCAAGCCCAGCGGCAGATAGGCGCTCGGTCGGCTGATGATGCGCCAGAAGCCGATGACGACGCCCCAGCACCAGAGAATGAAGGATTTGAGCCTGGCCATGATGCACGCGCCTCAGGGCTTCCGGCCAATGTCTTTGGCGTCCTGGAACCGGTTCTGAACCAGAGGCGCGACATCGGTCTGCTGGACATGGCATGCAGTGCAGAAATAGCGCCGCGGCGTCACGTCCGAGAGCACCTGCCCGTCGCGATCCTGGAAATGGGTCACGCTGATCATCGGCGCGCCCGAGCCCTCCGTGAACTCGCGCTTGTGGCAGTCCATGCAGCGATTGGTGTTGAGCGTGAGCTGGTAGCCGTCGATCGCATGCGGGATCACGGGCGGCTGCTCCGGATAGTTGCGCATGCGCCGGACATCGTCGACGACCGGGCGGCCGAGCGCCGGCACGCGCTCCAGCGCCATCGGGTCGGCGGTACCCGTCAGGCGCGGCACGATCTTCACCGGTGCGCCCTCCTGCGAGACGGCGGCACCGAAAGCGAGGACGAGGCCCGCCGCCAGGGCGGCCCCGAGGAAGGTCCGCGAGCGCATCAGCCCGAGACCGGAACGATCTTGACCGCGCATTTCTTGAAATCCGTCTGCTTGGAGATGGGATCGGTGGCGTCGAGCGTCGTCTTGTTGATGAGCTGGCTGGCGTCGAACCAGGGCACGAAGACCACACCGGGCGGCATGCGGTTGCGCCCGCGCGTCTCGACGCGGGTGCGCATCTCGCCGCGGCGCGAGATCAGCCTGATCTCGGCGCCCTGGTTGAGGCCGCGCTTGCGGGCATCCTCCGGATGCATGAAGCAGCGTGCGCCGGGGAAAGCCTTGTAGAGTTCCGGCACGCGCATCGTCATCGAACCGGAATGCCAGTGTTCCAGAACACGGCCGGTGACGAGCCAGAGATCGAACTCGTTGTCGGGTGATTCCGCAGGCGGCTCGTAGGGCACCGCGATGATCCGGGCCTTGCCGTCCTTGTTGCCGTAGAACTCGACGCCCTTGCCCGGCTTCACATAGGGATCGAGCCCCTCGCGATAGCGCCAGAGCGTCTCCTTGCCGTCGACCACCGGCCAGCGCAGCCCGCGGACCTGATGGTAGAGTTCGTAAGGTCCGAGATCATGGCCATGGCCGCGGCCGAAGATGGCGTATTCCTCGAAGAGACCCTTGTGGACGTAGAAGCCGAAATCCTTCGATTCCTGGTTCTCATAATCGGGGCTGGCCTCGGAGAGCGCGAACTTGTCGACCTGGCCGTTGCGGAACAGCACGTCGAACAGCGTCTTACCCTTGTAATTCGGATTGGCGTCGAGAATCTCGGCCGGCCAGACCTCGTCGGTGGTGAAGCGTTTCGAGAACTCCATGAGCTGCCAGAGGTCCGAACGGGCCTCGCCGGGTGCGTTGACGAGCTGGTGCCAGACATGGGTACGCCGCTCCGCATTGCCGTAAGCGCCCTCCTTCTCGACCCACATCGCGGCGGGCAGGATCAGATCGGCGGCCAGCGCCGTCACCGTCGGATAGGCGTCGGAGACGACGATGAAATTCTCTGGATTTCGGTAGCCGGGATAGGTCTCGTTGCTGCTGTTGGGCGCCGCCTGCAGATTGTTGTTGACCTGAATCCAGTAGAAATTGAGCTTCCCGTCCTTGAGCATCCGGTCCTGCTCGACAGCGTGGTAACCGGGCTTCTCCGGAATGATCCCGTTCGGGATGCGCCAGATCTCCTCGGCATGCTTGCGATGCTCGGGGTTGGTCACCGTCATGTCGGCCGGCAGGCGATGGGCGAAGGTGCCGACCTCGCGCGCCGTGCCGCAGGCCGAGGGCTGGCCGGTGAGCGAGAACGGGCTGTTGCCCGGCTCCGAGATCTTCCCCGTCAGCAGATGCAGGTTGTAGACGAGCTGGTTAGCCCAGACGCCGCGCACATGCTGGTTGAAGCCCATCGTCCAGAGCGACGTGACCTTGCGCTTGGGGTCGGCATAGAGCTCGGCGAGCTGCTGCAGGAAACCGGGCTCTACCCCGCTCAGGGCCGAGACCTTCTCCAGCGTGTACTCCTTCACCGAGGCGGCATAGGCCTCGAAATCGATCGGGGTGGTTGCGGCCACGTCGGCAGCCTTGCGCGCCTTGACCTCGCGCGGATCGTCGGGACGCAGGCCGTAACCGATATCGGTCGCGCCCTTCACGAACGTCGTGTGCTTGTCGACGAAATCCTTGTTCACCCTCCCGGTCGTGATGATGTGGTTGGCGATGTAGTTGAGGATCGCCAGGTCCGTGCCCGGCTTGAACACGATGGGGATGTCGGCCAGGTCGGAGCTGCGATGCGTATAGGTCGACAGCACCGCGACCTTCACATGCGGCTGGCCGAGCCGGCGGTCCGTCACCCGGGTCCACAGGATCGGGTGCATCTCCGCCATGTTCGAGCCCCAGAGCACGAAGGCGTCGGCATGCTCGAAATCGTCGTAGCAGCCCATCGGCTCGTCCATGCCGAAGGTGCGCATGAAGGCATAGGCAGCGGATGCCATGCAGTGGCGGGCATTGGGATCGAGATTGTTGGAGCGGAAGCCGGCGCGCATCAGCTTGGTCGCCGCATAGCCTTCGAAGATCGTCCACTGGCCCGAGCCGAACATGCCGAGCCCGGTCGGCCCCTTCGCCTTGAGGGTGGCCTTGGCCTTGGCGGCCATGGTGTCGAAGGCCTCCGCCCAGGAAACCGGCGTGAACTCGCCGTCCTTTGCATAGACGCCGTTCTTCTTGCGCAGCAGCGGCTGGGTCAGCCGGTCGTTGCCGTACATGATCTTGGAAAGAAAATAGCCCTTGATGCAGTTGAGGCCGCGATTGACGTCGGCCTTCATGTCGCCATGGGTGGCGATGACCTTGCCTTCCTTGACGCCGACCATGACGCCGCAGCCCGTGCCGCAGAAGCGGCAGGGCGCCTTCGACCATTTGATCTGCAGGGTATCGACGCCGCCTGTGACGGGCTGGGCATCGGCCGGGACGCTCATATTGGCGGCAAGCGCGGCGACACCGGCCGCCTGCGCCTTCAGCATCTCGCGACGGGACAGGGTCATGGGATCACTCCGGGGTCGTCGAGGGTTTCGAGATCTTCGATCTGCTCGAACACCATGTTGGCCGAGAGCACGCCGTCGAAGAGGCTGATCGAGGCGAGCCGGTCACCGATAACGCCTGTGCTGGAGCCCTCCAGCACGACGACGATCTTGCCGTTCTCGACCCGATGGATCTCGGTTTCGGGAAGCTCCGCGATACGCGCGAGCACGGCCTCGACCTTGGCCGGCAGGGCCGAGACGACGGCGCTCGAAATATGATGGTAGCGCGGGCGGGCGGGCTCAAGCATGGGTGGACTCCAGCAGGCGCGCACCGATCGCAATGGCCTGCGCCGGGCAGGCGGGGATGCAGGCACCGCATCCCGTGCAGCGATCGCCGGCGATCTCGGGCAAAGCCGGGCCGCCGAGTCGTGGGCGGAAACGGATCGCGCTCTCCGGGCAGGCATCGCCGCAGCTCTGGCAGACGATGCCGCGCCCGGCGAAGCAATCGGAGCCGACCGTCGCAACATGCTCGAAAGCGGGCAGCAGGCGATCGAAGACCGGCTCGGGGCAGGTTTCCGCACAGGCGCCGCAGAAGCTGCACTCGCTCACGGCGAAATTCAGGATCGGCCGGCCTCCGGCATCGAGTGCGATGATGTGCTGCGGACAGGCTGGCACACAGGCGCCGCAGCCGGTGCAAGCCCCGGCGATCGACGTCGCACGCGACCAGGGCGGGCGCACGCCCTCCGGTTGAGGCTGCGCAGATCGGCCGGTCAGGAAGCGTCGTCGTCCGGGATCGATGGCATTCTCGCCCATGCCAGCCTCCTCAACGCGGAGGCCCGGGCGGGCCGAGGACGAGCTGGGACATCCAGACGAGGAAACCGTAGCCGCCGACGATACCGACCGCCACGACCGGCCAGATCAGCACGGCCAAGGTCAGGAAGGCGAGGAACTCGGCTCGCTTGGTCGGCTTTTCAGGCACGGCATCCGGGCCGCCCGTCTTCGCGGTCTCGGTCGTCATCTCCGGTCCTTTCGGCCGGCCGCATATCGCACCGACGCGTGTTGAGAGATCGACTAAAGAGAATATGGATTCCCGGACGCTGTCCATGTCAAGGGCCGCATCGCGCCGCCGTTTCGCTGACATCTTTGACATAACGCAAATTCGATAGGCCGAATGCAAGCGACCACACAGAGTGGTCCCGATATTGCTTGCTGCGTGCCGGCCCTGCCCTCCCGAACAGGCGATCGTGCCGCACTTGAACCCTCCACGTGATTGCGGTCTTATCCGGCGCCGCGCTCCGATGCTTCGAGACATCGCGGGCGCCCCGAACTCGTCCGAAGGAAAGGCTGTCACGTGGGAATGGACCGCAGCGTGCTGCGCAGCGTCCCGCTGTTCGCGGCGATGAGCGATACTCAGCTCGACCGCATGACGGCGCAGGCCACGGCACGGCGAATTCCCCAGGGCGAAGCCGTCTTCGAGCAGGGCGACCCGGCCAAGGCCTTCTATCTGCTCCTGCACGGCCGGCTGAAGGTGACGCAGGTCACACGCGACGGCCAGCAGATCATCGTGCGCGTCGTCCATCCGGGTGATCTGTTCGGCTTCACGCGGGCGCTCGGCCGCAGCGACTATCCCGGCACGGCGACAGCGGCGGTCGACAGCCTCGTCGCGAGCTGGCCGACCGAATCCTGGGACAGCTTCGTCGCCGACAATCCGCATCTGGCGATGAACGCGATCCGCACCATCGGCCAGCGCCTGGACGAGGCCCATACCCGCATCCGCGAGATGTCGACCGAAGAGGTCGAGCGCCGCGTGGCCCATGCCGTGCTCAGGCTGGTCGAGCAGGCAGGCACGCGTGTGGACGCCGGCATGCGCGTCGATTTCCCGATCTCGCGACGCGACATCGCCGAGATGACCGGCACGACACTGCATACGGTCTCGCGTATCCTCAGCGCCTGGGAGACGCAGGGCCTCGTCGAGGGAGGGCGCCAGAAACTCGTCGTCTGCGACGCTCCTGCCCTGAAGCGGCTCGCCGAGAACGCCGGCTGATCAGGCCTCGGCCGGGGACCAGTCGTAGAGATGGATCAGCTTCGGGTCGTCGGCATGCTCGACCAGCATCCGGCGGACGCGGTCCTGCCAGAGCGCGGCGAAGCTCTCGAGCCCGGCCGCATCCGCCTTCCCCGTCACGGCCTGCGGCATCACTGCGCCCATCGCCGGCGCATGGGGCACGGCACCGGTGTCGATATCGACCACGACGCCAGCGCCGGTATCGCGGCGGCGCAACGCCATCGTGCCTTCGATATCGGCGCCGAAATGCAGGAGATCGCGCCGGGAGAAGCGCCGCGCAGGGCCGATCCCGCCAAAGCCGGTCTCCGGCGCCGCGCCGGTCAGAAGAGTCGCGACCGAGGCCAGGACCCCCGTCGTACCCTGGTCTCGCTCGCCCCGCATGAAGACCTCGATGCCACCGCGTTCCGGCATCTCGTCGTCGTGGAGATAGGCGAGCCCGCCGATCACCATGAGATAGGCACCGGCGACCGCCGGGCAGGAATGGCCGGCCAGCCGGACCACATCCTCATAACCGTATTCGAGAATGCCGTTTTCGCTGGCGCCCAGGAAGGCGGAGAGCGGATCGCGAACCTTGAGACGCGGGGCGTCGGTGAAGAAGGACGGGAAGTTCATTGCGCTTCCTTTGAGCAGGAGGCGAGCGGCATCGCGGCTTCGCCCCGGAGAAACGTCATCCTGTGAAAACGGCCCGACCTCAGACCGGTGGGCGGGCAAGGCCGAGGCGTTCCGGATCGGCAAGCAGATCGGTCAGGGAATAGCGATCGAGTTCGCCGAGGAAGGCCTCCATCGCATCGCTCAGGATACCCCGCCAACGATCCCCGCGCAGAACCGCGCGCCCTTCCGCCTCGCCGAAACATTCGACGATCGCGAACGCCGGCTCCGTCGCCCGGATCAGCATGCCGAGCGAGATATCGGCCGGCGGCCGAGCCAGCATCAACCCGCCGGCGCGGCCGCGGACGCCCTTGAGGAAATCCTGCCTGACCAGGAGATTGGCGACCTTCATCAAATGCGTCCGCGAGATGTCATGAGCCGTCGCCGCCTCTTCGACCGTGACCAGCCGCTCCGGATGCGCCGCCGCGAAGACGAGCAGCCTGAGCGCATACTCGCTGAACTGGGTCAGGCGCATGGGCGCCGCCCGCATCGGCACCCGGCCCGCTTCTGGCCGAAATCTGGAAAGAGCACCATCCGACAGTCCCGTTCGCCGCGCGAAGTCCCCCCTCACCCGGGGCGCCGGCCTTCTGGAGCGCGACGCTGCGCGTCTCCCGCGCCTCGATACGGCAATCCGCTCCCCTGCGCATCAACAGATCCTCTCCCTCACCCATTTCAGGCCGGCCCGGCCGCCGACGCAGCTTTCGGACCGAGCCTCGCCCCTGTCAGGGCGCGCCAATAGCTTGCGGCGAAAACGAGGAAGGCCAGCGACCAGCACAAGCCGGCGACATGAAGCAACGCGATCGGCCCATGGCCGAGCGCCGAGCAAATACGTGCGACGCTGCCGATCACGATCAGGACGTAGCAGGCTTGTGTCCCCGCGGTCGCGATGAGCGGGCGTCCGGTATGCCCCAGGCTGGCTCGCGACATCACCGCCAGCGTCATGGTGCCGAAGGCGCCGGCCGTCCAGGCATGCAGGCCGGCCCCGGGTCCGGTCAGCCCGAAGCTCGCGGCGGCCGAGAGCGCAAATCCCAGCGGCACGAAGGCATAGCCGACATGCAGGATGACGAGCAGCGGGTTTCGCCAGGTGCGGTCTCCCGCCCAACGCGCAAGCCGTGCGGCGTGGAGCACGGCCGAAAGCGCCAGCGCGACACCGCTCGCAAGCGTATCCGGCCGGGCTACCCAGAGAGCGAGCGCCAGCCCGCTCGCCGCCAGAACGGCCTTGTCATAGCCGCCGAAGGGAATCGGGAGGCGTCCGGCCCCGCGCGGCGCCAGCCAGTTGCGCGTGAAGCTCGGCACGATCCGCCCGGCGATCAGCGCGACCAGCATCAGCACGACGGCGATGGCGAAGCGGCGGGCGTAATCGGCTCCTCCCGTCAATGCCGACTCGACATGGAAGGCGAGATTGGCCGCGAGCAGCAGGGCGAGGAGCACCACGACCTTGAGATTGCGCCAGTTGCGGCCCGCGACGATCTCGCGCGCGGCCGCTCCCGCCAGGAGCAGGAGGAAAAGCGCGTCGACCGCCAGCGCAAGGCGCCAGCCGATGAGGGCCGAGACGGCAACCGCGATGCGGCCCGCGATCCAGGCCAGCACCAGCACGAGCAACGGGGTCCCCTGCACGGGCAGGCGGCCGGTCCAGTTGGGAATCGCCGTCAGCAGGAAGCCGCCGATCGCCGCGGCCTGATAGCCGAAGAGCATTTCATGGATATGCCAGTCCACCGGCGCGAAAGCCGTGGGGATGTCGAGGCGACCGGCGAGGAGGCCGAGCCAGACGATGATCGTCAGCCCCGCCTGCAGCGCGGCCAGCAGGAAGAGCGGCCGGAAGCCGTAGGACAACAGCGCAGGCCCGTCATAGGCCTTCAACCTCGGAATGGGCGCCATCTTCGCTCCTCCTGACGTAAGCGGGCGCAGCCTGTCGCTGCGCCCCTACCCCTTCGACGGATCGCGCGGCGGCGCGTTCACTTCGCCTTGGCGACCAGATCGGCAAAAACCTGCTTGGCCTTGCCCGGATGCTTGGCGGCGGCGGCGGCTTCCAGATTGGCCGGCTCGCCGACCACGATCAGCGCGACCATGCCCATGCCGTAATGCGGCTTGCACTTGATGCCATAGACGCCGTTCTGCTTGAAAGTGACCTCGACCTGCTCGTTGAGCTTGCCGACGAAAGGCTCGGCCCCGGCCGGGAGCATTTCCGGAACGGTTTCCGCGTTGTGGCTCTTGTCGGTCGGTACGAATTTCACGGTATCGCCGGGTGCGATCTTCACCAGCGCCGGTTCGAACACCATGGCGCCGGCCGCGCCCTTGTTGAGCATCTTGACCTCGACCTCCGCCGCATTGGCGCCGGCGGCTGCCAGCGCCATCAGCGCGCCGGCCAGAAACGTCCTGAACATCTGCCTTCTCCTTCAGCAGCGGGGCACGTCCGTCCCTCGCTGCACCGCAACATTAGCCGGAGGGGTCACGCGCAAATTTGCGAAAACGCAAACTCGGGGCAGATTGCGGAAGGGACCGGACCGCTTCGGCAAAGCTGGGGATTTGGTGCGGCACGGGTCGTCCAGATGGTGCGCCACCCGGAGCCGGAACAGCAACGATGCCCAACTATCGGACCGCCGGAGCCTCGCGGCCGGGGCAATCGAAAAACCGTTCGCCAGCCTGCGCCGCTCGCGACCAGACCCGGGAATCCTCCTCCGGCCCATGACGCCTGGATCAGCGGCTGCGATGCATCCGGAATGACGCCGCTGGCGCCGAAAGATCGGACAATTGCCTATGCCGCCCGGTGCTCCTCGATCGCAAGCACGGCGAAAGACGCAAGCCAGTGCTCGCCCATATAATCGCCGGCGATATGCGGCAGGCCGGCATCGAGATGTCGCGCAGCCGCATCGGCGATGACAGGGCGCCGCACATCGCCCATCGGCAGGGCTGCGGCCAAGGCACTCAAGCACCAGGCACGGCTCAGATTGAGCCCGTCGAGATGTGCGATCTTGCCGTCGGTCCGGTCGGTCACGGTCGCCGGCTCGAACAGGACCGCCGGCTGCTTTTCCGCGATACGCGGCAGGAAGCGCTCGAACCAGGGCAGGAAGCGCCCCGGCGCCAGCAGGCGGCGCATGCATTCCGCCTCGATCAGCGCCGGGGACTGGAAGTCATCGCCACTCGGCTCGCCCCAGGCCGGACAATCCTCGTCGGCGCCATACCAGCGCAGGGCGGTCTCGCGCAGCAGCGCCAGAAAGGCGCCGTCGGCGGTCACCGTGGCGTAGTCTGCTGCCATCCGTAGGCCGAAGGCCGTGTTGAAATGCGTGCCGACCCGCACCGGATAGGTCGCGATCGGCAGGAAATCGCGGAATCGCTGGGAAAAGACCTCGGCGAGCGGCGTCAATGCCCGGCCCCAACGCCCGTCATCGAGCCCGTACAGCTCGGCCGCGAGCTTGAGCAGCCAACCCCAGCCATAGGGCCGCTTGAAGCCGCGCGCCGTAGGCTGGGCGAGATAGGCGCATTCGACCGCAATCTTTTCGGGGATCAGTTGCTCGTCGAACAGCGCGACGATATCGGCCGCCGCCTCCATGCTCGGATGGCGCCGCAGCAGCCGGGCCAGCATCCAGTAGCTGTGCACGCAGGAATGCCAGTCATAGCTGCCGTAGAACACCGGATGCAGCGCGCTCGGCGTCCGCGCATCCTCGGGCCCTGCCAGCGTATGATCCGGCTTGTTCGGATATTCCCGGCGGACATGGCCGAGCGCGATCCGGGCGAAGCGCAGCGCGATCTCTTCAGTGAGCGAGGGCGTGGTCATGGCGTGCTTGTCTCCGAGCCGCCGCAACCTAACAGCGTTTCCATCCCCGCAAAGAGCCACCCGCCCATCAGGCTGCAACCCTGCCATCTCCTGTCGTCGGGTTTCCCCGCCCATCCGGTGTGATCTAACCGAATGAGCGCGCTCCTCACCGGTTCCGGCCGGCGCGGCGGTGCTGCCGATCATCATGCCCAAGAGGAAATGCCGTGGACCTGCCTGCCAACGCCTTCAAGGCCGCGCTCAAGCGCGGCGAGCTTCAGATCGGATTGTGGAGCAGCCTGTGCAGCCCGATCGTCTCCGAGATCATCAGTCAGAGCGGCTTCGACTGGATCCTGGTCGATACAGAGCACTCGCCCAATGAGCCGCCGGACGTCCTCGCCCAGTTGCAGGCTCTGAAGGGCGGCACCGCCACTCCGATCGTCCGCCCAGCCTGGAACGATGCCGTGCTGCTCAAGCGCCTGCTCGATATCGGCGTGCAGGCCGTGCTCGTGCCCTTCGTCCAGAATGCCGAGGAAGCCCGCAAGGCCGTCGCCGCCTGCCGCTATCCGCCCGCCGGCATCCGCGGCATCACGGTCAGCGGCCGCGGCAGCCATTACGGGCGCGTGCCGGACTATCTCAAGCGGGCCGACGGCGAAATCTGCGTCCTGGTCCAGGTCGAAACCGGCGAGGCGCTCGCCCGCATCGAGGAGATCGCCTCGGTCGATGGCGTCGACGGCGTCTTCATCGGCCCGGCCGACCTCTCGGCCTCGCTCGGCCATATCGGCAATCCCGGCCATCCCGAGGTTCAGGCCGCGATCCGGGATGCGGTGAACCGCCTGACGGCTATCGGCAAGCCGGCCGGCATTCTGACGCCGTCCGAGCCGGACGCGCGCCGCTATATCGAATGGGGCTATCGCTTCGTCGCGGTCGGCTCCGATCTCGGCCTCATGACCAAGCATGCCGATGCGCTGGCCAAGGCCTTCGCCCCGCAGCGCTGACACGAGGTTCCAGCAGCCTCATCACGTCATGGTCGGGCTTGTCCCGGCCATCCACGTCTTCCCATGAGGCCAGCGTTCAAGCCGTGGATGCTCGTCACGACGGCGGGCATGACGGCCGGGCTCTCGCTCGACTTCGACTTCGCCTTCCGCGCGACCTCGTCCCAAGGCTGGACCATGGCGACCCTGACGGCGCTGCCTGTGATGCCCGTCAGCTTCGCCACTCCCCATCGCGGAGAATCCCGCTTGCGTCTCCAGCCAGCGCTTGCCCTGATCGTCGGCGCCGGCTTCAGGCATGAAATCTGAAATTTCAGATTGCCGGGAGCTGCGCATTGTGCTGCTTGATGGCTATGGCGCCCGGCCGGCTGCCGCGATCAGACGGCTCCGGTCCGGCACCCCGGAAGAACCATGTTGCAGCCTGCCGTCGAACCCGTTGCGCCCGATCTGCTGCGTTCGCTGCGCGAGCATGTCCATGAACGCCTGCGCCGGGCCATCGTCGCCGGTCGCTTCCGCAATGGCGAGCGCCTGAACGAGCGCCACCTCGCCGAGATGCTCGGCGTCAGCACGACCCCGGTGAAGGATGCGATCCGCAAGCTCGAAAGCGAGGGTCTGGTCCGGACGGAAGCACGCCGCGGCGTCTTCGTCGAGTTCTCGCCCCGACAGGCGCTGGAGATGGCGCTGGGTCGCGCCGCGCTCGAAAGCATCATGGCCCATATCGCCGCCAACCGTCTGACGGAGGCCGATGCCGCCGAACTCGGTAAGCTGATCGCCGAGATGGAGCTGGCGACGGAGCATGGCGATCTCGAGGACCTCGTCGCGCTGAACGAAGCCTATCATCGGGCGATCCATCACATCTCCGGCTGCATCTATCTGGAGCGCCGACTCGACGGCCAGCGCATGTACGACCATGCCCAGCGGATCGCCCTGCACTCAGAGCCGGACGAGCGCCGCCGCGGCTTCGAGGAACACCGCGACATCTACGAGGCGCTCCTGGCGCGCGATCCCGCGCGCGCCGAACTGAGGATGCGCCGTCACATCGTCCGCTCGGCGAAGGCCCATGTGCGATTGGTCTTCGGCGCGGATGCGGAGGGACTGGACTATGACGAATGACAAGATCCGCCGCGCACTGCGCGGCATTTCCGGCGTCCATGTCACCGCCTGGAAGGCGGATAGCGAGGCCGATTGGGCGCTGACCGGCAAGATCGTTCGGCGCATCGCCGAGGCCGGCATCCACAACATCGTCTCGGCCGGTAATACCGGTGAGTTCTATCCGATGACGACGGCCGAGGTGGAGCGCTCGCACGCGACCGCCGCCGAAGCTGCCGCCGGCAAGGCGCTGGTCACCGCCGGCATTGGCCGCTCGCTGCGCGAAGCCATCGCGACCGGCAAGCTCGCGGCCAAGGCCGGCTGCGATGCCGCGATGGTGCATCACCCGCTCGACCCCTTCGCCGCCCCGCAATCCCAGGCCGACTACATCCTCGCCATCGCCGAGGCGCTGCCGATCCCGCTCGTCGCCTATATCCGCTCGGATGCGATCGGCGTGAAGGACCTGATCCGCGTCGCGACCCATCCGAACGTCGCCGGCGTGAAATTCGCCTCGAACAACATGATGCTGCTCGCCGATTGCGTGCGCGAGACGGAAGGTTCTTCCGCCAACTGGATCTGCGGCCTCGCCGAGGGCTGGGCCGCTCCCTTCTATGCGCTGGGCGCCCGCGGCTTCACCTCCGGCCTGATCAATGTCGCGCCTGAGCGCTCGCTCGCGGTCTGGCGGGCGCTGGAGGCCGGCGACTACAAAACTGCCCGCAGCGAGGTCGATGCGATCGCCGGCTTCGAGAAGCTGCGCACGAAATACGGCAACGGCGCCAATGTCACGGTGGTGAAGGAGGCGCTGGGCCTGCTCGGCACGGATGTCGGCCCGGTCCGCCTCCCCGGCCTGCCGGAGCTCAACGAGGCCGAGCGCGCTGAACTGCGCGGCATCGTGTCGAGCTGGGGCGCCGCCAAGGCTGCAGCCGAGTGACAGGCCGTCATTCTCGGGCAAAGCATAGCGCGGGTCCGAGAATCTCATGACAAGATGACACTGGCTTCCGAGATGATCGGGTTAGGCCCGGTCACGCCTCCGGTATCGCTTAGAACGACAAGAATTCGAGGGAACGCCCATGTCCGCCCGCCCCCGCAAGACGCCCGAGACTCTGCGCAGCTGGCGCTGGTTCGGGGCGAGCGACCTGCGCTCCTTCGGGCATCGCTCGCGGGCGCTGCAGATGGGCTTCGGCCATGAGGAGTTCATGGGCAAGCCGGTCATCGGCATCATCAATACCTGGTCCGAGATCAATCCCTGCCACACCCACCTGCGTGACCGTGCGGAAGCCGTTAAGCGCGCGGTCTGGGCGGCCGGCGGCTTCCCGATCGAAATCCCCGTCATGTCGGTTTCCGAGCAATATCAGAAGCCTACGACCATGCTCTATCGCAACTTCCTGGCGATGGAGACCGAGGAATCGATCCGCTCCCACCCGCTCGACGGCGCCGTGCTGCTCGGCGGCTGCGACAAATCCACGCCAGCCCTGATCATGGGCGCCTGCAGCGCCGGCCTGCCCTTCATCTTCGTGCCGGCCGGGCCGATGCTGCGCGGCAACTGGGCCGGCAAGGTGCTGGGCTCGGGCGCCGATGTCTGGAAATACTGGGCCGAGAAGGAAGCCGGCAACATCCCCGACGGCCAGTGGAAGGACATGGAAAGCGGCATCGCCCGCTCCTACGGCACCTGCATGGTGATGGGCACGGCCGCGACGATGATGAGCCATGCCGAGGTGCTGGGCCTCACCCTGCCCGGCGCCTCCGCCATTCCTGCCGCCGACGCCGCCCATCCCCGCATGGCCGCGATGGCGGGCAAACGCATCGTCGAGATGGTCTGGGAAGACCTGACACCCGACCGGATCCTGACCCGCAAGAGCTTCGAGAACGCGCTGACGGTGCATATGGCCGTCGCCGGCTCGACCAATGCGATCATCCATCTTGTCGCCATGGCCGGCCGCGCCGGCGTGCCGCTGACGCCTGATGATTTCGACGCATTCTCGCGCAATGTCCCGGTCATCGCGAACCTGCGCCCCTCCGGCGATTTCCTGATGGAGGATTTCTTCTATGCCGGCGGACTGCCCGCCCTGCTGAAGCAGCTCGAAAGCAAGCTCCACACCGACGCGATGACCGTGACCGGCAAGCCGATCGCCGAGACCATCGCACTCGCCCAGGTCTACGACGACAACGTCATCCGCCCGCTCGACAGACCCGTATCGACGGCCAACGGCCTCGCCGTGCTCAAGGGCAACCTCGCGCCCGATGGCTGCGTCATCAAGCCTTCGGCCGCCGAGCCGCGCCTGCTCAGGCATTCCGGTCCAGCCATTGTCTTCGAGCACTACGATGCGATGATGCAGGCGGTGAACGACGAGAATCTCGACGTCACCGCAAACCACATCATGGTGCTCAAGAATTGCGGCCCGGTCGGCGGCCCCGGCATGCCGGAATGGGGCATGCTGCCGATCCCGAAGAAGCTCTTGAAGCAGGGCGTGCGCGACATGCTGCGCATCTCGGATGCCCGCATGTCCGGCACCAGCTATGGCGCCTGCATCCTCCATGTCGCGCCGGAGGCCTATATCAAGGGTCCGCTCGCGGCGGTGCAGACCGGCGACATCATCAGCGTCGATGTCGAGGCGCGCAGCATCTCGGTCGATCTCTCCGAGGCTGAGATCGCCACCCGCCTCGCCGTCTGGACGCCACCGGATCGGGACTATCCACGCGGGTGGGGCAAGATGTCGGCGGCCCATATCCGCCAGGCCGATAAGGGCTGCGATTTCGATTATCTGGAAGGGACGGCGCAGGTGCCGGAACCCGAGATCCATTGACGGCACATGGCGGTCAATCCGGCGGCACTCTAGCGATCGCCAGCCGCACCAGCGCGGCCTGGCTGTTGACACCCGTCTTCGCGTAGACGGCCTTGAGTTGCGCACGCACGGTCTCTCGCGACAGCCCGGCCCGTTCGGCGATATCCGTCAGGCTGCGCCCCGAGACGATGCTCGCAGCCACCCTCGTCTCCGCGGGGGAGAGGCGAAAATGCGCCGCCAGCCAGCCAGGATCGCCCGACCCTTGATAGCCCTGCGCCGGATCGATCAGGAGCAGCACCGTCGGCCCGGCGAAATACGCGCTGACCTCATCCAGCTCGGCGCGTACCAGCGCGAGGCTGTGCCTCCCGATGCGCATGGTGCGGACTCGCTCCCCTTCGTAGTCACGCCGCAGCATCTGGCGCAGGATCGCGTCCGCCGCATCGTCCCGGATCCGGATGGTGCCCAGTGCCGTCGTGCCGACGACCCTGCCGTCGGCGAGCATGCTCCCGGCGCGGCGCGAGAGCGCCTTCACGCTGCGCCCCTCGCCCAGCACGATGACACCGTCAGCCTGCGATTCCAGCAGTGAAGCACCAAACCGCGCCGTCGCCTCCCGGAGCGGCCCGGTTCGATAATACTGGAAGGCGCGCCTCAGATGCGGTGCCAAGCGAGTCATGAGATCCGCCGCCGCCTGATTGGTGTCGGGATCGTCGCGGCTGGTCAAGGTGCTCAGCAGGAAGGAGCAGCCATGGTCGCGGAAAAGCGTTATGCCGACAGCGGTCTCGTAGCCGGTGGGCCTCAGGAAATCGGAATAGTATTCCGAATTGCGGAACTGATCTCGGGGCACGATGCGCTCGCCGACGATGCCGACACCCAGCGGCGTTTCCGAAACCTTCTGCATCCACGGGTTCAGCGGCGCGTAATAGGCGGCGTAATCGCCGATCTCCTTCTCGCCGATGCCGGCAGCGAGCGAGACCACGCCGGACTTGGCGCCAGGATCATGAAAGAACAGCGTCGAGGCGCCTGCCGGGAGAATTCCGTTCAACCGGTCGAGGAAGCTCTGCCATGGCGTCTCGCCGAGTATCGCGGCATAGACGAGTTCCGTAAGTTCGTGCTCGAGCGCCGGGATCGTCTGCAAATCCATTACCCTGCCGTCCCGGCCACCCTCCGCGGCCGGTCGCGCAGGCTAACCCGGACGGGTTAAGACGCAAACCTTCCTGGCCATTACGGATACTCCTGTTGCCGGCAGCACGTAGCCGCAACGACTGGAGACGCTCATGTTTCGCTTACCGCACCAGATCGCACTCTTCGTCATCCTCACGCTGGCGCTTCCCCTGGCAGGAACGGCTTCCGCCGCGGCTTTCCCCATCACCCCTCCGGGCACTCCGGCGATCGGGGGAGAATTGCTCCACCAGACCCAGAGCACCTATCGCCGCCAGAGCGTCGGCGAGATGCGCGAGGCGCTGCGTCGCCAGCAGATTCGCGAACGGATCGCGCGGCAGCAGTTTCGCGAGGCGGATGCACGCCGGCAAGAGCAGCTTCGGCGCGCCTACGGCCCGCCGGCCAAGCCCAGCCCACGCTCCCCCAACTGCTGCTACGGTGCCACGCGCTGAAGCGAGCACGGCGCTACAGCTCGGCATCGAACGCGATATCGTCAAAGCTCGCCCGCACACGCCCCGTCACCGCCGCCGTAAGATGCGCATAGGCCTGTTCCGGCGATTGCACAGTGACGCCGCGCTCGCTGCCGGAAATGTTGATCTCGCCGGCGACGGCGAACGAGACGCTAGGATCTGCCCGCATCGGCACCGGCAGGACGATCAACTGGCATAAGCTCGCCGAGGCCGCCTGATAGGCATCGATCAGGATGTTCCCGGCAAGCCGCCAGTAATACCTTCGGCAGATGAATTCCTCCTGCACCGTCGGGCGCACCGCCACGTTCGTTACAAGCGGGCCGCGCTCGAGCTTGACCCGTGCGAAGCTCACAGCCGCTGTCGCCGGCGCAAGCCTGACTGCCAGCACGCCGGTATCCCCCGCAGCCGGCGTCAGAGACACCGAACGGCGCCCCGCCCCAGCCGTGATCGTGCCGGACTGGCTACCGATCGCGACCGCAAGGCTGCCGCCGCTCAGATCCTCGACCGAAAGCGTCAATGGCAGCCCTGCGAAGGATGCGAGCCCCCATAAAGCCGGCTCGACCGGCTGAACGACCGCGCCGGATGTCAGGGTGATCGTGAAGCCACTGATCGAAAGGTTTGCCCCGCCCGTCGCCGCCTTCCAGCGATCGAAGCCATAGGCGTCGGCAGCGAGCGCGCCGCCTGCGAAACCGCGCTGGTTGATTGCCATGTCGCCATTGACCAGCAGGTTCGCGCCGGCAGCCCAAGGTGAGGCTGATAGGGCGACGGCGCCCGACGCCCGATCGATCGCCAGCGCATCATGCCAGGCCGAGCCATCGGCGCTGACCTTGACCCGGAAATCGTCGTCACCGGCGAGCCCGAACTCGGCCCGGCCCGACCAGTTGCTCTGGAACAGCAGGCTCGCGGTGTTGCCGGCCGCGTTCTTGTTGATCTTCAGCCTGTGATCGCTGCCGGCATGATTGAACAAGCAGGCATCCGATGACACGGCGAGGCGGTTGGCCGTGTCCGCGGTCGCGTTCACGCCCCAGCGTTCGGCGCCGAGGCTGCTGAGCGGGCTGTCACGGCGCCATTCCGTGCCGGTCCAGAGATTGTGCTCGGCCTCGTCGATCACCCAGGCCTGCCAGCCGGCGCGGGGAACGAGAAACGTCCAGCCACCATCCTCGAACAGCGCCACCTGATCGGTACGCCCCGCGAAGGCGCCGGTGCCGGCTGCCGGCACGATATAGGCCGAGAGCTCGGTCGGCGAGGCCGGCGGCGCGGTCTGCGTCCGGCTGTCGACAGTGAGATGGATCAGCCCGTCGAGCCGCATCAGGGCATCGTTATGGGTGACGTGCTTCTGGGCCTGCCCGGCAGCCAGCAGCGGCAGGGAAAGACGGGGCGTGTCGGTCATGGGGCCTCGCGGAAGGGGACGCAGCGCTCTGCTGCCGCGAGGCGATGATGCGGCCGGTTCCGCCCTCCGGGGATAAGTCGGCCTGCCGCTCAGCCGAAGCGGCGTGGCCGCAAGCCGGCGTGGAACCAGTTGATCAGCGAATAGATGTCATGGACCGGCAATCCGGTCGCCGCCTGCACATCCGCCGCATAAGGCGGCATGTTCGTGCATTCGAGCACGATCGCACCGACATCCGGGTGGCGGGCGACGAGATCGAGCGCCGCCTGCACCACATCCTGCCGGGCGAGCTCGACATCCATGTCGTCCTTCTCCGCCCTGATCAGAACACGGAAGAACTCGCGCCCGTTCTCCGTGCCGGTGACGGGTGTGTCGAGCGGCACGCCGGCCGCCTCCAGATGCGCCGGCGTCAGCGTCGCCGCCGAGACCGTGACGATGCCGACGCGCTTGCCGGGTGGCAGCGTCGCCTGAACCCAGGGCACCTGCATCAGCGACGAAGTCGCGACCGGCACGCCTACGGCGGCCGCGAGCTCGCGCTGGAACAGCGAGAGAAAGCCGCAATTGGTGGTGATCGCTTCGGCGCCGAGCCGGACGAGGTCGCGCGCCGCCTCGACGAAATCAGGCAGGAGCCCGGCGGCGCCCTTGAGCACCACCTTCTCGGGGCTCGCTCCGCCGACGACGCGGTACAGCACCGGGAACGGCCAGGTCGTGCCATTACCCATGTCGCCGGGAATCCGGGGGAAGCGGGCTTCCAGCATCAGGATACCGAGCGGAACGCCATAGATCGCCTTCCCGCCGCGTGCGATCCGCGCCGCCGGGGGCGTTGCGAGAATATCGGTCATCATCTCTCCCATGGGCCGGTACGCCAGCATGCTAGCGTTGGAATCGGCGGCCCGTCACGGCATGGGATGACTTCTCCGCATGAACGCCAAGAAAATTCCTCGACACCGGCAGAAACGCCCTTTGCTGCCATTGCTTCGTCGTTTTTGCCTCCCCATAAGGGATGTTTTCGTCCTGCTTGCGCGATCTTGCCGGTTCTGGTCCACATCTTGCTTGCACAGCGCGCCATTTGCTTGGAGCTCTCTTGAATCTGTCGCTCGAAAAGCTGCGTCGCCTCGCCATGCTCCTCGGCTGGGCTGCCATACTGGTGATCACCGTCGCGACGCTCTCGCCGATCGAGGCGCGCCCGCACGCCCCCATGCTCGGCGCCGATGCCGAGCGGTTCCTGTCCTATTTCGCCGCGAGCGCTGCGCTCGCCTTCGCTTATCCTCGCGGACGCTGGCTGGTCCTTGCCGGCATTATCGCCTTCGCGATCGGACTGGAGTGGCTCCAGACCTGGGAAGCCACGCGCCATGGCCTGCCGCATGACGCGATGGTGAAGGTTGCCGGCGCCCTGTCGGGTAGCTGCTTCTCCGTCTGGTTCGACCTGATGACGCAGCGCTTCCGCAAACCCGCCTGATTCATCCCGGCACAACGCCGGCCGACGCCGGTCCGCCGGGGCATCCCGCTTCTATCCCGAAAGCCCCGCCGCTGCGCCGAATTGACCCGGCGGACGCCGGCACGCGGCTTGCCACTCTGCCTCCCATCATGGTCCGGCGCCGGCACGTTGTGCCGAAACGGGGCATGCACTGGCCGGCTGGGGATAGAGATGAGCGTCAACGATATGAGCGGCCTGCCGCAAGCCCTGCCCGATAACCGTACGGGGATCTGGCGGCTCTGGCTCGGTCCTCTGACGGCGGCGAGCGACGCGATCGTGGTCGCCGCCCTCGTCTACGCGGTATCCTTCGCCTACCATCTCGGGGCGACCGGTCAAGCTGGCGTCGATCGCTCGACGCCAGAGCTTGCGGCGGTGCTCGCGACCCTGTTCATCTTCGTCAATCTGATGCGTGGCCGCTATCAGATCGGAAACTATCTCTCGACGCGGGGGCAGATAGGCTCCGCCTTCGCGGTCTGGAACATCACCCTGATCGTTTTCGTGATCCTGCTGTTCCTAGCCAAGATCGCCGACCACTATTCGCGCGCCGTCATCGTCACGACCTATCTCTCCGGTATCCCCGTCATCGCCCTGTCCCGTTCGGCGGTCGTCCGGCTGGTCGCGGCCGGCAGCCGGGCAGGCCGGATCACCGCAGAGCGCGCTTTCCTCATCGGGCGCGAGGCGAACATCATGTCCTTCGTGTCGCGGCACAAGCCCTGGCATATGGGCTTCGCGGTCACCGACGTGGCGTTCCTGAAATCCTCGGGCGAGGCCGGATCGGCCGCCCTGGCCGCCGATCTGGCCGCCGCCGTGGGGAACTGCCGCGCCAAGCGGCCGGACACGGTCTTCATCGCTGTGCCCTGGTCCGAGCAGGACACCATCGCAGCCTGCGTCGACGCCTTCTCGAATCTGCCCGTCGCGATCCATCTCGCGCCGGAGCCGATCATGGAACGGTTCAGCGGAGCGCATGTCGTCCATACCGGCTCCCTGTCGAGCCTGCGCCTGACCCGTCAGCCTCTCTCGGCAGCCGAGATCGCGGTCAAGCGCGCCTTCGACATCGTCGCTGCCTCCTGCGGCATCGTCCTGACCCTGCCGCTGCTGCTCCTGATCGCAGCACTGATCCGGCTCGATTCGCCCGGCCCCGTTCTGTTCCGCCAGCGGCGCTACGGCTTCAACCAGCAGGCCTTCCGCATCTTCAAGTTCCGCACGATGACCACGACCGACGACGGCCATGTCGTCGTCCAGGCCAAGCGCAACGATCCCCGGATCACGCGTCTTGGCCATCTCCTGCGGCGCTACAATCTCGACGAACTGCCGCAGTTCCTGAACGTGCTCGCCGGCGACATGTCATTGGTCGGGCCGCGCCCGCACGCCCTGGCGCATGATGTCGAGTTCGAGCGCAAGATCGCCAACTATGCCCGCCGTCACAACGTCAAGCCCGGCATCACCGGCTGGGCTCAGGTCAACGGCCTGCGCGGCGAGACCGATACCGACGACAAGATGGCCAGGCGCGTCGCCTATGATCACTGGTATATCGACAACTGGTCCTTCTGGCTGGACATCACGATCCTGTTCCGGACCGTTCTGAGCCGGAAAGCCTTTTCCAACGCGCGCTGAACTCTTTGCGATCAGCCTCGGCCGTTGCGCCGGGGCGGGGGCGCGGAAGCGCGCGGCGATCCGGCCCGGCGCAGGCTCTGCCTCAGAATGATACGGGCAAATTCCAGACCGGCTTGTGCCGCGACTCCGATTCGACGCAGACGCGCCGGGACCGGAACGCCGGACAAGCCCTGCCCGGAGCCGAAGGCGAAATCGGTGAAGCTTCCCGGCAGGTTGATCCGCGTTCCGCCGATTCCCATCGCGACACATTGCGCGCCGAACGGCCGAAAGCGTGCTTCCGGAAGATCGGTGACGATCACATCCGCACCAGCGGCGGCGATATGGTCGAGAACGGCGCGATCGACCGGTCCGGCGAAATCGGCATCGCAGATGCCGGCGATCCGGACAACCGGGACGGCCGAGACGATCCGCTCCCGCAGCGCATAGATCTCGCGACTGTCGCCGCCGAACAGAAACACCCCGCGGTTCCGTTCGGCGCAGTCGCGAAGAAGATCGACCAAACCGCCGGCCTCGCCTGCCCGCGTTGAAGCCGAACGCTTGTCAACCTTGCCTTGAATGATGCCCGACTGCACGGTCGCCCCGAGATGGCTACGATTGGCGCCCCGATGGCACCGAGGCGCAGCACCTCGGAATGCCTGTGAACGCCCGCGGCCCCTTTGGTCCGATACGGCAAATTTTAGCGATTGCGACCGCAGCGTCAATGCGTACGGCTGGCGGCTTTGTGAAACCCGGCCGTTGCAACACTTCGCCTGAGAGGCGTCGGGTCAGGCGAAGTGTCGCCAGATCACGCGGCCGAGCCAGAGGCTCCATCCGGCGACGATGGCCATGGCCAGCAGTGCCCCGCCGACGATCAGAGAACGCCCGATCAGGAGGCTGACGACGCTCTCCTTGGTATCAGGCTCGTTGTCGTTCGCGGCCTGCAGCCGATGGCCAGGGCTGGGAGCCTGAACAGGCGCCGGGAAATGTCGCACGCGCTCGGGCCGCATGAACTCTCTCGTAAGGTTACGCAGGCATTAAACTCACAGCCCTATCAATGATCCAATTCGTGGCAAAATAAAAGCACAAGATGCAAACATTCCTCAGCTCCGGCCGGTAAGAACTGCCGCCGGGAGCCGGAACGTTTTCATGCGAAGCGGAACCCTGCCAGCGCAAAGAAAATGCGATGAAACAAAGGCTTGGAACGATCCTGTGATTCAGGGAGTGAGGAAATTGCGCTAGCCGCCATACTGGGTATCGGAGACCTGCTCCATCCAGTCGACGACCTTGCCGCCCTGAACCTCCTGGATCGCGATATGCGTCATGGCCGTTGCCGGAGAGGCTCCGTGCCAGTGTTTCTCACCGGGCGGGAACCAGACGACGTCGCCGGGCCGGATTTCCACGATCGGCCCGCCCCAGCATTGCGCACGGCCGAGGCCGGCGGTGACGATCACCGTCTGCCCGAGCGGATGCGTATGCCAGGCCGTGCGGGCACCGGGTTCGAAGGTGACGCTGGCCCCCTGGACCCGTTCGGCCGCATGGGGATTGCAGAGCGGGTCGATGCGGACCGTTCCGGTGAACCAGTCCGAGGGGCCCTTTCCGGAGGGCCGTGATCCGGCGCGCGTGATGTCCAAGGCAACTCTCCTCGCTTCGATCCGAAGTTTCGGGAAGCATGCCGCCACCGGAGCAGGGAATCCAGCAACAGATCCCTCGTCTCCCCTTGTGCCGGCGGGATGCCCCGGGCGAGACAGAGAAGTCGCCGGCGAGAACGGCAGGGGCGGGCTTGAGTTTGCCACGAAGGGCAGGTGCAGGCTGCGTTTATCGACAGTCAGGAACGACAACCCATGTGCTCTTGCCGACAGCATGCGACGATCGCCTCCAGCACAACCCGGGCACCCGCCGGTGCCGTCATCCTCCGGGTCGACGACATGACCTGCAGCCACTGCGCCGGCACCATCGAGCGGGCCGTCAGGGATGCGTTCCCGGGCGCGACCGTAACCGCCGATCCGGTCTCGAAACTGGTCACGGTGCTGGGCGGCGGCGATTTCGCCGGCATAGGCGCCCTCGTCACAGCCGCGGGCTACACGCCGCGCGCAACCCCTGCCCGCTGACGCAACGGCCAAGGAGGCCATTTTGACAATCCGACGTTTCCCCTCCCGCCGTCACTTCGTCGCGGGCGCCGCGCAAGCCGCAGCCGCACTTGCCTTGTCCGGATCGGCACTGGCCGCCGGGTCGCTCCCTAAAATGACCGTGACGCGTGATCCGAACTGCGGCTGCTGCGGCAACTGGGTCACACATGTCAGGGCGGCGGGCTTCACCGTCGAGGTGGTCGAGGTGCCCGATGTCGCCCCGCTGAAGACGCGGCTCGGCGTGCCCGATCCGCTGGTCTCCTGCCATACTGCCGAAATCGGCGGTTATGTCGTGGAAGGCCATGTCCCGGCCGAAGCGATCAAGCGCCTGCTGGCCGAGCGGCCGGGGGCGACCGGCCTGGCGGTGGCGGGCATGCCCATCGGCTCTCCCGGCATGGAAGTGGCGGGGCAGCCTCTCGATACCTACGAGGTCATGATCTTTTCCGCCGGCCGCCGGAACGTCTTCGCACGCTATCGCGGGCTGCGTCAGGTCTGACGCCGGCGCGGGCGCTCTGTGGGCCCGGCTCCATCCAGGGGCAATCGCCAGGGATGCGCCTCCTGGACCACCGGCACGGCGACCTGCAAGCCCTGCCAAGATCATCTCGGCCGGCTTCCCGCGCCCGGAAAAGCCGGCCGATCACGTTTTCATCGAGGTTCAACGGACGCTTCCGGCGCGAGTGCCTGAAGACGCATTGTTTCCCGACGCCTGTGAATGCCGCGGAAACGAAAATCGGCGAAGCGAATCGATTGCGCTTTCACTCGGATTTTCGGACAAACCCGATCGTCTCGCCAGAGAAACACGCGTTATCGGCGGAAACGAGATCGCGACCAGAGCTTTTGTAAGCACCCCGCCGGCAACGGCCGGCTAGCAATTCTGATCGGAAATGGTGGGGGAAGCAGGACTCGAACCTGCGAAGGCATAGCCAGCGGATTTACAGTCCGCCCCCTTTGCCGCTCGGGACATTCCCCCGCCTGCGCCCTTGATCGGCTCTGTGAGCCCAGGGCCACCGATATGTCACTTCCGCGACAACCGGTAGGCGCGGCCGGACTTATGGTGACCGGGCCGCGCCCTGTCAACGGCAAAAAGGCCGATGAAGCGAATTCGTTGTGAAGGCGCGCCGCCGACCCCAAAAATCGGTCAGTACGCGGCAAGTCCGTGGTCGAGGACGAAGGCCACCCGCTCCGAAACGCTCGCCCGGGGCAATTGCACGAGTCCATAGCCGTAGCGGGGATAGATCTCGGCCATGACCGCATAGGTCCGCTCCGCCTCGGCGAAATCCTGCTTTCGCTCCGCGTCCTGCGTGAAGATACCCCGCCAGGGCGGCGCGATGAAGACGGTGGGGCGATAGCGCAACTGCCGCGCGGCCTGCTCGACAGATTCGGGGATCGCCAGGCCGCAAAGCATCAGGTATCCGGCAATGTCCGGAATGCCGCGGTCGAAAAATACTTCTCCCCGCCCGGTGAGCGCCTCGGCATGGCTGTGCAGATCGGCTGCCAGCATCAGTTCCGCGAACAGGACCGGATCGACCCAGGGTAGCCCCCTGCCGCCGATCGCCTGCTGGTCACGGATGATCGTGCGGCCGGCTTCGGGCCGCACCGCCCGGCCAGTAGCGGCCAGCGCCTCGATCAGGCTCGTCTTGCCCGAGCCCGGCCCTCCGGTGATAACGATCAGCCGATCCGTCTCGTCCGGCATCGGGGTTCCTTTCTTCCTGGATTCGTCGGTGAAGGCCGGTTGGTGCTGGCCAAGCGCGCCGCATCGTGGCACGGCAATCCCGCAATCACTGGAGAGAGCGATGGCTCCGCCGTTCCGTCCGAAACATGCCAGGCCCGCCGGGGGCAGACCGGGTGCCCGCCGCCCTGACGGGCCGCCGCCGCACCGGCCGGGCGAGATCGACGAGGCCGTGCTCTACGGCGTGCATCCGGTCGTCGAGGCCCTGAAGAATCCGCAGCGGCGCCACAGGCGGCTGCTCGCTACCGAGAATGGCCTGCGCCGCCTCCAGGAGCAAGTCGGGGACCTGCCGCTCGAGGCCGAGATCGTGCGCCCCTCCGAAATCGACCGCCTGCTCACGCCCGATTCGGTGCATCAGGGTCTCTACCTCGTCTGCGATCCCCTGCCCTCGCCCGATCTCGACAGCCTGCCTGACGACGCGGTCGTGCTCGCGCTCGACCAGATCACCGATCCGCACAATGTCGGCGCCATCCTGCGTTCCGCCGCCGCCTTCGCCGCCGCGGCCGTGATCGTCACGATCCGGCACTCCCCGGCGGCAACCGGCGTGCTCGCCAAATCCGCCTCGGGCGCGCTCGAGCATGTGCCGCTGATCGCCGTGCGCAATCTCGGCGATGCGCTGGAGACGCTGGGCAAACGCGGCTTCCTGCGACTCGGCTTCGATTCGGACGGCGACGTCGCGCTCGACGACGTCGCGTTGCGCCGTCCGCTGGTCATGGTGATGGGCGCCGAGGGCAAGGGCCTGCGCCAGCGTTCGCGTGAGCTCTGCGATCATGTCGCGCGGCTCGAAGTGCCCGGCGCGATCACCAGCCTCAACGTCTCGAACGCGACCGCTATCGCGCTCTACGCAGCCAGCCGCCGCTGACCGGCAGCGCCGCAATATACGGCTGAAAAAGGCGCGATAGCCGCCCTTTTTCGGCCTGCGGCGCCTCCTTCACCGATAGTCTCATAGACGAACGGTGCAAGACCAAGTGCCTGATTGCCCCTGCGACAATCCGCGCGCAATCCTCTGAAGCGAGCTGGAGTGACGGGACTCGCCCTTCCTCCGGCGGCGCGGCCATCGTCATTCAGAACGCGAACCGCGCGGAACGAGTTGCCGGGACCGCCCCGGCTTCAGGGCTTCACCAGGGGAGACAAACGCCATGAGCTTGGCATCGCAAGCATCGGACTCGCGGGCAGCGCCCCGACCGATGACCAAGGAGGAAAGGAAGGTCATCATCGCCTCGTCGGCCGGCACGGTCTTCGAGTGGTATGATTTCTATCTGGCGGGTTCGCTCGCCGCCAACATCGCCCAGACCTTCGTGCCCGGCGACAACGACACGGCGAAGTTCATCTTCGTGCTGTTCGGCTTCGCCGCGGGCTTCGCGGTCCGCCCCTTCGGCGCCCTGTTCTTCGGCCGCCTCGGCGACATGATCGGCCGCAAATACACCTTCCTCGTCACCATGACCGTGATGGGCATCTCGACCTTCGTCGTCGGCCTGCTTCCCAGCTTCCAGACCATCGGCTATCTCGCGCCGGCAGCCTTCATCATCTGCCGCCTGCTGCAGGGCCTAGCACTTGGCGGCGAATATGGCGGCGCCGCGACCTATGTCGCCGAGCACGCCCCCATGGGCCGGCGCGGCTTCTACACCTCGTGGATCCAGACCACAGCGACGGTCGGTCTCTTTCTGTCGCTGATCGTGATTCTCGGCCTGCGCCTCAGCATGACGCCGGAAGCCTTCGCAGCCTGGGGCTGGCGCGTTCCGTTCCTGCTCTCGATCATCCTGCTCGGCTTCTCGATCTGGATCCGCCTCCAGCTCGCTGAATCGCCGGCCTTCGTGAAGATGAAGGAAGAGGGCACCCATTCGAAGGCTCCGCTCTCGGAAGCCTTCGGCAACTGGCAGAACGCCAAGATCGGCCTCATCGCCCTCTTCGGCGGCACCGCCGGCCAGGCGGTGGTCTGGTACACTGGTCAGTTTTATGCGCTGTTCTTCCTGACCCAGACCATGAAGATCGACGGCACCACCGCCAACCTGCTGATCGCGCTTTCGCTGCTCGCCGGCACGCCGTTCTTCATCTTCTTCGGCTGGTTCTCGGACAAGATCGGTCGCAAGCCGATCCTGCTGGCGGGCTGCCTGATCGCGGCCCTGACCTACTTCCCGCTCTTCACGATGCTGGCGAAGACGACCAACCCGAAGCTCATCACCGCGACGGACACCGTCAAGCTGGTGCTCACCTCCGATCCGGCCCAGTGTGGCACGCTCTTCGACCCCGTCGGCGTGCGGACCTTCACCAAGCCCTGCGACGTCGTCCGCCGCACGCTTGCAACCAACTCGATCCACTACGATCTGGTCCCCGGTCCGGCCGGCTCGCCGCTCAAGGCTTCGATCAACGGTGCCGACGCCCCGGCGACGGCCGCCGAGCTCGTCGCCGCCGCCCAGGCCGCCGGCTATCCCAAGGCCGGCGACCCAACCATCCTGAAGACGCCGTCGATCGGCCAGGTTCTGACCGACAGCCGCGCTCTCCAGGCCACGGGCATCCTGTTCATCCTCGTGGTGTTCGTGACAATGGTCTACGGCCCGATCGCCGCCCTGCTGGTCGAGCTTTTCCCGACCCGCATCCGCTACTCCGGCATGTCGCTGCCCTATCACATCGGCAACGGCTGGTTCGGCGGCTTCCTGCCTCCCACCGCCTTCGCTATCGTGGCGGCCAGCGGCAACATCTTCTCCGGCCTCTGGTACCCGATCATCGTGGCGCTCGGCACCTTCGTGATCGGCTTGCTCTTCCTGCCGGAAACGAAGAATCGCGACATCCTGAAGTGATCGTTGCCTGAGACGACACCGGCCCCGCCTTCCAAGGCGGGGCTTTTTCATGGGCGCAGATGCGCAGACTTGCCCTCGCGCCACGCGGCTGGTAACCGCTGCTTCGGTCGATCTCGGATACTGGTTTTCGAGATGGCCATTCCGGTCGCAAGGCCGGATTTGACGGCGCCGGCGTAGCACAGCGGTAGTGCAGCGGTTTTGTAAACCGAAGGTCGGGAGTTCGATCCTCTCCGCCGGCACCAGATCTCTCGGGAGCCCGCACCGGGCGGACGGCTCCCTCCCCGATTTCGCTCAACGCCTCGCGATCGCCTGGTTATGGCGCCGGCTTCGCCGACGGCATCGAGATCACCTTGCCGTCCGGCATGATGATGTCGCCGGGCTGCTGGCCGGGGGCGCACTCGCCGAGGCGCGTTGCCTCGACGACGAGCTTGCGCTCCACCGGGCCGGACTGGCCGGGCATGCCGCTGATCTTCGTCGTGCCTTCGGTCCGGACCCATGTCTGGAAATCGCCGGTGATGGCGCTGTTGCCGGAAGCCTTGATCTGACCGACCGTGCATTCCGTCTCTACGGCGTATCCGGTAGCGGTCTTGGTCACCAGCATCTTCGAGCAGGCGCCGGCAGCCAGACCACCGACAGCCGACTGGTCGGTTTCCGGCCCGACGCATTGCCTGGCCGTGGTCCCGCCCTCGTTACTGGTCGATTTCGTTTCCCACAGCCCGGGCCTGCGCTGAGGCACCTGCTCCGCTGTGGCAGGCAGCGCGGCCAGGACCCCGAGGGCGGTGATCAACGCAAGTTTCATGGGCACGGCCTTCCCGGGTGAATCGGCGAGCCGAGACAAGACCGGTGCCAAGGCCAGATTGAGGCCGCATCATGCGCAGCAAGCGGCGAACAGCCGTCGGGAAATCCGCTTGACAGATCCCCCATACGCGGAACGTTTGGCGAGCCAGGCGGTTACCTGTCTCGCCAAGCTCCGGGAGGCTTCCATGAAAGCCATTGTCCTTACGCTCGCCCTTCTGCTTCCTGCCGGAATCGCGGCAGCGCAGTCACGTCCTTCGACCGTTTCGCGCCCATGCGCAGCGAGCCAGCGCGATGTCCAGGTCCATGGAGCGATCGTTCTCGGAACCGGCGGCTACACCTATGATCGCTTCGTGCGCGATCGCAGCTTCTGCCTGGTGAATGAAGGCACCGACCCGGCCTTCGTGCCGAGCGCCGATACCCAGGCCTGTTTCGTCGGCTACCGCTGCAAGGACATGATGCGCTGGTTCGACGACTGAGGTCGTCGCCGGGCGGAACCTCGCGCCCCGGACCACGTTTCCTCGTGGGGCGAAACCCCGGTCTACCCAGGGAGGTTCGCATGCGTCGCCTTCTTCTCGTCACCGCTTCCGTAGCGCCGCTGCTTCTGGCCACCGGCCTCGCGGCTTCGGCCCAGCCGCATTTCGGTGGCGCCGGCTTCCGCCATGGCGGTTTCCACGCCCGCGGCATCGGCATGAGGCCGCACGGGATGCGGCCGGCATTCCCGGCCTATCGCCAGAATCTCCGCACCGGCTGGCATGGCGGCGGCTGGGGCTGGCGCCGCGCCGGCCATTATCCCTATCGCGGATATCGCGGCAGCTATCCCTATTGGGGCTCGGGCCTGGCCGCCGCGGCGACGCTCGGCGCGATCGCGACCTATCCGGCCTACCCCGTCTATCCCACCTACCCGGTCTATCCAGCCTATGAGGTGGTGCCGGCGGCCGAGGGCGGGCAATGCAGCACACCGGTCAAGATCTGCACGCTCTATGAGCCGGCACCGCTGGGGATCGGATGCTCTTGCCGCGTGCCCGGGGGCCGTGCCCGCGGCACGGTCGTCGGTCCTTGAGGCACGCCGCGCCGGTCTCTTGAATTTGCATGGCTGGCCGTCGAGCGCGATCATGGCTAGAAGTCGCGGCTTGCAATGCCGGCAAGCCGCGCGCTCACCTCTTCGCTCTTCATACGGACCGGAATGGACGACCGGATTCACCTTCTGACGCTCGCGGCCAGGTGCGAGGCTTCCAGAAAGCCGGATCGCGAGCTCGACGCCGATATCTACGAGGCGCTCGGCTTCGTCGTGCGGCGCAAGCCGACACGGCTGGTCAACCGGCGCACGCCCGCTGGCGGCATCTATCAGCACGGTTCCTTCTGGAAGACGCTCGGCGCCGTCAGCGCGGATATCGACATCGCCGTCTCGCTGTTGCGGCAGAAGGCGCCGGGCTGGAGCTGGAGCCTGCAATGCCTCGCGAACGAGGACAGCCTGGCCTTCCAGGCCCTCGTCGCCGACTGCTCCGGCCAGGGCGTCATGGGCTCGCTCGCGCTCTGCGCCGCGATGCTGCGCGCGCTGGCGCGACGCGAGCCGGCCGCCGCCCCGGATTCCGGCCTCACGGAAACTTGACCTTCCGGCAAATCCGTGCGGTTGAACGCAAGGCGACCGCCGCTAGTCTGCACTCTCCCGAGGGGAGAACAGACCATGCAGGACACAGAATTCTCTCGCCGCGCCGCCCTTGTCGGCGCCGGTGCTTTCGTTGCCGCTGCGACACTCGACCTGCCCGGCATCCGCCCGGCCCAGGCACAAGGAGTTCCCGTGAACCAGGCTCCCGGATTCTACCGGTACAAGATCGGCGACATCACCCTCACCGCGATCAATGACGGCTTCGGCAAGCGGCCGCTCGAAGGCTTCGTCCGCAATGCCGAGCTCGCCGACGTGAAGAAGGCGATGGAGCAGGCCTTCCTGCCGCAGGATGCGCTCAACATCACCTTCACCACGCTCGCGATCCAGCATGCCGGCAAGCTGACCCTGATCGATACCGGCAACGGCGATTCGGGCGCGCCGACCTCCGGCACCTGGATGGCGAATTTCAAGGCCGCCGGCCTCGAGCCGAAGGACGTCTCCAGCGTCGTGTTCAGCCATTTTCACGGCGATCACATCAACGGCTTCCGGCTGAAGGACGGCACGGCCGTGTTCCCCAATGCCGAGGTCATGGTGCCGGCGGCCGAATGGGCCTTCTGGATGGACGACGCGAAGATGAACGCCGCGCCCGAGGCCATGAAGGGAGCCTTCGCCGGCGTGCGCCGCGTCTTCGGCCCCGTCGCCAAGGACGTGAAGCAGTTCGAGCCGGGCAAGGAGCTCCTGCCCGGCCTGACCCCTATCGCGGCCCCGGGCCATACGCCCGGCCACACGGTCTTCGCGCTCAGTTCCGGCAACGGCAAGCTGATGATCATGTCCGACACGACCAACCACCCCGCCCTCTTCGTGCGCAATCCCGACTGGTCGGCGGTGTTCGACATGGACGGCCAGCAGGCGGCGGCAACACGGCGCAAGCTCCTCGACATGGTCTCGGCCGAGCGCATGCAGGTTGCCTTCTATCACGCTCCCTTCCCGGCGACCGGCCACATCGCCAAGGACGGCAACGGTTTCGAGATGGTGCCGGTACAGTGGAGCGCGGCCCTCTAGCGCCGCTCTCTCGTCGGCTCGTATCGAGGCCGGGCGAAAGCCCGGCCTTTTCCGTCGAGCGGGCTTTGGTCGCAGCCGCAGGCTCGCCGCACGCCGTTCGATCGTGTTAAGCCTGCCCCTGATGCCGCAAGGCCTGCCGCTCAGGACACGCTATGACCGAACGATTCGGCGCGATCTCCTTCGTCGCCAGCGAAACCCCTGAAGCGCAGGCGGCGCTCGACAAGCTGGTCGAGCGCTATGGCAATGCCGATCCGGCCAAGGCCGATGTCGTGGTCGCGCTCGGCGGCGACGGCCTGATGCTGCAGACCCTCCATCGCTTCCTTGGAACGGGCAAGCCGATCTACGGCATGAATCGCGGCTCGGTCGGCTTCCTGATGAACGAGTTCAAGGAGCGCGGCCTGACCAGGCGGCTAGACGCCGCCCAGCGCAGCATTGTGCACCCGCTCTCGATGCAGGCGACCGACCGCAACGGCGCCATCGTGCAGGCCAAGGCGATCAACGAAGTCTCGCTGCTGCGCCGCTCCTATCAGGCGGCAAAGCTGCGCATCTCGGTCGACGGCCAGGTGCGTCTGTCCGAGTTGATCGCAGACGGCCTCCTGCTGGCGACGCCCGCGGGTTCGACCGCCTATAATCTTTCTGCCAATGGACCGATCCTGCCGCTCGACGCACCGCTGCTGGCGCTGACGCCGATCTCGGCTTTCCGGCCCCGCCGCTGGCGCGGCGCCCTGCTACCGGAGCATGCCAAGGTCTTCATCGAAGTGCTGGAGGCCGAGAAGCGCCCCGTCAGCGCCGTCGCCGACCATACGCAGATCGACGAGGTCAGCACCGTCTCGATCGAGATCGACCGCAGCGTCGATCTCGTCATGTTGCACGATCCCGGCCACAGCCTGGACGAGCGCATCCTGCGCGAACAGTTCGGGTACTGAAGCGTTTTCAAGCGAAGTGGCGCCGGATCGCGTGAAGGACCGAGGGTCCGCGTCAACGAACAGGCGATCAATTGGCAGCCGGATCAGGCGGCGTCGCGCAGATCGCTTTCGGCGAGCTCGATCAGGAACGACGGGTCGGCCTCGACAAGCAGCGCCAGCGCCGCATCGTCCGCCAGCGAATCCGCCAGACTCCGGGCCTCCTCGCGCGCAGCTTCCGCATCGAGGCGGCGCAACAGGGCCATCAGCGCCTCCGCTTCCGCGCCCCGCACCCCCTCGCAGGCGGTCAGGACCGCACGCAACAGACCGCGATCGATGCCCCGTCCGGTTCCACCGCAGTCGAAGCCGCGCGCATTCAGCGCCAGGATTGCAGCCGAGAAGGCAGGTTCCAGCGAAACCGGCAACCCGGCCTTGCGGCAGAGCGCCTTGATGCCTGCACCGCGCCGATCGCGCAGCAACGCCGCGACACGCTCCTCGGGCAAGCCGGACAGAGCGACGAAAGCCGCCTCGGCCAAAGCTGGCTCGCCGCTGAGCAGCGAACGCAGGATCAGCCCCGAGGTCAATCGCCCGGTGACCCTGAGCACCTCGACGATCGCCGGCGCGTCGCTGGCTTCGCCGCCGGCGGCAAGCGCGACCGCGACCCGCTCGGTCGATTCGCGGGCAAGCCGCGCGCTGCGCTCCGGCGTCAGCCAGCCGCAGCCCGTGACGAAATTCGCCAGAGTGTCTGAAACCTTGGCGGCAATGGTCTGTCTCAGGCCGCCCGGCAGATCGGCGCGTTCGAGCAAGGCCTCGCGCAGGGTGCCGCTATCGCCATGGCGCTCGATCATGCGCTCCAGCGAGAAATCGGGAATCTCGGCTGTTCGATTGCCGGCAAGCGTGACGAGGGCCTCCGCGCAGCCGACCTCGGCGAGCGCGGCGCAGACGCCGACCGGCAGGCAACGGCGCATGGCGATCGCCTTCTGGGCGAGCGCATCCCCGATCGCGGCGGCATCGACCAGATCCGCCTCGGTCAACACCGGGGAGTGCGCGAGGACGAGGGCTGCGACATCGCTCTGCTCGGCGATCAGGCTGAGCGCGAGATTGCGCGGCGTGCGCATCGAGGGCGCCATCTCCTCGGCGATAGCCCGGCGCACCAGTGGCGAGGGATCGTCGATCAGCGCCATCAGGGCCGTCTCGGCCTCGTGCCGGTCCTCGTCGGACATGCCGGAGCGCAGATAGGCTCCCGCCAGGCTGGCCGCGCCGCTCGCGCGTGCCTCCGCCGGTGCGGTCCGGGCCCAGAGCAGGAAGCGCCGAACGATCATGCCCCGCTCCGCTGAATCATGAAGGAAGACAGGTCGAGCGGTCCGCTGCGCCGCTTGGCCACGGGCTGCGAGGTCGCGACATCAGGCAGGGACAGATCGCTCGGCCGCGATGGCGGCAGTGGCGCATTGACCGCCTTGGCCGCGGCGCCGACAGACGCCGCGCCTGCGATCGGGTTCGCGTCCGACATGGTTGCTTCGCCTTGTCCGGAGCGTGGGAAATAACGCTCCCCGCCTTCGAGGGAGGCCATGCGCGTGCCGTTGCGCGGCGGCGTCGTCCAGAGATTGGCGACGGCCTTCGAGACCGGATCGCGCGAGCCGCCGGTCGAGAACAGGCCGACGAGCCCCTTGGCACGCTCTGGCCGCAGCGCCGCCGCGATCTCCACGGCCGGAATATCGCCCTGTCCGGCTTGAGCGTTCGCCGTCACATTGGCCGCGACCTGCGTACTCGCATGACTAGCAGCCAGCACGCCGTAAACCTCCTGCACGCTGCGCGCGCGGCCGGCCTTGTCGTAGAAGATCGAGCGATTGGCGGCGGCGGCCTCAGGGAAATCCCGCGCCGCCACGCGGGCGGGGTCGCTCGCCGCGGCCCGGATCAGGTCGGACGCGCCGCGCGCACCTAGCACATGCGCCATATAGAGTTCACCGGCCTGCGGCTGGCGGCCGAGGGTCGAGGCAAGCTGGTCGCGGTTCTTCTGGGTGAGCGCACCGGCCATCACGGCCGCGACCTGCGGATCGTTGCGCAACTGCAGGATCCTGTCGCGCGCAGCCGGGTCCGAAACACTCAGGCGCCCGCCGCTCTCGGTGATCGCATCCGCATATTGCGAGAGGCCCTGCTTCGGACCCTCCTGCTTGACCATGGCGAGCCAGGTCTGCTCGATGAACTGGAAGAGGCCTGTGGCGCTCGATGTGCTCGCCTTGGCCGTCGGTTCCAGCGACGATTCGCGCTGCGCCGTCTTGAGCAGATAATCGAACCCCGCGCCCGTCCGCTCCGCACCCTGGCGAATGGCACTGACGACCGGGTTCGCTGGCTGCGTTTCGCGGCTCTGGCTTTGCGGCGTGGTGAAGAGGAACATCGAGACCTTCGGCGGCGGCCCGCGCGCATCGCGAGGACCCTGTCTCGAAATTGCCTCCATTATGGTAAGCGAACCGTTAAGATCGATCGTATGCCGCTGGGGCAGCGGCGCTTTCCGCTTCCCTCCCCGCAGAGGTCCCTCTACGATTCTGGTTCCGGCTCAGCAGCCGGCGTGATGAGGACGGAGGCGTCGATGGCGGAAGTGGTGCGTCACAAGCGTGGCGGAATCTATTTCGAGGATTTCCAGGTCGGCGCGGTCATCGAGCACGGCCTGACCCGCACCGTCACGCAGATGGACAACATGCTGTTCTCCAACATGACGCTCAATCCGCAACCCCTTCATATCGATGCGCATTTCTGCGCGACCGAGACCGAGTGGGGCAAACCGCTGATGAACTCGCTGTTCACGCTCGGCCTGATGATCGGCATCTCCGTCAACGACACCACGGTCGGCACCACCATCGGCAATCTCGGCATGACCGACGTCCTCTTCCCCGCCCCGCTCTTCGAGGGCGACACGATCAACTGCACCACCGAGATCGCGGCCAAGCGCGAATCGCGCTCGCGGCCCGATGCCGGCATCGTCGAGTTCGTGCACAAGGCCTACAAGCAGGACGGCACGCTGGTCGCTCAGTGCCGCCGCCAGGCCTTCATGCGCAAGCGCCCGGTCCCCGAGACGGTCGCGGTCTGATCATGCGTTCGCTCCTGTTCGTGCCGGGCGACAGCCCGAAGAAGCAGCAGAAGGGTTTGGAGAGCGGCGCCGACGCGCTGATCCTCGACCTGGAGGATTCCGTCGCGCTCGATGCCAAGCCGCAGGCACGCGAGATTACCCGCGCCTTCCTCGAATCCTCCCGCGCCCTGCCGAAGCGCCCTCTTTTGATCGTCCGCATCAACGGCCTGGCGACGGGCATGAGCGACGCTGATCTCGACGCGATCATGCCCGGCGCGCCGGATGCGATCATGCTGCCCAAATCCGAGGGCGGCACCGATGTCGGCCATCTCGCCGCCAAGATCGCGGTACGCGAGGCCGAGGCCGACCTTCCGGACGGCACGACGCGAATCCTGCCGATCACCACCGAGAACGCCAAAGGCATTTTCGGGCTCGGCAGCTACAGCCGTTCCTCGCACCGCCTGATGGCGCTGACCTGGGGCGCGGAAGACCTGTCGGCCGATCTCGGCGCCGAGACCAACCGGCTGGAGGACGGCTCCTATACCGATCCCTACCGCCTCGCCCGCGCGCTCACCCTCTTCGGCGCCACGGCGGCGCAGGTCGACGCGATCGACACCGTCTTCACCAATTTCCGCGACGATGCCGCATTCCGGGCCGAGTGCCTCGCCGCTCGCCGCGACGGCTTCACCGGCAAGATGGCGATCCATCCGGCACAGGTCGCCCCGATCAACGAGATCTTCGCGCCCTCGCCGGCGGCGCTCGCCAAGGCGAAGCAGATCATCGCCCTGTTCGAAGCCAATCCCGGTGCCGGTGTCATCGGACTCGATGGCGAGATGCTGGATCGCCCCCATCTGATCAAGGCACAGCGGCTCGTCGCACGGGCTCGCAAACTGGCTGAATGAACCGCCGGAGGCGATTCCAATGACTCAGATTTTCGAGATTTCAGGTATGCATTGCGGCGGCTGCGCCTCGCGCGTCCAGCGCGCCGCGACGGCGCTCGCTCCCGGCGCGACGGTGACGCTCGATCCGCCGCGCCTCACCCTGCCGGAAGGCGTGAAGCTCGATGCCGAGACGGTCAACAAGGCGCTGGCGGAATTCGGGGATTACCGCGCCGAGCCGCTGGTGGGCTGAATCCGGCCGCCCTAGCGCGTCATGCCCGGGCTTGACCCGAGCATCTCCGGCAGAAAGAGGCTCCTGCACCCGCTCGTCATGAGATTCTCGGGTCGAGCCCGAGAATTTCATGACGAGCGGGAGAGACACGCTACCCGCCCGCCGGGCGCGTGATCGAGAACAGGCTCGTCACCTCGGCATAGTCGGCATAGCCGCAGCGCGCGATCGGGTTGGCACCGGCCGTATCGAAACGCCCGTCCTTGACGAAGGCGTCGTCGATGAAAGTGCCGACGACCTGCCCCAGCACCATCCAGCGCGGTACGGCATTCCCGTCGAGATCATGCAACTGCTGGATCGAGAGCAGCTTGCATTCCAGCGCGGCCGGCGTTCCGGCGACGCGCGGCGGCTTGACGAAACGCGACGGTGCCATCTCCAGTCCGGCATGAGCGTATTCGCTCTCGCCGCGCGGCAGCGGCGCCGAGGTCAGGTTCATCGGCTGCGCCAGTGCCCTGGTCACCAGCGAACAGGTGAATTCGCCGGTCTCCTCGATGAAGGCGACGGCGTCCTTCTTGTTCTCCGATGAGAACATCACGATGTTCGGCCGCGACGAGATCGCGTTGAAGAAGCTGTAGGGTGAGAGATTGACCTCGCCCTTCGCGCTCAGCGCCGTGATCCAGCCGATCGGCCGCGGCGCGACGATCGCCTTGAACGGGTCGTGCGCGAAGCCGAGATCGTCCTTCGTGGCGGAATAGATCATCGCGTCAGCTCCCGTAATAGCTGACGATATCGGCCATCACCGGCCGGTCGCGATCGGTGATCGGCGCGGTCGGCGTGCCCAGATGGACAAAACCGGCCATCCGCTCGTCCCCGACAAGCCCGAAAGCCGTCAGGACGTCGCGATCGAAGGAGAACCAGTTGGTCAGCCAGGAGCCGGCATAGCCCATGGCATAGGCGCCGACGAGCATGGTCATGCAGACCGCGCCAGCGGAAAGCTGCTGCTCCCAGAGCGGGATCTTGGCGTGATCCCGCGCCCGCGAGACCACTCCGACGATGACCGGCGCATGCAGCAGGCGCTTGCGCTCGAACTCGACCTGGTCCTCGCTCGCCTGCGGGTTCTTCTCGCGAAAGACGCGCGCGACGATCTGGGCCGCCTCCTCGCGGGCCGCGCCCTTGAAGACGATGAAGCGCCAGGGCGCGAGCTTGCCATGATCGGGCACGCGCGCGGCGATGGCGAGCAACTCATCGAGTTGGGCGCCTTCGGGGCCGGGCGCCGTGAGGAACTGCGGCGGCACGGAGCGACGCAGCTTGAGCAGAGAGAGCGTATCGGTCATGAAACATCCGGACAGTGGCTTTGGAATTGACCTATTCCTTCGCCATGATGAGGACAAGCCGAGCTGCTCATACATCGCCGCAGAGCCGCCGAGGACGAAAAGCATGCTTGAATTGGAGCATTTTCAAGCGAAGTGGATACCGGTTCGCGTGAAGAGAATGCAACACAACAAGAAGCCGGAGGGTTTTCGTGTTTCAGGGAAACGCGAAAATGCTTCGGGTGGCTATGAAGCCGGTCGCCGCCTTGCCGGGGTCGCCTTCGCCGTGGCCGTCTTGCTCGCACCGACACTTGCGGGCGCCCAGTCCGCCGATCCCGGCCCCGGCGCGGATACTCCGGCCCCAGCCCCCATGCAGGGCCAGCCTGTCGCGCCGAACGGATTGGCGCGCCTGTCCGTTTCGGCCCAGTTCGCAGGCGACCGGAAGCCGATCCGCTCCGGTTTGAACTGGCGCGTGCTGAGCGAAAGTGCCGACGGCGCCTCGCCCAGGATCGTCGCGCGCTCCTCCGAGCCGGAGCCCGCCTTCTCCCTGCCGCCAGGCAATTACATCATCCATGCCGGCTACGGCTTCGCCAGCGGCACCAGGCGGGTCAGCCTCGGCCAGCAAGGCTTGAGCGATCTGGTCCAGATCAGCGCTGGCGCGCTCTCGCTGGCCGGCTCCATCGGCGATGCGCCGATCCCGGCGACGCTCCTGTCCTTCTCCGTGTTCGTGCCGCTGCAGGGCAACTCCGAAGGTCGCCTGATCACCAGCGGCGCCAAGGCGGGCGAGGTCATCCGTCTGCCCGAGGGCACCTATCACGTCGTCTCGACCTATGGCGATTCCAACGCGATCCAGCGCGCCGACGTGAAAGTCGAGACCGGCAAGGTCACCGACGCGACGCTGCATCATCGCGCGGCCAAGGTCACCCTGAAGCTCGTTGCCAATACCGGTGGCGAAGCCTTTGCCGGCACCGCCTTCAGCGTGCTGACGCCGGGCGGCGACGTCATCCGCGAGGCGATCGGTGCCTTTCCGCAGGTCATTCTGGCCGAAGGCGACTACGTCCTGATCGCCCGGCAGGAGGGGCAGGTTTTCTCGCGCGACTTCAAGGTCGAGTCGGGCAGCGACCATGATGTCGAGGTTCTCGCGAGGTAGGCCGGCGCGGGCCGGCGGCGCCCGCTTCAGTTCGTCTGCCTGGCGCTATTGCCGGCGGCCTCGATCCTGACCGGACCGATCCCCGCGACGATCCCATCCGCCAGCCGCAGCGCCAGGCAGCGATAGCCCGCATCGACGAGATGCAAGCCATCCATGCCGACGAGCTCCTCCGGGGTAAACTGGCGCGAATTCGACCAGCCCTTCATCATCGCATAGCGTGGGAACAGCGAGATGCCCTGATCCTGCGCCGTTTTCGCGAGCACCGCGCGATAATCGTCGTAATGCGGATAGCGCCCTTCGCGCGGCAGCCAGGGCAGGTCCATCAGGATCATCTCGATCCCGGCGGCACGGGCCTTGCTCACCCCCTTGCGCAGGATCTTGCCGAGCTTGTCCTCGCCGATATCGCGAATGGCGTCGTTGATGACGGTCTGCCAGATCACGATCGCCGGCTTCTCGTCGATCACATCGGGCTGCATGCGCAGCAGCATGTCATAGGCTGACTGGCCGCCGACCCCCTTGTTGACGACCCGGACCTCGGCACCGGGCAGGCGCCGACGCAGCTCCGCCTGGAGCACCGCCGGATAGCTCTTGTCGTCGGCACTGGCGCCGGAGCCGGCTGTAGCCGAGGAGCCCAACGCCACCACGGTCAAACGGCCGGTTTCCTGGAGCGCCTTGCGCGCGGCCGGCAGGTTGGGCTGGAAGGCGGCCTTAGCCCCTTCGGCGCGGCAACGGATATCGGGCGGCGGCGGCAGCGGTGCGGCGCTCGATCCGGAATTCAGCGCGAGGAGAAGGAAGGCCGTGACGGCTGCGCGCCACGGGCCGGGGCAGACTCGGCGCTTGCGCCGCGTTTCGTGATCGAACGGTACCACGACAGGAAAATCCCTAACCCTGTCAGAATTGTAGCGCCACCGGCACAGATCAGCAACTGAACGCCCGGATCGAACGATGTTTCCGCGAGCAGGATCTGTCCGATGATCGAGAGCACGATGCCCGCGCAGAAGACGTGAAGCGAATTCTGCCCGGCGCTGGCAAGCATGCGACCCGGGGCAGCCTTCGCCAACGCGGTTCCGGCCGGCAGCCAGCGGATCGCCAGCCAGGCCAGCGCGCCGATATGAAGCAGCCTGGTCCAGGCAAGATTGGTCTTATCCGAGCCGAGCTGGACGGAATCGAACCAGTCGTTAAGCGCGGCGATGCCTGTCGGATTGCCGCTTGTGATCTTCACCGCCCAGGCAAAGGCGATGAAAGCAACCGCCATAACGTCGATCCAGGGCAGCCGTGGCGCACGGATGCCGAGCTGTGCCGCCCGCCCGATGACGACGCCGAGCGTGAACACGACCTGCCAGGCGAAGGGGTTGAAGAACCAGACCCCTGCATTGCCATTGGGCAGGTTGAGCTCGAAGGCGAGCGCCGCCTGCCAGATCGCCAGCGAGCAGGCGAGCGTGAGCAGCGGGCTAAGCCGCGCCGCATAGTAGATCGCCGGAAACAGCGCCAACAGCACGATATAGAGCGGCAGGATATCGAGATAGGACGGCTGGTAGGTCAGTGTCAGCGCGCCGATCAACGCTTCGACCGTGTCGCGGAAGAAGGGCTGGATGTTGATCGCCTCGATATAGAGCGGGTTCTGCGTCCGCGTGACCGCCGTCGCGACGACACCGCAAACGATGATGAACACGGCGATATGCGCGATGTAGAGCGTCCAGATTCGTGCGCCGAGCTTCAGCCCTGCGACCGCCAGCCCGCGCTGCTCGATCAGCCCGCCATAGGCGAGCGCCGCCGAGACGCCGGCCAGCAGGACGAAGATGTCGGCCGCATCCGAGAAGCCGTAATTATGCGGCATATAAGCCGAAACCACGTTCCCCGGCATGTGATTGATGAAGATGATCAGCAGGGAAAGCCCGCGGATCACGTCGATCCGCGCATCCCGTCCCGGAGCGGCCAGCACTGCATCCGCGGCCGGGCGGCCGAGAAGCAGGAAGCGCCTGAAGGAAGAATGGGAGGACACGGGACGCAAGTCCTTCAGAGAGGCTGCCTTCAGCAGGCCGAAAAATCCAGGATCGAAACGCCGGCGGCCGCTTCATGTTCCGGCTCGCCGCTCTCAAGATGAACGTTTGCTGTCGAATCCGTTCATCTGCTGTTCATATAACTCCCGAGGATTCGCGTCACGCGGCGCGTTGTCACAAGCGCGTGTGGCGGATCATGAGCGTCTTTGCGGCGGGGTTGAGACGAAGCGGCGCCGACACGGCAATGTGATGCCGCGCCGGTCGGTTCGGGGCTGCTCAGCAGGCTGCTTCAGTAGGGTGGTTCGGCGTAGACCGGCTTGCCGTCGATCAGCAGACGCTTGATCGCAGCCTCACCCGCAGACGAGACGGCGACGACGACCTCGATCCGGGCCTTGTCGGTGGTCTCGATCGCCTTGCCCTCGCCCTGCGGCACGAAATAGCTCTCGAGACCGTAGGCGATGCGCAGGCGGTTGCGCTGACCGCTGCAATCGAAGGCACCGTCCGCATTGGTGGCACAGGCCGAGGTCGACGTGACGCGCCCTGCGATCACCACCACGCCTTCGCCGGCCTTGGGCCAATCGCGCGAGACGCCCACCGCCTTGGCAAAGCCCTGCTCGTCCCGGCCGAGGCTGACATAGACCTGCTCGCCGCGCTGAAAACCCGGCTGACCGGCAGCATCGGATTCGACCGTGCTGATCGGGTAGGCCAGCACGACATAGTCGCCGCGAAAGAGGTCGCGCGGATCGACGGGGACGGTTTTCAGACGGATTTCCGTGCCGCTCTTCAGGATCCGTGCCCGCTGTTCGACGAGGCCGAGCAGAACGAGCCCCAGCAGCACCACGGTCGCCAAGGCGCGCCAGACCAGCGGCACCTTTGCGACGAGGGTATCGGCCGCAAACGCGCGCATCACGCGGCTTCCTTCTCAGGCGGATTGAAGCGGGCGAAAAGGCGGCGAGCGCCGGAAGCGACGGCCAGCAAGGTCGCGCCTGCGACGAAGAAGAACAGCGACTGATCGAGCAGCGTACCGATCGTCTGCCAGAGCAGGATCAGGATCGCGACGCCGAACAGCACCGAGCCGGCCAGCACCAGCCGCCGAACGCCTCCGGCAGCGCCGGACGCCACGAGCGCCGTCGCGGCCAGCAACACCAGACTCGCGACGATGATCTTGCCGGCCATGGCGGTGACGATGCCGCTCCAGAACACGACCGGTACCAGCAGGACGAAAACGAGCCCCGTAGCCAAGGGCCAGGCGAAGCGCTGCTCCCGGGCGAGGCCCGCAAGGCAGGCGACGACCGGGACGGTGACCGCATAGGCGAGGAAGACGAAACGGAACGCATGCCCGGCCCGAGCCTCGTCGTGGTCGAGGATGCGGATCAGCTCGACATTCAGCACCAGCACCAATCCGACCAGCCCCCAGGGCAGGCAGGCGGTCAGAACCGGCGGCAGGCCCCGGTCGAGCGCCAGCGCGCCCAGCGCCACATAGAACACGGCGAGCGCCAGCCCATAGGCCAGAAAACCATAGTCGAGGCGATCGAACAGTGCGTAACCCGGCGCCATCCCAAGCCAGGCCGCCGCAGCCAGAACGACGAGGTGATGGACCAGCCGATTGTCGCGCGACAGCGAAAGCCACAAGGCCGGCAGATAGAGGATGAGGAAGCCGAGATGAGCGCCGCTGCGCGCCTCCTCCCAGCGCCCGCCACTCCAGGCGCAGATCGCGATCAACGCGATCGCCAGCGCACCGTTCGAGCGCATCAGGAAAGCGGCGATCAGGCCGCCGAGCCCCACCAGCAAGGCCCCATCCGGCCAGTCTGCCGGCAGATGGTACATCTGGCCGACCAGCGCGAGCCCGGCGCCGAAGATCAGCACGCCGCAGGTCACGGCGGCATCGGCGCCGCGCGGCGAGCCCTGACGCTCCAGCCGGAAGGCATAGCCGATGCAGGCGGCGATGGCGGCCAGGATCATACCGAGCTTGACGAGGCGCGGAATGTCCTCCCAGCCGGCTGCGACGAAGGCCGCGACGCTGGCAGCGATCAGCAGGCCACCGAGTAGACCGAGCAGCGCCGGCAGGCGGACACCGCCCCGTTCCCGGGCGACCGAACGCCGGATCGCACCGGCATTCTCGGCACTGAGCCAGCCTTCGGTGACCCAGCGAGGAAGATCGGCTTCGAGCCGCTTGAGATAGGAACCTGTCAGCATCGCCGGCAATCTGGCACGGTGGGGGTGGGATTCGCTAGGGGCGCGCTCCGCCCCGAAGCGGAGACGATCGCCGGGCCGCTTCCGAACAAAACATGGCTGTCGTTCCGGATTCGCGCCTGTGACGCGTCCCGGAACGACAGCCATTCGACAGCTCTTGGTCAGGCCGTCTTCACGGCCTTCTTGCGGGCCAGATCCGGCGCCAGCGCCTCCTCGCCCAGCGCCTTGAGCGCGTCGTCGAGGGACATGACCGTCTGCGCCTGGCTGCCGAGACGGCGGACCGTCACGGTCCTCTCCTCGGCCTCGCGCTTGCCGACGGCGAGGATGACCGGAACCTTGGCCAGCGAGTGCTCGCGCACCTTGTACGAGATCTTCTCGTTGCGCAGGTCGGCGCGTGCCCTGAGGCCTGCCGCCATCAGAACCATCGTCACATCCTCGGCATAGGCATCCGCCTCCGAGGTGATCGGGCAGACGACGATCTGCTCAGGCGCCAGCCAGAGCGGGAAATGCCCGGCATGATGCTCGATCAGGATGCCGGTGAAGCGCTCCAGCGAGCCGCAGATGGCGCGGTGGACCATGACCGGCTGCTTCTTCTCGCCATCGGCACCGATATAGAAGGCCCCGAACCGCTCCGGCAGGTTGAAGTCGACCTGCGTCGTGCCGCATTGCCAGTCGCGGCCGATCGCATCGCGCAGGACATACTCGAATTTCGGCCCGTAGAAGGCGCCCTCACCCGGGTTGATCTCGGTCTTGATCCGGTTGCCGGACTGCCTGGCGATCGTCTCCAGCACCTTGGTCATGACGTCCTCGGCATGGTCCCAGAGCGCGTCGGAGCCGACACGCTTCTCGGGCCGCGTCGAGAGCTTGATCACGAGGTCCTGGTCGAATCCGAAATCCTCGTAAACCGACAGGATCAGGTCGTTGATCTTCAGGCATTCGGCCGCGAGCTGCTCTTCCGTGCAGAAGATATGCGCGTCGTCCTGCGTGAAGCCGCGCACACGCATCAGCCCATGCAGCGCGCCCGAGGGCTCGTAGCGGTGGACATTGCCGAACTCGGCAAGCCGGATCGGCAGATCGCGATAGCTCTTCAGGCCGTGCTTGAAGATCTGGACATGGCCCGGGCAGTTCATCGGCTTCAGCGCGAAGACGCGATGGTCGCGCTCGGCATCGGCCGGGTTCTCGAAGGCCGCGGCCGATTTCACCGCGAACATGTTGTCCTGGTACCAGCCCCAGTGGCCCGAGGTCTCCCAGAGCGACTTGTCGAGGATCTGCGGCGCATTCACCTCCTCATAATCGGCGGCGAGGCGCCGGCGCATATAGGCGATGATCTCCTGGAACAGGCGCCAGCCCTTGGAGTGCCAGAACACGACGCCCGGCCCCTCCTCCTGGAAATGGAACAGGTCCATCTCCCGGCCGAGCTTGCGGTGGTCGCGCTTCTCCGCTTCCTCGATCTGCTTGAGATAGGCGTCGAGCTCTTCCTGCTTGGCGAAGGCCGTTCCGTAGATACGGGTCAGCATCGCGTTGTTCGAGTCGCCGCGCCAATAGGCGCCGGCCGTCTTCATCAGCTTGAAGGCGTTGCCGACCTTGCCGACCGAAGTCATGTGCGGGCCGCGGCAGAGGTCGATCCAGTCGCCCTGTGCGTACATCTTCAGCGTCTGGTCGGCGGGGATCGCATCGACCAGCTCGACCTTGTAGGTCTCGCCCTTCCCGGCGAAGAAATCCTTGGCCTTGTCGCGGCCCCAGATCTCCTTGGTGAAGGGTTTGTCGCGCGCGATGATCTCGCGCATCTTCTTCTCGATCGCCGGGAAATCCTCAGGCGTGAAAGGCTCGTTGCGGGCGAAATCGTAATAGAAGCCGTTCTCGATGACCGGGCCGATCGTCACCTGCGTGCCGGGAAAGAGTTCCTGCACGGCCTCGGCGAGGACGTGGGCGGTGTCGTGCCGGATCAGCTCCAGCGAACGCGGGTCTTCCCGGTTCAGGAGCTCGATCTTCGCGTCCGCGGTGATCGGGTCGGCGAGGTCGACGACGGTGCCGTCGAGCGCCATCGCGACGGTGCGCTTCAACAAGGAGGGAGAGATGCCCTTGGCGATCTCGACCCCGGTGATGCCGGAGGGAAACTCGCGCTTGGCGCCGTCGGGAAATGTCAGGGAGATCGTCATGGATCGCTATCCTGCTCACTCGGGGATACAAGCCCCGTAAGACTAGGCCGGCTACGAATGTGGGGGTTGCGTTCCGCCGCCCGTGGCCGGTTCGGCGTCGGAATCGAAAGCCGCCGGCACGTTTGCCCCGCGCCAGCGGCCATAGGACCATGGCCTATACCAGGATGCGTCCGGCGGCAATTCCTCGCAGACGATATCGATGCCGCTCGTGCCCCATGGATTGCAACGGCAGATTCGGGCGAAGCCGACCCAGCCGCCGCGCCAGAGCCCGTAGCGCAGGATCGCCTCGTCGGTATAGGCCGAGCAGCTCGGCCAGTGCCGGCAATGCCGCCCGACCAGCATGGACAGGCTCAGTTGATAGCCGCGAATGGCGAGATGCGCGGCCCTTCGCGGAAAAAGCGCGACGTTTCGCAACAGCGAAAATCTTTGCTTAACAAAGAGACGCTGGAATAGATCGTCAGCTTCGTTTCGTTCAACCACAACCAGAACCGCTTCTCTTGCTCGATACCGGAAACATGATGCGCGCCGCTCGCTTTCGCCAAGCCCTCCTTCGCAAGGCTTCCGTTCGCACTGCCCTGCTCGGCGCCGGACTGGCTCTGGGCCTCGGCCTCGCCGCACCGGCCTCGGCCCAGCAGCGGCCTTACCTGCTCTGGCTCGACGGCGCCAAGCTCGACATCGCCAAGATCATCGGTCTACCGCCGGCGCAGAACAGCCCCGAAGGCAAGGCCGAGTTCGAGCAGGTGCAGCACATCACGCTGAACCGCACGCCCGAGCGCGAGCAGCAGGCGATCGCCGACCAGCGCCAGGCCCTGGTGAACTTCCTGAACGGCATGGACACCGGCTATGTCGACAACACCCATCGCGAGGTAAGGCTGCTCTTCCGCGAGGCGCAGGTCGAGCTCGGTATTCTCCTGAAGAGCGTCAACCGTCTGACCAGCCGCCAGCGCCCCTTCCAGCTCTGGGCCAAGACCCGCGTCAAGCCCTGCCCCGGCGCACGGCCTATCGGTACCTCCTTCCCGTCCGGCCACGCGGCGACCGCAGCCCTCTATGCGGAGCTGCTGAAGGCGGCCATCCCCGAAATGTCGGACAAACTGGAGGAACGGGTGAAGAGCTATGATGAGAGCCGCCTGATCTGCGGCTTCCATTTCCCGAGCGACCTCGTCGCCGGTGACAAGGTCGGGCGCGCCGTCGCCAAGGCCCTGCTGGCGGATCAGGCCTTCAAGGCCCGCTTCGACGAAACCCTGCCGGAAATCCGCGTCGCCTTCGGAGTGAAGTGAGTTTCCGCTAGGCCGCGGCCTCGCGCCGCTTTGCCTCGATCTGGTCGATCGCATCGACCACCGCGTCGAAGGTCAGCATGGTCGAGGCATGGCGCGCCTTGAAGTCGCGCACCGGCACGAGCACGGTGAGATCGGCCCATTTGCCGTCCGGCGGCGCGGCATTCTCCTTCAGGATGGCGCGGGCCTGCTCGCGCACGGCACGCAGTTCCGCCGCCGTCGAGCCGACGATATGGCGAGCCATGATCGAGGACGAGGCCTGCCCCAGTGCGCAAGCCTTCACCTCATGGCCGAAACCGGTGACGACATCGCCGTCCATGGTGACATCGACTGTCACGGTCGAGCCGCATAGCTTCGAATGCGCGCGCGCCGTCGCATCGGGCGAAGGCAGGCGTTGCAGCAGGGGGATGTTGGCGGCGAGCGACAGGATGCGCTTGTTGTAGACGTCGTCCAGCATGGCCAGTTCTCTCACCGGTCTGGAATGACCGGCATGCAGACCCAATATAGGGTTGATCGCCACAAAACGGGAGGGCATGGGAACCTCTTCCGCCGCGAGGCATCGAACTTGTCGCACCGGCCTCGCTGCCGCAGCCCTGGAACGGCGGCTTGCGAGGCCTTCATCGTCCCAACGGGAGGCACCACATGATCCCTGTGGTTAAGTCCTTGTCCGTCGAGGGGGCCATCGGCCCCTCCGCTGACAAGTTTCTGGTCCGCAAGCCGACGCAGGAAGAGGCCGAGGCCGCCGTCCGCACGCTTCTGCTCTGGGCGGGCGACGATCCGTCGCGCGAAGGGCTCGCCGACACGCCGCGGCGCGTCGCCAAGGCCTACCGGGAATTCTACAAGGGCTATGCCGAAGATCCGCACCATATCCTCGACCGCGTCTTCGAGGAGGTCGAAGGCTATCGCGACATGGTCCTCGTCCGCGACATCCCGTTCTATTCGCATTGCGAGCACCATATGGTGCCCTTCGTCGGCAAGGCGCATATCGGCTACTACCCGTCGAAGGGCGTGGTCGGCCTGTCGAAGCTCGCCCGCATCGTCGACGTCTATGCCCGCCGTCTGCAGACACAGGAAACGATGACCGCCCAGATCGCCGACGTGATTGAGGAGGTCCTGGAGCCACGCGGCGTCGCCATCCTCGTCGAGGCCGAGCATATGTGCATGTCGATGCGCGGAGTCCATAAGCAGGGTTCCTCGACGATGACCACGCAATATCGCGGCGTCTTCCGCGACGATCCGGCCGAGCAGGTCCGCTTCTTCACGATGGTGAAGTCGCCGGGGCTCTAGCAGCTCCGATTGGCCGCGCCCCCGTCGTTCCCATACAAGGCGCATGACCGCCTCTCCTCGGAGCCGAGATGAGTCTCTTCCCCACTGCGTCCGACAAGCACGCCCTCGAGGAGGGCACGACGCTGAGCCCTCGCTTCGACGCGAACGGCCTCGTCACGGTGGTTGCGACCGAGGCCGATACCGGTGCCGTGCTGATGGTCGCGCATATGAATGCCGAAGCGCTGCAGCGCTCGGTCGAGACCGGCGAGGCCTGGTACTGGTCGCGCTCCCGCCAGGAGCTCTGGCACAAGGGCGCGACCTCCGGGCAGATCCAGACCATCGTCGAGATGCGGGTCGACTGCGATCAGGACGCGCTCTGGATCAAGGTGAAGGTCGGCGGCGACGGCGGCTGCTGCCATACCGGGCGCTGCTCCTGCTTTTATCGGGTCCTGCCGCTGCGTGGCGAGGCGGACAGGTCGTTGATCGTCTGCGACTGACAGGGCTGACCCCGGCGCGCAGCGGCGATGCCGCCGACGTGCCTTCACGGTTTCGTCAAATACGAGCGATAATCGCCGGAGGCCGCCGTTCATCTTTCGCTCATCGGCTTTTGAGACCCTCTCATTCCACGGAGGGACGAGCCCATGCGGTGGGATGGTGTCGCGCGGCGAGCCTTTGGTCTCGGCGGAGGTGGTGCCGCAATGAACGATATGCGCCCGGTCGACAGGCAGCCGGCACTGATCAGGCCGAAGATCGGCCTCGCGCTCGGCGGCGGCGCGGCGCGCGGGTGGGCCCATATCGGCGCACTCGAAGTGCTGATCGAGGCAGGCTTTGCCCCCGATGTCATTGCCGGAACGTCGATCGGCGCCGTCGTCGGCGGCTGCCTCGCCGCCGGAAAATTGCCCGAGCTCACCGAATTCGCCACCAGCATGACCAAACGCCGCATCGTCGGCCTGATGGATTTCCATATCGGGGGTGCCGGGTTGATAGCCGGCGGCCGCCTGAAGCGGCTGCTCGAACAGCATCTGAACGGCATCCGGATCGAGGATCTCGATCGCCGTTTCGTCGCCGTCGCGACCGAACTCGGATTCGGCCACGAAATCTGGCTGACCCATGGCCCGCTGGTCGAGGCGCTGACCGCGTCCTACGCCCTGCCCGGCATATTCGATCCGGTGAAGCTCGGCGGACGCTGGCTGATGGACGGCGCGCTGGTCAATCCGGTTCCCGTCACGGCGGCGCGGGCGCTCGGGGCCGATGTCGTCATCTGCGTCAACCTCAACAGCGATCTCACCGGCCGCGGCACCACCATCCAGGACCAGAGCTCCGACCCCGATCCGCTCGTCCCGGAGTTGCGCATCCAGCCCGAGCCACGCTGGTATGATGGAATCAGCGGCGCCGCCAAGCGTGTCCGCAACATCGTCGGTCGTCCGACGGAGAACCGCCCGGGCCTTGCCGGCGTGATGATCGACGCATTCAACATCACGCAGGACCGCATCTCGCGCTCGAGGCTGGCGGGCGACCCGCCCGACGTGATGATCGGTCCGAAGCTCGGCCGCATCGGCCTGTTCGATTTCCACCGTGCCGGCGAGACGATCGAACTCGGGCGGCAGGCGGCACAGCGGTCGCTCGAAGACATCGCCGCTCTCGTTGCCGCCAATCATATCGCGCCGGAAAGCTGACGCCCTGCGGCAAGGCGGAAGCGGGCTCGCCCCAGCGCAGAAGCGCGGTCATCCCCGGCCGGGGCCGGGTCCCATGCACGAGCCCTGCCGATCGACGTTCAGGCGCGCATCCCGGATCTTCGCTTCGCGGCGTCCGGGATGCCCTGCGTTTCGGTCAGGATGCGGCGCTCTCCGTCACGCCATCGCGATGTAGTCGCGCATCGCCTGGCTCTCGGCCTCGATCGCGGCGACCCGATGCTTCACGACGTCGCCGATCGAGACGATTCCGGTGACCCGTCCGTTCTCGACGACGGGAACATGGCGGAAACGGCCGGTCGTCATGATTTCCATCAACTCGTCGACGCTGGTCTGGGGCCTGCAGGTCACGACCTTCGAGGTCATCGAGCGCGAGACCGCACTCTCCAGCGCGCCAGCTCCCAGCTCGCCGAGTGCCCGGATGATGTCGCGCTCGGACAGGATGCCCACCAGCGCTCCGTCCGCGCCCATCACCGCGACGGCGCCGATGCGTTTTTCGCTGAGGGTCCGGATCGCCTCGGTCAGCGTGCGATGCGGCTGCACCGAGACCACATCGTGCCCCTTGCCGCTCAGCAACTGCTCGACATTCATGGACAGTCCCTCCTCGCAGGCGCGCCGTCGCCGGCGCGCGGTTTCGCTGGAACTCCGCGAGGGTCGGCAAAACTCTTCATGCCGGGCCGGCTCGGGAAGTGCTTCGCAATGAAGCGAGTGTGAGCGAAGACCTTGGCACAGGCAAGGTTTCAGAAGCGATTCTGGAGAGCCCGCGGGCGCCCGCGCGACACCCGCCGTTCAGCGCGCCTGGCGGCCCCGATCCAACAGGGGGAACAGCAGGAGTCCAACGACGAACCCCCCGATATGGGCCTCCCAGGCGATACTGGTCTCCTCGCCGAAGATCGGGACCAGCCCGGCACCGAACAGGATGTTCGTCACGAACCAGATCGCGATGAACAGTAGCGCGCGCGAATTGCGCCAGAGCTGCCCGAGCGGCTCGGCCGGAATCGCGCGCACGACCGCATCGTCGCCCAGCTCTCCGAAGCGCAGACCCGGCGCGAAGACGAAGCGGATCGCTGCCGCGGTCGCCCCCGAGATGCCGGCAGATGCACCGACGAGCGGCAGCACGTCGAGATCCCGCGACCACCAGTGCAGCAGCGCGCCGCCGATCGTTGCCAGCGCCATGAGGTTGAGAAAGCGCCCCGACCCGAGCCTCCGGGCGACGGGGCTGCCGAAAGCCGCGAGCCATACCGCGTTGGAGACGAGATGCAGCCAGGAGCCGTGCAGGAAGCCGTAGGTCAGGACGGTCCAGAGCCGCACCCCGCCATCGGCCAGCAGCAGCCTGACGAGCTGGAGCCGCTCGGCCACGTCCTGCCCTGCGGTGACTTGCGCCATCGCACCGACGACATCGTCGATCCGCCCCGGCGTTAGCCAGAGCGTCAGGCGCGCCGGCACGAAGGCGAGCCAGGACATCAGCACGTAATCGTCATAGTCCGACAGCAGCGAGCGGCCGGCCTGGATCAGGGTCAGGGCCGCCAGCAGCCAGACGACGGCGGAAGGCAGGTTGAAGACGGGTTCGCGCCGCGGCAGGGAAGGATCGTGGGAAGCCATGCGGCCGACACACTTGCCGAAGCACCGTCACGGCGCAAGCACCAGGCCACCGCGACTCAACGAAAAAGGGGAGCAGCTCGCGCCGTCCCCTTTTTCGCCGGCTGTGAGGCCGCCCGGTCGTGCCGGGCGGCTGGCTCACGCCCCCCTCCACCTCTGGCTGGCATGCTGCCCGCATCCGCAATTTCCGGAGCAATTCATGCGCATTTTAACGATCATCCACAATCGCAAGACTTGATTAACCCTAACGCCCCTGCCGCCTCCCCCGACTCAGGCGACGGTGGCAAGACGGCACGGCGAATGCGTCAGCGGTCTTCCAGGAGATTGATTCGTCCTCCTTTCGAACGGTTTCGCGTCGTCTTCGGACGCCGGCCCGCTCCAGGGAGAGACAGAGGCGAATATGGGCACAGGATGAAGAACGCGAGCACACGTCTGGTTTTCGAATATTGGGACGGGCTGCGCGGCGAGCGGGCCGCGCCGGAGCGCGGCGAGATCGAGCCCGGCGCCCTGCGGCATGCCCTCGCCGATACCTTCGTTCTGGAGAACGAGCCGATCGGCCCGGTCTTCCGGCTCGCTGGGACGCGGCTCTGCGCCCTGATCGGCCAAGAGCTGCGCGGCCGTGCCTTTACGGCGCTCTGGGCCGATGTGGAGGCCCAGGCCGATATGCGCCGCCTCGTCCAGACCGTGATGGATGAGAGCGCCGGCGCCGTCGCCGGCCTCTCCGGCAAGTCGATGACCGGCACACCGATCTATCTCGAGCTGCTGCTGCTGCCGCTGCGCTACCGGGGGCGCACCCATGCCCGCGTGCTCGGCGCGCTCTCCCCTGCCCTGTCGCCGGACTGGCTCGGCCTCGACACCATCGAATCGATGCGAATGATCTCGCTCAGGATGCTCTGGCCCGCGGCAGCCGCACGCCCACCCGTCGCTCCCCGCCGTGCCGCACCACCCCGTCTCGTGGTACTACCGGGCGGGCGGGCATGATCGGAACGATACGTTAACCGACACCCGCCTAGGATCGCTGGGGAATCTAGGTCGGGTATTGATGCTGAACGCCCTTAAAACGCCCCGTACGGCTGCCTACCCTGCTGAGCGCAGGCGGCATTTCCGTATGAAAGTGGTGTTGTTGGGCCGCTACATGCTGCCGAACCGCATGGAATACCCCTGCCAGACGATCGATATCTCGCCCGGCGGCGTCCATCTTGCGGCGCCGGCCAAGGCCAAGCCCGGCGAGCGCGTCATCGTCTATCTCGAACATCTCGGCCGCATCGAGGGCGCCTGCGTGCGCACCACGGCCGAAGGCTTCGCGATGACCATCACCGCGACCAGCCGCAAGCGCGAGAAATTCACGGCGCAACTGACCTGGCTCGCCAATCGCGAGGAGCTTGGCCTGCCCGAGGATCGCCGCCACGAGCGCATCGTGCCGCGCAATCCGCGTTCGGTGCTCGTGATGGAGGACGGTGCGGAGCACATCGTCCGCGTCATCGACATCTCGCTCTCGGGCGCGGCGTTCTCCAGCGAGCTCGACCTGCCGATCAACACGCCGGTTCGGCTCGGCACCACGCCGGCCCGCGTCGTACGCCGCTTCGACGGTGGCTACGCCGCCGAGTTCCGCTTCCCGCTCTCGGCCGACCTGCTCGACGAGAACCTGGAACTCTGAAGCAACCTCTGGCTTTCAGGCTTCTCCCGGACGTCGGCTCGCAGCGCACCGCTTCGCATCGGCTGCCCGGAACAGGGCGATCTGGTCGGTGAGGGCCTTCCTGAAGGCCGGACGATCGGTGATACGGGCAACATAGGCCTCGCTTGCGGGCCGGTCACCGAAGGCCCGGACCCTCTCGACACGCAGCACGTCGGCCATCAGCAGGTCCGCGGCGGTAAAGCGGCCCCCCGCGAGCCATTCCCGCTCCCTCAGCACCTGCTCGAGCTGACCGAGGCGCACGCGCATCCAGTCCGTGAGCTGATTGTCCTGCGCCCCGGTCACGGTCAGGAACCACCAGGGCACGGAAACCATCTCGATCGAGTTGAGCGCGGCCAGCATCCATTGCAGCGTTTCCGCCTCTCCCACCGGATCGACGGGCATCAGCCGCTCGCTCTTCCGCGCCAGATGCAGCAACCCTGCCCCGCTCTCGAACAGCTTCACCTCCCCGTCATCGAGGAACGGGATCTGGCCGAAAGGCTGGCGCGAAAGGTGATTGGTCTCGCGCCCGTCGAAAGGGATGGTGCGGACCTCATAGGCGAGGCCCGCCTCCTCGCAGGCCCAGCGCAGCCTTAGGTCGCGCACGAAGCCGCGCGGGCCTTCTGGCACCCAGTCATAGCTCCAGATCGTCAGTCCGCTCATCGCGACGGCCCTTTCCGACACACGCACATCCCTGAACAATCCCTGATCGCCAGCCCGCGTTCCACCTCACGGCGGCCTCGTGAAGGGCGACACGGTACGGAAAAGGCCGGAAAACCACGCCCGGCCCCGAACCTGCACACGCCACCGGCGCGTTAACGGGTGCGTAGGTTAATCGACCGTTGCAGCACAACAAAGAATTAATGGTTACTGATTTGTTTTAAGTTCGACGCAAATCGTTACTTCCGGCTTTGAACAAGGTTGATCCTGATCGTTACTTGGCGGCCTCGGAGGCCGAATACATAAATTTGTACGTTTCCATTTCAGCCTGAATCCATTCGCTGCCGCGCATCGTCTCCCCGGGACAGAAAGGGGACGACATGCTCTCACTCCATCGCAATCTGATTGGTACCGCTCTCGCCGCCATGGTCGTCTTGACCGGCGCAGGCATGGCTCAGGCGCAAGGCGCCGCCGGCATTCCCGTCGCAAGCCTCCCGGCCGAAGCATCCGGCGATGCGCGCGCACCCTATGCCTGGACGGACTTCTGCAAGCGCACGCCGTCCGAATGCCGCGTCGACACCCGCGAGGTCGAGCGGATCGAACTGAACGGCAAGCTCTGGAAGACGATCGTCGGCGTCAACAACACGGTCAACCGCGAGATCGAGGCCGTCACCGACGAGGATCACTGGGGCGTCGTCGACCGCTGGGACATCCCAACGGACGGCAAGGGCGATTGCGAGGATTATGTGCTCCTGAAGCGCAAGCGCCTGGCCGAAGCCGGCCTGCCGCGCCGCGCCATGCTGGTCACCGTGGTGATCGACGAGGAGAACGCCGGCCATGCCGTTCTGATGATCCGCACCAATCGCGGCGATTTCATCCTCGACAACAAGCGCAACGCGATCCTGCCCTGGAGCCAGACCGGCTACGTCTACGTCAAGCGCGAGTCCCAGTACCGCACGGGCTGGACCTCGCTCGGCGGCGCGCAGACCCCGACGGTTGCCTCGGTGCAGCGTTGATGAAGACCTCCGCAGCCACAAGCCGGCTGCGGGCATAAGGACGGCGAGGCTCGGTCACGTCCCCACCCACCCGTCCCCAAGGATCGGGTTTCGCCAGGGGCCGGCTTTCCTTCACGGAAAGCCGGCCCACCTTTTTTGAACTTCAATCCAGCCGTTCGAGCCCGGCCGCAAACTGCCGCCAGCGTTGAACATAGCCCTGCGCCGAGGCGGCGATCCTCGCCGCCGCCTTGTCGTCGAGGGTCCGGATCGCACGGGCCGGCGAACCGACAATCAGCGAGTTGTCGGGAAATTCCTTGCCTTCCGTCACCAGCGCATTGGCGCCGACGAGGCTGTTGCGGCCGATCTTGGCACCGTTGAGGACGGTCGCGCCCATGCCGACAAGGCTGTTCTCGCCGATCGTGCAGCCATGCAGGATGGCGCGGTGGCCGATCGTGCAATTCGCACCGATCGTCAGCGGGTAACCCATGTCGGTATGGAGCACGCAGCCTTCCTGGATATTGCTGCCCTCGCCGATCGCGATCCACTCGTTGTCGCCGCGCAGCACCGCGCCGAACCAGATTCCGACCCCGGCCGCCAGCCGGACCCTGCCAATGACATGCGCATCGGGCGCGAGCCACCACTCTCCCGCCTTCGCGGTTTCGGGCCTTGTTCCATCGAGCGCATAGAGAGGCATCGGCTTGTCCTGACGGTTCGAGCCCTCAGGATTGCAGGCGGGCGGCGCCTGCCGTCAAGCTCCGAGCAGATGCAGCAGATCGAGCACGACGCGCCCCGAGATCAGGCTCCAGATCGCCGCGGTCATGCTTGCAAACATGACGAACGAGAACGGCCGTCCGTCCGATACCCGGCCGTTCACGATATTGCGCAGGATCAGGAACGGCGCGCTGAAGACTACCACCGGCACGCTGGCGACAGCAGCGACCCCGCCGGCCTGCAGAAGCTTGAAATCGGCCCGCTGCGCCGTGAACAGCTCGAATGCGCTCGCCAGAAGTCCGGCGAAGGCGAAGCCGAGGAACAGGGACTGCAGCGCCTCGACGGCGGAAGGCTGGATGGTCACGAACGCGAACTCTCGACCAAGGCGACACCCGAGCCTGTCGCATGGTTTACGAACTGTGAAGCGGAGATTTAACCGATGGTTAACCGTATCGGCGCCGTCATGGTTTACGCAGCATTAAGCCGCCGGTGATTCAGTGTTTGCAACTTGATTGCAAGGCTCCGGAATGACCGCATCGCTGCCCTATCATCGGCCGGGCCACCAGGCCGCCCACATCACGTCGATGGTGCGCATGCGCCTGCAGCGGCAGGCCGCACCGCTCCCGCGCGCGGACGGCGCGCTTCTGAAGGCGATGCTGCTGATCCTGACGGCGGGCGTTCTGGGGACGGCCCTCGCCGTCTACCTCACCCATCGCGGGGACGAACCGGCCACCGCGCCGCAGCCGGCCCGTGTCGGCGATGTCGCCCTGATGATCCCGAAGGATCTCACCGGCATCGATGATGATGGCGACACGAGCCGGCTCGTCGGCATGGTCCGCCTGCGCCTGGACTGGCCGAGCCTCGGCCCGGCCCAGCCGGAGAACCGCAAGCGGCTACTGATCACGCTGAGCCCGCCCAACCGGGTGAACGAGCCGGCCCGGCAGCTCGCGACCTATGCCCGCTTCCTGACGCCGACGGTCTGGTCGAACCCCGGCGGCCTCGTGGTGCGCGGCTTCCGCAAGGGCTCGCCCTTCGAGAATGACGAGTTCTACGTCTCCGTCCCTGACGGCAAGGGTTTTGCGGCGCGCTGCCCGATCGAGACCGGCGCCGGGCTCGAAGAGCCCTGCCGCATCACCTTCCAGCATCGCGGCATGGACGTGAACATCCGCTTCCCCCGCGCCATCATCGCCGACTGGGCAGTGATGCTCGGCGGCGTCAGGCGAACGCTCGACGGGCTGACCCGCTAGGATTGAACGTCATTCTCGGGCTTGACCCGAGAATCCCGGCGGAGGAAGGCACGGAGGCCTCACCGTCTCAAGATGCCCGGGTCGAGCCCGAGCGTGACGGCGCCTGCCCTCAATCCTCGAGATCGACGTCGAGGATCGCCATGGTGAAGTTGAAGGAGCGGTCGCCATCCTCGTCGTCGACATGGATGATGCCGATGAACTCCTCGCCCAGATAGACCTCGGCCGAATCGGTCTTCTTCATCCGGGCGCGCACGCTGATCGCGTGGTTGTTGAAGGTGCGGCGCAGATAGGCTTCGAGCTTGGCGAGTTCTTTCTTGTCCACGGTCCTGGGTCCTTTCGATTGGCCGGGAGCGATGCCACGGCAGACGGGGAAGGGCAAGCGAAAGCAGCCGCTGCGGACATGGCAGGCCTCATCCATCCGGTGGTTGTCGGCACCCGGCGGAATCGTGCCATGCTCACAGACTTCCGGAACCGTGATGGACCTGAGATCATGAAGCCGTGGCTTGCTCCCGCCCTCGACTATGTCGCGTCTTGGCTCGATTTCCAGCGCAGCCATCATGACCAGCCGGGCTGCGCGGTCGCGGTCGCCGACGGTGATGAGATCGTGCTGGAAGCCGCTTTCGGCAGCGCGAACCTCGCCACAGGCGAAGCGCTGACGCCGCGCCATGGCTTCCGCATCGCCTCGCATTCCAAGAGCTTCACCTCGGCCGGCATCCTGCGCCTCGTCGAGCAGGGACGCCTGAGGCTCGATGACGAGGTCGGAGGCCTGATCGACGGGCTGCATCCGGAGATCGCCCGGGTCACGATCGGCCAGGTGCTGTCGAACAGTGCCGGCCTGACCCGCGACGGTCCCGATGCCGGCCAGTTCCTCGACCGAAAGCCCTATTGCAGCAAGGCGGAACTGCTTGCCGATCTCGCAAAGCCTCCGGTCTTTCCCGGTTCGCAGCGCTTCAAATACTCGAATCACGGTTTTGCCCTGCTCGGCCTCGTCGTCGAGGCCGTGACCGGCCAGAGCTACAGCGAATGGATCACGGACGAGGTCGTCTCCAAGGTCGGTCTCACCGAGACCAAGGCCGATATCGAACTCTGGGGACATCGGCCGATGGCAAGAGGCCATAGCGGCAGGCAGCTGCTTGGCCGGCGGGTCGTCATTCCGGCCGACAATCCCGGCCATGCCATGGTCTCCGCCGCGGGCTTCGTCGCGACCGCCGCGGATGTTGCGCGCTATTTCGCGCAGCTTTCGCCGAACGCCGAGCGCAGTATCCTCTCCGCCCGGAGTCGCCGCGAGATGACGCGCCGACTCTGGCCGGACGACGAGACCAGCCTCGGCCGCCATTACGGCCTCGGCACGATTTCAGGCGGCGAGGGCGACTGGCGCTGGGTCGGCCATTCCGGCGGCTTCCAGGGCTTCATCACCCGCACCGCGATCTTCCCGAAGCAGGATCTGACGATCTCGGTCCTGACCAACGCGATCGACGGGCTCGCCCATCCCTGGCTCGACGGCGTCGCTCATATCCTGAAGACCTTCGCCGAGCGCGGCGTCCCGTCGCCCGAGACGCGCGACTGGACGGGACGCTGGTGGACGATCTGGGGCGCGACCGATCTCGTTCCCGTCGCGGATCGCGTGCTCTGCGCCGCACCGGCCCTGCCCATGCCTTTCCTCGATGCCGCGGAGATCGCGGTCGAAGCCCCCGATCAGGGCCGCATCATCCGCGCGTCCGGCTTCCACAGCCCCGGCGAGACCGTCGCGCTGGAGCGGGACAGGGCGAAGGTTCGCTCGGTCAGGATGGCCGGATCGCGCCTGCTCGGCGCGGACGCCATGCGCGCGGAGATGGAAGAGCGTTACGGCGATGGAGCCAAGGGCTAAGGCAACCCGGCCTCTCGAGAGAACCACGGGTCATCCCGGACGCAGCGAAGCGGAGATCCGGGATCCATGTCAGAACCTTCTTCGGAAGAGATCCGACATGGATCCGGGGTCTCCCTGCGGTCGCCCGGGATGACGGCTGGGATCGTCCGCCACGCATTCGCCGCCTTCCGGTCGCAGCCTCTCGTTCGAGGGCTGGCCGATGCGTGTTCTTGCCTCGATGATCGCTGCTGTCCTGTTCTCGGGAGCGACGATCGCGCACGCCCATCAGGCTCCGAGCGGCTGGGATTATCCGTTCTATTGCTGCCTCGATTCCGACTGCGCCCAGATCGAGGCGGAAGCCGTGCGCGAGGTCACCGGCGGCTTCGTCGTCACGATCGCGCCCGGCAAGCACCCCATGTGGTCGAGCGAGCGCAAGCAGCCGCTCCGGCTCGAAATCCCGCAGGACAAAGCCAGGCAATCGCCGGATGGCCGCTGGCATCTCTGCATCGACGACTCAGGCGAACTGCTCTGCTTCTTCGCGCCGGGCAACGATTCCTAACGCATGAAATGCAGGCTGCGGAACCGGCCTCGGAAGGCGGTGACATCCTTCGCCACCGCCTCGACCGGGCGCGAGCCATTCAGCCCCTCGGCGATATAGCCCGCGAGCTCCGGCATATCCGCCGCCGTCATGCCGAAGCGGACGATCTCCGGCGTGCCGAGCCTGAGGCCATTCACGTCGCCCTCGACCGCCGGCAACGGCAGGCCGATGCCGCAGGATAGGATGTTGACCGCCCGGAGCTTCCTAGCCGCCGCCTGCCCGCCGCCATAGCCGGCCGCCTCGATCGCGAACTGGTGAGAGGTCGTCATGCCCCGGTCGCGCGCGAAGACCGGCACCTGCCGCTCGCCGAGCGCCTCGGCCAGCGCCTTCGCCGTATTGGCCATTTCCTGCGCATAGGCACGGCCATGCGCCTTCCAGTCGAGCAACGAGACGGCGAGCGAGGCCGATTTCGCCGCGTCGAAATTGGCAGTGAGGCCGGGATAGGCGATGGCGTCGAGCTTTCTGGCGATCGTGGCATCGTTGGTCACGATCAGGCCGGAAGGCGGCCCGCCGAGGCTCTTGTAGGTGCTCATCGTCATCAGATGGGCGCCCTCCTCCAGCGGCTGCTGCCAGCCATGGCCGGCGATCATGCCGGACATATGCGCCGCATCGAACAGCACGATCGCGCCGACCTCGTCGGCGATGGCCCGGATCTCGCGGATCGGATGCGGGAACAGGTTGAGGCTGCCGCCGATCGAGATCAGCTTCGGCTTGAGGCGCAGCGCATCGGCGCGAAGCTTCTCGACATCGACGGTATAACGGACCGGATCGATCGGCGCAGGATGCGTGACGATGCCGTAGAGCCCGGCCGCGCCCGCGCCGTGATGGGTGACATGCCCGCCGATCTCGCCCGGCGGCGCGATGATGCAATCGCCCGCCTTGGCCGCGACCATGAAGGCGTAGAGATTCGCGATGGCACCGGAGGGCACGCGGATTTCGGCATATTTGGCGCCGAACACCTCGGCCGCGAGCTCCGCGGCGATGATCTCAATCTGCTCGATCGCCTCCAGCCCCATCTCGTATTTGTCGCCGGGATAGCCGAGCGAGGGTCGCACCCCGATCCCCGCCGAGAGCAGCGCCTCGGCTTTCGGGTTCATGACATTGGTGGCGGGATTGAGATTGACGCAGTCACGCTCGTGGATCGCCCGGTTCTCGGTCGCGAGCGCATCGATCCGCGCCGCGATCGCGTCGAGCGGCTGGCTCGCCGTTTCGCCGGCCACCTTGAGCACATAGTCCTCGCTCGCCTGCGGAACCCAATCGCGCCTGCCCAGTGCCGTCATGTCACTCATCTCCCGACCGACCAATACCCCGTTGCCGCCATAACAGCGGTTTGCCGGCCGGTGGGCAAACGAGTATTCATCGCTCGCAGACTGAGGAATTCTCAGCCTCGACCTGGAGCCTCCCCTTGCCGGTCAAGCCGCCGCGCCCACGCCTGCCTGCACTCAATGCGCTGCGTGCCTTCGAAGCGGCCGCGCGCCTGGAAAGCTTCGCCAAGGCCGCCGACGAGATCGGCGTCACGGCCGGCGCCATCACCCAGCAGATCAGGCAGCTCGAAGCGACCCTGGGATTCGCGGTCTTCCGCCGCCTGCCGCAGGGCGTCGCCTTGACCGATGCGGCGCGCGAGGCCCTGCCGCGCCTGACCCGCGGCTTCGACATGCTTGGGCAGGCGGTGCAGGCATTGCGCGAAGCCCAGCCACATCGACCGCTCGCCATCGCCGCCCTGCCCTGCATCGCCCAGCTCTGGCTCTCGCCGCGCCTGCCGGCGTTACAGACGGCGTTTCCTGATTTGCAGATTTCGATCTCGGCGATGGAAGAACCGCCCGATCCGCAGCGCGATCCATACGATCTCTCGCTGTTCTATCGGGGGAACACGCCGAGCGGCGGCGGGCTGCAGCTCGGAGACGACTCGATCACGCCGGTCTGCGCCCCATCTCTCGCGACGAAGCTCACGGCACCGGCCGATCTGGCCACGCAGACGCTGCTGCATGACGCGGTCTGGCGCAGCGACTGGATGCGCTGGCTCGCCTTCGCCGCACCCGGCGCGAAGATCGACCCGAATCGCGGCCCGGCTTTCTCCCTCTACAGCCTCGCGCTGGACGCCTGCCTGTCGGGCTCCGGCGTCCTGATGGGGCGGACAAGCCTCGTGGGCCCCCATCTTGCAACGGGCAGGCTGGTCACGCCCTTCCCGCAAGCCATGCCAACCCCGGACCGGCTGACACTCGCGACGGCGACGGCTGCCGGCGCGCATTCGCGCCGGGCCGAAATCATGGAGTGGCTCGCCTCATCGACAAGCCGCGAGGCTCAGATATAGGCGCCGCAATCCCCGGTCAGCGTCTGATCCATCGAGCGTGACGGCTCGGCACAGCCGGCCTCCCCGACCACCTTGGCCGGGACGCCCGCAACGGTCTTGTTGCGTGGCACGGGCTGGAGCACGACGGACCCCGCCGCGATGCGGCTGCATTGGCCGACCTCGATATTGCCGAGGATCTTGGCGCCCGCGCCGATCAGCACGCCCTTGCGGATCTTCGGATGACGATCGCCGCCCTGCTTGCCGGTGCCGCCCAGCGTGACGCTGTGCAGCATCGAGACGTCGTCCTCGATGACGGCGGTCTCGCCGACGACCAAGCCCGTCGCATGGTCGAGGAAGATACCCTTGCCGATCCGCGCCGCCGGGTTGATGTCCGTCTGGAACACCTCGGAGGCGCGCGCCTGCAGGTAGAGCGCGAAGTCGCGCCGGTCGCGCTTCCAGAGCCAATGCGCCAGGCGGTGGCATTGCAGCGCGTGGAAGCCCTTGAAGAACAGCACCGGCTCCAGCACGCGGTAGCAGGCCGGGTCGCGGTCGAGCACCGCCATCACGTCGGCGCGCATCCCGGCGCCGATCGTCTCGTCGCTGGCCATTGCCTCGGCGAAGCCCTGCTCGATCAGGTCCGCCGTCACGGCGGGGTGGCCGAGCCGTGCCGCCACGCGATGGGCGACGGCGGCCTCGAAACTCGGCTGGTTGAGCACGGAAGCGACGATCAGCGTGCCGAGCGCCGGTTCGGCGGCGACGGCGGCTTCTGCCTCCGTCCGCAGGCGGGACCAGACAGGATCGACCCGATCGAGCCCGGTGGCAAAGCCGCGTGCTTCCACGGCGGAGCGCCCTGACGGCATGGTCATTCTCCGAAAAGGGTGGTTCGACGGAAGGACAGCCTAGCCCGAAGCAGGCGCCCGCATCAAAAGCTCATGCCGAACCGAAATTGAATCGAAAAGCGAGGCAGCGGAATCAGAATTTCAGGGAAATTCGACAACACATTGGCGTCGCCCGCTTTTCCGAACTGCCTCTCTTCATTGTGAAGGTTCTCACAAACGCGCGAGGAAGTCGAGAACGGCCTGCTTGTGGCTCTTGTCGCCGACCGCGAGGTTATGATCGCGCCCGACGATGTCGAAGGCCTCCGCGCCGGGAATGAGCTTCGCCAGATCCGGGCCGGAGCCGGACACATCGTCCTTTGTTCCCACGCTGATCAGGGTCGGCATTGAAATCTGCCCCACCTGCTCGGCCGTCAGGGTCTGACGCGACCCGCGGATGCAGGCGGCCAGCGCCTTCAGATCGCTCTTGGTCTGCTCGGCGAAGGCACGGAACATGCGCTGCATCGGATCGGTCAGGACATCGAGCGACGGCGCCTCCATCGCATCGGCGATGCCGAGCGGCAGCCCGACGCCCTCGACCAGATGGATGCCGAGCCCCCCGAGCAGCAAGGCGTCGAGCCGGCGCGGATGCGCCAGCGCCAGATGCGCCGAGATGCGGGCGCCCATCGAATAGCCCATCACCGCGGCGCGCGGGATGTCGAGATGGTCCATCAGCCGGCGCACGTCCTCGGCCATGACCTGCGAGGAATAGGCTTCCGGGTCGTAGAGCTTCTCGCTCTGGCCATGGCCGCGATCGTCGAGTGCGACGACGCGATAACCGGCATGGGTCAGCGTCTTCGTCCACTGGGTATTGACCCAATTGATCATGTGCGAGGAGGCGAAGCCGTGGACGAGCACGACGGTGCGGTGCTTCGGCACATCGCTGGTCGGTGCCATGTCGATGAAGGCGATCTTCACGCCATCGGAAGAAAAGCTCTGCATGCCAATACCTGAGTCCGGTCTGGACGGGCGGGATATCATCCCTCCCTGCCATGCCCCGACGTCTTTGGATACCCGCCAAGGTGCGGCTTGCTTATGAGCTCCCGCCATGATGAACGATGGCCGCATGACCCAGCCCGCGCCCCGCGAATCGTCACGCCTCGCCATCGTCGACATCGCCCGCGGCGTCGCGCTGCTGGCCATGTTCGTCTACCATTTCGCCTATGACCTCTCGATGTTCAGGCTCATCGAGACCGATATCGTCGCCGAACCGGGCTGGCGATTATTCGCACGCGGCATTGCCGGCACCTTCCTGACCATCGTCGGGTTCAGCCTCGTCCTCGCAACGCGCAAGGGGCTCGACCACGCGGCGTATCTGAAGCGTCTCGCCATGGTCGCGGGCGCAGCCGCCCTGGTCACGCTCGGAACCTGGCGGTTCATGCCCGGCGATTTCATTTTCTTCGGCATCCTGCACCATGTCGCGGTTGCTAGCGTGCTCGCTCTGCCCTTCCTGCGCCTGCCACTCATCATCGTCGCACTGGCAGCGGTGCTCGCCTTCGCTCTCCCCTCCTTCATCGCCCATCCGCTGCTCGACCAGCCCTGGGCGGTTTGGCTCGGCTTCTCGCAGGCGCCCATTCAGACCGCCGACTTCGTGCCTGTCTTTCCTTGGTTCGGTTGCGCGCTGAGCGGCATCGTGCTCGCGCGCCTCGTTCTGCCGCGCCTCACCGGCACAGCGCTCGCCGGCTGGCGGCCCGGCGACAAGGTTTCCCGAATCGTCGCCTGGGGTGGGCGTCACAGCCTGCTGGTCTATCTGGTCCACCAGCCGCTCTTCATCGGCGCACTGATGCTGTCGACGCAGATCATCGCCCCGCCCTCACCGGAGGAGCGCGCCTTCCGGACCGAATGCCAGCGCAGCTGCGCCGGCCCGAACGTGCCTGAGCAAGTCTGCAAGGCGGTCTGCGCCTGCACCATCGACCGGCTCAAGCGCGAGCAGCTCTGGCAGAAGGCGCTGGACAACCTCCTCTCTCCGCAGGAAAGCGCCCGCATGACCGAGCTCGCCCAGGCCTGCCTGCGCGACGGACGCTGATGCGAAATAGCGCACTGGCGTCGGGCGGGTTCACGCGATAGGTTGCGGCCGAATTCCAGCCTTTCGAAGAGCGACGACCATGGCCGCGACCGGCATCCCGCATTTTCACAACGACCCCGGCGTACCCGTGATTCAGGTCGGAGCGCACGAGTTCATGTGCATCGGCGCCAAGCCGCCCTTCGACCATCCGCATGTCTTCCTCGACATGGGCGCGGACCATGAAATCATCTGCCCCTATTGCTCGACGCTGTTCAAATACGAGCCGTCGCTGACGGGCGCCGCCTGCATCCCGCCGGAATGCGCCTATACGGATTCGGTCAAGGCCGCCTGAGGCTGAACAGGGTCTGCCGGCGGCACGGGTACTGAGGGCCCCCGTGCCTCGTCTTCCAGCACCATCATCGAAGGCGCTTATCCCGTGTCCGCTCCTCATTTCGTCATCGCCGGCGCCGGCATCGGCGGCCTGACCATGGCCCTGTCGCTGGCGCGGCGCGGCATCGCCGCGACCGTCGTCGAGAAGCGCACCGGATTCGGCGAACTGGGCGCCGGCCTGCAGATCACCTCCAATTCCGGCCGCGTGCTCGATGCGCTCGATCTCGCCTTGCCGCTGAAGCGCATCAGCGTCACCTCGCACGGGTTGATGGTCCGGCGCTGGACCGATGGCTCGCCGGTGCTGGAGATGCCCTCCAGCCCCGAGCGCATGCCGACGCCGTTCCGCATGATGAAGCGCAACGACCTCCATACCGTGCTGCTCGACGCCGTCCGCGCCATGCCGAACATTCGCCTGATGGTCGGCCGCAGCGTGCAGGATGTCAGCCCGGATGGGAGTGGCGTCACGGTCGGGCTCGCCGCACGCGACGGAATCGGCGGGACGCTCTCCGCTCTCGGGCTGATCGGCGCCGACGGTCTGTGGTCGCGCGTCCGTGATCTCACCGGCGATGACTCGCCGCCGGTCTTCACCGGCTACGAGGCCTGGCGCGCCGTGGTGCCGGCCCGGGCCGACGACAAGCCCCGCGTGACGCTGCATATGGGCTCCGGTCGCCATGCGGTGCACTATCCCGTCGCCGGCGGCCGCGAAATCAACATCGTCGTCGTTAGGCAGGCGAGGGAAGCGCGCGAGGGCTGGTCCCGCGAGGGCGACCGCACCATCGTGACCGAACATCTCGCCGGCGCCTCCCCGGCCCTGCGCGGTCTCACCGGCGCCGCCGACGGCTGGCAGGTCTGGTCGCTGTTCGACCGCAAGCCGGCCGCCATGGCCAAGGAGCGGATCGCGCTGCTCGGCGATGCTGCCCACCCGATCCTGCCTTTCCTCGCGCAGGGCGCTTCGCTCGCTATCGAGGATGCCACGGTGCTCGCCCGCCTGCTCGCGGAGACGCTCGGTCGCGAGGGCGCCGCCGGCGTGCCCATGGCCTTCGCCGCCTATGCTGCCGCTCGCGCCCAGCGCGTCGCCCGCGTGCAGGAGGAGAGCCGGAGCAACGGCCGCAACTACCACATGGGCTGGCCACTCAGCATCGCCCGCGACTTCGCACTGAAGCGTCTGGGTCCGACGGGCCTGCGCGACCGCTATGGCTGGCTCTACGACTGGCAGGATGCGGCCTAAACTGGCGGCCCGACCTCGTCAAAGCCGCAATCGCTCCCTATCTCTGTGCCGGAGGAAGGGACCGACACCAGATGATCCGCGTCAATCTCTACGAACAGCTCAACGGCCGCGCCCGCGCCATGCCGCGCTGGCAGGCTTGGCTCGCCATGGCGGCGAGCCTCATCGTCGGTGTCGCGCTTTTCGTGCTGGCCGCGAGCCTCGCGCTCATCCTGATCCCGGTCGTGCTCGTCGTTGGTGCGATCGCGGTCTGGCGCCTGAAGGCCAAGCTGAAGGCGGCGGGCATCGACCCCGCCAATCCGTTCGCCAACCAGCCGCGCCAGCCGGATCGCGTTGAGATCATCGATGCCGAATACCGCATCGTCGAGCCGGACGAGCCGCGGCGCTGAAGCTCAGAACCCGCCCTTCAGGACGATGCCGGCCGCCGCACAGGCCGCCAGAACCAGCACCATGCCGAGCTTGAAGCGCAGCAATGCGATGGCCGCGCCAGCCGCAAGCAGGGCCGCGCGCCAGTCCAGCGTGGTCAGGACCGGCACCTCCGGGCTCATACCGAAGAAGGACAGGCTGACGACCTCGCGAAAGAGGACATGCAAGCCGAACCAGAGCGCGAGATTGGCGATGACACCGACCACAGCCGCTGTGATCGCTCCGAGCGCGGCTGAAATCGCCCGGTTGCCGCGCAAGGCCTCGACATAGGACGCACCCAGAAAAATCCAGAGGAAACACGGTGCGAAGGTCACCCAGACCGTCAGCAGCGCCCCCAACCCGCCGGCGGCGAGGGGCGGCAGACTACCCGGCGCACGAAAAGCAGCGAGGAAGCCGACGAATTCGAGCACGAGGATGAGCGGCCCCGGTGTCGTCTCGGCCAGGCCCAGCCCGTCGAGCATCTCGCCCGGCGCAAGCCAGCCGAATCCCTCCACCGCCGCCTGTGCGACATAGGCCAGTGCCGCATAGGCGCCACCGAAAGTCACCACCGCCATCGCGCTGAAGAAGCCGCCGATCTGCGTCCAGACGCTGCCCGATCCCGCCGCCAGCCAGAACAGGGCGACCGGCCCGAGCCAGAGCGGCAGCCAGGCGGCGAGCACGCCCGCCGCCCGCCTCCACGAAGGCCTGACATGATCGAGTTCTCCCCGCGCGAGCAGGCGGTCGAGCAAACCCTCGTCCGCCATGCCCGCACTGCCCGCTGCGCTGCCTGCGCCCGTCTTCGCGAACCAGCCGGGCCGGATGCGATCGCCGAACCAGCCAGCGAGCCCCGCCAGCAGAACGATCAGCGGAAACGGCAGCTTGAACAGGAAGATGCCGGCGAAGGCCGCGACGGCGACGCCGACCATCGCGCCGGTCTTCAGCGCCCGGCGGCTGATCCGCAAGCCCGCCTCTATGACGATGGCGAGCACGGCCGCCTTCACGCCGAAGAAGATGCCGTCGATCAGCGGAACATGGCGCCAGGTGACATAGAGGATGCTGAGACCGAGCATCACCAGCGCCCCGGGCAGGACGAACAGCAGGCCGGCGATGAGCCCCCCGATGGTCCGGTGCATCAGCCAGCCGATATAGACGGCGAGTTGCTGCGCCTCCGGGCCGGGCAGGAGCATGCAGTAGTTCAGCGCATGCAGGAAGCGGTCCTCGCCGATCCAGCGACGCTCCTCGACCAGTTCCTTGTGCATCAGCGCGATCTGACCCGCCGGCCCGCCGAAGGACAGAAAGCCGATCCGCGCCCAGATGCGCGTCGCCTCGCCCAGCGTCGGCAGGCGCGGCGCCGATGGCTCCAGCTCCCGCGCCATGCGACCTCACTCGATCCGGCTGACCAGGATCTTGTCGATGCGACGGCCGTCGAGATCGACGACCTCGAAGCGCCAGTGCCCCTTGTCGAAGCTCTCGCCGACATTCGGCAGATGGTTCATCTCGGCCAGTATGAAGCCGGCAACCGTCTGGAAGTCGGCATCGCGTGGAATCGGAATGCCCAGCTCATGCGAGAATTCGTCGACCTGCATCCAGCCCGCGACGAGATAGGAGCCGTCGGCACGCGTCACGATCGCCGGCTCGTCCTCTTCCTCCTCCTGGAAGGCGCCGATGATCGCCTCCAGCACGTCGCCAGGCGTGATGATACCTTCGAAATGGCCGTACTCGTCGAAGACCAGTGCCATATGCACGCGGCTGGAACGGATCTCGCGCAGAACATGCAGCGAGTCGGCCGTGTCCATCACGATCGGCGTCTCCTGCACCAGTGCGCGCAGCTCCTGCGTATCGCCGGCCTGAAGGAACTCGATCAGGTCCTTGACCACGATCACGCCAATGATCGAATCCGCCTCGCCGTCCTGCACCGGAAGTCGGGAGCGCCGCGTCGCACGCAATTGCTCGCGGATTTCCTCGGCGCTGTCCTCGAGATCGACAACCTCGACCTCGCGGCGCGGCGTCATCAATGCCCGGGCCGAGCGATCTGCAAGGCGCATCACGCCAGCGATCATCTCGCGCTCGTCGCGCTCCAGCACGCCGGCGGTCTCTGCCTCGGCGATGATGGTGCGCACCTCCTCCTCGGTGACCCTCTCTTCCGACTCGCCTTTCTGGCCGAGCACGCGCAGGACGGCCTTGCCCGAGATATCGAGCAGGAACACCAGCGGCGCGCCGACCTTGGAGAGCAGCGCCATCACCGGCGCGACCCGCGCCGCGACCCGCTCCGGATCGCGCAGCGCGATCTGCTTCGGGACGAGTTCGCCGAGGATCAGCGACAGATAGGTGATGGCGACGACGACGATACCGACGCCAAGCGTGTCCGACATCGATTGCGAGAAACCCTGCGTGCCCAGCCATTCGGACAGGCGCGCGCCGAGCGTGGCGCCGGAGAAGGCGCCCGAGAGCACGCCGACGAGCGTGATGCCGATCTGGACAGTGGAGAGAAAGCGACCGGGATCTTCCGCGAGGCGCATCGCCGTCGTGGCGCCCTTGCTGCCTTGATCGCTGAGAACCTTGAGGCGCGCCGGGCGTGACGAAACCACGGCGAGTTCCGACATGGCGAGGAGTCCATTGACGATCGTCAGCGCCACGACGATCAGGATTTCGGTTAACAAAACCAGCCTGCTTGCTGCGTAGCCGCGACATCTGGCGACCCGCTTCCTGCCCCCTTATAACGGATCGTCGCCCCAACGCGATGGGGCCGGCGAAAGATTCGTGAGCGGATGATGAGCAAGCCCAGCTTCTGGCAACCGGTCGCCGATGCGCAGGCGGATGCCGACGCGCGCCTGCGCGCGCCCTCGGCCCAGCGCAACCGCGATGCGATTCTGCTCGTCCTGCGCGACGTGCTGCCGCCATCCGGGCGCGTGCTGGAGATCGCCTCCGGCTCCGGCGAGCATGCCGTGCACTTCGCCGCAGCCCTGCCAGGCCTGACGTTCCAGCCGAGCGATCCTTCGCCCGACGCAGTGGCGAGCATCGCCGCCTGGACCCGGGACTCGGGTCTCGGCAACGTCCTCGCGCCGCTGGTCGTCGACGCCACCGCACCTGACTGGCCGGTCGGAGCCATCGATGCGATCCTCTGCATCAACATGATCCATATCGCGCCTTGGGCGGCGGCCGAAGGGTTGTTCCGGCAGGCAGGTCGCCTCCTGAAGCAAGGGCAACCGCTCTATCTTTACGGCCCCTATCGCCGGCCGGGCCGGCCGCTCGAACCCGGCAATGCCGCCTTCGACGAAAGCCTGCGCAGCCGCGACGACGCCTGGGGCCTGCGCGAGCTCGATGCCGTTGCAGAGCTCGGCGCCGCCAACGGCTTCGGCGCACCTGCGATCGTCGAGATGCCCGCGAACAATCTCAGCGTGATCTTCAGGAAGAACTGACTGCCGGGCAGCCTGTCGTCTCCAAACGGAGAATCACAGCTCCGGAGATGGTGCGGACGGCGGGACTCGAACCCGCAAGCCTTTGAAGGCGCAAGATTTTAAGTCTCGTGCGTCTACCAGTTTCGCCACGTCCGCGAGCCGCACAGCGATAGCGGGCGGGCGCAGCTGGCGCAAGCCTGGGGATGCGCCAGCGGCGGAGCGTCTAGTGCCGGCGGGCGGGCTTGTACCATTCGACCCCATCGGGATCGACATAGAGCCCGGGCTTCACATCCGCGCCGATCGCCTTCTCCTCCATCGGCACGCGTACCGTGTCGTCCCGGTCTCCGCGCTTGATATAGGGGGCAGAGCCCTGCCCGGCCTGGCCATGCGCGCCGCGCCCGGCGCTGCTGGCCTGTCCGATGATGCCGCGCCGCCCGGCGACCTTGTCCTGCAATTCCGTCACTGGCCGTCCGGCAAAGGCGACCCTGGCCGTACCTTCGACCACCGGCACCGCCCGGCGCGCTGCGCCTTCACCGGTGACGCGCACGCCGATGAAGCGCGGCACATAGCTCGCGCCGCCCTTTCCGAAGGATTCCCAGCCGCCGGCCGAGATCATCTGTGCGCCGCAGCGCTTGTGGCTGCGCTCGCAGGCCGCGCGCGAGCCATAGCGCGGTGCGGCTTGCTCGAACTCGGCGCGGGCATTGCGATAGGCGAATTCGCATTGCTCAGCCGTCAGCTTGCCAGCCTCGATGCACTCGTCGCGACGAACATAGAGCGCAGCTTGCGCCTGCGCGGCGAGATCGGAAGGCCCCGTCAGCGACAGGGCGGGAGCAAGAGCGGCGACGCGCAGCAGCGCCAGAGCGGAACCCGGAATCATCATGCGGCGTAATAGAATGACGATTGTGGCCACAAGGCAGCGAGCCGAACTCACAGGAGCGATCGCCGCGAAGCCGCAAGCTCTCGTGTCGAGCCATAGTCGATCTTGCCGTTGCCGAGCACGGGAATGGCCTGCGTCACGAGGATCGCGCGCGGCACCCACAGCTCCGGGAAACCTTGCGCCTTCGCGGCCTCCTGCAGCGCGGCCCGATCGGCATCGGGCGTCTCGGTGACGAGGACGAGCTGCTCGCCCTTGCGCGCGTCGGGCAAGGCAACGACGACATGGTTCTGGCCCGGCCAGACCTTGGCGACCATGGTCTCGACCGCCGCCAGCGAAACCATCTCGCCGCCGAGCTTGGCGAATCGCTTGGCCCGGCCGCGGATCGCGACGAAACCGTTCTCGATCACGACGATGTCGCCGGTATCATGCCAGCCGCCCTCGGGCGGGATGATGCGGCCCGGCCGATCGGGATCGAGATAGCCCGCCATCACATTCGGCCCGCGCACGGTGAGCCGCCCGCCCTCATGGATGCCCTCGACCGGCTCCAGCCTCGCCTCGATGCCGGGCAGGAGCTTGCCGACCGTGCCCTCTTGCATCGCAGCAGGCGTATTGACGGCCAGCACCGGCGAGCACTCGGTGCAGCCATAGCCTTCGAGGATCGTGGTGCCATAGGGCTCCCACATCCGCTTGGTCTCGGCCTTCACGCGCTCGGCTCCGGCCACGACATAGCGCACGCTGCCGAGATCGTTCTTCTCCGCTGCGCGAGCGTACCCCTGCAGGAAGGTATCGGTCGCGAGCAGGAAGGTCGCCTTCATGTCCCCGATCAGCTTCGGTACCTGCTTGTAATGCAGCGGGCTCGGATAGAGCACGACCTTCATGCCATGCAGCAGCGGCACCATCAGCCCGGCCGTCAGCCCGAAGGAATGGAACGCCGGCAACGGGTTCATGAAGACATCGTGCTCGGAGATCGCGCCGGCGGCATGGGCGAAGACCTGTCTGGCATTCGAGACGATATTGGCATGGCTCAGCGCCACGCCCTTCGGCTTGCCCTCGGTGCCCGAAGTGAACAGGATCACCGCGGTGTTGTCAGGCTGCGTCTCATGAGCGCGATGGACGAACCCCGGCGCCAGACTCTGCAAGGCACCGAGCGCCTTGTCGAAGCTGGTGATCTGCTTGCGGACGTCTTCCAGATAGACGATGCGCCGCCCTTCGCCCAAGGCCGCGATCTCGTCGTCGAGCTTGCCCTGGTCGACGAAGCGGCGCGAGGTGACGATGGTCTTGAGCTGAGCCAGATCGGCCGCCGCGCGCAGGTTCCGGACGCCGGCCGTGAAGTTCAGCAGCGCCGGCACCCTTCCATAGGCGAAGAGCGAGAACAGCGTCACCGCCATCCCCTGCATGTTCGGCAGGAGCACACCGACCTGCTCCTTCGGCTCCGTCAGCGCCGCGAGCTTGCGCCCCAGCACCAGCGCGCCGAGCACGAGCCGGCCATAGGTGATCGGCTGGCGTTCCGGGTCTTCGAGCGCGATCCGGCCCTTGCCATGGCGGGCGATGGTCTGCAGCAGCGCGCGAAAGATGGTGATCCGCGCGCCCGCGGCATCGAAGCTGGTGGCGGCCATGTCCGGCGCGTCTCCCGTCGGCGTTTCCTGTGCCGATCAAACTAGGGGGATCGGCTCCGGTTTCAAAGCCGGTCTGGCGCACAGTCAGCGTCATTCGCGGATGAAACGTCGCTTCGGCATGGGGGGCAGAGAAATTATACCCGGATCATATTGCTTCGATGAATTCGCCCGGATAATAAGCTCCGATCCAAGGGAGCCCCCATGTCCGAGCCGACGCCCCACACCGCCTTCCGCGACACCACCCGCATCGCGAGCGGCCCGCTTGCCGCCGTCGCGCTGACCGTGAAGGCCGCCATCGCGGCCGCCCCCACAGCCACGATCCTCGTGTTCGACGACGCGACGGGCAAGGTCGTCGATCTCGACCTGCGTGGCAGCGATGCGGAGATCGCAGCCCGCTACACTCCCCTCGGCAGCGACGCGGCAACGGCAACCTACGATACCCCGCGTGGGCGGGGACGGCCGAAGCTCGGCGTCGTTGCCCGTGAGGTGACCTTGCTGCCGCGCCACTGGGACTGGCTGGCCCTGCAGCCGGGAGGCGCCTCGCAGGCCCTGCGGCGGCTCGTCGACGACGCCCGCAAGGCCGATGGCGGCCGCAGCCAGGCGCGCATGGGGCAGGAACGCGCCTATGCCTTCATCGCGACGATGGCGGGCAACCGCGAAGGTTTCGAGGAAGCCTCGCGTGCCCTTTTTGCCGGGGACCACGCACGCTTCGTCGAGCACAGCCTGACATGGCCGCAGGATATCCGCGACCATGCGGAGAAGCTGCTGGCCGGCAGCGCCCGGGCGAACGGCTGAAGGCATCCGCCGACGGGCTGGCTGCCTGCCCCGGAAGCATTCCGGCATCGCTCCCGCGGCGGGTTGCTGGCCGGACACAGCAAGGGCATAGCAGCGCCACGACATCACGCCGCCTGCACCGCCCTGCCGAAAGCCGCCTTTTCATGACCTCCCGCGCACAATGGCTCGGCATCCTCTGCGGCTTGCTCACCGCGATCATCTGGGGCGTCCAGTCCGTCGTCTCGCGGCACGCCATGCTGATCGATCTGACGCCGGCCGATGTCACGATCCTGCGCTTCGTCTCGGCGGCCGCCGTGCTGCTGCCCTGGGCGCTGAAGCATATGCGCCCCTTTCCTGTCGGTTCGCTCGGCTGGCCGCGCGCCTGGGCGATGGCGCTGCTGATCGGACCGCTCTACAGCCTGATCCTCGTCGCCGGGGCGTCCTTCGCGCCTGCGCTGCATTCGTCGATCATCTCGCCGGGCCTGATCCCGGTTTTCACGGCGCTGCTGATCTTTCTCGTCACCGGGGAACGCGCCGGGCGGATGCGGCTCATCGGCCTCGGCATCATTGTGCTGGGCATCGCCGTCTTCTCGCGCGATGCGCTCGCCATGGCGCCGTCGCGGCCCGATGCCTGGATCGGCGACCTGCTTTTCGTGCTGATCGCCTTCATGTGGTCGATCTTCGGCCTGCTCGCGCGGCGCTGGGGCGCAAGCTCGCTCGAGATCACCGCCGCATCATGCATCCTCGCGGTGCCGTTGCTCGTGCTGGTGGCGCTGGTATTGCCGATCCATATGGAGCGCGTGCCCTTCGCCGAACTGCTGCTGCAAGCGCTCTACCAGGGCGTCCTGGTCGGTGTCGTCGCGCTTTATCTCTACGCCCGCTCGGTCGCGACGCTGGGCGCGGCCAAGGCGACGCTGTTCCTGCCGCTGGTGCCGGTCGCGACGGCCACCGCCAGCGCCCTGCTGCTCGCAGAGACGCCCTCGCCTGCCGAACTCGTCGGGATGGCGATCGTGGTCGCTGGCATGCTGATCGCGTTCCGCTCGCCGTCTACCGGTTGAGCGGTCCAACACCCGCAGCCCTCATCCTGAGGAGCGCCCCGGTCCCAGCGCGCCGGACAGGAAGCTCAGCCCTTGTGTCCCTTGGCGATCGGCTCGACATAGGAGAGCCCGAGGTCCCAGGGGAAATAGATCCAGGTATCCTGGCTGACCTCGGTGATGAAGGTATCGACCGTCGGCAGGCCGGCCG
>NZ_JAFKFW010000041.1 GCF_017308015.1 Allobosea sp.
CCGAAATTCTATCTGACGACCGCGATCCATTACACCAACGGGCCGCCGCATATCGGCCACGCCTACGAGATGGTGGCGTCGGACGCGATCGCGCGCTTCAAGCGGCTCGACGGCTACGACGTCTTCGCCATGACCGGCACCGACGAGCATGGCCAGAAGGTGCAGCGTACGGCGGCGCAGAACGGACTCTCGCCGAAGGAATTCGTCGACAAGATCGCGACGCGTTTCGCGGAGATGGAGCAGACCCTCGGCTGTTCCTTCGACCGGTTCATCCGCACCACCGATGCCGATCATCTGCCCTCGACCCAGGAACTCTGGCGGCGGATGGAGGCCAATGGCGATATCTATCTCGCCAAGTATTCCGGCTGGTACTCGGTCCGTGACGAGGCCTTCTACGGCGAGGAGGAGACCACCCTTCAGCCCGACGGCACGCGCCTGGGCGGGCAGGGCACGCCGGTGGAGTGGGTTGAGGAGGAGAGCTATTTCTTCCGCCTCAAGTCCTATCAGGACCGGCTGCTGAAGCTCTACGAGGACGTGCCGGACTTCATCTCGCCGGAGACCCGCAGGAACGAGGTCGTCTCCTTCGTGAAGGGCGGGCTCGAGGATCTCTCGATCAGCCGCACGACCTTCGACTGGGGCCTGCCCGTGCCGGGCGATCCGAAGCACGTCATGTATGTCTGGGTCGACGCGCTCAACAACTATGTCACCGGGACGGGCTTTCCCGATCCGGCGAGCCCGCGTGCGCATTACTGGCCGGCCGATGTCCATATCATCGGCAAGGATATCGTGCGCTTCCATGCGGTCTATTGGCCAGCCTTCCTGATGTCGGCGGGGCTGCCGCTGCCGAAGCGCGTCTTCGGCCACGGCTTCCTGCTGAACAAGGGCACGAAGATGTCGAAGTCGCTCGGCAACGTGGTCGATCCCTTCGACCTCGCCGAGACCTATGGCGTCGACCAGTTGCGCTATTTCTTCCTGCGCGAGGTCTCCTTCGGCCAGGACGGCAATTACAGCCACGATGCCATCGTCGGGCGCATCAACGCCGACCTTGCCAATGATCTCGGCAATCTCGCGCAGCGCTCGCTGTCGATGATCGCCAAGAACTGCGAGGGCAGGGTGCCGCCGCGCGGCGCGTTGAACGAGGCCGACGAAGCCATGCTCGCCATGGCCGACGCGGCGCTCGCGAAGGCACGCGAGGCGATGAAGGATTTCGCCCTTCACACCGTGCTCGCCGATCTCTGGGCCCTCATTGCCGAGGCGAACCGCTATTTTGCCAATAACGAGCCCTGGCGCCTGACCAAGACCGATCCGGCCCGCCGTGACACCATCCTGTATGTCACGATCGAGGTGCTGCGCGAGGTCGCGATCCTGGTGCAGCCGGTAATGCCGGTGGCCGCGGGCAAGCTGCTCGATCTGCTCGGCGTCGCGCCGGAGGCCCGCAGCTTCGCGGCACTTGGCGCAGAACATCGGCTCATCAGCGGGGAGGCCCTGCCGGCACCGAGCGCGATCTTCCCGCGCTATGTCGAGCCCGAGGACGGCCAGGCGACGTGATGCTCATCGATACGCATTGCCATCTCGACTTCCCGGATTTCGCCGAGGAATTGCCGGCCTATGTCGCGCGGGCCGAGGAAGCCGGTGTCAGCCGGATGGTGACGATCTCGACGCGGGTCGCGCGCTATGCCGACTATGCCGCGCTGGCGGAGCGTTTTCCGTCGGTCTGGTTCTCGGTCGGCACGCATCCGCACCAGGCACATGAGGAGCTCGACGTTACAGCCGAGCGCCTCGTCGAACTGTCGCGCCATCCGCGTTGCGTCGCCATCGGCGAGGCCGGGCTCGACTATCACTACGATTCGAGCCCGCGTGCCGCGCAGGCTCAGGGATTGCGCACGCATATCGCTGCGGCGCGGAACACGCAGCTGCCGCTCGTCATCCATGCCCGCGAGGCCGATGACGACATGATCGCGATCCTGCGCGAGGAGACGGGGAAGGGCGCCTTCCCCGCCATCCTGCATTGCTTCACCGCCGGCGAAGCGCTGGCCATGACCGGCGTCGAGCTCGGGCTCTATGTCTCGTTCTCGGGCATCCTGACCTTCAAGACCTCCGAGAACCTGCGCCGGATCGCCCGGATGGTCCCGCGCGAGCGGCTGCTGGTCGAGACGGATGCGCCCTATCTCGCTCCCGTTCCGTTCAGGGGTAAACGCAACCAGCCAGCCTATGTGGTTGAGACGGCAAAGGTTCTTGGCGAAACGATTGGCGTGTCCTTTGACGAGATCGCCCGGATCACGACCGAGAATGCGCGACGCTGCTACTGGAAGATGGACCATGCCGCGCCGGTCGCACAGGTCGCCTGACCCGACGCCATGACGCTCACCGTCACCATCCTCGGCTGCGGATCTTCCGGTGGCGTGCCACGGCCGGGCTCCGGCTGGGGTGCTTGCGATCCCACAGAGCCGAAGAACCGGCGTCGTCGCTGCTCGATCCTGGTCGAGCGCACCGGCCCGGACGGGACGACGCGGGTTCTGGTCGACACCTCGCCGGACCTGCGCGAGCAGCTTCTGTCGGCGCAGGTGCCGGCGCTGGACGGCGTGCTGCTGACGCATGACCATGCCGACCATACCCATGGCATCGACGATCTGCGGGCGCTCGTCCTGCATATGCAGCGGCGCATCCGGATCTATGCCGACAAGCCGACCGAGGCGTCATTGCGCTCGCGGTTCAGCTATCTCTTCGAGACGCCGTCCGGCAGTTATTATCCGCCCATCCTCGATCTCGACCAGATCACGGCTGGCCGGCCACAGACGATCGACGGTGCCGGCGGTCCGATCGCCGCGCTGCCGTTCCGGGTCGAGCACGGGCCGAACTATGAGGCGCTCGGCTTTCGCTTCGGCGATCTCGGCTATCTGCCGGATGTCAGCCTGATTCCGCCGGCCGCGATGGAGGCCATGGCCGATCTCGACGTTCTGATCCTCGACTGCCTGCGCGAGACGCCGCATCCCAGCCATTTCCATCTGGCGCAATCGCTGGAGATCGTCGCCCATTTGAAGCCGCGTCGCGCGATCATGACCAACCTCCATGTCGATCTGGATTATGCAAGCTTGAGCAGGCGCTTGGCCGGAGTAGCAGAGGTGGCGTTCGACGGGATGACGGTGTCGGTGCCGGCCTGAGTTCCTCTGAGGCGCAGTCGCGCCGCGTCAGGCTGGGCCGGTTTCGATATCATGTCCGCCGACGACGCCCGTGGAGACCAGCGTTTCGAAATACTCGACCTTCAGGTCGAAGGATTTCAGCAGCTTCTGGGTGCTGGGCTTCACCACAGCATCATCGAAATCGCCCTTCATGAAATGGCCGGCCGACGCCATGTCGTCCCAGAAGCTCATGACGACAAGCTCGTTGTCGGTGCCTTTGACCTTGCGTGCCAGGGTGGCGCCGAGATGGCCGGGTAATTCGGCCATCTCGACGAAGGTGGTTTTCCGGAGATGGTCGGCATAGGCGGCAAGCACCTCGTCCGATCCTGCGATGGCGCGCCAGAAACGAATAATCATTGGCTGCTTCTCCTGCCGTTTGCGGTCATGGGGCACCGTGCTCAGGTCGACCGCGAAAGGCCATAATCGGTGCTTGCGCCGGCATTGAACGTCGATCTTGGCAAGCGAGGCAAGGGCCAGCCGCAACGTCATCTCGGCATACGGAGCATCGAAATAAGTTCCATAATATACCTTATGCGAATCAAGGCTGGGCGGATTTCAGCCCTCTTCCTTTGCTCTTGAGACCGACAGCCGATCGGCCAGCGTGCCCTCTCAAGCTCAAGGCCTGTTCGGATCGAAATGCTTGGTCAGCCTGTGGCCATAGCGGCCATAGTCGCGCTGGAGCGAATCCGAGCCGGCGGCGAAGGCCGTGACCGCTTGAGGAAAGCGCGTCTCGAACATGAAGGCCAGCGTGCCTTCTAGCTTGTGCGGCTTCAGCTCGACATTGCTCGCCTTTTCGAAGGCGTCGACGTCCGGCCCGTGCGGCAGCATGGTGTTGTGCAGCGAGATGCCGCCCGGCACGAAGCCGCCGCCGGTCTTGGCGTCGTAGACGCCGTAAACCAGTCCCATGAACTCGCTCATCACGTTCATATGGTACCAGGGCGGCCGGAAGGTGTTCTCGGCCACCAGCCAGCGATCCGAGAAGATGACGAAGTCGATATTGGCGGTGCCGGGCGTCTCCGAGGGCGAGGTCAGCACCGTGAAGATCGACGGGTCGGCATGGTCGTAGAGGATCGGCCCGACCGGCGAAAAGCGCCTGAGATCATACTTGTACGGGGCGTAGTTGCCATGCCAGGCGACGACGTCGAGCGGCGAATGTTCGATATCGGCGGCCCAGAGATTGCCGCCCCATTTCACATACATTTTTGAAGGTGCGTCACGATCCTCGAAGGCTGCGGCCGGCGTCAGGAAATCGCGCGGATTGGCCAGGCAGTTGGCCCCGATCGGCCCGCGCTCCGGCAAGGTGAAGGCGCCGCCATAGTTCTCGCAGATGTAGCCGCGGGCCGGCCCGTCCCTGAGCTCGACGCGGATCTTCACGCCGCGCGGGATCACGGCGATCTCGCCGGGCTCGATGTCGATGATGCCGAATTCGGTCCAGAGCCTGAGATCGCCCTGCTGCGGCACGAACAGCATCTCGCCATCGGCATTGTAGAAATACGCGTCCACCATCGAGCGCGTGATCAGATAGACATGCGCGCCCATGCCGCCCTGACTGCCGGCGTCGCCAGCGGTGGTCATGCTGCGGATGCCCTCGACGAAGGAGATCGGCTCCGACGGGATCGGGATCGGGCTCCAGCGCAAAGGCGCGATGGGCATGTCGACCTCGCGGGCCGGCGCGGTGCGCCAGAACCCCGCATCGACCTTCCGGAATTCGTTCCAATGCGCCACCGTCGGCCGGATGCGATAGAGCCAGGAGCGCTCGTTGGTGGTGCGCGGCGCGGTGAAAGGCGAGCCGGAAAGCTGCTCGGCATAGAGCCCATAGGCGCATTTCTGCGGCGAATTACGCCCGAGCGGCAGGGCGCCCGGCAAGGCCTCGGTCTCGAAACCGTTGCCGAAACCGGACATGTAGCCGGTCGCGATGGCGCTTGCTGCCTTTGCCGCGCTCGCATGGGTCGGGTTCTGAAAGTGCATGGTGGCGCCCTCTCCTCGCGACGACCTTGGAACTGCCGCATGCCCTGTTGCGGACTTCGCTTAAGATGGTTGCTTAGGTAACTGTCGATTTTGTAACCAACAAGGCATGTCGAAACTCGCGCTCGAACATTTCCTGCCCTACCGCCTCAACCGTCTGAGCTCGGCGGTCTCGCAGCAGTTCCGCGCGGTCTACGGTCCGCATTACGATCTGACCGTGCCCGAATGGCGGGTGCTGGCCACCCTCGCCCAGTTCGACTCGATGACGGCAAAGGCGATCGGCCAGCATTCCTCGATGCACAAGACCAAGGTCAGCCGGGCGGTGCGGGCGCTGGAGGAGCGGCGCTGGCTGACCCGCCGTGCGTGCGAGCAGGACCGGCGCGAGGAGAGCCTGTCGCTGACGGCGCCCGGCCTGCACGCTTATGGCGAGATCGTGCCGCGAGCGCTGGCTTTCGAAGCAAGCATCCTCGCCGCGCTCGGTTCCCATGCCGAGCCCTTGCTCGAAGCGCTCGCGCTGATGGAAGCGCGCTTCCCTGTCGCATGATCCGCCCTCCCCGTGCCCGTGCCCAAGCCCTGGCGCTGAACGCGTAGCCGCCGCGGCGGCTGGCCGGGACCCGTGTCGCCGTGCTACGCATGCTCCTGACGAACGCGACGATCTGGAGGCCGGCGCCGACCTCCCGGTTCAGGAGGCCCGGAAGCGATGAGTCCGCTGAATAGCCTTTCCGGCATGGCCCAGACGAAACGCCCCGCCCTGTCTGCGCAGAGTTCTTCACGATGAGCCGCCTGATCCTCCCCTATGCGGGACTCGATGCAGGCCAGCCGGCCTCGCTGTCGCCAGATTATCGCTCGACCGTGGCGCGCAGCCCGCGCCAGACCCCGATCGCGATCCCGCAGACGCTGACGGAGGTGACCGGGCCGACGGACTGGTCGCGCCTGATGGGCCCGGCGATGGCCGACCTCACCACCCAGCACAAGGCCGAGCCGCAGGGCCAGCGCATCGTCGTCACCGGCCGGGTTCTCGACGAGAACGGCCGGCCCGTGCCGAACACCGTCGTCGAGATCTGGCAGGCCAATGCCGCCGGCCGCTACATCCATGCCAAGGACGACTGGCCGGCGCCGCTCGATCCGAATTTCACGGGCGCCGGCCGTGCGATCACCGACGCCGAGGGCCGCTATCGCTATGTCACGATCCGGCCCGGCGCCTATCCCTGGGGCAACCACAAGAACGCCTGGCGCCCGGCCCATATCCATCTTTCGCTGCTCGGGCCGGCCTTCGCGACGCGGCTGGTCACGCAGATGTACTTCCCCGACGATCCGCTGATCGAGATCGACCCGATCGCGAATGCCGTGCCGATGCCCTATCGCCAGCGCATGGTCTCGCGCTTCGATATCGGCACTACCGTCCCGAACTGGGCGCTGGGCTATGTCTTCGACATCGTGCTCAAGGGCCGCGACCAGACGCCGTTCGAGGACGATCATGACGACGAACACTGATCTGGAAAGCCGCAACGCCGCGCCGCGGCAGGACAGCCAGGACCCGTCGATCTTCGGCCAGACGCCGTGGCAGACGGTCGGCCCCTACTTCCATTACGGCCTGCCCTGGAAGGGCGGCGCCGATCTCGTGGGCCGCTCGGATATGGGCGCGCGGCCCGACCTGATGCCGCCGGAGCATTTCCTGCTCTCGGGCTCGAATGTCTCAGGTCAGCCCGAGGGCGAGGTCATCGCGCTTTCCGGCTGCGTCTACGATGCCGACGGCAAGCCGATCGAGGACGCGATGATCGAGATCTGGCAGGCCAACGCCAAGGGCCGCTATGCCAGCCCGGACGACGACCGCGCGGATGTGGCGCTCGACGCTCATTTCGTCGGCTTCGGCCGCGCCTCGACCGACAAGGACGGAATCTTCCGCTTCCGCACGATCCGCCCCGGCCGCGTGCCCGGCCCCGGCAACAGCCTCCAGGCGCCGCATATCGCGCTTTCGGTCTTCGGCCGCGGCCTGCTCAAGCGCCTGCCGACCCGGTTCTATTTCGCCGATGGCGATGGCAACGAGACCGACCCGATCCTTGCGCTCGTGCCCGAGGCGCGCCGCCACACGCTGGTCGCCCAGCGCAAGCCGGACGGGACATGGTGGCTCGACATCAACCTCGCCGGCGAGAACGAGACGGTGTTCTTCGATCTGTAGGGGAACGAACCCTTACGGACCCAGACGGGTCATCCCGGGCGACCGAAGGGAGACCCGGGATCCATTCGGGAACCTCTACTCGATAGGCTCCGGAATGGATCCCGGATCAGCGCAGCTTCGCCGCTTGTCCGGGACGACCCGCGAGGGGAAGCTGTATCGTGTTCGATGACGAGAAGGCGGCCGCTCAAGCCGCCTTCTTCCGTTCCGCGATCCGCGCGAGATCGGTCAGCAGCCGGCGCGTCGCCTTGAGGCGCTGCTCGACCGTGTCGAAATCGTCGATGAAGACGACGCGCATGTCGGGGCGCACCTTGGCCAGCGTACCTTGCTTGGCGACGAAGCCGACCAGCCCTTCCGGATTGGCGAATTCGTTGTTGCGGAAGGCGACGATGATGCCCTTTGGCCCGGCCTCGACCTTCTCGACATTGGCGCGCTTGCAGAGCGCCTTGATCGCGACGATCTCGAGCAGCTGGTTGACCTCCTCCGGCAGCGGGCCGAAGCGGTCGACCAACTCCGCGCCGAAGGATTGCAGCTCCGCATCGTCGTCCATGGTCGAGAGACGCTTGTAGAGCGTCAGCCGCAGCGTCAGGTCGGCGACATAGTGCTCCGGGATCATGACGGGGGCGCCGACCTGAATCGCCGGCGACCATTGCGTCTCGGTCTCGAACTCGATGCCGGCCTTGAGCGCCGCCACCGCCTCCTCCAGCATCTGCTGGTAGAGCTCGTAGCCGACCTCCTTGATATGGCCGGACTGCTCGTCGCCGAGCAGGTTGCCGGCGCCGCGGATGTCGAGGTCGTGGCTGGCGAGCTGGAAACCGGCGCCGAGCGTGTCGAGCGATTGCAGGACTTTCAGCCGCTTGTCTGCCTGCTCGGTCAGCTTGCGGTTGGCCGGCACGGTGAAGAGCGCATAGGCGCGCGTCTTCGAGCGGCCGACGCGGCCCCTGAGCTGGTAGAGCTGGGCGAGGCCGAACATGTCGGCGCGATGCACGATCAGCGTGTTGGCGGTCGGAATGTCGAGACCCGACTCGACGATCGTGGTCGAGAGCAGGATATCGTACTGGCCCTCGTAGAAGGCTGTCATCACGTCTTCCAGCGTGCCGGCCGCCATCTGGCCATGGGCGATGCCGACCTTGCACTCCGGCACCTGCTTGTCGAGGAAGTCCTTGACGTCGGCGATGTCCTCGATGCGCGGGACGACATAGAAGGAGCGCCCTCCCCGGTAGCGTTCGCGCAGCAGCGCCTCGCGAACGATCAGCGGATCGAAGGGCGTGACGAAGGTGCGGACCGCGAGGCGATCGACCGGCGGCGTCGCGATGATCGAGAGCTCGCGCACGCCGGTCATGGCGAGCTGGAGCGTGCGCGGGATCGGCGTGGCCGAGAGCGTCAGCATATGCACCTCGGCGCGCAGCTCCTTCAGCTTCTCCTTATGGGCGACGCCGAAATGCTGCTCCTCGTCGACGATGACGAGGCCGAGATCCTTGAAGTCGACGCCCTTGCCGAGCAGCGCATGGGTGCCGACGACGATATCCATCGTGCCGTCCCTGGCTCCCTGCTTCACCGCCTTGAGATCGGCCGAGCCGACGAAGCGCGAGGCCTGCCCGACATGGACCGGCAAGCCGGCAAAACGCTCGACGAAGTTGCGGTAATGCTGCCGGGCGAGCAGGGTCGTCGGAACCACGACCGCGACCTGCTTGCCATTGAGCGCTGCGGCGAAGGCGGCGCGCAGCGCGACCTCGGTCTTGCCGAAGCCGACATCGCCGCAGACCAGCCGATCCATCGGCCGGCCGGCTGCGAGATCGTCAAGCACGGCATCGATAGTGTTCTGCTGGTCCTCCGTCTCCTCATAGGGGAAGCGGGCGCAGAACTCGTCATAGACACCGGCCGGCGGGACGAGTCGCGGCGCATCCTTGAGCGCGCGGGCGGCCGCGATTTGGATGAGCTTGCCGGCCATCTCGCGGATACGCTGCTTGAGCTTGGCCTTGCGCGCCTGCCAGCCGCCACCACCGAGCCGGTCGAGCTGGACCTCGGTATCCTCGGAGCCGTAGCGGGACAGAAGTTCGATGTTCTCGACCGGCAGGAACAGCTTGGAATCGCCGGCATAATGGATTTCGAGGCAGTCATGCGGCGCGCCTGCCGCAGTGATCGTCTGCAGACCGATGAAGCGGCCGATGCCGTGGTCGACATGGACGACGAGATCGCCCGGGGCGAGCGATGATAATTCGGCGATGAAGTCCTGCGGACGCTTGGTCTTGCGGCGTGGCCGGACGAGGCGGTCGCCCAGAATGTCCTGCTCGCCGATGACCGCGAGGCGCCCGGCCTCGAAGCCGGTCTCGAAACCCCAGACGGCGAGCGCGATCGTGCCGGGCTTGAGATCGAAGGCGGCGCGCAAAGAGCCTGTCAGTTGCGTGCTCTTCAGGCCATGGTCGGCCAGCACATGCGCCAGTCGTTCGCGCGAGCCTTCCGACCAGGCGGCCAGGATGACGCGCTTGCCCTCGGCCTCAAGCGCCTTCACATGCGCGACGGCGGCATCGAATACGCCCCCTGCATCGGCCGTGCGCTCGGCCGCGAAGCTGCGGCCCTGCTTGCCGCCGAGATCGAGGATCAGCTTGCCCTCGCTGTCTGGCAACTGGAACGGCGTCAGGCTGGCGACGCCGGAAACGTTCATCACGCTGCGCCAATCGGCCGGCGAGAGATAGAGCGCATCCGGCGGCAAGGGCTTGTAGGGAATGCCGCCGCCCCCGCCCTGCTCCAGCGCGGCCTTGCGGGCGTCGTAATAGTCCTTGATCAGGCTGATGCGCTCAGCCGTGGCGTCCTCGGCCTGATGATCGAGCACCAGCGGGACATCCGGCAGATAGGTGAAGAGCGTGTCGAGCTTTTCCGCCAGCAACGGCAGCCAGTGCTCCAGGCCGGCCGGGCGACGGCCCTCGCTGACCGCTTCATAGAGCGTGTCGTCGCGGCCGGGCGTGCCGAAGGTCGAAATATAGGACTGGCGGAAGCGGCGGATGCTTTCGCTCGTCATCTGCGCCTCGGACATCGGCACGAGGTCGAGCCCACGCAATTGCCCGGTGGTACGCTGCGTCTCCGGATCGAAGGTGCGGATCGATTCCAGCGCATCGCCGAAGAAATCGAGCCGGATCGGTGCCGGCATGCCCGGCGGGAAGAGATCGACGATGCCGCCACGCACGGCGAATTCGCCGGTCTCGCGCACGGTCGAGGTGCGCAGATAGCCGTTGATGTCGAGCCAGCGTGCCAACTCCTCGATATCGACCATGTTGCCGGGCGCCGCCGAGAAGCTCTCGGAAGCGACCTTGCCGAAGGCCGGCACGCGTTGGAGCGCGGCATTGACGGTGGTCAGCAGCAGGCGCGGCCGCTCGCCGGACTTGGTCTTGGCGAGGCGCGACAGCGTCGTCATCCGGTGCGCCACGATGGCCGGCGCGGGAGAGACACGATCGTAAGGCTGGCAGTCCCAGGCGGGGAAGCTCATCACCTCGAGATCGGGGGCGACGAATTGCAGCGCATTCTCAAGCACCTGCAGGCGCTGGCCGTCACGGGCGATGAAGACGAGCAGCGCCGGCCCCTCCGCCTTCTTGGCGCGGGCGCGGGTCAGGTCGGCAAGCACGACGGCGTCGAAACCATCCGGTACGCCGGCCAGTGTCGGCTTGTCGCCGCGGTTCAGCGCATCGAGCAGACGGTCGAGCTGCGGCTTGGCGATCTGGGACGGGGGAGGAATGCTCATCGAAGAGGCGTCATTCTGCCAAAGGGCGTCATTCTCGGGCTTGCCCCGAAAAACTCGGGACGAGCGGGCTGCGATTCAAAGATGGCCGGGTCAAGCCCGAGCATGACGGCCACGGGCAGTTCAGACGTGAATCGGCTTGTCGTGATGGTGGAAAGCCTTGAGCTTGCGGAACAGTTCCGTGTCGTAATTCGCCGGCACGGGCGCCTCCCCGGTCACCCAGCTCAGCAGGTCGCGGTCCAGCACCTCGATCAGGCGCTCGAACTCGTCGAGCTCAGCATCGCTGAAACCGCCGATCGCATCGTCGGCGAAGCGGCCCATGATCAGGTCCATCTCGCGCATGCCGCGATGCCAGGCGCGGAACAGGATCTTGCGGCGGCGCGGGTCGAGATCGGCGCTGGAGCGGGTCGAACCGGACATGGGAACCTCGGCAAGAAAACGCCAGGTCCTAAAACCTGGGGGATGGCGCAATGAGTACGGGGCCGGCCCCGTCGCGGAGCCTGCCTGAGCAGGCTATATAGCGAGGCAACCCGGCGGAGTCAGCGGCGAAGCGGCTGCGATCTTCGCGCTCCTGACAATTGCCGAGACGTCTTGCGCCCTTCGATCCTCGATCCGCTCTTCGCTCCCGTCACGACGCTTTCCGGCGTCGGTCCCAAGCTCGGCAAGGTGCTGGACAAGTTTCTTGGCGATGAGACGCGGCCCGCGCGCGTCGTCGACCTGATGTTCCAGTTGCCGACCGGGGCCGTCGACCGGCGGCCGAGCCCCTCGATCGCGGATACGCCGATCGGCGATGTCGCGACCTTCACCGCCCGCGTCAGCGAGCATCGCCCGGCGCCCGCCGGCAAGAAGGCGCCCTATCGCATCATCGTCGAGGACGAGACCGGCGACGTCACGCTCGTTTTCTTCCACGCCGATTCCCGGCATCTCGCCCAGACCCTGCCGATCGGCGCCTATCGTCTGATCTCGGGCAAGCTCGAGCTCTGGGAAGGCATGCGCCAGATGGTGCATCCCGAGCGCATCCTCGATCCCAAGCTCGCTGCGACCCTGCCGGCCTTCGAGCCGGTCTATCCGCTGACCGAGGGCATCGGCCAGCGCATGATGATGCG
>NZ_JAFKFW010000021.1 GCF_017308015.1 Allobosea sp.
CAGCCACCGCCCAGAACCTCAGGAAAATGGCGAAGCTGATGCCGGCCGGAGCACCGTCCCTGGCGGCATAAGGGCGCACGCACTCTCAGCGATCCGTTCAGCCTCAATCAGCAGCCGACCCACAGCCGACTTTTTCAACGCAATCGACCTGAAGCGGACTGCAAGCCCCTAGCGAACAGCCCGCTTCTGGCAGCTCTCGCAATAAAACGTCGAGCGCCCCGACTGCACCAGTCGCTTCACCAGATGGCCACAACCCGGCGTGACGCAGATCTCGCCTTCGCGGTCATAGACCTTGAAGCGATGCTGGAAATAGCCGAGCGAGCCGTCGGCATGGGCGAAGTCGCGGAGCGTCGAGCCGCCGGCCGCGACCGCCTCCTCCAGCACCTCGCGGATGATGCGGGCGAGTTCATGCGCAGTCTCGCGCGGTCGGCCGGTCGGCGTCGCGATCGTCCCGGCCTCCGCTTCCGGATGGAGCCCGGCCCGGAACAGGGCCTCGCAGACGTAGATATTGCCGAGGCCCGCCACGAGCCGCTGGTCGAGCAGCGCGGCCTTCAAAGGCGCGAACTTGCCGGCGAAGAGCTTCGCCAGCGTCTCGCCGGAGAGTTCGTTGCCGAGCGGCTCGATGCCCATGCCCGCGAAATGCTTCGAAGTTGCGAGTTCGGCGCGCGGCACGAGGTCCATGAAGCCGAAGCGGCGCACGTCGTTATAAGTGACGCGCGCGCCGGTCCCCATCTCGAACACGACATGGTCGTGGATCAGGTGCCGGCCGATCTCATTGTAATAGGAGCCGGGCTCGGTCGGCTTCGTGCCGGGCGCCTCGACGATGAAGCGCCCGCTCATGCCCAGATGCATCACGAGCGCTTCCCCGTCGTCGAGATCGGCGATCAGGTATTTCGCCCGCCGCGACAGGGCTTCGATCCGCCGCCCTGTCAGGCGCTCGGTGAAGCGCTCCGGCAGGGGAAAGCGCAGGTTCGGCCGGCGGAGTTCGACGCGCTGGAAACGCTCGCCCAGCATGGCCGGCTCCAGCCCGCGCCGGACGGTTTCGACCTCGGGTAGCTCCGGCATGTCAACGACCTCAAATAAAGCCTGCGTCGAGAGGGCCCGCGACAAGCCCGCCGCCTTTGGCTATTGATCGGCTCAGGCGAATACAAGACAGATTTGCACAAGGCCGGCCCGACCGTGACAGCAGCTTCCGACACCACCCATTTCGGCTTCGAGACGGTGAAGCTCGCCGAGAAGCAGGCGAAGGTCGACGACGTCTTCCACAAGGTCGCCAACCGCTATGACCTGATGAACGATCTGATGTCGGGCGGCCTGCACCGGGCCTGGAAGAGCGCGCTCCTGACCGCGATCAATCCGGCCAAGGACCGGCCGTTCCACCATCTCGACGTGGCCGGCGGCACGGGCGATGTCGCCTTCTCGGTGCTGGAGGCCGGCGGCCCTGAGACCGATGTCACCGTGCTCGACATCAATGCCGACATGCTGCGCGTCGGGCGCGAGCGCGCCGACAAGCGCTTCCCCGACAATGATCGCATCCGCTTCGTTCAGGGCAATGCCGAGGCGCTCGGCCTGCCCGACAACCATTTCGACTGCTACACCATCGCCTTCGGCATCCGGAACGTGCCGCGCATCGACAAGGCTTTGGCCGAGGCCTATCGCGTACTGAAGCGCGGCGGGCGCTTCCTCTGCCTCGAATTCAGCCATGTCGACGTGCCGCTGCTCGACAAGATCTACGAGACCTATTCCTTCAAGGTCATTCCGCCGATGGGCCGCATGGTCACCGGGGAGGCCGAGCCCTACCAGTATCTCGTCGAGTCGATCCGCAAGTTCCCGAAGCCGCAGGCCTTCGCGGGCATGATCGAGGATGCCGGTTTCCGCCGCGCGAAGTTCACGCCGATGACCGGCGGCGTCGTGGCGCTGCATTCCGGCTGGAAGCTGTGATGCGAGCGTTGGCGTCATGCCTGGGCTTGACCCGGGCATCTCGTGCCGGAAAGAGCTCCCTTCCAGAGATGGTCGGGTCAGACCCGACCATGACGGCCATAACCGCATGATCTCCTCCTTCTTCCACATGCTGCGCGGCGCGCGCGTCGGCTTCGTGCTGGCGCGCGAGGGCGCGCTGGCGCTCGTCGATCCTTCAGTGCTGCCGCCGCTGGCGCGGGGGCTGATCCGCGTCGGCCGCCTGATCGAGCGGCGTGGCGCCGGCTCCTCCGCGACAAGGCTCGCGGCGGCGATGACCCGGCTCGGCCCGTCCTATGTGAAGTTCGGCCAGTTCCTGGCGACGCGACCCGACGTGGTTGGCATGAAGATCGCGCAGGATCTCTCCGCCCTGCAGGACCGTATGCCCGCCTTCCCGATGGCCGAGGCCCGCGCCATCGTCGAGGCCGCGCATGGCGTGAAGCTGGAGACGCTGTTTCCCGAGTTCAGCGAGCCGGTCGCCGCCGCCTCGATCGCCCAGGTCCATCGAGCCCGGCTGAAGGATGGCCGCGAGGTCGCGGTGAAGATCCTGCGCCCGGGCATCCGCGACCGTTTCAACCGCGATCTCGCTGCCATGCGCTTCGGCGCCGAGACGGCCGAGGCGCGCTCCCCCGAGGCGCGCCGCCTGCGCTTCACCGGCGTGGTCGAGACCCTGGCGCGCTCCGTCGCGATGGAGATGGACCTGAGGCTCGAAGCCGCTGCCCTCTCCGAATTCGCGGAGAATACCAAGGACGACCCGGATTTTCGCGTGCCGGAGCCCGACTGGCAGCTCACGGCGCGGGAGATGCTGGTCGACGAGTGGATCGACGGCGTCCGCCTCTCGGATGTCGAGGGCCTGCGCGCCGCCGGGCACGATCTGCCGGAGCTCGCCCGCAACATCATCCAGTCCTTCCTGAAGCACGCGATCCGCGATGGCTTCTTCCATGCCGACATGCATCCCGGAAACCTCTTCGTCGATGCCGAGGGGCGCCTCGTCGCGGTCGATGGCGGCATCATGGGCCGGCTCGGCCTGAAGGAGCGGCGCTTCCTCGCCGAGATCCTGCTCGGCTTCATCACCCGCGATTACCGCCGCGTGGCGCAGGTGCATTTCGAGGCGGGCTATGTCCCGGCCCATCACGATGTCGAGGATTTCGCCCAGGCGATCCGCGCCGTCGGCGAGCCGATCCACGACAAGCGCGCCGATCAGATCTCGATGGCCAAGGTTTTGACCCTGCTCTTCGAGATCACCGGCATGTTCGACATGGCGACGCGCACCGAGCTCGTCATGCTCCAGAAGACCATGGTGGTGGTCGAGGGCGTGGCGCGAACGCTCGATCCGCATCTCGACATGTGGGGCACGGCCGATCCGGTGGTGCGGAGCTGGATCACCCATAATCTCGGTCCGATCGGCCGCCTGGAGGAGGCAGGCCGCGGCGTCCGCTCCCTGCTCGGCTCGCTCGCGACCTTGCCCGATACGGTCGTCCGCGCCGAGCGCGTGCTCGGCCAGCTCGAGGACGCCTCGCGCCACGGCTTCTCGCTGGACGAACGCAGCGTCGAGGCGATCGGCCGGGCCGAAGCCCGGCGCAACCGCTGGGGCAATATCGCGCTCTGGGTGATCGCGGGATTGCTGGCCTACGGCGTCTTCGGTTAGGCCAAGCCTACCGGAACGGCGGCTCGTCGAAGCTGCGGAGCTTGCGCGAGTGGATCGCCGAGCCCGTGACCTTCAGCTTCTCCAACGCGTCGAGCCCGATGCGCAGGTGCTCGCCGACCGCGCGCTCATAGAAGGCGTTGGCGGCGCCGGGCAGCTTGATCTCGCCATGCAGCGGTTTGTCGGAGACGCAGAGCAGCGTGCCGTAGGGCACCCTGAGCCGATAGCCTTGCGCAGCGATGGTGCCGGATTCCATATCGACAGCGATGGCGCGCGACAGGTTGATGCGCCGCCGCTCCTTGGTCCATTGCAATTCCCAGTTGCGGTCGTCCTGGGTCACGACGGTGCCGGTGCGCAGACGCTGCTTCAGCCGGTCGCCCTTCTCGCCGGTGATGTCGGCGGCGGCCTGCTGCAGCGCGACCTGCACCTCCGCCAGCGCCGGGATCGGGATATCCGGCGGCACGAGATCGTCGAGGATGCGGTCCTGCCGGAGATAGGCATGGGCGAGCACGTAATCCCCGATGATCTGCGTCTGGCGCAGGCCGCCGCAATGTCCGACCATCAGCCAGCAATTCGGCCGGAGCACCGCGAGATGGTCGGTGATGTTCTTCGCGTTGGAGGGGCCGACGCCGATATTGACCAGGGTCACGCCCTCGCCGCCCTTCCGGATCAGGTGATAGGCCGGCATCTGGAAGCGGTGCCAGGGCGCCGACATCACCCGCTCGGCGGCCGAGACGTCGATGCCGTCCTTGTCGATGCGGATGCCGCCCGGCGCGATCAGGGCCTCGGCCGTGCCGGCCTCGATCTCGGCGAGGCCGAGCCGCACGAACTGGTCGACATAGCGGTGGTAGTTCGTCAGCAGAACCCAGGGCTGCACCGCCCGCCAGTCGGTGCCGGTATAATGCACCAGCCGCCGCAGCGAGTAATCGACCCGGACGGCGTCGAACAGCGAGAGCGGGCGCGGCTCGCCTTCGATGAGCTCATAGGTGCCGTCGGCGATCTCGTCGCCGACCAGTGCGAGCAGCGGCGTCGGGAAATAGCGCGCCAGCTCCGCGGCGGTGATCTTGCCGCGCCCCAGTTCGTCGCCGCCTTCGAGCGCGTAGGGGTAGGGGATTTCCTGCGTGCTGACGCCCGTTTCGATCGTCGCGCCATATTCGGCGACAAGCGGCTCGAGCTGATCGAGCAGATAGGTGCGGAACTCGGCTGGCTGCGTCACGGTGGTCGAATAGATGCCGGGTACCGCGAACTTGGCATAGCCGCGTCGCGTCGCTGCCGGCAGTTTCGAGGGCTCGTAGGTGACGCGCAGCATCGGGTAGCGGTAACGCTCCCGGTCCTCCGGCGTCGGTGCCTCGCCGGTGTCGAAGAAGCGCTGGAGGTCGTGGCGCAGTGCCGAGCGCGCCTCGTCATAGAGCCGTTCGAGCCGGTCCACGGCGGCTTGCGGTGTCGCTGCGGTCTCGAAACTCATGAATCCTCCTCGTATCGCACTGGTTCTAGCCGCGTGTCCGCGCTCCTGACAACAACCGGTGGTGGCGCGCGGCATTCTCCGTCTAAGCCGGTTGACAGGAGAAGGAAGCGATATTAGTAAACCGATCAGTTAATTAACTGATCGGTTTCATACGATGATGGCGGACCCGCTCAGCCTGACCTTCGCAGCCCTCGCCGACCCGACGCGCCGCGCCATCCTGGCCCGGCTGTCTGAAGGCGAGAGTTCGGTGAAGGAACTGGCCGAGCCTTTCGCGATGAGCCTGCCGGCGGTCTCGAAGCACCTCAAGGTGCTGGAGCGCGCGGGTCTGATCACGCGGGGGAAGGAAGCCCAGTGGCGGCCTTGCCGGCTCGACCCCGGCCCGCTGCAGGACGTCTCGGAATGGCTGGAGCATTACAGTCGTTTCTGGGACCGGAGTCTGGGGCGGCTGGACGAGATGCTCCGCGAGATCAAGGCGAAACCACCCGATAAATCAGGCGTTTGACGCCATGGCCATTCCTTCAAGCTCATTTCAGGTGTTTCCATGCTCAAGACCATTCTTCTCGGCCTGCTCGGGCTCGTCGCGACCGGTATCGTCGTCGTGCTGATCCTGGCCGCCCGCAAGCCCGATACCTTCCAGGTCACCCGCTCCATCGCGATCAATGCCGCGCCGGATCGCATCTATCCGCTGATCGCCGATTTCAGGGCCTGGGGAGCCTGGTCGCCCTGGGAGAAGAAGGACCCGGGGATGAAGCGCACCTATGGCGGAGCCGAAACGGGGGTCGGTGCGACCTATGCCTGGGCCGGCGACAGGAATGTCGGCGAGGGCAGCATGCGCATCACCGAGGCGCGCGCGCCGGGCAAGCTGGGGGTCAAGCTCGATTTCCTCAAGCCCTTCGAGGCGCATAACGACGTCGTCTTCGCGCTGACGCCGCAGGGCCAGGGCACCAACGTGACCTGGATCATGACCGGCCCGACCCCGTTCCTCGGCAAGATCATGCATGTCTTCATGGACATGGACCGCATGGTCGGCAGCGATTTCGAAAGCGGCCTCAAGGCCATGAAGGCCGCGGCCGAGCGCGCCGCCTGAGGCGGGCGCAAGATCGATCCCCGCAGAAGGAAAAACGGAGGAGAGAGATCATGATGGGCGAACCGCAGAAGGAACATGAGTGGCTCCACCAGTTGGTCGGTGACTGGAGCGCGGAGATGAACTGCTCGATGGGGCCGGATCAGCCGCCCTCGGCCTCGAAGGGCACGGAGAGTGTGCGCTCGCTCGGCGGGCTCTGGACGCTCGGCGAGGGGCGGGGCGACTCCCCCGACGGCAAGCCGGTCACCAGCCTGATCACGCTCGGCTTCGACCCGGCAAAAAGCCGCTTCGTCGGCAGCTTCGTCGCCTCGATGATGACGATGATGTGGACCTATGACGGCGCGCTTTCCGCCGACGGCAAGTCGCTGATCCTCGACACCGAAGGTCCGAGCATGGCCGGCGATGGCTCCACGGCGAAATATCAGGACATCATCACGTTCCTGTCGCCGGACCACCGCACCCTGACCTCGCGTGCTCTTGGCCCGGACGGCCAGTGGACCGAATTCATGGCTGCTCAGTACCATCGCAAGCGCTGAGCACCTCGCGTAGCATTGAGGAGGATACGCAATGAAATTGTCGACCTATCTGATGTTCGACGGCAATTGCCGCGAGGCCTTCGCCCATTACGAGACGGTGCTGGGCGGCAAGATGCTGGCGATGATGGACCACAAGGGTACACCGGCCGAGGAGCATGTCCCGGCGGAGTGGCGGGACAAGATCCTGCATGCCTGCCTTGAGATCGACGGCCAGATGCTGATGGCATCCGACGCCCCGCCGGATCGCTCGGACGGCCCGATGCGCTCGGTTTCGGTCAGCGTCGGCGTGGCGACCCCGGAGGAGGCGGAGCGCATCTTCGCCGGCCTGTCCGAGGGCGGCGCCAAGATCACGATGCCGATGGCCGAGACCTTCTGGTCGCCGCGTTTCGGCATGCTGACCGACCGCTTCGGCACCAGCTGGATGGTCGGGGCCGAGATGCCGGCGGATCAGGCGAATTGCGGGTGAAGGCCTAGGACCGGCCGCCATCCACCGAGAGCACTTGCCCGCTGACCCAGCCGGCTTGCTCGCTCAGGAAGAACAGCGTCGCGCTGGCGATATCCTCGGGCGTGCCGAGCCGGCGGGTATGGATGCTCTCGACGAGGCGTTTCTGCCCCTCGGGTCCATAGCTCTGCCATTGCCGTTCGGTTGCGGGATTGGAGCGCACGAAACCCGGTGCCACCGAATTCACCGTGATGCCATGCGGACCGAACTCCCAGGCGAGCTGCTTGGTCAAGCCGACCAGCGCATGCTTGGCGCTGGCATAGGCCTGGATGCCGGTGAGGCTCGGCCGCAGGCCCGCGCCGGACGAGATCGTCACGATCCGGCCATAGCGGCCTTGCTTCATCACCGGCGCCGCCGCCTGCGCCAGGAAGAAGGCGGCATCGACATTGGCAGCGAAGATCACCCGCCAATCCGCCTCGGAAATCTCCTCGATCGCCCGGCCGACCTGCCCGCGCACGCCGCCGGCGGCATGGACGAGAAGATCGAGCCGGCCGTCCGCCGCCACGATGTCGCCGATGAGCGCCCGTGCCGCTTCGGGCGAGCCGAGATCGGCCGCATGCCCGACCGCGCCGATCTCTGTCGCTGTGGCCTGCACCCCGGCCGCGTCGATATCGGCGAGATGGACGCGCGCGCCGGACTTGCCCAGCGCGGCCGCGATCGCGCGCCCGATGCCCTGCGCTGCGCCGGTGACGAGGGCTACGCGGTTGTCGAAGCGGATCTGCATCGGTCGATCAGCACCTTGAGCGTTTCGAAGGCCATCGGGCGGCGGCCGTCCTCGATGTCATGAATCAGCGCGACCAGCGTCTCCAGCGCCGGTGTCGCGATGCCGACCTCGCGGCCGAGTTTCGCGATGATGCCGATCTGCGGATCGACCTCGGTCTTGCGCTTGCGCACGGCGAGATCGCGCCAGATGCCGGAATGGGTCTTGGCCGTTTGCGACGTATACCGCGCCAGCCAGCGGATCGTTTCGATTTGCGGCCCCTCCGGCCTGCCCGGCGCGAAGACCATCGGATCGAAATCGCCGAAGCCCAGCGAGCTCACGCCGCGCTTCGCCGCGACGGCGCCGACTTCGCGCCCGAGCGCGAGCCAGACCGGCAGACGTTCCGGGTCTGCGAAATTCGCCGACATCGAATCATTGGTCAGTGCGGTCCCGAACAGCATCGCGCCATAGGCGAGCTTGCCCCACAAATAGCCGAAGATGTTGTCGGTCAGGATCGAGTCCGGCTCGAACAGCGTCATCAGGCGGTGCATCTCGACGGCCCGCTCGCTCTTCGACCCGTCGAGCTCGCCGACGACCGTCGCGCCGCGATTGCCGTAGAGGATTTCCCCCGGCCCGAGCCAATCGGCGCCGAAATTGACGAAGCAGCCCATCGTGCGTCGCTCGCCGACCGCCCTGGCGATGGTGAGTTCGTTCAATCCGTTCTGGGCGGAGAGCACGAAGCCATCCTCTGCCAGATGCGGCTTCAGCGCGGCGAGCGCGGCTTCCGTCGCTCCCGCCTTTACCGCCAGCACGATCCTGCTGTAGCGGCCGGTCAGTTCAGCCGGCGTCGCGGCGGGCACGGTTTGCGTGAATGCCTCGACCGGTCCGGAAATGGCGAGCCCCCTGGTTCGGCAGGCCTCGACATGCTCGGGCACGATGTCGACGAGCAGGACCGGCACGCCGGCCCGGGCCCAATAGGCCCCGAGCGTGCCGCCGATCGCGCCGGCGCCCCAGATCAGGATGGGTTCGCTCACGCCTGCCCCGCCAGTTCGACATGGTCATGGGTGGCGACATGGATCAGACCGTCTTCCGTCACCCAGCCGCGATACATGCCTTCGGTGTTGTAGGGAGCGACGATCGAACCATCGGCGCCGACCGCCACCAGCCCCGCGCCGACCTTGTGCTCGGAGAGTTCCGCGAGGACGGCATCCGTGGCCGCCTTGAGCGAGAGGCCCTTATAGGCGATCAGCGACGCGATCTCGTGGCCGACGCAGTAGCGGATGAAATACTCGCCCTTGCCGGTGCCGGACACCGCGCAGCGCCCGTCGCGGGCATAGGTGCCGGCGCCGATGATCGGGGAATCGCCGACGCGGCCGACCGGCTTGTTGGTATAGCCGCCGGTCGAGGTCGCTGCGGCGAGATGGCCTTGCGCGTCGCAGGCGACGGCACCGACCGTGCCGTGCTTTTCGGCCTCGCTCGCCTCGGCGGCCGTGCCGACGATCTCGCGCAGCTTCATCGAGGCCAGGTTCTTGCGGCGCCGCTCGGTCGAGAAATGCTCGTTGGCGACGGTGTCGACGCCCTCATGCTCGGCGAAATCATCGGCGGCGGGGCCGGCGAGCAGCAGCGGATCGCCGCGCAGCATCAGTGCCTTGGCGGCGGTGATCGGATTACGGATGCGCTTGGCGCCGCAGATCGCGCCGGCGGCCAGTGTCGCGCCGTCCATGATCGAGGCGTCGAGCTCATGCTCGCCCTCGGTGTTGAAGGCCGCGCCATGGCCGGCATTGAAATGCGGGGAATCCTCCATCACCCGCACCGCCGCCTCGACCGCGTCGACGGCTGCGCCGCCCTTGCTCAGGATCGCCCAGCCGGCGCGCAGCGCGCTGGCGAGGTCGGATCGGGCCTGGGCCCATTCGGCCTCCGTCATTTCGGCCTTCGGCAGCGTGCCGCAGCCGCCATGGATGGCAAGCGCGAGGGTCATATCGGTATCCTGTCGGGTCTCGAACGTGATCCGCCATGGCCGGCGAGGCCGGCCATGGCGTCGAAGGCGGCCCCGTTACTTCTTGGCGGGCTTGATGTCCATCGCCAGCGTGTCCTCGTCGACGCGCGGGCTGATCGTCACCTTGTCCTTCTGCATCGCCCAGGCCGAGCCGACGGCGGCGATCGGCAGGCGCGGCCGATCCTTGGCGACGATCGTCGCGACATCGGCCAGCATCTGGTTGCGCTTGGCCTCGTCCATCTCGACGGCGGCGTCCTCGATCAGCTTGTCGACCTGCGGATTGGCGTAGTTCTGGACGTTGAAGGCGCCGAGCTTCTTGGCCGGGTCGTTGGAATGCACCAGCGAGGACAGCGTGTAGTTCGCTTCGCCCGTCAGCGTGCCCCAGCCCGACATCGACATCGAGAAATCGCCGCGCAGGCGCGCCGGGAAGAACACAGCCCCGGGCTGGGCATTGGCGTTCACCTCGATGCCGATCCGGGCCAGCATCTGCGCGATCGAGGTGCCGACCTGCCGGTCGCCGGGCAGTCGGTCGTTGGTGAAGGAAAACGAGATCTTGAAGCCATTGGGATAGCCCGCCTCCTCCAGCAGCTTCTTGGCCTTGGCGATATCCGGCTTGAGCGCCGGCAGGCTCTTGTTGAAGCCCGCGATGGTCGGCGTCACCAACTGGTTGGCCGGGGTGCCGAGCCCCTCCATCGCGATCTCCGCCAGCGCCGGCCGGTCGATGGCGAGGTCGATCGCCTCACGGACTTTCACGTCCTGCAGCGGGTTCTTCGGCAGGGCCGAGCCGTCCTTGGCGCTGATCTGCGGAGACTTGTCCCGCATGTCGAGCTCCATGTTGAAGAGATAGACGCTCTCGATCGTGGTGACGTTGAGCTTGGCGTCGCGCTTCAGCGTCGGCACGTCGGAGGCCGGCGCGCGCACGATGATGTCGACCTGGCCCGCCTTGAGCTGCGCGACACGGGCGGCATCGTTCGGCAGCTCCTTGCGGACCACCTTGGCCCAGGGCTCCTTCGCGCCCCAGTAGCCGTCGAAACGGTCCAGCACCATCTGGTCCTTCGGCGTCCAGGACACGAACTTGTAGGGGCCGGTGCCGACAGCGGCTTTGCCGGAGTTGAAGGCCTCGTTGGCGTTGTCCTTGGTCAGGCCGGCGGCGGCCTTGTGCGAGACGATGAACAGCCGGATGAAATCGTTGGGCAGGTTGGGCGCCGGTCCGTCGGTAACGATGTGGACCGTCAGCGGGTCGATGATCTTCACCTCCTTGACGCGCCGGACGTAGATCGTCGTCGGGTTCGGGCCGGCAACGACCGGGATGCGCTCGATCGAGAATTTCACGTCCTCGGCGGTGAAGTCGGAGCCGTCATGGAACTTGACGCCGGGGCGCAGCTTGAATTCCCAGACCGTCGGCTCCAGCGTCTTCCAGCTCAGGGCCAGCCGCGGTTCGATCTGCAGTTTGTCGCCGGACCAGGTCAGCGTGTCGAAGACATGCTTCAGCGCCTCGGCATGGGTGCCGGTCGCGGTGAAATGCGGATCGATCGATTCCGGTCCGGCGCGGACGCCGATGGTCAGGGTCTGGGCCAGCGCGCCGGTCGACACGGTGGCGCCAAGCAGGGCGGCGAAGGCGGCAAGGCGAAAGCTTTGGGCAAATTTCATGACGGTATCCCCTGTTTTTCGCGGTTTTATCGCTATGACGAGAGTTCCTGTGGCCAGGTCGGCGAGGCGATGACGAGCTTGTCCATCAGGGCACAGAGCTGCCGCTGCTCCTCCTCGCTGAGGCCCGCGAGCATCGTCGCCTGGTGTTCGACCATCGGTACCATCGTCTCGTCGAAGATCTTGCGGCCGGCCGGCGTGAGATGCAGCACATAGCTGCGCAGGTCGGTGGGGTCGCTCTCGCGCTTGAGCAGCCGCCGCTGCAGCAGCTTCTGCACGGCGCGCGAGAGCGTGTTCTTCGGCAGGCCCGAGGAGGCGACGATGTTTTTGGCGGCGACGCCCCCCTTGAGCCCGACGGCATAGAGCGCGACGAATTCGGGCCGGACGAGGCCATAGCGTGTCTCGATCCAGCGATAGACCGGATCGTTGAAGCGGAAGGCGATGAAGTTCAGCCGGAAGGACAGCCAGCAGGGATTGTCCCAGAGCTTGGTCACGGTCAGCGGATCGAGATCGGCAAGCGCGGCCTCGCGCTGGGGGTCGACGCGGGAAGGGTGGGTCGGCGCGCGCCGCATCGGGAAATCTCTCGGCCGATTTAGTTCCAAATGGAACTTGACGCGTCCGGGCGCCGGAGTCAAGGATCGCTCCTGCGGTCGGCCGGCGCCGCTTGCCGGGATTGTCTACCGCTTGTCAGAGCGAAGCAAGGATCGCGCCGTGCGTGTCGCCGATTTGAATTGGATGCAGATCGAGGCTCAGGCTCTGCGGGATGATCGCTGCGTGCTGCCGCTCGGCAGTGTCGAGCAGCATGCCTACCTGAGCCTCGCGACCGACGTGATCCTGTCCGAGCGGGTGGCGCAGGAGGCGGCCGAGCCGCTCGGCATCCCCGTCTTCCCGGTTCTGGCCTATGGCCTGACGCCGGGTTTTCTGAATTTTCCCGGCAGCATCTCGCTGCGCCTGAGCACCTATGCGGCTCTGCTCGGCGACATCTTCGACGGGCTCTATCGGTCGGGCTTCCGGCGCATCGTGCTCGTCAATGGCCATGGCGGCAATTCGCCGGCCCTGAATTTCGCGACCGAATGGCTGGATGGCCATCCCGACGCGAGCGTGCGCCTGCACAACTGGTGGGCGGCCCCGCAATTCCAGGCGGCGGTGAAGGCCGTCGATCCTGCCGCCTCTCACGCCTCCTGGATGGAGAACTTCCCCTGGACGCGACTCGCCGGCGTCGCCATGCCCGAGACACTGAAGCCTCCTTTCAACGCGGCCGAATATCAGGCCGCGAGCCCGGCGAAGCGCCGCGAGATTTTGGGCGACGGTAATTTCCACGGCCTCTATCAGCGGCCGGACGAGGAGATGCTCAGGCTCTGGCAGGTGGGCGTCGAGGAGACGCGCGCGGCCATGGTGGAGAACTGGCCGTGAGGCCGCGGCGGACGTTTCACCGATGCTAGGCCATGTCGCCGTCCGGCTGGCCCAGGCGCTCGTCGTCATGCTCGTCATGTCGGTGCTGGTCTTCGTCGGCGTCTATGCGATCGGCAACCCGATCGACGTGCTGATCGGCCCCGATGTCAGCCAGGAACTGCGCCTCCAGACCATTGCTCAATACGGGCTCGACCGGCCGCTCTGGGAACAGTACCTGACCTTCCTCGGCCGCGTGCTGCATGGCGATTTCGGCCGCTCCTTCGTCTTCGGCATGCCGGTGATGGACCTTATCCTGTCGCGTCTGCCGGCGACGCTGGAACTGACGCTGGCCGCCGTCTGCGGCGCCGCGCTGATCGGCATTCCCGCCGGAATCTATGCCGGCTACAGACCGGACGGCTTCGCCTCCAAACTGATCATGACCGTCTCGATCCTCGGCTTCTCCGTGCCGACCTTCTGGATCGGCCTCGTGCTGATCATGGCCTTCGCCGTCGAATTGCAATGGCTGCCGGCCGGCGGGCGCGGCGAGACCGTCTCGATCCTCGGCGTCGAGTGGAGTTTCCTGACGCTGAACGGCCTGAGCCATCTGCTGTTGCCGGCGCTGAACCTCGCCTTCTTCAAGCTCGCCCTGATGACGCGTCTCGCCCGGGCCGGCACGCGCGAGACCATGCTGTCGGACACCGTGAAATTCGCCCGCGCCGCCGGCCTCTCCGAATGGACCGTGCTGCGCCGGCATGTGCTCAGGCTGATCGCGATCCCGCTCGTCACCGTCTTCGGGCTCGAGTTCGGCTCGACGCTCGCCTTCGCGGTGGTCACCGAGACGATCTTCTCCTGGCCCGGCATCGGCAAGCTGATCATCGATTCCATCCAGTCGCTCGACCGGCCGGTGATGGTCGCCTATCTGATGCTCGTCGCCTTCGTCTTCATCACCATCAACTTCCTCGTCGATCTCGCCTATGTCGGTCTCGATCCGCGGCTCAGGAAGGGAGCTGCGCGATGAAGGACGCTTCCCCCGTCGCCCGCTTCTGGGGCGAGTTCCGCGAAAGCAGGACCGCAGTCATCGCGCTCGCCGTGGTCGTGCTGATCATCGGCATCGCCCTGTTGGCCCCGCTCGTTGCACCTCAGAACCCGTACGACCTCGCCAATCTCTCGCTTTCCGACGCGCGCCGTCCGCCGGGCTATGTCGGCGAGGGCGGCTATACGCATTGGCTCGGCACGGATGCGCAGGGGCGCGACCTGCTCTCGGCCATCCTCTACGGCCTGCGCATCTCCCTGCAGATGGGGCTGGTCGCGGGCGCCATCGCCTTCACGCTCGGCGTCGCGCTCGGCATCGGAGCAGCCTATGCCGGCGGGCGCCGCGAGGCCTTCATCATGCGCGTCATCGACCTGCAGCTCGCCTTCCCGGCGATCCTGCTCGCGCTGGTGCTCTCGGCCCTGCTCGGCCAGGGCAAGATGCAGCTCATCGCCGCGCTCGCCGCCGCGCAATACGCCTATTTCGCCCGCACCGCCCATGGCGCGGCCTCGGCCGAGCGTGGCAAGGACTATGTCGAGGCCGTGCTCTCGACGCCGTTGCCGGGCTGGCGCGTGGTGCTGCGCCACATCTTCCCGAACTGCCTGCCGCCCCTGATCGTGGTCGCGACCGTGCAGGTCGCCAATGCCATCGCGCTGGAGGCGACGCTCTCCTTCCTCGGGGTGGGCCTGCCGGTGACCGAGCCCTCGCTCGGGATGCTCATCTCCAACGGCTTCCAGTACATGCTCTCGGGCCGCTACTGGATCTCGATCTATCCGGGCATCGCGCTGATCGTGCTGATCGTCGCGATCAACCTCGTCGGGGACCGCATCCGCGATCAGGTCAATCCGAGGCTGAAGCGATGAGCGACGCGCCTCTCCTCGAGGTCGCCGACCTCGCGACCCATTTCCATGCGCGCGCCGGGGTGGTGAAGGCGGTCGATGGTGTCTCCTTCACGCTGAAGCGCGGCGAGGTGATGGGGCTCGTCGGCGAATCCGGCTCGGGCAAGAGCATCACCGGCTTCTCGATCATCGGCCTGATCGATCCGCCCGGCCGCGTCGAGCCCGGCTCCTCGGTGAAGCTGGAAGGGCGCGAACTCGTCGGTTTGCCTCCCGCCGATCTGCGAAAAATCCGCGGCAAGCAGATCTCGATGGTCTTCCAGGACCCGATGATGACGCTGAACCCGATGCTGACCATCGGGACGCAGATCAGGCTGGCCCTGGAAGCGCATGAGACGGTCTCGGGCGCCGAGGCGCGCCGCCGCGCCGTCGCGGCGCTGGCGCAGGTCCGCATTCCCGATGCCGAGGCGAAGGTCGATTTCTACCCGCACCAGTTCTCGGGCGGCATGCGCCAGCGCGTCGCCATCGCGATCGCCCTGCTGCACCGGCCGAAGCTGATCATCTGCGACGAGCCGACGACGGCCCTCGACGTCTCGGTGCAGGCCGAAATCCTGTCCGAGATGAAGGAGCTGGTGGCCGAGCTCGGCACGGCGCTGATCTGGATCAGCCATGACCTCGCCGTCGTCGCCTCACTCGCCGACCATGTCTGCGTTATGCGCCACGGCAGGATCGTCGAGGCCGGGCCGACGCTGTCGGTGCTGACCCACCCGCAGCACCCCTACACGCAGGCCCTGCTCGACGCGCTGCCCTCTCGCTCCGAGCCCGGCAAGCTGCTCGCCGGGGGCGTCGGCTCCGATGTCGCGCCGCCGCCGCGCGCCGCGAAGCAGGCGGCCCCGGCCGTCACTGACGCCGCTCACTATGTCCGCATCGAACATGTCGCCAAGCGCTTCGCCCAGACGCCCGGACTGTTCCGCAAGCTCGCGCAGAAGGCCGGCCTGTCGAAGGCACCGGCCGCGGTGCAGGCGGTCGACGACGTCACGCTGGTGCTGAAGCGCGGCGAGGCGCTCGGCCTTGTCGGCGAATCCGGCTCCGGCAAGTCGACGCTCGGGCGCGTCGCCGCCGGCATCTATGCGCCCGACAGCGGCTCCGTTCGTATCGACGGTGCGCCGGTGATGAGCGCGGGCGAGCAGCCGCACAAGGTCACGACGCGGGTCCAGACCATCTTCCAGGACCCGTTCGCCTCGCTCAATCCACGCATGACGGTCGGCGACAGCATCGCCGAGGGACCGCTGGCACATGGGCTCGTCGAGCGCGCGCAGGCCAAGGCCTATGTCCGGCAATGGCTCGCGGCGGTCGGGCTCAATCCCGATTTCGCCGACCGCTACCCGCACCAGTTCTCGGGCGGCCAGCGCCAGCGCGTCGCCATCGCCCGCGCGCTCGCGATGCAGCCGGATGTCGTCGTCTGCGACGAACCGGTCGCCTCGCTCGACGTCTCCATCCAGGCGCAGATCATCAACCTGCTGATCCGCCTGCGGCAGGAACTCGACCTGACGCTGATCTTCATCTCGCACGACCTCTCGGTCGTCCGCCATCTCTGCGACCGCGTCGCGATCATGTATCGCGGCCGGATCGTCGAAAGCGGCCCGGCCGGCGAGATCTACGACCACCCGCAGCACGATTATACCAAGCGCCTGCTCGCCGCCGTGCCGGTGCTGCCGGGCACTGCGACGACCTGAGGAGACCGCCATGACGAGCCAGCCCAACGAACTCCTGCCCTGGCAATGGCCGGAAGAGGTCTGGCGCGGAAAGGTCGAGCAAGTGCGGGCCGGCCGCAATCTCAAGCCGGCTAAGTGGAAGAACGGCGCGCGCTGCGCGGTGGCGCTCTCCTTCGACGTCGACCACGAGACCAACGAACTGCGCGACGGCGGCAAGTCGGTCGGCCGCCTGTCCTGGGGCCAGTACGGCAACCGCGTCGGCGTGCCCCGCATCCTCGACCTCCTGAAGCGGCAGGACATTCCGGCGAGCTTCTTCGTCCCTGCCGTCACCGCCCTGCTCTACCCGGACGAGCAGCGCCGCATCATCGGTGCCGGCCACGAGATCGGTCTCCATGGCTGGATCCACGAGGTCAACACGGCGGTGCCGCCCGCAAACGAGCGCGAACTGCACCTGCGTTCGGCCGATACGCTGGAGAAGGTCACCGGCGTCCGCCCCGTCGGCATGCGCACCCCGTCCTGGGATTTCTCCGATGTCACGCTCTCGATCGAGCGCGAGCTCGGCCTGCTCTACGATTCCTCGCTTTTCGCCGATGACGACCCCTACGAGATCGTCGAGAAGGGCGAACCGACCGGCATCGTCGAGCTGCCGGTCGAGTGGATTCGCGACGACGCGCCCTATCTCAGCATGAACCGCTTCCAGGGCTTGAGGCCCTATACCTCTCCGGAAGCGGTCTTCGACATCTTCCGCCGCGAGTTCGAGGGCGCCTATGCCGAAGGCGGGCTCTTCCTGCTGACCATGCACCCGCATGTCATCACCTATCGCTCACGCTTCTGGATCCTCGAGGAACTGGTGCGCCTGGCCAAGGCCAAGGGCGATTGCTGGTTCGCGACCCATGCCGAGATCGCGGCCTATGTGAAGGCGCAGGCGGGTATCTGATCGCCTACCCAAGGGAACCACTGCCCGATTCCCGCCGTTTTCGCTTCATCGGGGGTTCAGGCCGGAAGCGGCCTGATACCCGCACGTTGAAACGAACGACGGGAAAAAAGATGCGCACGAAACGCTGGTTGCTGGTCGGGACCGTCCTGCCGGCCCTCGTCCTTTCGCAAGCCGGGCAGGCCTTCGCCGAGGCCGGATATCGGGTCGCCCAGGCCCCCGCCGCCGGAGACGATGACCCGCGCGGGCCGCGGCGCCCGCAGCAGCCGGGCGCTCACCCCGGCCAGCGCGGCCCGGAAAGGCCTGCCGCTCCGACGGCGCCCGCCCAGCCGCAGGCGCCGCGCCCGCCACAGATGCAGCCCGCCCCGTCTGTCCCGCGGCCGCAGCCGCCGGCCATGCCCGCGCCCCAGCCGCGTGCCGAGCCGCCAGCCGCGCGTCCGCAGCCGGAACGTCCCGCCATGCCGCGTGAAGCTCCCCCGGCGCCCCGCGCAGCGCCGTCCCCGAGCGAGGCGCCTGCAGCCCGCCCGACACCGCCGCGCCCACCGTCCGAACCGACGGCTCCGACGCCGCCGCGCGCAACGCCTCAGCCGGGTTCCGGCGCGCCGCCCTCAGCCGCTCCGCGTGGTGGTCCGGCCGTGCCGCCCTCTGCTGCGCCGACTCAGCCCCGCCCGCCGGGAACGCCTCCTTCGGCGGCTCCGAGCGCGCCATCCCAGCCGGGTACCGGCTCACCGCCGTCGGCCGTTCCGCGTGGCGGCCCGGCCGTTCCGCCTTCGGCTGCGCCGACCCAGCCCCGTCAGCCGGGAACGCCGCCGTCCACGGCGCCGGCGGCTCCGTCTCAGCCGGGTGCGGGTGCGCCACCATCCGCCGTTCCGCGCGGTGGCCCCGCCGTTCCGCCTTCGGCCCAGCCTTCACAGCAGCGTCCCCCGGCTGCGGCGCCCCAACCCGCCGCGCCTGCTGCCCCGACGCCGCCTCCGCCCGCAGGGACAGCTCCCGCCCAACCTTCGCGTCCCGCTCCCGGAACGTCTCCGGCCGGAGCGCCCGGCGCACCGGTGCCCGCTCAACCCGGCGCCGCAGCTCCGACTGCGCCGGCAGGCGCCGCGCCGGCCCAGCCGAACCGCCCGGCTCCCGGAATGCCATCCGGCGGGGCGCCCGGCACGGCCCCGCAGTCCGGCGCCACTCCGGCTCAGCCGCCGGCCGGTGGTCCGGGCCAGCCGCCCCAGCGTGAGGGCCGTCGCGGCGGCATCTCGCCGGGCGTCGCCGGGGCGATCGGCCTCGGTGCCGGCGTCCTCGGCGGCATCATGGCGACGCAAGGGGCGCAGCGCTTCGACGACATCCGCCGGGAGCGGCGGGAGCAGCGCGAGGGCGATCTCACCATCATCCGCGAGCCCGGCCGCACCATCATCCGCGACGATGACGGCCGCGCCATCATCCGCCGCGACGAGGACCAGCGTTTCCGCGATCTCGGCTGGCAAGGCCGCTCCGAGCGTCGCGGTGACGAGACCCGCACGATCTTCGAGCGGCCCGACGGCACGCGGATCGTCACTGTCACGGACGAACAGGGTCGGCTGATCCGCCGGACCCGCATCGACCGCGACAACCGCGAGGTGATCATCATCGACAACACGCTGCGGGATCGCCCGGGGCGCTTCGCCGACGATGTCGTCGTGCTGCCGCCGCCGCCGCTGCCGATTCCGCGCGAGCGCTATATCGTCGATGCGGAGCGGGCCGACGAGGACCTGATCTACGAGACGATCACCGCTCCGCCGATCGCCGCGATCCCGCGCCGCTACACGCTGGACGAGGTGCGCTACTCGCCGGACCTGCGTGCCCGCATGCGCAGCGTCGATATCGACACGATCAATTTCGATACCGGCTCCTGGCAGGTTGGGCAGGACCAGGCGCGACGCCTTTCGGTGATCGCGGATTCGGTGAAGCGTGCCCTGCAGCGCTCGCCCAACGAGGTCTTCCTCGTGGAAGGGCATACCGACGCGATCGGCACCGATGTCGACAATCTCTCGCTCTCCGATCGCCGGGCGCAGTCGGTTGCGGAAATCCTGACGCGCGACTTCCAGATTCCGCCGGAGAACCTGACCACCCAGGGCTATGGCGAGCAGTATCTGAAGGTGAACACGCAGGAAGCCTCGCGCGAAAACCGGCGCGTCACGCTCCGGCGCATCACCCCGCTGCTCAGCGGCCAGAACCAGTGACGACCCGGCGGGGCGGCTCTCGAAGCAGCCCCGCTCTTCATCAGGCGCAGGGAACAGCCGTTCCCTGCGCCTGTTTCATCGGCTGAGGAAAAGTCCGATGGGAGACGACGCCATGATAAAGTTCACCCTGGCGCTGACGGGCCTGATCGCTGCGATGATGTTCGTGGCTCCAGCGGCGCAGGCCCAGAATCCGCCTCCGCCCCCGTCATCGACGACGAAGCAGCGCATACCGGGCGCGCCGCCCGTGCCTCGCCCCGACGAGGCCAGCCGCGCGAAACCCGATGATCGAGGCAAGGTCCAGGGTGATCGGCGCGGCCAGAACGGCGAGCGCCCCCCGCTGCAGCCGGACCGCGAACTGCCCATGCCCAAGCCGGTGCCCTCCATCATCGCACCCAGCCGCTAGAATCGACGGATTCAGATTCGGGTAAGATTCGCTGCCTAACGTGGCGGCGAGGGAGGAGAGCATGAGCGACTCACCTTTTCTGATCGCGGAGAGCTTCGTCACCATGCGTGCCGAGGCCACGCGGCATGTCTTGCAGACCGAGATGGTCAAGCAGCAGGCCGATGCCGAGAAGGGCCTGGTCGAGATGCTGGAGCGCAGCATCGAGGAGCAGAAGGCCGCGCTGCCCTTGGGTCAGGGCCAGCATCTCGACGTTACCGTCTGACCCCCTGATCCTCTGGCAACAGACCTGACGCCCGCGCATGGTTGCGCGGCGGCGTTGTGCTGCCTGCGCCGGTTGCGTCCCGGCCGCGACGCTTCTAACCTCCGTTTCGTTCCGAGGGGTGCCCGCAAGGGCTGAGACGGCTTTCGAAGCTGAACCCATCGAACCTGATCCGGGTCATACCGGCGGAGGGACTGGAACGCGGCGCGGCCCTGGCCTGCATCCGCATCACAGCACTTGAACCGCTTCGACGCCGGATCTCCTGACCTGTACCAAGGAGGAGATCCTCATGAATGCCCATACCGAACCCCAGAAGAACAGCGCCAAGACCGCGCCCAAATTCTCAGCCCCGACCGGCGTGACGACCGGGCCGATCATCGGCTCTCGCAAGATCTATGTCGCCGCGCCCGAGCATCCCGACATGCGCGTGCCCTTCCGTGAGGTCGTGCTGACGACCGATGCCGAGCCGCCGGTGCGTCTCTACGATCCTTCAGGCCCCTTCACCGAAACCGATGCGAAGATCGATCTCAATGCCGGTCTCGTCCAGCCGCGCCGCGCCTGGCTCGATGCGCGCGGCTTCGAGCAGGTGGCGGGACGCGCCGTCACCGCTGCCGATAACGGCAATATCTCAGCCGAGCAGCTCGTTCCCGCCTGCCCCGCCGAGCGTCCGATCCTGCAGGCGAAGCCCGGCCAGCTCACGACGCAGTACGAGTTTGCCAGGGCCGGCATCGTCACGCCCGAGATGATCTATGTCGCCCATCGCGAGAACCTCGGCCGCGCCGCCATGCTGGAAGGGGCGCGCGAGCGCCACGCCGATGGCGAGAGCTTCGGCGCGAGCGTGCCGGAATTCGTGACCCCCGAATTCGTCCGCGAGGAGATCGCCCGCGGCCGCGCCATCATCCCGGCCAACATCAACCACCCCGAACTGGAGCCGATGGCGATCGGCCGCAATTTCCTGGTCAAGATCAACGCCAATATCGGCAACTCGGCCGTGACGTCGGGCGCTGCCGAGGAGGTCGAGAAGCTGGTCTGGGCGATCCGCTGGGGCGCCGACACGGTGATGGACCTCTCCACCGGCCGCAACATCCACAACATCCGTTCCTGGATTTTGCGCAACTCCCCGGTCCCGATCGGCACGGTGCCGATCTATCAGGCGCTGGAGAAGGTCGGCGGCGATCCGATCAAGCTCGACTGGGAGGTGTTCAAGGACACGCTGATCGAACAGGCCGAGCAGGGCGTCGACTATTTCACCATCCATGCCGGCGTGCGCCTGCCTTACGTCCCGCTGACGGCCAATCGCGTCACGGGCATCGTCTCGCGCGGTGGCTCGATCATGGCGCGCTGGTGTCTCGCTCATCACAAGGAGAGCTTCCTCTACGAGCGTTTCGACGAGATCTGCGAGATCATGCGCCGCTACGACGTCTCGTTCTCGCTGGGCGACGGCCTGCGTCCGGGCTCGATCGCCGACGCCAACGACCGCGCCCAGTTCGCCGAGCTGGAGACCCTGGGCGAGCTTACCAAGATCGCCTGGGACAAGGGCTGCCAGGTGATGATCGAGGGCCCCGGCCATGTGCCGATGCACAAGATCAAGGAGAACATGGACAAGCAGCTCCGCGAATGCGGCGAAGCGCCCTTCTACACGCTCGGACCGCTGACGACTGATATCGCGCCGGGCTATGACCACATCACCTCGGGCATCGGGGCGGCGATGATCGGCTGGTATGGCTGCGCCATGCTCTGCTACGTCACGCCGAAGGAACATCTCGGCCTGCCCGACCGCGACGACGTCAAGACCGGTGTCATCACCTACCGGATCGCGGCCCATGCGGCCGATCTCGCCAAGGGCCACCCGGCGGCGAAGATCCGCGACGATGCGCTGTCGCGCGCCCGTTTCGATTTCCGCTGGGAGGACCAGTTCAACCTGGCGCTCGACCCCGACACGGCACGCTCCTTCCATGACGAGACCCTGCCGAAGGACGCCCACAAGGTCGCGCATTTCTGCTCGATGTGCGGCCCGAAATTCTGCTCGATGAAGATCACGCAGGACCTGCGCGCCGAGGTTCTGGCGATGAGCGACAACGAGCGCGCCAGCCTTGAAGCCATGGCAGCGGAAGGCATGGCGGCGAAGTCGAAGGAATTTCTCGACAAGGGCGGGAGTATTTATCTACCTGCTGCTGAATGAGCGCTTTCAGCGAAAAGCTCGACGCGGGCAGCGTCGCATCGATCCTCGCGCGGGTGGCCAGGCGCTGCCCGCGCATTCATTGCCTGACCAATACGGTGGCGCAGAACGTCACCGCCAACATGCTGCTTGCCGTCGGCGCCGTGCCCTCGATGGCAAGTCATCCCGACGAGGTCGAGGCTGTCGCCGCGGGAGCGGGCGCGATCCTGATTAATCTCGGCACGCTCAGCCTCGAGGGCGAGCGCGCCATTCCGAAGCTCGTCGCCACGGCGCGGGAGCGCCGCATCCCGCTGGTGCTGGACCCGGTCTTCGTGGAGCTCTCGCCCTTGCGGCTGCGGCTGGTCGGCGACGTGCTCGCACTGTTCGACGTGCTGGTGCGCGGCAACGCCACGGAAATGGCGGTGCTGGAACCGCTTTTCGCGCTGAGGCGGGACATCGTGCGCGTCACCACCGGCGCGGTCGACCGCATCGAGGCGGAGGATCGCAGCTTGTCGGTTACGCACGGCCATGAGCTGATGAGCAAGGTGACCGGCCTCGGCTGCGCATCGAGCGCGCTGGTTGCGGCCTGCCGGGCGGTCGAGCCCGATCCCGTCATTGCCGCTGGCGCCGCGCTGACCGCCTATGGCATCGCCGGCGAGATCGCGGCCGAGCGTGCGGCTGGGCCCGGCAGCTTCGCGGTGCACCTGGTCGACGCACTGGCCGGACTCGACGAGGCTGCGCTCGCAGCGCGGATGGGCTGAAGCCATCACCCACCATTGTCCTCCCGCACGCGCCGCAGCAGGTGAGTGCGGCGTCGCGTGCGGGGTCGTTCGCAGGAAAAGGCGACCTCTCGTCATGCGGTCCGGTGTCTGCGTCGCACCCGCTCCCGTGCCGCGACGCGCTGCCCGTTACTGCGTCGGTGTCAACGGCAGCGGCGCGGGCTTGGGGCGCGTCTTCGGCTTGGCGGCAGGCTTCGGCTCGGTATTGAGCCCGAGCCGGGCGCGCAGCGAGGCGGCCCGCGCCTCCGTGATGCGGGCGCCGCAAAAGCCGAACTGGCCTTCGCGCTGGAAATCCCGGCAGATCATCTCGCGCTCGGCCGAGAAGCCGGCCTGCTCGCGGGCGATCACGCGTTGCTCGACGGCATCGGATTTGGCGGTCAGCGTCCGGTAGCCCTCGCGCACGGCGCGCTCGGCGCTGCCGCGCGCCTTCTCGATTTCCTTGGCCTGGCCCGCGACGGTGCGCGCATCGGGCCCCCACAGTCCGCGCGGGTCGATCCGGCATTGCGCGGCCTGCACGATGCAGGGCTCGGCCGGCTCGACGACGAGGAAGGCGCCGTCGAGCACGTCGAAGACGATCGGGCAGACCGGCGCCTCCAGCTTGTAGCGCGGCACGCCGGCCGGGCGCCCGAGTGCGGTGACGGGAAGGGCTGCGTCGCCGAAGGACACCGCACAGGGTTCGACCAGATTGGCGCTTTCGAAGCCGTCGACATTGAGCTTGAGCCCATAACCCGTCGCGGTCTTCGAGAAGACCGCCTCGCCATGATGTCCATGGCGATACAAGGACTTGCCGAGGATGGCGTCCTCGCCGGCGACCTTGATGGCGGGCATGCTGGGCGGCTTCGGTGCGGCCGGAGCGCCGGGCTGGGAGGGGGCGGCCTGCTGGGTTCCCGGCGCGTTGAACGGCTGGGCGCCGGGCAGTTGCAGTGGCTGCGCATGGGCCAAGGTCACGGTTGCCGCGAAGGTCAGCCAGGCGAGGATGAGGCGCATCGGTCTTGTCATGACGGCACAGCGAAACCGGAACGGCCTTTCTGCATGCAGGCGCGGGCGGGCTCACGCAAGGACGGGAAGGTCACACTCGCTCGGAAAGCGCGCCCCGCGGTGATTTGAGCGGCGCTCGCCGATTCTTAATCGGCTCGCCTGTCTTGCAAGGGGTGGAACACCCTCACTATATACGCCGCCAAGGGGCGGTTTAACCACCGTCAAACGTGGAATGCCGGTTTCGTTCGCCGCTGAAGCGGGGGCGATCCGGTCCATGGGCCGGCAGGCGGCGCACAAACGTCGCAGGTCGGCGATCTGCTCAATCGAAAGGGATCCCATCCATGGGTAAAGTCATCGGTATCGACCTCGGCACGACCAATAGCTGCGTTGCAGTGATGGAAGGAACGACGCCCAAGGTCATCGAGAATTCGGAAGGCGCGCGCACCACGCCCTCCATCGTCGCCATCACGGATGACGGCGAACGCCTTGTCGGCCAGCCTGCGAAGCGCCAGGCCGTCACCAACCCGGAGCGCACCTTCTTCGCGATCAAGCGCCTCATCGGCCGGACCTTCGACGATCCGATGACGCAGAAGGACCTGTCGCTCGTTCCCTACAAGATCAAGAAGGCCTCTTCGGGCGACGCCTGGGTCGAAGCCGACGGCAAGGACTATTCGCCGTCGCAGATCTCGGCCTTCACCCTGACCAAGATGAAGGAGACGGCGGAGGCTTATCTCGGCCAGCCGGTCACCCAGGCCGTCATCACGGTTCCTGCCTATTTCAACGACGCCCAGCGCCAGGCGACGAAGGATGCCGGCCGCATCGCCGGCCTCGAGGTGCTGCGCATCATCAACGAGCCGACGGCGGCGGCGCTGGCCTATGGCCTCGACAAGAAGCAGGCCGGCACCATCGCGGTCTATGATCTCGGCGGCGGCACCTTCGACGTTTCGATCCTCGAGATCGGCGACGGCGTCTTCGAGGTGAAGTCGACCAATGGCGACACCTTCCTCGGCGGCGAGGACTTCGACATGCGCCTCGTCGAATATCTTGCGGACGAGTTCAAGCGCGAGCAGGGCATCGACCTGAAGAAGGACAAGCTCGCTCTCCAGCGCCTGAAGGAAGCCGCCGAAAAGGCCAAGATCGAGCTGTCGACCACGGCCCAGACCGAGATCAACCTGCCTTACATCACGGCGGACGCCTCGGGTCCGAAGCACCTCGCCATCAAGCTCTCGCGCGCCAAGTTCGAGAGCCTGGTCGACGATCTGATCCAGCGCACCATCGAGCCCTGCAAGAAGGCGCTCAAGGATGCCGGCCTGTCGGCGGGCCAGATCGACGAGGTCGTCCTCGTCGGCGGCATGACCCGCATGCCGAAGGTTCAGGAGGTCGTGAAGCAGTTCTTCGGCAAGGAGCCGCACAAGGGCGTCAACCCCGACGAGGTCGTCGCCATTGGTGCCGCGGTCCAGGCCGGCGTCCTCCAGGGCGACGTCAAGGACGTGCTGCTGCTCGACGTGACCCCGCTCTCGCTCGGCATCGAGACGCTGGGTGGTGTCTTCACGCGCCTGATCGACCGCAACACCACGATCCCGACCAAGAAGAGCCAGGTTTTCTCCACCGCCGAGGACAATCAGAACGCGGTGACGATCCGGGTCTTCCAGGGCGAGCGCGAGATGGCGGCCGACAACAAGCTGCTCGGCCAGTTCGACCTGATGGGCATTCCGCCGGCCCCGCGCGGCATGCCGCAGATCGAGGTGACCTTCGATATCGACGCCAACGGCATCGTCTCCGTGACGGCGAAGGACAAGGCCACCAACAAGGAGCAGCAGATCAAGATCCAGGCTTCCGGCGGTCTCTCCGAGGCCGACATCCAGAAGATGGTGAAGGATGCCGAGGCGAACGCCGCAGAGGACAAGAAGCGCCGCGAGGTGGTCGAGGCCAAGAACCAGGGCGAGAGCCTCGTTCACTCGACCGAGAAGTCGCTGAAGGATTATGGCGACAAGGTCTCCGAGGCCGACAAGTCGGCGATCGAGACCGCCGTCGAGGCGCTCAAGACCGCTCTGACCGGTGAGGACGCCGAGGCCATCCAGGCCCGCACCAACGAGCTGATGCAGGCTTCGATGAAGCTGGGCGAGGCGATGTATGCGGCGAGCCAGGCCGAAGGTGCCGCCGCCGAGGGCGAGACGGCCGAGGACGCCAAGAAGGACGACGTCATTGACGCCGACTTCAAGGACGTCTCGGACGACAAGAAGAAGAGCGCGTGATCGCGCGTTCGTAACGCAAGCGGCGTCATGGCCGGGCTCGCCCCGGCCATCTCGTCCGGGAATTGCAGGCTCTTCGGATGGCCGGGCTCGCTGCCCGGCCATGCCGCGTCAAAGCTGCGGGGACACACGTTTCGATGTCGAAGCGCGATTACTACGAGATTCTCGGCGTCAGCCGGACCGTGACGGAGGTCGAACTCAAGACCTCCTTCCGCAAGCTCGCGATGCAGCATCATCCGGACAAGAATCCCGGCGACAAGGAAGCCGAGATCAAGTTCAAGGAAATCAACGAGGCCTATCAGGTCCTCTCCGACGGCCAGAAGCGCTCGGCCTATGACCGCTTCGGTCATCAGGCCTTCGAGAACGGCGGCGGCGGTGCCGGCGGCAATGCCGATTTCTCCGATTTCATGTCGGATATCTTCGATTCCTTCTTCGGCGATGCAAGGCGCGGCGGTGCGCGGGGCGCCAATGGCCGCGAGCGCGGCGCCGACCTGCGCTACAATCTCGAGATCGGGCTGGAAGAGGCCTTCACCGGCAAGAACGAGTCGATCCGGGTGCCGACCTCGGTCTCCTGCGAATCCTGTTCGGGCACCGGCGCCAAGCCCGGCTCGAAATCGCGCCAGTGCCCGACCTGCGGCGGCCATGGCCGCGTGCGTGCCAACCAGGGCTTCTTCTCGGTCGAACGGACCTGCCCGACCTGCTCGGGCCGCGGCGAGGTCATCGACGACCCCTGCAAGAACTGCCAGGGCGCCGGCCGCGTCACGCGCGAGCGCACGCTCTCGGTGAACATCCCCGCCGGTGTCGAGGACGGCACGCGGATCCGCCTTGCCGGCGAGGGGGAGGCCGGCCTGCGCGGCGGGCCTGCCGGCGATCTCTACATCTTCCTGTCGATCAAGCCGCACGCGATCTTCCAGCGTGACGGCGCCGACCTGTTTTGCCGCGTGCCGATCGGGCTGGTCTCGGCCGCGCTCGGCGGCGAGATCGAGGTGCCGACGCTGTCTGGCGAGCAGGCCCGCGTGAAGATTCCCGAGGGTACCCAGACCGGCAAGCAGTTCCGCCTGAAGGCCAAGGGCATGAGCGTTCTGCGCTCGCGAGATGTCGGCGACCTCTATATCCAGGTTGTGGTCGAGACGCCGCAGAAGCTGACGGCGCGCCAGCGCGAATTGCTGGAGGAGTTCGAGCGCGAGAGTTCGCACACCAACCACCCGGAGACGGCCGGCTTTTTCGGCAGGGTCAAGGATTTCCTCGGCGGGCTCGGCGGCACGGCCTGACCGGTCATCGAAGCCAGACATGGAAAAGGCCGCCCCGGAGGGCGGCCTTTTTGTTGCCGAGGGGGTGTCAGACCTTGTCGACGGCCTTCTTGACCGCGTCCTTGCCCTTGCCGAGCGCCTGCTGGGCCTCGCCCTTCAGTTCCTGAGCAGCGCCCTCGGCTTCCCATTCCGGCTTGTTGAACGCCTTGCCAGCGGCCTGCTTGACGTTACCGGCGGCCTCGTTGGCCAGGCCCTTGATCTTGTCGGTCGTGCTGCCCATTGCGGTATCTTTCCTGAAGGAGCGGCCCCCAGCCGTTTTCCGCTGAAAGAACCGGCACTGCGCGGAAAGGTTCCGGATCTCAGGGCGCGATTTCCGCCTGAGCGGCGAGCGCCCGCAAGGCTTCGCCCGTCGCCGCATCGGCCGGGAAGAATGTCTCCAGCGCCAGTTCCGATAAGGTGACGTCGACGGGCGTGCCGAACACGGTGGTCGTCGAGATCAGCGACAGCGTGACGTCCCCGAGCTTCAACTGCATGGGCACCACGATCGCGGCTTCCGCCTCGGCTTCGTAGCGCGTGCCTGCGCCGGGATGGGAATAGCCCATCAGCTCGCCCAGTAATTCGCCGAGTTGCGCGTCTGCCGTCGCCCGGACCTGCTGGCGCAGTCTCGCCAGGAGATGGGCACGCCATTCCGCGAGATTGACGATGAAGGGCGCAAGCCCCTGCGGATGGAGCGACAGGCGCAGCACATTGACGGGCGGCTTCAGCAATTCCGCGTCGGCGACGAGGCCGAGCAGGCGCATCACCGCGTTGTTATAGGCCAGCAGCGTCCAGTGCCGGTCGACGGCGACGGCCGGGTAAGGTTCGTGCCCCTTGAGGATCAGGTCGATCGCGCTGCGGGCGGCATCGAGCGAAGGGTCTTCCAAAGAGCGCTCCGGATAAATCGGTGCATATCCCGCCGCCAGCAGCAGCGCGTTGCGCTCGCGCAGGGGCACGCCGAGATGTTCGGCCAGCAGCAGCACCATCTCGCGACTGGGCCGCGAGCGGCCGCTTTCGATGAAGCTCAGATGCTTCTGCGAGATCTCGGCTTCGAGCGCGAGGTCGAGCTGGCTGAAGCGGCGGAGCTGGCGCCAGTCGCGCAGGAGCGCGCCGATCGGGGGAGGCTGATGTGTGTTCATGGCGAAGAAGCTAGCGACGCCGGTGCGTCGTTCCAATTACCTCCCGCTTAATCGACCGGCCAACGCGGTTCCGTCAGCATTCCCTCATCGCAACGGGCCTGAGGCCCAGAACCCGGGAGAATAACATGTCGCTCATCCAGTCCTCGCCCCTGCTGCGCACCGCTCTCGCCCTCGATGCCGCCGCCTGCGCCGGCATGGGCCTCATCCTCGCTGCCGCGGCCGGGCCGCTCGCCGTCTCGCTCGGCCTGCCCGCGGATTTCCTGCGCGGCGCCGGGCTCGTGCTTTTGCCTTGTGCGGCTCTGCTCGGCTGGTTCGCCAGCCGCAAGGTTCTGCCGCGTCTCGCCGTCTATGCCGTGATCGGCGTCAACCTGCTCTGGATCGCCGACAGCATCGCGATCCTGCTGATGGGCTGGTTCGCGCCGACCGGGCTCGGCATTGCCTTCGTCCTGGCGCAAGCGGCCGCGGTCGCCATCGTCACCGAGCTCGAAGTGATCGGCTTCAGGCGCTCGGGCGCGGCCCTGCCTGCCGGCGACGCTGCGGTCCTTCGCTGAAAATCGTCATCTGACTGTCGCATGGGCTGACTAGCCGACGGGTCTCTGTTTCCCTCAGCGGTGAGATCCCATGCGCCAGCCCCTCGTCCTCGCGGCTCTCGCCGCTGTCCTGCTCAGCGGCACGGCCATGGCCGAGCCGCTTTTCAACCGGATCGCCACCTTCTCCGTGCCGCAGAACCTGCCGGCCGATCGCGATCCCGCCAAGAAGACCGTCTCCGAGATCATCGCCGCCAATGGCGACGGCACGCTGCTCGCCTATACCGATGCGGAGCAGAAGGCGCTGGGCATCATCGATATCGCCGATCCCGCCAATCCCAGGCCGGCCGGCTTCGTGCCGCTCGAAGGCGAATCCACCTCGGTCACGATCCTCGGCGACAAGGCCTTCGTCGCAGTCGTCACCTCCGGCGACAATTTCAAGGAGCCGGCCGGCCATCTCGCCACGGTCGACCTCAAGACGAAGCAGGTTGTGGCCAAGTGCGATCTCGGCGGTCAGCCCGACTCGGTGACGCTGACCAAGGACAAGGGCAAGATCGTTATCGCCATAGAGAACGAGCGTGACGAGAAGCTCAACAAGGGCGCGCTGCCGCAGCTTCCCGTCGGCAATCTCACCCTGATCGGCATCAAGGACGGCGCCATCGACTGCGCCACCCGCCAGGTCGTCGACATGACCGGGCTCGCCACCGTCGAGCCGACCGACCCCGAGCCGGAATTCGTCGATGCGAACCAGGACGGGCTCGTCGTGGTGACGCTGCAGGAGAACAACCACCTCGTCATCGTCGATTCGAAGACCGGCAAGGTCGTGACGCATTTCTCCGCCGGCTCGGTCGACCTGAAGAACATCGACAAGACCCGTGACGGCAGGATCAGCCCGACCGAGGAGCTGAAGGGCGTGGCGCGCGAGCCCGACGCGGTGCGCTGGCTCGACAATGACCGCTTCGTCACCGCCAACGAGGGCGACTGGAAGGGCGGCTCGCGCGGCTTCACGATCTTCCGCAAGGACGGCACGGTCGAATTCGATTCCGGCTCCGATGTCGACCATATCGCCATGCGGCTGGGCCATTATCCCGAGAAGCGCTCGGCCGCGAAGGGCAGCGAGCCCGAGGGCATCGAGGTCGCGACCTATGGCAATGACCGCCTGATCTTCGTCGGGCTGGAACGTGCCTCGCTGGTGCTGGTCTACAAGGACGAGGGTGCGGGCAAGGCGCCGCGCTTCCTCCAGGCCTTGCCGACCGGCATCGGCCCGGAAGGCCTGCTCGCGATCCCGCAGCGCGACCTCTTCGTTTCGGCCTCCGAGACCGATGTCGGCGAGAAGGGCGGCGCGCGTTCGGCAGTGATGGTCTATCGCCGCGCCGAGCAGGCGGCCGCCTATCCGACGATCCAGTCCGCCGACGAGAACGGCCTGCCGATCGGCTGGGGCGCACTGTCCGGCCTTGCCGCTGATCGGACAGTGCCCGACAAGCTTTTCTCCGTCACCGACAGCGCCTATACGCCCTCGCGCATCCTTGAGATCGACGCGGCCCAGAAGCCCGCGAAGATCACGGGCGCCATCACCGTGACCAAGGACGGCAAGCCCGCTTCTTACGACCTCGAGGGCATCGCGACCCGCGAAGGCGGCGGCTTCTGGCTGGCCTCCGAGGGCAATCCCGAGAAGAAGGATGCGCCGCTCGCCGACAAGCTGCTGCGTGTCTCGGCCAAGGGCGAGGTCGAGGAGGAGATCGTCCTGCCGGAAGCGCTCGCCAGGCACGCGGTTCGCTTCGGCTTCGAGGGCGTGGCGGTGACCGGCACGGGTGCGGACGAGACCGTCTGGCTCGCTGTCCAGCGCGAGTGGAAGGACGATCCCAAGGGCAAGGCCAAGATCCTCTCCTACAAGCCGGCGAGCAAGGAATGGGGCGTGCTGCACTATCCGCTGTCGCAGCCGGCCGCGGGCTTCTGGATGGGCCTGTCGGAGCTGGTCTCCCTTGGCGACGACCGCTTCGCTGTCATCGAGCGCGACAACGGCTTCGGCGCCAAGGCGGTGAAGACGCTCCAGACCTTCTCGGTGAAGGGTCTGAAGCCTGCCGCGATCGGAGCGGCGGAGATCCCGACCGTGACGAAGACCCTGCTGCGCGACCTGACGCCCGACCTGATGAAGGCCGGCGGCTACGGTCTCGACAAGGTCGAGGGCATGGCGGTCGACAAGGCCGGCAACCTCTTCGTCGTCACCGATAATGACGGCGTCGACGATTCCTCCGGCGAGACCCAGTTCTTCGCCTTCGGCCCGCTGCCGCGCTGAGCATCGCGCAAAAGAAAAGCCCCGGATGCGGTCCGCATCCGGAGCAAGGCGCCTGGCTGTTTGACTGGAGAGCCAGGTGGGAGGAGTGGTTACCAGCCGGCGAGCACGGCGCCCTTGAAACGCTCGGCGATGAAGCTCTTGATCTCGGGGCTCTGATAGACATCGACCAGCGTCTTGACCCAGGGCTTGTCCTTGTCGGCCGCGCGGACCGCGATCAGGTTGACATAGGGGCCCTTGGCATCTTCGCGCAGGATGGCGGAAGTCGGATCGATCTTGGCATCGACGGCATAGTTGGTGTTGATCGCGGCAGCCGCGACATCGGCCAGCGAGCGCGGGGTCTGCGCGGCTTCCAGCTCGATGAGCTTGAACTTCTTCGGGTTGGCGGTGATGTCGGCGACCGTCGGCTTGAAGCCGACGCCGTCCTTCAGCTTGATCACGCCCTTGTCCTGCAGCAGCAGCAGGATGCGGCCGCCATTGGTCGGGTCGTTCGGGATGGCGATCGTGGCGCCGTCCGGGATCTCGGCCCAGCTCTTGTACTTCGTCGAGTAGATGCCGATCGGGAAGTTCACGGTCAGGCCGACCTTGACGATCTTGTAGCCGCGATCCTTCACCTGGTTGTCGAGATAGGGCTCGTGCTGGAAGGCGTTGGCATCGAGCTCGCCGGCGTCCAGCGCCTGGTTCGGCACGACATAATCGGAGAACTCGGTGATCTTGAGGTCGAGGCCCTTCTGCGCCGCGAGCGGCTTCACCTTCTCGAAGATCTCGGCATGCGGGCCGGGGGTGACGCCGATGCGGAGCACCTGGGCCTGGGCGAAGGCCGGGCCGGCCGCGAGGGCAAGCGAGAAGCCGGCGCCGATGGCAGCGCGGCGAGTGAAAGAGGCGGTCATGATGCGGTTTCCTTTGGTCTGAAGCGAATGGGATGAAGCGTCAGGCGTGACGCAGGCGCTTGTTGAGATGGCGGGCGAGCCGGTCACCGATGCTTTGGACGAGCTGGACGAGGACGATGAGCACGGCGACGACCACCGCCATCACGTCCGGCATGAAACGCTGGTAGCCGTAGCGGATGCCGAGATCGCCGAGCCCGCCGCCGCCGACCGCGCCGACCATGGCCGAGAAGCCGATCAGGCTGACGAGCGCCAGCGTCAGGCCGAGCACGATCGCCGGCAGGGCCTCGGGCACCAGCACCTTGCGCACGATCTGCACGGGTGTGGCGCCCATGGCGCGCGCGGCTTCGACCAGTCCCTGATCGACTTCGCGCACCGCGCCTTCGATCAGCCTTGCAATGAAGGGCGTGGAGGCGACGGTCAGCGGCACGATTGCAGCAGCCGTTCCGATCGAGGTCCCGGCGACCAGGCGCGTGAACGGGATGATCGCGACGACGAGGATGATGAAGGGTGTCGATCGCGTGGCATTGACCAGCGTGCCGAGCAGGAGGTTGGCGGCAGGAGCCGCGAACAATTCGCCGCGCTTGCTGGTGGCGAGGAAGACGCCGAGCGGCAGGCCGAACAGCGTCCCGAGCCCGGCCGCGACCGCGACCATGGCCAGCGTGTCCAGCGTCGACTGGGCGATGAGGTTGATCAGTTCAGGAGACATGGCCGACGACCTCCGCCTTGAGTCCGAGGCTCTTCAGGGCGCCGAGCACGGCATCGCTTTCCGGTGCGCGCGAGGGCACCGAGACGAGCAGGCTGCCGAAGGGCTGGCCGGCGATGGCGTCGATCCGCCCGGCCAGGATGTTGACGTCGACGCCGACGATGGCGCTCAGCCGGCTGATCACCGGGGCGGTGGCGTTCTCGCCGAGGAAGGTGATGCGCAGCACGATATTGTCGCCGGGACGTGCGTCCTTGCGGATGCGATGGGCGAGATGCTCGGGCACCTCGACGCCGGTCACCGTCTCGACGAAGCTTGCCGTCGTCGGATGCTGCGGGTTGGTGAAGACATCGAAAGTCTCGCCCTGCTCGACGATGCGCCCGCCCTCGATCACGGCGACCCGGTCGCAGATCTCCTTGATGACGGGGATCTCGTGCGTGATCAGCAGGATGGTGATGCCGAGCTCGCGGTTGACCTGCTTCAGCAGCGCGAGGATCGAGCGCGTCGTCTCGGGGTCGAGCGCTGAGGTCGCCTCGTCGCAGAGCAGTACCTTCGGATCGGTTGCGAGCGCGCGGGCAATGCCGACGCGCTGCTTCTGTCCGCCCGACAGCTCGGCCGGATAGCGCGCGCTCTTGTCGGAAAGGCCGACCAGCGCAAGAAGGCGCTCGACCTTCGCCGCGATTTCGGCCTTGCCGGCGCCCGCGATCTCCAGCGGCAGCGCGACATTGTCGAAGACCGTGCGCGACGAGAGCAGGTTGAAATGCTGGAAGATCATGCCGATCCGCCGGCGCTGCTGGCGCCAGCCGGATTCGCTGAGGCCCGTAACATCCGTGCCTTCGATCAGGATGCGGCCCTCGGTGGCACGCTCCAGCCCGTTGACGAGGCGGATCAGCGTTGACTTGCCGGCGCCGGAGCGCCCGATCACGCCGAGGATGGTGCCGGCGGGCACGTCGAGATCGATGCTGGCGAGCGCGGCGACCGGCTGCTGGCCGCGGCGGCCCGGATAAGTCTTGCCGACCTGCTCGAAGCGGATGGCCGGTTTGGGCAAGGCAAGGGGCAAGGGAACGGATGTTATTCCGGCATCGAGCGTGCCGGGTCTGACGGGGGCGTTCATCATGTCCTCAGAAATGCGTGTGGCAGGACCAGTGGGCGATGCCGAGCTGCTCGATGGTCACGTCATGGACCGAGCGGCGCTGGTCGTCCGCGGTCGCGGCGTCGAGCGGGTCGAAACTGGCGGGAACGGCCTCGGCGAACCAGTTCGCGATGCCGTTCCAGAGGGTGGAGAGGAGCCGCATCGCCGCCTCACGAAGCCAGCAGCAGAGGCGAGCGCCGCAGCGTGCGGGAGAGCCGGCGTGCGGCGGTCTCGGCGGCGCCGGGCGTCGCGAAGCGCTGGCCGTCCAGCGCCCGGAAGGCGGCGGAGGCCGAGACGAAGGTGAAGTCGCGCTCGTCGGAGCGGCGGCTCACGAGCCCGATCTGGGCCTCGCCGAGCTCGATGACATAGGCTTGCTGCGCCGGGCGGGCCCGGCCGGGAAGAGACTGAATCTGGGACATGAAACTGCCTTTCGCCGCTCGGGCGGCGTTCGTCGAAACGATCGTTAGAGGATGGCCTTTCGGCCTCGCGATCTCAGCGTCGACAGCGGCAGGACATTCGGCGGAAGCGGGTCTGGCTTCGGCTCGTTCCGGCAATGGTCATGTCAGTCTCCTCGATCTGGAGCCCACGACCCGGTCGTGGCGCTTTAGCGTTTGGTGACGCGGCGCAAGCTGCTGCTCAAATCTCCGCGGCTCCCCGATCGCTCCGGGAACACCTGCAATCTGATCAAGATCGTCCTCTTTGTCAACCGGTTCGTTCTTTTGAAGAAACGGGGCGGCAGAGAAGGATTTTCTCCGCGTGCTCTTTGCGCCTCGCCAAGGATGCGGCAATGCGCGGCTTGACGAAGCCGGGGAAGCGGGGCCATCTGCGGCCATGCAGGCTCGCGCCGCCCTTCTCGATCGTCTTCGCCGCTCCGGGCTGGGTGCCTGGCTGGCGATGGCCTACGCGCTTTGCGTCATGGCTCTGGCGCTCGCGCCGGCGCCGGCCTTGGCGACGCTGAGCGGCCATGACGGCGTCGTGCTCTGCTCCGGCGCGCCGGTGCCGGATGACGGCCAGCAGGTCCCGCTTGGCGATCTCGCCCATTGCAAGGGCTGCCCGCTCAATCCCGTTCTCGCCGGCCCGCCGATCGAGGCCGCGCCGGCGCCGGGGCGGCTCGCCACGCGCCTGGCAGTGCCTGAGCTGCTGGCGGAAGGCTTGCCGCATCGTTTCGCGGCCGGGCTTGCGCAATCGCGCGCGCCGCCGCTGGGCTGAAACCTCAGCCTGCCCACCTGCATCCAATTCCGGCCTGTCCGCTCTGCCATGAGCGACGGCACCTCTTCACGAGGCTGCGCCAGCGGCCCGTTCGTTCAGGATATCCATCATGAAGCTTTCCTATTCGCTCGCCGCCGTGGCTCTCGTGCTCTCGGCCGGCTTCGCAACGGCCCATGAGTTCAAGGCCGGCCCGCTCAAGATCGGCCATCCCTGGTCGCGTGCCACGCCGGCCGGCGCCAAGGTCGGCGGCGGCTATCTCTCGATCGAGAACACCGGCACGACCGTCGACCGTCTGGTCTCGGTTTCGGTGCCCTTCGCAGGCCGTTCCGAAATCCATGAAATGGCGGTCAAGGACGGCATCATGACGATGCGGCCCCTGGACAATGGCATCGAGCTGCCGGCCGGAACGAAGGTCGAGTTCAAGCCGGGCGGCTATCACATCATGTTCATGGAGCTGAAGCAGCAGCTCAAGCAGGGCGAGATGATGAAGGGCACGCTGACCTTCGAGAAGGCCGGGACCGTCGATGTCGAGTTCAAGGTCGACGCAATCGCGGCCAAGGGCAGCGAGGGCGAGCACAAGGGGCACTGAGTGCCGCGCTGATTGCCGAAAAATCTGCGGGTAACCCCTCTCCTGTAAGGAGAGGGGCAGGGGTGAGGTGTCGGCCCCTGGACCAGTTGCGCTGGTCCTCACCGCAGCAGCGGTCAGGTCGCGCTCAAGCGTCCAACGGCCTACCCCTCACCCTGCCCTCTCCCTACGGGAGAGGGTTCCCCGCGCTTTTGTCGGCAGCGTTGGGCCTCAGATCTTCGCGCGCGGATCGCGCTTCGCGAGCCGCGACAGCAGATAATCGACCTCGGCCCTGGCAGCGGCGCTGAGGACCGAGCCCGGCTTGCGCTGGGCGTCGTGGCTGAGGATGCCGCGCTTCATCATCGTGTACTTGCGCACGGCAAGGCCGACGCCCTGCTGCTGCTCGTAGCGCATCAGCGGCAGATGCGCGTCGAAGATGTCATGGGCCTCGTCGCGCTTGCCGGCCTTCTGCAGCCGCACCACGTCGATCAGCAGTTCCGGGAAGGCATAGCCGGTATTGGCGCCGTCGGCGCCGCGCTCCATCTCGAAATCGAGGAAGAGGCCGCCATTGCCGGTCACGATCGAGATCGGACGGAGCGAGCCTTCCTTCTGGAACTTGCGCAGCGTCGAGATCTTCTCGAGACCCGGCCAGTCCTCATGCTTCAGCATCACGCAGGACGGGTTGTCCATGACGATCTTGCGGATCACGGCGGGCGTCATAACCACCGAGAGCGTCAGCGGATAGTCCTGAATGACGAAGGGGATGTCGCTGCCGATCGCCTCGACGGCCTGGGCGTAATAGCCGGTGATCTGGTCGTCGGTGCGCAGCGAGGGGGGCGGGGCGATCATCACGCCGCCGGCGCCGAGATCCATCGCCTGCCGGGCGAGCGAGCGCATCGCGGCGAAGCCGGGCGCCGAGACGCCGACGATGATCGGCTTGCCGCCCATCCGGGCGACGCAGCGCTTGACCAGCTCGACCGACTCATCGGGCTCCAGCTTGGGCGCCTCGCCCATGATGCCGAGCACGGTGACACCGTCCGAGCCGATATCGTGATAAAACTGGAACAGCCGGTCTGCCGAGGCCCAGTCGACGCTGCCATCCGGGTTGAACGGGGTCGGCGCGATCGGGAAGACGCCGGAGGCGTCGGGGGTGAGGTGCATGATGCGGTCCTTGTCCTGGAGCATCGGCCCGAAAAGTGGGGTGCAATTTTCGGAAGAAGCCGATGCAGAATCAAAAACCGGGAACATCGGACCGAATGATATCCAGTCCCGTGTTCCCGGTTATCGGGTCAGGCGATGCGGGTACGGACGGTGCCGACGCCGGCGATCTCGCCCTCGAGCACGTCGCCCTTGTTCACCGAGGCGACGCCTTCCGGCGTGCCCGTGAAGATCAGGTCGCCGGGCTTCAGCTCGACGAGGCCGGAGAGATAGGCGATCGTTTCCTCGACATTCCAGATCTGCTTGGCCAGATCGGAGCTCTGGCGCACGACGCCGTTGACGGTCAGCTCGATCTTGCCTGCGCTGGGATGGCCGGCATGGCTCGCGGGCACGATCTCGCCGATCGGGCCGGAAAGGTCGAAGCCCTTGGCCATGTCCCACGGGCGGCCGGCCTTCTTGGCGACGTTCTGCAGGTCGCGGCGGGTCATGTCGAGCCCGGCCGCATAGCCGTAGACATGGGCGAGGGCTTCGGATGCGGGGATGTCCTTGCCGCCGGTGCCGATCGCGACGACGAGTTCCATTTCGTGATGGAGGTCGCCGGTCTTGGTCGGATAGGGCATATCGGCGCCGTTGATCAGCAGCGCGTCGGCCGGCTTGGTGAAGAAGAACGGGTCTTCGCGATCGGGATCATGGCCCATCTCGCGGGCATGCTCGGCGTAGTTGCGCCCGACGCAGAAGATGCGCCGCACCGGAAAGGAGCCGCCGCCTGCGACCGGAACGGCCGTCACGGCCGGCGGATCGATCACATAATTGCTCATCTGCTGCTCCCTCGTTCCGTTGTATCGGACCGCAAAGTGGAATCCACTTTGCGGACAAATCCGATGCGACCCCAATGAGCTAGATCATCGTGATCGCCTCCGCTAGGACGCGCGATGATCTAGACTTGCGCCGTTCATGGGCGAGCGGCGGCCGGACCGCAAGCGGCTTGCGGCGGCGGCTGGCCTGCGCGGCAGGCATTGCGGTCCGCTTTTCGCAAGCGCGGTACGGGTTGTGCGGCGCGTCGTTGCAAGCGGGGCGATTTGCTCCTTACATTATCCCGCCGGGAGAACCGGCGAGCCTATGGAAGGAACGGCATGTGAGTACGGGAACCGTGAAATGGTTCAATGAGACCAAGGGTTACGGCTTCATCACCCCGGATGGTGGCGGCAATGACGTCTTCGTCCATATCAGCGCGGTGACGCGGGCCGGCCTGCGCGGCCTGAACGAGGGGCAGAAGATCAGCTACGATCTCGAGCCGGATCGCAAGACCGGCAAGAACTCGGCGGTGAATCTGCAGACAACCTGAGCGTTTTTCTGCGTTCTACGGGAAGGCGATGGCGGCGCCTGTCCCGAGCCTAGGGCGGATCGCGTTCGGTCCAGGTCGGACCGGCGCAGGTTCAAGGCATCCCCGTCGCCGCAGGCGGCGGTGCGAGAGTGCGTGCTTTCAGGACCGGCCCGACGCCGGATGGAACAGCCGGCCCTTCTCCACGACCAGCACGACGATGAGCGCCGCGATGCCGCAGAGCGCGAAGCCGAGCGTCAGCGGCACGACCGTGCCGTTGAAATGCTGGCCGATATAGAAGCCGAGCAGCGCGCCGATCACTGTGGTCACGAAGCCCTGCACCGAAGAGGCCGTGCCGGCGACATGGCCGAGCGGCTCCATCGCCATGGCTCCGAAATTCGGGCCGATCAGCCCGAAGCAGAACATCGCCGCCCCCTGCAGGATGGCGAAGCTCCAGAGCGATTCATGGCCGGCCAGCGCCACCAGCGCATGGAGGCTCGTCAGCGCGATATAGCCGAGCAGCGCGCCATGCGAGACGCGGCGCATGCCGAGTCGGCCGACGATGCGCGAATTCAGCAGCGAGGACGCCGCCATGAACATCGCGATCAGCGCGAAGATGGTGGTGAACAGCTCCGGCGCGTGGAAGACGTCGACGAAGACCTGCTGCGCCGAGTTGATGAAGCCGAAGAGCCCGCCGAGCACGAAGGCCATGGCCAGCATGTAGCCGACGCCGATGCGGCTGGTCAGCGTCGTCCGGAAGGAGGCGAGCACGCTTGCGGGCTCGATCGGCTTGCGATCCTCGGGATGCTGGGTTTCGGGCAGCTTGAGCAGGACCCAGATCATCACGACGGCGCCGAAGCTGGTCAGCACACCGAAGATCCAGCGCCAGGGCGCGACCCAGAGGATCGCCTGGCCGATCGAGGGCGCCAGGATCGGTGCCGCCAGGAACACGATCATCGCCAGCGACATGACGCGCGCCATCTCCCGGCCGGAATAGCAGTCGCGCACGATCGAGATCACGAGCACGCGGGTCGCGGCAGCGCCGATGCCCTGCAGAACGCGCGCCGCCATCATCGCTTCGAAGGAGCCGACGAAGGCCGCTGCGGTACTCGCGACGACATAGACGCCGAGGCCCATGAGCAGGATCGGGCGTCGGCCATAGCGATCCGCGATGGTGCCGTAGAAGATCTGAGAGACGCCGAAACCGAGCAGATAGGCGGTGATGATCCATTGTCGCTGGTTGGCTTCGGCGATGCCGAGCGTCTCGGCCATCTGCGGCAGCGCCGGCAACATCGAATCGATGGCGAGCGCATTCGTCGCCATCAGGGCGGCGGTCAGACCCACGAAGGGGTAGAAGCCCATGCCGTGGCGCGGCCGGGCAAGGGCGGACATGTCGTTCATGGCGATCGCGAACCGGCTGGCGGAACCCGGCGGCTGCGGTCATGCGGCAGTGCGGGCAAGCTTCTACCGGCAGGATTAACCCTGCCGACCGCGCGCGGCAACCGGTCCGGTTGGCGATGTGTCATGCGCCAGGCGCGATTCCCGGCGCAGGGCGGCGAATTCACCCCTGTTTCTGCATCTCGGCCATCAGCGCATCGTCGATCTCGGCTGCGCGGCGTGCTGCCGGGCGCGCCGCGAGGCGGGAACCATAGGCCGCGAAGGCCGGCCGTTTCTCGATCGTGCCGAACTGAAGGCCCCAGAGCACCTGCGACCCGACATAGACATCGGCGGCGCTGAACCGGTTGCCGGTCAGGTACTCGCCGCGGGTCACGGCGTATTCGAGCGTGTCCATCGCATCGGCATAGGTGCCGTAGCCTATGGCGCGCGCCCGGTCGGGCGGTACTTCCATGCCGAAGGCCTTGTTACTCACGGCGGCCTCGATCGGGCCGGCGGCGAAGAACATCCAGCGATAATACGGGCCGCGCAGCCGGCTGGCCGGCTCGGGCGCGAGCCCGGCCTGCGGAAAGGCATCGGCCATATAGGCGCAGATCGCGGCGCATTCGGTCACGACGGTATCGCCATGGACCAGTGCCGGCACCTTGCCCATCGGGTTGATCGCCTTGTAGGCGGCGCCCTTCATGGGCTCGCCGAATCCCAGGATCTCGGCGCGGTAGGGCTGACCGATCTCCTCCATCATCCAGCGCGCGATGCGCCCGCGCGACATCGGGTTCGTGTAGAGCACGAGTTCGTCTGCCATCGTCTTGGCCTCCCTCACGGTTCGAGGATGTTCTTATCCTGCAGTATCGGCCTGATGCTGTCAGGAACCCATCGCCTGACGCGACGAGTCCAAGCTGCTATCGTCGCAACGAAACAGGACGAGGATATGGACGAATCACGCGCAGCCCGCCGCGTTTCCGTCAGCGACGGGCGGATGGCGATCGAGGGCCTGTCGACCCGTTACGTGCAGGGCGCGGCCCGGCGTTTTCGGCTATCGGCCTCCGGCTTACGTTTTGTCGGGGGCTTTGCGAGCCGTGAGGGTCAGCTGGAGGAGAGCCGGCGCTTTCTGGCCGAGGCGGTTGTGCCCGACGGCGCCCTGCGCCGGGCTGGATCAGAGGGCGAGGCCGGCACGATCGAACTCACGCTGCGCCCGCTCTCGCAGGCCGGAGAGCAGCCGCGCCTGCTACTGATGCTCGGCTATCGCGACGAGGACGGCGTCTCCTCGCCTTTCGCCGAGGCATTCCTGGCGCCCGCGGTTTTCGAGGCACTGAAGGCCGACCTGCTTTCCGGCCTGGCGCAGGAAATCTCGCTGAGCGCCACGACCAGCCTCTGGATCCGCGAAGAGGATCGCGGGTGCGTGAACGGCGAGCCGCTCGACTGGTATCTCGGCCTCGACGCCGACGGACGCTCCAGCCAGCCCGCGCGCGGCTTCATCGAGACCATCGAATGGCGGCCACGCCCGCTTCCGGCCGCCGTGGAGGCCACGCCGGCTCCCGCTCCCGCAGCGCCCCCTGTCCATGAGGTCGAGGAAGACTGGCCGGAAAGCGCGGCCGAGCAACTGGGTAGGATCAACTGGAGCTTCCGCCTGCTCCTGTTGATGCTGGCCTTCATGCTGATCATCGTCGCGATGAAATAACTGGCGCGTCCTACGGCTCGTGGCGGCGGATGCGGCGGACCATCTCGTTCAGCGCCAGCAGCACCAGCGCGAGGATGAAGGGCAGGATGTAGTAGACCACCCGGAAGATCAGCAGCGCGCCCAGCACCTGCTCGTAGGGAAAGCGGTTGAGCGCGACCAGCATCGTCGCCTCGAACACGCCCAGCCCACCCGGAGCGTGGCTGGCGATGCCGATCAGGCAGGCGAAGATATAGGCTGCGAGGAAGGTCGGGTATTCCAGGCCGTAGCCGCCGGGCAGCAGCACGAAGAGCACGGCTGCGGCCGCGCAGACCTCGCAGGCGCCGAGCGCCATCTGGCCGAGGGTGGTGCCGAGCCCGGGCAGGTGCAGGTTCCAGCCGCGCACGCGGATCGTGCGCTCGTCCGTCGCGATCCAGGTGAGATAGCCGAGGATGCCGAGGCCCACGAGCCCGCCGACGATCTGGACGACGAGTGGCGAGGTCCGCGCCAGCATCGCGACTGCTTCCGAGGCGTAGAACAGGCTGGCGCAGAGAATGGCGCCGAGCCCGAGCCAGAAGGTGATCCCGGCGATCACGGTCAGGCTGGCGACCTCGGACGCCCTCACCCCCTTCGGCGAATAGATCCAGTAGCGCACCGTGCCGCCGGTCACGATCGGGAAGCCGAGCGTGAACGAGACCGAATAGCTGGTGAAGGAGGCGAGCGCAGTTGTGCGATAGGGAATGGAGAGGCCGAGCCGGCGTAGCGCCAGCTTGTCGTAGCCGGTCAGCAGCAGATAGCTCAGCGCCGTGAAGGCGATGGCGAGGCCGAGCTGGCGCAGGCTCGCATTCTCGAAGGCGCCGGCGAGCTGGCCGGGCTCCATCCCGCTGATGATGTGCCACAGGACGACCAGCGAGGCACCGAAGATGACGAAACTCGCCAGCGGGCCGAGCCACCACCAGCGGCTGCGCTTGCGCAGGGGCATTCCGGGCTCATGCGGGCCGAACGACATGCGCTCTCGGGGTTGCGCGGCGCCGCGGGAGTGCGGCGGCGCGGTGGCGGGCAGGGCTCGGATGAACCCCGCCCGACAGATAACGCCTCGGCGGCAATGCACAAGCCGCAGCGGCGAATAGGACGCATGAGGGAACCCGGATCCCCGTATGATGGAGCGCCTCAGGCCGTCTTGCGGAAGATGCGCAGTGTCTTGAAGCCCTCGACCTCCTCCACCGGCATCGCCTTCATCCAGTCCGGGATCAGGCGCTCAGCCACGTCATAGGCGTAGGAGCCCCTGTAGAACAGGATATGGCCGCCCTTGTCGGTCTGCGCGGTGAAGAGGTCCATCACCTCGCGGTCGGTCAGCGCGCCATAGGCGTCGTTGGCCTCGCCGCGGAACTCGCCGGTGTGGAACAGCGTCACGATGTCGAAGCGCGGCAGCAGGCGGGCATTGCTGGTGTAGATGTCGCCGAAATAGGCGCTGTAGGTCTTGGTGACGTTCGGATTGTCGGTCGCCAGCCTGATGAAGGACTCGTATTCCTGCGGCGAAGCGGTGATGCCCAGCACCGTGTTGTCGAGATGCGGCTCGGCGCAGCGCAGGCCGACATAATGATGCCCGCCGGTGCCGAAATGATAGATGCGCCGGCCGCTGAGTTTCTCCTGCTCCAGCCACTCGACGAAATGCACGTCGCAGGGGCACTGCTCGATCTCGAGACCCCAGAACGCATCCCAGATATTCATCTTCACGGTGTTTCTCCTCTCCGAATGGGTTTCTTGTTGTGATGGTGCTCAGCAGGCTTCGCTGGTCGTGGCGATGCGGGGCTCGGCGAAGCCCTCGCGCTCGACGATCTCGGCGATGCCCCTGATACGGCGCAGCACGATCCGGTGGCTGGCGCTTTCCGTCAGGCCCGGGCTCTGCCCGAAGGCGATGATGATCGCGCGAGGGAGGGCTGCGCGCAGCTCGGTCAGCAAATCCAGTGCCGCATCGGTTTCGAGCGCGCTCGTCGCCTCGTCGAGCAGCACGATCGCGGGATCGGCCAGTTCGGTCCGGGCGAGCGCGAGCCGCTGCCGCTCGGCGCGCGTCAGGCTCCTGTTCCAGTCATCCTCGCCGTCGAGCCGTGCGGTCAGGGTCGACAGGCCGTAGCGGCGCATGGCCGCGGCGATTTCCGGTGCCGGGCGCGGCCGATCGCCCTGGAGGAGATGGCGCAGGCCGATTCCCGGCAACTGCAGATGCTGAGGCACGGTGGCGATGCGAGCGCCCCTGGGCAGCACGATCGTGCCCTCGCCCTGCTGCCAGAGCCCTGCGATGGCCTGCATCAGGGCATTCTTGGCGAAGCCGGCATCGCCGGTGACATGAAGCACGGCTCCCGCGGGCAGCACGAAATTGATGCCTGCCGCGAGCGCGTGGCCGGCACCGTCATGTAGCGTCACCGCCTCCAGCCGCAGGCTGTCATGCGGTCCGTCCTCGACGACGAGGCCTTGTGCCGGCTGCTCCTGCCCGACTTCTTCCAGCGCGTCGGCGAGCTCGTTGACGCGCCGCGCTGCGGCGAGCCATTCCGCGATGCGCATGAAATTGTCGAACAGCCAGTTGCAGGCGTTCTGCACGGCGACAAAGGCGGCTGCGACCTGCACGACGCCACCCAGCGTCATCTCGCCTGCGAGATATTTCGGGGCGGCCAGCAGCAGCGGCACGACCGGCACCAGCGCGCTGCTGCCATTGGTGATCCAGGTCAGGCGCGCCCGCTGCGTGATCACGGAGAGCCAGCGCAGCACCAGCACGGCGTGGCTCTGCGCCACCGCCTGCCGCTCGCCCGCCTCGGTGCGGGCGAGCGCGATCGCCTCGCCATGGTCGCGGATGCGCATCAGCGCGAAGCGCAGGCCCGCCTCGCTCTCGGTACGCTTGGCGATGAGCCCGGCGAGGCGCCGCCCCACGGCCGTGACGAGCAGGGTGACGATCACGGCATAGAGGATCGCGGCGAGCACGAGATAGGCAGGGATCGTCATCTCGGTCCCGCCCCAGCTCAGGCGCAGGCTGCCGCCGATCTCCCAGAGAATCTCGATGAAGATCACGATGGTGATGACCGAGGAGAGCAGGCCCATCGCGAAATCGACGATCGGCTCCGTCGCCCAGCGGACATCGTCCGCGATCCGGTATTCCGGATTGGCGGGTTCCTTCCCCGAGAGACCGAGGCGGAAGAAGCGGCGGTCGCCGACCCAGCCATCGACCAGCTTGGCGGTGAGCCAGCGCCGCCAGTGTACCTGGAAGGTCTCGCGCGATTTCAGGATGAGGACGCCAAGTCCGGCGACCACCAGTACGATCACCGGGAACACGGTCATGGCGACGAGGGCGCTGTGGCCGTCCTTCCGCTCGAGCGCGTCGAAGAACCAGCCGTTCCAGCGATTGACCGTGACATTGGCGAAGACGGTGAGGATGACGCCCGCTGCCAGCAGCAGCGTCCAGAGCCAGGCGCAGCGCGCGGTCTCGCCACGCCAGAAATCGCGGGTCAAGCGCACGAATCGCAGCGCGACCTGGCGATCTCCAGGCACGGCCGATCTCGCGCCTGGCGTCTCGTCGGGCGTCAGCACGGTTGAAAATTGTCCCCCAGGGCCGGTTTTCCGGTCTCCTCTGGCTCAAACCTGATTGGACGAAAATGAACTCGACATGAACGGATCGGCCGCGTGTCCGTTCGGAACAGCGATGGCGTGCCCCGCGTTCCCCGCTCAGCTCAGCGAGGGAGGTCCGCCATGCCGCGTGGAGATAAATCTGCCTATACCGACAAGCAAAAGCGCAAGGCCGAGCATATCGAGGACAGCTACGAGGAGCGCGGCGTTCCGCATGAGGAGGCCGAGCGCCGGGCCTGGGCGACCGTCAATAAGGATAGCGGCGGTGGCAACAAGTCCGGCTCCGGCCGCGGCAAGCCGGACACCAACGCGTCGGCACGCCGTGGCGGCAAGCTCGGCGGTGCGGCCTCCGCTGCGCGTCCGAAGGCCGAGCGTTCCGCTTCGGCGAAGAAGGCCGCCGCGACGCGGAAGAAGAATGCGTCCTGACACTCGTCGTCATGCGCGCCACAAGGCGAGCATGACGAGAATGGGCAGAGGCGTTTTGACCTAGCCGCCGATATTGAAGGCGGCGAGCGCGGCCATGTTGACGATATCGGAATCCTTCGCGCCGAGCGGCACGATCTGGATCGGCTTGTCGAGGCCGACGATCAGCGGGCCGATCACGGTCGCGCCGCCGAGTTCCTGCAGCAGCTTGGTGGAGATCGAGGCCGAGTGGAAAGCCGGCATCACCAGCACGTTCGCGGGCCCGGAGAGCCGGCAGAACGGGTACTGGCTCATCACCTCGCGATTGAGCGCGACATCCGCGGCCATCTCGCCGTCATACTCGAAATCGACGCGCTGGCCGTCGAGCAAGGCCACGGCCTCGCGCACCTTCTCCGAGCGCTCGCCGGCGGGATGGCCGAAGCTCGAGAAGGCGAGCATCGCGACGCGCGGCTCGTAGCCGAGCCGGCGGCCGACGCCGGCCGCCTCGATGGCGATCTCCGACAATTGCCGCGCGGTCGGCATCTCGGTGATCGCGGTGTCCGCCACCAGCACGGTGCGGTCGCGCGAGATCACGATCGAGACGCCGATCACGCGATGGCCAGGCTTCTCGTCGATGACGCGGCGAACCTCCTCCAGCGCGATCGAGTAGTTGCGGGTGACGCCGGTCACCATCGCGTCGGCATCGCCAAGAGCCACCATCGCCGCGGCGAAATGGTTGCGGTCCTGGTTGATCAGGCGCTGGCAGTCGCGGAACAGATAGCCCTGCCTTTGCAGCCGCTCGTAGAGATACTGCGCATAGGCGGCATTGCGATGCGAGAGCCGGGCGTTCTGGATCGAGATGCCCTTGGCTTCGAGATCGACGCCGAGGAAGGTCGCGGCCTCGGTGATCCGGTCCTCGCGGCCGACGAGGATGGCCTGGCCGAGCCCCTGCGCCACGAATGAGGCGGCGGCGCGGATGACCTGCTCCTCCTCGCCCTCGGCGAAGACGACGCGCTTGGGATAGCGGCGGACGCGCTCGAAGATGCGGTTGAGCGTGCCGGCGATCGGGTCGCGTCTCGCCGAAAGCTGTGCCTTGTAGGCGGCGGTATCGACGATCGGCTTGCCGGCGACGCCCGAATCCATCGCCGCCTTGGCGACAGCCATCGGCACGACATGGATCAGGCGCGGATCGAACGGGACGGGGATGATATAGTCCTTGCCGTAGCGCGGCCGGGAACCCTGATAGGCGGCCGCGACCTCGTCGGGCACGTCCTCGCGTGCCAGCATCGCCAGCGACTCGGCAGCGGCGATCTTCATCTCCATGTTGATCGTGGTGGCGCGCACGTCGAGCGCGCCACGGAAGATGAAGGGGAAGCCGAGGACGTTGTTGACCTGATTGGGATAGTCCGAGCGGCCGGTCGCCATGATCGCGTCGTCGCGGATGGCATGGACCTGCTCCGGTGTGATTTCAGGATCGGGATTGGCCATGGCGAAGATGATGGGGTTCGGCGCCATCGAGGCGACCATCTCCGGCGTCACCGCGCCCTTCTGGGACAGGCCGAAGAAGGCATCCGCTCCGTCCAGCGCCTGGGCCAGCGTGCGCCGGTCGGTGACCACGGCATGGGCCGATTTCCACTGGTTCATGCCCTCGGTGCGGCCCTGGTAGATCACGCCCTTGGTATCGCAGAGGATGACGTTGTCGGGTTTGAAACCCATTGCCTTGAGCAGCTCGATGCAGGCGATGGCGGCGGCGCCGGCGCCGTTGATGACGAGCTTAGTCGTCTTGATGTCGCGCCCGGTGATATCAAGCGCATTGATCAGGCCGGCGGCGGCGATGATTGCGGTGCCGTGCTGGTCGTCATGAAAGACGGGGATGTCCATCAGCTCGCGCAGGCGCTGCTCGATGATGAAGCATTCGGGAGCCTTGATGTCCTCGAGATTGATGCCGCCGAAGGACGGGCCGAGATAGCGCACGGCCTCGATGAACTTGTCCGGATCCTCGGTATCGACCTCGAGGTCGATCGAGTCGACGTCGGCGAAGCGCTTGAACAGGACGGACTTGCCTTCCATCACCGGCTTCGAGGCGAGCGCGCCGAGATTGCCGAGGCCGAGGATCGCGGTCCCGTTCGTGATCACGGCGACGAGGTTCGAGCGCGTCGTATAGTCATAGGCGCGCGACGGATCCTCCGCGATCGCCAGAACCGGCACGGCGACGCCGGGCGAATAGGCGAGCGAGAGGTCCCGCTGCGTCGCCATCGGCTTGGTCGGCACCACCTCCAGCTTGCCGGGCCGTCCCTGCGAATGGAACAGCAGGGCTTCCTGGTCCGTAAAGGTCGGGCGGGCTTTCTTGGTGGTCGGGCGGTCGTTCATCGAAGTGTCTTTTCTTGTGTTTTTTCGAGGGGCGGCTGACCATACGGCGGTGCGCCCGCCGATCACAAGCGGCGAGTGATCGCGCAACTCCCGTCGGTGTGGAAGCGGGCGGGCGCGGGATCAGGCGCGCGAGGTCGTGCGTACGCTGCGTACGAAATCGGTGACGTAGCGGTCGAGCGCCTCGGCCTGCTCGTCGACCTTGCGGGCGGTCTCCGCGACATGGATCGCGGCATCACCGGTGATGCGCGCCTCGACGCCGACGGCGCCGACATTGACGGTGACGGCATCGGCGCTCAGCGCGACGGCCTGCGCATCGGCGGCGATGGTCGACGCGAGGCCGGCCTGGCGGCAGACGACGGCGGCGATCGCGCCCGAAGTCTGCTCGATCGTCGTCATCGTATCCTCGATATGGGCGACGGCCTCGAAGGCGGTCGCGGCGGCGGCGCGGATATCGGCGAGCGTCTCCGCGATGTCGCGGGTCGCCTTCTGCGTCTGCTCGGCCAGTGTCTTGACCTCGCCGGCGACCACAGCGAAACCGCGGCCGGCGGTTCCGGCGCGGGCGGCCTCGATGGTGGCATTGAGGGCGAGAAGATTGGTGCGGGACGCGATCTCCTCGATGAAATCGAGCACGGCACGAACCTTGTCGGCGGCTTCCGTCAGCCCGGCGACGTCGCTGCGGGTGCTGCGGACATAGGATGCGGCGGCGCGCACCGTGTCGTCGGCATGGCTGGTCTGGCGGGTCAGCTCGCGGATCGAGGCCTCGATTTCCTCCGCCGCGACCGCCACGCTGCCGACGCGGCGCGAGGCGCTGCCGGCCTCATGCGTCACGCTCTCGGCGCGGAGCGTCGTCTTGTTGGCGTTCTCCACCATCTGGCCGGCGGCCGTATGCATGCCGTGCAACGAGGCGCCGACATCGCCCAGAGCCTTGCCGACGGTGCGCTCGAGATCGCTTGCAAGGGCATCCAGAGTCGTCTTGCGCAGCGCCTCGATCTCGCCGCGGCGGGTTTCCAGCGTCTTCTCGGCGGTGACGTCGAGCAGGATGCCGTCCCAGACCAGCGTTCCGTCGCGCAGGCGCCGCTTGGTCGATTCGCTGCGCAGCCAGACGATGCTGCCATCCGGCGCGGAATAGCGCCCCTCGAACCGCCAGAACGTCTCGGTGTCCTGCTGGGCGCGGCGCATCTGTTCGAACCGGGCGCGGTCTTCGGGCAGCAATTTGCCGAGCCAGATCTCGGGGTCCCGTTCGACCTCTTCCTTGGTGATGCCGAGCAGCTTGTCGATGGCGAAGGAGGCGAACTGATAGGTCATCTTGCCGTCCGGCCGAATGATCCGCTGATAGAGCGTGCCGGGGGCGCGATCGATCAGCGTGCGCAGCCGATAGGCGGTTTCGCGCCTTTCGCTGTCGTTGATGACGATGATGCCGGTCAGGAAGATGCCGATCGTTCCGACCAGGACCATCACCGGGACGGCTTCGCGCAGGAAGCGTTCGCCGGCCGCACCGGGGATCAAGCCCACCGAGGCGACGAGGATGATCGCGTCGATGGCGCTCAGTACAGCGAGATCGCCGATGCCCAGCGAACGCCGGCGGCGCGCCAGCCACAGCGCATAGGCGATGCCGATCGCGCCGCGAGCGATGATACCGGTCACGCCTGTGACCATGCCGACGCCGCCGCTGAGATAGCGCATGACGACAAGGGGCACGGCCGTCAGAACGGAGGCGATCGGGCCGCCGACCGGGCCGGCGAGAATCGCGAAGCTGTTGCGGGAATCGATGAACAATCCGGGCTGAAGCTGGAACGGGTTGCTCATGCTGACCAGGGCGCCGGCCCCGAACAGGACGCCGACGATCACCTGGCGCAGCCAGGGGCGATCCCCGAACCGGGGTGTGGTCACGGTCAGCAGCAATCCCGCCAGCAGCAGGAAGAACAGGCTTTCGGCGAGGTTGATCAGCAGCAATGTGGGGACCCCGGCCGGATTCGGCTGCAGGACAGTAGTTTGAATTGTTGAAAGCCATCCTAACGGATGGCCTTGGCCGGACATTTTGCTAGCGTGCCGGCGCGATGCACCAGAGTTCCTCCCCCGAAGCCGCCCGTTCCGCTGTGTCGAATGCCGCCAGGCCGGCAGCCGCGGCCGAGCGCGTCACGCCGATGATGGCGCAGTACGTCGAGATCAAGGCTGCCAATCCGGATTGCCTGCTGTTCTACCGGATGGGGGATTTCTACGAACTCTTCTTCACGGATGCCGAAATCGCCTCGCGCACGCTCGGCATCGTGCTGACCAAGCGCGGCAAGCATCAGGGCGACGATATCCCGATGTGCGGCGTGCCGGTGGAGCGCGCCGACGACTATCTCCAGCGGCTGATCGCCGCCGGCCATCGCGTCGCCGTCTGCGAGCAGACCGAGGATCCGGCCGAAGCCAGGAAGCGCGGCAACAAATCGGTGGTGAAGCGCGATGTCGTGCGCCTCGTCACGCCCGGCACCATCACCGAGGAGCGCCTGCTCGAACCCGGCCGCGCGAGCCTCCTCGTCGCCGTCGCGCGCCGCAGAACCGGCGAGGTGGCCTCGCTCTACGGGCTGGCGGCAATCGACATCTCGACCGGCCGTTTCACCGTGATGGAGACGCCGCAGGAGCGCCTCGCCATCGAGTTCTCGCGGCTGGAGCCGCGCGAGATCGTCTGCCCCGACGCCATTCATGACGATCCCGAGCTCAGGGAGTTCTGGCGCGAGATCACGGTACCGGTGACGCCGCTCGCTCGCGATGGGCTCGACGCGGCCTCGGCCGAGCGCCGCCTCAAGGAATTTTTCGGTGTCGCCACGCTCGATGCCTTCGGCGCCTTCACGCGGGCCGAGATTGCGGCGGCGGGTGCGGCGCTGGCCTATGTCGAGCGCACCCAGCTCGGCGCCCGCCCGCCGCTCTCGGCGCCGGTGCGAGATGCCGGTTCGGCGACGATGCTGATCGACGCGGCGACCCGCGCCAATCTCGAACTGACGCGCACTCTGGGCGGCGAGCGCCAGGGCAGCCTGCTCGCCACGATCGACCGCACGGTGACTCCGGGCGGTGCGCGCCTGCTGGCCGAGCGCCTCGCCGGTCCGCTGACCGATCCCACCGCCATCGCCGCGCGTCATGATGCGGTCGAGTTGCTCGTCACCGATGCCGGCCTGCGCGAGGATCTGCGTTCGGCGCTGGAGAAGGTGCCGGACGTGGCCCGAGCGCTGGCGCGACTCTCGCTCGACCGCGGCGGCCCGCGTGATCTGGCGGCGCTCGGTGCCGGGCTCGATGCGGCACGCTCGATCGCTGCGCTGCTCGTCCGGCGCGGTGATCTTCCCGTCGAACTGACGCGCGCCATGCGGGCGCTCGGCGAAAGCGACCCCGACCTGCCTCTTCGTCTCAATGCGACATTGGCGGATGAGTTGCCGCTCAACCGCCGCGACGGTCGTTTCGTGCGTGAGGGGTTCGATCCGGCGCTCGACGAGCTGCGCCTGCTTCAGATCGACTCGCGCAAGGTCATCGCCCAGTTGCAGGCGCGCTATGCCGCCGAAACCAACTGCCGGACGCTGCGCATCAAGCACAACGCCATGCTGGGCTATTTCGTCGAGGTGCCGCAGGCGACCGGCGAGGAGTTCCTGCGCGATCCCTGGCGCGCGACCTTCGTCCACCGCCAGACCATGTCGGATGCGATGCGCTTCTCCTCGGTCGAGCTCGGTGAACTCGAAGCCAAGATCGCCTCCGCCGCCGACCGGGCGCTGAAGCTCGAACTCGCGATCTTCGCCGCGCTCGGCGAGGCCGTCCTGACCCAGGCCGAGCCGATCAAGGCGGCGGCATTGGCGCTGGCCGAGCTCGACGTCGCCACGGCTTTGGCCGATCTCGCGGCCCGCGAGGGCTGGAGCCGTCCGCAGGTCGATGACGGCGTCGCCTTCACCATCGAGCGCGGCCGCCACCCTGTGGTCGAGGCCGCGTTGAAGCGCGACGGCAAGCCCTTCGTCGCCAACGACACCGAATTGTCGCCGCCGGGTGGCGATGCAAAGGGCGGACGCATCTGCCTGATCACCGGCCCGAACATGGCCGGTAAATCGACCTTCCTGCGCCAGAACGCGCTGATCGCGGTGCTCGCCCAGATGGGCTCCTTCGTGCCGGCGACCTCCGCGCATATCGGCATCGTCGACCGGCTGTTCTCGCGTGTCGGCGCCGCCGACGACCTTGCGCGCGGCCGTTCGACCTTCATGGTCGAGATGGTCGAGACCGCCGCGATCCTGAACCAGGCCGGCCCGCGCGCGCTGGTCATCCTGGACGAGATCGGCCGCGGCACGGCGACCTTCGACGGGCTCTCGATCGCCTGGGCCGCGATCGAGCATCTCCACGAGATCAACCGCTGCCGCAGCCTGTTCGCGACGCATTATCACGAGCTGACGGCGCTGGGAGACCGGCTCGACCGCGTCGCCAATGCGACCGTCCGCGTCACTGAATGGAAGGGCGAGGTCGTCTTCCTGCACGAGGTCGTGCCGGGCGCGGCCGACCGTTCCTACGGCATTCAGGTCGCCAAGCTCGCCGGCCTGCCGCCGGCCGTGGTCGAGCGGGCCCGCGCCATCCTCGGCGAATTGGAGAAGACAGAGCGCGAGAAGCCGGTCGCTTCGCTGGTCGACGATCTCCCGCTCTTTGCCGTGCCCCAGCGCCGGCCGGCGCCGGTCGTTGCCGAAGGCGAGCCGGACGGATTGCGCGAGGCCCTCGCCGGGATCGACCCGGACGAAATGACCCCGCGCGAGGCGCTGGAAGCGCTCTATCGCCTGAAGGGGTTGGGCTGAGTTAGCCCAGCCGCTTGATCGCAGTGATCTCGCCGAAGCTCCTGGCGCGGATGCGGTCACGCGCCTCGCGCAGCGGCTCGCGATAGACGCGCATCACATGCCCGCTGGCATGGAGCAGCGTGTCGGGGGCGGTCAGGATGCCGACATGGCCTTTCCAGAACACGAGATCGCCGCGCTGGAGCCCCGACAGGTCCTCGCGCAGTTCGACCGGTCGGCCGAGCGTCGCTTCCATCATGTCGGAATCGCGGGGCGCAGTGATGCCGGCCGCCGCGAGGCTGAGCTGCGTCAGCCCGGAGCAGTCGAGCCCGAGGCTGGTCTTGCCGCCCCAGAGATAGGGCACGCCGAGGAAGCGCTCGGCGACGGCGACGAAGTCCGTTTCATGCTGGTCGATCGGCGCGAGATGGGCGGCGAAGACATGGCCGCCATCGGCAATCACCGCGAAATCGCCCCTGCTCTCGACGACGGCGACGCCGGCGCCGAGCGAGAGCGCGGTCAGCGGCGGCAGTTTGATCGAGGCGCCAGGGTAGACGAAGGTCCGCAGGGACGCGACGCGATGCGTCGGCGCGGGCCGGTCCGGGCGCAGGGCGTCGTCGGGGATGTAGCCGACATAGCCGTCACCGGCGAGTTGGGCCCAGGCCCAGCCCTCCTCGCGCTCGTAGACCTGTACCAGTTCGCCGGCCAGCGCCTCGGTGTCGAGTGCAGCGTCCGGGCGCGGCTCGCGCCGCACCGGCGCGGAGGCCGCGACGATGCGCATCGTTTGCGGATCGGCGAAGCGGGTGGCTTCAACCTGCCCGGTCAGCGCGCGTGCTGCGAGGTCGGGGCGGAAGGCATGGATGCGGCGGTCGAGAATCGCGTTCATGGTGGCAATCTAGCGTGGCGGGAGACCGTGGGGGAGGGGCGTCAGCTTCCGCCGATCTCCCTGGCATGCTCGGTGACCAGATCGGCCAGCCGCTCGACGGCGAGTGCTCCCGCGACGGTGCGCTGGATCACGACATTGCGGCGGTCTGCCTCGTCACGCTTGCGCGTCAGCAGGCCGAGCTTGCCGAGTGTGTCGAGCGCGCGCGTGATCACCGGCTTGGTCACGCCGAGCTGCTTCGCCAGTCCGCGCACCGTATGCGGCGGCAATTCGAGATAGACCGTCAGCAGGATCGCGGTCTGGCGCGCCGAGAGATCGGCGTCATGATCCCGCACCAGATCGAGATGGACCTGCCGCCACAGCTTGAGCGCCTGCGAAGGCTTGATCTCCAGGGGCATAAAGGCACGGGTCCAGATCGTTACGGACCCGTATCATTATCCCCGTCACGGCAGCACGCAATCGGCTTTGCGGAACAGCCTTAACCGCGCGGGTAACGCTGCTTGACCAGTGCGTGGATCATTCGCGCGCCCTGGCATTCGCCGCCTTCCGGTCGCCCTGGCTTGTTGGCGGGGTTCCAGGCGTAGATGTCGAAATGCGCGTAGGATGGCGTCTTCTCGACGAAACGGTTGAGGAACAGGGCTGCGGTGACCGATCCGGCCATGCCCCCACCGGAGACATGGTTGACGTCGGCGATCTTGGAATCGAGCAGGCCGTCATAGGGCGGCCAAAGCGGCATCCGCCAGACCGGGTCGTTCACCGCCATGCCGAGCCGCGCGATCTCGGCGGCGAGGATTTCGTCATGGGTGTAGAATGGCGGCAATTCCGGCCCGAGCGCGGTGCGTGCAGCGCCGGTCAACGTCGCAAAATCGACGAGCAGATCCGGCGCCTCCTCGTCGGCGAGCGCCAGCGCATCGGCCAGGATCAGCCGGCCCTCGGCATCGGTGTTGCCGATCTCGACGGAGATGCCCTTGCGGCTCGACAGGACGTCGCCGGGTCGGAAGGAGTTGCCCGAGACCGCGTTCTCGACGGCTGGCACGAGAAGCCGCAGCCTGACCGGCAGCCCCGCCAGCATGATCATCCGCGCCGCCGCGATCGCCGCTGCCGCGCCGCCCATATCCTTCTTCATCAGCAGCATCGAGGCGTCGGGCTTGAGATTGAGCCCGCCCGTATCGAACGCGACGCCCTTGCCGACCAGCGTCACTTTGGGATGGGCGGGGTCGCCCCAGACGAGGTCGACGAGCCGTGGTGCCCGCGTCGAGGCGCGGCCGACGGCGTGGATCATCGGGAAATTGCGGGCGATGAGGTCGTCGCCGATGATGCTGGTGACCGTCGCGCCGCATTCGGTGGCGAGCCCGCGGATCGCCGCCTCGATCTCGCCAGGTCCGAGTTCGTTCGCCGGCGTGTTGACGAGGTCCCGCGCCAGCATGGCGGAGTCGGCGATCCGGCTGATCTCTTCGCCGTCGACGCCTTCAGGCAGGACGAGCCGCGCACGAGCAGGATTCGGCTTGCGATAACGGTCGAAGCGATAGCCTTGCAGCAGCCAGCTCAGCGCAGCCAATGTCGGATCGCCGATCTCGCCCGATAACGCATAGTCGCCCGCCGGCAGCAGCGCGGCGAGGCGCCCGGCCGCGAACGGATCGGGCCGGCGCCCCGCGGCGTCGATGCCGAGCAGGACGGCTGCCAACTCCCCTTGCGGGTCTGGCAGCAGGCAGTGTTGCCCGGTGCGGGCCGCAAAACCCTGCGCAAGGGCGAAGCCGCGACTGGCTGGAGAGAGCTGCTCCTGAAGCATCGGCCAGTTGGCAGCCGAGACGACGTGAACGGGAGTGGCGGCGGTGGGCGGAGAGATCAGGAGGCTGTGCACGGAGCGCTGTTTCGGTTTCGGGCAAGGGTGCCGGGGAGGCGATTAAGAATGCATTAGGGTTAACGCTTTATCACCGGATCGACCAGACGAACCCATCCAGAGGCCCCGATTTCGGGAGGCGATCCGGCCCATGTCTTCAGCCCGGCCCCATTCTTCAATCCACGAGCCGGTGCGGGGCTCTCGTGCCGGTTTCGGCCTTGCCGTCTGCCTTGCCGCGCTCGTCCTGGCCGGCTGCCAGGGCCGTGGCGGCCTCGGCGACATCACCGGCTCGATCGGCCGCAGTCAGGCGACCCAACCGCGAACGGAGTCGGACTGGCAGGCCGAACGCGAGACCTGGGCCAAGCGTTACGACGCCAATCCCAAGGATCGCGACGCCGCCTTCCATTATGCGCGGGCGCTGCGGAGCCTCGACCAGAACGCGCAGGCGCTGGCCGTGCTGCAGAGTGCGGTCCTCGCCCATCAGGACGATCGTGAGCTTCTCGGCGCCTATGGCCGCACGCTCGCCGATAATGGCCGGCTGAAGGAGGCTGACGACGTGCTCAGCCGCGCCCACACGCCGGAGAACCCGGACTGGCGGATTCTCTCGGCACAGGGCACCGTCGCAGATCAACTCGGCGATCACAGCCGCGCGCAGCAGCTCTACCAGTCCGCCCTGAAGCTCGCTCCCAACGAGCCGACGATCATGTCGAATTACGGGCTGTCGCTCGCCCTTTCGCGCAAACTGCCGGAGGCCGAACGCATTCTGTCCGAGGCCGCGGCCTCCGAGCGGGCGGACGCCCGCGTCCGTCAGAATCTCGTGCTGGTACTCGGCCTGCAGGGTCGTTTCGGAGAGGCCGAGACCCTGGCCCGCCGCGACCAGAGCCCGGCCGAGGCCGCCGCAACCATCGCCTATCTCAAGCGCAGCGTCAGCCAGCAGAACAGCTGGGAGCTGCTGAAGGGGGGCAAGGGACGGACCCAGGCGCCCACCCGGCAGCCGGCGCTCCAGGGCGCGGGCGTCCGGCCCGCTGCCGTGCCGCCAGCCTGAGACGGCATTTATCCGGCGAAGCCGAAACGTCGAAGGATCGCACCGAATCGAAGAAGGCCGGAGCCCGAGGGGCTCCGGCCTTCTTCGATTCGGTGGGGCCTTTTGTCCGCCACGTGGAGCCGTGTTGGCGGTCTTTGCGCGGAAGCGAAACCCGACGGTCGGTCGAGCGATCCTCACTTCCAGTTGAAGACCTGGATCATTGCGGGGGTCATGATGATGACGAACAACACCGGCAGGAAGAACACGATCATCGGGACGGTGAGTTTCGGCGGCAGCGCAGCCGCCTTCTTCTCGGCCGCCGACATGCGCTGGTCGCGGCTTTCCTGGGCCAGCACGCGCAAGGCGGTGCCGAGCGGCGTGCCGTAACGTTCGGCCTGGATCAGAGCCGTCGAGACCGATTTCACGCTTTCGAGGCCCGTCCGCAGCGCGAGATTTTCGTAGGCGATGCGCCGGTCGGTCAGATAGGAGAGCTCGGCCGTACACAGCGCGAACTCCTCCGCCAGCGGAACCGACTGGTTGCCGACCTCGCCGGCCACCTTCCGGAAGGCGTGCTCGATCGACATGCCGGATTCCACGCAGATCAGCAGCAGATCGAGCGCGTCCGGAAAGGCCTGGCGCATCGAGGCCTGTCGTTTGCTGGCCTGGTTCGACAGGAAAATCTCCGGAGCCTTGATGCCGAGATAGGCGGCGCCGATGCCGATGGCGATCTTAATCGTGAAGCTCTGGCCGAAATCGTTGATGGCGAAGACGTAGAACAAGGTGAACAGGAACAGCCCGACAGGTGCGGCGAGACGGAAGAACAGGAAGGCGATTTCGGCCTGGGGGCCGCGATAGCCGGCCATTGCAAGCTGCTTCTTGGCGTTCTCCGTGCCGAGCCAGTCCCCGAGCTTGAAGCGCTCCACGATGCGCCGCATATAGGCTTTAGGCTCCTGCCGCAGCGAAACCTTCTCGTTCTGCCGGTTCAATCTCTCACGTTCGCGGGCGCGGATTTTTTCGCGCTCCGTGGCGACGTTCTTCATGCGCTTCTGGAGGTTGTTGCCCTCGGTCAGCGGGATCGCGATCGTCAGGACGGTCGCCGCCGCCGCAATGGCGGCCAGCAGCGCCAGCAGGAACTGCGGATTGGTGACACTGGTGGCGATCTGGGCAATCATGTTCGGTCTCAGATCTCGAAATTGATCATCTTGCGCATGATCAGAACGCCGATCAGCATCCACAGGCCGCTCGCGACCAGCGCGACCTTGCCGACCTGAGTGATCCAGAGCAGCTCGATATATTTCGGTGTGGTCAGCCAGACGAGGATCGCCACAACCGGGGGCAGCGACCCGATGATCGCCGCAGAGGCCTTGGCCTCCATCGATACGGCCGCGATCTTGTCGCGCATTTTGCGGCGCTCGCGCAACACGCGCGACAGATTCCCGAGCGTCTCGGAGAGGTTGCCGCCGGTCTTCTGCTGGATGGCGATGACGATCCCGAAGAAGTTGGCCTCGGCGCAGGGCATGCGCTCGTGGAGCTTCACCGCCGCCTCCGCCAGCGGCAGGCCCAGCGCCTGCGACTCGATGATCATCCTGAATTCGCTCTTCACCGGCTCCACGGCTTCGTTGGCGATGATGCGCAGACAGTCGTTCACGGGCAGGCCCGCCTTGATGCCGCGCACGATGACGTCGAGCGCGTTGGGGAACTCGACCCCGAACTTCTTCAGGCGGTTGTTCTTGCAGCGTTTCAGGAACCAGGCAGGCATGCCGAAGCCGCCGATGAAGAGGCCGGCCAAGCCGAGGATCCAGTTCCCGCTCGCGAGCCAGAGCAGGAGCCCGACCGCAATCGCGACCCCCGCGCTGATCCCGTAATATTTCTTGGGGGTCCAGGCCAAACCGGCCTGGGCGATGCGCTGCTCGAGCGAGATCTTGTCGCGCGCATTCTCGCGATTCTCGATCTCCTTCAGGCTCTGCGCGATCTGGCCGCGCTTGTTGCGGGCCTGCGCCTCCCGGTCGATGCCGCGCACCGTGCTCGGCCCGGCGAACTCCTTGCGCCGCTTCTCCGCGCGCTTTTCGCCGCTGAGCGTCGGATAGAGCAGCGCATAGACCACGCCGCCGACGGCGAACATGGCCAGCAGGGCGACGGCGAGCGTGCTCATGTTCATGCCCGGGATCCCCGCGAGAGCGTCCGGTCAGATGGCATTGCTGGTGCCTGCGTCTTCGAGCTGATCGAGGGCGGCGGCGAGGCGCTGGTCCTCGTTGAAATAGCGCGCGCGCTCCCAGAAGCGCGGGCGCCCGACGCCGGTGGAACGGTGTCGGCCGATGAGCTTGCCGGCGGCGTCCTCGCCGACGATATCGTAGAGCATCAGATCCTGGGTCGTGATCACCTCGCCCTCCATGCCCATCACTTCGGTGATGTGAGTGATCCGGCGCGATCCGTCGCGCAGGCGCTGGGCCTGGATGATGACGTCGACCGAGGAGCAGATCATCTCGCGCAGCGTCTTGGAGGGCAGCGAGAAGCCGCCCATGGTGATCATCGATTCGATGCGGCTCAGGCACTCGCGGGGCGAGTTGGCGTGTAGCGTGCCCATCGAGCCGTCGTGACCGGTGTTCATCGCCTGGAGCAGGTCGAACGCCTCCGGTCCGCGCACCTCGCCGACGATGATGCGCTCCGGGCGCATGCGCAGGCAGTTCTTGACGAGGTCGCGCATCGTCACCGCGCCCGTGCCTTCGAGGTTGGGGGGGCGGGTTTCGAGGCGCACCACATGCGGCTGCTGGAGCTGGAGCTCGGCGGCGTCCTCGCAGGTGATGACGCGCTCGTCGTCGTCGATATAGTTGGTCAGGCAGTTGAGCAGCGTCGTCTTGCCGGAACCCGTTCCGCCCGAGATGACGATGTTGCAGCGGACGCGTCCGATGATCTTCAGGATCTCGGCGCCCGGGGGCGATATGGCGCCGAACTTGACGAGCTGGTCGAGCGTCAGCTTGTCCTTCTTGAACTTGCGGATGGTCAGCGCCGGGCCGTCGATGGCCAGCGGCGGCGCGATCACGTTGACGCGCGAGCCGTCGGCGAGGCGGGCGTCGCAGATCGGCGAGCTTTCGTCGACGCGCCGGCCGACCTGGCTGACGATGCGCTGGCAGATGTTCATCAGCTGCGCGTTGTCGCGGAAACGGATATTGGTGAGCTGGATCTTGCCTGCGGTTTCGATGAAGGTCCGCCCGGCGCCGTTGACCATGATATCGGCGATGTCGTCGCGGGCCAGCAGCGGTTCGAGCGGTCCGTAGCCCAGTACGTCGTTGCAGATGTCGTCGAGCAGCTCTTCCTGCTCGGCGATCGAGAGCACGACGTTCTTCAGCGAGATGATCTCGTTGATGATGTCGCGGATTTCCTCGCGTGCGGATTCGGCGTCGAGCTTCGCGAGCTGCGACAGATCGATGGCCTCGATCAGCGCCCCGAAGATCATGCTCTTCATCTGGTAATAGTCTTCGGAGCGCGGGGTCGTCTCGACCACCGGCGCGATCCTGCGTTCCTCGACGGGGGCCGCAGCGAGCTCGGGCTTGCGCGGCGCGGCCTGCACGGCCGCGGGGGCTCTCGCGTTCAGATTGGGCGCGTGACCTGCGCCTGCGGATCGCTTGCCGAACATCTCAACACTCTCCCGCCCGGCCCGGGCCGGTCTCTTGCCTGGCGTGCGGGCGTCTCCCCGTCATCGTCGGTCCCTGTTCATCAAGAGGCCTTGCGGCGCTTCAGTTTCGCGACGAAAGGTTCAAGCAGGCTGCGCCGGCCGCGCTTGGCCTCGCCGCGCCCGGTCAGTGCGCTTGCGATCTGGGTGAAGGCCTCGGTCGCCTTGCTGCCGGCCTGCACCTCGGCGATCATCTGGCCGTTATTGGCGGCCGTGCCGAACAACTGGGCGTCGAACGGGATCGTGCTGAGCACGTCGATGCCGAGCGCCTTGGAGAACTCGGCCGCATTGATCTCCGGCCGCTTGGGAACGCCGACGCGGTTGAGGACGAGCCGGGCGACGGCGTCGTTCGGCCGCGTGGCCCGCGACAGATCGACCAGGTTCTTGGCATTGCGCAGGGAGGCGAGCTCAGGTTCGGCGACGATGAGGATTTCGTCGGCGCCGAGCACCGTCCGTTTCACCCAGGCGCTCCACTGATGCGGCACGTCGAGGATGATGCAGGGCACGCTGGCGCGCAGCAATTCGAGAAGCTGCTCGAGCGCGTCCTCGTCGAGATCGACTGTCCGGTCCAGGATCGCAGGAGCGGCGAGCAGCGCAAGATTGTCGCTGCAGCGCGACAAAAGCCGGTCCAGCAGGTTGGAATCGAGGCGCTCCGGTGCGAACACCGCTTCCGCGATGCCTTGCGGCGGGTCCTGGTTGAAGTTGAGGCCGGCCGTGCCGAAAGCGATGTCGAGATCGACGATGACGGTGGAAGCGTCGAGATTGCGTGCGATCGCCCAGGAGACGTTGTGCGCGACGGTCGAGGCGCCGACGCCGCCCTTGGCGCCCATCACCGCGATGACGCGGCCGAGATTGCGGGCCTCCGGCGCGATGTAGAGCTCCGACAGCGTACGCAGCACGTCGAGCGGCTCGAGCGGCGCGATCAGGTATTCGCTGACGCCGCGGCGTATCAGGTCGCGATAGAGCTGGACGTCGTTGACATGCCCGATCACGACGACCTTGGTGCCGGCATCGCAGCTTTCGGACAGGGATTCCAGGTGCGAGACCAGCGTCGCCGCATCGGCCACGGCTTCGAGCACGATGACGTTGGGCGTCGGGGCCGTGCGGAATGCCTCTACGGCTGCGGCCGGCCCGCCCATCTGGACGCGGGCATGAGCCTTGTCCATGCGCCGGTCGGCGACTGCGGCCTGCATGGTCGCGGCGACGGCCGGCGTTTCGCAGAAAGCCTGCAGCGTGATGCGCGGCAGCGGCGCGATGATCTCGTCGCCGGGCAGGTCGATCGCCGGATTCTCGTGGGGCTCGGAGTGCATCAGTTGCCTCCGACGGTCGAGTTGATCTGCGGTGTCTGCTGCCGGTACTGCGTCGAGGGGTCGCGACCCTCGCGGATCTTGGTGATGGCGCCCATGCGCTTGACGATGTCGGGGCGGCCTTCGTCGCGCGAACGGACGAGGTCGAGCGGATCGGCGACCTGCGCGGCCAGCGTCGCCTGGGAGGAGCAGCCGAGATTCCAGTAGGGCGCGTTCGAGGAGGAGAACTTGAAATCGGAAGCGCCGATGTCGGACGGCCATTGCCCGCAGCGATGCGCCACGCTCGCCTGGAGCGAGGCGAAGGTCAGGCGGATCGGCGAGGCCAGGCCCGGGTCCTGGACCGGGTAGCTGCGGACGCTGAGAACGCCGGGTGAGACGCCGCCGTGCGACAGTGCCGCGCGGATGCCGTTGAGCGTGTCGTGGGCGGCGCGGTCGCGGCGGTCGCCGGTCGGGACCTCGGCCACAAGGCCGCCCCGGCCCGAACGGCGGAATTCGCGGGCGAAGCTGGCGACATCCTCGGCCTGCCGGGCGTCGAGCCTGCCGCCGGAACGTCCGACGAAGACGTCGAGCGAGCGCGGTGCGTCGCGAAGCACGATCGGATGGCGTTCCCGCACGTCGTCCGGTCCGTAGGCGAGCGTTTCGCCCCCGGCCGTACGGTTGGCGCAGCCGCCGAGCAGGGCGCCGAGCGCCAGCAGGGCGGCGATCAGGCGCGGTCCTGTCGAGTCGATCCGGGAGGAAACCGTCATGGTCGGGCCATCCATCATCGTTGTCGCTGGGGCGCTCAGTCGGCGATGAAGCCGACGCGGCCCTTGTAGGCCTGGGGAACCGGGCCGCCGCCGCTGCCGTAGATCTTGTTCAGGCGGCCGAGCAGGATCGCCTGCGAGTCATGGGTCTCGACGAAGCCGTCATCGGGCCGCTGGACCTCTGTCGGTTGCATCGGCTTGGCGATATAAGGGGTCACCGTGATCATCAGCTCGGTCTCCTCGCGCTGATAGTCGCGCGAGCGGAACAGCACGCCGATGATCGGCAGGTTCATCAGCCCGGGCAGGCCGTTGATCGAGGTCTTCGAGACACGCTGGATCAGGCCGGCGGTTGCCAGCGTTCCGCCCGACGGCAACTCGACCGTCGTATCGGATTTGCGCACGCGGAAGGCGGGCACCGTGACGGTGGGCTGATTCCGATCGCCCTGGAGCACGATCTGGTTTTCGAAGTCGAGCTCGGTGACCTCGGTCGCGATGCGCATGCTGATCTTGTTGGCCGAGAGCACGATCGGTGTGAAGTTCAGCGCGACGCCGATCGGCTTGTACTGGACGCCGAGCGAGCAGACGGCCTTGGCCGGGTCGCAGGTATAGCCGCTGGGAACCGGGATTTCACCGCCGGCCGTGAATTTCGCGCTTTCGCCGGATATTGCGGTCACCGTCGGCTCGGCCAGGACACGCGCCATACCGGCCCGTTCCAGGGCCCGAATGGTAATGTTCTTCTTCAACGGATCGCCGGATACGGAGGCTGCGATGGCGGTTGCCGAAAGGGCCTGCGGCGACAGCGAGAACGGGTTGTCGATCGTCGGGAAGACCGAGAATTTGCCCAGATTCCATTCGCCGGTCGTGTTGATGCCGAGCTGCTTGATCGCCTTGCGCGACACCTCCGACACCATGACCTTTACCATCACCTGGTCGCGGTCCCGGATGGTCAGCGAGTTGATCACCGTCCCGGTTCGCCAGGAGGAGGCGCCGCCGACGAAGGCCTTGGCGATATCGACGGCCTGGGTCGCGTCAGAGGCGTTCGGCACCGTCCCGACGAGCAGGATCGAATCCCCCGCGGGCTTGATCTCGATCTGGGAGTTGGGCAGGGCCGTGCGCAAGGTCTGCCTGAGCACGTTGAGGTCACGCCCGACATTGATGTCGAGCGCGGTGATCTGCTGGCCGTCGCCATCCATCACGAACATCGAGGTGGAGCCGTCGGCGATGCCGATCACGAAGAGCTTGCGCGCCGTCCGGACCACCGCGTTGGCGACTTTCGGATTGGCGACGAAGACTTCCTTGGCGTCGCGCGGCAATTCGACGATCAGCGAACGGCCGATCGAGAGGTCGAGCTTGCGGGAGATCGCGTTCTCGCTCGAGCCGACATTCAGGACCGGGGCCGGCCCGCTCCCGGTGGGCTGCGCGGCGGCGGTGCCGGCGGTCAGGGCGAGCGCGAGGGCCGTGGCCAGGCGGAGAGAGGATCTGATCATGGCTTCACGCTCTTGGAAGTGACACCGTAGCGCACGAGCGTCAGGGAGTTGTCGGCTTGAGTCGGCGTCGTCTCGCCGGCATCCTTCAGGCTGCGCAGGGCCAGCGAGAGCGTGCCCTTTTTCTGGGCCTGGACGAGCCCCTCGACCTGCCCGGGCTCGATTTCGAGCGTCGCGGTCTCGCCGACCACGACCTTCTCGCCGTTGCGCTCCTGCACGTTCTGGCCGATGGCCAGGACGCGGATGTTCCGCAGGATGACTTCGCTGACAGGGCCCTCCGCCTCGCCGCGCGGGGTGGAGATGACGTCGACGCGGTCATTTGGAAGGATGAAGCCGCCGGCGGTGTTCGCGCCGCGGCTGTCGGTCGAGATCGCGACGGCGCGCATGCCCGCGGGCAGGACGGCCGAGAGGAAGCCGGTTCCGTCGGTCCTGATCAGCTTCTCGCGGCGGATCGGCTCGGCGCCCAAAGTGGCGTAGCGCGCCACCTGCCCGATGATTTCCGTCTCGGCTTCGGGCGCCTCGTCCTTGCGGATGATGCCGGCCGGCACGCTGGCTAGCGGCCAGTCGAGCCAGCGCAGGTCGCTCGCCGCCACCGTGTTGCCGACGGGGATGTCGGTCGCCGCGACAAGGACCGGAACGGTCGGGGCCTGTTGGATCTTGGCGACGGGGGCGGGGGTGTCGGGGCTCTGGACGAGCAGTGCGGCGCCCAGCCCTGCGACCAGCGCGACCGCGAGAATGATGATGCGTGCGGGACTCATGGACGAACGACCCTCAGCCAAGCGTGATTGGCTCTCGTCCCGGATCGTCGTTCGGAAACGTCAACTTATGGTTAATCGGTCGTATATTTTTTGAACGCCGCTGACGTTACGGCCGCAAGAGGGTCAGACGCCGATCGCGGCGTGCCAGATCGCAGTTTCCGGCAGGATGAGGAGCGCGGCGAAGGCGAGAGCGATGCCATAGGGCACGCCTTCATTGGCGGCATGGAGCCTGCGCAACCACGGCCAGGTCTCCATGGGGGCCGGCAGCGGGCGGGCGCGCAGCATGATGATGGCGAAGGTCAGGAGGCCGCCGAGCAAGCCCGCGATCGACAGGTAGGGCATGAGCTGATCGAAGCCGAACCACAGGGCGGTCGCGGCGGCGAGCTTGGCGTCGCCCCCGCCGATCCAGCCGGCGGCGAACAATCCGAAGGAAACGGTGAGCACGAGCGCCCCGGCCGCCAGATGCGTCCCGAGCTTGGCGAGATCAAAGCCCAGCACGACCGCGCAGATCGCGAAACCTGCGATCAGGATCATGCAGAGCCGATTCGAGATCGTCATCGAAACGAGGTCGCTCGCGGCCGCATAGGCCATGGCGAGCGGAAAAAGACCGAGGACGAGGACAAGGGACAGCGACATGGAACCAGGCTCCGGATGCGTGTCATCCTGACGGTGGTTTATCACCGAAAGCTTTACGCGGTCGCGGAAAGCTCGCTTCAAGAAAGAAAGGCGCTCCGGTCGCCCCGGAGCGCCTCGCGTTACCCTTGCGGGACGCTTTTGGCTTAGTTCACGGAGTTCAGGGCGCTGGAGACGCGGGTGAACTTGGTGATCAGCGAGGAGCCGACGGTGGTCATGGCAGTGATGGCGGCGACGGCGATCAGGGCGGCGATCAGGCCGTACTCGATGGCGGTGGCGCCGGACTCGTCCTTGACGAAGCGAGCGAAAAGATTGGTCATGCTGAAACTCCTTTACACCACGGTTTGACGGCTGCCTGTGCTCTGAGGTGGCTTCGGTCAGCGACAGGAACGACACTAGCCCGCTCGCCTTGCTGATCGGTTAAAGGGATCGAAGAATTGGCTTGTTTTCGTCCCTGTTTTTTCCGTGGTTAATGCTCAATTTAACCGGAATAAATGGACGATTATCTTGAATACAAAGCCATTCCGATGAGTTTTTTTCGGTAAACAAGGTGTTTAGCTGGTTATATAGTGTGGGTTTGTTTCCAGATCGCTCGAGGCTGATCGCTCAGTCCTGTAAATCTTCCGCTGCGGCATGGCGGTTCAGTTCGTGTGAGATCGCTGCCGCTGGCATGCTTAGGATTTGATTCATCATTTTGGGCTTCATTGAGCGGGTCGCAAAGCTTGAGGCGCCGCCATGTTGATCGTTCGAGCTCCAGAAGGGCGTCGCCGGCTTCCTCGCTGGGTGGCCGTGGCAGCTCTTGCTGTGACCCTGTCCGGCGCCGCTGCCGCAGCACCGCCGCGCGGAAAATCCGAAAGCGTGATCGTCCTCGTCGACCACGCCAAGGTCGTGCGCTTGCCCGAGAAGGCCCAGACGGTCGTCGTCGGCAATCCGGCCATCGCCGATGTGTCCGTACAGCGCAACGGCGTCATGATCGTCACCGGCAAGAGCTTCGGCATCACCAATCTGATCGCGCTCGATGCCAATGGAACGCTTCTGGCTGAATCGATGGTGCGGGTCGGCGCGGCGTCGGATGAGGTGCTGACGGTTCAGCGGGGCATGGATCGTGAAAGCTATGCCTGCAATCCGAATTGCCAGCCTTCGATCCAGATGGGCGATGCCCAGCCCTTCTTCGGGAGCACCGCGGGGCAGGTGGCCGCACGCAACGCGCTCGCGACAGGCGGCGCCCAGAACTAGGGCGGACCCGGGTGACCGGAGCCTCATGTCAGGTACGTGCACCTGCACGTCCTCGCGCGCGAGACGACATGGTTAGCGAAAGCTTCACGTCGTTTCCGGCTGGCCGGAGACGGCCCTAACCGATCGGAAATTCTTTTGCGGTAGAGCTTTCTGGCCTGGGCTGAAGCTCGACGAGGCAAACGGATGTTCGACCGAACGAAAAATAAGTCCTTGCCGAATGCTGGGTCGCAGCGCTGCAGCGGCCGCTTCCTGCTGCTCCGGCGCTTCCGCCGATCCCAGGACGGCGTGGCTGCCGTGGAGTTCGGGTTCGCCGCGGTGCCGTTCTTCGCGCTTCTCTTCGCGATCTTCGAGACGGCGCTGATGTTCTGGTCCAATCAGATTCTGGAAGAGTCGCTGTCGCAGGTCTCGCGCTCGTTGGTGACGGGGCAGTCCCGGACGCTCTACAATGCGCCCACCGGCGCGGCGAACGCGGCAAAGTTCCGCGACGCGATCTGCGCCCGTGCGCCGATAGGGCTCATCGATTGCTCGAAACTGTATGTCGACGTGCGCGTCTACAACAGTTTCTCCGCCGCGACATCCGGGACGGCGGGCAGCGATCCTCTTGCGGGCGGGGGGCTCAACACGTCCAGCTTCGGCTACACCCAGCCGCAGGGCAACGACATCGTCGTCGTGCGCGCCGTGCTCGATTACAAACTCTTCCTCACGGGCTGGGCTTCGGCGGGCCTGGCCAATATCGGGTCGGGCCGGCGCGGCATCGTCGTGAGCATGGCGTTCCGGGCCGAGCCCTTCGTCGCGTCGGGGCCGACGCCTCCTGCGGGGTCTTGATCGGGAATGACGGGCATGCGGAAAAAGACGGATCTGCGTATCTGGCGCCGATTCTGCCGCGATCGGGAAGGGGTAGCGCTGGTCGAATTCGCCATGCTGCTGCCGGTGATGCTCGTCGCCTATGTCGGGATGGTGGAGGTGGTGCAGTTGGTGATGATCAACCGCAAGGTGACGCAGCTGACTTCGGCTCTCAGCGATCTCACGGCACGAGTCCAGTCGGTTGCGCCCGCGGATGTGGAGAATATCTTCAACGCGGCGCAGACGATCCTGATGCCTTATGACAACAGCAAGGCCTCGATGGCGATTGCCAGTGTCGTCATCGATTCGGCGGGCGTCGCGCGGGTTTGCTGGAGCAACCAGCGCAACGGCACGGTACCGGCACGCGGCTCAGCGGTGGTCATTCCCGACAGCGTCCGGATCCCGAGCACCTCCGTCATCATGGCGCGCGCGAGCTACAGATATACGCCGGCCTTCGGCTATGTCCTCACCGGGACGTTCACGCTCGGCGACAGTCCGATCTATGCGCGCCCGCGCAACGGTGTGGCTGGCGGCACCGGGAACATCGAACAGGTGGTGCGGACCGGCACCAATCCCTGCCAGCCCTTCAACTGACCGTTCGGCGGCGCGTGGTCCAGCCGGCGACGCCCGGCCGGAGGGTGCGGCTTTGCTTGGGGCGCCTCCCGATTTCGCATTCTGCGCCGTTGCGAGCGTAGAAGCCGCCAGGCGTTCGATGCTGGAACGCTCTAGCTGCGCAGCACCATGCGTCCCGTCTGGACTTCGTAGCCTCGCAGCTTCCCGAGGAAGGAATTGCCCAGCAGGCTCATCGAGAGCGCTCCTTCCGGCAGGACGACGGCCTCGACATTGCGCACGACGATCTCGCCGAGCCGGACCTCCCGCAGCATTGCCCGAAAGCCCACGACCGTGCCGTTGGCCGTGCCGAGCGTCATGCTGCGCGTGGAGGCGTCTCTCTTGATCCCGAGCGCGCGGGCATCGGCGGCGGTCAGCGCCACGATGCTGGCCCCGGTATCGACCATCATCGTGATGCGGTAGTTCTCGATCGAGGGATGCACGATATAATGCCCGCGATAATCCGCCGCGACGGCGAGCGTCGCGGGCACGCGCGGCCCGGGCGTCGTCGGCGCCGCCGTGGCGACGGCGAGGGAAGGCGCATCGTCCGCCAGGCGCGGGGCGAGCCATTGCGTATAGGACAGCGCCCCGACGGCCATGGCACCGGCTACGCTCAACGCCCAGGTCAACGGTGATGTCGTCACGGTCCCTCCGGTTCTTCCGTCGGTGCTCGCACGATGCGGATACGAGCCCTGACGAAGCGTGAACGGGATGCATGGATTTGCGTGCAAGCCGAGGGAGGACAGCCGGGGACTGCGGTCAGTCTTAATCCAGGCTTACCGGCCGGGTTCGTCGGCGAGCCGGGCAGCGAGTGCAGCGACTTCGGTTGCATAGGGGATGCTGGGCTGAGCTCCCCGCCGCGTGCAGGCGAGCGAACCGGCGGCGAGACCCTCGCGCAGGGCCGCGGGCATGTCGCGGCCGGCCGCGAGCGCGGCGGCGAAGGCGCCGGCGAAGCTGTCCCCTGCCGCCACGGTATCGACGACCGCGACCTGCGGTGCTGCGAGCCGATGGCGGGTGCGGTCGATCCAGGCGACGGCGCCGGCGGCGCCCAATGTCGCGATCGTGGCGATGCCCCGCTCCTCATCGAGTCGGCAGGCGATCGCATCCGGGTCCTGTTCCGGCCAGCCGAGCGCCTGCGCAAGCACCATCGCCTCATGCTCGTTGACGATCAGCATGTCGAGTTCGTCCAGCAGGGCCGCCGATGGCGCCTCGGCGGGGGCGAGGTTGAGGATCACACGCCCCCCGGCCCGCTTCATCGCGCGGGCTGCCTCGAGGCACGCCTGCTCGGGAACCTCGCGTTGCAGCAGGAGGATATCGCCAGCGGCGAGTTCGATCTGCCGCAACGCATCCGGCTGAGCAGCGGCATTCGCGCCGGCTGCGACGATGATCTGGTTGGCGCCCTCCCGGTCCGTCGCGATGAAGGCGGCTCCCGTAGGCTGCTCGACCCGTGCGACATGACCGAGATCGACGCCTTCGGCGGCGAGCAGGGCGAGTGCCGCATCGCCGAAGCTGTCCCGGCCTGCCGCACCGACCAGCATGACTTCGGCGCCGGCGCGGCGGGCAGCGAGCGCCTGGTTCGCTCCCTTGCCGCCGGGATGCAGGGCATAGCCGGGGCCGAGTACGGTCTCGCCCGGCCCCGGCAGACGTTCGACCGGCGTCACGAGATCGATATTGATCGAGCCGAAGACGATGATCATACGGCGAGATCGGCCGCAAGCCGCCTCACGCCGGCGACGAAGGCCGCCTCGGGCGAGATGAGCTGGATGGCGTGCCCTCTCGCCTGCAGACCGGCGCCATAGCTTTCGGCCAGGGCTCCGTCCGCGACGAGATGGATGGGCTGGCCCTTGCCGAAAAGGGCTTCGGCCCCGGCGATCTCCTGCCCGACCAGCAGCGCCGAGAGATAGGGGCCGACCGCGCCGCCGGCCATCCGGCCGGCCAGGACCTCGGTGCGCGCCGCGAACGCGGTGTTGAGCAGCCCGCCCGGCCGTCCCGCCGCGGCACGGCCGCGCGCGAGGCCATCGGCGGCATCAGCCTCCGAGGGGGCTTCGGCCAGCCGGGCGAGGATCGAATCGTTGCGCAGCAGCCCGTAGAGCTCGCCGGTCATGAAACTGGCGAAACGCGTGATACGGCCCTGCCTGATCTCCGCCCATTTCGAATGGGTGCCGGGCAGGCAGGCGATGCCGTCGGTCAGGCCGAGGCCGACGATCAGCGTCTCCTCGCCGCGCATCACGTCGAAGGCGCCGTCGTCGCAGCTCAGGCCGGGGAGGATCGTCGCCGTCGTTGCGGAATCGAGCGCGACCTGGATCGCGGCCGATGCGATCTCGGCGGATGAAGCCGGGCAGGGGACATAGCGCGCCTCGATCCAGCCGTTGCGGCTGCCGACCATCCCGGCGAGCACGATCGCGGCATCTGGCGCGTCCTTCAGAAAATCGCCGGCAAGCTCCGCGAAAGCGTCCGGGTAGCCACCCGCCGGAACCGACTGGATGCCGCGGTCGGCGATGCGCCGCTCGATCACCTCTCCCATCTCGGAGATCAGGAAGGCACGCGCGCGGGTCGTGCCCCAGTCGAGTGCGATCAGAGGTTTGGACATGGCAGGCTCCGGCAATGGAGCGCGACTGTCTCCATCGCGCTGTGCCGGGTCAATAGTTTGCTGCGGGAGGCTTGTGCGGCGCATGCCTTCCCGGCAACCGTATGGGGAACTGGTCGAACGAATCGGACAAGCCGGATGCTCGAACTGCAGGCAGGCGGCCTCGACGCCGTCATTCATCCCGGGATGGGCGGCATCGTCTCCTCGTTGAGCTGGCGCAGGTCGGACGGGCGCTGCCAGGACGTGCTCTCTCCGCCCGCCGGGCGGGAGCCGGGCACGGCGTCGCCGAATTTCTTCGGGACCTGGGCGCTGCTGCCGTTCGCCAACCGTGCCTTCGGCTGCGTCGTCGACGATGGCGAGCAGCACTTTCTCGTTCCACAGAACGATCCCGGCGGCGCGATCCACGGTTTCGGCTGGCAGGCTGCCTGGGACGTTCTGGAGTATGACCGCGGTCATACCGTTCTCGAACACCGCCGGACCGAGGGCTCCGACCCGTATCGCTACCGGGCGCGGCAGGAAGTCATCCTCGACGAAGCCGGTATGACCATTCATCTGGCGATTACCAACGAGGCGCAGACGGCACTACCGTTCGGCATCGGCCACCACCCGTGGTTTCCCTGTGCGGCCGATACGCGCCTCGTCATGCGCAGCGAGGGCGCGCTGGTCTTCGGCGAGGCCTTCCGCGCCACAGGCCGGCAAGCCTTTGCTGATGGTGGCCCTTATGCCGAAGCGCATCCCTTCCGCGGGGAGACGGTGACTGCCTGGAGCTTCCTCGGCTGGGACGGCAAGGCCCGGATCGAGACGCCTTCGACCGGCCTCGCCATCACCCTCACTGCGAGCGACACTCTCGACTGCCCGGTGGTCTGGGCGCCGGCAGGGGCGGATTTCCTCTGCGTCGAGCCGCAGAGCCACGCGATCGGCGCTCCCAGCGAGCCGCCGGCGCGGGCCGCCGCACCGCTCAAGCGCCTGGTGCCCGGCGAGACGTTGGAAGGCTGGCTCAGGATCGCGCCGGAAGCTCTCTGAAACTCAGCGCCAGCCGTAGCCGCTCGGGTAATACGGCTGATAGCCGTAGGCCCCGGCGGGAAGGGCCGGGCGCAGCAGGATCTGGCCGCGCGCTGCTTCCCAGTTGCCGCCGCGACGCTGGGCGACGCTGATGGCGTGGCTGCGCTGCTTCGCCTTGGCGATCTTGTGCTTGGACGGACTGGCCTTCGCGAGCTTGGCTTTCGTCGGCGAGGAAGCCTTGGCGAAGCGCGAGAGATTGTCCGGCGCGGCGCCATTGAGCGCAATCCGCGTCTGGCTGGAGCCGTATTTCTTCACCAGCGCGAAGAGCTTGGCGGCATTGGCCGGGTGCAGGCGGATGCAGCCGTGCGAGGCCGGGCGGCCGAGCGCGCCGACGGCCGTGGTGCCGTGGATCGCGTAGCCGCCGCGGAAGAACACGGAATGGGGCATCGCGCCGCCATACTTGCGGGAATACCAGTTCTTCTCAAGCCGGGTCGGGCGATAGACGCCGTTGGGCGAGCGGAAGCCCTTGCGGCCCGACGAGATCTTCCAGTCGTAGACTTCGCCGTCTGTGGTGGTCACCGTCATGCGCTGGGCGACGATATCGACCCGGACATCGACGCCGGCATGGGCGGTGCCGGCGAAGGCCGACAGGAAGAGAACGGCCAGGATGCCGAGAACGCGACGCATCACACTCACTCCGAAAGACGCGACTGCTGGATGAGGCGTTGTCGAGCTCTGACGGCTGCCGCCCTTGACTCTAGGAAAGCGCCGAGGGCGGTGCCTTGTAAAGCTGGAAGCTGGAACGTGGTTTCCGGCCGCTCAGATCATCGGCAGCGAAGCGGGCTTGCGCCCACGTGGGAAAGCCGCGTCGATCCGGGCGATCTCGGCCTCGGAGAGCACGAGATTCAACGCGCCTGCATTGTCCTCGACATGCGCGACGCGCCCGGCCTTTGGGATCGCGAAGACGCTTTCGCGCCGGGTCAGGAAGGCGAGCGCGATCTGCCGCGGCGTCGCGCCATGGCTGGCGGCGATCTCGGCCAGAACCTTGCCCTGCACGCTGCCGGGAGCCGGGAAATCGTCATGGCCGAAGGGGCTGTAGGCGACGACGGCGACGCCGTGCTCCTCGCACCACGGCATCACCGCATGCTCGATGGCGCGCTCGCGCAGATGGTAGAGCACCTGATTGCAGGCGATCTTGCCCTTGCCGGCCGCGGCGAGCGCCTCGTCGAGATCGTCCTCGTCGAAATTGCTGACGCCCCAGGACAGGATCTTGCCCTCCTGCTTCAGCGCCTCGAACGCGGCGAAGGTTTCCGCGAGAGGATGGGGGCCACGCCAATGCAGCAGATAGCAGTCGAGCCGGTTGGTTCTAAGATGCCGCAGAGAGCGCTCGCAGGCAGCCCGAACGCCTTGCCGCGAGGCATTGTGCGGCAGCACTTTCGAGACCAGGAAGACCTCGTCGCGCCGGCTAGCAATGGCCTCGCCGATCAGTGCCTCGGCGCGGCCATCGCCATACATCTCGGCGGTGTCGATATGCCTCAGCCCGAGATCGAGCCCGCGGCGGAAGGCGGCGATCGCCTCGCGCCGGTCGCCTTGCTCGCTATACCAGCTCCCCTGGCCGATCGAGGGAACGAGCGGGCCCGAGGCTCCGAAGCTGCGCTGCATCACGCTTTCTCCAGCTAATCGACGGTGATCCCGAACCGCTCGTAGCGGATTTCGCCATCATTGTAGCGGATGCGCACGAGGAAGCTGTCCGCCCCGCGATAGCCGGGCTTCGACGTGTATTCGAAGGCGAGCGAAGGCCCGACCTTGCCGTTGCAATGCCGGAACGGGCCGGGCCCGTACTCGGCCGCAGCCTTGCGCGTCGCCAGCCGGACCTTGCCGTGCCGGGGCGGCTCGGTCAGCACGCCCTTGGGGCGGGAGATCGGCCGGCAGCGCGCGTCCATCGTCATGAAGGTCTTCTGCAGGAAGGTGCGCTTCCCCGATGCGACCCGTTCCGTGCTGTCGGCCTGCCCGGGTGCGGCGCCCTCGGTCGTGACGCAGCCGCCGAGCAGGCCGCAGAGCAGCGTGGCAGCGAGGAGGGTCAGTCCGGGAATGGGCATGGCTTTCCCCGTTGGCTAGGCAGATCGAAGCGGGACAGGCTCTAGGTTGGTGGCGTGCCGTTATCCGACAGCACTTCGCCCGCGAGATAGAGCGAGCCGCAGATCAGGATGCGCGGAGGAGCCGGCCAGTCGCGCGCGGCGATCGCCCGCAGCGCCTGCTCGACCGAGCTCGAGACTTCTGCGACGAGCCCGGCGTTGCGGGCTGCCTCCGCGACCTCCTCGGCCGGGCGCGCGGCCAGCGAATTATGGATCGGCACGGCGTAGAGCATCTGCGCCAGCCCTTTGAAATGGCGCAGCGTCGCGGTCGCGTCCTTGGTCGAGAGCAGCCCGGTGATCATCACCAGTGGCGCCGGATTGCGGTCGGCAAGATCGGCCATCGCCTGGGCGAGCACGCGCCCGCCATCGGGATTATGCCCGCCGTCGAGCCAGAGTTCGGCACGATCAGGCACGATCTCGGCCAGCGCGCCTCGGGACAGGCGCTGCAACCGTGCCGGCCAGTCGGCATTGCGCATGCCATCCTCGAAGGCGCTGGCAGGCAGGGCGCCATAGCCGGCGGCCCGCAGCGCGGCAATCGCGGTGCCGGCATTGATATGCTGGTGCCTGCCGGAGAGGCGCGGCAAGGGCAGATCGAGCAGCCCGTCCTGATCCTCGTAGACCAGCCGTCCGCCGGCCTCATGGACATTGAAATCCTGCGCGCCGATCAGGATTTTCGAGGCACCCGCGCGCTCGGCCGCTGCTTCCAGAACGGCGGTCGGCTCCGGCTCCTGCGGGGCGATCACGGCCGGCGCGCCGCGCTTGAAGATACCGGCCTTCTCGCCGGCGATCTTGGTGACGGTGTCGCCGAGGTACTCGGAATGGTCGAGCGAGACCGGCGTCACCACCGTGCAGGCCGGATGAGCGATGACATTGGTCGCATCGAAGCGCCCGCCGAGCCCCACTTCCAGCAGCAGCACATCGGCAGGATGCTCGGCGAAGAGCAGCAGGCCGGCCGCCGTCGTCATCTCGAAGAAAGTGATGGGATCGCCGGCATTGGCGGCCTCGCAGCGCTCCAGCGTCTCGACCAGTTTGTCCTCGTCGACGAAGCGCCCGCCGCCGGGCGCACCGAGCCGGATGCGCTCGTGGAAGCGCACCAGATGCGGCGAAATATAGACATGGACCGAGAGGCCGGCCGCCTCGAGGATCGCCCGCATGAAGGCGATGGTCGATCCCTTGCCGTTGGTGCCGGCGACATGGATCACCGGCGGCAGCTTCTTCTGGGGATCGCCGAGCCGCTCGAGCAAGGTCAGGATGCGGCCGAGCGAGAGATCGATAAGCTTTGGATGCAGCGCCATGAAGCGCGCGAGCAAGGCGTCGGAAGACCCCATGACGTGACGGCCCCCCGCCGCAGAATTCAGACCGCCTCGGCCACCGGGCGCGCGGGCGCAGCCGGCTCTTCCTTCACGACCGGCTGCTTCGTCAGCAGGCGGCCGAGCCGGGCGAGCGTCTCCGGCAGGTCGCGGCGATGCACGACCATGTCGACCATGCCGTGATCCTTGAGATATTCGGAGCGCTGGAAGCCGTCGGGCAGCTTCTCGCGGATCGTCTGCTCGATCACGCGCGGGCCGGCAAAGCCGATCAGTGCACCGGGCTCGGCGATATGGACGTCGCCCAGCATCGCATAGGAGGCGGTGACGCCACCCGTGGTCGGGTTGGTCAGGACGACGAAATAGGGCAGGCCCGCTGCCCGCAGGCGCCGCACCGCGACGGTCGTGCGCGGCAATTGCATCAGGGAGAGGATGCCTTCCTGCATGCGCGCGCCGCCCGACGCCGCGAAGACGACATACGGTGTCTTCTTGTCGAGCGCGGTCTCGGCGCCCTTCACGAAGGCCTCGCCTGCGGCCATGCCCAGCGAGCCGCCCATGAAGTGGAAATCCTGCACGGCCAGCGTCATCGGCAGGCCCTTGACCCGGCCATAGCCGATCTTGAAGGCGTCCTGCATGCCGGTCTTGGCGCGGGCGTCCTTCAGCCGGTCGACATAGCGCTTCTCGTCACGGAATTTCAGGGGATCGATCGCAACTTCCGGCAGGGCGACGTCGAGCCACTTGCCGTCGTCGAAGGTCAGGCGCAGGCGCTCCGGCGCGGTGACGCGCATATGATGCTCGGAGCCGGGGATGACATAGCCATTGGCCTCGACATCCTTGTGGAACACCATCTGCCCGGAATCGGGGCACTTGATCCAGAGGTTTTCCGGGCTCTCGCGCTTGAACAGTGTCTTGATGCGCGGCCGGACGACTTCGGAAATCCAGTTCATCGGATGAATCCCTGATGGGCTTGCGGCGCTTGCGCGCCGTCACGCCGAAAATGGGGTCGGGCCTGCCGGCGGGCAAGCGGCGCGACCATGGAACGAAACCTGGGCTCAGGCCGCCTTGGCGACGGAGCGGATGCCCCGGGCGAGCTCGCTGACCAGCGAGGTGACAGCCGAAACCGTCTTTTCCGTGGCCTTGCCCTGGTCATCGAGCGAGAGGCGGACGCGCTCGACCAGCGCCGAGCCGACGACGACGCCGTCCGCCCGCTTGGCGATGGTGGCGGCATCCTCGGCGGTCTTGACGCCGAAGCCGACCGCGACGGGCAGGTCGGTATGGCGCTTGATCCGCGCAACGGCATCGCCGACCGCGCCGTAATCGGCGATGGCGCCGCCGGTCACGCCGGTGACCGAGACGTAATAGACGAAGCCGGAGGTGTTCTGCAGCACCTTGGGCAGGCGCTTGTCGTCGGTCGTCGGCGTCGCCAGGCGGATGAAGGAGACACCGGCCTTCAGCGCCGGCAGGCAGAGCTCCTCATCCTCTTCCGGTGGCAGGTCGACGACGATCAGGCCGTCGATGCCGACGCGGCGGGCATCCGTCAGGAAGGCTTCCACGCCATAGGCCCAGATCGGGTTGTAATAGCCCATCAGCACGATCGGCGTGTCATGGCCGGCCTTGCGGAAGCTCTCGACCATGGCGAGCGTCTTTCGGAGGGTCTGGCCGGCCTTGAGCGCGCGCTGGCCGGCGAGCTGGACCGGCACGCCGTCCGCCATCGGGTCGGTGAAGGGCACGCCGAGTTCGATCACGTCGGCGCCTGCTCCGGGCAGGGCCGCGAGGATCGCGCTGGAGGTCTCGAAATCCGGATCTCCGGCGGTGACGAAGGTCACCAGCGCCGCCCGGCCCTCGCGGGCGCAGGTCTGGAAACGGTTCTGGATGCGGGTCTGGCCGGTCTCTGTCATGCCGCAGCGGTTAGCATGACGAAGGCTGGCTGGCGAGTGGCTTGCGTGCGCGACGCGCCTGCGCCACATCGGCCGGGCATGCGCGCCTTCGACACGCCCCTTCCGATCGACGCCGTTCTCGGCGATCTCGCCGCCGCCTTGCGGGCGCGGCCGAATGCCGTGCTGGTCGCGCCGCCCGGCGCCGGCAAGACGACGCGCGTGCCGCTCGCCCTGCTCGACGAGCCCTGGACGAGGGGCGGCAAGCTGATCGTGCTCGAACCGCGCCGTCTGGCGGCGCGCGGAGCGGCAAACCGGATGGCGCAGACGCTGGGCGAGCGCGTCGGCGAGACCGTGGGCCTGCGTGTCCGCCTCGGCTCGAAGATCGGCCCTAGGACGCGCATCGAGGTCGTAACGGAGGGCGTCTTCGCCCGCATGATCCTCGACGATCCCGCACTCGACGGTGTTGCCGCCGTACTCTTCGACGAGTTTCACGAGCGCTCGCTGGATGCCGATTTCGGCCTGGCGCTGGCGCTCGATGCGCAGGGCGGGCTGCGCGAGGACCTGCGCATCCTCGTGATGTCCGCGACGCTTGATGGCGCCCGCGTCGCAAGACTGCTCGGCGATGCGCCGGTGATCGAGAGCGAGGGCCGCGCTTATCCGATCGAGACGCGCTATCGCGGCCGCGACCCGCTGAAGCGCATCGAGGATCAGGTCACCGAGACGGTGCTGCTGGCGCTCAACGAGCAGCCGGGCTCGCAGCTCGTCTTCCTGCCCGGCCAGGGCGAGATCCGCCGCGTCGAGGAGCGCTTGCGCGAAAGACTGCGCGACACGAGCGTCGAGATCGCCCCGCTCTATGGCGCGCTCGACCAGCGCGAGCAGGATCGCGCCGTGCTCCCCGCACCAATGGGTAGGCGCAAGATCGTGCTCGCGACGGCCATCGCCGAGACCTCGCTGACCATCGAGGGCGTGCGTGTCGTCATCGATTCCGGCCTCGCCCGCGTTCCGGTCTACGAGCCCGATATCGGCGTGACGCGGCTGGAGACCCGCCGCGTCAGCCGCGCGGCTGCCGACCAGCGCTGCGGTCGTGCCGGCCGTACCGAGCCGGGAATCTGCTACCGGCTCTGGGAGGAGGCTGCGACCGGCGCGCTCGAAGCCTTTGCCCGTCCCGAAATCCTCTCGGCCGACCTCAGCCCGCTCCTGCTCGACTGCGCCGCCTGGGGCGTGGGCGACCCGACGACGCTGGCTTTCCTCGACCAGCCGCCCGCGCCGGCCCTCAAGGAGGCGCGTGCCCTGCTCGCCAACATCGGTGCGCTCGACGCCGATGGCCGCATCACACCGGACGGACGCGCCTTGCAGGCACTGCCCTTGCCGCCGCGCCTCGCGCGCATGGTCGTGGCTGCGGCCCGTTTCGGGCAGGCCGATGTCGCGGCCGATCTGGCGGCCGTGCTGGTCGAGCGCGGCCTCGGCGGCGATGTGATCGATCTGGCCGAACGGCTGGAACGCTACGGCCGCGAGCGCGGCGGGCGGGCCGGCGACATGCGCCGCCTCGCCGAAGGCTGGGCGCGTACCGCCGAGCGCAGCATCGGCAAGGATCGGCTTGAGGCCGGCGAAGCCCTGTTGCCAGGCCTCCTTCTCGCCTTCGCCTACCCGGACCGTGTCGCCAAGGCGCGCGCGCTGGGCTCGGGCCAATATCTCCTCGCCAATGGTCGCGGCGGGGCGCTGGAACCGCCGCAGCGTCTGGCACGCGAGCCCTATGTCGTCGTTGCCGAGATGACAGGTTCGGCCCAGCAGGCCCGCATCATGGCCGCCGCCGCGATCAGCGAAGCCGAGATCGCGACGCTGGTTTCCCATGGCCTGGCCCCTTTCGCCATCGCGGAGCGCGAAGAAGCAAGCTTCGATCGTACGGCACGCGCCCTTCGCGTCCGGGCTGTGCGCCGTTACGGGGCGCTCTCGCTGTCGGAACGGCCCCTTTCCGTCGCCGACACCCCGGAGAATGCCGAAGCGCTGGCCAAGGGCATCGCGGCGCTCGGCATCAATCTTCTGCCCTGGACCAAGGGGCAGAACCAGTTGCGCGAACGCACCGCCTTCCTGCGCAAGGCCGAGCCGGACGCCGGCTGGCCCGACCTTTCCGACGAAGGTCTGGCGCTAGAGCCGGAACTCTGGCTGGCGCCGCATCTCGTCGGCCGCGCCTCGCTGGCTTCAATCCAGCCCTCCGATCTTGATTCTGCGTTGGCAGGGCTGCTCCCGTGGGAACTGAAGCGCCGGCTCGATCAGGAGGCGCCGACCCATTTCACCGCGCCGACCGGCTCTTCGCTTGCGGTCGACTATGCCGCCGAGGCTGGCCCGACCATTTCGGTCAGGGTGCAGGAGCTTTACGGGCTGGCGATCCATCCGGCTCTGGCGGGTGGGCGCGTGCCGCTCGTCCTGGAGCTGCTCTCTCCTGCCCATCGGCCGATCCAGGTCACGCGCGATTTGCCCGGCTTCTGGCGCGGCTCATGGGCAGCGGTGAAAGCGGACATGAAGGGGCGCTATCCCCGCCATCTCTGGCCGGACGACCCCGCCGCTGCCCTGCCGACGACGCGGGCCAAGCCGCGCGGAACGTAGATCTAGTTCCCCATCCGGTCGCGCCATTGCCGCTCGCCGGCGAGACAGGTCGCGATATTGCCGGACTGTGCCTTGTGGACGGTCGCGTCGGCCGGCGCTTCGGCGATCTCGCGCAGCAGCTTCGTCTTCGTCGCCTCGACGAACTGGCTCTTCTCGCGGATCGGGATCACGAAGGCGCCGATGCCGGTGATGACGCAGTCGGTGTAATAGGTGTCGAGGTTGTCGATGTCGAAATAGCCGGCCTGCTTCAGCATCACCGGCAGGCCATTGATGGCGATGCCCTTGGCGCCGGCCTCGTCGCGCGCGGCGGTGACCGGCCGCCCGTCGTTGTTCGCGCCGTCGCCGGAGATGTCGATCACGCGACGCATCGCCGTGACGTTGGATTGTTCGAGCAATTGCACGCCGAGATCGATCGCGCCCGAGATCGAGGTGCGCCGGCCGCGCCGCGTCGGCGCCTCGCCCAGTTCCTCGGCGAAGGCGATCGCCGCCGCCGGCCCGTCGATCACCTTCCAGGGCCGCACGACGTGCTGGAAGCTGCCGCCGGCCCATTCGAAATAGGTCACCGCGATCTTGCCGACCGCGCCCTTGTCGATGGCGTCGTGAAGCTGCTTCGAGCGGAAGGCCTCGATATAGCCGTTGCGCTGCAGGGCGAGCTCGTCGAGATCCATCGAATAGGAGACATCGACTGCCAGTACGAGCGCGACATCGACCTCCTCGGGCGGTGCCGTCGCCGTCTGGGCTCGTGGCGGGGCGGGTTGCCAAAGCGCCGCCGCTGCCAGACATGAGAGACCGTACAGCCAGCGCCGCATCGCCACCTCCGTCGCCATTCGCGAAAGGAAGTGTGCGCCCGGTCGGGATGCGCGCCAAGCCGGAAATCCGGCTGATGACACCTGTTTCGATAGCAAATTCGCGAGCGGCGCTCTCAGGCGGCGCGGCGGTCCTCGACGATGCCGATCGCAGCGGTGGCGGCCTCCTCGACGGTGAGCGCCGAGGTGTCGAGCACGACTGCATCCTCGGCGGCCCTGAGCGGCGCGTCGCTGCGGCCGGAATCGCGGGCATCGCGCCGGCGGATATCGGCGAGGATACCGTCGAAGGTGACGGCCTCGCCGCGCCCGACCAGTTCCTTGTGCCGGCGCGCGGCGCGGACTTCCGGCGTCGCGGTGACGAAGAGCTTGGCCGGCGCGTCCGGGCAGATCACCGTGCCGATATCGCGCCCGTCGAGCACCGCTCCGCAGGCTTGCGCCGCAAAGCGCCGCTGCCGGGTGAGCAGGCCGGCGCGTACGGCCGGCATGGCCGCGACGACGGAGGCCGCCTCGCCGATCTCCCGACCGCGCAGCCGCTCCTCGGGGAAGGCGGTCTCGTCGAAGCTGCCGACGATCGCCTCGGCCGCTGCGGCATCGTGGATGTCATGGCCGGCATCGAGCATGGCGCGCGCCACCATGCGGTAGAGCAGCCCGGTATCGAGATAGGGCAGGCCGTAATGCGCGGCGAGCCGGCGCGCGAGCGTGCCCTTGCCGGATGCGGCCGGCCCGTCCACGGCGATGACGAGACGGCCGGACCGGGCCGCGCTCATCCGATCTGGCCTCCGAGCCCGTTCATCAGGGAGGCGAAGCTCGGGAAGCTCGTCGCGATCATCAGCCCGTCATCGACCACGACCGGCTGCTGCGTCGCCAGCCCCATGACGAGGAAACTCATCGCGATGCGATGGTCGAGATGGGTCGCGATCGGCCCACCGCCACGCACCGGTCCGCCGCCCGAACCCTCGACGACCAGATCGTCACCCTCGATCCAGCAGGTTACGCCGGCTGCCTTCAGCCCGGCCTCGACCGCCGCGAGACGGTCGGATTCCTTGACGCGCAATTCCTGCAGGCCGCGCATCCGCGTTGTGCCATGGGCGAAGGACGCAGCCACCGCCAGCACCGGATATTCGTCGATCATCGCCGGCGCCCGCTCCGGCGGAACCGTCACGCCCTTCAGGCTGGAGGCGCGCACACGCAGGTCGCAGACCGTCTCGCCGCCCTCGTTGGCCTCGCGCTCGACCGTGATGTCGGCGCCCATCTCGCGCAGCGTGGTCAGGAGGCCCGAGCGCAGCGGATTGGTCATCACGCTCTCGATCAGGATGTCCGAGCCCGGCACGATCAGCCCCGCCACCATCGGGAAGGCGGCCGAGGACGGGTCCGCCGGCACGACGATCGGCGCCGCCTTCAGTTCCGGCTGGCCTTTCAGCACGATGCGACGGCCATGTTCGCCTTCGGGCGTCACGGTGATCTCTGCGCCGAAATGGGCGAGCATCTTTTCGGTATGGTCGCGCGTCGCTTCAGTCTCGATCACCGTCGTCTCGCCGGGCGCGGCGAGCGCGGCCAGCAATACGGCCGACTTGATCTGCGCCGAGGCGACCGGCGGACGATAGACGATCGGGATCGCCTCCTTCGGCCCGCGCAGCGTCAGCGGTACGCGCCCGCCCTCCTCTTGCGAGACGACGGCCGTGCCCATCTGCTCGAGCGGGTCGAGGATGCGGCGCATCGGCCGCTTGCGCAGCGAGGCGTCGCCGTCGAAGGTCGTGGTGATCGGGTGAGAGCCGCAGACACCCATCATCAGGCGCGAGCCGGTGCCGGCATTGCCGAAATCCAGCACGCCGGCGGGTTCACGCAGGCCGCCGACGCCGACACCCTGGACGCGCCAGGTGCCCGGCCCGTCATGGTGGACGATGGCGCCGAGTGCGCGAGCCGCTGCGGCGGTGCGCATCACGTCCTCGCCTTCGAGCAGCCCGGAGACCTTGGTCTCGCCGATCGCCAGCAGGCCGAAGATCATCGCCCGGTGCGAGATCGACTTGTCGCCGGGCACGCGGACACGGCCTTTGAGCGGGCCTCCGGCGCGGGCGGTGACGGGAACGGGGTCATGGTCGTGGGACAAGAGGCTGGTCTCTGCGGGCTGGCCGAAAGGAATGCACGCAGGGCCGTAGCATGCCCGCGCGCGACACGCCAAGACGAGCACGTGGCGGCGCGCCGAAACGCCGCTCCGGGGCCTGTCTTCGGTGCCTTGTGCAAATCAACATTTGACAGCGCCGCTTACCCCGACTAACGGACGCGCCTGCTTTTAAAAACTCGATGATTGAAGGTCCGACGCAGTGGCGAAACCGGAACTCGGAACGAAGCGCGTTTGCCCGGTCACGGGCCGCAAATTTTATGACCTGGACAAGGACCCGATTGTCTCGCCCTATACGGGGCAGGCTTATCCGCGGGCGATGTTCGAGCCGCAGGCGAAGGCCGTCGCGCCGAAGCCCGATGCCGACGAGGAAGACGAGGCCGAGGCCGCCGACAGCGCCGTCGAGCTCGTTTCGCTCGACGAGGCGGATGCCGAGGCTTCCGAGAAGGAGCCCGTCGTCACCAGCGAGGACGATATCGAGGTCGAGGACGTCGGCGACGACGACGAGGACGACACCTTCCTGGAGGAGGATGAGGAAGGCGACGACGACGTCTCCGACCTGATCGATGGCGATATCGAAGGCGACGAGGACAACTGATCCTCAGCCCTGAAAAAAGATGACGACAAAGCGACATTAGGCGCTTGTGTCTTCCGCCCGGGCCGCCTATAGAGCGCTTCGTCGCCGACAGGGCGGCCCGGACGGAACCGCCGAGGCGGTATCAGAATCCGGTTGGTGATCGGTCCCCAAGCCGATCATCGCGAGTGGGGCCATAGCTCAGTTGGGAGAGCGCTTGAATGGCATTCAAGAGGTCGGCGGTTCGATTCCGCCTGGCTCCACCAAATTTCCCCCGCAGGCACTTATCCGGCCGAGCCTCAGGGTCGACATTGCGACGCAGCCCGACATGGCGCGCGGCTCCGGGACGAGCCGGGATGTGTTTGCACGATCGTTCGCCGCGCCTCACGTGATTTGCACAAGCCCGGCAGGTATCGCGAATGATTTCGGCCGCGGGCCGGAGCCAGGCGAGCGGCCCTCATGATCGCATCGTGCGCGCCGGCCCCTCCCTTTGCTCTGCCAGCCGGCGCGAATCATTCGGCAACTTGCCTTGAGGCAAGAGAAGCGCATCAGCGTGGTGACAAGTCGCACGCCCCGTGGAAGGAAGCAGGAATGGCCAAGCGCACGAAATCCAAAGCTCTCGATACCGAGTTCACCATGTTCGACGTCGTCTACGAAGACGGATCGAGAACCTCCAACCGGCGCGTTCTGACGGCTTTACTCGGCGGGCTGGACGGCGATGAGCCAGCTCGGACAGCTATCATGGAGCAGGACCAGGTCATCTCGGAGAAGTCGGGCAAACCGCCCTTGGCGATTGCGACGATCGCCCGTTCGTCCAAGGCGGTGGCCGAACCGGATCAGCGCAAGGATGCCCGGAAGAAGCGACCGGGGTAGAAGGCCGCCCGGTTTCGGACGCGATCGAGGGGTGCTGAGCCGATATCTGCTTTGCAGGGCATCCTGCGCGAGCCGCGCTATGACCTGGTCAAGGCGCCGACGCCGCCGCAGCGCCTCCCCGGCTTCGAGCGCCCGCTCGGCGGCAACAAGCTGCGCAGCCTCGAATTCTGGCTCGGCGCCGCACTGCGCGAGCATGCCGACATCATTCTTGTCGCGGGCGGGTTGACGTCTGATCTTCTGCCGTCTCGCCGCCGCCGCCTCGATGGCGGGGCTCGACTGCGTGATCATCTGCAATGCGAGGATAACCCTGCGAATCGCGAGCGCTCCTGCCTGAGCCGGCTGTTCGGCGCGGAAACGCGTTTTGTCGGCCCTGTCGCCGAGGAAGACCGCGACGTAGCGATGGGGGCGTTGCCCGCGGAGCTGAAGCGGCAGGGGCGGTCGTCCCATATCGTCGGCGACGCCGTGCTCGGCGCCCACGGTTACGCGTTGGCCGCTTTCGAACTGCACGAGCAGTCGCAGCGCCGGTCAGAAGCTTGAGCGCGGTCGGTAAGGCTGGGCGAGGTCGCGAGCATTGTTGAGGGCAAGCGCGAGCTCGGTGATGTGCAGCGCGAGCGTGCCCGAGAAGCGTGGTGCTTCGCCGCGTTCGATCGCCTCCGCCTGGTCCGCCACGCCGCGCATGAAATCGATCTGCGAGGGATAGCTGGGCAAGGCTTTGCTCATGGGCTGGGCGGGATAGGGCAGCTTGCGCCCCGGAGCGGGCTTCCAGGGCAATGCGCGCCCGAATTTCGCTTCCGCCCGTGTCAGGATGCGTCCGAGCAGCGGCCGTGGCGCGCCGCTAGCCTCGATATGAACAACGGATCGGTTATCCCAGAGATCGCGCACCGTCAGCGAACCCCTATCGGCGAATATCTGTAGCGAACGGTCGCGCGGCGCGGCGAGCCCGTTGGTCAGCCGTGCGACGACGCCGGAGCGGAAATGCAGGCAGCCGACCGAGAAATCCGGCGCCATGACGATCTGCCCGGTGCCCGGCCCCTTGTCGGGGAAGGTCACGGCCGAGAAGGCGGTCAAGCTCTCGACCGGTCCGAACAGCGTCACGAGCCAGGACAGAGCGTAGCCGGCATGCTCCAGCGTGCAGCCGATCTCGAACTCGTGCAGCCCCGGCCAGGGCGCGCCCGAGCGCGAGCGCCAACGAGACCATGTGTCGCGGAAGACCGGGCCGTCCTCCATCGCCGCATAGACCAGTCGCGGCGCGCCGATCCGGCCCGAGCGCAAGGCATCCTCGACGAGGCGATGCGCGTCGCTGAGGCCGTTGGCGGGGGCGGTCGCGAGCGTCAGGCCGGCGGCTTCTGCCTGCGCGACCAGCGCCTCGGCCTGCGCCAGCTCCATCGCCAGCGGTTTCTCGCAATAGACATGCTTGCCGGCGGCGAGGGCGCGGCTGGTGATCTCGTAATGGCTTTCCGGGGTCGTCAGGTTGACGACGATCTGCACCGCCGGATCGGCGAGCAAAGTATCGAGATTGGGATAGGCCGGGACATCGTGGAAGGTGCGGAAGGCTTCAAGCCGCGCGGTATCACGATCCCAGGCGCCCGCGAGAGCGAGCGCCGGATGGTTCGCCAGCGTCGTCATGTAGTAGTCGGCGACGAACCCCGTGCCGACGATAGCGATCTTCATGCCTGAACCCGTTCCATCGACCGACAAGCCGATGGAACGGCCTCTATCAGGCAAGAATGAAGATCGGCTTTCGCGAAGGCGCGACCAGAAGCATTTTCGGGCGAAGTGGGTACCGGTTCGCTTGAAGAAAATGCGGAAAATCTGGATACTTTACGCCGCCCCGATCGCGTTCGACGGGGTCTGCCGGTCGGTGATCTGCTGGCCGAACAGGCTGCCCGCGAGTTCCACCGCGAGACGGGCGGTCTGGCCGCGATCGTCGAGGAACGGGTTGAGCTCGACGATATCCATCGAGCGCACCAGCCCGGAATCGTGCAGCAGTTCCATCACCAGATGCGCTTCGCGATAGGTCGCGCCGCCTGGAACGGTGGTGCCGACACCCGGCGCCAGCGGGGGGTCGAGGAAATCGACGTCGAAGGAGACATGCAGCACGCCGTTGGCGGCGCGCACCTTCTCGATCACCTGGCGGATCAGAATGCCGACGCCGTGCTCGTCGATGGCGCGCATGTCGGCTATGTCGACGCCGCGCGCCTTCACGGCCGCCTTCTCCAGCGGGTCGATCGAACGGATGCCGAACAGGCTGAGCTGCTCATGCGAGATCGAGGCGCGGGGCTCCGTGCCGAGCAGGTCGTCGAGCCCGGTCTCGCCGCAGAGAAAGGCCGAGGACATGCCGTGCATGTTTCCGGAGGGCGAGATCGCCGGCATGTTGAAATCGGCATGGGCGTCGAGCCAGAGCACGAAGAGCTTTCGGCCCTGCTCCTGCCAGTGGCGGGCGACGCCGTTGACCGAGCCCATCGACAGGCTGTGGTCGCCGCCGAGGAAGATCGGCGTGTCGCCGGAGCGGGCGAGCTCGTAGGCGCGGGCACTGAGCGCGCGCATCCAGGCCGCGATCTCGTTGTAGAAGCGGGCATTGGCCGGGGCGGGGCCATCGACTGGCTTGAGATCCCGCGGCAGGATGTCGCCATGGTCGCTGACGGTATAGCCGAGGCTTTCCAGAACGCCGACGAGGCCCGCGGTGCGCAGGCCGGCCGGGCCCATCAGCGCGCCGCGGCGCGAGGCACCGACCTCGATCGGGCAACCGAGCAGGGCGATGCGACCGTGGGCGGCGGGAGCGTTCGTGCTGGAGGCGGTCATGCTGGCGATCCGTTGGCAGGATTTCGATGGGCGTCACGCGCCGATGCGCCGTCCATGGCGCATCGGCTCCCCCCTGTCGAGTGGCGCGCTTACGTAACCGGTTGATGTCAGCCGAGGCCGAGAACGCCGCGTAGCTTGGAGAGGTCTTCCGCCAGCGTCGTGATCATTGCCGCCAGCGCCTTGCGGTCGGGCTCGCTCAGCTTGTCATAGGTCTCGAAGCCGCCGTCCTTGAGTCTGTACTTGGCCAGCGTCTTGTCGACGGTCTCGAAATTGGCGTCGATCTTGCCGGCCAGCGCCTGGTCCTCCTTGACGACGAGCGGGCGCAGCAGGTCGACGATTGTCTTGGCGCCGTCGACATTGGCCTGGAAGTCCCAGAGGTCGGTATGACTGTAGCGGTCCTCCTCGCCGGAGATCTTGGTCGCGGCGACTTCCTCGATCAGAACCGCAGCGCCGCCGATCATCTTGTCCGGCGGAATCGTCAGGCCCTTGATACGGCCCTGCAATTCGGTGACGTCGGCGAGCAGGCCGTCGGCGAAGGAGGCGAGCCCCTCCGTGCTGTTCTTGGCGAAGAGTCCGTATTCGATGCGATGGAAGCCGGTGAATTCCGGGTCCTCCTCCTTCTTCTCGTGATCGTCGGCGCGCGAGTCGATCTTGCCGTCGAGATCGCTGAAGAGCTCCGCGACCGGCTCGATCTTCTCGTAGGAGACGCGGGTTGGCGCGTAGAGCGCCTTGGCCTTGGCGAGGTCGCCGGCCTTGACCGCATCGGTGAAGGTCTTGGTGTCCTTCACCAGTTGCTCGACGCCCTTGGAGACATAGAGCTTGTACTCGGCGACCGGCGCCACGAGGTCGAGCGGCGAGGCGGCCTGTGCCGGTCCGGCGGCCACGGCGGCGATCAGGCTGGCACCGGCCAGCCCTGCGAAACGCAAGCGCATATCAGTCTCCTGTCTTGCGGGGGAAAGATTTGGTCGAGGCGGGCGCGATCCCGCGCGCGGCGCGGATCAGGCCAGCGCCGAGATAGCTTCCGGCGTCCGGCACACCGGGCAGGGCGAAGAAATAGCCGCCGCCGACGGGCTTGATGTATTCCTCCAGCGGCTCGCCATCGAGCCGCCTCTGCACGGCGATGAAGCTGCGCTCGAGATCCTGCTGGAAGCAGATGAAGAGCAGCCCCATGTCGAGCTGCCCGGCGCGGGTGACACCGTTGGAATAATTGAACGGCCGGCGCAGCATGCGGCTGGCTTCCGTCTCCGGCCGGCGCGGATTGGCGAGCCGGATATGGGCGTCGAGCTTCGTAAGCTTGCCTTCGGGGTCGTCGGTATAAATGGGCTCGTCATACTCGCGCTTGCCGCCGAAGGGGGCACCGCTCGCCTTCTCCCGGCCCATGATCGCTTCCTGCTCGCCGAGCGGCGTGCGGTCCCAGCGCTCGACGAAATTCCGGATGATCCGGACCACCTGATAGCTGCCATTCGCGGCCCAATCCGGTTCGCCCGAGCTGGACTGTACCCAGACGAGATGGTCCATCAGCGCGGTGTCGGCGGCATCGGGATTTGCGGTGCCGTCGCGGAAGCCGAGCAGGTTGCGGGCGCTCTCCGCCGGCTCGCTCTGTTTCGGCTTGAGCACCGGTACCGTGCCCTCCTGCTTCCAGCGCAGCAGCAGGAGGTCGGGCGCGTTCTTCAGGATGTCGCGCAGCGCATGGATGCTGGTATCGGCGGTATTGGCGCAGAATTGCAGCAGCAGGTCGCCATGGCAGAGCGTGCCGTCGAGCGCGTCGTTGCGGAAGCGCTTCATGCGCTGGAGATGCCTGGGCTTGAGCGGCCCGAGCCCAAAGCGCTCGTCGAAGAGCGAGGCGCCAAGCGCGACGGTGACGGTGAGGTTGTCGGGCGCGATGACGGGGCCGAGGATGCCGCTGTCCGGCGGCGGGAAGCCTGGATCGGCAGTCGGCGCCGGCCCGCCCTGCATCAGGAAGGCGATGCGCTCGCTGAGCAGGCGGAAGAGCCGTTCAAGTTCGTCGAGCGAGGTCGCGGTGACGTCGAAGGCCGCGACGAGGCCCGTGGCCGGGCGCGGCGTGACGATGCCGGATTGATGGGTGCCGTGGAAGGGCTGGCGCTGGGCGGTGGTGTCGCTCTCCGGCGCCGCCGCCGGGTTCTGGACCGGCTCGCCTGCGGCCTGGGCCAGCGAGGCTCCGCCGAGAGCCGCCGCACCACCGGTCAGAAGCAAGCGCCGTGAGGGTGTGAAGGGATTGGACGGCTTGGTCATGACTTGCGCTCCGCTTCGGGCAAAGCGAGCGCCTTGCGCATGGTTGCGAGGTCCTCGGCCAGCGCCCGTAGCGAGCCGCCCGGCTTGGCCTCATCCGGCAAAGCCACCAGATCCGCCCGGACACGTCCCGCCAGTTCGGGATCGATGCGCGTGGCCAATGGCAGCAGCAGCTTTGCGATATCGCGCGCCGCAGCGACCTCCTCGGGCGAGGCGGTTTCGTTGTCGGGAGACGACAGGATGTCGATCGCGCCGGCCAGCATCGTGTCCGGCAGGACGGTGCGCTGGGCGAGCGCAGCGCGGAAGGCCTCGGCGGCCGGCTTGATCCCGGATGCTGCGTTGGTCGCATCGTCAGCGAGGGCCGCCTGGAGCTTGCCGAAAAGGGCGCCGAGCTCGGTGTCTCCTGCCGTCGCTGGGTGCAGGCCGGACAGCAGCGTCGTGGCCTCACGACGGGCCTTGTCAGCAGCCTGTGAGGCGCCCGTGCTCTGGGCCTGTTCGAGCGCGTCGAGCGCTGCGCCCAGCGCGGCCGAGCGCTCGCTGAGGACGGCGCGGTATTCGGCGGCGGGGCCGATCATATCCATCAGGGTCAGGGTCGGGCGGGGTTGCGTCGTCGAGGCCTGGACGATCAGGCGGCCGCGCGGGGCGCTGAGCAGGCCGCAGGTGATGGCGTACTCGCCGGGATGGAGCTGCGTCGTCAGCCGCCGCGACTGGCCGGGCGCGATGTTCTCGCGCTCCTCCAGCACCATCACCCCGTCGAGGATCTCCCATTCCAGCACGCGTTCGCCGCGATTGGTCACCACGAAGCTGGCCTTGCCGGCGGGGATCGTCAGCACGGCCGGCTGGCAGGTGCGGTCGGTGATCGCGATGGCGATGTCGGTCGTGCCGGTGTCGGCACCACGCCGCACGCCTGTGCCCGCCGCATAGACGAACGCGCCGATGCCGATGAAGACCAGCAGAGCCGTACCGATACCGGCAAGTTTCAGGCGCGGCGAACGACGGGGTTCGGAGCGCGGTGTGGCTGCTGCTGCCTGCCCCTCGCGGCCGCCAAGGAGAAACAGGGCGAGCATCGGGACGAGGAAGGCGAGATAGGCGATGACCTCACCCAGCACCGCCCGCTCCTGATAACCGAAGAAGCCGGCGAGGATTGCGCCGAGCGCGCTGTCGGCCGGCAGTATCGTGCCGAGATCGTAGACGCTCTGCTGGAGCTGGTTCCAGACACCTGCCTCATGCAGGGAGCGCACGGCATTTGCGACGAGCCCGGCCGCGACGAACAGGATCAGGATGCCGGTCCAGCGGAAGAAGCTGCGTAGGTTCAGCTTCACGCCGAGCGCGTAGATGGCGTAGCCGATGACGGCCGCCAGTCCGATGCCGAGCCCGGCTCCGATCGCGGGTGCCCAGCCGCTGTTCTGCTGGAAGATCGCGAGCAGGAAGAAGACCGATTCAAGTCCCTCGCGCACCACGGCGAGAAAGGCGAGCCCGACCAGCGCCAGCCCCTGATGGGCGCCGGACAGCGCGGCGTCGACACCGGCCTGCAACTCGCCCTTGATCGAGCGGGCGGCCTTGCGCATCCAGAACACCATCGAGGTCAGCATCGCCGCCGCGATCAGGCCGATCACGGCCTCGAACAGTTCCTGCCCGCGCTGGGGCAATTCTCCGATGAGGATGTCGAGCGCTGCGCCCGCAGCGAGGCTGGACGCACAGGCGAGTGCGACGCCGATCCAGAGCGCCGGCAGCCACTCGCGCCGCTCGCTACGGACCAGATAGCTCGCGACGATGCCGACGATCAGCGCGGCTTCGATGCCTTCGCGGAGCATGATGAGAAACGGTACGATCACAGCGAACCCGGCCCGGTTGCGCGTCGCGGTCAGCTATTCGCGGCGCAGACAGCCAGTGACTAGGCAAGAGCGCTTCGCGGGTCAATCAAATCCGGATAGTTTAGAATGATCGTAAACTATTGAGAATGCGGCGGATACTTGATCGAATACGAAACAGTCCGTGCATCTTTTGCCGTTGTCGTCTTGCAGTTGCGGTCATGTCGCGCTTGTGGCGAGCATCCACGTCCTGAGCGTCGCGTCTCACAACGGAAACGTGAATGGTCGAGACAGGCCCGACCGTGACGGAGATGCCTTGCGTCTTCAGCGACGCTTCAGCAGGATCATCTTCTCCTGCGTCATGTCGCGCATGGTGTAGGGGATGCCGCCGGTGCCGTAGCCCGAGACGCGCCGGCCGGCGAAGGGCATCCAGTCGGTGCGGAAGGTCGTGGGGTCGTTGACCATCACGGCTGAAGCGTCGAGCCGGTTCGCGGCGCGCATCGCGACATCGATGTCCTGCGCGAAGATGCTGGCCTGGAAGGCGACGGGGAGCGAATTCGCCCGCGCGATCGCGTCGTCGAGCTTGCTGTAGCGGTAGATCGCGACGACTGGGCCGAAGACCTCCTCGCTGGAGATGCGGGCTTCCGGATCGGGATCGATCAGAACGGTCGGCTCCAGCGTCGTCTCCGACAGGCGCTTGCCGCCGGTGGCGAGCTTCGCGCCGCCCTTCACGGCCTCGTCGATCCAGGAGGCGACGCGGTCGGCCTCCTTCGGGATGATCAACGGGCCGACCTCGGTGTCCTTCAGCGTCGGATCGCCGGTGCGCAGCTTCCTGACCCGGGCCACGAGCCGCTCGGTGAAGTTGTTGATGATCGCGTCATGGACGAAGATGCGCTGCGTCGACACGCAGACCTGTCCGGCATGGTAGTAACCGCCCTTCACGATCGGCTCGATGATCCCCTCGAGATCGGCGCTCCTGTCGACGATCGCCGGTGCGACGCCGCCATGCTCCAGCGCCGAGCGGGCGCCATGGGCGAGCTTGGAATGCAGGTACCAGCCGACCTTGGCCGAACCGATGAAGCTCAGGAAAGCGATGCGCGGATCGGTCGCGAATTTCTCCGCCAGCGCGGTCTCTGCGGGCACGAATGTCTGGCACCAGGCTTCCGGCAGCCCGGCCTCATGCACCAGCTTGACGAAATCGATGCAGGAGAGCGGCGTCGTGCCGGCTGGCTTGACGATGACCGGACAGCCGACCGCGATCGCCGGCGCGACCTGATGCACGATCAGGTTGAGCGGGTGGTTGAAGGCCGAGATCGCCGCGACGATGCCGATCGGCTCCTTGGTGGTGAAGGCCCATCGATCGGCCGCCGCTGCCGAGAGCCCCATCGGGATCTCGCGCCCGGCGAAGTTCCTGAGTTCCTCGGCGGCATTGTAGACGCCGTCGACCGCCCGGTTCGCCTCGACGATCGCGTCCGGCAGCGGCTTGCCGCCCTCGTGCGCGATCTGCATGGCGAAATGGTCGCGCCTGGCTTCGAGGAGGCCCGCGAGCTTGCGCAGGATCGCGATGCGCTGATGCGGCTTCAGCCAGTTGTCGCGGTCCTTGAAGACGGCTTGCGCCGCCTGCAGCTTGCGTTCGAGCGCAGCCTCGTCATCGGTCCCGATCTCGGTGATCGGGGCGCGGTCATAGGCCTGAACAACCTGGAGCATGGGTCTTTCTCCTCGGAATGGCGCGGGTCATCCCGGACGTAGCGAAGCGAAGATCCGGGATCCATGCCGGAGCGCTGCC
>NZ_JAFKFW010000022.1 GCF_017308015.1 Allobosea sp.
CGGCGGCCGTAACTATAACGGTCCTAAGGTAGCGAAATTCCTTGTCGGGTAAGTTCCGACCTGCACGAATGGCGTAACGACTTCCCCGCTGTCTCCAGCATAGACTCAGTGAAATTGAATTCCCCGTGAAGATGCGGGGTTCCTGCGGTCAGACGGAAAGACCCCGTGCACCTTTACTGTAGCTTTGCGCTGGCATTCGTGTCGGCATGTGTAGGATAGGTGGTAGACTTTGAAGCCGGGGCGCCAGCTCTGGTGGAGTCATCCTTGAAATACCACCCTTATCGTCATGGATGTCTAACCGCGACCCGTCATCCGGGTCCGAGACAGCGCATGGCAGGCAGTTTGACTGGGGCGGTCGCCTCCCAAAGAGTAACGGAGGCGTGCGAAGGTGGGCTCAGAGCGGTCGGAAATCGCTCGTTGAGTGCAATGGCATAAGCCTGCCTGACTGCGAGACTGACAAGTCGAGCAGAGTCGAAAGACGGCCATAGTGATCCGGTGGTCCCGCGTGGAAGGGCCATCGCTCAACGGATAAAAGGTACGCCGGGGATAACAGGCTGATGATTCCCAAGAGTCCATATCGACGGAATCGTTTGGCACCTCGATGTCGGCTCATCACATCCTGGGGCTGGAGAAGGTCCCAAGGGTTCGGCTGTTCGCCGATTAAAGTGGTACGTGAGCTGGGTTCAGAACGTCGTGAGACAGTTCGGTCCCTATCTGCCGTGGGTGTAGGAGAATTGAGAGGATCTGCCCTTAGTACGAGAGGACCGGGGTGGACGTACCTCTGGTGGACCTGTTGTGGCGCCAGCCGCAGTGCAGGGTAGCTATGTACGGACGGGATAACCGCTGAAGGCATCTAAGCGGGAAACCCACCTCAAAACGAGTTCTCCCTCGAGAGCCGTGGAAGACGACCACGTTGATAGGCCGGGTGTGTAATCGCAGCAATGCGTTCAGCTTACCGGTACTAATTGCTCGATCGGCTTGATCGTTCTCATGATCAATGTCCGCGACACCAACACAACGCGACAATCAAAAGACCAATGCTTGCCAATATCCTTCGCCGGCCCGGTGGCTTGAGCGAGGAGCCAGAACCCGATCCCATCCCGAACTCGGCCGTTAAACTCCTCAGCGCTGATGGTACTGTGTCTCAAGACCCGGGAGAGTAGGTCGTTGCCGGGCCTGTCAAGGATATCCCTCATCACAAAGACAAATCGCTTCAACGCGGCGGTCGACCACAAGTCGCCGCCGCGTTCACGTTTAAAGCCCAGAACGCCCAAGGTCAGGCCGCCAGGCCAATCCAGGACGCAAAAGGCCAAAAAGTCGACGCGGGGTGGAGCAGCCCGGTAGCTCGTCAGGCTCATAACCTGAAGGTCGTCAGTTCAAATCTGGCCCCCGCAACCAATATCGCCAAAAACCCCGCCTCCAAAACAGGCGGGGTTTTCGCGTTCGAGCCCAGAAAACGGATGCGACGCCGCGCCTCCAAAACAGGCGGGGTTTTCGCGTTCGAGCCCAGAAAACGGATGCGACGCCGTGCCAAGGGCGACCGGAAGCTCAGGATCCACTTGGCCACAGCCGCCTGGCGTGGCCGCGCTCCGCTTGATCGTCGAGCGAACCGCCCCCATCGCTTCACCGTGCAATTCCGTATCTTCCAGCAGGCGATCAGGTCGCCGTGCTGACCTGACGAGCCCGCTCGCAGATTCGCTCTGAACTAAGCTGCAGATCCGGGCCGCCCTCCCTTTTTAGCTGCTCAGAGTACAACGCACCGGCGCGGGAGAAGAGCGTCCTGAATCGTCCAGAGCCGGGCATTGGCTGCCGTCAGGCTTTGGAGGCGGAGTTGCCCGGTTTCGTGGACACCCTCGAAGTCAATATCTGGAGTGTCCGATGCCCCGCTTTCGAGCCGCATGCTCGGCGGAATTCAGGCGGCAGAGTGATCTGGCACGCCAAAATCGTGAAGAGGGCGCCGAAGCGGGGCCGCTCCAACTCCGGCATAGCCGGCGGGTCCTTCTCGGCTCGCTTCCAGGGGGCGTCGGGGAAGCGCCGATCGACGATTGCGTTGAGTGAAGCGATGGCAATATCCTCATTCCAGAAGCCGGTCTCAGAAAGCCGGCAGGTGAGGCCCAGTGTCGCTGCTCGGCGACACGGTGAGCGCTCGAATGAAGCCGGAGGTGATTTTGATGATTTTCAGGACGACACTGGCCGCACTGGGCATTGCGGGTTTGATGATGACCACTGCACCGGCGCAGGCAGCCAAGGATCAGCTGACCATCGGCGTCGCGCAATTCCCCTCGACGCTCCACCCCAACATCGATGCCGAGGTGATCAAGTCCTATACGCTGGGCTTCGTCATCCGCAACATCACGGCGTTCGACAAGGACTGGAAGAACAGCTGCCTGAGCTGCGTCGAGCTTCCCAGCGTGAAGAACGGCACGGCCAAGATCATCGACCTGCCCAATGGCGGCAAGGGCATGGAGGTCACGATCAAGCTGAAGCCGGATCTGAAATGGGCGGACGGCAAGCCTGTCACGACCAAGGATCTGGAATTCACCTGGAAGCTCGGGCGCGACCCGAAGACCGGTTTCTCCAATTCCCAGCCCTGGACGCGCGCCGTCAAGCTCGACATCATCGACGCGACCACGGCGGTGCTCACCCTCGACAAGGTGCTGTCGTCCTATAACGAGTGGGACCAGATCCTGCCGGAGCATATCGAGGGGCCCGTCTACGAGAAGGCCAAGGAGGCGGGCGACTACATCAAGCAGACGACCTATGCCCGCAATCCGACCACGCCCGGCCTGTATAACGGCCCTTACATGGTCACCGGCTATACCTCCGGATCCCAGGTCGTGCTCGAGCCCAATCCGCACTGGGCCGGCACCAAGCCCGGCTTCAAGCGCATCATCCTCAAGCTGATCGAGAACACCGCAGCCCTGCAGGCCAATCTCCTGTCGGGCGATGTCGACATGATCGGCGGCGAGGGCGTCGGCCTGTCGATCGATCAGGTCCTGGAGCTGCGCAAGCAGCATCCCGATCGCTTCGAGTACCTGTTCAAGCCGAGCCTGAACTACGAGCATATCGATCTGCAGAACGGCAACCCGCTGCTGAAGGACGTGCGGGTCCGGCAGGCCCTGATCTACTCGGCCGATCGCAAGACGCTGACCGACCGCCTGTTCCAGGGCCTGCAGCCGGTGGCCGACACCTGGGTCAATCCGCTCAATGCGAATTTCACCAAGGACACGCTGCACTACCCCTATGACCTCGCCAAGGCCAAGGCCATCCTGGCGGAAGCGGGCTGGAAGCCCGGCCCGGACGGCATCTGCCGCGACGCCGCGGGCACGCGCCTGTCGCTGGAGTTCGCCACCACGGCGGGTAACCGCCTGCGCGAGCTGCAGCAGGCCGTGCTGCAGAACAACTGGAAGGCCGCCTGCATCGAGGTCCGCATCAAGAACGAACCGGCGCGAACCCTCTTCGGCGAGACCATGAAGAAACGCACCTATAGCGGTCTGGCGATGTACGCTTGGTCGAGCAGCGTGACGGAATCGCCGCGCCGGACGCTGGCGAGCGACAATATCCCGACCGAAGCCAATGGCTGGGGTGGCGCCAACTACATCAACTTCTCCAATCCGCGCATGGATGAGCTCATCACCAAGTCCGAATCGGTGCTCGATCCGGAGGAAGGCAAGGCGCTCTGGGCGGAGATGCAGAAGATCTATGCCGAGGAACTGCCTGTCATCCCGCTGTTCTTCCGTTCGGAGGCGCATGTCTATCCGAAATGGCTGAAGGGCTACGAGCCGACCGGACATGGTCATTACGGCTCGATGTTCAGCGAGAACTGGCGTTCCGAGTGATCGGACCAGCTGCGAGCTCAACCGCGGCCGCGACGATGCGGCCGCTGAGCGGGCAAGGCCTCATGCTGCGGCGCGCGGCAGCGCGCCGCGATAGGGAGTTGGGTTGATGGCGTCCTTCATCACCCGCCGGCTGCTGCAGACCTTCGTGGTGTTGCTCGTCATGTCGTTCGTGGTCTACGGGCTGATGGGGCTGATGCCCGGCGACCCCGTCGACATCATGGCGGCGAGCCAGCCCGGCATGACACCGGAGGTCATGGCCAATCTCAGGGCGATCTATGGGCTCGATCAGCCGCTCATGGTTCGCTATGTGCGCTGGCTGATGGCGGTGCTGAGCGGCGATTTCGGCTTTTCGCGCACCCATGCGCGGCCCGTGCTGGAGGTTTTGACCCCGGCCCTGCTGCAAACCTGCAAACTCATGCTGGCGAGCTTCACGCTCAGCGTGATCCTGTCGCTGATCCTGGGCATCGTCTCGGCGCTGAAGCCAGGCGGCTGGATCGACGGCTTCGTCAGCCTGTTCGCCTTCGCCGGGATCTCGGTGCCGATCTTCTGGCTCGCCCTGGTGCTGATCCTGACTTTCGCGGTCGGGCTGCAATGGCTGCCGGCGAGCGGCATGGGGCAGGTCGGCAATTTCGGCTTCTGGGATCAGGTGCGGCATCTCACGCTGCCGGTCCTGGCGCTGACGCTGGCCAATACCGGCCAGTTCACCCGCTATGTCCGCGCGGCCATGATCGAGACGCTGCAGATGGATTTCGTCCGGACGGCACGCGCGAAAGGGGTCGGCAGCTGGCGCATCATCCTCGTGCACGCGCTGCGCAACGCCATGGTGCCGTTCGTGACGATCATGGCGTTGAGCTTCGGCTCGCTGTTCTCCGGCGCCCTGGTCACCGAGACGATGTTCGCGCAGATGGGCATGGGCAAGATGATCTATGACTCGATCCTGTCCAATGACTTCAATCTTGCGCTGATCGGATTGCTGTTTGCGACGTTTACGACGCTGATGGCCAATCTTCTGGCCGATCTGGCCTATGTCGCCCTCGACCCGCGGATTCGACTGGAATGAGCACGTTGGACACGCCGATGGCGCCAAGCGAAGGCGGCAAGCCGCGCACCGTCGCGACACAGACGATCTGGGCGCTGCGCTGGCGTCGTTTTCGCGCGCACCGCACCGGCGTCGCGAGTCTCGTCGTGCTCGCTTTGCTGGTTGTATTCTGCCTGATGGCGGGGCCGCTGGAAGCCTGGCGCGGCGTTGATGCCACGCAGACCGATCTGTTCAAGCGTTACCAGCCGATCTCGGCCGAGCATTGGCTCGGGACCGACGATGCCGGGCGCGATGTGCTGGCAAGGCTGATGTATGGCGGTCAGGTTTCGCTGCTGGTCGGCTTGCTGGCAACCATCATCGGCGGCGTGTTCGGGGTCTCGCTGGGGCTGCTTGCCGGCTATTATGGCGGCCGTCTCGACAACGCCTTGATGCGGCTGACCGACGGCATGATCGCCCTGCCGCTGCTGCCGCTGCTGATCGTCCTCGGCGCTGTCGATCTGACCAAGCTCGGCTTCTCCGCCGAGGCCGCCCATTCGCAATCGGTCGCCTTCTGGCGGATTATCCTGATCATCGCCCTGGTCGACTGGACGGCCATCGCCCGGATCGTCCGGGCCGCCACTCTTTCGGTCAAGGAGCGCGACTATGTCAGCGCGTCGCGCGGCAGCGGTGCGAATGCGCTCTACATCATGGCGCGGCACATCCTGCCCAATACGATCACGCCGATCATCGTGGCCTTCACCCTGACCGTCGGGCGCGTCATCCTGTTCGAGTCGGTGCTGAGCTTCCTCGGCTTCGGCATCGTGCCGCCGACGCCGAGCTGGGGCAACATGCTCAACAACGCCCAGGAGCTGGTGACGACCGCGCCGGCGCTGGCGATCTATCCCGGGCTCCTGATCTTCGTCACGGTGATCGCTGTCAATTTCCTCGGCGACGCCATGCAGCACGCCTTCGATCCGCGTTCGGAGAAATAGCGCGGGCGCTCACACCGCACCACACAGCAAAGCCAAGTGAACTCGTCATGGTCGATTTCAGTTCGTCCATGACGAACATGGAAGGTGATGTCGATGAGACTGTGCTTGATCTTATGGAGGAAACCGCCCCGGTGATGTCCGCTTTCAGGCAGCTTCAGAGTGTCCGCTCCTGGCGCGATTGAGCCAACAGAGAGGCCGTTGAACGTCGGATTCCCATACAAGCAGGTCGTTCGAGCACCCAATGCATCAGGCCGGGATACGCCAGCAGCCGGCCTTTGCGCTTTGCCTGCAAGCGGACGCCAGCTGATTTTGCAGCGAGTAGGCAGCTCTCGTCCCTTCGCAGCTCCAGCGGACGATCGTCCGCGCTTAACTACCCCGCGGCAAATCGGCTTGCGAAGCAGTCCAGCTGCCATTGCTAGTTCTGGAGCCGGGTATTCGGAGGTTATCAAGTCGATCCGATCGCCGCGGCGTTGCTGCAAGGAAAGGATGCCCGATGATCGGGGCACGGCCAGATGACATCTGACGTGCAATCACTCAGACCTCCGGGACGGGCTCTGGGAGGCTTGCAGATAGCGGGCGAAGCTGCGGGCCGGGCCCGACAGCGAGCGGCCGCGGAGGAACTGCAGGGCGATGTGGAATCGGACGGAGGTTCCGCGGATGGGGCGATAGGCGAGGATGTCCTCGCGGTGGCGTGAACTCACATAGCCAGGCAGGATCGCGATCCCGTAGGCCGATGCCGCCATGCCGAGCGCTGTATCGATCAGCGAGACCTCGAAGACTTGGTCGAAGCTTGTCCCGCTCTCCACCAATGCAGGCTCGACCAGTTGTGCTGCAGCGCTGGTCTGGCGCAGCAGCAAAACTCGCTCGACGTGGAGATTTTCCAGGGTCACATCGGCCTGCATGGCCAACGGATGCAAGCGATGCATCACCGCCATCAGGGGCACATTGCGCTCGACCAAACGCTGATAGTCGAGCTGCGGATGGTCGATCATCTCGATCGGGCGGACCGTGATGCCGATCTCGGCCTGCTCGGACAGGATATGGCTCAGGGTTTCACGACTCTGGCTGTCATAGAGGACGATATCGACCTCTGGGTGCCGCATCGCGAACTCGGCGATCACCGGCGGCAGCATATTGCCCGCCATGTGTGGGCCGGCCGCGATCGAGAGCCGCCCGCGTGCGCCCGCAGCCCGTGCCCGCAGATCCTCGAGCGAGCGTTCCATCTGCTCGAGGAAACGCGTGGCGTGGCGGAGGAATTCCTGCCCCTCCGGAGTGATCTGCACCATGCGGGTGGTGCGGTCGAAGAGACGGACCTGAAGCTTCGCTTCCAGCTCCTTGATCTTCTTGCTGAGCGAGGACTGCGTCATCCCGAGCGCCGACGAGGCGAGGGTATAGCTGTTCATCCGCGCCAGGGTGCTGAAGGCCAGCAGCTCGCGACTGCCGATATCCTCGTTCATGATAAAGTCTCAAAAGGAATATATTAAGTCTTTTATTTCGTTTGAGTGAATTATTCAACCTCTCTAGCAATGACCTGCGGAAAGCCCCGCAACGCAGGCGCTATCGAGGGAACGCTCATGGAGGAATCCTGGATCGACGTAGGGGGTGTTCGCACCCGCTACCTCACAGTGGGGCAGGGGGGGCGCCCCGTCGTCTTCGTGCATGGCGGCACGATCGGCGATGCCAGCGCCGGCTCCTCGGCGAACGACTTCGGATCGATCCTGCCCCTCGTCGGGCAGGGCCGCGAGACCATCGCGGTGGATCGCATCGGGCAGGGCTATACCGGAAATCCGCTCGACGGTGATGACGAAGGCTGGACCATGGCAGGTTCGGTCCGCCATTTCATTGCCTTCCTCGAGAAGCTCGGGAAGGGGCCCTATCATCTGGTTGGGCACTCCCGCGGCGGCTATGTGGTGACACGCACCACGCTGGAACGCCCCGATCTGGTCGAGAGTCTGACTATCGGCGACAGCAATACTGTGGCGCCCGGCGGTGCCCGCAACGAAGCGATCCACATCCGCAATCCCCACCCGCCGGGGACGCGCGAGGCGATGGAGTTCACCGCTCGCTACTATTACTTCGATCCGGCGGTGAAGGCGGATGGCGGCTTCGAGAAGGAGCTGGAGATTCTGGCCCAACCCAAGATCCGCGAGGCGATCCGCACGATGGGCGAGGGCGGGCTGCGCGTGCGGCGCTATCTGCCTGGCCTGCTCGCCGACCGGGAGGATCTGTTCATGCGGCTCGAGCATCAGCCGCTGACGCGGCGGGTGCTGATCCTGTGGGCCTATAACGACCCGACGGCCCCGATCAGCATGGGGTACCAGCTTCTGCACCTGGTCTCGAAGCATCAGCCGCGCGTGTCGATGCATGTCGTCAACCAGTCCGGCCATTCGCTCTATCGCGAACGCCCGATGCAATTTATCCGCGCCCTGAAGGACCACCTCGATGGCTGCTACGATGGAAACTGAGGCAGGCTTCGAAGCGCCGCAGATGCTGGACGTGGACGGCATCCGGACCCGGGTCGTTCAGCACGGAGACGGCATCCCGGTTCTGTTCCTTCACGGCGGGTATCCGGGAGATCCGGTCGAGATTCAGAGCGCCGCGATCTGGGCGCCGATTCTGCGGCGACTTGGCCCGGCGGTGAATGCCATCGCCATCGACCGGCTGGGCCAGGGCTTCACCGACAATCCGAAGCGGCCTGAAGACTACACCGTCGATGCGATCGCCGCCCATGTCGTGGCGACGCTGCGCAGGCTCGGCAAGGCGAGCTGCCATATCGTCGGCCATGACGAGGGTGCTTTCATTGCCGCGCAGATCGCGGTGGAGCATCCCGAAATGGTGCGCAGCCTGACGCTGGTTTCGGCCAATGCGCTGACGCCGGGCTCGGACCGGCGCAGCATCGTCCAGGCCCACCCGCCACAGCCTCTCCTCAGCCGGCAAAGCCTGCGCTGGATCTACGAGACCGCATCCTTCAGCCACCAGGTCGTGACCGAAGACTGGCTCGACGAGCCGGTTGCCGTCGGCGCGGCAGGCAAGACCAGCGCCGCCGTCGCCACGATGCGCGAGGACGACCGCTATCTGCGCACCTATGTGAAATCCTGGACAGCGCGCCGCTCGGCGATCCACCGCGTGATGGACAAGACGGGCCTCCCCTGTCCGACGCTGGTGGTCTGGGGGTTGAACGACCCGATCGCGCCGGTTGCCAATGCCGAATATCTGATGGAGCTCCTGACGCCCCGGCAGAGGGATACCGAGCTGCGCATCTTCAACAGCGCCGGCTATTACCCGTTCCGCGAGCACGCCGCCACGTTCAGCCGCACCGTGCTCTCGTTCGTCAGGGATCATGACAGGGAGTGAACCAGATGAAGAAGTTTCTGCTGACCTCGGTACTCGCCGTCCTCGCCCCGGTTCTCGCCCAGGCGCAGGGTCTGACCATGGGGCTTGGCGGAAACGTCACCTCGCTCGACCCGCATTACCACAGCGCCGGACCCAATTCGGCCTTCGCGTATACGATCTTCAGCCGGTTGACCGAGACGGACGAGAATTCCCGCGTCTTGCCCGGGCTGGCCGAAAGCTGGAAAATGATCGACCCGCTGACCTGGGAATTCCGGCTGCGGAAGGGGGTCAAGTTCCACAACGGCAATGATTTTACCGCCGAGGATGTGGTCTTCACCTTCGCGCGCATCCCCCGGGTGGTGAACAGCCCCGGCCCCTATACCAGCTACCTGCGCGGGATCAGCGCGACCGAGATCGTCGACCCCTACACCCTGCGCATCAAGACCGAATATCCGGTGCCCATCCTGCCGCTGATGATGCACAACATCGCCATCCTCGACAGCGCCACCCACGCCAATGCCACCACGGAGGATTTCAATGCCGGCCGGGCGTTGATCGGCACCGGGCCGTTCCGCTATGTCTCGGGCAGCACCAATGCGGGGATCAAGCTCGCGCGGAACAAGGATTTCTGGGGTCCGGCGCCCGATTGGGAAAGCGTGGATTACCGCATCATCACCAACAGCGCTGCCCGGACCGCGGCCTTCCTCGCCGGAGATGTCGACCTGATCGATCAGGTGGCCAGCGCCGACGTGCCGCGCATCTCGCAGAATGCCAATGCCAAGGTGGTCAGCAAAGTCGGGCTGCGGCTGATGTATATCAACCTCGACAACGCGCGCACCAAGGATCCGGTGTTCCTGACCGACAACGCCGGCAAGCCTCTGGCGACGAATCCTCTCAAGGACGTGCGGGTGCGAAAGGCCCTTTCGCTGGCGATCGATCGCCAGGTGCTGGCGGATCGGGTGATGGATGGAACCGCCATCCCCTCGATGCAGTACATGCCACCCGACGCCTATGGTTTTGCCAAGGACCTGGCGCCGTCGTCGGCCGATCCGGCCGGCGCCAAGAAGCTTCTCGCCGAGGCCGGCTATCCCGAGGGCTTCCGGATCACCCTGCATGGTTCGAATGACCGTTTCCCGAACGACGCGCGCGTGTTGCAGGCGATCGGCCAGATGTGGACCCGGATCGGCGTGCGCACCGCCGTCGATGCCATGCCCTACGGCCCGTTCCAGAGCCGCGCCAGCGCGCAGGAATTCGCAGCCTTCCTCGGCACCTGGGGTAGTAGCGGCGAGCCGGGCATCGGCATGACCAACACGCTGGCCACCTTCGACAAGGCAAAGGGCACGGGCTCGATCAACCGCGGCCGCTATAGCAATCCTGCCTTCGACCAGGCCCTGGCCGCGGCGACCTCGGAGATGGATGACGCCAAGCGTGAAGCGATGCTCCAGGACGTCACGCGGATGCTGGTCGCGGACATGCCGATCCTGCCGCTTTACATCCAGAAGAATGTCTGGGCGGTGAAGAAGGGCTTCAGCTACGCCGGACGGGCCGACGAGGCATCCATGCCGCAGGACGTTCATCCCTCCCGCTGATCACGGCCCGCCTTGTGCAACAGACAGGAGCGGCCGCGGCCATGTCGCCGCGGCCGCTCCATCCGGACGGGTAGCGAAAAGGGCCGTACAGAAGAGCCCGACCATACCGAGGAGAGATCATGCTGGCCTGGTTCGCACGGCGAATCGTTCAATCGCTCATCGTTGTCGTCGCGATGACGATCATCGTATTTCTCGCGGTCAACGTGATCGGCGATCCGGCAGCGATCCTGATTTCGCCTGATGCCAACCAGATCGAGCGTGAGCGGATCATCGCCCAGCTTGGCCTGGACCAGCCGCTCTGGCGGCAGTACTTTTCCTTCCTCGCCGGTGCGCTCCAGGGCAATTTCGGCAACAGTTTCGTCTATGGCATGCCGGCCCTGCAGGTGATCCTCGAACGGATGCCGGCGACGATCGAGCTCGCCATCGGCACGATGATCGTCTCGCTGCTCTTCGGGGTTCCGCTCGGCCTCTATACCGGACTGCACCCGGAATCGCTGCCCGCAAAGATCGCGATGTCGGGCTCGATTATCGGGTTCTCGGTGCCGGTCTTCTGGCTCGGCCTGATCCTGATCCTGATCTTCTCGGTGCAGTTCGGCTGGTTTCCGGCCGGAGGCCGCGGCGAAACCGGGCAGCTCTTCGGTATCGAATGGTCCTTCATGACCGGCAACGGGTTGCGCCACCTCGCGCTCCCGGTGATGACATTGGCGATCTTCAAGATTTCGCTGGTCATGCGGATGGTCCGCGCTGGCGTGCGGGATGTTCTGCCGCAGGAATATGTGAAATTCGCCCGGGCCAAGGGGCTGAAGCGGCCGCGCATCCTCTACGTTCACGTGCTGAAGAACATCATGATCCCGGTGGTCACGATCATCGGGCTCGAATTCGGCTCGCTGATCGCCTTCTCGGTGGTGACGGAATCGATCTTCGCCTGGCCAGGCATGGGCAAGCTGATCATCGACAGCATCAACATGCTCGATCGGCCGATGATCGTCGCCTACCTGATCATCATCGTCTTCCTCTTCGTCGCCATCAATCTGATCGTCGACATCCTCTACACCTTGCTCGACCCGCGCGTGCGGTTGTCCAGCTTTTGACGATGGCTTCCTGATGACCAGTCTCGACCCATCGGACTCCGACATTGCGCCGCCGCGATCGCGCTCGCCTGCACGCCGGATATGGCGCGCATTCGTCGGCTCGCGGCTGGCGGTCACTGGGCTCGGCGTGCTGCTCGGCCTGATCCTGCTGGCGGTCTTCGGACCGCTGGTCGTGCCGCAGGATCCCTACGACCTGATGCAGCTCGATGTGCTCGACGGACAGCTCTCTCCCGGCTCGCCCTCGGCAGCGGGCTATACCTATTGGCTCGGTACCGACGATCAGGGCCGCGACATGCTGTCCGGCATCGTCTACGGGCTGCGAACCTCGCTGATGGTCGGCGTGGTTTCGGCCTTGGCTGCGGCAATTCTCGGCACCAGCATCGGCATTTTCGCGGCCTATCGCGGGGGCCGGATCGAAGCGCTCGTGATGCGGGTGATCGACCTGCAGCTCTCCTTCCCGACCATCCTCATCGCGCTGATGATCCTCGCCGTGCTCGGGCGCGGGGTGATGAATGTCGTGCTCGCTCTCGTGATCGTGGAATGGGCAACCTATGCCCGCGTGGCCCGCAGCGTCGCCATGGTCGAGCGGCGCAAGGAGTATATCGAAGCCGAGGAATGCCTCGTCATCCCGCGCTGGCGCATTCTGTTCCAGCATCTCCTGCCCAATTGCCTGCCGCCGCTGATCGTCATCGCAACTGTGCAGACGGGACGCGCCATCACGCTCGAGGCCACGCTGTCCTTTCTCGGGATCGGTGTGCCCATCACTGAGCCGAGCCTCGGACTGCTGATCGCGAATGGCTACCAGTATCTCCTGTCGGGAAAGTACTGGATCAGCCTCTATCCCGGCCTGATGCTCCTGGTGATCATCCTGGCGATCAATCTGGTCGGCGATCATCTGCGCGACGTCATCAACGTGCGGAGACTGCAATGACCCATGGCCCGATTGCAGCGCGTTCATCGGAAGCCCCGCTTCTGGACGTGCGCGGCCTGACGGTCGCCTTCCGCGGCGAAGGCGGCGAGGGGATCGCGATCAACGATGTCTCGTTTTCGCTGCGGCGGGGGCGCATCCTCGGGCTGGTTGGTGAATCGGGCTCGGGCAAATCCGTGACCGGCCTCTCGATCATGGGGCTGATCGAGAATCCCGGGCGGATCGCCGCAGGACAGATCCTGTTCGATGGGACCGATCTGGCGAGGCTGTCCGACGAGGAGATGCGCGAATGGCGCGGCAAGCGCATCGCGATGATCTTCCAGGATCCGATGATGACGCTGAATCCGGTGCTCCGGATCAGCACCCAATTGATCGAGACCGTGCTCGCGCATGACAAGGTTTCGCAGGAGGAAGCCCGGGCGCGGGCCCGCGATGCGCTGGGCCAGGTGGGCATCCCCCGCCCCGATGAGCGGCTCGACAGCTATCCGCACGAATTCTCGGGGGGGATGCGGCAGCGCGTGTCGATCGCCATCGCTCTGCTGCATCGTCCGGATCTGATCATCGCGGACGAGCCGACCACGGCGCTCGACGTGACCATCCAGGCGCAGATCCTGTCCGAAGTGCAGCGCCTGACCGAGCGCCATGGCACCGCGCTGATCTGGGTGACCCATGATCTGTCGATCGTCTGCGGCCTCGCCGACGAGATCGCGGTCATGTATGGCGGACGGATCGTCGAGCACGGTCCGGTCGGCGAGGTGATCCGCAATCCGCGCCACCGCTACACCAACGGGCTCCTGCATTCGGTGCCGAGCCGCAATGGCCGCGGCCAGCGCCTCTTCCAGATCCCCGGCACTGCGCCCTCGATCTTCGCCATGCCGCAGGGCTGTGCCTTTCGGCCACGCTGTGAGGCCGCCGACGATGCCTGCCGCGCCCTCCCCAGCCGGCGCGCCGACGGTGATCGGTGGCATAGCTGCGCCCACCCCGTCCAGGAGGGATGCGTGCGATGAGTATCGGCGATTGTATTGCACGGCTCGATGCGGGCTCGAAAAGCTTCGGGTCGCAGCGTGATCTGATCGGCCGGCTCGCCGAGCGCGCAGGGCTGTTGTCGCCGCCACCTCAGGTGCGGGCGGTCGATGCGGTGACGCTCGAGGTTCGGCGTGGCGAGGTCCTGGGCCTCGTCGGCGAATCCGGCTGCGGGAAGTCGACCCTTGGCCGGATGATCTCCGGCATCACTGCCCTCAGCGGTGGGCGGCTGTTATGGGGTGGCCGCGATACCGCGATGCTTGCAAGGCGCGACTGGCGCGCCGCCAAGCTGCGCATGCAGATGATCTTCCAGAATCCGTTCGCCTCGCTTGACCCGCGCATCACCGTCGAGCGGATCGTGGGCGAAGCGCCGCGCGTGCATGGGCTTATCGCCGCAAGTGGGCTCGACGAAGCGAGTTATGTCGGCCGCTATCTCGATTATGCCGGCCTGCCGGCCCATCTGCGCAATCGTTACCCGCACGAGCTTTCGGGCGGCCAGCGCCAGCGGGTCGGCATCGCGCGGGCTCTTGCCGTGCAGCCGGATTTGCTGGTCTGCGACGAATCGGTCGCAGCGCTCGACGTCTCGATCCAGGCGCAGATCATCAATCTGTTCATGGACCTGCGCCATGAGCTGGGGCTGACCTATCTGTTCATCAGCCACGACCTCGGGTTGGTCGAGCACATCTCGGACCGGGTCGCGATCATGTATCTCGGGCGTATCGTCGAACAGGGCAGCGTCGATCAGATCTTCCGCGCGCCCCAGCACCCCTATACCCAGGCCTTGCTGTCCGAGATCCCACGGCTCGATCCGGCGCGCCGCAGATTCACGGCCCTTACGGGCGAATTGCCCAGTCCGCTGAACCCGCCGGCAGGATGTCATTTCAATCCGCGCTGCCCACGCGCCTTCGATCGTTGCGCCACGATCTCTCCGCCGCTTCTGCGCACAGATGATGAGCATGAGGTTGCTTGTCATCTGATAGAGGGGCGCCTCTGAGCCGTCGGCCGGGCAGCACGCCGAATTTCATCAGCTTTTGCTCGGATCGCACGCTTCATGCCGGGCGTAGCAAGGGTGCGGTATGCCGCACGGCAGAGATCGCAGTCGTGCAGCGAAGCCCGCTCCAAGACGCAGCCACGGCCTGTAAAGCAGGTATTCCCAGCCATCGGCAGCGGCCCGTCGACAGGGCTGGGATGACGTATTTTGACGGCGCTTGGCCCGTCGCGCCATCGAGTAGTTGGAGCGCATCCGCAGAGCGCGGCGACATGCCGCCTTGGCCTCTGTCTTGCCAGACCAACAGGTCACCGGCCCGGACCCAGCCGTCCGAATGTCGCCACGGGCCAATCTGGGGTCACAGCCTCACCTAATGTCCGATGTCCGACTTGGGTCGAAGGCGGCATCGGAAAACAGGTCTGGAAGCGCTCACTTCCGGGCAGTTGCTCTATGTCTGATTATGGCGCAGGTCGGTTGCGTGGCAGCGGCGACTGAGAGCTCGTGGCCGGGCAAGCTCAAGCAAGGCGATTGGATTGTGTGAGCCATCCCGCCTGACAGCAAGGTTCACACAATCCGATCGCCGATGAGTTCAATCGCCTGCCTGGAAAGAAGGCCGACCGATCGGCGTTGAGTTGGTTCCAGATCCGGCGCGATTGCGGATATCGGCGGTTTCGACCGCCAGATCGGGATCGTCTTCAGGCCGTTCGATAAGTTCCGATCCGGAGCCACCCTGGTCCGCTAAGCGGGGCCCGGCCGCTCAGTGCAGCAGGTCGGAGAGGAATTTCTGCAGGCGCGGATGGGTCGGGTTGTTGAAGAAGGCCTCGGGCTTGGCCTTTTCGATGATCCGGCCCTGGTCCATGAACCAGACGACATCTGCCGCCTTGCTGGCGAAGCCCATTTCATGGGTGACGACCATCATCGTCATCCCCTCTTCGGCGAGCTTTTGGATCACCTGCAGGACCTCGCCGACCATCTCGGGGTCGAGCGCACTGGTCGGCTCGTCCAGCAGCATGACCGAGGCGTTCTGCGCGAGCGCCCGGGCGATCGCGACGCGCTGCTGCTGGCCGCCGGAGAGATTGGCCGGCATCGCGTTGATCTTGTCCTTCAGCCCGACCTTTTCGAGCAGATGCGCGGCGAGGTCGGCGGCCTCGGCCTTCGGCATCTTCGCGACCTTGATCGGCGAGAGCGTGACGTTCTGCAGCGCCGAGAGATGCGGGAACAGGTTGTACTGCTGGAACACGAAGCCGATCTTCGAGCGCAGCGTGTTGATGTCATAGGCCTTGTCGTGGATGTCGCGGCTGTCGACGATGATCGAGCCGCCGTCGATCTCCTCCAGGCGGTTGATCGTGCGGATCATCGTCGATTTTCCGGAGCCGGACGGCCCGCAGACGACGATGACTTCGCCCTTGTTCACCGCGCCCGAGATGCCGTCGAGCACCTTGTAGGAGCCGAAGGATTTCTCCAGCCCGCGCAGCTCGACCATCGCGCCTTGCCTATCGCTTGCCATGGAGTTCCTCACCGGACGGCGGCGGCGCTCGATTGCCGCGCCTTGATGCTGTGCTCGATCTTCCGCGACAGGAGCGAGAGACCCCAGCAGGGAATGAAGTAGAAGAAGGCCAGGACGACATAGGTCCGGATCGGGTTGCCGACTTCGACATTGTTGATCTGCTGCGCCACGAAGGTCAGCTCGGACACGCCGATGATGTAGACGATCGAGGTCGCCTTCACCGTCGAGACGAACTGGTTGACGAAGGACGGGATCATGTTGACCAGCGCCTGTGGCAGGATGACTTCGCGCATTGCCTGCCAGTAGCCGAGCCCGATCGAGCGCGCCGCTTCCATCTGGCCCTTCGGCAGTCCCTGGATGCCGGCGCGCACGATCTCCGCCATGAAGGCCGATTCATAGACGATGATCGCCGCCATCGCCGTGGTGAAGGGCGTGAACGAATGTCCGGTCAGCTCGGGCAGCAGGAAATACGACCAGAGCAGCACCATCAGCAGCGGGATGCCGCGCAGCGCATAGACCCAGATTGTCGCCGAGATGAAGAAGGCGTGCCGCTGCGAGGTCCGTGCCAGTCCGATCAGGATCGCCAGGGGGAAGCAGACGGCAAGCCCGACGCCGGCCAGGATCAGCGTGCCCGCGAAGCCCCCGATCTCGGAGGCCGGCCAGCCGCCGGTGAGATAGAACAGCCCGTATTTCTCGAGGAAGCCGAGCATCGCTGTCAGGCCCTGTGCGTCACGGCGAAGCGCCGGGAGAACCAGGCCCCGAGGAACATGATGACGAGCGAGATCACGAGATAAGTGATGGTCGCGATGAAATAGACTTCGAAGGCGCGGAAGGTGGCGTTCTCGATATTCCGGACCTGATAGGTCAATTCGGACACGCCGATCGCCATGGCGAGGCTGGTATCCTTGAACAGGATCAGCGTGCGGTTGAGGATCGTCGGAATGGTGATCCGCACCGCTTGCGGAAGAATGACGTAGACGAGCGCGCCGAGCGCCCCGAGCCCGATCGCCCGGGCGGCTTCATATTGGGTATGGGGAATGGCCCGCATTCCCGAGCGGATATCCTCGGCGAAATAAGCGCTGACATTCAGCGACAGCGCGATCCAGGCGAACAGGAATTCGGTATTGCCCCGGTTGATCCAGAGCCGGATCGAATCCGGCAGCAGGTCGGGCATCGCGAAATACCAGACCAGCATCTGCACGACGGTCGGCACATTGCGATGATATTCGAGGTAGATTCCGGCGACGAAGCGCACCGGCGCGAAGCGGACATCCCTGAGATTGGCCAGGACGAGCGCGATCAGGAACCCGCAGATCCACGAGACGACGAAGAGTTTGCAGGTCGTGAGGAGCCCGTCGAGCAGCGCGGGAAGGTGACCTCCCCGCGCCAGGAAACTCAGGTCTAGCGTCATCGGCTTAGCGGGCGATCGGCTCGACTGCGAAATCGCGCTTGAACTTGTAGATCGACTGCGAGCCGAACCATTTGTCGTAAGCCGCGCTCAGCTTGCCGGCCTTGTCCATGGCGACGATGGTTTCGTCGACCGCCTTGAGCAGGCTCGCATTGCCCTTCTGGACGATGATGCCGATATGCTCCTGGGCCACCGGCTCTTCGAGGAGCTTGACCGGGTCCTTGCCGCCTTCCTTCGCCTCGATGGCGAAGCGCGCCATGGTGAGCTCGCCGCCGATCACGCCCGCGACCTTGTCGCTCTGCAGGGCGAGATAGCAGGCTGCCAGGCCCGGCAGCGTGACGAGCTGCGAATCCTTGAACTTCTGTGCCGCGAGCGCCGCGCCGCTGGAGCCCTTGGCGGCGCAGATCTTCTGGCCGTTCAGCTCGGCCAGCGACTTGATGCCGGAGCTTTCGCGCACCAGGGCGCGCACCGCGGCCTGGAGATACTGGACGCTGAAGTCGAACTGCTCGGCCCGCTCCGGCAGATAGGTCACGGCGCCGGCGAGGACATCGACGCGGCCCATCTTCAATTCGCCGATGCGCGCTTCCGTCGAGACGGGTTTATGCGTGAGCTTCACGCCGATATGCTCGGCGATCGCCTTGCACATCTCGACGTCGTAGCCGGCATAGCCGCCGCTGGCCGTATCGCGGAAACCGTAGGGCGGCGCGGCATCCTGCGTGGCGCAGACGACCTCGCCCTTCTGCTTGATTTCGTCGAGCGTCGCGGCATGGGCTGCACCCAGCGCTCCAGACGCAACGAGGCCGCCCATGACGGCGATGATCTTAAGGCCGGCCCGCATGCGCGCCTCCTCCCATATTTATCATTGATTGAGACGGTAACTCATCGACTCTGCGTTCGATTTGATATGTCGTACATATAACGCAATCAAGCGTCAAGCGGCGGAAAGCCAAGCGCGATACGTCACAATATCGATCATATCGTACTGTGGCATGCCTGCTCTCTGAACAATATGTAGACAATAAATGTCGAACATATTACCCGAAGAGATATCCGCGCCCATCCGGTATCTCCGGGCGGCCGGCGGTGACCCGAGGCCTCCGGCGCCGGGGAAATGATCGCGAAAAGCGGATGCGTGGATGCCCAATATTTACCAGAGTGCCATGTTCAACGCGCAGCGCTTTCCCGGGAAAGTCGCTGTCTCCGACGCCGCGTCGAGCCTGAGCTTCGGGCGCTTCTGCGAGCGGGCGCGGGCGCTGGCGCTCTATCTCGAAGGCTTCGGCGCCAGGCCCGGCGAGCGCGTCGCGATCATGGCCGATAACAGCATCGACTATCTCGCCCTGATGCATGCGGCGGCGGTGACCGGCTTCATCCTCGTGCCGGTCAATATCCGCTACAGCGCTGACGAGCTTCTCTACCTGCTGAACGATTGCGAGCCGCGCGTCCTGATCGTCGATCCCGAATTCCGGCCGACCGTCGCCATGATCGAGGAGAGGCTCGGCGGCAGCATCGCGATCCTGGATGCCCTGCCGGCGGACCTGCCGGACCATGACGCACTATCGGTTCTGGCCCGGCGCTTCGGCACCGTCGCCGACGACGACGTCGCGATCATCCTCTACACCTCCGGTACGACCTCGCGCCCCAAGGGTGCGATGATCACCCATGGCAACCTCGCCTGGAACGCGATCAACTACATGGTCGAGCTCGGCGTCGACGAGACGGCGCGCGCGATCCTGGCGACACCGCTCTTCCATGTCGGCGGCTTCGGCGTCGTCAACGGGCCGGTGCTTTATGCCGGCGGCTCCCTGCATATTCTGCCGCGCTTCCGGCCCCGCGACACGCTGGACGTGCTCCACACCGTCAAGCCGACACATCTCTTCCTGCTCTCGACCATGTGGGTCGGCCTCACCGACCTGCCGGATTTCACCGAGCACAGCGTCCCCTCGGTGACCTTCGTGCAAACTGCCGCAGCCCCGCTCGGCGAATGGCGCCAGGAGCAGATCCGCCAGGTCTTCTCCAAGGCCGAGTTCAGCTGGGGCTTCGGCCAGACGGAAAGCTGCGTGACCACGATCAAGAATCGTTACACGCACGAGATCCTGACGCATCCCGGCTCGACCGGCTATTTCTGGCGGCATTTCAACTACCGCTTCGTCGACGAGCAGCGCGAACTCCTCGCCGACCAGAACGGCCCGGGCATCCTGGAGATCAGGGGGCCGACGATCTTCAAGGGCTATTGGCGCCAGCCCGAACTGACGGCCGAGACCCTGTCGCCCGACGGCTGGCTGCATACCGGGGACATCATCCGGCTGGACAGCGACGGCTTTGCCTATTTCATGGGTCGCAGCAAGGACATGATCAAGACCGGGGGCGAGAACGTGGCCGCGCTGGAGGTCGAGAACTGCCTCGTCCGCCACGGCCAGGTCGCCGAAGCGGCCGTGCTGGGAATGCCGCATGAATATTGGGGCGAGGAGCTGGTCGCGGCTGTGGTGCCGGCCGGCAATACGGTGCCGGATGTCGCCGAGTTGCGGGCCTTCTGCCGCGCGCAGCTCGCAGCCTTCAAGGTCCCCAAGCGTTTCGTCATCCTCGATGCGCTGCCGCATTCCTCCTCGGGGAAGGTGCAAAAATTCATGCTGAAGGACAGGATCAGGAGCATGCTGGATCAGGACAGCCCGTAGAGACGCGATTCTCCCATCAGGATGGAATGCATGCCGAAAACGCTGCCCGCCAAATACAATGTCGGCAAGATCATCGACATATTGTCGTCCCGGATCGAAGACGGCCTGTATCTCGTCGGGTCCAACATCCCCAACGAATTGCAGCTCTGCGAGGAGTTCGACGTCAGCCGCTACATGATGCGCGAGGCCATCCGGCAATTGCAGGAGCGCGGCCTCGTCGAGCGACGCAAGCGTGCCGGCACCAAGGTGATCAACCGCCAGTCGCGCGCCCGCTACGGCCTCGATATCGAAGCCGCCGACAGCCTCGGCCGCTACCTCCGCCATACCGACCTGAACCTCGTCGGCGCGGCGGAGCCGCTGACCGCGCAGCCGGCCGAGTTCAAGCTCGACGGGGATCTCGCCGGCTGGTCGCTGCTCAACACATATCGCAGCGTACCCGGCATCAACCGGCCGATCTCATGGTCCTATATCTATATCCGCAAGGAATATGACGGCATCGCCGATCTCATCGGCCAGTTCCGCGGCGGCATCTACGCGATGGTGTCGAAGAAATACGATGTCGCGATCAAGCATGTCGAGATCGACGTCTCGGCCTCGGTCTTCCCCGAGCACATCGCCCGCATCCTCAAATACGACCCGCGCGACCCGGCGCTGCTGATCATCCGGCGCTTCTACAGCGCGCAGGACAGGCTCGTCGAAGTCTCCGTCTCCTACTATCCGCCGTACGAATTCCAGTACAGCAGCCGCATCAACCTGCAACAATGAACCGGACCGATCGATGAAGACCACCTATGGCAAGAGCGTGACGGTCGCGCAGGACGGCACGACCGCGATCGTCCGCATCGACCGCGGCGCGAACCGCAACGCCATCGATCAGGACACGATCCTCGCCTTGACCGAGCTCGCGCACGACCTTGCCGATACGCTCGACATCCACAGCGTCGTTCTGACCGGCACGGCGGACATCTTCTCGGCCGGCATCGACCTGAAGGACCCGGCCAAATGGAATGAGGACGACACCGCATTGCTGGCGCGCCGCAGCGTGGCCCAGCGCGGGGCGCGGCTTTGTCAGCTCTGGCAGGACCTGCCGCAATTGACCGTGGCGGCGATCAACGGCCCTGCCGTTGGCGGCGCCGTCGCCCTGACGCTGGCCTGCGATTGGCGCGTCATGGACCGGGCCTCTTTCCTCTACCTGCCGGAGACCAAGGTCGGACTTAACATGGGCTGGGGCGCGATCCCGCGCATCGTCGCGCTGGTCGGCGCGGCGCGGGCCAAGCGGGCGATCCTGCTTGCGGAACGGATTTCGCCCGAGACGGCGCTGGACTGGGGCATCGTCGAGGAGATCGCCGAGCCCGGACAGGCGGTGGAGGCGGCGCTCGCCCTGACCACGGCCGCTGGCGTCACCCCGCCCGCCCTGCTGCGAATGACCAAGGAAGCGGTGAATGCCTGCGCGACCCCGCTGCACCGCATCGGCATCTACATGGACGCCGACCAGGCCATGGTCTGCCGTGACAGCGACGAGGGCAGGGGAGCGCGGGAGAAATTCCTGAAGCGTTGAGATCGATGAAGGCCGCAATCCGCGTATGCCGGTTCGGCGACGGGGAGCGCTGGCATGGAAGCTCGATCGTGACACGTCCAGCGCTTCGCAAAGCGACGTCACAGGCCGAATTCCCCGGTGCTTCGCGATGAACGCCAACCACATGTCACGTCCTTCGCGAAGAAGGCTCCGGCCATTTTCAGGATACTGTCGGTTTCATGAAACCGCCAATCCCGGTGTTCAAAAAGCCGGCAGCAGGCCGGAGGTCAAGCCCGTCGCCGTGGAGCGGCTGCGGGACGGTAGCGCGGCGGGCTCGATGATCGGCGGTCCTCCCCGCGTCTGTTGAAACTGGCTCGTAGTGTCCTGGAAATGCCTTGCCGTCCCGGGTTCTTGATTCCGCGAAGCCCCGGGACAGCAGGCGTAGTGCTGGAAGGGACCATCCAGTTCCCGTCAATATTCCGGGCCGCCTGCAAGAGGAAAGGCGGCCCCTTAGGCCTTCAGTCGGCCAGGTTGGATTTCGCCACCGTCAGCGCCGCCACGGCATCGGCGGTCGCAGCGGACAGCGTCCAGCCGAGATGGCCGTGCCCGGTATTGTAGAGCACCCGCGGGTCACGGCCGCGCATCACGCGCGGCATCATGTCGGGCATCATTGGGCGCAAGCCGGCCCAGGGGACCACCTGCCGGGTGCTCATCCCCGGAAAATGCTTGCGGCACCATGCAATCAACGGATCGATCCGGGCGCGACGGATATCCTTGTTGAAACCGTTGAACTCCGCAGTGCCAGCGACGCGGAAGCGATCGGGTCCGAGGCGGCTCGTGACGATCTTCGCACTGTCGTCGAGCAGGCTCGTCCATGGCGCGGCCTGCCTGTCGGCCGGCTCGAGCAGATTGACCGTGATCGAGTAGCCTTTCACCGGATAGACGTTCACGTGATCGCCAAGGCGGGCGGCCAGCGCGCGCGAGCCGACGCCGCCGCAGACGACCAGCCTGTCGAACGTCTCCTGAGACGGCGAGGTGTTCGCCGCTTCGCCGGCCGGCAGGGAGGAGACCGTGATCGTATCGGAGCCCTGGTCGATCGCGGTGATCTCCGTCGCGAACTTCATGGCGACGCCAAGCCTTTCACAGGCACGGGCAAGACCGTTGGTGAATTTGTGGATGTCGCCGGTGAAATCGCTTTCCGTGAAGAAGCCGCCATGGAAATCGCCGCAAAGCGCAGGCTCGATCGCACGGATTTCCTCCGGCCCGACGGCGCGCCTTTCGAGGCCGCCCTTGGCCAGCAGAGCCGTTACTTTCGCTGCTGCCGCGAACTCCGCCTTCGACTGATAGACGTGAAGAATACCGCGGTCCTCACAGTCGAAATCGATGTTTTCCTCGGCCGCCATTCGCTTGAGATGGGCTCTGGCCTCGATCGCCAGGCGCGTGGTGGTCACGGTATTCTCTTCGTATTGTGGGATCGAGGCGACGAACTGGGTCATCCAGGACAGCTTGTGCCAGCTTGGACGAGGGTTCACGAGCAGGGGCGCGCCGGGCGTGAACATCCATTTCAGGCCCTTGGCGATCGTTGCCCAGCTATTCCACACCTCGGCGTTGGACGCGGAGAGCTGCCCGCCATTGGCAAAGGACGTTTCCATCGCGGCGTAAGGCTGGCGTTCGAATACCGTCACCGCGCAGCCGCGCTTGACGAGGTTGTAGGCGGTCGTCACGCCTGTAATGCCGGCGCCGATCACGGCGACGCGTAGGGAACGATTCGACATAGGTGCTCCTGCCCGTCATGCGGGACCTGGAACCCCCTCTGTCATTGGCCTGAGAGCTTCATCCGGCTCGTGATTTCGAGCCCGAACTTACACCATCGGCGCGAGGCATGCGGCCTCGCTTTTCAGAGTCGAAACGTGGTGCGGTCCTTTTGCCTGAGAGTTTCCGGGGTGGTTGCTCCATCGGCGCCGCATCGTCGAAGACATGCGATCTCTCCCGCCCCGCCAGTCAATCATCCAGCCTCGGATTCCGTCAAGTCGAATTCCGCGTAGCATATTGGCAAAAAACGAAAAATTGGTCGGCGCCCCCCGGTGCTCCGAAAGCGCACAGCCTCGGCGGCCTGATAAGGGCAAGTCCGGATGTCAAAGGGGTCGGCAGGTGCTCGGTGAGGCTTTCGCCAGAGATCGGGACCTTCGTTCTGGTGTCGTCATCGTGGCGCCCGCGAGGGCAGGGCGCGCGACCGCTTGATCTCCCCCTCTCGCAAAGACCCGGCCGCGGCTTTTGGCGATCAGACCACGGCGGGCTCGTCCGCTGCCTGAACGGCCGGCAGCCCATGAGGCCGGCAGTCCTTTCCAGCATGGCGCGAGTGCAATGCGTGGTCACAACATCGGAATCAAATCCGGGAACGGCGTTGTCGAAACGCGCAAAACGACATTGGCGCGTTTTCCCGCGATGACCGCGATCATTTCAGTGAGCGCCCGTGATCTCCGATAGGGATAAATTCATCATGGCGTGCGTGCCACGTCCACCTGTGTCCTCGTATTCCAGTTCGGTGGCGAGGCTCTTTGCCATCGCGCGGACGATTTTGCTGCCAAGGCCTGTTCCCCTGATCGTGCCGGTCCCGGTCCAACCGATTCCGTCATCGACGACCTTGAGCGTGACGGTCTCGCCCTTGCAGGAGAGACTGACCCGGACTTCACCCTGGCCGTTCGGATAGGCGTATTTCAATGCATTGGTGACGAGCTCCGTCGCGATCAGCCCTATCGAGATCGCCTTGTCGGTTTTCGCCAGTACCGGCACGGCCTCGAAGCGGATTGCCGGCATCTGTCCGGAGGCGGCCAGCGATTGCGCAAACTCCTCGAGCAGCGAACGGAGATAGCCGGCGAGATCGACGGCGCGGACATCGTCCGAGGTATAGAGGCTGCGATGCAGGTTGCCGATCGCGGTGATGCGCGCCTGCGTCTCGGCGAGTGCGGCCTTGGCGCCGGGATCCTCGACCGAGTTGGCCTGCATCCTGACGAGCGAGCCGACCAGTGCCAGGCTGTTGGCGACGCGGTGATTGACCTCGGCCAGCAGCATCACGGCCCGGTCGCGAGCCGCACGCACGTCCTGCTCGGCCTGCTCGCGAGCGCGGGTCAGGCGCGCCTTCACAACCGCATGCTCCAGCGCCGCCCGAAGCAGCACCTCGAAATCCTCGCCAACGGTCTTTACGACATAGTCCATGGCCCCGGCCTTCAGCGCGGTCACGGCGATCGACAGTTCCGAGGAGGCCGTCACGTAGATGACCGCGGGCGGCGTGGCATGGGTAGACAGCTCGGCGAGCACGTCGAGCCCGGACGCCGTCCCGAGGTCGTGGTCGAGGATGATGACATCGATCCCGCCAGCTTGGGCGCGCGACAGGCCCGCCTCGGCGGCCTCGACATGCTCGACGAGGTAGTTGTGGCGCGCGAGCATGCGCTGCACGAGCCGCCCCAGCGTGGCGTCGTCGTCGATATAGAGGACGTTGATCGGCCGGTTAGGCATCAGCGGTGGCCACGCAAGCCGGTCATGGCGTTTCCGGAACCTGGATGACGGAGAAGAACAGCCCGAGCTGGCGGATCGCATGGGCGAAGCCGTCATAGTCCACGGGCTTGGTGATATAGACATTCGCGCCGAGATCGTAACAGCGTTGAATCTCGCGGCTGTCGTCGGTCGTGGTCAGCACGACGACCGGCGAGCGTTTCGTATGCGTGTTCGCCTTCACCTTCTCGAGGATGTCGACGCCGCCCATGTCGGGCAGGTTGAGGTCGAGCAGGATCAGGAGCTGGCGGCCGGCGCTGACGGTGCCGGAGCCGTCGGCGCCGAACAGGTAGTTCAGCGCATCCGTACCGTTGGCGAAGGGGATGATCTCGTTGCTGACGCCGGCGCGACGGATGTTCTTCTCGATGAGGCGGGCATGGCCTTCATCGTCCTCGATCATGATGATCGAGACGGGCTTTCCTTTGGTCATGCTTCGGCACTCCGTCTGTCGGCCGCGAGATTGGGGGGCAGGGTCACGGTAAAGGTCGTGCCCTTCCCGAGTTCTGAGCGCACGGCGATGTCGCCGCCGAGATTGCGCACCATCGTGCGGACATGGGCGAGGCCGATGCCTTCGCCTGCCGTGTTCTGAGTGCCTGAGCGCCGGAACAGCTCGAAGATGCGCTCGTGATCCGTCGCCGCGATGCCGCGGCCATTGTCTTCGATCTCGATCTTCACCCAGCCGCGGCGCTCCCTGCGCGTGCGGACGGCGATCCGGATCGGGCGCTCCGGCGCCCTGTACTTGATGGCGTTGTCCAGGAGATTGCCCATGACCTGATCAAGCGAGAGGCGATCGCTCGTGATGCGGGGAACCTGCGAGTCGATCTCGATCCCGCCACCTTCCTCCGCGCTTGCCTGATGATGGACTGCCGCTGCCGCGGTCTCGATGAGTGCGGTCAGATCGACGCTTTCAACCCGCAATTCACGCCGGCCCTCGCGCGAGATCTTGAGGATGGCGTTGATGAGGCCGTCCATCTTGCGCGTCGACGAGCGGATGAAGCCGATTGCCTCGGCGACATCGACGCGCAGCGCCTCTTCGGCCGCTGCCTTCTGCTCCGGGGAGGCTGTGCTTCCGGCGGTGACATAGGAGTCGATGGGCTTGAACATCGCCTCCAGTTCGCTGGTGAAGCCCATGATGTTGACCAGCGGGGCCCGCAGGTCATGCGTCACGATATAGGCGAAGCGCTGGACCTCCTCGTTCGCCTTGACGAGTGCGTCGGTGCGCTCACGCACGCGCGCTTCGAGACCGACATTGAGCGTTTCGACTTCGCGGCGCGCGGCGACGAGTTCACGCGTATAGCCGATAATGGTCCAGCTCGCGGCGCCGGCCATGGCGAGGATCAGGATCGCGCCGATGGTCGTTGTCCAGCGCAACCTCGCCGAAGCGGTAAGCTGGGCATCGATCGCCTCCCCGAGCTCCTTTTCCGAGGTCTCGAGAATGGCGTTGAGATCGGTGCGCAGTTCGTCCATCAGGCGCTTGCCGGTGCCGTTGCGGACGAGATTCAGCGCGGTCTCGGTATCGCCTTTGCGGGTGGCTTCGACAGTTGCGGCCAGCTCCGCCATCTTTTGGTCGAGCTCTCTCGTCACCCGCTGCAGGAGGGGATCGATCTCGGGCAGCCTCGCTGCAGCCCGTTCAAGTCGGGCGCGCTGATCCGGAAGCCGTGAGACCGCGGCTTGATAGGGCGAAAGGTAGCTTTCGTCGCGCGTCAGCAGGTAGCCGCGCTGGCCTGTCTCGGCATCCTGCACCAGTGACAGCAGATCGGCAGTGGCGCTCCGGACCGCGCGTGTCGCCGTCACTTCGCCGAAATAGCGCTCGCTTGCGTTCGTCAACCACAGCGACGTCGCTACGATGGCGACCAGCACAGCGATGCCGATGGCCAGAAGCAGGGCGTTCGAGCGTTGGAAGAACGCCTGGGAGATAGGCATGCAGAGTACCAGAGGGTGAGCGCCGATTTCGTGATCAAACCCCGCTTGAAAGCAATAGCAAATGACATTGCATTCCATGCAGTGCGTACATATTCGCCTCGCGCGCGAATCCGCGGTCGTTACAGAACTCGGTGCGGTGCCGTCCGCCCGTTTGGCCGGAGTAACGGGCCGGCAATGTCGGAAATCGCGTGGAAAAACAGGTTGCCTTCAACGCAGCGGCGCGTTTCGGGCGGCTCTATCGAAGCTGGTCCTGGAACAGGGCGAGAAACCGATCCTGATCCGGCAGGGCCTCCATCCGGAACAGCTCGCGATCCCGCGGCTGTTTTGCAGAAAGGCCTTCGGCCTTTTCGGGAAAGAACTGAATCGCTGGCGTCCCGACGATCCCGTAATGTGCGGCGAAGCGCTTTTCGGTGAATCGGGCCCCGTCGAAATCGGTCACCTCGCGAGAACCCAGAATGTTGAGGTGAAGAATGGCGAAATGGTCGCGGATATAGGCCTCGACCGCTGGGTCGGCCATGTAGACTTCATGCATGCGCCGGCAGGCGGGGCAGTTGCGCAGTCCCCACAGGATCGCGAAACGCTTGCCGTCCCGTGTGGCCGCGGCGAGATCGTCGGCGAGGTCGAGAAAGCTCTTCAGATACCAGTCGAATTCGTAGAGTCCATCCTCGCTGAGCCGCGCCTTGCCGAGGGCCGGAAGCAGGTCGGAGACGGCGAGGACTGCCCCCAGGGCCGGAGCAAGCAAGCGTCTACGGGTAATCATCGGCAGCCTCCCGCAGCAGTGTGGAAGTCTCTGGTATAAACATATGAATACGACTATGTTATCGGCATGATTGCAAGCTGGCTTCTTGGGTGCAAGAGCATTGCGGCAGCGGCCGTGCTGTCGGCTCTGTGCTGCGCCTCGGCAGGTGGCGCCGAACTCGCCGTATACCGGCGGGACGGGTGTCCGTACTGCGCCCGGTTTGAGCGCGAGGTCGCTCCGATCTATCCGAAGACGCGGCAAGGTGCGCTTGCGCCGCTCAAATGGGTTCAGCTTCCCGCCGGCGGCGTGCGGGGCGGTGGTCTCAAGGAACCGGTCATAGCGACGCCGACCTTCGTGCTGTTCGAAGGCGGACGCGAGATCGGGCGCATCACCGGCTATCTGAACGACGACATGTTTTGGGGTTTGCTTGGATCGCTCGTTGCTGGCATTGACCGAAGCGAAGAAAATCCACGCCTTCAGGTGAATTCACGATGACTGCGATCGTCTCGAAGGTCCTAGAGGACGAGATGCGCGATGGCGCCGAGTTCTCCTTCGAACTCGACCAGCTCATGCGGAAGGCGCGCAAGGCGAGCGACTTCCTCAAAGCCTTGTCACACGAGAACCGGCTTCTGCTGCTCTGTCTTCTGGCGGAACGCGAGCGCTCCGTGACCGAGCTGGAAAACCTGCTCTCGCTCCGCCAGCCGATGGTGTCCCAGCAGCTTGCACGGCTGCGACTCGATCAGTTGGTGACCACCCGTCGCGATGGCAAGACGATGTATTACAGCATCGCCAATGACGACGTTCGCCGCGTCGTGGCCTTGATCTACGACATCTTCTGCGGGGCCAACGCGGCCGACAATCCGAGGTCGTGACGAAGCCCGGCCCAGTTCTGCGAGAACCGCCATGACAGGTCTCTCGGTCTGGGCTTCGACACTGATCGGCGTCGTCGTCGGTGCCGCTTGCGGTTTCACGGTGCGTCGCGCGCGGCTGTGCTCCTTCGGAGCGATCGAGGACGCATGGATGGGCGGCGACACGCGCCGCCTGCGGATTTTCGGTCTCGCGCTGGCGATCGCGCTGATCGGCGCGCAGTCCCTGGTCGGGCTCGGCTGGCTCGATCCGTCGAACTCGACCTATGTGCAGCCGGCCTTGCCCTGGCTCTCGATCGTCGTCGGAAGCAGCATGTTCGGCCTCGGCATGGCGCTGGTAGGCACCTGCAGCTTCGGCTCGCTTGTGCGGCTGGGTTCGGGGGACCTGCGCAGCCTGATCGTGATGATGGTGTTCGGGTCGGTCGCCTATGCGACGCTGCGCGGCATGCTGGCGCCGGTCAGGATCGAAATCCTCGAAAAGGTCGCGTGGCCCGTTCCCGGCGGCCTGAAAGGCGATTTCAACAGTGTGCTTGCCTATCTCGGCGCACCGCATTCCCGCCTGGCGCTCACGGCCATCGCGGTGCTGGTGCTGGTGGCGGCAGTCGCGGTCGATTCGAGGCTGCGCCGGTCGCCGCGCCTGTTGATGGCCGGCGCGACATTAGGCCTCGGCGTGGTGGCGGGGTGGTGGGTTACAGGGGTTGCGGTCGATGCCTTCGATCATGTTCCGCGGGCACAGAGCCTGACATTCGTCTCCCCGGTCGGGCGCGCCCTCTATGCCGTTCTGTCAGTGCCGGCCGCCTTGCTCGAATTCGGCATCGGGGCACTTGTCGGGGTTGTATCTGGGTCCTTTCTGTCCGCCCTCTACGATCGGGAGTTCCGCTGGGAGGCCTTCGACGACGACCGGGAGATGAGACGTCACCTCGTCGGTGCGGTGCTGATGGGAGGCGGCGGCGTGCTGGCCGGTGGCTGCACGATCGGCCAGGGGATATCTGCGGGATCGATGATGGCGCTGTCCTGGCCGATATCCGTCGCCGGCATGATGGTCGGAGCGCGCATCGGCATCGCCTTTCTGATGGAAGGCTCGCTCAGGGGCCTCTTGCAGAGACGTTGAGCGGATGGATTGCGGCCTAGATCGTGGATGATCGGCGCCGGACGAGCGCGGACCGGCGATCAAGTTTCGCGGCGAAGATTGAAATATTCATTTATTCAGATATATGATTATAATACGCCGCCAATGGCTCTCCAGCCGGAACATTAGGTATGTTTGCGACACCCGATATCGCCTCGGTCGGTTCCGGCTCTCTTGTCGGTTTCGTGCTCGGTCTCATTGGCGGCGGCGGTTCGATCCTTGCCGTCCCGCTGCTCGTCTATGTCGTGGGAGTCGCTTCGCCGCATGTTGCCATCGGCACCAGCTCGGTCGCCGTGGCACTCAGCGCATTCTCCAATCTGATTGGCCATGCACGGGCCGGCAACGTTCGTTGGCCCTGTGCTCTTGTCTTCTCGGCGGCTGGCATTGCCGGCGCGGCGGCGGGGTCGTCTCTCGGCAAGCGCTTCGATGGGCAGAAGCTGCTTCTCCTCTTTGGTTTTCTGATGCTCGTCATCGCGTTCATGATGCTCGTTCGCCGGCAGGAGCACGGCGCGCGGTTCCAGCCGCTCTGCAGGGCGACCGCTGCGACCCTGCTGCCGCGACTGCTCGGAACGGGCGGCCTTGTCGGCGGCCTCTCGGGCTTCTTCGGTATTGGCGGCGGCTTCCTGATCGTGCCCGGGCTGATGGGTGCCGCGCATATGCCGATGATCGCGGCCATCGGCTCGTCGCTGGTCGCCGTCACGGCTTTCGGAATCACGACGGCGGTCTCCTATGCGCTCTCCGGCCTTGTCGATTGGCACATCGCGCTTCTGTTCGTTGCCGGTGGCGTGGCCGGCGGCATCGGCGGCACGCTGCTGGCTCAGCGGCTTTCGACCCGGAAGGCGGCGCTGACGCGCGTCTTCGCGGGCATCGTCGCGCTCGTCGGTCTCTATGTCGTTTGGCGCGGATACGCGGTCGTCATGGCCTGAGCAGCCGCGCCTGAAGGAGGGCAACATGAACCGCAGAACCATCCTGTCTCTTGCGAGCGTCGCGGCCGCCGGTGCGATCGCAGGCCGGGCATATGCCCAGCAGCCGGCTGCTCCACGGGCTGACGCGGTGCCAGGGAGCGTCCCCAAGCCGAAGCAGACCTCGCTCGGCCTTTACATGACGCCGCGCGAAGCGGCGGATGTGATGGCGAGGGATGGCACCAGGACGCTGTTCGTCGACGTGCGCACGCGGGCGGAAATGATGTTCACCGGCTGGGCGCCGCTGATCGACGGCAACGTGCCGTTCGTGGAGGTCACCGAGTTCTGGGACTGGGACGACAAGGAAAACCGCTACAAGCTCGAGCCGAACGCCACCTTCTCCCAGGGTGTCGGCCGTCTGCTCGCCGCGAAAGGTTTGGCCAGAACGGACCGGGTCATCCTGATGTGCCGTTCGGGCGATCGTTCGGCGCGGGCGGCGGACAAGCTGGCGGAGGCTGGCTACACGCAGGTCTACAGTCAATATGAGGGCTTCGAAGGCGACATGTCCCCGGCGGGACATCGAAACGTCAACGGCTGGCGGAATGCCGGGCTGCCCTGGACCTACAAGCCCGACAAGGCCAAGTTCTATCTTGGCATTGGCGGCTGAGGGCCGATCATCCCGCTGCGGGCCGCTCGCACGGGCTTGCGTCGGGACGATCGGGATCGTGAGTCAGGCACCGACGAAACGATAGGCCGTTCCTTGCCGTTCGACGCGTCCGGCGGCGCCGGGCAGGTGGTAGCCGATCGCTCGCGCGCCGCTCCGGCTCAATTCGTCGAGCAGCCGACGGCGGGCCGCGACGGCCTGCTCGGCATCCTGGTCCGACGCTGGCCGCCAGTCGGGATGCGCGAAGGAGATCCGCGGATGGGTGAGGGCATCGCCCAGCACCATCACTGGGCCTTCAGCCAGCGCGAGCGCAAAGGAGACATGGCCCGGCGTGTGCCCGGCCGTGTCGATGGAGGCGATGCCCGGCAGCCATTCGCGCCCCGGTTCCATTCGCTCCAACCGGTCACCTAAGCCCTTCGCGATGCGTTGCGCCCCGGCGGCGAAGGCGTGCCGGTCCGCGGGCAGACGGTCATAGACCTTGGCGCCGGTCCAGAAATCGATCTCCCGGCTCGCGGCGAGCCAGCGCGCATTGGGGAAGAGCGGGCTGTCGAATTCATCGAGCGCCCCCCAGAAATGATCGGGGTGAAGGTGGGTGAACAGCACATGCGTCACCGCTTCGGGCTCGATGCCGGCGGCGCGCAGACTGTCCTGCAGCTGGCCTGTACCGGGCAGGAAATTGGCTCCTGCCCCGCAATCGAACAGAATCAGCTCCTTGCCGCGTCGCAGACAGGTGACGTTGAGGGGCGTCCGGAAAGGATCGGACGGACCCGCCTGTGCGGTGATCTCGGCGGCCGGCACGTCGCGGGCCAGGGTCGACAGCGGCATCTCGAAGCCGCCGTCGCTCAGGATGGTGATTCGCTCCGCTTCGGAGCCGAGCGTGGTGACCACCTGTGCCCGCGCCGGGGCGGCAAGGCCTGCAACCCCGGCGGCAAGGATAAAGCGACGCGTCAGCATGCCCGACCTATTTGTTGACCGGAGATTCAGGGTCGAACAGATAGGCCATCACGTCCTTGATCTGCTCCACGCTCAGCACCTTGTTGACGCCGAAGCGCGGCATGTTCGAGCAGGCCACGACCGCCATCGAATCATAGACCTTGGTGTAGGCGTCCTTGATGCTCTCGGGATCGTATTTGCGGTCCTTGCCATAGGCGGAGAGGCTCGGGCCCAGCGTGCCGTAGCTCACCTCCTTGGGGTCGAGCTGGTGGCAGGCGAAGCAGTTCCCGCCCGAAACCGTTCCCGGCGGATCGGAAAACTGGCCGCCGCGGCCATTGTTCGCGACCTGATAGCCCTTCTTCCAGTCGCCGAGGAACTTGCCGTCGGCCGGATAGGCCACGCGGGCCGCCTCGCGTTTCAGCATCTCCTCGGATTGCGCCGAGGAGGGGGTGTTGCGCGTCGCATTGCAGACCGCGAGCGTTTCGTCCGGCTTGATGCGGGCCTGCCATTCGGGGGAGGCCTTGCCGAAGGTCGACTTGATGTAGGCGTCGATGACCGCCTGGCTCGGGCGATCCTGGGCGCAGGCCTGGCCGGCGACGAGGAGACCGGCTGCGAGGGTGATGGTGAGCTTCAGCATCGTCAGGTCCTCACCGCTTGATCGACGGAACGTTGATCTCGCCGCCTTCCGCCCGGGTTTCCAGGAAGACGGTGAGGGCGGTCAGCGCGTCCGAGCCATATTCCGGAACGGGCCAGCGCTGCTGGCGATAGCAGTCCCAGAGCCGATGCTGCATGGTGCGCAGCGCGCTCTGCGAGACGCGATAGGTCGGCCACGAGGCCATCGTCTCCTGCGCGGCCTTACCCTTGACCGAGAGGTTGGGCAGGCCTTGCAGGCGGATGCGCTTGCCTTCTTCGGCATGGCAGGTGGCGCAGGAGAAATCGTTGACGCCGCCGCGGGTGTAGAACAGCGCTTCGCCGACGGCGGCGGCCTCCTTCTCCTTCGGATGGGAGAGCGGCGGCGCAATCTTCATTCCGTTGGACTTGTTGGCGATGAAGGCGACCAGATCCTCCATGTCCGAGGCCTTGCCCGGGCCGGAGAAGCGGCGGGCGACGACATCCTTGGTGTCGAGGCCCTGCACCTTGTCCATGCACCAGAGAAGGCGCTGTTCCAGATCCATGACCTTGTCGCTGTCGGCGAAGTAACGGGGGAGCTTGGCATAGGCGCCGTCCAGCTTTCCGGGGCCTTCGCCGAGATCGCAGCCTTCGAGCGAGACGCTCTTCGGTCCCCGTGCTTCGCTCCACAGCACCTCGCCGCGGTCGACGGCGAGGAAGCCCGGATTCGAGAACGGGTCTGACAGCATCTGCCGGTAACGCTCGATCTCCTTCTCGCTGTCGTCCGGCGGCGACTGCGCGGCCAGACGGGTGCCTGCCAGGCCCATGGCAGCTATCAGTGCGGCTGCCGCAATCAGCGGAATCCTCATTCCTCGCCCTTTCGTTTCCCCATCAGCCGCTTATGCTGCGGCTTGGCGCAAAGCCGTTCCGGGCTTTACATTCAAAAAAAACAATATAACGATACGTGCAAATGATGTGCGGCGATCGGTCGCTTCGTCAAGCTATAAAAATCGACCAGTTCCAGGGAGGAACACGCATGAACAAGGGCCTTTCAGGGCTGTCACGCCGCGATGCCGTTCGGGCTGCGGCCCTGGCTTTCGCTGTCGGGGCGATCTCGCCGCGGCTGGCCTTCGCCGATGAGAAGGCCGTCGCGGCCGAGATCAAGAAACTCTACGGCGACAAGAAGATGGCCGAGGGGAAGATCAAGCTCGACGTTCCCGAAATCGCGGAGAACGGCCTCGTCGTCCCGGTCAATGTCGAGATCGAGAGTCCGATGACGGAGGCCGATTACGTCAAGGCGGTACACGTCTTCGCCGACGGCAATCCGCAGCCGGGCATCGTCAGCTACCAGTTCACGCCCGCTTGCGGAAAGGCTTCCGCGGCGACCCGCATGCGCCTCGCTCAGACGCAGGACGTGATCTGCATCGCCGAGATGTCGAATGGCGATCTCTACTCGGCCAAGGCCAACGTCAAGGTCACGATCGGCGGCTGCGGCGGCTGACCGGCCGCCCTCCAGCTTGATCAGAAAACCAAGAAGGCGAGGAAACCCATGACCACGAAGCCCACGCCCCGGGTGCGCGTTCCCGCGAAGGTCGCCGCCGGCGAGATGATCGAGATCAAGACCCTGATCTCGCACGAGATGGAATCCGGCCAGCGCAAGGATTCCAAGGGCGAGACCATCCCGCGCAAGATCATCAACAAGTTCACGGCGAGCTTCAACGGCAAGCCCGTCTTCGTCGCGGATTGGAATCCGGCGATCTCGGCGAATCCCTACCAGTCCTTCTTCTTCAAGGCGGCCGAGTCCGGTGAGTTCACTTTCGCCTGGAAGGACGACGACGGCTCCGAATACACCGCCAAGAGCAAGCTGACGGTGGGCTGACGCCCGCTTTCCGCCCGGCGGGCGCGAGGGTGCAGCGCCGGGCCCATGCCTGACAATCCGATCACTTTCCGGGGCGCAGCATGCGCGTGCCCGAAGGATGAGTCATGATCTCGAGACGCGAATTCCTGCAGGCGACTGCTGTCGCCGGGGCATTGACCGTATCCGGTGGGCTGGGGCCGCTCGGGCGCGCCGCCGCCCAGCAGAGACTCTCACAGGCCGACATCCTGCGCTTCGATCCGCTCGGTACGGTCACGATCCTCTATCTCGCCGACATCCATGCGCAGCTCATGCCGCTGCATTTCCGCGAGCCGTCGGTCAATCTCGGCGTCGGGGAGGTCAAGGGCCTGCCGCCGCATCTGACCGACGCGGCCTTCCGCGACCATTTCAAGGTGGCGGCCGGCACGCCGGACGCCTTCGCGCTGACCTCCGACGATTTCGTCCAGCTCGCGCGCAACTACGGCCGGATGGGCGGTCTCGACCGGGTGGCTACGCTGGTGAAGGCGATTCGCGCCGAGCGCGGCGACGACAAGGTGCTGCTGCTCGATGGCGGCGATACCTGGCAGGGTAGCTGGAGCGCGCTCAAGACCAAGGGCCAGGACATGGTCGATGCCATGTCCGCCCTGAAGCTCGATGCGATGACCTCGCATTGGGAGTTCACGCTCGGCGCGGACCGCGTCAAGGAGATCGTCGAGGCCGCTCCCTTCGCCTTCCTCGCCCAGAACATCCGCGACAAGGAATGGAACGAGCCGGTCTTTCCGCCGCGCAAGGTCTTCGAGAGGGGGGGCGCCAAGGTCGCGGTCATCGGTCAGGCTTTGCCGCGCACCGCTGTCGCCAATCCGCGCTGGATGTTCCCGGACTGGGAGTTCGGCATCCGCGAGGAGGAGCTGCAGAAGCAGGTCGAGGAGGCGCGTGCCGAGGGCGCGGGCGTGGTGGTGCTGCTGTCGCATGACGGCTTCGATGTCGACCGCAAGCTCGCCTCGCGGGTGAAGGGCATCGATATCATCCTGACCGCCCATACCCATGACGCCATGCCGGGTCTGGTCCGGGTCGGGGACACGGTCCTCGTCGCCACCGGCTCGCATGGCAAGTTCCTGTCGCGGCTCGATATCGCGGTGAAGGACGGCAAGGTCTCCGATATCCGCTTCAAGCTGATGCCGGTCTTTGCCGATGCGATCACGCCCGATGCCGAGATGGCGGCCCTGATCAGCAAGGCCCGCGAGCCCTTTGCCGCGGATCTCGCCCGGGAGATCGGCCGTACGGATTCGCTGCTCTATCGGCGCGGCAATTTCAACGGCACCTTCGACGACCTGATCTGCGCCGCGATGATGGAGCAGCGCGATGCCGAGATCACGCTGTCGCCCGGCTTCCGCTGGGGCGGCACGCTCCTGCCGGACGATCCCATCACCTGGGAGGCGATCACCAACGCCACCGCCATCACCTATCCGAACTGCTACCGGATGGAGATGACGGGCCAGCAGCTCAAGGATGTGCTGGAGGATGTCGCCGACAACATCTTCCATCCCGATCCGTATTTTCAGGGCGGCGGCGACATGGTCCGCGTCGGCGGCATGGGCTACGCGATCGACATCGCCCGGCCGATGGGCAGCCGCATCTCGGAACTGACCCATCTGAAGACGGGGCAGCCGATCGAGGCCGGCAAGCGCTATGTCGTTTCGGGCTGGGCCAGCGTCAACGAAGGCACGCAGGGCCCGCCGATCTGGGACGTCGTGCGCGATCACGTCGCCAAGGCCAAGACCATTTTCCTCAAGCCGAACACCGCGGTGAAGGTCAGCGGCGCCTGAGCGCCGCCGTGCCGCATCGCCCCGCAATCGGAGGACATGAGACGATGACCTCGCATCGAGACGATCCGGCCCCGAGCCGGCGCCGCTTCCTGGGTGGCGCGGCCCTGGCCGGTGCAGGCCTCGTCACGGCCGGTTCCGCCCGCGCCGAGGCAGGCAAGCCCGATCCCCTGATCACCGACGTCCAGGACTGGAACCGCTATCTCGGCGAAGGGGTCGACAAGCACCCCTACGGTGTGCCCTCGCGTTACGAGAAGAACGTGATCCGGCGCGACGTGCCATGGCTGACGGCTTCGCCGGAATCCTCGGTGAATTTCACGCCGCTGCACGATCTCGACGGGATCATCACGCCCTCCGGCCTGTGCTTCGAGCGCCACCACGGCGGGATCGCCGATATCGACCCGGCCAATCACCGCCTGATGATCCACGGCCTCGTCGAGAAGCCGCTCGTCTTCACCATGGAGGACATTAGGCGGATGCCGCGCGAGAACCGCGTCTACTTCCTGGAATGCGCGGCGAATTCCGGCATGGAATGGCGCGGTTCGCAGCTCAACGGCTGCCAGTTCACGCACGGCATGGTCCATAACGTCATGTATACCGGCGTGCCGCTGCGGGTGATCCTGGCCGAGGCCGGCCTGAAGCCGAAGGCGAAATGGCTGATGCTGGAGGGCGCCGATTCCTCCGGCATGAACCGCTCGCTGCCGCTGGAGAAGGCGCTCGACGATGTACTGATCGCCTTCGCCATGAACGGCGAGGCGCTGCGGCCGGAGCAGGGCTATCCGCTGCGTGCGGTCATCCCGGGCTGGGAGGGCAATCTCTGGGTCAAGTGGCTGCGTCGCATCGAGGTTGGCGACATGCCCTGGATGGCGCGCGAGGAGACCTCGAAATACACCGACCTCCTGGCCGACGGGCGCTCGCGCCGCTTCACCTTCTTCATGGATGCCAAGTCGGTCGTCACCAACCCGTCGCCGCAGGCGCCCCTGAAGCACAAGGGCCGCAATGTGCTCTCGGGCCTGGCCTGGTCCGGCCGCGGCACGATCAAGCGTGTCGACATCACGCTCGACGGCGGCAAGAACTGGCAGAGCGCGCGGATCGACGGGCCGGTGCTCGACAAGTCCCTGACCCGCTTCTACGTCGATTTCGACTGGAACGGCGGGGAGTTGCTGGTGCAGTCGCGGGCGATGGACTCCACCGGCTACCTTCAGCCGACCAAGGAGGAGCTGCGCAAGATCCGCGGCGCCAATTCGATCTATCACAACAACGGCATCCAGACCTGGCATGTGAAGCCGAACGGGGAGACCGAGAATGTCGAAATCTCCTAGGATCGCGCTGCTGGCCGGTGCCGCCGGGCTTGCCGTCGCCCTGGTCGGGCCGCTCCTGGCGCAGCCGGCGCCCAAGAACCACGCGCCGGCGAAGCCTCCTCATGCTGCGCAGGCCGCTGCTCCGGTCGCCCCGGCCGCAGCCCCGAAGCTCGGGCTGGGGCGCGAGGCGCTGCCCGCGGAGATCAAGGCATGGTCGATCGGTGTGCGGCCGGACGGGCAGGGTTTGCCTCCCGGCAAGGGTACGGTCCGGCAGGGCGACGAACTCTTCCAGGCGCAATGCGCGGCCTGTCATGGCGAGTTCGGGCAGGGCAACGGGCGCTGGCCGGTCCTGGCCGGCGGGCAGGGGTCGCTCAAGGACGATCGGCCGGAGAAGACGATCGGCTCGTTCTGGCCGGATCTCTCCACGGTCTTCGACTATATCCACCGCGCCATGCCCTATGGCAACGCGCAGTCGTTGCAGCCGGACGAGGTCTATGCCCTGACGGCCTATCTCCTCTATCTCAACGACATCGTGAAGGATGAGGATTTCGAGCTTTCGGACAAGAACTTCACCTCGATCAAGCTGCCCAATGCCGCGGCCTTCTACGATGACGATCGCGAGACGACCGAGAAGGCGTTCTGGGGCAAGCAGCCCTGCATGAAGGACTGCAAGAGCGAGGTGAAGATCACCGGCCGCGCCGCTGTGCTCGACGTCACCCCGGACTCCAAGACGGCGCCGAAGGTGGATTGATGCCGGGCCCCCAAGCAGGATCGGGCTGGATGAGTTTCGCTGCGGTTGCCGCGGGGCTCGCCGCGGCCCCGGCCCATGCAGCGGCCGACCGGGCGCTCGGGGAATATCTCTCGGCCGAGTGCGCGACCTGCCATGCGGGCACCGCGCCGAAGGCCGGCGCCATACCACCGCTCGCGGGGATGCCCGCCGACCAGTTCACCGCGCTGATCATGACGTATCGCAGCGGTATTCGCGACAATGCCGCGATGCGTAACATCGCGAAGCAGCTTTCGGAAGAGGATGTCGCGGCCTTGGCCGCCTATTACGAGGGGCTGAAAGCCCCCTGACCGTCGATATGCGGCGGCAAACAGGGAGGAAATGATGACGCACAACGCAGTGATACCCTCGCGCCGTGGCCTGCTCGGGGCTGCCGGCGCCGGTCTCGCGGTCGCGGCCACCTCCGCCGTGGCGGCTCCAAAGGCGCTCGATCTCGCGGACATCAAGAAGGAGGCCGATATCGCCTGCGTCTACCACTGCGACTTCGGTGACGCGGCCAGGTTCGACCAGATGCTGACCAATATCGCGAACCATTATTCGGCGTATGGTGCCGATCCGTTCGCACTGCAACTCGCCATCGTCGCGCATGGCGCAGGCGTGAAGTTCTTCCTGAAGGACCTCGAGGCGACGGCCTGGGCGGGTGACGGCGCCGCGCTGAAGTCGTTCGAGCGGGTCGAGGGGCTCGCGAAGAACGGCCTCAAGATTCATCTGTGCGAAATCACCTTCCAGCGGAACAAAATCGACAAGGCGAACGCGAGGGATTTCCCCTTCATCAGCTTCGTTCCCTCCGGCGTCGCGGCAGTCGCGGTGCTGCAGGCGAAGGGCTTCTCCTATCTGAAGATCGCATGAGGACGCCATGAAACTCGATCGACGAACGGTTCTGCGCTCCGGGCTGGCGGCTGCGGCGACGCTGGCGGCGCCGGCCGTGCTCGGCCAAGCCAAACCACGCATCGTGGTGATCGGCGGCGGCGCGGGCGGCGCCACTGCGGCACGCTATCTTGCCAAGGATTCGAACGGCGCATGGGCCGTGACGCTCGTGGAGGAGAATGAGGTCTATCACACCTGCTTCCACTCGAATCTCTACCTCGGAGGTTTCAAATCCTACGGGGAGATCACGCACCGCTACGATGCGTTGACGGATCGATACGGCGTTGCGCTCGCCCGGGCGCGGGCCATGCGGATCGATCGGGATAAACGCGAGGTCGTTCTCGCGCAGGGACAGCGCCTGCCTTACGACCGCCTCGTCGTCTCGCCCGGTATCGACCTCAAATATGATTCCGTGCCCGGCTGGTCGAAGGCGGCCGAGGAGACCATGCCGCATGGCTGGAAACCCGGCCCGCAGACGCAGCTCATCAAACGGAAGCTCGACGCCGTGCCTAATGGCGGAACGATCGTGATGATCGCGCCGCCCAATCCCTATCGCTGCCCGCCGGGGCCTTACGAGCGCGCCTCGATGTTCGCCCATGTGCTGAAGAGCACCGGGCGCGGCGACGCCAGGATCGTGATCCTTGACCCCAAGGAGAGTTTCTCCAAGCAGGGCGTCTTCCAGGAAGGCTGGGAGAAACACTACGGCACGATGATCGAATGGCTCGGGCCGAAGGTGCATGACGGAATCAAATCGGTCGATCCCGCGACGAATACCGTCGTCACCGGTTTCGAGACGTATCGTGACTGCGCCCTCGTCAATGTCGTGCCGGCACAGATGGCCGGTGAGATCGCCCGCAATGCGGGGCTCGCACCGGAGGGCGGCTATTGTGCCATCGATCCGGCGACGATGAAGTCGACGGTCGATGCGAATATCCATGTTCTGGGGGATGCCTGCATCGCCGGCGATATGCCGAAATCGGCCTTCGCCGCCAACAGCCAGGCCAAGGTCGCCGCGATGACGATCCGGGCGGAGCTGGCGGGGGCACGCAGCTTCCCGCCGCGCTACCTCAACACCTGCTGGTCGCTGGTCGATGCCGATGATGCGATCAAGGTCGGTGGCCGTTACGAGCCGCGCGACGGCCGCATCGCGGCGGTCGAAACCTTCGTCTCCCAGAAAGACGAGCCCGCTGATCAGCGCCGGCAGAACCAGGCCGAGAACCTCGGCTGGTACGCTGCGATCACCGCGGACATGTTCGGGTAGCGTATTTTCGAGTGAGGCGGACACCCGTTCGCGAAGACAATGCGACAAAACTGGACCGGCTCTGGCCGCTGGACATCAATGCTCGTGGATTGAAGCTCAGGGAACTACGCATGAAGATTTTGACTTCCGTGACCCTCCTGCTCGCCTTGGCGACCGTTCATGTCGCCAAGGCGCAGGACATCGCCGCCGGCGAGCGTTCATTCAACAAATGCCGCGCCTGTCATCAGGTCGGTGAAACCGCGAAGAACGGCGTCGGCCCGCAGTTGAATGGCTTGTTCGGGCGCCATACCGGCGCCGTCGAAGGCTATAGCTACTCGGCAGCGAACAAGGCCGCGAATCTGAACTGGGATGAGGCGATCTTCGCGGAATACATCAAGGATCCGAAAGCGAAGATTCCGGGCACCAAGATGGTCTTCGCCGGGATCAAGAACGAGAAGGAAGTCGCGGACCTGACGGCCTTCCTCAAGCAGTTCGGCAAGGACGGCAAAAAAATGTGAGGCTCGTCGCTTCGGCGGCGATTAATTCGAAATTAGCGAATTTATGAATATGTTTCCTTGCGGCAGGTGGGGAAACGTCATGTTGGCTGCTGAAATCGGCAAGGGACGACAGGCAAGGCTCGGCATAGGAGGGGTGCTGGGGGTGGCGTTGACGGCGGCCGTTGCCATCGTTGCCGCTGCGGGCGCCCTATCGACGCAGTTGCTCGGCAACCGCATTCTGCATGAGACGATCAACCGTGAAATGGCTGGCGCGCGCGACAGCCTGTTGACCAGTCTGGAGGGGGAAGCCAAGCGCGCGCTGTCCATGGCGCATATGATCGCGCGCAATGCACAGGTTCAGTCTCAGTTCGCCATGGGCGACCGGGCTGCGCTCGCTGCCGCGATGGTCCCCGGTTTCCCTGCGTTGAAGGAGGCCGATGGCGTTACGCAGCTTCAGTTCCATCTGGCGCCTGCCACCTCGTTCCTGCGTGTGCACAGACCCGAGAAGTTCGGCGACGATCTCGCTTCTTTCCGCTTCACGGTCGTGGAGGCGAACAAGACGGGCAAGCCCGTCCATGGTCTCGAGAACGGTGTCGAAGGCTTGGGTGTCCGTGGTGTGGTCCCGGTTGCATCGGCCGCCGGAAAGCAGATCGGTACGGTCGAAATCGGGCTAAGCTTCGGGCAGCCTTTCTTCGACAGGTTCAAGAAGACGTTCCGGCAGGACATCGCCTTCTTCCTTCTTGCGGACGGCAAGTTGAAGCGCTTCGCCTCGACGCTGCCGGACGATTTCCAGCTCTCGGAGGCCATGCTTCGGCGAGGCATCGAGGGCGTAACCGATATCGAGCACGCCCGGATAGCCGGGCGCGACAGCGCGCTGGTTTACGCTCCGGTCCGGGACTATCGCGGCGACGTCATCGGTGTCTATGCGCTCGCCTCGGACGTATCGAGCTTCAGTTCGATCATGGATGCCGCCAAGCTCGCCTCGATCGGCATTGCGCTCGTCAGCTTGATGGCGGCGCTGGGTTGTGCCTGGCTGTTGCGTCGCTGGATCGCGGCGCCGATCCGCGGCATGACCCGCACGATGACGCAACTGGCCGGCGGCGACAGGGCGGTGGAAATCCCGTCGCTGTCTCGCCGCGACGAGATCGGCGAGATGGCTCGCGCGGTCGAATCCTTCAAGCTCGCCGCGGTCGAGAATGAGCGCCTGCAGCTCGCGCAGAAGGAGGCCGAGCGCGAGATCGACGGTCAACGCCGCTCGGCGGACGAGCAGCAACTGCGAAACGAGGCGGAGCGCCAGCAGGCGATGGTTCAGCTCGGTCTTGTCGTCGATGCGCTCGGCGAGGCGCTGGCGGCGCTGGCCAACGGCGATCTGAGCGGACGAATTTCCGCCGAGTTCTCGGCCGAGTACGTCAAGCTCAAGGATGATTTCAACGCCGCTATCGCCAAGCTTCAGGAAACGATGCGGCAGATTGCGCAGAATACCGACAGCATGAAGGCGGGATCGACGGAAATCCGTCAGGCGGCGGACGATCTCGCCAGCCGTACCGAGCAGCAGGCCTCTTCCGTGGAGGAGACCGCGACGGCGCTCGACCAACTCACCGCCACGGTGCGTCAGACTGCCGAGAGCGCGCGTCTCGCGAACCAGGCGACGGAGCAGGTCAAAGGCGAGGCCGAGCAATCGACCAGTATCGTCCGCGATGCCGTGATCGCGATGGGAGGCATCGAAAAGTCGGCACAGGAAATCGCGCAGATCGTCGGGTTGATCGACGAGATCGCCTTCCAGACGAATCTGCTGGCGCTCAATGCCAGTGTCGAGGCCGCGCGGGCCGGCGATGCCGGAAAGGGTTTCGCGGTCGTCGCCTCGGAGGTGCGCGCCCTGGCGCAACGCTCGGCCACCGCGGCCAAAGAGATCAAGGTCCTGATCGACGCCTCGACCCTCGAGGTCGAGAAAGGGGTCGATCTCGTCGGGCAGACAGGCGGGGCGCTTCAGCGCATGGCGACGGAGATTGCGCGCGCCACCGATCTCGTCGCAGAGATCGCCGGCGCCGCGCAGGAACAGGCCTCCGGCCTTCAGGAGGTCAACTCGGCCGTCGGCGAGATGGATCAGGCGACGCAGCAGAACGCCGCAATGGCGGAGCAGTCGACGGCCGCGGCCCATTCTCTCGCGGTGGAGGCAGATAAACTCGCGGCTTTGGTTTCGTTCTTCAAGCTGGACCGAGGCTCTGTCTCAAGCGGAAAGCCCGTGAAACTGCCGCAAGACAGGGCTGCCTGAGCACGTCTGGCCGTGCCCCGCGGGCACGTTCCGGCCGGCGGCGAAACCGGTGGGGAGGCTCGACGGCGTCACCTTGCGATCCCGCCGAATGCGGCAACGCTGGTTTGCGCGTCAGGGGGCGAACGAGTGGCTTTGCCTGGCCCGCGCCCCGCGCGCTCGATCATCCCGATCGAGTTTGACGGGTTGCTTTTCCCAGAGCTGCGCAAGGTTGACGGAAGAGCTGCCCGATGCAGGCGATCGCCGCTCCTGAATGCAGGATTTGCATGCAAGGCGCCCCACTTCCCGTCCTTTGCATTGGACGCGCGAAGGTACTGGGGCGATAAGGTCAACCAGAAAACCGAGGTGACTTTTCCCATGAATCTGGCTCGCTTTCCCCGCGTCTCGCTGGCGCATCTGCCGACTCCTCTGGAGCGGCTCGACAATCTGACGCGGGAGCTCAACGGTCCGGAAATCTGGATCAAGCGCGACGATTGCACGGGGCTTTCGACGGGCGGCAACAAGACCCGCAAGCTCGAGTATCTGATGGCGGCGGCTCAGGCCGAGGGTGCCGATACCGTGGTGACGCAGGGCGCGACCCAGTCCAACCATGCGCGCCAGACCGCAGCGGCGGCAGCCAGGCTCGGCATGGCCTGCCACGTGCTGCTGGAGGACCGTACCGGCAAGACCGATTTCGACTATACGCAGAACGCCAACGTCCTGTTCGACGTCCTCCATGGTGCGGTCATCGAGCGCTGCGGGCCGAACCCGGACATGAATGGCGAGCTGGCCAAGCTTGGCGCGAAGCTCACGGCATCCGGCCGCAAGGTCTATTGCATTCCCGGCGGTGGTTCCAATCCGACCGGCGCGCTCGGCTATGTCAATGCGGCGCTGGAACTGGTGATGCAGGCGAACACGGCCAGCCTCAAGGTCGATCACCTCGTCCATGCGACGGGCAGCTCAGGTACGCAGGCCGGTCTGATCGCCGGGCTCGCTGGCGTGCATAGCGACATCAGGTTGCTCGGCATCGGCGTTCGGGCGCCGAAGGACAGGCAGGAGGAGAACGTCTTCAAGCTGGGCTGCGCCACGGCGGAGCTGCTCGGCATGCCTGGTGCGGTCAAGCGCGAGCATGTCGTGGCAAATTGTGACTATGTCGGTGAAGGATATGGTTTTCCGGCGCCGGGTACGATCGAGGCGATCCGCATGCTGGCCGCGCTCGACGGCATCCTGCTCGATCCGGTTTATTCCGGAAAGGGTATGGCCGGATTGATCGACCTGGTGCGGAAGGGGCAATTCCGCAAGGGCGAAACCGTCGTCTTCCTTCATACCGGCGGCCAGATCGGGCTCACCGCCTATCCGCGGGAATTCCTGACCAATGGCTGAGCCGTCCCAGGCGAGGCCGGCGGTCGTCGGCATTCTGGGTGGCATGGGGCCGGAAGCGACGGTCGACCTGATGCGGCGCGTCATCGCGGCGACGCCGGCGCGAGATGACGTCGACCATGTTCACATGCTGGTCGACAACAATCCGGGGGTGCCGTCGCGTATCGCGGCGCTGATCGACGGGACGGGTGCGAGCCCCCTTCCCGAGCTGGTTCGCATGGCCAAAGGTCTCGCCGCGAATGGCGCCACGATGCTCGCCATGCCATGCAACACCGCGCATTATTATGCCGACGGCCTCGTCGAGGCCGTGCCGCTGCCTTTCCTGAATATGGTCGCGTTGAGCGTGGAGCGCATTGCGGCTCTGATGCCGGCTGGCACCCGGGTCGGGCTGCTGGCCTCGACGGCCGTGTTCAAGATCGGCCTCTACGAGCAGGCATTCAAACGTCGGGGCCTATCGATCGGCGCGCCCGACCGCCAGGATGAGGTCATGGCGCTCATCCGTGCCGTCAAGACCGGTGATACCGGGGCAGCCCAGCGCAGAGTGCTGGCCGAGATCGCGGAGCAACTCGTGCAAAGCGGTGCGGGGGTCATTCTGGTGGCGTGCACCGAACTGTCGATCATGGCCGATTCGATCGAGGCGCGGGTGCCGGTGCTCGATGCGCTCGACGTGCTCGCCGAGGAAATCGTCACCCGCGTAAAGGGGGTTGGAACATCGCATCTTCGGACGTGAAATCCACTTGCCGAAGAGTTGCGATGCTGAACAAGGGCGCAGACCGTTCCACGGCTCCGATGGGGCGTATGCTGAACGACCCTGGCGCTGATCTTAAGGGTTCTCAATCCTCCGGTTGATCAGCGCCTGCAAATCGACGGCACGCAGGCGCTCCGGGACCGTTGGTGACAATCTCCTGAATCGTGCGGACACGCGTAGATTGCGACGCCGATGGAATGAAAGAGCGTCCCTTCGTCGAGTTGCATCATCTGCTCCCGCCCCGGATCGTCGAGCACGAGGCTGCGTGGCAGCCAGGCGAAGCCCGGCCCTGCGAGCAGCAGCTCGCGCAGTGCGCTGCTGAGCGACTTCACGCAGATCGTTTCGCAACGGTAGCGCTTGATCAGCTGCGGCATGACCTTCTGCCAGATCACCTCGCCGAAAAAGCTGCGCTGGGGACAGGTCAGGAGCGGCATGGCCTGCGCCTCATCGGGGGCGAGGGCGGCCGGGCCGACCAGGATCATGTCGTCCCGAGCGCTTGCGACACGCATGGCGGAAGCGAAGCGGCGACCGCGGAGGCTCCATCCAGACGGAGCGCTTGGTTGAGGGACGCTGAGGGCTCGCGTGAAAGTCGATCTGGATGTTGGTTCAATGGCTCCGTCCTTTGCGAGATTCGGCTATGACCGCCGGCCTGATCCTGTCGGGCCGTAACCAGGTGTCGAATTCGATTTCCACCCGGTCTGTTCCGCCTGGTCGTCAACTGTCGTCTGATATCCTCCCGGGTGAGAAGCTGGCCGCGGTCGGTGAATCCGGTTCCGGAAAACCGGTCCAGCTTCAAGGTCCGGATCGTACGCGATTGACAAGGCGGGCGGAGATATTTCAAGTTTAAAATATCAAGATCGCTGAGGGGCGACGTCATGCGGGTCATCATTGTCGGCGGCGGTATCGGCGGGTTGACGCTGGCTTTGATGCTCCATGCCCGCGGGATCGCCGCGACGGTCTACGAGCAGTCCGGCGAGATCCGTGAGGTCGGCGTCGGCATCAACACCCTGCCGCATGCCATTCGTGAGCTCGCCGATCTCGGCCTGTTGCCGGCATTGGACGAAACCGGCATCCGCACGCGCGAACTGCACTATATGAACCGCTTCGGGCAGACGGTCTGGAGCGAGCCCCGCGGCCTGTATGCTGGGGCGCCGGTACCCCAATTCTCGATCCATCGCGGCCGGCTCCAGCGCGTTGTTCGCGATGCGGTGGCCGAGCGGCTGGGCGAGGACGCGATCAGGACCGGGCGCCGGCTGCAGGGCTTCATCCAGGACGAGGGCGGTGTCACCGCGCATTTCAGCGATGCCCGCTTGGGCGAGGCCGGCGAGACCGCGCGCGGCGATATCCTGATCGGCGCCGACGGCATCCATTCGGCGGTGCGGGTCCATTACTTCCCGGACCAGGGCTCGCCACGCTGGCAGGGCGTGCAGATGTGGCGCGGCGCCTGCGACTGGCCCGTCTTCCTCGACGGTGAAAGCATGATCATCGCCGGCGGTATGGCCGGCAAGCTGGTGCTCTACCCCATCGGTCAGGGCGCGACGCCGCAGACGCGCCTTACCAACTGGGTCGTCAATATCCGCACCGGCGATCCCGAGAGGCCGCCGCCGAAGGAGGCCTGGTCGAAAGCCGGCCGGCTCGAGGATGTACTACCGTTCGCGCGGCGCTTCAGCGTTCCGGGCGTCGACATCCAGGCGCTGATCCGGGCGACCTCGATCTTCTGGGAATATCCGATGTGCGACCGCGATCCGCTGCCGCGCTGGACCCATGGCCGCGTCACGCTGCTCGGCGATGCCGCCCATCCGATGTATCCGGTCGGCTCGAACGGCGCCTCGCAGGCGATCCTCGACGCGCGCTGCCTCGCCGACTGGCTGGCGAAGGCCGAGCACCCGCGTCAGGCGTTGGCTGCCTACGAGGCACAGCGCCTGCCGGCGACGGCGGAGATCGTTGCGATGAACCGGGTAGGTGGACCGGAGCGGGTGATCGACGCGGTCGAGGCGTTGGCGCCGCAAGGCTTCGACGACATCGAACAGATACTCGACCAAGCCAGCCGCGAACAGATCGTCAAGGGCTATGCCGGAAAGGCCGGATTCTCGGCCGAGCAGCTCGCAGGGCGCAAGGGTTGATCAGCCAGCCTCGGTCAACTGGCGGATGCGCGCCTTCAGGCCGGCATTCGCTGTCTCGTAAGCTTTGAGGCGGCGCATCAGGTCGAGCGGTACCGCCTCGGCCGGTTCGGTGAAGACGATGCCGATCCGTTCGCCGCGACGCCAGATCGCGCGCGCAGCATATTGACGCTGCTTCGAGGGAATCTCGATCTCGAATGCCTGGGGCAGTGCAATCGCATCCGACAGCACCATGAGAGCGCCCTCGTCGGAGAGGTTGCGGATCGCACAATCGAGCGTCGAGCGCCGACTGTTGAATGCTACGACCCCGCCAAGCAACGTGCGCTGGCGCATCGAACGGCGACGTTCGGCATCCATAGCCAAGGCTCCCGATTGCAACGGCCTCGAATTTCAGAACCTATTAAGCAGATGCCGAGCGCCGTCTCACCTTTAAGGTTTGATTAGCCTTAATATCGGCCGATCCGCAGCAATCGGCGGATCGGCTCGGTGTTGCCTGGCGGGAGCGGCGTCAGCCCGCGTCGGGCGGAGGCGGCAGGAAGTCGACCTCGTGCTTGGCCGAGAGCGCGACGACGTCGGCCGGCTTCTGCTCGGCCATCGAATGCAGACCCCAGAACAGATCGTAGAGCCGGGCCGTCGGCGAAACCCAGAACAGGCATTTCACGGTCGCGTCGCTCTTGTTGAACAGGCCGTGCGGGATGTTGCGCGGCAGCCTGATCAGGTCGCCGGCGGTGGCGAAGCTTTCCTTGCCGTCGAGCAGCAGGTCGAGCCGGCCCTCCAGCATGTAGATGAACTCGTCCTGCGTCGTGTGGATATGCGGTGGCACGAAGGTGCCGGGCGGCAGGGTCGCATGCCAGGAGAAGCTCTCCTGCGTCAGTGTCTTCGGCACATAGGTCTGGCCGAGGATATTCCAGGAAATGCCGTCGAGGCCTTCATTGGCGCGCGTCACGCCGGCGGTCAGCGGGTTCATGGTCTTGGCTCTCCTCATCTGCCGGCGCGAGGGCCGGATGGCGGTGACGTGATCTGCTAGAAGTGGAGGAAGCGGTCCTTCACGGCAGTGTCGCTACGCAGTTCCGCGCTGGAGCCGCGCCAGACGACGCGCCCCTTCTCCAGCACGACATGGCGGTCGGCGATCCGGACCAGCGCATCGACGTTCTTGTCGATCACGAGAATCGCCTCGCCTTCCGCCTTCAGGGCAGTCAGGCAGTTCCAGATTTCCTCGCGGATCAGGGGGGCGAGCCCCTCGGTCGCCTCGTCGAGAATGACCAGCTTGGGATTCGTCATCAGTGCGCGCCCGATAGCCAGCATCTGCTGCTCGCCGCCGGAGAGCTGATTGCCGCGGTTAGCACGCCTTTCCTTGAGTCGCGGGAAGAAGGCGTAGATTCGTTCGAGGTCCCAGCGTTCCTTGCCCGAGCGGTTTGCCGCGGTCGCGATCAAGTTCTCCTCGACCGAGAGCGTCGGGAAGATCTGGCGTCCCTCCGGCACGAGGCCGATGCCGGCCTGCGCGATGCGGAAGGGCGCAGCGCCGGTAAGATCGCGCCCGCCGAAGGAAACGCGCCCCGCTCGGGTCGGCAGCAGGCCCATGATCGAGCGCACCGTGGTGGTCTTGCCCATGCCGTTGCGGCCGAGCAGGGTCACGACCTCGCCTTCGCCGACGGCGAGGTCGACGCCGAACAGTATCTGCGCCTCGCCATAGCCGGCATCGAGCCCTTCGACGCTGAGCATCGTTAGCCCTCCTCGCCGAGATAGGCCTGTCGCACCGCCGGATCGGCGCGCACCGCTGCCGGCGCGCCGGAGGCGATGACGCCGCCATAGACCAGAACGGTGACACGGTCGGCGAGCGCGAAGACGGCGCTCATGTCATGCTCGACCAGCAGCATGGCGAAGCGTCCCTTGAGGCTGTTCAGAAGCGCGATCAGGCGCTCGCCTTCCTCATGCCCGACGCCGGCCAGGGGCTCGTCGAGCAGGATGAGCTTGGGCTGCAGGGTCAGCGCCATCGCGATCTCGAGCGCGCGCTTCTCGCCATGCGAGAGGCTGCCGGCAGGCGCATGGGCGCGCTCGGTCAGGCCGACCGCATCAAGCGCTTCCCAGGCAGGTTGGTTGAGCGCCTCGTCGTTGGCCGCGTGGCGGAAGAGCGAGAGCGGATGGGCGCTATGCGCCTGCACGCCGAGCGCGACATTCTCCAGCGCAGAGAGCGAGGCGATGGTCGAGGTGATCTGGAAGGTGCGGGCGAGCCCGGCACGCGCCCGTGCCTGCGGCGGCAGGCGGGTGATGTCCTGGCCACCGAACAGGATCGCGCCGGCATCCGGCCGGAGCGTCCCGGAGATCTGGTGGACCAGCGTGGTCTTGCCGGCGCCGTTCGGGCCGATCAGCGCGTGCAATTCGCCGGGCGCGATGGTGAGGTCGACGCCGTTGGTGACCTTGAGCGCGCCGAACGACTTGGCGAGGCCTTTGAGTGCGAGCGCCGCTTCAGCCATCGTGGCGCCCCCTCAGCTTGCTGGCGAGGCCGGCGATGCCGCCATGGGTGAACAGCACGAAGAGCACGATCAGGGGGCCGAAGATGACCTTCCAGTTCTGCGTCAGGCTGGAGAGCACGTCCTCGGTGATCAGGAAGGCGAGGGCCCCGAGGATCGCGCCATAGAGCGAGCCGACGCCGCCGAGCACGACCATGAAGATCAATTCACCCGAGCGCGGCCAGGACATGTAGGCCGGGCTGACGAAATCGGTCTGATTGGCGAGCAGCAAGCCGGAAAGCCCCGCCATCATGCCGCTGATCACATAGGCGCCGAGCCGGACATGATTGACGTCGTAGCCGGTGACGGTGACGCGCACGGCATTCTCGCGCGCCGCCCGCAGCACCCGGCCGAAGCGCGAGGCGACGAGCCGCCGCACCAGCCAGTAGCAGAAGGCCAGCGTCCCGAGCGCGATATAGTAGAAGCCGGTGCGGTTGCTGAAGATCTCGCGCCCGAGCAGCGTGCTCTTCTCGTAGAGCGTCAGGCCGTCATCGCCGCCATAGGCCGAAAGCGCCTGCGCGAGGTAGAAGGCCATCTGCCCGAAGGCGAGCGTGATCATGATGAAGGCGACGCCGCGCGTGCGCAGCGAGACATAACCGGTGACAGTCGCGAAGGCGGCGCAGGCGAGCAGGATGACCGGTAGCGCCACCAGCAGCTCGGTCTGGCCTTCGGTGATCAGGATGCCGGCGCCATAGGCTCCGATGCCGATATAGGCCGCATGGCCGAACGAGATCAGCCCGCCGACGCCGAGGATGAGATCCAGCGAGAGCGCCGCGATCGCGAAGATCATCGCCCGCGTCACCAGCGTCAGCCAATGTCCGGGCAGGCCGAGCACGGAGCCGAGCGGCAGCAGGGCAAGCAGGGCGAAGATGACGAGCGGTGCGAGCCGGCGCATTCTCGGCGCCGGAGGCCGTGTTGCTGCCCCGGAATGCGCGGGTGTGCTCGCCATGCTCACGAGCGCCCCTTGGCTGGCAGAAGCCCCTCGGGCCGGACGAACAGCACCGCCGCCATGACGAGATAGATCAGCATCGAGGAGAGTGCTGCGCCCGTGGCGCGGGCCGAGGCCGGCGCCATGAACAGCCGGAGCAGGTCGTTCATCGAGGAACGACCGAGCGTGTCGACCAGCCCGACGATCAGCGCACCGACGAAGGCGCCGCGGATCGAGCCGATGCCGCCGACGACGATGACGACGAAAGCGAGGATCAGCACGGTGTCACCCATGCCGGGCTCGACCGAGAGGATGGGGGCCGCCATTGCTCCGGCGAAGCCGGCGAGCATGGTGCCGAAGGCGAAGACCACCATGAAGAGCTTGCGGATATCGACGCCGAGCGCCGAGACCATCGGCGCGTTCGAGGCGCCTGCCCTGAGCAGCATGCCGGCGCGGGTCTTCTCGACCACGAACCAGAGCAGGGCACCGACGCCCAGGCCCGCTGCGATCAGGGCGAAGCGGTAGACGGGATAGAGGATGCCGTCCATCAATCGGACATTGCCGGACAGGAATTCCGGCACCGGCACCGACAGCGGCGCGGCGCCCCAGATCATCTTCACCGCCTGGTTGAGCAGCAGGATCAGCCCGAACGTGGCGAGCACCTGATCGAGATGGTCCCGTTCATAGAGATGGCGGAAGACCAGGAACTCGAGGGCAAGGCCGAGCAGCAGCGCGGCGGCCAGCGCGAGCACGAGCCCCAGCACGAAAGAGCCGGTCAGGCTGACGAAGGTCACGGCGAGATAGGCGCCCAGCATGTACTGGACGCCATGGGCGAGGTTGATGAAATCCATCACGCCGAAGACCAGCGTCAGCCCGGCCGCGACCAGGAACAGCAGGACGCCGAACTGGAGCCCGTTCAGGAGCTGGACGATCAGGAGGCTGAGGGTCATGGGATCGGTGGCTCGCTCTGCCGTCGCGATCAGGCTCGACCGTCGTTCCGGGCGTAGCGAAGCGAAGGCCCGGAATCCATCATGGAGCGCATCCCCTGCAGGGTTTGCCCTTCGATGGATCCCGGATCAGCGCCGCTTCTTGGCTTGTCCGGGATGACGGCGGCGGATGTGGTGCCGAGGTACCCTTACTTCAGCGCGCAATCCTTGGCGTGCGGATCGGCGTAGTCCGAAAACACCTTCTGGGCGATCTCGGTCTGGAACTTGCCGTCGGCGCGCTTCGCGACCTTGACGAGGTAGAAGTCCTGGATCGGATAACCGTTGGTGTTGAACTTGAACTTGCCGCGCAGCGACGTGAAATCGGCCTTCTTGATCGCCTCGCGCAGCTTGTCCGCATTGCCGGCGCCGCCCGCCGCCTTCACGGCGGAATCGATCAGCATGGCCGCGTCGTAGGACTGCTGGGCATAGGAGCCGGGCACGATCTTGTAGGCCGCCTCATAGGCTTTGACGAAGTCCTTCGTCTGCGCGTTGTCCATGTTGGGCGCCCAGGTCATGCCGCCATAGAGGCCGACCGCGGCGTCCTGCTGCGCCGGCAAGGTCGATTCATCGACCGTGAAGGCGGAGAGGAACGGGATCTTGCCCTGCAGCCCGGCCTGCGACCACTGCTTGACGAAGTTGACGCCGAGCCCGCCGGGCAGGAAGGCGAAGACGACATCCGGCTTGGACGAGGCGATCTTGGCGAGGTCGGCCGAGAAATCCATCGCGTTCAGCGGCGCATAGACCTCGTCGACGATCTCGCCCTTGAAGTAGCGCTTGAAGCCGGCGAGCGAGTCCTTACCCGCCTGGTAGTTCGGCGCGATGATATAGGCCCGCTTGTAGTTCTGGTCCTGCGCATATTTGCCGAGGACCTCGTGCACCTGATCGTTCTGGTAGGAGGTGACGAAGAAATTCTTGTTGCAGGCCTTGCCGGCCATGGTCGAGGGGCCGGCATTCGGGCTGATCAGGAAGGCGCCGGAATCGAGCACGGGCTTGGCGATGGCGCCGAGGATGTTCGAGAAGACCGGGCCGACGACGAAGGCCGGCTTCTCGCTCTCGACGAACGAGCGCACGCGCTCGACCGCGACATCGGGCTTCAGCTCGTCGTCGATCACCGTGATCTTGACCGGCACGCCGCCGAGCTTGCCGCCGTTCTTGTCGACCGCGAGCTGGAAGCCGTCGCGGACCTGCTGACCGAGTGAGGCGGCCGGGCCGGTCAGCACACTGACCACGCCGATCTTGATCGGCTCCTGCGCTTGTGCGGAAGCGACGGACAGCGCCAGCGCGCCGCAACCGAGTGCCAGACCGAACCTGAATGCCGTCATCGATGCTCTCCCGGACGAAGTTGAAGCGCGGCCCCGTTCCCTCGGATTTCTTCGGCTCGCGCAGGCCATAATGTTTCAAGCTTAAAATATCTGCAAGGCGCAGTTTACGGAAATTTGCGGAACTCTCCAAGGCCGTAGCATCGGCCACACTCGCTGCCCGCGGCGGCTTGCTTGCGCGCTGACCTCTGCGGCACCTGCCGTAGAGGTCACGATCGCAGGGCCAGCGCAACGCCGCTGATGGTCAGCGTGATCGCGGCCGCCTCTCGCAGGCCCAGAGTCTCGCCCAGCAGCGGCATGGCGGTCAGCGTTCCCACGACGGGGACGATCAGCATGCTGGTGGCGGCGACGGCCGTCGGCAGCCTTCTGAGTGCTCCGAACCATGTGAGATAGCAGAGCGCCATCGGGCCGACAGCCATATAGGTCAAACCCAGCGCTCCTTTGGCCGAGAGCGAGAGGACATTCGGTCGCTCCAGGATGAGGCCCAGCGCAACCATGGGCAGGCAGCCGAGGGCGACCTGCCAGGCCGCGACAGCCGGCCCCGGCATGGCAAGGGGCTTTCGGGCTTTGACCGTGCCGAGCGCGAACAGCACGGCCGCCGCGAAGGCGAACAGTACGCCGGGGAGCTTGGTCGCCGTGAATTCGGGACCACCCATCAGAAGGAGCATGCCGGTGATGCTCAGGCCCAGCGCCACCAGGCTGCGTCGGGTCGGACGCGCGCCGAGCAGGGGCCAGGCGAGCATCATCGCCCAGATCGGCATGGAGTAGGCGATCAGCGCGCCTTCCGAGACCTTGAGCCAGTTCAGCGCGAGCGCAGTGAAACCCATCCAGGCGAAGACGTTGATCGATGCCGCGGCCAGGAGAGGCGCACGGGCTTCCTTCGGTACGGCGAGGCTGTCGCCGCGCGCCATTGCCAGCAGAGCGAGGCACAGCGCGCCGAGCAGGCCGGCCGTCCCTCGCGCGAAGAGCGGCGGCCAGTCCTGCAGGACGAACTTCAGGACCGACCAGTTGAGGCCCCAGCCAAGGGCCGTGGCCATGAGGAGGACCTTGCCGACCGTCTGGCCGGCAGGCATGGGGGCGGAGCCTGTCACGGACATGGCAAGCGCCTTACGGGCGGTGCCCGGCCTTCAGCGCTCGGTCGAGATCGTCATGGAGGTCATCGACATCCTCGATGCCGGTGGAGAGGCGCAGCAGGTCGGTCGGGCAGGGCGAGCCGGCGCCTTCGATCGAAGCGCGATGCTCGATCAGGCTTTCGACGCCGCCGAGCGAGGTCGCCCTCTTGTACAGTTCGACATGAGCCGCTGTCGCGATTGCCGCACCTTCGCCGCCGGTGACCTGCACCGAGAGCATGAAGCCGAAGCCGTTCTCCATCTGTCGCGCCGCGATGTCGTGGCCGGGATGCTGCGGCAGGCCGGGATAGAGCACGCGGGCCACCAGCGGATGGGCCGAGAGTCGCTGCGCCAGCGCCATTGCCGAAGCCGCTTGCCGCTCCTGTCGCACGTGCAGCGTGCGCATGCCGCGCATCAGCAGATAGGCTTCGAATGGCCCGAGAATGCCGCCCTGGCCCTTCCGGACCGTTTTGACCCGGTTCCAGAACTCATCGTCCTCGCGGGCGCAGAGCGCCCCCGCAACGACATCGGAATGGCCGTTCAGCACCTTCGTCGCCGCATGCATGACGATGTCGGCGCCGAGCGTCAGCGGACGGGTATGCACCGGCGAGGCGCAGGTCGAGTCGACGGCAAGCCTGGCGCCGGCCTTGTGCGCGATCTCGGCAGCCGCCGCGATATCGGTGATCGTCCAGAGCGGGTTCGAGGGCGTCTCGATCCAGACGAGCTTGGTCACGCCCGGCTTCACCGCCGCCTTCAAGGCGGCGAGATCATCGGTCTCGACGAAATCGACCTTGATGCCCCAGCGCGTCGCCTCGTTGAGCAGCCAGGCGCGCAGCGCCCAGTACATCACCTTGGAGGCGACGACATGGTCGCCGGGCGAGAGCGCCTGGAACACGGCGGTGGCGGCTGCCATCCCGGAGCCGAACAGCAGGGCGCCGGCCTTGGCCTCCTCCAGCATGGCGAGCACGGCCTGCGCCTCATGCACCGTCTCGTTGTCCGGCCGGCCATAGATGAAGCCGGTCGAGTAGCCGTTATCCTCGTCGCGGATATAGGTCGTCGAGACATGGATCGGTGGCACGACGCCCCTGGTGGTCGGGTCGATCTTCCCCATGGCCTGCGCGGCAAGGCTTCTCTTGGTCCACTTCGTCGCAGTCATGACCCGTTTTCCGTTTCGTCCCTGCCTATGGAAAAGGCGGCATATGGATCAGATCATGCCAGCAAACGCCTGGCGATAGTCGCCCATTTTTGCTACTGGATGGCGAATTTCGTCGATCGTGAAGGCTTCGATGGCTAAAAAGGTTGACCTCGACAGGTTCGATCATGCCCTGCTGAAAGAGATGCAGGCCGATAATCAGACGCCGGCGCGCGTGCTGGCCGAGCGTGTGGGCCTGTCCCAAAGCGCGGTACTGCGGCGATTGAGGCGCTTGCGCGCGGAGAAGGTCATCACCGCCGATGTTTCGATCGTCAGCCCCGAAATCATGGGCGTTCCGGTGACGGTGCATGTTACCGTCTCGATCATCCAGGGCTCGCGGACCTATGGCGATTTCGCCCGGAAGCTCCAGGCCCGGCCCGAGGTCAAGCACGCCTCCTATGTGACAGGCGACGCCGATTTCGTGCTGCACCTGCAGGTCGAGAGCATGGCCGCCTACGCTGCCTTCACCCGCGAGGTCTTCCATGATGACCCGAATGTCGCGGAGTACCATAGCTACATCGCCATGCGCGAAGTCGTCGGCCACGGCGCGCCATAGCGCTCTGCGCCGGACGATATGGACGCGAGCCCCGCCTGTGGCTATCGGCTCGAAGCCGTAGAACTCAGCCGGGTGCGCCGGTCTCGTCCGTTCTTTTTCACCGGGGATACCGCCAGATGACGCGTGAAGAGGCTCCGAGGAGCGTCAGCGATCTGCCTTCGAAGGCGTGGCTCAGGAAAATCCTGGTCCCGGCCTGGATCGACCGTGCGGTTCGGCCCGGTCACGCCGGCTTCGTCGAGATGTTCGATCCGGCCGATCCCGCGCGCGATCCAGGGGCGCTCCGAACGACGCTCGTCACGGCCCGCCTGACCTATGTCTTCAGCCATGCCCACCTGCTCGATCCGCAGGGGAGGGCGCTCGTCGCTGCCCGCCATGGCTTCGCCTTCCTGCGCGACGCCTGCCGCGAGGACGGGCGAGGGCGCTTCCTGCATTCCGTCCGCGAGGACGGCACGCCGGTCGATACCCGCACTGACCTCTACGATCTCGCCTTCGTGCTCTTCGCCATGGCCTGGTACTATCGCGCGACGGAGGATGCTGCGGCACTCGCGATCGCCGACGAGGTGATCGGCTTCATCGAAAGCGAGATGGCGCATCCGCAAGGCGGCTTCGCGGAGGATACGGCGGGTACGCTGCCGCGCCGCCAGAACCCGCATATGCATCTGCTGGAGGCGTTCCACGCGCTTGCCGAAGCGACCGGCGAACAACGCTGGCTCGACCACGCCAACGCGATCGTCCGGCTCGCGCGCGAGCACCTGGTCGATGCCGAAACCGGGACGCTCGGCGAATATTTCGCCGATGACTGGAAGCCCGCTCCCGATGCGGCAGGCCTGGTTTGCGAGCCCGGTCACCACTTCGAATGGACCTGGCTGCTGCTGCATCACTGGCGCCTGACGGGGGACGCACAGGCGCGCGATCTGGCAGAGAGACTCTACGGCTTCGCGATCCGGCACGGTCTGGACGATGGCGCAACAGGGCCGCTTGCCGCGTTTGACGTGTTTGACCGCACCGGCAATGTCACGGCCTCGACCAAGCTGCTCTGGCCCCAGACCGAGGCGATCAAGGCCTTCCTCGCCCGGATCGAATTTCTGGGTGATGCCGATGCCGCCGCACGCCTCGACAGGCATCTTGCCAGCCTGTTCCGCTGGTTCGTCACGCCCGAAACGGGGCTCTGGTTCAACCAGCTCGCGAAGGACGGCACGCCCACCCAGACGGTGATCCCGGTGCGGGTGCTCTACCATCTCCTGCTCGCTCTGGCGGAACAGGAGCGCGTCCGGAGCTAGCCGGCGGCCCATTGTACATGGCGGAGGGTACGCCTTGTGAACTGGCCGGCAGTCCGCGCTGCCGCAAGCCTATGGTTCCGCCGGAGCTGTTCTCGCTGCCGGCGCGGCCTGCGCCAGGAAGAAGAACGCCAGAGAGGCGCACCAGACGATCAGGCCGAACACCGTCGCGCCGGCCAGCACCAGCCCGAACCCGCCCTGTGCATGCAGCAAGGCGAGCATCGGCACGACGAAGCCGCTGACGGTGAAGCCGAGGAAATAGCGCACGCTGAACGCCTTGGCGCGGTGCTGCGCCGGCACGTACCGCGCGACCATCGCGTCGTTGACGACGACCTGCCCGTAGATCGCGGCCATGGTCATGGCGAGGCCGATGAGCAGCGGCACGCCCGAGTTCGTCGCCGCGAGCGCGAGGCCCAGCGGCTGGAACAGCGCGAGCCCGACGAACAGCGCCGGAAGCGTGTAACGGTCGACCAGTCGGCCCATCAGCCATTGCGTGGCGGCGCCGAATACGAAGACCAGTGTCGCCAGCGAGCCGGTCAGCGCCAGCGGCAGGTCGAGGCCGAGGCGCTCGTCGATGACCTTCGGCAATGCGATCGTGGTGATGTTGAAGGTCATGCCGCCGGCGATGATCGCGACGGCGAAGACGAGCAGCAGCGCGACCGGCCGGCTGACGGGGATGAGTTCGGCCTTGCCGGAACGACCCGTGGATGGAGTTCCGTCGCCAGGCACGAGGGCGAGGAAAGCCGCGCCGAGCGCAAGGCAGACGAAGCCGGGCAGGACGAAGGCGAAGCGCCAGCCGAAGTTGGCGGCGATCAGCGCCGTAACGCCGGCGGCGGAGGCCGCGCCGAGATTGCCCCAGACGGCGTTGACGCCGAGATCGCGGCCGAGCTGACGGGCATGGCTGACCAGCATGGTCGAGCCGACCGGATGATAGATCGCCGAGGCGATGCCGAGCACGAGCAGCCAGCCCGCGAACGCCGCTGGGCGATTCGCGCTGGCGACGCCGAGGCAGGAGAGCCCGTAGCCGATGAAGAACACGGCGAGCATGTTGCGTCGGCCGAACCGGTCCGAGAGCCAGCCCATCGGCAGCGAGCACAGGCCGAAGGCGACGAAGGCGCCGGTCGCAAGGCCGATGAGTTCGGCATAGCTGAGATCGGTCTGCGCTGCGATGGCGATGACCGCCGTCGGATAAATCAGCAGCACGAAGTGATCGAGCGCATGGGCCGCGTTGACGAACAGAAGGGTGCGCTTCGACAGGGTCTCGGGGCTCATAGGCGATCTCGCGGCAATGACGCGCGATCCTAACTTGACCCGATAGGCCTGTCGGGTCGTAATTCGACCGGATCGGGCCAAAATGGACGTGTGATGCGCAGCGAAAGCGAGGCCTACCAAACAGTACCGCGTGCCGTTGCCGTGATGCCGAAGAGCTATCCGGCTGGCGCAAGCACCGGCTGGCACAGCCATCCGCGCGCGCAACTTCTCTATGCTACTGCCGGCGTGACGCTGGTGCGTGCCGAGGATGGTACCTGGGTACTGCCGGCCAGGCACGCGCTCTGGATTCCGCCGCGTCTTTCTCACGAGGTCAGGATGCATGGCGCGGTCTCGATGTGCTCGGCCTATATCGCCCCTGAGGCGGTGGACGTCCTGCCGACGAGATGCCGCGTGCTGGAGGTTTCGCCCCTGTTGGCTTCGGCGCTGGAGGCGCTGGCGGTCGAGCCGCTGCTTTATGACGAGGCCCGGCGCGGCGGGCATCTCGCCGCGCTGATCCTCGACGAGATCGCGCGTGCGCCTGAAACCGCGCTGACCTTGCCCTTGCCGCGGGATGAGCGTCTCCGGCGCATCTGCGAGTCCTTGCTGAAGGACCCTGGCTCGAGCCTCGATATCGACGGTTGGGCGGAGAGGGCGGGCGCGAGCCGGCGTACCCTGACGCGCGGCTTCCGGGCGGAAACCGGCCTGAGCTTCGGCGATTGGCGCGCGCGCCTGCGCGTGCTGCGGGCCCTGACGATGGCGAGCGACGGCGCGCCGCCGCACCAGATCGCATCCGCGGTCGGCTATGCCGACCAGCGGGGCCTCCGGACGGCCGCCAGGCGTGTGCTCGGCCGCACGCGGCTGTCCTTGTAGGAACGCGTCAGCGCGAGCGCAGCATCGCGTCGAGCCGAAGAAAGGCCCGGCCGGACATCGTCATGGCCGTCCGCGCCGGATCGGCGTTTCCATCCGAAATCGGGCCGCTCGTGAACGGCCATGTGGCGGCCGGCTCGAAAGTCCGCCTGGCTCAAGCGGCCGTCCCAGAGATCACGCCGCCTTTGCCAGGAAATCCTCGGCATAGTGGCAGGCGACCTTCCGGCCGTCGATCTCGCGCTTCTCCGGGCGCTCGGCCCGGCACCGATCGGTGACATGCGGGCAGCGGGTCGAGAATACGCAGCCCTGAGGCGGGTTGAGCGGGGAGGGCAGTTCGCCGCGCAGGATGATGCGCTCGCGCTTGCCGGCATCGACGCGCGGCGTCGAGGCGAGCAGCGCCTGCGTATAGGGATGCAGTGGCCGCGCGTAGATGCGCTCCTTCGGGCCATGCTCGATCGCATTGCCGAGATACATCACCATCACGTCATGGGCGATGTGACGGACGACGCTGAGATCATGCGAGATGAAGAGATAGGCGAGCTTGAGCTCGTCCTGCAGGTCGGCGAGCAGGTTCAGCACCTGCGCCTGGATCGAGATGTCGAGCGCCGAGACTGGCTCGTCCGCGACCACGACCTTGGGGGAGAGGATCAGCGCGCGGGCGATCGCGATGCGCTGGCGCTGGCCGCCTGAGAACATGTGCGGATAGCGGGCATAGTGCTCGGGGCGCAGGCCGACCTTGGCCATCATCGCGCGCGCCTTTTCGGTGCGCTCGGCCGGGGAGAGGTCGGTGTTGATCTTGAGCGGTTCCTCCAGGATCGTCCCGACCTTCTTGCGCGGATTGAGCGAGCCATAGGGGTTCTGGAACACGAACTGCACCGTCCGGCGCAGGCGTCTGCGCTCGCCGGCTGGCGGCGAGACGGCATCGACCCCGTCCAGCGTCAGTGCGCCGGAGGTGGGGGCCTCGATCAGCGTCGCCATGCGCGCCAGCGTCGATTTTCCGCAGCCGGATTCGCCGACGACGGCGAGCGTGCGCCCGGCCTCGACCGCGAAGGAGACCTTGTTCACCGCCTGCAACTGTGCCGGGGCGCGAAAGAGCCCCTGCTTGACCGGGTAGATCTGCGTCAGCTCGCGCGCTTCGATCACAGGATTGCTCATCGCACGGCCTCCTTCGCCTGGCTGGCTTCGTCGCGGGCGCGGGCGGCGTCGCGCTGGGGATCGCCGAGCGGGTAATGGCAGCGCACGCGCCCGTCGGCCCAGTTCCGCAGCTCCGGCTGGATATTGCGCGAATGCTCGGTTGCATAGGCGCAGCGCGGGCTGAACAGGCAGCCCTTCGGCCGGTCGTTCAGGCCGGGCACCATGCCGGGAATGGTCGCGAGGCGGGTCGCATGCTCGCTGCGCTCCGGCAGGGCCGCGAGCAGGGCTGCGGAATAGGGATGCTGCGGGTTGGAGAACAGGGCATCGACCTTGCGCTCCTCCATGATCTGCCCGGCATACATCACCATGATGCGCTGCGCCGTCTCGGCGACGACGCCCATGTTGTGGGTGATGAGAACGAGCGCCATGTTGCGTTCGCGCTGCAGCGACATCAGCAGATCGAGGATCTGCGCCTGGATGGTGACGTCGAGCGCGGTCGTCGGCTCGTCGGCGATCAGCAGTCGTGGATTGCAGGCGATCGCCATCGCGATCATCACGCGCTGGTTCATGCCGCCGGACATCTGGTGCGGGAATGCCTTGAGACGGCTTTCAGGCGCGGGAATGCCGACCTGCTCCAGCAGTTCGATCGAGCGGCGCTTCGCCGCCTTGCCGTCCATGCGCTCGTGCTTCCTGAGCGTTTCGGCGAGCTGGAAGCCGATCGTGAAGCACGGGTTCAGGCTGGTGCTCGGCTCCTGGAAGATCATCGCCACGTCCTTGCCGGTGAGCTGGCGGCGCTCGCGGGCGGACATGGTCAGGAGATCGCGGCCGTCGAAGCGCAGCTTGTCGGCGCGGACGCGGCCGGGATAGCCGACGAGGCCCATCAGCGCGAGCATGGTCACGCTCTTGCCGGAGCCGGATTCGCCGACCACGCCGAGCACTTCGCCCTCGTCGAGGGTGAGGTCGATGCGGTCGACGGCGCGCAGCGTTCCCTGGGAGGTCGGGAATTCGACGCTGAGATTTTCGATTTCGAGAAGGGGCATGGGATCAGCGCTTCAGCTTGGGATCGAGCGCATCGCGCAGGCCGTCACCAAGAAGGTTGAAGGCGAGCACGGTGATGAGGATGGCGAGGCCCGGGAAGGTGACAACCCACCAGGCGCGCAGCACGAATTCGCGCGCATCGGCGAGCATCGTGCCCCATTCGGGTGTCGGAGGCTGGGCGCCCAATCCGAGGAAGCCGAGCGCAGCGGCGTCGAGGATCGCGGTGGAGACGCCGAGCGTCGCCTGCACGATGAGCGGCGCGGCGCAGTTCGGCAGGATCTCGGAGAACATCAGGCGGATCGTCTGCGCGCCCGAGACCTGGGCGGCGACGACATAATCCTTGCTGGACTCGGCGATGACGGCGGCGCGCGTGATGCGCACGTAATGCGGCAGCACGACGATGGCGACGGCGAGCATCGCGTTCATCAGGCCGGGGCCGAGGATCGCGACGATGACGATCGCGAGCAGCAGGCTCGGCATCGTCATCAGGATGTCCATCAGGCGCATGATCGCGATATCGGCGAGGCCCTTGAAATAGCCGGCGACCAGTCCGAGCACGATGCCGACGACGATGGCGAGCGCGACGACGGCGATGCCGATCACCAGCGAGAGCCGGGCGCCGAAGAGCAGGCGCGAGAGGATGTCGCGGCCGATCGCGTCGGTGCCGAGCGGATAGGACAGCGAGCCGCCCTCCTGCCAGAACGGCGGCTTCAGGAAGACCGCGTTATTGGTCAGATTCGGATCATGCGGCGCGATCCACGGCGCGAACAGCGCGCAGAGCAGCACCAGCACGATGACGGTGAGGCCGGCGACCGCGCCGCGATTGGCGCTGAAATAGCTCCAGAATTCGCGCAGCGGATGTGGCGGGGTGGCGCTCGGCACGGCGGCCGGAGCTTGCAGGGTTTGGGTGCTCATGATGCGAGGCTCCGATGGGAGCGAAGGGAGACGTGACGCTTCATCGGGCGTGCCTGATGCGCGGGTTGATCAGGCCGTAGAGCAGGTCGACGAAGAGGTTGACGCTCATCACCACGACGCCGAGCAGCAGCGTGCCGCCCTGGAGAACGGGATAGTCGCGCCGGCTGATCGCCTCGATCAGCCATTTGCCGACGCCGGGCCAGGAGAAGATCGTCTCGGTCAGGATCGCGCCGGTGAAGAGCGCCCCGACCTGCAGGCCGATGACGGTGACGATCGGGATCAGCGCATTGCGCAGCGCATGCAGCGCCACCACCCGGATCGGCGCCATGCCCTTGGCGCGGGCGGTGCGGATATAATCCTCGCCCAGAACCTCCAGCATCGCCGAACGGGTCATGCGCGCGATGACCGCGAGCGGCACCGTGCCGAGCACGATCGCCGGCAGGACGAGATGCGACAGGGCCGACCAGAAGGCGTCGATATCGCCGGCCAGCAGGCTGTCGACGGTGAGGAAGCCGGTGACCGGCTCGATGAAGTACTGAACCGCGATCCGGCCCGAGACCGGCGTGATGCCGAGCTGCACCGAGAACAGCAGGATCAGCAGCAGGCCCCACCAGAAAATCGGCATCGAATAGCCGGTGAGCGAAATGCCCATCACGCCATGGTCGAAGATCGAGTTTCGTTTCACCGCGGCAATGATGCCGGCTGGAAGTCCGACGATCAGCGCGATCAGGATGGCGCAGATCGCGAGCTCGATCGTGGCCGGGAAGAGCTGGCCGAACTCGGTCAGCACATTCTCGCGGGTCACGATCGACTTGCCGAGATCGCCCTGGACGACGCGCTCGATATATTTGCCGTACTGGACGAGCAGTGGCCGGTCGAGGCCGTACTCGGTCAGGAGCTGGGCGTGGCGGGCGGCGTCGATGCCGCGTTCGCCGGCCATGGTCTCGATCGGGTCGCCGGGGACGAGGCGGACGAGAAAAAAGGCCAGCAGCGTGATGCCGATGAAGGTCGGGATGACCAGGCTCAGGCGGGTGAAGATGAAGCGCAGCATGGTTTGCCGATGTTTTTGGCCGGCGCGAGACGGGGCGTCGCACGCCGGCAGATCGTCTGGATTTATTGCAATGTCGAGCTGTAGCCCAGCGCAAACACCAAAAAGCGCTGAAGATCAAGGATGTCGTCTGCGACATACCGGATCGTGAAGGCATCCACCCGCTCCACGAGCTTCAGCATGACGAGATATTCGACCGGCTGGCGGAACAGGAAATTGACCTCGAGCGAGATCGGCCCGGCGATCCGGTAGGGCTTGATGGAGGCTCGCCGCGCGATGGCGCGCTTCACGCCTTCCGCGATGAGTTCGTAGGAAGCTTCCGGCATCAGCGTGCGCGCGGACTGGCGGCTATGTGCCCATTTTACCGTCACGCCTTCGATATCGGGCAGGAACGCCTTGGTCTCGGCGATGGTGGCGTCGTCGCCACTCACGAGCAGCACCGGCACGTCGAAATGCCCGGCAATGGCGGCGTTGATGCCGGCTTCCGGCACGGCGACGCCGTTGACCCGGACTTCCCGCAGCGAGGCGCCGCGGAAGGTATGGGCCAGCACGCCTTCGGGGTTGGTCGATCCGGTGTGGTAGCCGATGAAGAGCGCCCCGTCATAGGCACCGGTCTCGACCCCCTGCATCATCGAGAGCGGTCGCGGATGAGCCCGCACGAGCTGCACATCGCGTGGCAGTCGCTCGAGCAGCAGGTTCTGCGCCCGGCCGTGGCTGTCGGCGATGACGACCTCGCTGGCGCCGCTGTCATAGGCGGCACGCGCTGCGGCGGTGACGCTGTCGGTCATCCAGATTCGGGCGGTCTGGTATTCGAAGCCCTCGACGAGGGTCTGGTCGCGGGTAACGACCCCGGCGATGCCTTCGATATCGGCGGAAATGTAGATGCGCATGGCGAGGGGCTCCGGAAAAGCCGCTGCGCGGCCCGCAAGGACGCGCAGAGAATCGGCCGCGGCAGCCCGAGGCCGCCGCGACGAGAGCGTGGAAACGATTACTTGGCGACGGAAACGCCGTAGAAGGGCTGCCCGCCGAAAAAGTGGATCTTGTAGTCCTTCACGTCCTTGCGCACCGGCGTGAAGGCCTGCGCATTGGCGAAGAGCAGGCCCGCCACGTCCTGGTGGAACAGCTCCTGGAAGCGCTTGTAGAGCTTGGCGCGCTCGCCCTGATCGGTGATCGTGCTCGCCTTGGCCAGCGCGTCCGATGCTTCCTGGTTGCACCAGCGGGCGCGGTTGGCGCCGGTCTTCACGCCGTCGCATGTCCAGCCCGAGAGCAGAATCTGGCTCGGGTCGGGATAATCCCAGGTGTAGCCGAACATGCCGACATCATGGTCGCCGGCCCGGCCGCGCTTGAGATACTCGCCCCACTCGAAGGTCTGGATCGTTGCCTTGACGCCGATCTTGGCCCAGTCGGCCTGGATCAGTTCGGCCGCGCGGCGCCCGTTCGGCATATAGGCGCGCACCACCGGAATGGCCCAGAGCGTCGTTTCGAAGCCGTCGGCGAGGCCGGCCTCCTTCAGCAGGGCCTTGGCCTTTTCGGGATCGTAGGGGCGCGGCTTCAGGTCGGCGTCATGCGACCAGAGCGAGGGCGGCACCGCCGCGGCGGCGATCTTGCCGGTGCCCTGGTAGACCGCGTCGATGATCGCCGGGATGTTGGTCGCGTAGGCCAGGGCTTCGCGGACCCGCTTGTCGCCGAAGGGCTTCTTCTGCTGGTTGAAGGCGAGGAAGCTCTGGTCGGCGATGCTGCCTTGCAGCAGGTTGATCGTCGGTTCGGTCTTCATGGCCGGCAGGTCGCCGGGATTGGGGTAGCGCGCGATCTGGCATTCGCCCGAGCGCACCTTGGCGAAACGAACGGAGGCGTCCGGCGTGATCACGAAGATCAGGTCGTTCACCAGCGCCATGCGGTCGCGATTGCCGACGGCCTTTGTCCAGTGGTCCTGCACCGCCTTGAAGCGGATCACGGCATCCTTCTGGTAGGAGAGGAGCGAGAACGGGCCGGTGCCGATCGGCGCGAAATCGAGCTGCTCGGGCGTGCCGGCCTTCAGCATCGCGGCGCCATATTCGGCCGAGAGAATCGACATCGGCTCGACCGAGAGTGCCGAGAGCAGCGGCGCGTTCGGCTTGGTCAGGGTCAGCTTGACCGTGAAGTCGTCGACCTTTTCGAGCGCCTTGAGGCTCGGCTTCACGATCTCGGCGAAGAACTGGTAGTTGCCGCTGCCGATCTTGTTGAAGGGATGGCCGGGGTCGAGCATGCGCTGGAACGAGAAGATCACGTCGTCCGCGTTGAAGTCCCGCGTCGGCGTGAAGGTCTTGCTGGCGTGCCATTTCACGCCCTTGCGCAGCTTGAAGGTGTAGGTCAGCGCATCGTCGGAGATGGTCCAGGACTCGGCGAGGCTCGGGATGATCTGCGAGCCGCCGCGTTCCGTCGCGGTCAGCCGCTCATAGATCTGTGCGGCGACGTCATAGGCGGTGTTCTGGCTGCTGAACTGGGGATTCAGGAAATCGGGGCTGGCCTCGGAGCAGACGACGAGCGCCTGGGCGCCGGCGACGGCGGGCAGCAACAGGGCGCTGAGCCCCAGCGTCACGGCAAGGGAGCGGGCACGAACGGACATGGGCGGTTCTCTCGGAAAAGGCAGGGAAGGCGGATCGGGCGCGGGGCGTCATGCCTCATCGTCTTCGCTTCCCGGAGCGCGGCCCCGTCGGGGCCGCGTCGTCTGGCAAGGATCGGCCGCGCCAGCTCGTGGCGCGGCCGGTATTGTGGCTCACTTGCCGATATCGACGCCGTAGAAGGTGTGGCGGCCGAACGGCGAGAGCTTGAAGTCCTTCACTTCCTTGCGGACCGGCTTGAGCTGCACCGCATGCGCAATGGTGAACCAGGGCGACTGCTCCTTGAAGATCACCTGCGCCTGCCGGTAGAGTTTTTCGCGCTCGGCCTGGTCGGTGACGCGCTTCGCCTTCAGCACCAGTTCCTCGAAGGGCTGGTAGCAGAACTTGGCGACGTTCGAGCCGTTGGTCTTGGCCGATTCGCAGCCCAGCAGCGTGTGCAGGAAGTTGTCCGGGTCGCCGTTGTCGCCGGTCCAGCCGAGCATGCCCGTCTGGTGCTCGCCCGCCTGCATGCGCTTGCGGTACTCGCCCCATTCGAAGCTCTTGATCTCGGCCTTGACGCCAACCTTGGCGAGGTCGGCCTGCATCAGCTCGGCGATGCGCTTGGCATTCGGGTTGTAGGGGCGCTGCACCGGCATGGCCCAGAGGTCGATCTCGAGGCCGTTCGGATAGCCGGCCTCGGCCAGCTCCTTCTTGGCCGCCTCCGGGTCGAAGGGGTCGTCCTTGATGGTCTCGTTATAGGACCACATGGTCGGCGGGATCGGGTTGATCGCCGCGACGCCGCTGGAGAGATAGACCGCGTCGATGATCGCCTTCTTGTTGATCGCCTTGTTGACGGCGCGGCGCACCTTGACGTCGTCGAACGGCTTCTTGGTGGTGTTGTAGGCGAGATAGCCGATGTTCAGGCCCGGCTGTTCCAGGATCTCGACATTGGCGTCCTTCTTCATCGCCTCGAGATCGGCCGGGTTCGGATAGGGCATGACATGGCATTCGCCCTTCTGGAGTTTGGCCCAGCGCACCGAGGCATCCGGCGTGATCGCGAAGATCAGGTCGTCGATCTTGGCCTTGCCGGCCCAGTAGTCCGGGTTGGCCTTGTAGCGGATGATCGCGTCCTTCTGGTACTGCACCAGATAGAACGGGCCGGTGCCGACCGGGTCCTGATCGAGCTTCTCGGGCGTGCCCGCCTTCAGCATGGCGTCGGCATATTCCTTCGACTGCACGCTGGCATATTGCATCGCGAGGTCGGCGAGGAACGGCGCTTCCGGCTGGTTCAGCGTGAACTTGACGGTGTAGTCATCGACCTTCTCGACCGACTTCAAGAGCTTGGGCATGCCCATGTCGTTGAAATAGGAGTGGTTCGAGCTGGTCACCTTGAAGAACGGGTGGTCTTCCTTCCACTGCCGCTCGATCATGAACATGATGTCGTCGGCATTGAAGTTGCGCGTCGGCTTGAAGTTCTTGTTGGACTGCCACTTGACGTTCTTGCGCAGGTGGAAGGTGTAGGTCAGGCCATCCGGCGAGATGTCCCATTTCTCGGCGAGCGCCGGCTGGACCTTGGTGCCGCCGCGCTCGAACTGCACGATCGTGTCGTAGATTTGCGTGTTTGCGTCGAAGGACGTGCCGGTGGTGTTGACGCTCGGCGCGAAGTTCTCGGGGCTGCCCTCCGAGCAATACACCAGGGTCTTGGCCATCAGCGGCTGCGCCGCCATCAGCGCGGAGGCCGACAGCGTCGCCAACAGAATTTTCTTCATGGATGTCTCCTTGAACGCCTCTCCGCCCTGTGAGGGAGGTGAACGGCCCCGTTGTATCGGAAGCTTCGTGGGCGGAAGTCCCCGAGCTGCCTTGTCTACAGCTTATTGAAAGAAAAGGAGCGCGGATAGCCGTTTCGGCGGGCGCCAAGGCCGGTGCCGGGGGCAGCGTAAACGATTGTGCAGGAATGGATTCGGCTGGAGCGGGAGGGTTGTGTGGTCGCCGCGGGCTTATTCGAAAGTCTTAAGGCCTCCAGGCGATCCCGATGGTCCCTGCCGGCCCTCAGAGAACCTCACGTACCCGCACCAGGGTCGTGTCCATGTGGCGGCCGATCGCCTCGGACAGGGCGTCCGCGTCGCGTCTGAGCAAGGCCGCCATCATGTCCTGGTGTTCTGCGACCGCGCCCGCCCATTTCTCAGGGCCTTCATTGCCGACGAAGCGCAGCCGCTTGATCCGGGCCTGCAGGGTCGTATGCATCTCGGCCAGCACGGCGTTGCCGGATGCTGCGACGATGGCGCTGTGGATCGCCTGGTTCAGCTTGAAATAGTCGAGCCGCTCGCGCGTCGCGTAGAGCGCGAGCATGTCCGCGTGCAGCTTGTGGATCGCCTCGATCGTCGAGTCGCTGGCCTGCGCACAGGCGATGCGGCCGCCGAGCTGCTCGAGGCTTTTGATGACCTCGAGGATGTCGGCGAGATCGCGCGCCGAGAATTTCCGGACGATCGCGCCCTTGGCCGGCAGAATCTCGACGAGCCCCTCGCTGGCGAGCGTCTTGATCGCCTCGCGCAAGGGCGTCCGCGACACGCCGAGCTGGGCGCCGACCTGGCCCTCGTTGATGCGCTGGCCGGGTTCCAGGCGCCCTTCGATGATCATGTCGCGCACACGCTCCAGCACCTCGTCATGGAGTGTGCGGCGCGTGATCGGGATATAGTTGGCCGCCGTTTCGCTCATCGTTGCTCCCGTGTTCCGGCCTCTCCGTTACGGCATGCGCCTTCCGTGCTGTCAAACGGGCGCGCCGTTCCCGAGGGAAAACAGCGCATCCTGCCGCCGGCGCATTGCCAGCAACCCGGAATCCTCGGGGATTGCGACATCGCCGAGGCGGATCGGCTGGCCGGTCTTGACGGGGCGGACGAGAATTCGGTCGGCCACGAGGTAGAAGGGGGCGGGGCGCTCGGCTGCGAGCGCCGTCGCCGGCCGCACCTCGGCTCCGACGCCGTCGATGCTGTGATGATGCCCGCCCATCGTGAGCACCGTCCCGGCCGCGAGGTCGCATTGCGCGACCGCGACGAGGTCCTGCCGCGGCTGGTAGTCGTCGCCATAGCCCGAGCGCCCGAGAACGGCTGCATCGAGAATGGACGTCGCAACCTCGACGCCCAGCAGGTGGCGCGGCAGGTAGAGCGCCGCCGTTTTGCCGCTGCGGCTGACGACATGCCCCTTTCCGGCAAGCATCTCCCAGGTTTCGGCATTGTCGCAACGTACGACGATGAAGACGCCGCCGGCGAAGCTGGCTTCCTCGGCCAGTCGCAGATGGTGGAACACGTCGATCCGGCGCGTGCCGCCCGTCAATCCGCCTTCGGCGCGCTCCGCGAACAGATCGGCCAGCTCGGGAATGCGGGCGGGCGGCGCATGGAAGCCGGCCGCGTCGGCGGAAAAGTTCAGGGCATTGGCGACGAGCGTCATCTCGCAGAGATCGGGTACGGCCCTCAGGGGAAAGGCCTCGCCGAGGATGCGCGCGCGTTCCGCCGCGTTGGCGACGATCGAGCGCGAGCCCGGAAGCCAGTGTTCGCGCAGCGTCGGCAGGGCGCGGGTCACGCCGTTGCAGGTGACATGGCCGGTCGCGGCATCGAGGATGAAATCGTACTCGCTCGACTTGCCGGCCGCGATGATTTCGAGGCCGATGACTTCGGCCCAGCTCGCCAGCGCGATCAGCAGACTCGGCTGGTCGCCATCGACCGGAGTCACCACGACGCCGTTGTCGCGGGCGAGCCGCGCCAGCCCCGGCCCGACGACGCTGTCTGCCTCCTTCGAGACCAATGCGACATGGCGGCCCGCCTCGATCGCGGCGAGGCTGTGCCGCGTCGCGGCTTCGGGGCTGCCGGTCGCTTCGACGAGGAGCGTGAAAGGCAGCTCCATCGCGACATCGAGGCTCGCCGCGGCGACGCAGCGTCCGGCATTCCAGGCAGCCTTCGCTTCGGCCTGGGTCGTGCACAGCGCGATTTCGCCAGGCTCAAAGCCGGCTGCAGCGAAAGCCTTGCCCGCCGCTTCGGCGGTTACGTCGACTGCGATGCGCGCATTGACCAGCCGCGTCCGGCGCGACTGCGCGAGATAGCTGCGCCCGAAGCTGCCGCTGCCGACGAGGCAGGTTTCGACCGGTTCGGTGATCCCCGCGTAGTGCGCATGAAAATTCATCGGCCCTCCTCCGGCGCGGCTTGATCGATGCACTGCGCCGGTCGGAGGAGTACAGCAATCTTGATATGCTGCATACAGCATACTTGAGCGGTCGGGCCGCCTGTGTTAGCCAACGGGCCAGACGAGCGGACAGGCAGCGGAGTGGCGGCCATGAATGAGCGCACGAATGACGCCTTGCCGGTGATCGCCGTGGCGATGGGGGATCCTTCCGGCATCAGTCCCGAATTGACGGCCCGTATCCTGTCCGAAGCCGATCTGCGCGCCGCTGCCCGCTATGTTGTCTTCGGCGACAAGCGCCTGCTCGATCTCGGCATCGAGGACGGCGGTGTCGATCCGCAGGTTCAGGTCGTGAAGGACGGCGAGGCGCTGCCGCTCGGCGACAGGCCGGTCTTCGTCGATCTCGCCAATCACGACCCCGCCGATCTCAAGCGCGGCACGGCGACGCTCGCGGGCGGCAAGGCTGCGACCGAGAATTTCCGCCGCGCCTTGCGGTTCGCGGCCTCGGGCCAGGCCGGCGCGGTGTTCTTCACGCCCTTCAACAAGGCGGCGATGCGCTTCGCCTATCCCGGCTATGACGACGAGATCCGCTTCGTGCGCGATGTCATTGGCTTCGAGGGCGCGGCGAGCGAGTTCAACATCCTCGACAGGCTCTGGAACGCGCGCGTCACCTCGCATATCCCGCTTTCCGAGGTGGCGCAGAACATCACGCAGGAGCGCATCCTGCGGGCGCTGACGCTGGCGGATGCCAATCTGCGGGCGGCCGGCTTCAATCCGCCGCGCATCGCGGTCGCGGGCATCAATCCCCATGCCGGCGATGGCGGCAATTTCGGGCGCGACGAGATCGAGACGATCGAGCCGGCAGTGAAGGCCGCCAAGGCGAAGGGCTTCGTCGTCGAGGGGCCGTTCCCGTCGGACACGGTCTTTCTTCGAGCGAAGAACGGCGATTTCGACGCCGTGCTGACGATGTATCACGACCAGGGCCAGATCGCGATGAAGCTGATCGGCTTCGACCGCGGCGTCACCCTGATCGGCGGCTTCCCGTTCCCGATCTGCACGCCGGCCCATGGCACGGCCTACGAGATCGCGGGCAAGGGCGTCGCCAATCTCGGCGCGACGCGCGCGGCGCTCGCGCTCGCCATCAAGATGGCCCGGGACGGAAAGGGCAGCGCCCGCGCCGCCGCCTGATTTTTCCAAGTATTTTCGACAAAGCCGCCGGCAAGAGCGGCCTCGCAAGATCAAAACCCAGGGAGAGAAACCATGAAGACCATCGCTATCTCGGCTGCATTTGCCGGCGCGCTCACGCTTGGCGGCGTCGGCGTCGCCCAGGCCTGGGAGCCGACCAAGCCGATCGAGTTCGTCGTGACCTCGGGCGCCGGCGGCGGCACCGACAATTTCGCCCGCATCATCCAGTCGATCATCACCAAGCACAAGTTCACCGAGCAGCCGATCGTGGTGGTGAACAAGGGCGGCGGCTCCGGCGCCGAGGGCTATGTTTACGGCAAGAGCGCCAAGGGCGATCCGAACCGCGTCATCTTCGGCACCAACAATGCCTATCTGCTGCCTTACGTCGCCAAGCTCGGCTACAAGTTCTCGGACCTGACCCCGGTTGCGGCGCTGGCGCTCGACGAGTTCCTGCTCTGGGTCAAGGGCGATGCCCCTTATGCCGACGCCAAGGCCTATATCGAGGCGGTCAAGGCCAAGCCGATGGGCTTCAAGATGGGCGGCAGCCAGTCGAAGGATACCGACCAGACGCTGACCTCGATGATCCAGGACGCAACCGGCGTGAAATGGATCTATGTGCCGTTCCAGGGCGGCAGCGCCGCGGCCGTACAGCTTGCGGGCGGCCATATCGACTCCAACACCAACAACCCCAACGAGAATATCGGCCAGTGGAAGGCCGGGCAGGTGAAGCCGCTCTGCGTGTTCTCGCCGGTGCGTCTCGCCAAGGGCGAACCGGTCTTCGAGGGCAAGGGCTGGGGCGACATCCCGACCTGCAAGGAGGCGGGCCTCCCGCTCGAGACCTTCCAGATGCCGCGCACCGTCTGGCTGCCGGCTGACGTCCCGGCCGATGCCGTGGCCTATTATGCCGGGCTGCTGGAGAAGGTCTCCAAGACGCCGGAATGGCAGGAATTCGTGACGCGCACCGCGCAGACCGGCAAGTTCATGAAGGGCAAGGAGCTCGCCGATTTCGTCGCCAAGGACGAGGCTGCCAACAAGAAGGTCTTCGAGAACGAAGGCTGGGTCGCGAAGTAAGGTGGGATCGGCGCGTGCCGGTCGACCTCGGAAACACGCGGTCATCCCGGGCTTGACCCGGGATCCATGCCGGAACCTTCATCGGGTCCGCTCAGGCATAGGTCCCGGATCTCCGCATCGCTCCGTCCGGGATGACACGCCTCTCCTTATAGCCGTGCCTTCCCGCCGCTCCCGCAAGGAGGAATCCACCGCATGATCACCCGCTTCTGGGCAGAGATCGGGGCGGCCGTCCTGACGCTGGTCTTCGGGCTCGTCATCGTGAAGGGATCGCTGGAGTTCGGCATCGGTTGGGATACGTCCGGCCCGCAGCCCGGCGCCTTTCCGTTCTATGCCGGAGCGCTGATCGCGCTGGCGAGCCTCGGCACGATCGCCGTGACGCTTGGACAGCGCGTCGCCGGAAAAGTCTCGCTCGCAGAGGCTTTCCTCGACGCCGAGCGCGGCAAGCGGGTGCTTGCCTTCCTGCTGCCGCTCGTCGCCTTCGTCGTGCTGAGCGCAACGCTCGGCATGTATGTCGCGACGATCCTCTATCTCGTCTTCGCGATGCGCTTCCAGGGTGGCTATGGCTGGCTGCAGAGTCTTGGCACCGCCTTCGTGACGGCGGCGTTCTTCTATTTCGCGCTCGAGAAATTCTTCCAGATCGGTCTGCTCAAGGGGCCGATCGAGCCGCTCATCGGTCTCTGAGACGGCGGGGATATCAGCATGGATAACATCGCCAACCTGATGCACGGCTTCTCGGTCGCGCTCACCACGCACCATGTCCTGCTGATGATGGCGGGGGTCCTCCTCGGGGTGCTCGTCGGCGTCCTGCCGGGGCTCGGCGCGCCGAACGGCGTCTCGCTCCTGCTGCCGCTGACCTTCTCGATGGACCCGGTCTCGGCCATCATCCTTTTGACCTCGCTCTACTGGGGCGCGCTTTTCGGCGGCTCGACCACCTCGATCCTGTTCAACATTCCGGGTGAACCTTCATCGGTGGCGACCACGTTCGACGGTCACCCGATGGCCAAACAGGGCAAGGCCACCGAGGCACTGTCCTTCGCCTTCCTCTCGGCCGGCTTCGGTGCCATGGCCGGTGTCATCCTGATCACGCTGCTCTCGGGCTGGGTCGCGAAATTCGCTTTGCGCTTCTCCTCGCCCGAATATTTCGCCGTCTATTTCATGACCTTTGCGAGCTTCATCGGGCTCGGCGGCGCCTCCCCCTTCAAGACCGTCGTCTCGATGGCGATCGGCTTCGCGCTGGCGACCATCGGCATGGACTCGGTCTCCGGCAATGTCCGCCTCACCTTCGAGTTCGACGTGCTGCTTGCCGGCGTCAGCTTCCTGATCGCGGTCATCGGGCTCTTCGGCATCGGCGAGTTGCTGCTGACCATGGAGGAGGGGCTGAAATTCGAGGGTGTCGCCGCCAAGGTGCGCATCGGCGATGTGCTGCGGACCGCGGCGAAGCTCCCGCGCTACTGGCTCGCCCTGCTGCGCTCCTCGCTGATCGGCATCTGGATGGGCATCACGCCGGGTGGGCCGACGGCAGCCTCGTTCATGAGCTACGCAATGGCCAAGCGCTCCTCGCGCCAGCCCGCGAAATTCGGCAAGGGCGAGCCCGAGGGCGTGATCGCGCCCGAGACCGCCGACCATGCCGCCGGTTCCGCTGCCATGCTCCCGATGCTGGCGCTCGGCATTCCCGGCTCGGCGACTGCGGCCGTGATGATGGGCGGCCTGATGATCTGGGGCCTCAATCCCGGCCCGACGCTCTTCACCGACAGGCCGGATTTCGTCTGGGGCCTGATCGCCTCGATGTATCTCGGCAATGTCGTTGCGGTCGTGGTCGTGCTGGCGACGGTGCCGCTCTTCGCTTCGATCCTGCGCATTCCCTTCTCGATCATCGGGCCGGTCATCGTGGTGATCTGCTTCATCGGCGCCTTCACCGCTGCCAGCAAGGAATTCGACATCTGGCTCGCGCTGGTCTTCGGGCTCGTCGGCTATCTCTTCAAGAAGCTCGACTACCCGATCGCACCGCTCGTGCTCGCGATGGTCATCGGCGACAAGGCCGAGGATGCCTTCCGCCAGTCGATGATCTTCAGCCAGGGCTCGCTTTCGATCTTCTGGTCGAACCCGCTGGTTTCGACGCTGATGGCGATCGGTCTGGCTCTGCTGATCATGCCCGTCGCCGGCTCGGTCGCCCGCCGTCTGCGCGGCGTTAAGGCCGCCAGTACTGTCTGATACCTGCCCCACTCCTTCGCCGTCCGACCTGCCAGCCACCGACGAGATGACGCCATGACCGAACCCTACAAGGGCATCCTGCCGATCGCGCCGACCATCTTCCACGAGAATGGCGACCTCGATATCGAGGGCAACAAGCGCGTCATGGACCTGATGGTCGATCAGGGCGTCGACGGCATCTGCATCCTCGCCAATTATTCGGAGCAGTTTCTGCTGACCGACGAGGAGCGCGACCAGGTCATGCGCCTCTCGCTGGAGCAGGTTGCAGGCCGCGTGCCCGTCATCGTCACGACATCGCATTTCTCCACGCGCATCGCTGCCGCCCGTGCCAGGGCCGCCGCCGATGCGGGCGCGAGGATGCTGATGATGATGCCGCCTTATCACGGTGCGCTGCTCAAGGCTGACGAGCAGGGCATGATCGAGCATTTCCAGGCGGTCGCCGATGCCTGCGGCATTCCGATCATCCTGCAGGATGCGCCGCTTTCGGGCGTCACCATGACCGTGCCCTTCATGATCCGGCTGGCGAGGGAGGTTCCGCTCGTCCGCTATTTCAAGATCGAGGTGCCGGGTACGGCGAACAAGCTGCGCGCGCTGATCGAGGCCGGCGGCGATGCCGTGGTCGGCCCCTTCGACGGCGAAGAGGCAATCACGCTGATGGCCGATCTCGACGCCGGTGCCACCGGCACGATGACCTCGGCGATGATTCCCGATCTCATCAAGCCGATTCTCGCTGCCCATGCCGCGGGTGACCGCAAGCAGGCTGCGGCGCTCTACGCCCGGGTCCTGCCGATCATCAACTATGAGAACCGCCAGTGCGGCCTGCGCGCGACCAAGACCGTGATGAAGGAGGGCGGCGTGATCCGTTCTGACGCCGTGCGCCACCCGCTGACGCCGTTGCATCCGAAGACCCGCGAAGGCCTGATCGAACTCGCGCGCGAGCTCGACCCGCTGGCGCTGCGCTGGGGCAAATAGGCGGGCATCTCCGAAGCGGGGGCGGGTTGCATTTTTCGCATCCCGCTTCGCCTTTACAAAGCGGGTCGTAACGCGGGAACCTCCGCGCCGCCTGCCGGCCGGCGGGAAACCACGGACGGAAAAGGTGAACGCATGCCCAGTCTCAAGCCGGAAACCCGCGAGAAGCTCCGCACGGTTTCCGTCGCCACGCTCTGCACCGCCCTGTTCAAGCGTGGGCTGCGCAACCAGTTCATCCAGGACGTCCGCCCGCTCAATCCCGATGCGGGGACGATGGTCGGCGAGGCCTTCACCCTGCGCTACATCCCGGCGCGCGAGGACCTGAATCCGCTTTCCGTCTTCCAGGACCGCGCGCATCCGCAGCGCAAGGCGGTCGAGGACTGCCCGCCCGGCGCCGTGATGGTCATCGACAGCCGCAAGGATCCGCGCGCGGCCTCGGCCGGTGGCATCCTCGTCTCACGGCTGATGAAGCGCGGCGTCGCCGGTGTCGTCACCGATGGCGGCTTCCGGGATTCATACGAGATCGCGCGGTTGCCTTTCCCGAGCTATCACAACCGCCCCTCGTCCCCGACCAACCTCACCCTGCACCAGGCGATCGAGATCAATGGGCCGATCGGTTGCGGCGATGTCGCGGTCTTCCCGGGCGATATCGTGGTCGGCGACGCCGAGGGCGTCATCGTCATCCCCGCGCATCTCGCCGACGAGGTCGCGGCTGAAGCCGTCGAGATGACCGCCTTCGAGGATTTCGTCACCGAGGAGGTCCTGAAGGGCCGCTCGATCCTCGGCCTCTACCCGGCGACCGAGGAGCAGACCAAGGTCGATTTCGCCGCATGGCGAAAGGTCAATGGCCGCTGATCCGGGCCCGCTTCCGACTTGAGGCAGGTCAATTGCAGGCCGTCGGCGCCAGCCGCGCCCGGCCGAGCACCATCATCCGGTCGACCTGGAAGCCCGAGCGCTGCAGCGCGTCATGGTCCTGAGGCCAGGCGGCCGAACGCTCGAGCGAGATCGCGATCCGCGGCAGGTCGAGCTCGATGGCGAGCTGGTTGGCGAAGCGCAGCAGCGCATTAACGAGATAGGTTCCCGGCAGCCTCAGCATCGCGAGCTCCGATATCTCCAGCGCCGTGCCGCCCGTGATCGTCTGGGCGACGCGGAATGTGAAGACGGCATGCGGCATGGCGCGCGCGTCACGCAGCGCGAAGACTCCGCGCGGCCGCGCGCCATCCTGCGAATTGTCGCGCACGAATTCGGCCCAGCCTTCCGGCGTCACCTCGGGATGCAGCATCGCGACGAGGCTGAAGACCGTGTCGGCGCCGGCCGGCGCTATGCGCGCGACCTCGAAGATATCATCGCCAGTCACGAACGCTCTCCAGAATGGGGGAAACGCACCGTGATTGCGGGGCTGGCCAAGGCGCATTGATTTGGATCAAATCGACAGCCTGCGGCCGGAAGCGCACTTTGTCGCCTCGCGCGCATGCGGTATGGTCCGCTGATGATCAGAAAGGTGCGATCGTGAACTGTCACCCCACGGCCTGCAGTGCTTCGACCTGCGCTGAAGGCGGCTGCCGCAGTTGCATGGTGCGTCTCGTCAGCGTCTGCGCGTCCCTGACGGATGATGAGCTCGCGCTGCTGGAATCCCTGGCGCATCCCACGCAGTTCGCTGCGGGAGCGACGCTGTTCACGCAGGGGCGCGAGGCGCATTCGGTCTACAACGTCACGGCCGGCGTCGTGCGCCTCTACAAGCTCCTGTCGGACGGCCGTCGCCAGGTCGTCGGCTTCGCGCTGCCGGGAGACTTCCTCGGGCTCGCCATGCGCGATGCCTATGGCTTCTCGGCCGACGCCATCGGCGAGGTCTCGGCCTGTGCCTTCTCGCGGGGTGCCTATACCGCGCTGGTCGACGCCAAGCCGCACCTGTTGAAGCGGCTCCATGAATTCGCCACCCATGAGCTGACGCTCGCTCATGAGCAGATGATGCTGCTGGGCCGGCGGACGGCCGAGGAGAAGCTGATCTGCTTCCTGCTCGGCATGCAGCAGCGCTGGGCGCGGCTCGGCAAGCCTTCGGTCACGGTTCCGCTGCCGATGACGCGGCAGGACATCGCCGATTTCCTCGGGCTGACCATCGAGACCGTGAGCCGCACCTTCACGCGCCTCGCCCGCGAGAAGACGATCCTGATCGTCCCCGGTGGCGTGCGCGTGATGAACCCCGAGCGCATGAGCGCGGTCGCGGCCTGAGCCTGCGCTACCGCGCCGCACCCTGCGCGGTGCTCCCGTTGACCTGAATCAACGCCGCGCCTTTTCCCGTTCGATAAGCCTCCCGCGAAGGGCGCGCTCATGCGCCGGAGACGAAGCGGGAGTCGAATGGTGACGGCAACGGCAAGCCCTGTCAGGCAGGCGACTGTCGGCGAATTGTTGGGGATGCTGATCGCGGCGGCCTGTGTGCTGCCTCTGATCGTCATCGCGGCGCTGACCGAGAGTTCCGGTTACGCCTTCCACGCCATGCTCGGCGTCCTCGCCTCCGTCGCGGCCATCGTTCTGATCGCCAATCGCTGCTTCGACGGAACCGTTGCGGTCGAGCCGCAGGAAATCGACGGCAAGCCGAACTACAACATGGGGCCGGTGAAGTTCGCGACCGTCGCCTCGATGGTCTGGGGCATCGCCGGTTTCACGGTCGGGCTCATCATCGCGCTCCAGCTCGCCTTCCCGGCTCTCAATTTCGATCTGCCCTGGACCAATTTCGGCAGGATGCGGCCACTGCACACCTCGGCTGTGATCTTCGCCTTCGGCGGCAACGTGCTGATCGGGACGTCCTTCTATGTCGTGCAGCGCACCTGCCGCGCGCGGCTGGCCGGCATCCTGTCACCCTGGTTCGTCGTGCTCGGCTACAATTTCTTTATCGTCATCGCCGGCACCGGCTATCTGCTCGGCATTACCCAGAGCAAGGAATATGCCGAGCCGGAATGGTATGCCGATCTCTGGCTGACTGTCGTCTGGGTCGTTTATCTGCTGGTCTTCCTGGGCACGGTGATGAAGCGCAAGGAGCCGCATATCTATGTGGCGAACTGGTTTTATCTCGGCTTCATCCTGACCATCGCGGTCCTGCATGTCGGCAACAACGTCGCCGTGCCGGTTTCGCTGCTGTCGCCGCGCTCCTATGGCCTCTGGTCGGGCGTGCAGGATGCGATGTTCCAGTGGTGGTACGGCCATAATGCGGTCGGCTTCTTCCTCACTGCCGGCTTCCTCGCGATCATGTACTATTTCGTGCCCAAGCGCGCGGAGCGGCCGATCTACAGCTACCGGCTCTCGATCATCCATTTCTGGGCGCTGATCTTCATCTATATCTGGGCCGGCCCCCACCATCTCCACTACACTGCGCTGCCGGACTGGGCGCAGACGCTGGGCATGACCTTCTCGATCATGCTGTGGATGCCTTCCTGGGGCGGCATGATCAACGGCATCATGACCTTGTCCGGCGCCTGGGACCGGCTGCGTACCGACCCGGTGCTGCGGATGATGGTGGTCTCGCTCGCCTTCTACGGCATGTCGACCTTCGAAGGTCCGCTGATGTCGATCAAGGCGGTCAACGGCCTGTCGCACTATACCGACTGGACCATCGGCCACGTCCATTCCGGCGCGCTCGGCTGGGTCGCCTATATCTCCTTCGGCGCGATCTACTGCCTCGTGCCCTGGCTCTGGAATCGCAAGGGGCTCTATTCGCTCAAGCTGGTGAGCTGGCACTTCTGGATCTCGACGCTCGGCATCGTCTTCTACATCACCGCGATGTGGGTCTCCGGCATCCTCCAGGGCCTGATGTGGCGCGCCTACACCGCGCTCGGCTTCCTCGAATATTCCTTCATCGAGACGGTTGCGGCGATGCATCCCTTCTACGTGATCCGCGCGCTGGGCGGCGCGCTCTTCCTGATCGGCGCGCTGATCATGGCTTTCAACCTCTGGATGACCGTGCGCTCGGAGAGCGCGGCCGAGATGCCGCGCACCGACGAGGCGCCGGCGCCGCTGGCCATGGCCGTCTGAGGAGTTCCGGGCAATGACGAGCATCGAACACAAGCCCGTGCGCAAGTCGCTCTGGGCCAAGCACAAGATCTTCGAGACCAACTCGATCATCCTGGTCATCGGCGTGCTGCTGGTGATCTCGGTCGGCGGCCTCGTCGAGATCGCGCCGCTCTTCTACCTGAAGAACACGATCGAGACGGTGCAGGGCATGCGCCCCTACACGCCGCTCGAGCTGGCCGGCCGCGCGATCTATGTCCGCGAGGGTTGCTACAACTGCCACAGCCAGATGATCCGGCCGCTGCGCGACGAGGTCGAGCGCTACGGGCATTACTCGCTCGCGGCCGAGAGCATGTACGACAAGCCGTTCCAGTGGGGGTCCAAGCGCACCGGTCCGGATCTCGCCCGCGTCGGCGGGAAGTATTCCGACGAGTGGCAGCGGGCGCATCTGGCCGAGCCGCGCGCGGTCGTCCCGCAATCGATCATGCCGGGCTATCCCTTCCTGGCGAAGACCGAGCTGAAATACAGCGACATTGCGGACGAGCTGCGCGCCAACCGCGCCGGCGGTGTGCCCTACACGGACGAGATGGTCGCCCAGGCGCAGAGCGACCTGAAGGCGCAGGCGACACCGGATCATCCTGGCCAGTCCGATCTGGAGAAGCGCTACCCGAAGGCGCAGTCGCGCGATTTCGACGGCGACCCGCAGCGCATCACCGAGGCCGACGCCCTGATCGCCTATCTCCAGGCGCTCGGCACGCTCGTCGACTTCAAGCTCTACGACGACAAGGCCAACATCCGCTGAGCGAGGCTGCCATGCAAACGACCTATCACTGGCTCGCCGGCTTCGCCCAGTCCGTCGGCCTTCTCTACTTCGTCGCCGTCTTCCTCGGCGTCTGCGTTTACGCCTTCTGGCCGAAGAACCGCGCCCGCTTCGAGCAAGCTGCGCTCAATCCGCTGCGGGAGGACTGAGATCATGGACCAGAAGAACCACGACGCTCCACATATCGACCCGCATACCGGCATCGCCACGACCGGCCATGAATGGGACGGCATCCGCGAGCTCAACACGCCGCTGCCACGCTGGTGGCTCGGCATCTTCTACGCGAGCATCCTCTGGTCGATCGGCTACTGGGTCGTCTATCCCGCCTGGCCGCTGCTGACCGACACCACCAGGGGCGTCATCGGTTATGCCAGCCGCGCCGATATCAGCGCCGACATGGCGCAGTTGAAGGCGCAGCGCGCGGTCCAGGCAGCCGGGATGGCGGATGCGACCCCCGCCCAGATCAAGGCTGACCCGACCCTGTTCCAGATCGCCATGGCGCAGGGCAAGGCCGCCTTCGGCGACAACTGCGCCGCCTGCCATGGCGTCGGTGGCGCCGGTGCCAAGGGCTATCCGAACCTGAACGACGACGACTGGCTTTGGGGTGGCTCGCTCGAAGCGATCCAGCAGACCATCGTCCACGGCATCCGCGCTGCCGGCAACGACGAGACGCGGGTGAGCCAGATGCCGGCCTTCGGCCGCGACGGCATGCTCAAGCGTGACGAGATCGTCGCCGTTGCGAGCCATGTCCGTGAGCTCGCCGGCCTTCCGACCGAGCCCAAGGCCGATCTGGCGCTCGGGCGCAAGCTCTTTGCCGACAACTGCGCCTCCTGTCATGGCGAAGCCGGGAAGGGCAATCCGGAGATGGGCGCACCGAACCTCACCGACGCGATCAGCCTCTACGGCATGGATATGGCCTCGCTGACCGAGACCATCGCGAACAGCCGCAATGGCGTGATGCCGGCCTGGGGCGGTCGTCTCGATGCGACGACGATCAAGGCGCTGACCGTCTATGTCCACTCGCTGGGGGGAGGGCAGTAGCGTGTGCACCGCCGGGGCCGATCCAGACGACATCCCGCTCTTCGCGGCGTCGCGGAAGGTCTATCCGCAGAGCGTGTCCGGCCCGTTCCGGCGCGCGAAATGGGCGATCCTGTTCCTGTGCCTCGGCATCTATTACCTGCTGCCGTTCCTGCGCTGGAATCGCGGCCCGCACCTGCCGAGCCAGGCGGTGCTGGCCGACATCGCCAATGGCCGCTTTTATTTCTTCTTCATCGAGATCTGGCCGCAGGAGGTCTATTATTTCACCGGCCTGCTGATCCTGGCCTCCTTCGTCCTGTTCCTGATGAATGCTCTCGCGGGCCGGGTCTGGTGTGGCTATCTCTGCCCGCAGACGGTCTGGACCGATCTGTTTCTTGCCGTCGAGCGCTTCTTCGAGGGCGACCGTCGCGAGCGCATGCGCCTGGATGACGCGCCGTGGAGCTTCGACAAACTCTGGCGCAAGAGCGCCAAGCACGCGGTCTGGATTGTCATCGCCTGGTGGACCGGCGGGGCCTGGGTGCTTTATTTCGCGGATGCGCCGACGCTGGTGCGGGAGCTCGCGACCTTCACCGCGCCGCTCTCGGCCTATGTCTGGATCGCGATCCTCACCTTCACGACCTATACGCTCGCCGGCATCATGCGCGAGCAGGTCTGCAAGTTCATGTGCCCCTGGCCGCGCATCCAGGCGGCGCTGACCGACGACGAAGCGCTCAACGTCACCTATCGCTACGATCGCGGCGAGCCGCGCGTCTCGGTCAAGCAGGGATTGCGGCTGAAGGCGCAGGGTGCGCTGGCCGGCGACTGCATCGATTGCCATCAATGTGTGGCGGTTTGCCCCGTCGGCATCGACATCCGCGATGGCGCCCAGCTCGACTGTATCCAGTGCGGGCTCTGCATCGACGCATGCGACACCGTGATGGCCAAGGTCGACCGGCCCAAACGCTTGATCGCCTACGACACGGAGACCAACGTCAAGCGCCGGCTGGCCGGTCTGAAGGCGATCTACCGCCCGTTCCGGGCACGCACGGCGATCTATGTGACGTTGATCGTCGTGGTCGGCGGGGCGATGCTCTGGCAGCTCGCCACGCGCCGCACTGCCGATATCTCGGTCCTGCATGAGCGTGCGCCGCTTTTCGTGACGCTGAGCGACGGCTCGATCCGCAACGCCTATGCGGTCCGCCTGCTGAACAAGCGCCCGGAAGTCCGTCCTTTCGCGCTGACCGTGGACGGCTTGCCCGGCATCCGGATCGAGGTCGTCGGCGTCGTGCAGACTGCCGATGTCAGGCCGGTCGTGACGGTCGATCCCGATTCCTCGCGCGAGGTGCGCGTACTCGTCACCGTGCCGGCCGGCGTCCCGTTGGAAGCGTCGCAGGCGATCACCATCACCGCCTCGGATCTCTTCGCCGGGGAGACCGTGCGCGCCGCCGACCACTTCATGGCGCCCGGAGCCAAACCATGAGCTGCTGCGGAGTTTTTCTGATGTCCTGCGACACCCCTGCCGCCCCGCGCTCGCGCCGCCCCTTCGAATTGACCGGCTGGATGGTCGCGGCGATGCTGGTGCTGTTCTTCGGTGTCATCGTCTCGGTCAATGCGACGATCCTGACGGTGGCACTGCGCACCATGCCGGGCGTCGAGACGAAGAGCGCCTACGAAACCAGCCAGCATTTCAACGAGGAGATCGCCCGCCAGCACGAGCGCGACGCGCGCGGCTGGAAGGCTGTGGCCACCCTCGCGCGGCAGGGCGAGGGCGCCTCGCTTGGTGCAACCCTGGCGGATCGCGCCGGCCAGCCTCTCTCCGGCTTCACGGTAACCGGGCGCTTGCGCCACCCCGCCACTTCGGCGCGCGATCACGCGGTCGCGCTGAACGAGCGCCAGCCCGGCCGTTATGAGGCGAATGTCGAGCGCATCGAGGCCGGCTCCTGGATTCTCGAATGGCAGGCGAAGCGCGGCGAAGAGGTCGTGTTCGTCTCGCGCAGCCGCGTCACCCTGCCGGAGAAGTGATAATGGCGGCGCAGGATCTCTCCGTCTTCGTGCGCCATCGCGATGGCGGCATCGCCAGCATGGAACTGGCGGTCGACGGCATCCGCTGCGCCGGCTGCATGCAGGCGATCGAGAGCGGGCTCGGCCGCGAGCCCGCCATCCTCGGCGCCCGCGTCAACCTCGCGCTGAAGCGCGTCTCGGTCGAATGGCGCGAGGCGCTGCTCAGGCCGGAGGCGGTGGTCGACAAGCTCGGCGCGCTCGGCTTCAAGGCCTACCCTTTCGTCGCCGAGAGACAGGAGGACGATGCGGTCGCGGAGGAACGCAGCCTGATGCGCCGGCTCGGCGTCGCCGGCTTCGCCTCGATGAACATCATGCTGCTCTCGGTCGCGGTCTGGGCCGGAAATAGCGGCGATATCGACCCGACGACGCGTGATTTCTTCCACTGGCTCTCGGCTCTCATCGCCCTGCCGACGGCGGCCTATGCGGGCCGTCCCTTCTTCGAGAGCGCGCTCAGGGCGCTGAAAGCCGGCGCGGTCAACATGGACGTGCCGATTACCATTGGCGTTGTGCTGGCGCTCGTCATGTCCGTCGCCGAAACCTGGACCCATGGCCGCCATGCATATTTCGACGGCGTGGTGATGCTGCTCTTCTTCCTGCTGATCGGCCGCTATCTCGACCAGCTCATGCGCCGCCGTACCCGCGATCTCGCCGGCAATCTCGCCGCGCTCAAGGCCGAGACCGCAACGAAACTCGCCGACGACGGCAATTGGACGATCACGCCGATCGCAGCGATCGCACCCGGCGACCGCGTCCTCGTGCGTCCGGGCGAGCGCGTCTCGGTCGATGGCATCGTCGAGGCCGGCCGCTCAGAGCTCGACCAGAGTCTCGTCACCGGCGAGACGGCGCCCGCCGCGATCGGTGAAGGCGAGCGCGTCCATGCCGGCACGCTGAATCTCACGGGCGCCCTCACCATCCGCGTCGAGGCGGCTGGTCAAGGCACGTTGCTCGACGAGATCGACCGCCTGATGAGTCAGGCCGTCGGCAGCCGCTCGCGCTATGTCCGCCTCTCGGACCGCGCCGCGCGCCTCTATGCGCCGATGGTTCATACCCTCTCGGCCGTGACCTTCCTCGGCTGGCTTGCCTGGGGGCTCGCATGGCCCGAGGCACTGATGATCGCCGTGACCGTGCTGATCATCACCTGTCCCTGCGCGCTCGGGCTGGCGATTCCCGCAGTGCAGGTCGTGGCGGCTTCCGCCCTGTTCAAGCGCAAGATCATGCTGAAGGAGGGAGACGCTCTGGAGCGCCTCGCCGAGGCCGATATCGCCGTCTTCGACAAGACGGGAACGCTGACCCTGCCGGAGCCCGACATTCTCAATCCTGAGGCATTGGCGCCTGAGCGCCGGGCCGAGATCGGCGCGCTCGCTGCGGCCAGCACCCACCCGCTGGCGCAGGCTCTGGCCCGCGCGCTCGGCAACACCTCTCCACGAACGGATGTTCGCGAGGAGCGTGGGCAAGGGCTGTCGGCGGGGAAGGGCGATGACGAGCAGCGCCTCGGCAGCCTTGTCTTCTGCGATGCCGAAGCCGAGGCGGTTTCGGTGAAGACTCTGCATCCGGGCGCTTCGCTGATAGCCTATCGCCACGGCGCCTATCGCACCGTTCTGGCGCTGGGGCAGAGCCTGCGTCCGGACGCGCGCGCGACGATCGACGCCCTGCGCGCGGCGGGGTTGGAAATCGCGATCCTCTCCGGCGACCGGGCGGAAGCGGTGGCGCCGATCGCGGCCGAGCTCGGCATCGCGCATGTCCAGGCCGGGCTGCTGCCGGCCGACAAGCTCAACCTGCTCGACAGCATGGCGGCCAACGGACGCAAGGTGCTGATGATCGGCGATGGACTGAACGATGCGCCGGCGCTGGCGGGCGCGCATGTTTCGCTCTCGCCTGTCAGCGCCACCCATCTCGCGCAGGCGGCGGCCGATATCGTCTTTCTCGGTGACAGCCTCGCACCGGTCGCGGCCGCACTCGGCATCGCACGGAAGGCGCGCGGTCTGATGCTGCAGAATCTCTGGTTCGCGGTGCTCTACAACGCGGTCGCGGTTCCGATCGCGATCGCCGGGTTCGCGACTCCCCTGGTCGCCGCCGTCGCCATGTCGGGCTCGTCGCTGGTGGTGACCCTCAACGCCCTGCGCGCCCGTGGTCGCAAGGCCTTTTGGGAGGCAGAGGCATGAACATCATCGTGATCCTGTTCCCCCTTGCACTGGGGCTCGGCCTTTTGGGGCTGGGCGCCTTTTTCTGGTGCATGCGATCAGGCCAGTTCGCTGATCTGGAAGGCGCTGCCTGGCGCGTGCTTCAGGACGACGACGCTGCCGTACCGCCCTCGGAAAAGCAGGCGCGCTGACGCTTGCTACGAGCCTGAGCGCGCCACCTTCGGACACCGAAAGCGAGGCCTCCGGAACGGTCTCTTAACCCTGCCGGGCTAGGACTGGGTCTCAGGTTAACGAAGCGTAGTGTTCGCCTAAGCCCATGCAAAAACCGGATCGTCTCCGCCGCGCGAACGCCGTGGCTATCGAGGATAATCGCCTCGCTCAATCACAGCAGACCGCGCTGCCAGAAAGCCCGGAAACCCCTGCCTCAGAGCCGCTTTACAGCGAGCCGGCATCGTCCAGCCTCTGGCCGACCTATGTCCGCCCCTCGCGTGCTGCTGACGTCCAGCGGAAGCTTGCGCAGGCCGAGCGGGAGCTCTCTGTTTCGCCGGTCCTCGGACAGCGATTCGACATCAGCCTGTCTCCGAACGCGTCTGCACAGGGCGAGAGCCGCGTCCGTTTCTGGCGCACGCCGGACCACTTGATCAGACAGGTCTGGGGCGCCCCCGGTGACGAGCCGGCGCCCGAACAGGCAATGGACGAGCCCGCCGATGTCGAGCTGACCTTCGACGCTGACGAGAACGCCTTCGTCGATGAGATGCAGCCTGCCGAAATGGCTGTCGAGGCTTCCGAGGAGGCCGATGCCTTCCCGGAGCTGGACGTCGCGACGCCGCTCGATTTCATCTCGGATCACGCCTTCTGGGAATGCGTGCCAGAGGCCGAGCGCGACGATGCCGATTTCGCATTCGAAGCCGTCGCTTCGTCGACGATGCCGGACGCAACGCTTCATACCCCGGTCATGACCTTCGACGAAGAGCCGCAGGTCGCCGTGCGAGAAGCCGTGCCGTTGGCGATGACGGCCCCGGTCGTTGCGCCCGCCTGGTCCGGTTTCGGCTGGGGCCAGAGCTATCAGGTAAGCTTCCAGATCACCGCGCCGTCCTGGTCTGTGCCGGCGGCTGAAGAGCCTGTTGTCGAGGATGAGGCTCCTATTCCGGCCGAACCCGTTGCTGCAGCAAAGCCCGGCGTACCACTGGCGCGCAGTACACGGCCTGTGGTCGAGCCCAAGCCTGTGTTGTCCAGGCCCGCTCAGCCCGAGCCCGCTCGGCCTGAACCCATTCGTCCCGAGTCGGTCGCGGTCGAGTCCGCCAAGGTGACGCCGTTCCGGGCCAAGCTCCGCCTCGTCGAATTGCCCGTCGTGCAGGATGCCGGCTTCCAGCTTCCGCCGATCGAGTTCCTGGCCGAGCCGCCGCAGGCGCAGGCCGAAACCATGCCGGTCGAGATGCTCCAGCAGAATGCCGGCCTGCTCGAAGGCGTGCTCGAGGACTTCAACATCCGCGGCGAGATCGTCCAGGCCTGCCCCGGTCCGGTTGTTACGCTTTACGAACTCGAACCAGCTCCCGGCACGAAATCCTCCCGCGTGATTTCCCTGGCGGACGACATCGCGCGTTCGATGAGCGCTGTGTCGGCACGCGTCGCGGTGGTTCAGGGCAAGAACGCGATCGGGATCGAGTTGCCCAACACCCGCCGCGAGACCGTCTTCCTGCCAGGATTTCGAGGCAACCAAGCACAAGCTCGCGCTCTGCCTCGGCAAGACCATCGGCGGCGAGCCGGTGATCGCCGACCTCGCCCGCATGCCGCATCTGCTCGTCGCCGGCACCACCGGCTCGGGCAAGTCCGTCGCCATCAACACCATGATCCTGTCGATCCTCTACCGGCTGAAGCCGGAAGAGTGCCGCCTGATCATGGTCGATCCCAAGATGCTCGAACTCTCCGTCTATGACGGCATCCCGCATCTGCTCACCCCCGTCGTCACCGATCCCAAGAAGGCGGTCGTCGCCCTCAAATGGGCGGTGCGCGAGATGGAGGAGCGCTACAAGAAGATGTCGAAGCTCTCGGTGCGCAACATCGACGGCTTCAACGCCAGGGTCGGCGAGGCCAAGGCCGCCGGCGAGGTCATCACGCGGACCGTCCAGACCGGCTTCGACAAGCATTCGGGCGAGGCGATCTACGAGGAGGAGGTCATGGACCTCGAGCCTCTGCCCTATATCGTCGTCATCGTCGACGAGATGGCCGACCTGATGATGGTCGCCGGCAAGGAGATCGAGGGCACGATCCAGCGCCTCGCCCAGATGGCGCGCGCCGCCGGCATCCATGTCGTGCTCGCCACGCAGCGCCCCTCGGTCGACGTCATCACCGGCACGATCAAGGCGAACTTCCCGACCCGCATCTCCTTCCAGGTCACCTCGAAGATCGACTCGCGCACGATCCTGGGCGAGATGGGGGCCGAGCAGCTGCTCGGCCAGGGCGACATGCTCTACATGGCCGGCGGCGGCCGCATCACCCGCGTCCACGGTCCCTTCGTCTCGGACAACGAGGTCGAGAAGGTGGTCGCCCATCTCAAGACCCAAGGGCGGCCGCAATATCTCGACGCGGTCACCTCCGAGGAAGACGAGGGCGGGGAGGACGAGGACGGCGCCGTCTTCGACAAGACCGGCATGGGCTCGGCCGAGAGCGACGACCCCTACGAGCAGGCGGTCGCGGTCGTGCTGCGCGACAAGAAGGCTTCGACCTCCTACATCCAGCGCCGCCTCCAGATCGGCTACAACCGCGCCGCATCCATCATGGAGCGCATGGAGAACGAGGGCATCGTAGGACCAGCAAACCACGCCGGAAAACGCGAGATCCTCG
>NZ_JAFKFW010000053.1 GCF_017308015.1 Allobosea sp.
TATCGCGGCTGCGGTCAGAAGGAATCGGTGATCTTCTGCGACCGCGTCATGGCGCTGGGCTTCCGCCACGCGTTCAAGGCCGGCATCTCCTTCGGCAAGGACGACATGGTCGTGCCGGAGAACAAGTGGCAGATCGTCGACACGACCCGCGCGCTCGCAAAGGATTACGAGCAGCAGTACCAGGACGGCCTGATCACCCAGGGCGAGAAGTACAACAAGGTCGTCGACGCCTGGGCGAAGTGCTCCGACAAGCTCGCCCAGGAGATGATGGCCCGCATCTCGACCGTGCAAAAGGACGAGACCGGCCGCGACAAGCAGATCAACTCGATCTACATGATGTCGCACTCCGGCGCCCGTGGTTCGCCGGCGCAGATGCGCCAGCTCGCCGCCATGCGGGGCCTGATGGCCAAGCCGTCGGGCGAGATCATCGAGTCGCCGATCATCTCGAACTTCAAGGAAGGCCTCGACGTTCTCGAGTACTTCAACTCGACCCACGGCGCCCGCAAGGGCCTTGCCGATACGGCGCTCAAGACGGCCAACTCCGGCTATCTCACCCGCCGTCTCGTCGACGTGGCGCAGGACGCGATCATCTCCGAGACAGATTGCGGTTCGGATAACGGCATCAAGATGCGCGCCATCGTCGATGCCGGCCAGATCGTGGCCTCGCTGGGCATGCGTATCCTGGGCCGCGCTGCGGCCGAGGACGTCGTCGATGTCGAGGGCAATGTCCTCGTCGCCAAGGGTGTCGTGATCGAAGAGAGCGACATCGCCAGGATCAACGCCGCCGGCGTCCAGGAGGTGAAGATCCGCTCGGTTCTCACCTGCGAGACCAAGAACGGCGTCTGCGCCACCTGCTACGGGCGCGATCTGGCCCGCGGCACGCCGGTCAACATGGGCGAGGCCGTCGGCGTCATCGCGGCGCAGTCGATCGGCGAGCCGGGTACGCAGCTCACCATGCGTACCTTCCATATCGGCGGCGCGGCCACCATCGCCGACCAGTCCTTCGTCGAGTCGAACTTCGAGGGTACGGTCAAGATGCGCAACCGCAACGTCGCGCGGAACTCGGACGGCGACCTCATCGCCATGGCGCGTAACATCGCCATCGTGATCGTCGGACCGGACGGCGCCGAGCGCGCGGTCCATCGTGTCCAGTTCGGCTCGAAGCTGCGCGTCGACGAGGGCGACAAGGTCAAGCGCGGCCAGCGCCTGATCGAGTGGGACCCCTATTCCCGTCCGATCCTGGCGGAAGTGGACGGCAAGGTCGGCTACGAGGATCTCGTGGACGGCATGTCGATCACCGAGACGACCGACGAGGCGACCGGCATCTCCAAGCGCGTCGTCATCGACTGGCGTGGTTCGGCTCGTACGGCCGATCTCAAGCCTGCGATGGTCATCCAGGGCGCCGACGGGAAGGTTGCGAAGCTCGCCCGTGGCGGCGAGGCCCGCTACATCCTGCCGGTCGACGGCATCATCTCGGTCGAGCCTGGCGCGGTCGTGAAGGCCGGCGACGTGCTCGCCCGCGTCTCGACCGACTCGGCCAAGACCCGCGACATCACCGGCGGTCTGCCGCGCGTCGCGGAGCTGTTCGAGGCGCGTCGTCCGAAGGATGCGGCGATCATCGCCGAGAAGTCGGGCGTCATCGGCTTCGGCAAGGACTACAAGAACAAGCGTCGCGTCACCTTGACGCCGCATGACGGTTCCGACGGGGTCGAGTACCTGATCCCGAAGGGCAAGCACATCCACCTTCAGGACGGCGACGTCGTGGAGGTCGGCGACTACATCCTCGACGGCAACCCGGCCCCGCACGACATCCTTGCGATCAAGGGCGTCGAGGAGCTGGCGGCTTATCTGGTCAACGAAATCCAGGAGGTCTATCGCCTCCAGGGCGTGACCATCAACGACAAGCACATCGAGGTCATCGTTCGGCAGATGCTGCAGAAGGTCGAGATCACCGAGTCCGGCGACAGCGACATTCTGACCGGCGACCAGGTCGACAGGATCGAGCTGGAAGAGGTCAACGCGAAGCTGCGCGAGGAGGGCAAGAAGCCGGCTTCCGGCGTTCCGGTTCTGCTCGGCATCACCAAGGCCTCGCTCCAGACCCGCTCGTTCATCTCTGCCGCGTCCTTCCAGGAGACCACCCGCGTCCTCACCGAGGCGGCGGTCAACGGCAAGTCGGACATGCTCGAGGGCCTCAAGGAGAACGTCATCGTCGGCTCGCTCATCCCGGCCGGTACGGGCGCTCAGGTTGCCCGCATCAAGCAGGTGGCGACGCGCCGCGACGATCTCATCGTCGGCCAGAAGGCGGACGCGGCGGCCAAGGCCGCCAAGGCCGCCGCCGCGGTGCTCCCGGCTGCCGAGTAACAGCCGGGCGAATGCCTCATGTCATGAAACGGCCGTCTTCGGGCGGCCGTTTTCTTTTGGCCAGAGCATTCCCGGCGAGAACGGGTTCGCCGAGATGGCTCCGGCCCCTTGCCTTTTTATGCAGTTCCAGGCGCAGAACCGTTTCGCAGTTTTGCAGGAATCGCTCTGGCGCCACGACGTCTTCGAACGATACGTCCCGAGATATGGATCTTTCTCTCGCTTTTCCGTCGGGTTGGCAGGCGCGGGCTGCTCGCGTCCTCGCACTTTCTTCATGCTTCATGCGGCTGCCCGTCCACATGGCGTTTTAATAGTGCAAGCTTAGAAGGTGAGCGCGCGAGGGTATGATGCGTTGGCCAGCAAAACAGGAGGGCAGGGACGCTCTCGAACAGAGGACGCCGGCCGGTTTCGTGGCGGCAGTCGAAGCGATCTACGAGGCCGCACCGGCACCCGAGCGCTGGCCGGCCGCGCTGCAGGCGATTGCGGACGCATTCGGCGATGTTGGCGCTCATCTGATCTATCAGCGGGAAGACGGCGCCTATGGCACGATCTGCTCGCCGGGCCTGGACGCAGCACAGCGGGATTACGAAGCGGGCCAATGGTGGCGCCATGACGTTCGCTTCTCGCGCTCGCTTGAATGTGGCGCGATCTCGCGATCCGATACCGTTTCGGATCGCGACATTGCGACGCTTGAGGAAATGAAGAGCCTGCCGTTCTATGCGCAGTTCCTGCGCTCGCACGGTCTCGGCTGGTTCGGTGGGGTCGGGATTTCCCCCGATCCACGCGTGGGTGTCGCGCTTTCGGTCCAGCGTGCGATGGAGAAGGGCCCGCTGTCGGAGGCGGAGCTCGATCTCCTCAGCCGATTGGGCCGTCATGTCGAGAACGCGTTGCGTCTCGGCATCAGGCTCATCAATGCCGAAGCTTCCCAGCAGGCGCTCGCCGATGCGCTGACCCGGCTCGGGGTGGGTGTCTTCCTCCTCGCGGGCGACGGACGGGTGCTGTTCGCCAACCCGGCGGGCCAGGTGCTCGCCGGCGACGGGCTGCTCGTCAGCGGCGGGCGGCTGACGGCCCGGGCGGAAGCGCCGCGCGAGATGTTGCGGGCCAGGATCGCGGATGCAGCTCTCGGGGATGCGGCTCTTCTCGCTGCGCCGCGTCCGGTCGTCGTGCAGGATCGTCAGCGCGACGGGTTTCTCGCCGTTCACGTGATTCCGGTCCGGATGGCCGATCGTGGTGCTGTCGAGGCGTTGCTGGCGGATGTCGTGGCAATCGCCGTCGTCACAAGCTCCCAGGTCGACGGGCCTGCCGATCCGGCGCTCGTCCGGGATCTTCTCGGTCTCACGCTGGCCGAGGCGCGGGTGACGGCGCTTGTCGGGATGGGGCTGGCGCCGCGCGAGGCGGGGGAACGGCTTGGCATCACCGAGGAAACGGCCCGCACGACACTGAAACGCGTCTTCCAGAAGACCGGCCTGACGCGGCAGAGCGAGCTCTCGGCGCTGCTCGCGCGCATGGCGGTTCGATAGGGCTGGGTCCCGCGGTTCGAGCCGAGGCATGCCTTCCATGCGGATGATTCTCTTCTGGGGATCATGCGGGGGCGACGGATCGAAGGGAGCTGCACGCTGTGTCGCGGCGCGCTATGCTGCCGACCGGCGCGCGGGATGCGATCACGGACAGGCTGAAGCCGCCATTCGCGGGGCGGATGGCGGAAATGCAGGCCGAAACGCGCCCGTAAGCGGATTCCGGGGTTGACGCGAATCTCCTCCTGAGTCATAAGCGCGCCACTGTCGACGGCTGTCGGACACGTTTGTCGCTTGCGCATGGTTCGCGAGCGAGGTTCGCGACCGAAACTCCGTCGGAATTCCAGCGTCGATTGACGACATGGCAGGATGCATGAGCGCGGTTTTCCGTGTTCCTCTGCTGGCGAACGCGCCTGAGGCCCCTGAAAGGGCGCCGATGGCGCGGCTTCGTTTATGCCGTGACTTTGCTCGGCCTGGGAGATTGACCAGGAATTTCCAAACGCTCAGTGGGGCGAGAGGCCAGAATGCCGACAATCAGCCAGCTCATCCGCAAGCCGCGGTCGCCCGTGAACGTGCGCAACAGCGCTCCGGCGCTAGAGAGTTGCCCGCAGAAGCGTGGCGTCTGCACGCGCGTCTATACGACGACCCCGAAGAAGCCGAACTCGGCGCTCCGCAAGGTTGCCAAGGTTCGTCTCACCAACGGCTTCGAGGTGATCGGCTACATCCCCGGCGAGGGTCACAACCTCCAGGAGCACTCTGTCGTCATGATCCGTGGCGGCCGCGTGAAGGACCTTCCCGGCGTGCGCTACCACATCCTGCGCGGCGTTCTCGACACGCAGGGCGTCAAGAACCGCAAGCAGCGCCGTTCGAAGTACGGCGCGAAGCGTCCGAAGTAATTTTCTGCCAGGCCGGCGGGGTCGTTAGACCCGAGCCGGTCCGCAGCGTTCCAGATTGACCGGAGACTAGACGATGTCCCGCCGCCACAGTGCCGAAAAGCGCGAAGTTATCCCGGACCCGAAGTTCGGCGATATCGTCGTGAGCAAGTTCATGAATTCGATCATGTATGAAGGCAAGAAGTCGACCGCCGAGCGGATCGTCTACGGAGCCTTCGACATCATCGAGAGCAAGACCAAGAGCGAGCCGCTCGACGTCTTCAAGTCGGCGCTCGAGAACGTCGCTCCGGCGATCGAGGTTCGTTCGCGTCGCGTCGGCGGCGCTACCTACCAGGTTCCGGTCGAGGTTCGTGCCGAGCGTCGTCAGGCGCTGGCGATCCGCTGGCTGATCTCGGCCGCTCGCGGCCGCAACGACAAGACCATGGTCGAGCGCCTGTCGGCTGAGCTGATGGACGCCGCCAACAACCGCGGCAACGCCGTGAAGAAGCGTGAAGACACGCACCGGATGGCGGAAGCCAACCGCGCCTTCTCGCACTACCGCTGGTAAGCGGCTCGCTGACCCGAGACACAGAGCACCACCATGGCCCGTTCCCATCCTATCGACCGTTATCGCAACTTCGGCATCATGGCCCACATCGATGCGGGCAAGACGACGACGACCGAGCGTATCCTGTTCTACACCGGCAAGAACCACCGGCTGGGCGAAACCCATGACGGTTCGGCCACAATGGACTGGATGGCGCAGGAGCAGGAGCGCGGCATCACGATCACGTCCGCGGCGACGACCTGCTTCTGGCGCGACAACCGCCTGAACATCATCGACACCCCCGGCCACGTCGACTTCACCATCGAAGTCGAGCGTTCGCTGCGCGTGCTCGACGGTGCCGTCTGCGTCCTCGACGGCAACCAGGGCGTCGAGCCGCAGACCGAGACGGTCTGGCGCCAGGCCGACAAGTACGACGTTCCGCGCGTCGTCTTCGTCAACAAGATGGACAAGATCGGCGCCGATTTCTTCCGCTGCGTCCAGGACATCATCGACCGCGTCGCCGGCAAGCCTGTGTGCCTGCAGATTCCGATCGGTTCGGAGTCCAACTTCATGGGCGTCGTCGACCTCGTGAAGATGAAGGCGATCGTCTGGAACGGCGAGGCGCTCGGCGCCTCTTACGAAGAGCAGGATATCCCGGCCGATCTCGCGGACAAGGCTGCCGAGTATCGCTCGAAGCTGGTCGAGGCTGCCGTCGAGATGGACGACGCCGCGATGGAAGCCTATCTCGAAGGCACCGAGCCGGACGCCGACACGCTGCGTCGCCTGATCCGCACCGCGGTGCAGCGCCGCGCCTTCCACCCGGTCCTCTGCGGCTCGTCCTTCAAGAACAAGGGCGTGCAGCCGCTGCTCGACGCCGTCGTCGATTATCTGCCGTCGCCGGTGGATCGCGGCGCGGTCGAAGGCATCGACTTCAAGACGGAAGAGCCGACGGTGCGTAACCCGACGGACTCCGACCCGTTCTCGATGCTCGCGTTCAAGATCATGGACGACCCCTTCGTCGGCACGATCACCTTCTGCCGCATCTACTCGGGCAAGGTCGAGGCCGGCCAGGGCGTCATCAACTCGACGCGCGACAAGAAGGAGCGCGTCGGCCGCATGCTGCTGATGCACGCGAATAACCGCGAGGACATCAAGGAGGCTTTCGCCGGCGATATCGTCGCCCTGGCGGGTCTCAAGGATGTCCGCACCGGCGACACGCTCTGCGACACGGCTCAGCCGGTGATTCTGGAGCGCATGGAGTTCCCCGAGCCGGTCATCACGATCGCGATCGAGCCGAAGTCCAAGGCCGATCAGGAGAAGCTGGGCCTCGCCCTGTCGAAGCTCGCGAACGAGGATCCGTCCTTCCGCGTCTCGACCGACCAGGAGAGCGGCCAGACCATCCTGAAGGGCATGGGCGAGCTGCATCTCGACATCAAGGTCGACATCCTGCGCCGCACCTACAAGGTCGATGCCAATATCGGCGCGCCGCAGGTTGCGTATCGTGAGACCCTGACCAAGAAGGCCGAGGTCGACTATACGCACAAGAAGCAGACCGGCGGCACCGGCCAGTTCGCGCGCGTCAAGCTCGTCATCGAGCCGAACGAGGCGGGCAAGGGCTTCGAGTTCGAGTCGAAGATCGTCGGCGGTTCCGTGCCGAAGGAGTACATCCCCGGCGTCGAGAAGGGCCTTAACTCGGTCATCGGCTCGGGCGTTCTGGCCGGCTTCCCGGTCGTGGACGTCAAGGTCACGCTGATCGACGGCGCCTTCCACGAAGTCGACTCGTCGGCTCTGGCCTTCGAAATCGCCTCCCGTGCGGCGCTGCGCGAAGGTCTGCAGAAGGGTGGCTCCGTGCTGCTCGAGCCGATCATGAAGGTCGAGGTCGTGACCCCGGAAGACTATACCGGTTCGGTCATCGGCGACCTGAACTCGCGCCGTGGCCAGATCCAGGGCCAGGACATGCGCGGCAACGCCGTCGTGATCAACGCGATGGTTCCGCTGGCGAACATGTTCGGCTATGTGAACCAGCTTCGCTCGTTCTCGCAGGGTCGCGCCAACTACACGATGCAGTTCGACCACTATGAGCAGGTGCCGTCGGCGGTGGCCGCCGAGGTTCAGGCCAAGTACGCCTGAGCCCCGCACCGAACCGACTGACCATTTGAACAAGATCTGACGGAGGCTACGATGGCCAAAGAGAAGTTTGCGCGGAACAAGCCGCACTGCAACATTGGAACGATTGGTCACGTTGACCATGGCAAGACGTCTCTGACGGCTGCGATCACGAAGGTTCTGGCCGAGGCTGGCGGAGCGTCTTTCACGGCGTATGACCAGAT
>NZ_JAFKFW010000023.1 GCF_017308015.1 Allobosea sp.
GAGCAGGCCAACGGTATCGACGAGATGAGCCAGGCCGTCGCCCATCTCGACGAGATGACCCAGCAGAACGCCGCCCTCTCCGAGCAGAGCGCGGCCTCGGCCGGCTCCCTCTCCAGCCGCATCGAGCAGCTCAACGCCCTCGTCGCAGCGTTCAAGACCGGGCGCGAGACTGCGGTGCCGCGTGCGCCCGTCCCGGCCGCTTCCGAGCCGGAGCGTTTGCGCCAGCTCGCGGAAGCCGCCTTCAATCCATCGCGGCGCCCGGTCGCCGCGGACGCGCGGCCGGCGCCCGCCAAGCGCGCGGTCAATGCCCGCAACGGCAGCACGGGCTGGGAGGAGTTCTAGCTCCCCCGACCGCCGGTCTCCAAGACGCCTCCTGATCCGTGTCAGGAGGCGTTCCGCTCCAGGCTCGCCGACAGTTCCGGCTTCACGTTCAGCGTCTGGAACACCACACAGTAGCGCTCGGTCAGCTTGAGCAGCGTGTCGAGCTTTTCCTGCGGCGCATCGGTCTCGACGTCGAAGAACAGGCGGATCGCCTTGAAGCCGACGGCTGCATCCCTGGCCACGCCAAGCGTGCCGCGGAAGTCGAGATCGCCCTCGGCGCGGACCACGCCCTTCCTCAATTCGATCTCGAGCGCGGTCGCGACCGCCTTCAGTGTCACGCCGGCGCAGGCGACCAGTGCCTCCAGCAGCATATCGCCGGAGCAGAGCTCGGCGCCCGAGCCGCCGGTGGCGGGATGCAGGCCGGCGAGCGCGACGGCGCGGCCGGTCTCGACCTTGCAGGCGATATGCTGGTCGTCGAGTTCGCCATGAGCCTTGAGCGTGATGATCGCGGCTTCGGGGTTGGCCCGGTATTCGTCCTTGAGGGGGGCCTGCAAGGCGCGCAGCGCGGTGATGTCCATGAGATTCGAGCCTCTCGTTCGTCCTGAAGATCGCTTGTACGGCTGATAGGCCGAAGTCGGACCGCCAGCCAGTCCCGGCCGCTGCGATGCGGCCTGACTACCACCACATGCCGGCGGTCTCGACCGCCTTCTCCTGATTCGGCACCTCGTCGCGGAACGAGCGGTCGAGCGCGCGCAAAGCTTCGCGCTTCGTCGCCTCGAATGCCGGCGAAAGCCGGTCACGCGGGCGGGCAAGCGGGTTGTCGAACTCGTCGAAGATGCGACCCGGGCTAGGCTGCATCACCACGATGCGATCGGCGAGCATTACAGCTTCCTCGACATCATGCGTGACCATGACGACCGTCGGCCGACTCTCCTGCCAGAGCGCCAGCAGATGACCATGCAGACTCGACCGCGTCGTCGCGTCGAGGGCCGAGAAGGGTTCGTCCATCAGCAGAAGCTTGGGCCGGGCGACGAGGGCACGAGCGATGGCGACGCGCTGCTGCTGGCCGCCGGAGAGTTCGCGCGGCCAGCGCTTCTCGTGGCCGGCCAGGCCGACGCGGACCAGCGCATTGGTGACCAGTCCCTCGCGTTCGAAAGCGGAGAGATGCGCGAGGCCGAAGCCGACATTCTCGGCGACGCTGAGCCAGGGGAAGAGCCGCGGCTCCTGGAAGATGACGCCGACATCGGCACGCGGCTCGGCGATCGCCTTGCCATCAAGACGCATCGCGCCCTCGCTCGGCCGGTCGAGCCCGGCGACGAGACGCAGCAAGGTGGTCTTGCCGCAGCCCGAGCCGCCGAGCAGGGCAACGATCTCGCCGCGCCCGACATCGAGCGTGATCGCCGACAGAGCGCGCGTGCCGTCGGCATAGGTTTTGGAGAGCCGGTCGAAACTCAGCACGGTAGCAGCCTTCAAAGCTTGTCGCGCGCCGTATCCTGCCAGGCGAGGAAAGGCCGCGTGATGGCGACGAGCAGACCGTCCGCCAGCTTGCCGAGCACGGCGAAACTGATGATGGCCGCGATGATGGTGTCGGGGCGGCCGAGTTGCTGGCCGTCCACGAGCAGGTAACCCAGCCCCTCGCTCGCTCCCATGATCTCGGCCGCGACCACGAACATGAAGCCGAGGCCGAGCCCGGAACGTAAAGCGGTGATCCAGGCCGGGAGGATCGCCGGCAGGAGGACGCGGCGCACCATGGCGAGACGCGAGAGGCGGAAGACACGGCCGACCTCAACGATCTTGCGGTCGATGCCCTGGATCGCCGCAGCGACGCCGAGATAGACCGGGAAGAAGACGCCGACCGCGATCAGCGCGACTTTCGAGGCCTCGAAAATGCCGAGCCAGAGGATGAAGAGCGGCACCCAGGCGATCGAAGGGATCGCGCGCAGCGCCTGCAAGGCCGGATCGAGCAGGCTGCGGGCGACAGGCAGAGCGCCTGTGACCGCACCGAGCATCGTCCCGGCAAGCGCGCCGAGACCGAAGCCCGCGCCGACCCGCCAGAGCGTCGCTCCCGCATGGGTCAGAAGCTCCCCCGAGGCGGCGAGGCCCCAGAGGGTGCGCCCGACGACACTGGGCGGCGGCATCAATCGACCATTGGCGATGCCGGCCGCGACCAGCCACTCCCAGAGAATGGCCAGCACGACCGGTAGGACGAAGCCGGCGATCGCGAGCCCGTAGGAACGGCGCGGGGCGGCGGGGCGCCGCTCCGGCCCGTCGATGGCGGCTGCGATCTCCAGGACGCTCATCGCTTTGGCTTGCCCGTCAGTTGGTGGCGGCGAAGCGCCGGTCGAGCAGCGCGTCGACGGCGGCCTTCACATCGGTCGTGGCCGGCAGAACGCCCGCATCCTTCAGCGCCAGGCCGGCAGCGGTGATGCCGTCGATCTGAGCCTGGCCGATCGTGGAATGCGTCAGTTCGGTGCGGGTGAGCTGGCGCTCGATCACGGCGTCGGAGAGCTTGGTCGCGTCGACCAGAACCTTCTTGACCTCGGCCGGATTGGTAAGGGCATAGGCGCGCGCCTGCTCGTAGGCCGCCAGCACCTTCTTCACCAGCGCAGGATTCTCGTTGGCGAACGCCTCGCGGACATTGAGAATGCCCCAGGTGTTGTCCTCGGGCTTGCGGTAGAACAGCTTCGCGCCGCTTTCGACCTCGGCTGCCGCCATCATCGGGTCGAGCCCGGCCCAGGCATCGACGTCGCCGCGCTCCAGCGCGAGACGGCCATCGGCATGCTGGAGCAGGACGAGCTTGACGTCCTTCTCGGTCAGCTTGGCATCGGCCAGCGCCCGGACGAGGAAGATATGCGGATCGGTGCCGCGAGTGACAGCGACGCGCTTGCCCCTGAGGTCGGCGACCTTGGTGATCTCGCTCCTGGCGCCGGTGACCAGTGCCGTCCATTCCGGCCGGGAATAGACGTAGATCGACTTGATCGGGTTGCCGTTGATCTTGCCGATCAGAGCGGCGGCACCTGCGGTCGAGCCGAAATCGATCGAACCGGCATTCAGGAATTCGAGCGCCTTGTTCGATCCGGCCGAGAAGACCCACCGGACCTTGATGCCGTCGGCCTCCAGTGCCTTCTCGAGAATGCCGCGCTCCTTCAGCAGAAGGCTGACAGGGTTGTAGGTCGCGTAGTCGAGCCGGATTTCCCTGGGGGCCTGCGCGAAGGCCGGCGCGGCGAGGCCGGCAACGGCAACGAAAGCGAGCGCAAGGCGGCGGGTGACGCTGATCATGGGGCTTATCCCTCTGTCGATGATGCGAGGGATCGGGACGAGTGGCGTCCCTGGCCCCACGCTTTAGCTGCACTTGTTTCGCGCCCGCAAGCTGGTGGCTCAAATCGGCGCGTATCCGACCTTTAGGTCCAATCGTTCTATTTGTCAAACAACACATTATGAAGCGTCTTTTTTTATAATTTACATTGTTTATCGTTTAAATTTATCCTCTCTCCTGCCGTCTCCTCATGTTACGAGAAGCGATGCCTCCCGGAACGGAGCCTACGTGACCGCGCCTCCCGCCAAGCCCGCCCTGTCGCTCGCCGAGATGCTGCACAGCCCCGAGGCCGGGATAGAACGGCTGTTCGCGACGATCAGCCGGCGGGACAAGGCGCAGATGCGGCAAGCTCTCGTCACCGGACTGAGACAGGTGCTCGACGAGGGGCACGCTTCGGCGCGGACGATCCTGTCAGGCGCCCGCGGCGGACTTGCCTGTGCACATCGGCTCTCGGCGGTGACGGATGCCGTGGTGCGGGCGCTGCACAGCGCCGCGACCAGCTATTTCTACCCGGCCGACAACCCCTCGCAATCGGAGCGGATCGCGGTCGTCGCCGTCGGTGGCTACGGGCGCGGCACACTGGCTCCAGGCTCGGATGTCGACCTGCTCTTCCTGTTCCCTCACAAGCAGACGGCCTGGGGCGAGAGCGTGGTCGAATCCATGCTCTATCCGCTCTGGGACCTGAAGCTGAAGACCGGCCATTCGGTGCGCTCGATCGACGATTGCGTGCGCGAGGCCCGCGCCGACATGACAATCCGCACCGCCCTGCTGGAAGCGCGCTTCCTCGTGGGAGACCGCCCGCTATTCGAGGAGATGGTCCGCCGTTTCGAGGCCGAGGTGGTCGAGGGCACGGCGCCCGCCTTCACCGAGGCCAAGCTCGCCGAACGCGAGCTCAGGGTGCAGCGGGCCGGCGCCTCCCGCTATCTGGTCGAGCCGAACGTCAAGGACGGCAAGGGGGGCCTGCGCGATCTCAACACGCTATTCTGGATCGCCAAATACGCTTACCGCGTCCAGGATGTGCGCGATCTCGTCGAAGCCGGACTGTTCGACGAGCAGGAACTCCAGATGTTCCAGCGCTCGGAGGAATTCCTCTGGCGCGTGCGCTGCTGGCTGCATTTCATCACCGGCCGGGCCGAGGAGCGACTCTCCTTCGATCTGCAGAGGCAGGTCGCGGCGGAGATCGGCTATGCCGGCCGCAGCGGTCAGGCGCCGGTCGAGCGCTTCATGAAAGCCTACTTCCTGATCGCCAAGGATGTCGGCGACCTCACCGCCATCGTCTGCGCCGCATTGGAGGCCCGCCAGCAGAAGCCGCGCGCCAGCATGTCCAGGCTGCTGGGCACCTTCACCAAACGCAAGCGCGAACGCTCGCTCGGCCATGCCGACTTCAAGCTGACGAGCCAACGCCTCGATGTCGTCGACGACAGCGCCTTCGAGCGCGATCCGGTCAATCTGCTGCGGCTCTACGCCATCGCCAGCCGCGAGGACCTCGCCATCCACCCCGATGCGAGCCGGCTGGTGACGCAGTCGCTCAGGCTGGTCACCCCCGGCCTGCGCAACGAGCCGGAAGCCAACCGCATCTTCCTGGAGATCCTGACCGGCCGGCGCTCGCCGGAAGTGGTGCTCAGGCGGATGAACGAATCCGGGCTGCTCGGCCGCTTCGTCCCGGATTTCGGCCGCGTCGTCGCGATGATGCAGTTCAACATGTACCACCACTATACGGTGGACGAGCACCTGATCCGGTCCATGGGCGTCCTGGCCGAAATCGATGCCGGCGTGCTGGAGGCCGAGCATCCGCTCGCCAACGAGATCATGCCGACCATCGCCAACCGGCGCGCGCTCTATGTCGCGCTCTTCCTGCACGACATCGCCAAGGGCCGGGCCGAGGACCATTCGATCGCCGGGGCGCGGATCGCCCGCAAGCTCGGCCCGCGCTTCGGCCTCACGCCCGCGCAGACGGAGACCGTCGCATGGCTTGTCGAACATCATCTGGATATGTCGACGGTGGCGCAGAGCCGCGACCTCGGCGACCCCAAGACGATCGAAAGCTTTGCCGCGACCGTGCAGACGCTGGAGCGCCTGAAGCTTCTGCTCGTCCTCACCGTCGCCGATATCAAGGCTGTCGGACCCGGCGTCTGGAACGGCTGGAAGGGGCAGTTGCTGCGCACCCTCTACTACGAGACCGAACTCGTTCTCACCGGCGGTCATTCGGCTGTCGAACGCAAGGCGCGCGTCGCCACGAAGCAGGATGAGTTGCGCCGGCGGCTACCTGACTGGAAGGAGGCCGAGCGCGAGGCCTATGTGGCGCGCCACTACCCGGCCTACTGGATCAAGGTCGATCCGGAGCAGCAGGAAAAGCACGCGCGCTTCCTGCGCGAGGCGGAGCGCGCAGGACGGACCACGGCGACCATTGTCGAGACGGATCAGTTCCGCGGCGTGACGGAACTCACCGTGCTTGCGCCCGACCATCCACGCCTGCTCGCCATCGTCACCGGCGCCTGCGCCGCGGCCGGCGGCAATATCGTCGACGCTCAGATCTTCACCACCAGCGACGGCCTGGTGCTGGATACGATCTCGGTCTCGCGCGCCTTCGACCGCGACGACGACGAATTGCGACGGGCCGGGCGCATCGCCGCGGCCATCGAGCGGGCGCTGAAAGGCGAGATCAAGATCGCCGATCTCGTGGCGCAGCGCCGCGCGCCGCCGCCGCGCGGCCAGACCTTCCAGGTCGAGCCCGAAATCATCATCGACAACGTGCTCTCGGCGCGCCACACCGTGCTGGAGGTGTCGGGCCTCGACCGACCGGGCCTGCTCTACGATCTCACCACGGCGATCGGGAAGCTCAACCTCAACATCGCCTCGGCGCATATCGCGACCTTCGGGGAGAAGGCGGTCGACGTGTTCTACGTCACCGACCTGACCCATGCGAAGATCGTCTCGACCGGGCGTCAACTGACGATCCGCAAGGCGCTGCTCGACGTCTTCAAATCAGAGGCGGAGAAGCCGGCCCCTATAAAGGCGAAAATGCCGGCCCGCGCTTGATTTAAACGACCATAAGGCCGATATCCGGCTCGAACGCGGCAGCACCCCGGCACAACCGGCTTTGGCCCCACCCGGGCGGCGCAGCCAGCCACGAAAGGGACGTGACGATAAAATGACGCAGAACCCTGCGACGGAAGATCCGAACCTCGAAGCCGGCGCGGACGCGCCCGAGCAGGCGGCCAACACCGAGGCAGGCCTCGCGACGCAACTCGCCAAGCTCCAGACCGAACGCGACGACCTCAAGGACAAGCTGCTGCGCACGCTTGCCGAAATGGAGAATCTGCGCCGGCGCACCGAGCGCGAGATTGCCGATGCCAAGGCCTATGCGGTCACCAGCTTCGCGCGCGACATGCTCGGCTCCTCCGACAACCTGCGCCGGGCACTGGAAAGCATACCGGCAGATGCGATGAAGGCGGCCGATGCCGCCACGAAGGCGCTGCATGAAGGTGTCGAGCTGACCGAACGCGAATTGCTCAAGACCCTGGAGCGCCACGGCGTACGCCAGATCGACCCCCAGGGCGAGAAATTCGACCCCAACCTGCATCAGGCGATGTTCGAGGCGCCCGACGCCGCGATCGCCAAGGGACTGGTCTCGAAGGTCGTGCAGATCGGCTACAAGATCGGCGAACGCGTCCTGCGCCCGGCTCTGGTCGGCGTCTCCGCCGGCGCACCCAAGGCGCCGGAGCCACCGGCCCACGAACCCACCCAGCACTGACGCCGTGTTCGAGGCCGCCGGCGTCGCCATTTTCGCGCTGACCGGCGCCCTCGTCGCGGCCCGCAAGGGCATGGACCCGTTCGGCTTCATCCTGCTGGCGACCGTCACCGGCGTCGGCGGCGGAACCTTGCGTGATGTCCTGCTCGGGCGCGGGATTTTCTGGGTACGCGATCCCAACGACGTCATCGTCTGCACCCTGGTCGCGCTCAGCGCCTGGACGCTGGCCTATTTCAGGCCCGGCGTCCTCGAAGGGTGGGCCGGCCGCAAGCTGCTGATCTGGGCCGATGCCGCCGGGCTCTCGCTTTTCGCCGTCATCGGCACGCTCAAGGGCCTCGACGCCGCCGTGCCGGTGCTCTCGGCCGTCGCGCTCGGCGCGATGACCGCGACCTTTGGCGGCATTCTGCGCGACATCCTGGCCGGCGACCGGCCGATGGTGCTGTGGAGCCGCGATTTCTACGTCACCGCCGCAACAGCCGGCGCCGCGATGACGGCGCTGCTCGTCGGGCTCGGCCTCTCCGGCCCGATCGTGATGTTCGGGGGCCTTGCAGCCTGCTTCGGCCTGCGGGCCGGCTCGCTGCTGTTCGGCTGGTCCTTCCCGAACCTGCCGCGCAAGCCGGCCGACTAGGGTTTCGGCTTCGTCACGCGCCTCAGCGTCAGGTTGATCCGCCCGCCCTCCGGCAGCAGCGTTGAGGAACCCGTCAGGATGCGGTCGATGCCGTGATAGGCCAGCCGCGCCTCGCCACCGAAGAGCAGCACGTCGCCGGAGGCGAGCTTGAGCGAGGTGGTCTTGCCGCCGCGGGTCGTGCCACCGATACGGAAAAGCGCGGCGTCGCCGAGCGAGACCGACAGGACCGGCGCATCGAAATCCTGCTCGTCACGGTCCTGATGCAGGCCCATCTTGGCGCCGGCCGTATAGAAATTGACGAGGCAGGCCTCGGGCGGATGCGGATAATCAGCCAGGTCCCGCCAGAGATCGAGCAGCGGCGCCGGCATGATCGGCCAGGGCTCGCCGGTTTCGGGATGCTCGGGCTGATAGCGATAGCCATTGATGTCCGAAACCCAGCCGAGCGAGCCGCAATTGGTCATGCGGACCGAGAAGGGCTTGCCGGTCTTCGGCATGCGCGGCTGGAAGAACGGCGCCTTGCGCGCCACGGCCCTGAGTTCCGCCACCAGCGCCGCCTGCTCCTCCGGCGCCAACCGGCCTGGCCAGTGGATGACGCCCGGCGCGACCGTGACGCGGGTCATGGTCAGAGCGCGTCGAGGCCGAGCACGTCGGCCATCGAATAGAGGCTAGGCTGACGCCCCCTGCCCCAGAGCGCGGCCTTGACGGCGCCTTGCGCGAAGAGGCTGCGGTCCTCGGCGACATGGGCGAGCTCGAGCCGCTCGCCGACGCCAGCGAAGATGACCTTGTGATCGCCAATGACGGTGCCGCCGCGCAGAGCGGCGAAGCCGATCGTGCCGGGCTCGCGCGCACCGGTGATGCCGTCGCGGCCGGCAACGCGGGTCGTCGCGAGATCGACGGCGCGCCCCTCGGCCGCCGCCTCACCGAGCAGCACGGCCGTACCGGAGGGAGCATCGACCTTCATGCGGTGATGCATCTCGACGATCTCGATGTCCCAGTCGGTGCCGAGCGTCGTCGCGACCTTGCGCACCAGCGCCGCGAGCAGATTGACGCCGAGGCTCATGTTGCCGGAGCGGATGATCGGAGCCCGCTTCGCCGCCTCGGACAGCTCAGCCAGATGCGCGGGCTCCAGCCCGGTCGTGCCGACGACATGCAGGATGCCGACCTTGGCCGCCAGCCTGGCGAAGGCGACCGTCGCATCCGGCGCGGTGAAGTCGAGGACGCCATCAGCGGAAGCGAAGGCCGCAGCCGCATCGCTCGTCACTTTGACGCCTGATGCCGGCAAGCCGGCGAGAATCCCCGCATCCTCTCCGAGCGCTGCCGAGCCTGGGCGCTCGATGGCAGCCACGAGGGTGCAGCCCTCGGCCTGATCGATGGTGCGGATCAACATTTTGCCCATCCGTCCGGCGGCACCGACGACGACGAGACGCATATCACTCATGGAAGGCAGGCTCCGGGCTGGCTCTGTTCGCCAGTAGCGCAATACCCCCGGCTTCGCCAGCGGAACACCCGAAAGCCGCGCAAAGCAAAACGGCCGGGTCGCCCCGGCCGTCTGTCATATTCTCACGCTGCCGGCGCTCAGGCCGCCTGCTGGATGCCCGAGAGCTTCCAGGCGCCACCGCGCTCACGGACGAAGGTCCAGTACTCGCTGACCTCCTGGGTCTGCGTGGCACTGCCGTCGACGATCTTGCCGGACTTGCGGTCATAGAGCGCATTGATCAGGCTGAAACGCATCGCGACGGTCGCGTAGTCGGCATCGCCCTCACGCCAGGCTTGCGACAGGTCGCCCTGCAGCAGCTTGACGTCGGAGACACGGTCGGCGACGCCGCGACGGGCGTTGTCGCTCAGGTCCTCGTCGAAATAGCCGAACATCTCGGGCGTCGTACGCTGGCGCAGGCCCGCCTCATCCTCGTTCGAGTAGGCGGTGTTGATCTCGCCGAGCAGGCGCTCGAACGCGTTGAAATCGTCACCGGCAAGCTCGATCGGCTGCGGCTGCACGGCAGCAGCGGCGGCACCGCCGCCGAAGCCGCCCATGCGGGCGGCGGCAGGCTGCGGCTGCGGCGCGTCATAGCCCTGGCGGGCATAAGGCGCACCCGCGCCGGCAAGCTGCGGCTCGGAGCGGCGACGGAAGAAGCGGATGGCGAGCATGATGATGCCGGCGATCAAGCCGATCTGCAGCAGGAAGCCGAGCATACCGGCGAGTGAGGCCAGCCCGCCGAAGAAGCCCGAGCCCGACAGCATACCGAACAGGCCCGCGCCGAGCAGACCGGCGCCGATGCCCATCATCATGTTGCGCGCGAAGGACGGGCGGGCGGCCTGCGCAGCCGCGCCAGCGGCCGACGGACCAGCCATCGACGGCGAGGCCGGAGCGGAGCGCTGGAACGTCTGGGCGCCACCCGGCGTCGTATTGGTCGAGGGCGGCGCGCTATTGGTGAACGACCCACGGCTGCCCGAGCTGCGGCCACCGCCCGGGCGGGCTTCGGCAACGAGCGGCACGAGCACCAGGGCCCCGGCGACGAGGGCGACGGCACGTCCACGACGGGCGAGCGAAATCAGAGACATTGTTCCTCCCGGAGCCCACCATGGGCCCACGGGCGCCAATATGGAGAGAGCCCGCATTCCACGCAAGACCTCACCGGCTAACAGGCTGAAATCCATAACCATTTCAAATCAGTGCATAATCATTCGTTGCGATCGGCCCGATATGGTAAACTCCAGAGCGGCCTCGCGATGCGAGGCGCGGGGAGAGCGCCATGACCGGATCCGGACCGAGGCCTCACCGACACCGCGTGCTGCGCTGGATGCTCGCGCTCGCCGTCCTATTCCTTTTGAGCGAAGCCGCCGCAGCCGGGGAGCCGGCCGTCGCACTGGACAAGCCGCGCCTCGCCCAGGCGCCGGAACCGCTCTGCTTCTGCTGGAACGACGGTCGCAAGATCACGGAAGGAGCGATGTCCTGCATCAGGACCACGCAGGGGCGGCGCGTCGCGACCTGCGGACGGGTGGTCAACATGATGTCGTGGCAGATAACGGAAACCGCCTGCCCGGAAAGCTGAACGCGCCGGCCTGACGCTAGCCGCTCCAACAGAAACGCCGCCGGGACTCCTTCCCGGCGGCGTTGTTTTCATTGCTCTTGTGGTCCTAGCGACTTCGAGACTGACCCGTTGTCAGAACGCTCCCAGAACGATCGCCATCATGAAAACGAATGCCGCACCCATGATCAATCGGTCGAGACGTAGCGTGACACTCATCACACCCTCCTGTGTCATTGACCTGTCGTGGAAGCTACCAGAACTGACGAAGGCCGCAAGGGGGCGGCATCGTGGCGGCATCGGGATGCAGGCAAGATCATCCTTAATCACCCGTTAAACCATTGATTAGATTTGGGGATATTTCTGGCTGCGAAATTTCGTCGCGAGTCGTCTCCACCGCTCCGCCACGGCTTCGCCATGGTTCGACCTGCGATCCCCGCGCACTGTTCTTGCCGACATCCGCGACAGGGCCGGCAGCGGCGGAAGCTATCCCGGTTAAGGCCGGGAACCGCTCATTAAGGCGCGATTCACCACCGCACCAAAGTTAATCCGCCTGTGGCGGCCTGGACGCAGTCGGTTGAGAAACCGTTCACCAAGCGGTTCGCATTTGAATGGTCATGCGACGCGCTCATCTCGCCCTCATCGCACTCGGCATCGTCGGCGCAACCGGCCTTGCGGGCTGCGGCAAGTTCCAGAAGCCCCAGCGCGCCGCCTGGCGCGACCAGGCGGAAGCGGCCTGCATGGCGTCCCGCCAGGTGCAGATCTCGTCCTATGTCAGTCTGCGCGGCAAGGCGATCGACGGGCCGGGCACCTGCGGCATGCAGCAGCCGCTCAAGGTCTCCGCCTTCTCGGGCGGCGGCATCGGGCTGACCAGCTCGGCCACTCTCTCCTGCCCCGTGGTCGCGACCACCGACAAGTGGCTGGCCGAAGTCGTGCAGCCGGCTGCGATGAACGTGCTCGGCGCCCAGGTCATCGAATTGCGGGCCGGCTCGTATTCATGCCGGGCGATGAACAACGGCACGGGAACGTCACGCACCTCGGAGCATGCCTTCGGCAATGCCGTCGACGTCTTCTCCTTCCGGCTCAACGACAACCGCGTGATCACGGTCAAGGACGGCTGGCGCGGCTCGCCCGAGGAGCAGAACTTCCTGCGCGAGGTCTTCGTCGGCGCCTGCGAACATTTCTCGACGGTGCTCGGCCCCGGGGCCGATCCGCTGCATTACGACCATTTCCATATCGACCTGGCCCGCCATGCCAAGGGCCGGCACATCTGCAAGCCGGTGATCAAGTACACGCCGAACTACAACCTGCCACCGCCGGACCCGACACGCCCCTATTCGTCGGCCCAGACGCTGCCGCGCGGTTCGGCGCCGAGCGCCGGCACCGTGGTCGCGGGCGGCGGATTGCTCCGCCAGCCGAGCGACGGGCTGCGGCCGCCCGGCGCGGTCCAGGGCGGCTATCCCGTGGCAAGCTACGCCCAGGGCCAGTCTGGTGGTCTCGACGCGCAACAGCGCTTCCTGGAGCAGTACGACGCGCGCCAGCAGCGGGGACGCTACCAGCCGCAGCCCTTGCCGAGCGAGAGTCGCGGGCCGCTCGCATTGCCGGGCGCCGTCGAGCCATCGGAGGAAGAGGCCACCCTCGGTGATGGCGGCGGCTCCGGCGTCATGGACCAGCAGGGCTCCGAGGAGGCCTTGCCGATCAACGCCCGGAACGATCCCTTCGCCTATAGCTCGGGGCGCGTACCGCCCCGGCGCTAGACCGACGGTTCAGCGCGAGACCAGAACCTGCCGGCATTCCGGCGGCAGGGCATCGAGGGACATCGGCGGCTTCGGCTTGGGTTTCGGCCCGGGCTTCGGCTTCGGCGGATTGAAGATCGCGTTGTGCTGGCGTTCGATCCAGCCGCTGAGCTCGGCGCCGCAGCCATCGCCGAAATTCGGCGGCTCCTGGCCCTGGCAACTCGCCATCCCGGCAGGACAGGCCAGCCTGATATGGAAATGGTAGTTGTGGCCCCAGATCGGCCGCACCTTCTCCAGCCAGCTCTTGTCGGCACCGGCCTCGCGGCAGAGCGCGACCTTGAGCGCCGGATTGACGAAGATGCGCTCGACCTTGGGCTCAGCCGCGACAGCGCGGATCAACCGGGTATGGGCCGGTGTCCAGTTCCGGGGCTCGACGTCCCGCCAGTCCGAGCGAGCCATGTTGACCGCCGGCATGTTCTCGCGCTGCGAGCGGTCGAGCCGGCCGCGCGGCATGGGCGTCAGCCAGACATCGGCATCGAGCCCGATCTGGTGCGAGGCATGGCCGGTCAGCATCGGGCCGCCGCGCGGCTGCGACATGTCACCGACGAGCAGGCCGGCCCAGCCGGTGATACGCGGTACGTCTCGTGCGAGCTTCTCCAGATAATCGACCAGAGCCGGATGGCCCCAGTTGCGATTGCGGTTGAGGCGCATGACCTGCCAGCTCGGGCCATCGACCGGCAGTTCCGCCGCACCCGCAAGGCAGCCGCGTGCATAGGAACCGATGGCGCGGGCCTGCATGTTGGCTGGCCCCGTTTTCTGGCCAAAGAGGGAACGGGCGGCATCGGGCCAGGCTGCGATATTCGCGGCTCGGGTCTTCGCCTCCTGGTCTGCCGTGGACTGGGCCCGGCCTGCGGCTGGCAGAAGGGCGAGCGGCGCCAGAAGAGCCGCGATTCGGGAGATGCTGCGCATATCCGGAGAATCGCCGCTACGTACCGTGCGGGTCAAGCATGACAGGAAACACCGGCGCCTCCGGCAGCCGGCCTCGCGGCAATCATCCCGGTGTGCCGCAGCGGAACCGGGAGTTCGCAGCCGGCGTTTCCCGCTAGACCTCGCCCGACACGGGCATCGATCTACGGGAGTTCGCCATGTCTACCGTGCTCATCATCGTGCTGCTCATCCTGCTTCTCGGCGGCGGCGGCTACTACGGCCATCGCAGCTACGGGACGGCAGGACTGGGCGGCGTGCTCGGCCTCGTGATCGTAATCGTGCTGATCCTGTGGCTGCTCGGCGCCATCGGCGGCGCGCGGGTCGCCTGATCGGGAACTGTCGCAACCGGTCAGGCCACGTCAGGCCGACCAGTTGCGCCAGGTCCGGCGACAATCTTGGCGCAGACAGACAAGAGCGCGGCAGGACCGAGATAGGGCAAGGCAGACAACAGCGCCCCTCGAAAGCCGCCATCGGCCGCGGCGGCATGCGCGACCTGGCTGCGCTCTTCCTCCGTCAGATCGATCGCCACCGGTATCCCCCTCGGGCCGCGGCGAAGCTCCGTCGAGCTTAGATGCGGCGCTCCCAGACCGCGATGGCGGCCGCCAGATCCTCGAGGGCGACGCCGACCGACTTGAACAGCGTGATGCCGCCGCCCTCGACCAGGCCGGCGATCCGGCCATGGCAGAGATCGGCGAGCGTGCCAGCGACCTGGTCTGCACTGTAACTGCCTTCGGCAATCGCGACGGCGACGTCACCGCCTTCATCGATCGCCTTGCCGGAGTCGACGATCACGCGGGCGCGGTGCAGGGCATCGGCATCGGCCTCGCGCATCTGCATGGTGAAGCCGCCGATCAGGTCGAGATGGGCCTCGCGCTTCAACCAGTGGCCGTGAATCAAGGGTTCGGTGGCGTTGGTGGCGCAGGAGATGATGTCGGCGGTGCGGGCTTCGCCTTCGAGATCGGTGGTGGCGCGGGCCTCGATGCCCTCCCGGGCCAGCTCGGCCACGGTGGCCTCGGCCGCTTCGGGGCGCCGCGCCCAGATCGCGATTTCGGTGAGCGGACGGACCGAGCGATGCGCCTTGATGATAAAGGGTGCGAGCGCGCCGGCTCCGACCATCAGCATGCGGCTGGATTCGGGGTTCGACATGTAGCGCGAGGCCAGGGCCGAGGCCGCGGCCGTGCGCCAGGTCGTCAGCCGGTTGCCGTCCATCACGGCGAGCGGCTTGCCGCTCGTGCCGTCCATCAGGAGATAGGCGCCCATGACGCCCGGCAGGTTGCGCTTGCCGTTGCCGAAGAAGACCGAGACAATCTTGGTGCCGATATAGGGACTGGCGACATCCGGCCCGCTCCAGGCGGGCATGGTCAGCAGGATGGCATCGGTCTCGTCTGGCCGCTGGATCGCGTATTGGCCGCGCTTGGGTGCGATGACCTCGCTGCGGAAGGCGTCGTCGAGAATGTCGATCAGGCCGGGGTAATTCAGGGCCGCGTCGATCTCGGCCACGTCGAAAAGTCGCATCAATTCCGTCCGTTGGTCAGTGCCGGCAGCGCGGAGTCGGGCACGGCGGAGCGCAGCGCCTGGGTTTCGGAACGCAGCGCCTCCGCCTCGCGACGGTTGCGGCGCGCCGCCTTGCGGTGCTTGCCCTGCGCGATCCAGGATGCCAGACCGCCGACGAGGACGCCGATGGCGATCGCCGCGAGCACCACTGCGAAGAGCGGCAGCTCGATCGAGAACATCGGCAGGTCACGGCTGAAAGGGTCGAGCGAAACGCGCACCATGCCGCGATTGGCGACAGAGAACAGCACGATCACCAGCGCGACGGGAACCAGCACCAGCGCCTTGAAGAAGGCCTTCATCGGGTTTGTACCCTTTGCATTTGCGAGCCCTCATCCTGAGAAGCAAGCCGACAGGCCTGTGTCTTGAAGGATGCTCCAGATGCTACCAGAACCTCCTGGATCATCCTTCGAGACGCCACTAGCGCGGCCCTCAGGATGAGGGCTGGAGTTGGACCCAGCCTTGGAAACGCCTGCGATCAGTCCTTGCCGTTGAGGCGCAGCCGCAGCTCCTTGCCCGTCTTGAAGACGGGGACGAATTTCTCCTCGACCTCCACCGCGTCGCCCGTGCGGGGATTGCGGCCGATGCGGGCCGAGCGGCCCTTGCGCGAGAAGGCGCCGAAGCCGCGCAGCTCCACCCGGTCGCCCCGCGCCAGCGCTTTCACGATCTCGTCCAGGATAGCCGAGACGATGTTCTCGATGTCGCGCTGATAGAGGTGGGTGTTGCGGTCGGCGATCCGCTGAACGAGTTCGGACTTAATCATCGCTGGAGTATAACCATTTGTATCAACATCACTTTTCAGCGGCAGGCTGCCAGAGCGCCAAGGGCGCGTCAAGCCGCAAGCCGACCGGCTGGTCCGCCGCCCGCGCGATCGTCGCGGCGAGCGCATCGAGCCCGGCACCGCGGGCCATAGCCTCCGCAAAGCTCCAGAGGCCAAGCGACGAGGATTCGCTACGCCGACGCCAGTCGCGAACCTTCAGGTCCTTGGCGACACTCTTCTCGCGCTCCATCCAGGCGATCGCCTCCGGCTCGCCGCCGATCTGATCGACGAGCTTGAGGGCCACGGCCTGGCGGCCGGAATGGACGCGGCCGTCCGAGACCGTGGCCACCTCGCCCTCGGCGAGATGGCGCCGGTCGCGCACCATGTCCTTGAACCAGGTGTAGTTGTCGTTGACGACGCGCTGCAGCGCCTCGCGCGCCTCCGGCGAGGTCGGCTCGAAACCGCTCGGCGCCGCCTTCAACGGGCTCGACTTGATCGACTCGACCTTGACGCCGACCGTGTCGAGCAGGTTCGAGACGTTGGGGAACTGGAAGAGCACGCCGATCGAGCCGACGAGGGAGGTCTGGCGGGCGACGATGCGGTCCGCCCCCATCGCGGCGATATAGCCGCCCGACGCGGCGACGCCGTCGACCACCGCAACCATCGGCTTCTTCGCGGCGAGCTGGCGCAAAGCCGTATGCAATGCCTCGGAGCCCGAGGTCGTACCACCGGGGCTGTCGACGCGGAGCACGACGGCGGAGACCGACTTGCTGTCCTCGACCGACTTGATCAGGTCGAGCGTGCGGCGATCGCCGGAGATGAAGCCGGAAATGGTAATGCGCGCGATATGGGCGCTCGACAGGCTGGCAGGGCCGTCGCCCTTCCAGGCGAAGCCGGCGACCACCGCCGCGACGATCACGCCCAGCACGGCGAGCACGCGCCAGAGCGTCAGCTTGCGGCGCAGGCTGCGGCGGTCTGCGAGCAGATCGGCATCGGACGACATCGGTTACTCCTGGCGGCTGCGGGTCCGTGATGTAGACCCGCAGGGCCGGCCGGGCAAGGCGCGAGGCGCCGTCTCAGGCCGCGACCGAGGCGCGCGCCCGGTCGAGCGCGAGCAGCGCAAGGCCGCTGGCCACCGAACGGAAAGCATCGCCGATATGCACCTTGCCGGCGCCGAAGCGGCGGTCGAACAGGCCGCGCACGGCCGGGACGTAGGAGGTACCGCCGGTCATGAAGACCGCCTCGATGCGGTCACCGCCGCCAAGGCCGGCCTCGGCCAGTGCGCGGTCAAGCGCTGCTTCGATGGCACCGACATCATCAGCGATCCAGCGATCGAAATCGGCGCGGCGGATCGGCTTTTCGATGGTGACGCCCATCTGGTTGAAGCTCAGCGTGGTCTCCTCGCGGTCGGAGAGCGCGACCTTGGCGGCGGAGACAGCGCGATAGAGCTCGTATCCGAGATCGTATTCGATCACCGTCAGCAGGTCCTCGAGCTTGCCGGGCTCGACGGCCTCGCGGATCAGCGCGTTTAGCTCGGCCATGATCTCGCGGCTCTTCATCAGCGAGAGCTTGTGCCATTGCGCGAAGGCGGCGTGGTAATGGGCCGGCACCGGCAGGAGCTTGCCGAAGGAACGGTAGTCCGTGCCCTTGCCGAGCGCCGGCGAGACCGCATGCTCGATGATGCGGTAGTCGAAGGTGTCGCCGGCGACGCCGACACCGGCATGGGAGAGCGGGATCGCCTCCAGGCCGCGATTGCGGCCGGGTTCGAAGCGCATCACCGAGAAGTCGCTGGTACCACCGCCGAAATCGGCGACCAGCATGGTCTGCGGCGTCTTCAGGTCACGGGCATACCAGTAGGCGGCGCCGAGCGGCTCATAGGCGAAATCGACCTGTTCCATGCCGGCCTTGCCATAGGAGGCCTTCAGGCGACCGACCGCGAGTTCCTCGTCCGGGCGCTCTCCGGCGAACACGACCGGGCGGCCGGACACCAACGGCAGCGCGTCATGGCCGGGCAGTCCCGTCGCGAGGTCGGAAAGGAAGACGCCGATCAGATCCTCCAGCCGGAAGAGCTTGCCGAACAGGCGCGTTTCCTGGAAGGCACGGCTCGACAGATGCGTTTTTAGCGACTGCAGGAAGCGGTGCTCGGTCGTCATGCCGAGCGCCATGTCGAGCGCGTCGGGACCGCTGACATGGGTGATGCGGGTCTCGGGCGGGCGCCCTTCCCGCCAGAACATCAGCGCCGAGCGATAGGCATCGACCGCGCCCTGCTTCGTGGCGAAGGAGCGCGTCATGACCGACCCGTCCGACCCCGCCAGCGCAACGACGCTGTTGGTGGTGCCGAAGTCGATGCCGATGGCGGCGGGGGTCATGGCGAGCTCCTTTTATAGCGTGTGGTCGAGCTTGACCCGACCTTCTCGGAAACCAGAGCTCTCTGGTCGTGAGATTCTCAGGTCTGCGCTTCACTCCGCCCGGGAATGACGAGCAGGACCGAAACAAAAGCCCGCGCGGATCGCTCCGCGCGGGCCGAATTCAAGGGCCGGCCGCTCACGCGGCCGAAACCTCACTTCTTGTCGGTGGCCTTCTTGAGCGCCGCGCCCAGGATGTCGCCGAGCGAGGCACCGGAATCGGCGGAGCCGTACTGGGCCATCGCCTCCTTCTCCTCGGCCATTTCCAGGGCCTTGATCGAGACCTGGATCTTGCGGGCCTTCTTGTCGAAGAGGACGACGCGGGCGTCGATGCGCTCGCCGGCCGCGAAGCGCTCGGGGCGCTGCTCGGAGCGATCGCGAGCCAGCTCGGCGCGCTTGATGAAGGTCATCATGTCGGTGTCGGCGATCTTCACGTCGAGACCCGACTCCTTCACCTCGACCACCTCACAGGTGACGATCTGGCCCTTCTTGAACTCGCCGGCATCCACGAAGGGATCGCCGCCGAGCTGCTTCAGGCCGAGCGAGATACGCTCCTTCTCGACGTCCACATCGAGAACGACGGCCTGCAGGACGTCGCCCTTCTTGTATTCCTCGATGACCTGCTCGCCCGGACGGTTCCAGTCGAGATCCGAGAGATGGATCATGCCGTCGATATCGCCTTCGAGACCCAGGAACAGGCCGAACTCGGTCTTGTTCTTGACCTCGCCCTCGACCGTCGAGCCCGACGGGTGCTGCTCCGCGAAGAGCTCCCACGGGTTGCGCAGGGTCTGCTTGAGGCCGAGCGAGATGCGGCGCTTGACCGGATCGACCTCGAGGATCGCGACGTCGACTTCCTGCGAGGTCGAGACGATCTTGCCGGGGTGGACGTTCTTCTTGGTCCAGGACATCTCGGAGACGTGGATCAGGCCTTCGATGCCCGGCTCCACTTCGACGAACGCGCCGTAGTCCGTGATGTTGGTCACGCGGCCCTTGAGACGGGTGCCGACCGGGTAACGCTCGGCGATGCCATCCCACGGATCGGCCAGCAGTTGCTTGATGCCGAGCGAGATGCGGTGCGTGTCCTGGTTGATCTTGATGATCTTGACCTTGACCGTCTGGCCGATGGTCACGACCTCCGACGGGTGGTTCACGCGGCGCCACGCCATGTCGGTGACGTGCAGCAGGCCGTCGATGCCGCCGAGGTCAACGAACGCACCGTACTCGGTGATGTTCTTGACGACGCCGTCGATGACCTGGCCCTCTTCGAGCGAGGCGACCAGCTCGGAACGAGCCTCGGCGCGGGTCTCTTCGAGGACGGTGCGGCGCGAGACGACGATGTTGCCGCGGCGGCGATCCATCTTGAGGATCTCGAAGGGCTGCGGCTGGCCCATCAGCGGGCCGACGTCGCGGATCGGACGGATGTCGACCTGCGAGCGCGGCAGGAAGGCCACGGCGCCGTCGAGGTCGACGGTGTAGCCGCCCTTGACGGTGTTGAAGATCATGCCGGTGACCTTCTCGCGAGCCTCGAAGGCCTTCTCGAGCTTGACCCAGCTCTCTTCGCGGCGAGCCTTGTCGCGCGAGATCACGGCTTCGCCGAGCGCGTTCTCGATCCGGTCCAGATAGACCTCGACCTCGTCGCCGACGTTCAGTTCCTGCTCACGGCCGGGGCCGGTGAATTCCTTGAGCGCGACGCGACCTTCGGTCTTCAGACCGACGTCGATGATCGCCATATCCTTCTCGATGGCGACGACCTTGCCCTTGATGACGGAGCCTTCGAGGGCCTCGTTACGGGTGAAGGACTCTTCGAGCAGGGCGGCGAAATCCTCGCGACCCGCGCTGTAGCTTTCAACTGCAGACATGTAATCTCCTGGGAGCCGGCCACGTATCCCGCGGATGTCCGGCTTAGGCGCCGTGGTTGGTGCTGCGTTCCGGATCGCGGCCGTCGGCACCTCCTCTCGGAGGTATCCGCCTCCCCGTCAGACGGGGCCGGCGGAGGCGCCAGGACCAGCGGCTCGATCCGTATCCGGACGGCCGGTTCAAACACAAAACGGGAGCAGGCCTCAAAGACCGCCCCCGGCGCATGATCGATCACGGCCCTTCGGACCAGCGCGATGTAATCCAAGTAGACGCGCGGGGCAAGGCTAAGAAGTCTTGCCCCGCTTATTTCGATCAGGGACGCAGCAGCTTGTAGCGTTTGTGGGTCAGGCAGCTGTCAACGACCAGCGCATAGTCGGAGGATGCCTTCTCCACCGCGGCAGCGCCGCTTTCCGCTGTCGCACCGCCAACCGACTGCACGGCGCTGGCAGCACTCGCCAGCACATGGGCCTGCCGGAACCCCGGGACAGGAATATAGCTCGCCAGCGTGCCGGCGACCGCGATCGCAGTGCCCGTCTGCTGCTGCTGCGTCGCACGCCTGATCGCCGCCAGTTGCGGAGCCGCCTGCTGACGGCAGGCAGTGAGATCGCGCTGATAGCGATCGGGATTGACGCGATGCATGTCGACCAGCGGCTCGTAGATGGCGCCGCCCGGATCCCCCGCGGGCAAGGCAGCGACCGTGCCATTGGAAGCCAGCCGCGGCCCCTGCCCTTCCGGCGGCGAGGCCGGCGCTGCCGGCAAGGCAGCGGCCACCGGCTCCGGCCCTTCCGATTGCATCGTCTGATTGCAGCCACCGAGCGTCAGCGCCAGCAGCGCCGTCACGACAAGTCTCATCACATGTCCCCCCGCGCGGCCGCGCGACTCCCGTGTCGCGTCCATGCCACCCTCGCCCCGGACCAAGCATGACGCTACGTTATGGGATATCCCCCATTCGAGGGAGCCGGCGTCCCCGGATATCGCATAGCTTCCCCGGCCTCACACTTCGTGCGAGGCTGCGGGCGGATTTCGTCCGCGTGTTGGGAGGGGTGCCATGGGCTGGGCCATTCTGGGGCTGATCGTCGTTCTCGTCGTCTACCTGATCATGACCTATAACGGGCTCGTCGCGATGCGGCAGCGCGTCAACCAGGCCTTCGCCGATATCGACGTGCAGTTGAAGCAGCGCCACGATCTGATCCCGAATCTCGTCGAGACGGTGAAGGGGTATGCGACGCACGAGAAATCGACGCTCGACGCGGTGATCACGGCGCGCAACGCGGCGCAGGGCGCGACCGGTGTCCATGACAAGGCCGCAGCCGAGCAGCAGCTCTCCGGCGCGGTCGGCCGGCTGCTCGCCCTCGGCGAGGCCTATCCGGACCTCAAGGCATCAGCCAATTTCCAGCAGCTCCAGGTCGATCTCGGCAATGTCGAGGACAAGCTCGCCGCGGCGCGGCGCTTCTTCAACAATGCGGTCGGCGAGTTCAATGCCGCGATCCAGGCCTTCCCGGCCGTGCTGTTCGCGCCGCAGATGGGCTTCACCCAGCGCGAATTCTTCGATGTCGGCGAACAGACCCGCGCCCAGATCGAAGTTGCGCCCAGCGTGAAGTTCTGACGGCGAATCCTTCAGGCAGCGGGAGCGGCTGCGATGGCCGAGGCCTTCGGGCTCTATACCCATCAGCGCAACAACCGGATCAGGTCCAATTTCCTGATCGCCGGGCTGTTCGTGCTGGTCTATCTCACGGCCTGGGGCCTGCTGCTGGTCGCCTTCGGCTATGGCGGCGTGCCGCGCGGGCGTACCGCCTTCGGCGAAGCCGGCCGCGTCTTCCGCTCCTGGTTCCCCTTCATCACCGCCGCGACGATGCTCTGGGTCTTCATCGGCTTCCACATGAATGTCGCGATGATCAATGTCGTCACGGGGTCGAGAGGACTCGCGCGCGAAGACAACCCCAAACTCTACCGGATGCTGGAAAATCTCTGCATCTCGCGCGGCTTGCCGATGCCGAAGCTCGCCGTCGTCGAGAGCGATGCGCTCAACGCCTTCGCCAGCGGCGTCAACGACAAGCAGTTCACCGTGAGCGTCACGACGGGGCTGCTGGCCCAGCTCAACGATGCCGAGATCGAGGCGGTGCTGGCGCATGAACTGACCCATATCCGCAACGGCGACGTCCGCCTGATGGTGATCGCCGTCGTGATTGCGGGCGTCATCTCCTTCGTCGGCGAAATCGTCTTCCGCGGCTTCGGGCGCAGCCGGATCAGAGTTTCCTCGGATGATGCCAAGAAGGGCAACGGGCTCGCCATCATCGTGGGCATCGTGGTGATCGCGATCTCCTGGTTCCTGGCGGTGCTGATCCGGCTGTCGCTGTCGCGTTCGCGCGAGTACCTCGCCGATGCCGGCGCCGTCGAACTGACCAAGAACCCGGATGCGATGATCTCCGCCCTGCTCAAGATCTCCGGCCGGGCCGATATCGAGGGCGTGCCGTCGGGTGTGATGGACATGTGCTTCGAGAACGACCCGGACGATTTCGCCGACCTGTTCTCGACCCATCCGTCCGTCACCAAGCGCGTACAGGCGCTGATCGAGACCGCGGGCGGGCGGATGCCGGCCATGCCGCCGCATCCCCCGAAGATCGGCGAGCGCCAGGACCTGCCGACGATGGTCGAGGAAACCGCGTCACGGGGGCCATGGGCCAGGCCGCCGCAGAGGCCGGGCTAGGACTCAGGTAACCAGCTTCGCCGGATCGATCTCGAAGACCAGCGGAAAGAACGTGCTCCAACGGCTCCAGCGTTGCGTGCCGGCTTCCCCAACCGCCCAGATCTTGCCGTCGCGGGCGAGACCGAGATCCTCGATTCCGCCCGGAGCGGGGTAGCGCCCCAGCACAGCGCCGGTCGCGGGGTCGAGCCGGGACAGGAAGGCCGGCCGGTTGCCGGAGCTTTGCGATATCCAGATCTTGCCCGCCTTGTCGAAGGTCGCTCCCTGCGCGAAGAGCGGCAACGGCAGGGCGGCCCGGCTGTCGGCAAGGCCGATGGGAATCTCGCCGCCGGCCAGAACCCGATCGATCGGCACCGCGTGGAGGCCCGGCGTCCCTTCGCGGCGATAGGGGCCGAACCAGAGCGTATCGCCCGAGGCGGTCAGGAAGGATGGTCCCATCGCCTTGTCGACGCGAGCCTCCTTGAGCGGCGCACACTCGCCGGTGCGGCAGGATTCCTTGAAATCGAGCGCCAGCAATCGACCCGAATTGGCGACGAACAAGGTATCGCGCGCGGTGGCGAGACCGCCGGGATGGCCATAAGTCGCCGGCAACACAAAGCTGCCGAGCAGGCGCCCGTCGGCGCGCGCGAGCCGGAACACGCGCGCCGGCCCATTGTCCTGATCGCGCTCGGTACTGCGATAGCAGGCGACCAGAACCTCGTCACCAAAGACGGTGAGGCCCTGCGGAACATAGCCTTCGTTGAGGCCGGGCGACCAGTAGCGCCGCCCGATCGCGGGAGCATTCGGGACGACGGTGAGTTCGCGCGCATCGTAGGCCGGAGCATCGCCCGGCAAGGCAGGGCGTGCCCGTGCAGCCGAGGCCAGGCACAGGCCAGCCCCGGCGACCAACACGCGGCGGCGGTCCAGAATCACAGCTTCAACGCCCTTCGATCGCCCATTCCAGCGCTTCCTCGAGACGGTCGTCCCCCCAGAAGAGCTCGCCGTCGCCTGTCACGAAGAAGGGGGCGCCGAAGATGCCGATCGATTTGGCATATTCGATCTCGGCGCGCAGGCGGCCCTTGATCTCCTCGCTCCGTGAGAGCGGCAGCGCGACATTGGGGTCGCTGCCTGCCTCCTTCAGCGCGGCGCTCAGCACGGCCTCTTCCGCCATGTTGCGGCCTTCGCAGAAATGCGCCCGGAACAGCGCCTTGGAGAAGGCCGGCGTCCAGCCACCATCACGCCCCGCCAGAGCCAGCCGCGCCGCCGTCAGCGAATTCTGGGGAAAATTATCTGGCTTGACGATGGCTACGCCCTGCCGCCGTCCGCGCCGCGCCGTGTCGCGCCACATATAGCGTCCCTTGCTGGGATAGAGCGCGAAGGGCGAGGTGTTCCAGCCTTGCGCTGCGAAGATCGGCCCGAGCAGGAAAGGGCGCCAGCGCAAGGCGACGCCGGCCTGCTCGGCCAGTTTCTCGATTCTGAGGGCACTCAGGCAGGAATAGGGTGACGCGAACTCATACCAGAAATCCAAACCGGGGCGATTCGGCATTCAGCCTCCGAACAGGTCGTCATGTCGTGTCGCGCCCGATCGAGCCTGCGCTCTTCGTAACGCGACCGCAAGCGCCGCGAAGGGCGCCTGTGGAATGGAGGGACGACGCGCACTCCTGCGTCGATCCATCAACGGACGACGCGGGATCGATCAGAAGGTTCCGATTGCTTCGCCCCGAGTGCTGGGATAGTGCGCCATTGCGTCCGAAACGCGGCCCATGGGGCCGTCAGAAGGAAAATGAACAGATGGCTGACAGCAGCGTGAAGAAGGTCGTTCTCGCCTATTCCGGCGGTCTCGACACCTCGATCATCCTCAAATGGCTGCAGACCACCTATCGATGCGAGGTCGTGACCTTCACCGCCGATCTTGGCCAGGGCGAGGAGCTTGGCCCTGCGCGCGACAAGGCGCTGCTGCTGGGCATCAAGCCGGAGAACATCTATATCGAGGACCTGCGCGAGGAATTCGTGCGCGACTACGTCTTCCCGATGTTCCGCGCGAATGCCGCCTATGAAGGCGTCTATCTGCTGGGCACCTCGATCGCGCGGCCGCTGATCGCGAAGAAGCTGATCGAGATCGCCGAGAAGACCGGCGCCGATGCCGTCTCCCACGGCGCGACCGGCAAGGGCAACGACCAGGTTCGCTTCGAGCTCACGGCCTATGCGCTCAAGCCCGACGTCGTCGTGATCGCGCCCTGGCGCGAATGGGACCTGCGCTCGCGCGAGCAACTCATCGCCTTCGCCGAGCAGCACCAGATCCCGATCGCCAAGAACAAGCGCGGCGAAGCGCCGTTCTCGGTCGACGCCAACCTGCTGCACGCCTCCTCGGAAGGCCGCGTGCTGGAAGACCCGGCGGTCGAGGTGCCGGACTACGTCTACTCGCGCACGATCTCGCCGGAAGATGCGCCGGACAAGCCGACCATCGTCACGATCTCCTTCGAGAAGGGCGACGCGGTCGCGATCGATGGCGAAAAGCTCTCGCCCGCGACGCTGCTCGCCAAGCTCAACGATCTCGGCCGCGACAACGGCATCGGCCGGCTCGACCTGGTCGAGAACCGCTTCGTCGGCATGAAGTCGCGCGGCATGTACGAGACGCCCGGCGGCACGATCCTGCACGCGGCGCACCGTGCCATCGAGTCGATCACGCTCGACCGCGGCGCGGCGCATCTCAAGGACCAGATCATGCCGCAATATGCCGAGCTGATCTATAACGGCTTCTGGTTCTCGCCGGAGCGCGAGATGCTGCAGGCGCTGATCGACAAGAGCCAGGAATTCGTCACCGGCGACGTCCGCCTCAAGCTCTACAAGGGCGGCGTTCATGTGATCGGCCGGTCGAGCGACTATTCGCTCTACGATCAGGACCTCGTCACCTTCGAGGAGGGCGCCGTGGCCTATGACCACCGCGACGCGGCCGGCTTCATCAAGCTCAACGCGCTGCGCCTGCGCACGCTCGGCCAGCGCAAGAAGAAGCTGGGGCTCTGAGAGCCGGCTATCAGAGCGCGTCATCCCGTGCGCGCCGCGGCATGTAATGCCGTTGCGCAAACACGGGACCTCGTGACGACAAAAGCTCCAATCACCCGGCGAGGTCAGACCACGCCGGGTTTTCCTTTTCGATCGGCCCGATCTTTCAGGCGCGATGCCGAGGGCTGAATCCGACCGGCATTCCCCAGTTTGCAAGTGGCAGGGCGCACGGGAGGACAGCCGGCGTGAACCCACGCCGCATTCGTGCGTTCAGCACTCACCGATCAACCCGAGTGCTTTCCGCATGCTCCGCTTCCTCGCCCCTGCCCTAATCTCCGCAGCCCTCTGCGCGCCTGTCATCGCGCAGGAAGTTCCACCGAAGAGCGAAAAGCCGGCGACGCCGGAGATCGCGACCTGCAAGACTTCCGCGCTGCAGACGCTCCACGCCAGGGAGCCGGAGATCAAGGACATCTATATCGACGAGGACGCCGCTACGGTCGCAGTATCGGAATCGAAGATCGAGGATATCCCGGTCACGCGCATCATCATGGGCGAGGCCTATCTGCGGACCGACCGCTCCGACAAGCCGCGCCGCTTCCTCTGCCTGCTGGGCGAGAAGAACAAGGTGCTACTGACCTTCTTCACCGCGCGCTGAGGCGGAATGGGCAAGGGCCGCCCTGCGGTCCCTGCCGGGTACAACAAGAAAATATCGTCAGCTTCCGTCCACCACCCGGGTGGCGGGGCGGTCATGACCGTCCGCCAGCTCCTCGTGCCAGCGGCCGCTCTGGTCCTGGTAGACGATCCCGTCTGTACTTCCCGCCACCGTCTGGCGGGCAGCGGCACGGGTCGCCGCCTTGAGCGCGGCGTCATGCGTCGGAAAGGTCTCGGACCAGGCGCCGCCGACCTTGTAGGCCCAGCCGCCGTCGTGCTCGACCACCTCGTATTTGACCATGACCATCGCGCATCCTCCTTTCGATCAAAGGAAAACCACGTCCCGGCCACGGAGTTCCGGCTAGTCGCCGTTGCCGCTATCGGCCGCGCGCAGCGAATCCAGCGCAGGCATCGAGGTGATATGGTAGCCGGCATCGACATGATGGACGTCGCCGGTGACACCTCCGGAGAGATCCGAGAGATAATAGAGCGCCGAACCGCCGATCTCTTCAAGCGAAACCGACTTGCGCAGTGGCGAATTGGCGCGCTGCCAGGACAGCATGGCCCGCGCATCTGAAATGCCGGCGCCGGCCAAGGTTCTCACGGGCCCGGGCGAGAGCGCATTCACGCGAATGCCGCGCGGGCCGTAATCGCCGGCGAGATAGCGCACGCTCGCCTCGAGCGCCGCCTTGGCGACGCCCATGACGTTGTAGTTCGGCATGATCCTGGTCGAACCGCCATAGGTCAGCGTGATCATGCTGCCGCCCTTCGGCATGCGTTCGGCCGCGCGCTTGGCGATCTCCGTGAAGGAGAAACAGGAGATCACCATGGTCCGCGAGAAATTCTCGCGGCTGGTATCGGCATAGAGACCCTTCAGCTCGTTCTTGTCGGAGAAGCCGATGGCGTGGACGATGAAGTCCAGCGTGTTGCGCTCGGGATCGCCACCCCAGGCTTCGTCGAGCGCCGCGAAGGCGGCATCGACCGAGGCGATGTCCTCGACATCGCAGGGCAGGACCAGCTTCGAACCGATGCTTTCCGCCAGCGGCCGGACGCGCTTGCCGAGCGCATCACCCTGATAGGTGAAGGCGATCTCGGCGCCATGGGCATGAAGCGTGCGGGCAATGCCCCAGGCAATCGAATTCTGATTGGCGACGCCCAGGATGAGGCCGCGCTTGTTGTGCATCAGCGGGAGCATGGCAAACTCGGAAGGGGCTTCAGGATCTGGCTCGAAGGCGGGGAACGGAGGATCGGTCGGCTGGTCGGTCGAACTCTGAACGGCATGCCGGTTCATTGGCGGCACAGGAACGTCTAGTCGGTCTTGGTGATCGCGGCAGCGGCGGCTTTCGAGGTCGAGACCGGCACGATCTCGAAACGCACAATGTCGTTCCACTGCATGACCCATGCCTGCAGCAGAGCTACATCGTCGCATTCCATGATCTGGAAGCAGCGGCCGAGATCGGCCGAGACCCAGCTCTCGACATAGCGCACGCCGGCGGGCGCCATCCGCCCGCTATGCTGGAAGCGGGCGTAGACATCCTTCACGCGGGCCTGATCGAAATGCTCGATCACCATGAAGAGCATGACGCTCTCAGACCTCCAGGCGCTTCATCACGATGGTGGCGTTGGTACCGCCGAAACCGAAGGAGTTCGAGAGCACGCAGCCGAGGCCGGCATTGTCGATGCGCTTGCGCACGATCGGCATGTCGGCGAAGGCCGGATCGAGCTCGTCGATATGGGCGCTCTCGCAGATGAAGTCGTTGTTGAGCATCAGGAGCGAATAGATCGCCTCCTGCACGCCGGTCGCACCGAGCGAATGGCCGGTCAGCGACTTCGTCGCCGAGATCGGCGGCGCCTTGTCGCCAGCGCCGAAGACCTCGCGGATCGCCTCGATCTCCTTACCGTCGCCGACAGGGGTCGAAGTGCCGTGCGGGTTGATGTAGTCGACCTTGGCCTTCACGCCTTCCAGCGCCATGCGCATGCAGCGCACCGCGCCCTCGCCCGACGGAGCGACCATGTCGTAGCCGTCCGAGGTCGCGCCATAGCCGACGATTTCGCCATAGATCTTGGCTCCGCGGGCCCTGGCGTGCTCGAGTTCCTCGAGCACGACGACACCCGCGCCGCCGGCGATGACGAAGCCATCGCGGGCCACATCATAGGCGCGCGAGGCGCGGGCCGGCGTTCCGTTGAAGTCCGAGGACATCGCGCCCATGGCGTCGAAGAGGACGGAGAGCGTCCAGTCCAGTTCCTCGCAGCCGCCGGCGAAGATCACATCCTGCTTGCCCCACTGGATCAATTCATAGGCATTGCCGATGCAGTGATTCGAGGTCGCGCAGGCCGAGGAGATCGAATAGTTGACGCCCTTGATCTTGAACCAGGTCGCCAGCGTCGCCGAAGCGGTCGAGGACATGCCCTTGGGCACGGCGAAGGGGCCGACCTTCTTCGACGAGCCGCTTTCGCGAGCCTTGTCATAGGCGTCGATCAGGGCGCGGGTCGACGGGCCGCCCGAACCCATGATGATGCCCGTGCGCTCGTTGCTGACCTCGACCGGCTCCAGGCCCGCGTCGACGATCGCCTGCTCCATCGCGACCTGATTCCAGGCCGAACCGCCGCCATGGAAGCGCATGGCGCGCCTGTCGAGCACCGTCGCCGGGTCGAGCGTCGGAACGCCGGCCACCTGACTGCGGAAGCCGTGCTCGGCGAAATCAGGCACGAAGGAGATGCCCGATTTGGCGGACTGCAGCGAGGCCAGAACCTCCTGCGTGTTGTTGCCGATGGACGAGACGATGCCCATCCCGGTGACCACGACGCGTCTCATGCTCGCTACTCCAGCTCTCAGCACGCGGCGGGCCGGCCGGCCGCGTCTGGATTCATACCGCGCAAATGGACCGGACAGCAGCCAGGCGCAAGGTCGCGGCGCGTTTTTCCTCAGCCCGCTTCCGGCTTGAACAGGCCGACACGCATGTCGCTGACCGTGTAGATGCGCTTGCCGTCGGCCTCCAGCCAGCCATCGGCGATGCCGAGAACGAGCTTCGATTTGAAGACGCGCTTGAAATCGACGCCGTAGACGACCTTCTTGACCGATGGCAGCACCTGATCGGCGAACTTGACCTCGCCGACGCCCAGCGCCCGGCCGCGGCCCGGCAGGCCGAGCCAGCCAAGAAAGAAACCGGTGAGCTGCCAGAGGGCATCGAGGCCGAGACAGCCCGGCATCACCGGATCGCCCTTAAAATGGCAATCGAAGAACCAGAGATCGGGCTTGATATCGAACTCGGCACGGACAAGGCCCTTGCCGTGCTCGCCGCCCTCTTCGGCGATCTCGACGATCCGGTCGAACATCAGCATCGGCGGCAGCGGCAACTGCGCATTGCCCGGCCCGAACAGTTCCCCACGACCGCAGGCGAGGATCTCCTCGTAGCTGAAAGACGACTGACGCTGCATTCCCGTGAGGCTCCCTGGCACCGGCCGGATTCGGCGGGTGTCTCGTCCGCCGTGCCTAACACGGCGGAAGCCGGAAACGAAAGGGCACCGCGCCGATCGCCCCACAGTACAACGTCAAAGACAGCGGGCAGAACGCGCCAGATCGATCCAGGCCGGCTCGTCCCTCCGAGAAACCGGCTCGACGCTTGCGACCAGGAACCCGACGCCTTACATTTCAGTTGAAATCATTCGAGAGACGGAGCCTCCAGGACATCCGTTTGATAAAAAAGGCACGCGAGCACGGCATGAGCGACCTGACCTCCCAGGACCAGGGCTACGGGATGCCGGTGCGGCAGGGCTGCCCCTTCCACGACATCCGCCAGAAACTGCGGCGCGTAGGGCTGCGGCCCACCCGCCAGCGCGTCTCGCTCGGCTGGGTGCTCTTCGCCAAGGGCCAACGTCATGTCAGCGCCGAGATGCTGTTCGAAGAGGCGATGAAGGAGCGGATTCCGGTTTCGCTCGCGACCATCTACAATACACTGCGCCAGTTCACCGAGGCTGGCCTGCTGCGTGAACTCACGCTCGACGGCGCCAAGGCCTATTTCGATACCGCCGATCATGAACACCATCATTTCGTCGTCGACGGCGAGAACCGGGTGATCGACATTCCCGCCGAAGAGATCGACGTCGCCAGCCTGCCGGTGCCGCCGGAAGGCTACGAGATCGCGCGCGTCGACGTCGTGGTACGGCTGCGCAAGATCGACGGCTGACGGCAGCCCCTCCGCCTCGGGAGACGATGGAAATGCATTTCACCGATTCGTCGATCTCACGGCGCGCTCTGGCGGCCTTGCTGCTCGCCGCGGCGGCTCCCATCACCCCGGCGCTGGCTGCGCCGCGCATCTTGCGCGGCACCGTTGCCTATCGCGAGCGCATGGCGCTGCCGCCCGGCGCGATCGTCGAGGTCAAGCTACTGGACGTCTCGCTGGCCGATGCGCCTTCCCGCACGATCGCCGAGACCCGCGTCTCCGGCCGCCGCATCCCTGCTCCATGGACCCTCCGTTTCGATTCGCGGCAGATCGAGCCTCGCCGGAATTATGCGTTGCAGGCGCGCATCCTTCACCGCGGGCAACTGCTCTTCATCTCCGCGGAGCGACACAGCGTCTTCACGGGCGGCCCGGACAATACCGATATCTGGGTCCAGCGCGTCTCGAGCGATGACCGGCCGCCCGCCGCAGCGCCCTCCCCGGTCGGGAACTGGCGCCTCGTCAGCCTCGGCGGCAAGCCGGTTCCTGACGCGATCGCCACGACCATGGCGATCGCGGCGGACGGCAAGGTGTCAGGTCGCGGCGGCTGCAACGGCTTCGGCGGCAATGCGACCCTCAAAGGCCGGACGATCCGGTTTTCGCGGATGGTTTCGACGATGATGGCCTGCGCGCCGGCTGCGATGGCGCAGGAGCGTGGCTTCCTCGACGGACTTGCCAAGGTCCGACGCTGGGACATCCATCGCGGGTCGGGCCTGCTCGCGCTGCTCGACGGCCGCGGCCGGCCGATGATGACCCTGGCGCGGTCGTAGCCGACGCTCAATCGACCTTTTCGTTGGGATAGACGCCCCAGAGGCGTTCCTGGCGAATGAAACCGTTGATGTTGCCGACACTGACACGGCACCAGGCATTGGCGCAGGAAGCGATGCTGGCAACGACGCCGGGCTGCAGCCTGGCAACGACGGCCGCCTCCTCGCTGGCGGCGCTGCGCATCGGAAAATTCTCGTCCTTCTTCTTCGACCAGGGCGCGACGAGCGCCGTGCGGCGGCCGGAAAGCAGGCTGTGCAGCACCCAGCCCTCGGTGCCGTCGGCATCGCGCACGCGCCGCCAAGTCTCGAACTCCGCGGTGACCTCCATCGGCAGGCCGGCGCGCTGATAGACCCAGCGCGTGCGGTGCTCCTTGGAGGGGCCTTCGCGGAGATTCACGCGATCCGTCTTCAGGCTGACATAGCGCGGCACCGGCAGCCCGGTAACCGATCCAGCCTGCATGTCCTGGGCGAAGGCGATCGCAGGCAAGCCGATGAGGGCCAATGCAGCCAGAGTCAGGCAGCGCATCGACGAGACCACCATGGCGCCATTCTCCTTCGCATCCGCTCGCCTCCCCGGCGAAGGGGCAAGTTGTCATCCGCCGCGCTGCCGCCTAGACACGCTTATGGTGCCGCGCAACAATTCCCATTCCTGGGCCACCAGAGTTAATGGCGGGTTGAGGAATTGCGGCCGATACGGCCAATGACGGAAGGTTGACCGCCATGTCGAAGAAGAAGCCCTTGGTGGTGGTGACGCGCAAACTGCCCGCCGTGGTGGAAACCCGGATGCGGGAATTGTTCGATGCCAAGCTCAACATCGACGACAAGCCGATGTCGCAGGCCGCTTTGGTCGAGGCGGTGAAGACCGCCGACGTGCTCGTCCCGACCGTAACAGACAAGATCGATGCCGCCGTCATCGCGCAGGCCGGGGACCAATTGCGCCTGATCGCCAATTTCGGCAACGGCGTCGACAATATCGATGTGGCCAGCGCCGTGCAGCGCGGCATCACCGTCACCAACACGCCGGGCGTGCTGACCGACGACACGGCCGACATGACGATCGCACTGATCCTTGCCGTCGCCCGGCGGATCGCCGAAGGCGCGCGCGTCATCCCGGACGACGACTGGGCCGGCTGGTCGCCGACCTGGATGCTCGGCCGGCGCATCACCGGCAAGCGCCTCGGCATCGTCGGCATGGGCCGCATCGGCCAGGCGCTGGCGAAGCGCGCCGCCGCCTTCGGCCTCTCGATACATTATCATAACCGCCGCCGGGTCGATCCGCGCATCGAGGAACAGCTCAACGCGACCTATTGGGATTCGCTCGACCAGATGCTGGCGCGGATGGACATCGTCTCGGTCAACTGCCCGCATACGCCGGCGACCTACCACCTGCTCTCGGCGCGCCGCCTCAAGCTGATGAAGCCGGACGCCATCCTGGTGAACACGGCCCGCGGCGAGGTCGTCGACGAGACGGCGCTCGCCCGCATGCTGGAGGCCGGCGAACTCGCCGGCGCCGGCCTCGACGTGTTCGAGAGCGAACCGGCGGTCAATCCACGCCTGCTGAAGCTCGCACGCCAGCACAAGGTCGTCGTGCTCCCGCATATGGGCTCGGCCACCCATGAGGGCCGCGCGGACATGGGCGAGAAGGTCATCGTCAATATCAAGACCTTCATGGACGGCCACAAGCCGCCGGATCGCGTGCTGCCGAGCATGCTCTGAGAGCTGCGTATCTTACGCTTGTCGTTCGGGGCGTTCCGCAGGCGCGAAACCGGAATGACAAGCGTGAACGATCGGCCGACATCGATACCGCCCAGGGTGGCAGTTCAGGCGGCGCGCAGTCCCGCAAGGCGTGCCGCTTCCGCGGGCCATTCCCTGAAATCGTCGATCACGGCCGCCGCCCCCGCAGCCAGCAGGCGCTCTCGCATGCGAGCCTTGTCATGAGCGACGCCTGTGAAGCCGGCAACCTGCATGCCAGCCGCCCGCGCCGCCAGCACGCCCGGGACCGAATCCTCCAGCACAAGGCAGCGCCCGGCCTCGGCACCCATCTGCGACGCCGCGAACAGGAAGACGTCCGGCGCCGGCTTGCCCCGAACCACCTGCGAGGCCGAGAAGACATGGGGATCGAACAGGTCGATCAGGCCGGCGAGCCCCAGATTGCGGCGCAGCGGCTCCAGCACCGTCGACGAAGCAACGCAGCGACGCCCAGCCATCGACGTCACCGCCTCGCGCACACCGGGAAGTGCGCGCAGTTCGGTCTCCAGGCGGAGAGCTACCGCATCCTCGATCCGCGTCTCGAAATCGGCCGGAAGCGGCCGGCCGAGCTCAGCCTCGATGATCTTCAGGCCGTCGGCCCAAGGAATGCCGACGAGCTGCTCGACATAATGATCCAGCGTCCAGTGGCCCAGGCCGATCTCATGGCACATGGCGAGGTTGACCTCGCCATAGAGCGTCTCGGTGTCGATCAGCGTGCCATCGCAATCGTAGATGACGAGATCGAACGACATGCCGGGCTCCGTCAGCCGCTCAGCGGGTCTGAAGCGTGTCGAACTGGCCGGTCTTGCGGAAGCGCCAGAGATAGGACGAGATGACCGCCTCGGACGAGGTCGGCGCCAGGCCGAGTCCGGCGAAGTCGCGCCCCTCCGCAACGGCTGCCGCCGAGACGACGTTGTCGCTCTCGAGCAGAGTCACCTGATCGCGCGTCATGACCAGTTCGTCCGGAATCAGGCCAAGCGTCAGGGAATCGATGACCTGCAGGACGCTGCCCATGATCCGCGCCAGCGGGAATGGCAGCGGCGCGAGCAGACGCTTGCGGCCGGTCACCTTGCAGACCTCCTCGACGATCTCGCGCAGGTTCTGCACCTCCGGCCCGCCAAGCTCGTAGACGCGACCGCCCTGGACAGCGCCGTCAACGGCGCGGGCAACGATCTCGGCGACATCGCCGACGAAGGCCGGCTGGAATTTCGTCGCGCCATCCCCGACCAGCGGCAGGACGGGCAGCATGCGGGCGAGCGAGGCGAAGCGGTTGAAGAAGGTATCCTCGGGGCCGAACATCACGGACGGGCGCAGCACGACCGCGCCCGGCACGGAGGCGAACATCGCCGCCTCGCCTTCGGCCTTGGAGCGCGCATAGGCCGAAGCCGAGTCGCTGGAGGCGCCGAGCGCAGAAACATGGACCAGCCGCGCGATGCCGGCAGCGGCACAGGCCTGGGCGATGGCGCGCGCGCCGTTCGCCTGCACGGCCGGAAAGCTCTGGCGCCCCTGTTCCTGCATGATACCGACGAGATTGACGACGGCATCAGCCCCCTTCACGGCGGCCGCGACGGAGGCGGGATAACGCAGATTCGCCTGCACGGCATGGATCTGCCCGACGATGCCGATGGGCTGGAGGAAATTGGCGAGATCCGGCCGGCGCACGGCGACGCGCACCCGATAGCCGCGCTTGACGAGCGCACGCACGACATGGCGGCCGACGAAACCGGAACCGCCGAAGACCGTGACGAGTTGCTGGGCCGAGGCCAGGGAAGCCATCGCAAAAGCTCCGTTTAGAATGGTTCTGCCCTCCTAGATCATGTTCCGCGAAAGTGGAAATGCCTTTTGCGGCCGATGCCTCCGATATCCCGCCCCCTGCGGCGTTCCGCCCTATCAGCAATGCCGGTCCCGCCCCTGTTTGGCACCGGCCCATGGCTTCCGCGCCAAAACGCCCCCAATCCGTCACAGCCCGTGAGGGCCGTTTCCACAGGGCAGCGAAAACAAATTCATTTCGCCGCGACAGGGCCGTTGACAGGACGACTCGGCCCCCGTAAACGAACCGCCGTTGCCCAGGTGGCGGAATTGGTAGACGCACCAGCTTCAGGTGCTGGCGCCTGCAAGGGCGTGGAGGTTCGAGTCCTCTCCTGGGCACCACATTTACCTTCGCCGGCTTTCGCCGGTGACCGAAAAGGCCTCCGAGACCTCTGGTCTCGGAGGCCTTTCTCTTTGCTAGCCTTCGCCGGCCTTCGTTGACAGTCGCCGAATTTGTTGGCCTGCTCGCCTGCATAGGCCAACAGGCTAGGAATTCAGGCCAACATCATGCCCCTGACAGACGTTGCGATAAGGAATGCCAAGCCGGCCGGACGGACTGTGAAGCTGTCCGATGGTGGCGGCCTCCAGCTCTGGATTGAGCCGAAAGGCGGCAAACTCTGGCGTCTCGCCTACCGATTCGACGGCAAGCAGAAGAAACTCTCAATCGGCACTTACCCGGCGATCGACCTTCGCGCCGCTCGGGCGAAGCGAGAGGAAGCCAAGACGCTCCTGCGTGATGGCAAAGACCCCGGCGCCGAAAAGCGGCTGGAGAAGCTGACAGGCAAGGCCAACCGGGAAAACACATTCGAGGCCATCGCCGCAGAGGTTGCCGCGAGGAAGAAGCAAAGCGGCAAGGCTCAAGCTACGCTCGACAAGTTCGATTGGTTCTTGGACTTGGCCAAGCCGGTGCTCGGCAAGCGACCGATAACCGAAATCAGCGCGGCCGAAATTCTCGTTGTCTTGCGAAAAATCGAGGCGCGGGGCCATCTCGAAACCGCGCGCCGAATGAGATCCATCATCGGGCAGGTATTCCGCTTCGCCATCGCGACGCAGCGGGCGAAGGATGATCCGACCGTGGCCCTGCGCGGCGCACTGATGGCGCCAGTCGTGAAGAGCCATGCCGCCGTGACCGAGGCCAAGGCCTTCGGGGCGCTCCTGCGCGTCATCGACGACTATGACGGGATGCCCCTCACCCGGCACGCCCTGCGGCTGATGGCACTCCTCTTTCCGCGACCGGGAGAGCTTCGCCTTGCCGAGTGGCGCGAGTTCGATACCGACGAAGCCGTTTGGACCATCCCGGCCGGCCGCATGAAGATGCGCAAGCCCCACGCCGTCCCGCTGCCCAAGCAGGCGCTCACCATCTTGGACGAGCTGCGGGCGATATCCGGCGATGGGGAACTGGTCTTTCCGTCCGTCCGATCGGTCAAGCGGGCAATGTCTGAGAACACGCTGAACGCAGCCTTGCGCCGACTTGGCTACACCAATTCCGACGCAACTTCGCACGGCTTCCGCGCTAGCGCATCAACGCTCCTGAACGAATCCGGCAAGTGGTCGCCCGATGCTATCGAGCGAGCGCTGGCGCATCAGGAAGTTGATGCCGTCCGACGCGCTTACGCTCGCGGCGCTCATTGGAAAGAGCGCGTCGAGATGGCGCAATGGTGGGCGGATCACCTAGACACGCTTCGCAAGGGCGCAACCATTATCCCGATGCCAGCCAAGGGAGCCGGCTGACGGAATTGAGACGGGCAAGGATAGGCCGGCCAGCCGACAAGCCGAGGCGCACCACTCGGTTTCCTTGCCCCCTTCCCGGTGCGTCGCGAGGTGCGACGTGGACTTTCCGAAGATCAGAGCAACTTTCGTTGGCGCCTATGTCGAAAAAGGCGCTTGGACGTGGCAGGGCGTCCCCAACCCGCCCGAGAAAGTGGAGCTGCCGATTGTAACGGCAGTGGCCGCTAAAGTGCTCGCTAACCGCATGCTGGTTGAGCGCGGCAGGCTTCTAGCCGGCCTTCAGCATGCCTTCCTGGCGGAGGCAGAGGCGATGCCGCCTCGCGACCCCGAACGCTTCGCATATGCGATGTTGCAAGTGGTCAAATACCTCTATGCCGCAAACTTCCCTCCGCTCGTGATCCACGAAATGTCAGAGCTTGCCTATGCGCTAGACGACCTGCTCGCCGGCATTCCGTCACCAATCCTAGAGGCAAGGGCGCGAGAAGCAGGGAACGTGACACAGCGCGGCGAAATTTGGCGTATCCGGGCCAACATCGCCAGCGCTGCCGATACTCTCATTCAGCGATTTGGGGCGGGCAAGGACAAGGCATTTCAGGAGGTCGCCAAGACGCTCTCTCCGATTGCCGACATTATCGCTAGACCGGGCGCCAACCTCGTGGACGCGGTGTCCCGCTGGCATCGCCAGTTCAGTGAGACGGAATGCCCTGACGCGCCGGCTCAATTCATCTTCGATAGCCGGTGGGATGCACTGGACAATGCGAAGGCCGCCAACCCTAGGCTAAATGACCAAGCCGGTGCTCGCCTATTCATTGACCGCGCCTTGGCTCTAGGAAGCAGGTCGAACGATAAGACCGCCGATCAGAAGGCCGCTGAGAAGACCTACCGGCTCCCTAAACGCAAGTGATTTTAATACCTCCCATTAAAATACAAAATTTCTGATCAATGGGGCGGATTAGAATCTGGAAATATCTTTTAAACCCCGATTTTTATATCCTCTAATCGGTCGCCTACTGCCTTTCGCCACTTGGACGCCTTCACCCGAAGGCCGGCGAAAGGAAGACCATGACCGACGAGATTGTCGCCCAGGTAGATCCCCTCATCCCCCTCATGACGGCCTTCAACATGGCCGGCCTGAAATGCACCAAGGGATATGAGGAGCTGAAGGCAAAGCGCCTCACCGCCGTTCGCAACGGCACCCGGCGCTTCATCCGTGCAAGCGAGGTTCGCCGCTATATCGATGCGGTCGAAGCCGCCTCCCGACTGGAGGCTGCGTAGTCTCATGCACCTTCAAAAACAAACCCGGCGCGGGGGCGCCGGGCTCGCGAAGGCTTCATTCCTGGCCGGAATGCCTTCCGAAGATACCATCCCCGCCGTTATCGTCAATCGTCTCCAGCGCCGTTTCGGCCTGTCCGAGCTGCACGCCCTGACGGTTCTCCGCCTCGCCTCTCTCGGGCCGAAGGAGGGCCGTGACTGATGGCAAACCTCAAGAGCATCACCATCACCGTCGAAGGCGATACGACGCCGCGCACCTTCAAGGGCCGCGACGCCTGGGCCTTGGACAACCTCATCAACGCCGGCTCGAAAGGCTGCACGCCGATCGACCACCCCGGCCCGCGCTGGTCGCACTATGTTTTCAAGCTCCGCCGGGGCGGCGTTGGCGTCGTCACCCACGATGAGAAGCATTCCGGGCCATATGCGGGCACTCATGCCCGCTACGTCCTGAGCGTCCCCGTAACGGTCATCGAGCGGAGGGCGGCATGAGCCTGAACGTTACCCCCTTGCCGCTTCCGCCGGTCGCGGACATCAACAGCGCAACTAACCCACGCGCGTTCATGGGCGGAGCGCTGGCTTATGCCTGCCTCCATCTAGGCCATGCCTCCGACCATCTCGTCATGGGCGATGGGCCGGCCCTGATGCGCTCTGTCCGCAAGTTCGCAGCCTTCGCCAAGGCGGCGCTGGATACTCTGCCAGAGGCCATGCGCCAGCTCGACGAGGAAGGCGGCCACGATGACTAGCGTGGTTCGGTTTCCTCGCGCCAATGAGCGCCGCGTCAAGCGCGTACCGGATGCCGTCGAGGTCGTCCTGGACTTCGGCCTGTGGTGCGCTGCTACCAGTCAGGGAGGGCGCCTCGTCAGGCGCCACCCCGCCACCCCGAACACACCGGAAGCCGCTGCCGCTCTCGCTCGCGAAATGGCCGAGCGTGATGGCCTGCGCTTCATTTCCAACGAGGCAGGATAATGACCAGCACGAAAGCTGCTCGCCAGCCTCATCCGTGCGCAGGGTTGAGTAAGCGCGCTCTTGAGGCCTTCGAACAAATCGCCATCGGCAACGACCTTGGCCACCATCCTCGGACCCTCGAAACCCTCGTTTCCCGCGGCCTGATTGAGCGCAGGCAGGAGCAAGTGCCTGGGCCGTTCCGTGGCACCTCCATGACCGTTGATCGGTATGACGTGCCGCTGGCCGTGCATGCCAACTGGTGCTCGTGGTGCGCGGAGAACGTCTCCGATGATGAGGCCGCGCTGTGATGACCGCGCCCCTCACTCCCAAGAACTGCGACCTGCGGGATTTCGAGTTCATGTCCTTGGACGTGCGCCGGCTCCTGCGGTCGGATACCTGGCTAGAGGCCGCGAGCGATCCGCGGCTAGGCCATGCCTCGATGACGCTCTGGGCCGAGTGCTGGCATCAAGTCCCTGCCGGCTCTCTGCCTGACAATGACCGCGTGCTGGCGCGCCTCGCCATGTGCGATCCCGCCGAGTGGGAGCGCATCCGCGACCGGGCCCTGTCCGGCTGGATCAAGTGCGATGACGGGCGCCTCTATCATCCGGTCGTCGCTGAAAAGGCCGTGCAGGCTTTCGAGCGGAAGGGCGAGTTCCGCGAAGCCAACCTCAACCGCAGCGAACGGCAAAAACGCTGGCGCGACCGCAGCCGAGATATCTGCGCGCAGCTCCGGTCCTTCGGGATCACCCCACCGGGGGGCGCCAAGCTCGCCACCTTGGAGGGGATGCTGGAGGAGGCCTTAAGGGACCGAGACGCTACTGTAGACGCTAGTGTAGACGCTACCTCGGGTCGCCCTAGCGTCTCGGAGACGCATAGGACAGTAGACAGTAGATATATATCCGAAGCTGACGCTTCGGGCGTGGCCGCCCCGGCTTCGCCTGCGGCAGATACTGCCCTCCCCGACTGGCGGGATCGTCTCTTTCGGCAAGGCCTCGCCTCCGTCAGGCAGTTAACCGGAAAGCCTGATGCGGCGGCGCGGTCGCTGATCGGGAAGTGGCTTCGTGAGGCCAAGGACGATGCCCGCAAGGTGTTGCGCACGATCGAGGACGCGCAGGAGCAGAACGCGGCCGAGCCCGTCGCCTGGATCGAAGCCGCATTGAAGGCGCGGCCCGCGCAGCGCTCCGATTCCCTCGCTTTCACGATGGGGAGGGGCTGAGCATGGATTACCTCGAAACCGCCAAGGCCGAAGGCATCCGGCTTCGCTCATGGGCGCAGGGCAACCACAAGACGACCTGCCCGCGCTGCTCGCATCTCCGCAAAAAGAAAACCGACCCTTGCCTGTCCGTCACCGTGTTTGCCGATCGGGTCCGCTGGCAGTGCCATCACTGCGGTTGGACCGGCGGCGCCGGGGGCGATGATTTCAGGCGCAACCCCGTCCGCGAGGTCCGCATGTTCAATCGTCCTGTTCGTATCGAGAACCCCGAACGCCCCGACAAGCTGCTGGCTTGGTTCGCCGGCCGGGGCATCTCCGCTGCCGCCGTCGAGCGCATGGGTATCTATCGCACCCGCCAGTGGTTTCCGCAGCTTGAGGCCGAGGCCAGTTGCATCGCCTTCCCCTACGAATGGGCCGGCACGCTGCGCAATGTGAAGTACCGCGACAACGACAAGAACTTTCGCCAGGAGAAGAACCCCGAGCCCGTCCTTTACAACGCCGATGCGATCAAGCCGGGTGAGGATCTGATTTTCGTTGAGGGCGAAATGGACGTGCTCGCCTTCATCGAAGCGGGTCTGTCCAATGTGGTCAGCCTGCCGAATGGTGCGCCCGATCGGCCCGAGCAGTCGGATAAGCGGTATGAGCCTTTGGCCACGCATGCGGCCGAACTGGAGGCCGCCGGTCGTATCCTGATCGCGACCGATATGGACGGCCCCGGCGAACTGCTGGCGCAGGAGCTAGCCCGCCGTCTGGGCAAGGATCGATGCTGGCGCGTCACCTTCCCGGCCGATGAGACGACGCAGACGAAGGACGCTAACGAGTGCTTGATGCAGTTCGGGAAGGGCGTGCTGCGGGGGCGCGTCGACAATGCCGAGCCCTGGCCGATCGATGGCCTCTATGGCGCAGACACGTTCGCGGACGAGGTGCTGGCCACCTATCGCGGCGAAGGGCCTAAGCCTCTCTCGCTCGGGATGGGGCGGGACATGGATCAGGCTTTCAAGGTGCTGCCCGGCCAGTTCGTCGTTGTGACCGGCATCCCCAACCACGGCAAGAGCCGATGGCTGGATCAGGCCGCCGCGACCATGTCGGAGCTGCACGGATGGCGCTGGGCCGTGTTCTCACCCGAGACGGGCAGCGAAAACCACATCATCGACCTATGCGAGATTCACGCTGCACTGCCGTTCCATGATGGCCCGTCGATGCGCATGGACGAGGAGCAGTTGCATACCTCGATGCGGTGGGTTCACGAGCGCTTCATGTTCATCGACTCGGGCGAGCATACCCCGTCGATCGATTGGGTTCTGGAGCGTGCGAAGGCTGCCGTTCTGCGAAAGGGCATCAATGGCCTGATCGTCGACCCCTACAACGAACTGGAGGCCGGCCGCCCTCAAGGCATGACGGAAACGGAGTTCGTCTCGCAGCTCATCAGCAAGTGCAAGCGCTTCGCCAAGGTCCACGGCGTGACGGTGTTCATGGTTGCGCACCCGACGAAGATATCGAACCCGGCTGGCGGCAAAGAGCCTGTGCCGGGCCTCTATGACATCTCGGGCTCGGCTCACTGGCGCAACAAGGCGGATGCCGGCTTGGTCGTTTACCGCGACTTCGAAGACCGCTGCACCATGGTCATTGCGAAGAAGATCAGGCGGCAGCCCATCTGCGGTCATCCGGGGCAGGTGAAGTTCTGGTTCATGAGCGCGAGCCGTCGCTTCGAAGTGGTCGAAGGGAGCTATCGCACCCAGGGCCAGGAAACCGGGTCCGCCGCCAACAACAACCGTCGCTCCGCGTGAGGTCCACTATGACGATGCAAGACAAGATCGAGACGTTTGCTCATGAGCAGGCCAAGCAGCTCTGCCACGAGCTGCGCATGCTGGGCTCGCCAACGCGAGGCGAGCACGTGGGCGCCAAGCAGTCTGGCACCATCCTCTGGGAGCGCGACGGCTGGCCCTTCGTTGAGGCGAAGATTGCGCAGGCGCTCGCTAATGCCATGCGGAGGGCTGGCAAATGACCGCCGCCGCAACCGCATCCAAATTGGACATGGACAAGTTTGCCAAGGTCCACCGCCTGATGAGCGGAGGCGCGACTGAGGGCGAGCGCGCTGCGGCTCGGGCTCGGGCTCGGGCTGAAGCCATGGCAGCACGCGCTGGGATGACACTCAAGCAGGCGTCGTCCAAAATGGACAGCAAGGCCAAAGCGCAACCCGCTGCCGCTCAACCATCATCCGACTGGCGCGACATCTTCCGCGGCATGGACGATTGGATGGAGGAGAAGCACCCAGGCTACAAAGCGAGCCAGGCGGAGAAGAAAACCGCCCGCGAGGAACGTCGGGCCGACCGGCGTCGTGCGCTTCTGAAGCGATTTGGGAATGTGTCAGCCGTTTTCGCTTTGACGGAAATCGAGCGGGCGCTGTTCGTCGCCGCCGCGCCGTTTGCAAAGCGGAAAATCAACATGGACTGGTGCGGTACGCAGAAGTTCGCGTTCACCTGCAATTTAGGGGGCGCTGGCGAGCTGGATTTTCTCAGCAAGGCTGACCCCGCGGCGGTTGCTGCAATTCGCGAGGGCTGGCCGATGCCGCAGAAATTGCACGGCATGCTTGCCGAGGCGTTGATGTGGGACAAGCTGCATGATGACCGAAGCGCATTTGTCGAGGGCGAATATCGTCACCACCTTGAAGTATTCGCCCGGATGGAGCTGCTGGAACGCGACCTGCACAATCGCCCCGCGGAATCTTGGGACGATGTACAAGCCCGGTTCGCCTGGGAAAAGCATAAGTTCGAGCGACAGTGGATCGACCCGACCGAGGAGAAGGAAGACGGGCTCGTAATGACCCTCCGCCGCGACTTTGAAATGCTTCGCCGACGCTACGAGGCTCCCGCTCAAAATGGACAGGACGAAGCCTGTGCCAAATCGACGGGCACCAATTGGCGCACCAATGCCGATAAGCAGCGCGACGTCATCTCGCTGTTGAACGAGGCGCCGCATTTGTCAGACCGGGAGATCGGGCGGCGCACCGGAGTGAGCCCGCAGACTGCGTCCACCTGGCGGAAGAAGCTCGCAAACCAGTGTCCAACTTGAGCACTGAACGAGCATCGGGAAAATAGGCTCAATACCTCAGTTTTTCTGCACCCCGTTTTAGGGGCTCAATACCGCAAACGTGACGCGCGAAAATTAGGCTCAATACCGCAGTTTTTGTGCGTCGCGCCCGGAACCATCATTTGGGACCGTCTTCGTCGAACATGACGAAACTTCCGTTGGCGACGGGATCAATGCGATCAGCCTGGGAAATTGCCCACCTTCGCCATTTATCGAGTTTCTCGCGAGCGATATTACCGGGCCGCTTTTCCCACTCACGCACCGCTTGATCAACATAGGACCGAATAGCAGATGCCTTTCGGAGATTGTCCGCGTCATCGAGCAGCCGTTTGACCCGCGCTTGCTCCAGAGCCGCTTGCTGCTCCTTGGTTTCGCGCTCGATGCGCTCCCGCTCTTGACGGTCTCGCTCTATCGCGAGGTCCCGCCGTTGGATGCGCCAGTCCCTTAGGTCTGCGAACCCTTGGCGGTAACTGAGTTCTGCATCAACAAATAGCTCCGTAAGGATTTCCGCGGCCGATGCTTCCAGCTTGCCGCTCTCGGTGTCGGACCAGACCCGACCGCCCGATTCTCGCTCATCTCGAAATGGCCCGAGCACGACCTCGACCTCTTCGCGCTCTTCTCGCTCGCGACGACCGGATATCGTCTTGTAAGAGTGTTTGGCGACCTTGCGTACCGAGAGCCCGATCCGCGTTTCACCGACAGTGGCCTCAAATTCCAGTTTGTCTTTGTCGCCGCGGCGCCATTTCGCACCAGCCCTCTCCCCCGCCAGCAAGAGCCCGTTTGCGATTCTCAGGCGCCTTCGGTCGAGAGGACTTTGAAAGCGCGGGCGCGGCCAGGAGAATCCACTTGCCCTTTCCTGCTCCACCAATTTCTGTTCTTCAGAAATCAGCGTCGCGATTTGGACATGAGCTCTCGTGATGCGATCCGGAATATTGACTGTTCCCACGAGCGCGTGCGCCCGGTTGCGCACGGCGGTCTCGTCCTCGTCGAAATCTGGAAGTTCGGGAACGAAATCGTCGGGCGCGTCATTCCACAGCCGCCATTGAGAGTCGCCGATGACAAGGACTTCCGGTTTTCCCAGGCCTCTTTGGGGCAGCGCTATTTTGACGGTCCTCTTCCCGGCCTGCAGCTTGTTCCAATGTCCCTGCGGTGGCGTCGGCACATCGAATTTCTTGCATGCCTTCTTCAAGGCAACGTCTGAAATGCCGAACCGCTCGCACAGCTTCCAAAGCGGTTCGGCCCACACCAGGTCGTAGAGCTCTCTTCGGGTGCACGTCTGTGGCAAGCTCGCCCCCAGCGTCTATCGCGACATTTCCGACACTATGGAAGCCGGAGAGGAGGACACCAATGGCAGAAACGCGTATCGACCTGGCAATTGAGGCAGGAGCCAAGGCCATGCATGAGAGCGCTCGTGAAAAGCGCCAGTTCACCTGGGAGCAATCGTCGGAGGAGTGGCGGCGTGATTTGCGCGCCTTCGTTCGGCCCATCGTTGAGGCCGCGCTGGAATCCTCCGATGAATTTCTGGCTGCGGCTACACGCAGGAAGCCCACTCCGGAGAATAGATAGCCCCGCCATGACTCAGTGGCTGGCGCTGGCTGGCCCTGATGAGGCCACGGCTGGGGTGGTAGCCGAGCCAGCACGAATGCGGCCCGCGACTCTGAAGACGCCACCTGCGCTTTGACGTCCAGTTCACTCCCGAATGAGATCCCTGCTCCGCCTCATGTGGGGTACGGCAGCACTGGCGAAGGTCAAGCGCATCGAGTGCAACAGCAAGGCATCGCTCGCCTTCAGTTTCTGGCTCCGTCCCGAGGGTGAGTATGGCACCGCCGACGGCATCGCTCACAGCGTAGCCGCGGCGGCCTGCGGTTCTTCGGCGGCCAAAATGGGATCACGGTGTACTATCCCGATGGCGCGTCCGTCACGCTTGATCCTGGATGGCCGAGATCTGCCAGGTGAAGTTCTGGTTCATGGGGGAAGTTCGACGGTTTGAGGCAGTCGCCGGCAGTGCAGACCTCTCGGCGCTTCGTAGATCCCCTCCAAAATCCCGTCAGCCACAGATTGCGCCTTGATCCTTTGTACCAATGAGGCGAGCATTAATTGGTGCTTCGGGGGGATCATGCGGACAATTGGTATCAGAGCGGCGCCCAGCGCCGTGACGTTTGCTGTGTATGACGCCGCGGCTCAGGTCGTTGTGAACGTCGAGCAGATAGTCATACCAGCGGCATTCGAAACTCCCGACGCGCTTAAATACATTAGGAGCAACCTGCTTGACGTACTCAGGGAGTACAAAGTCACTCGTGCAGGCATCCGCGCTACGGAACCTTCGGCGCAAAATCCTTCTATCCCACGCATAGAAATAGAAGGCGTACTGAAGGAGGCTTTTGCAAGTAGCGACCTCGAAGCCTTTTATGTAGGTCATATCTCATCGATCGCATCGCGTCTCGGTATCGACCGAGCCGCACTCAAGCCAATGATTGATGGAGAGAGCGATCCCGGCATAGAAAACTGGGACCGGATGAATAAAGAACAGCGGGAGGCTGTTTTGTGCGCGAGGGGAGCAGTTAATGCTTAGGCCGTACAAAAGGGCGGAGCTAAATTTTGCTGAAATTCGAGAGATAGGCGCCGACGGCAGAAATTCGAAAACTCATCTGGTTCGCGACGCCCAACTGGGTGCCGAGATTGTCATGAAGACAATCGCAAAAGCCGATCTTATCGATCCTGCAGAATTCTTTGACGAGGCCAAGCATCTCTACGCGACGGCTCATCAAAACGTGGTGCAAATACATTACGCCTGCGAGGATGCCGACAGCGTATATATCGCCATGCCATTTTACATTCGCGGGTCGGTCAAGGGGCTTATGGCGGCCAGCAGACTAACCGTGCGGGAAGTCATCAGGCTCGGATGCCAATTGCTTTGCGGTGTTCATAATATACATTCTAAAGGACTGATACATTTCGATATAAAACCGGACAATGTATTACTTTCTAAGCGGAGCGAGGCTCTGCTTTCTGATTTCGGGCTAGCGAAACAAATGCAGCTCGGCTTTGCTCAACCTAATGGCTTCTATCTGAAGATGGCACCCCCAGAGGCCGTTGGCGGGCCGCCGTATGATTTGCGGTTCGACATTTACCAAATCGGCCTGACGCTATATCGCATGATCAATGGAAATGACGAGTTCTATCGGCAGTTTGCTCCTTTCTATGACGCCCTCGGAAACATAGACCGGCCCGCGCTAGCGGCAGCAATCATTGCCGGGGCCTTTCCCGATCGGCAAGCCTTTGGCGAGCACGTTCAGGTCAAGCTGCGTCGGGTGGTGGCAAAGTGTCTGGAGCCGAACCCGCTTGATCGTTATCCATCGGCTCTTGCGGTAGCTAACGCCCTCGCGGCGATTGACGAATGTCTGGACTGGCGGCCGGTTGAAGACCCTGTTAACAAGGTTTGGATAAAGAACGAAAACGGAACGGAGAAACGCTTCGTTGTGAACTCTGACGGCTCTACCGAGTTTACAACTACGGTGCTGGGGGGCGCGGCTCGGCGAAAGCGCGACCTTTGTAAGGCTCGGATGACGAGACGGGAGATTGAGGGAACTCTCAAATCAAACTGATGAGCAAGATCAAAAACGACCCGACAAAATATCAAAAGCGAGAAGTCTCAGCACCCGTCCCGGCGCCGAGGAGCGCGCCATTGCCTATTGATCTGGCGAGCGCATTTTTTACGGCTCAGGTTGTAAAAGGCCGCTATCTGGACTTCCGCAAGTTAAAGAGCGCGCCCCCCCGTAGGCATTCCAAGCGGAGTTAGATAACGACCGCAGCGGTGGACCCTCTGAACAGTTCTCGAAATTTCCTTTTTGGCGCAGCCGTTCTCCTGTTCTGCCCTGCGGTATCGAGCGCGCAGTCCTATGAGTTCCGCCCAGGCCAAGCGGTTGCGATCGACGGCGATACGCTTCGGATTGGTTCGCAGCGCATCCGCCTGTCTGCAATGGATGCCCCCGAGCTGAGCCAAGTTTGCCGATCGGACGCCGGCAAGGCGACGCTCTGCGGGCGAGATTCTCGGGATGCGCTGGCGAAGCTGATCCGCGAGGGCGTACGTTGCATGGTCGAAACCCATGACCGCTATGGCCGCGAGGTTGCCACCTGCACCAATGCCGCCGGGCTCGACATCGGCCGCGAGATGATCCGGCAGGGCTGGGCAGTTCCGTACTGGCGATATGGTGGCGCGCGCTACTCCAAGGCCTATGACGAAGCTTTGGCCGCCGATGTCGGGATGCATGCCGGGACGTTCATCGACCCCGAGCAATGGCGGCGCGGGGAGCGCTGGTGAAGGATCTACGATCAGCGCATTTTTGCGCCGATGGATCACGGCGCCGCGTCGCGAACCGACCAGCCCTTGCAGGAACACATTGCGCCCCTATCTCGTTGCCAGCCCGGCGTCGCCTTGGCGTCTGCACGCTCTCCCTGGCCGCGTAGTCGCGGATGTACCGACCGCGTCAGCGGAGAGCCATCGGTTTCCCGGCGATTGCCGGTTACGGAAAGTCCTGGCCTAGCCAGAGGCCCGTCGCCATCAGCGGCGGGCTTTTCCATGCCGTCCATCGATGTCATGCCTTGCTAAGGTATCGAATAGGAGCGGCAACCACTTGGCAAAATTGCAAGATTATCGATCAGCCACGGAAAGAGGCCATCAAAAAGGCCATCTGAAAGCCCTCGCTGCCCGGTCAATCGAAGCAGTGTTTCGCCACCCACTCCTCTTCGCTCATCGGCCGCCGCAGCTCGAAAGGCTCGCGCTCGTCATCTTCCGGCGGATGATCGAGAACGACATATCGCACTCCGCCGTGACCATTTTTGACGCGCTCCAGCGCAGCGATGCGCCTATCCATCTCGCGGCTCAAAGTGCGCCCTCCTGCTCAAGTTGGCTTAGTGTGCGATGCCCTTCCGGGTCATTTGCAGCCAACCACTCGCGCCAGCCTGGGCCATGCTCTTCCTCCAGCTTGGCATTGCACGCCCTGATGGCCGCCGTCAGCTCGGCATCGGTCATACGCTCAATGCGCTTGCCGCCGCCGCGCTCGGCTTTGTGTTTCGCCTCCATCTTAATGAGGCGGCGCTCCAGTTCCCGGCTCATAGCCCAATGCCATTTTCAGCGGGTTCAATGATGACGTTGACGATGTGAAAGGCGTCGGTGTCTGCGGCCTCAATCGCAGCAATCCGGGCCTCTCGTTCCTCCGGTGCGCAGTCGAGGATATGCAGCTCCACACGCTGGCCGGGCTTCTTGACGCCGGACGCCTTCTCCAGCTTTGCCAATCGCTCGCTCAGTCGCATTTAAGCTGCTCCCTGCATGGCCGGCCGATAGCCAGCGGGCCAGTTGACCCGGATGATTGGTTCGCGCGCCGTGATGCGCCCTTCAGCGAAGGCCCGCAGGCACTCGGCCTCATTCTCTTCAGCCGTCCCGCACAGGATCAGGCACCGCAGAGGGACGCGCGCTCGCAATGCTGCCTCCAGCCGGTTCAGACGACGGGCGAGAGCGCTGGTCATGTGTCAGCCCTCAGCGCTGCCGCAATGGCTGCCTGCCCCGAACGCCATGCATCCTCATTCCCTCGCAGGCGGGCTCGGATGGCTGCCATTGCCTCGGGAGATGCTTTGAGGCGAGCTAGATCAGCAGCCACAGCGGCATCCCGCGCCTCTTTGGCGATATGTTCGAAAACCGGCCTGCGCCGTTCCTCAAGCTTTATGATCCGAGCAAGGATTGCGTTGCTCATAGCCCCTCCATGAAAAAGTCATGCACTGCGGCCGGCTTGGGCGGAACGACGTAAACAGGGCAGTCTTTGCCGTCGCCAAGCAGACGAGCGCTCACTTCTGCAATAAGCCGGCTTGCCTCTTCAGGATTGGCCGCCGCCCAATTCGCTACTTCACGACGCTCCGCGTTCTCATCTGCTCCTGGCCGGCGCATCATTTCCAATTTGACGATGCGGGCGAGGATGGTGCTTTTCATTGCATCACCGCGGGTTCGTCGAGGAGATCGAGACATTCTTCATGCGAGAGACCGCAAAGCTCGACGCGCTCCAGAGGCGCGTTCGGGTCTTCGGAATCCGACCACATGATGAAACGGCTGGACTGAGCGTTCCGCGCTTGCTCCAGCCGATCGATGCGCGCGGATAGCTGCCGTGTCATGGGCGTCCTCCCTCCAGCGCTTCCAACCGGCGATGCAGGTCCGTCACCTCGATCGCCTTGGCGTGTGCGTCCACCAGCTTGCCCAGCTCGGCCGCCTCTGATGGCGTCAGCTCGCCCCCGGCAACCGCTTCCATGATGGCCTGCGTCGCCTTCGGGAGGTCGCTGACGGTTTCGATGTTCGGGAGGTCAAACGTGACAGGCCGGTCGCGCCTGACGGGGGCAATGCGATCCATGCAGAGGCGTAGGGCCGTGATGTCGCCAGCCATGGCCAGGCTGATGGCTTTCTTCGTCAGCTTTTCGGCCTCACCCTCCAGCAGGGCCTCGATGGCGAGCGTGGTCTTATGGCGCGTGCCTTTCGCTTTGCCGGCAGGGTTCCCCGACTGCCCCGGCTTGAACCGAGTTCCCTGCTTTCCGCCTGCATTTTCAGGTTCGCTCATGCCACCCCCCTGAGCATCACCCACGCGACGAGAGCGAAGCTCGCTAACGCTAAGACAGCGTCACCCCTTGCAGGAGGACGGGGGAAGGGGCACGTTGAGGTGGCAAACTGGAGCATTCCACCGTGGACCGGATGACGCGCGGATTTCATCGGCTTGGACTTGTTGGCGCTGTCCCACTCTTGCTGGTCGCAGCGTATATCTGCTTTGGCGGCTTCTTCCTGGCGAAGACGGCCAGCGAGGCAAATGACAGCTACATGCTTGCTGTGCTGTTCGCCGTCCCTGGCGTCCTCTGGTACGCGACATGCCGTGCCATCGCGTGGGTTGTCAGCGGATTCCGCGAACCCGCGTAGATGAGGCGCCTGGGGGTTTCCCTGCTGCTCGGGCTGCTGATTGCGTGCGGGCCGCATCCTATCACCCTAGCGCTGGTCTTGATCGGCTGCGGCTGGCAGGTAACCCGGCGCGCTCCCCCTGCCCGATATCTGAGATGGCAGTGACAGCCCTGTAGCCTGGGGAGCGTAATCGCCAGCAGTCCCAAGGCGCTCGGCCAAGCGAGGCGCAATCGGCGTCGGTGGGCCGGCATAGTAGAGTCCGCGAGCCTGCCGCCCCGCCTGCATATTGGCGATGGCGCCGACGCCCTTCCCGCCGGCAAGGCCCAATGTGGCGCCGCCCCAACCGCCGAGGGTTGCGCCGATCGTCGTCATGATGGCTTCCACCGCACGACGCGCCATTTCGCGCATCTGACCCGCGTTGCGATTGCCCGAGTTTGAGACGTTGGTGGAGCCCTGTGGCGGGATAGTCTGCCGAAGGGCCGTGGCGAGCTTTCGCATCTGGCCCAGTTCCTCGGGAGAGAAGAGACGTTCCGCCAAGGTCTTCCCCTCGCCCGAGACGAAATTGTAGATGCGCTGGCTCATCTTCTGAGCGCCCATCTCGATCGACCCTTCCGGCACGTTGGCGATGCGCTGCCAGACTCCTTGACGGACGGCAGCCCATTCCGGGCCGTCCTTTCCGATCAAGTCCCCGATGGCATCGACCAGTTTGATATTGCTGCTCGATGCCTTGTTGCCGAAGCCGAAGATGGAGGACGCCATGTCCTCGGGCGACAAGCGACGCTCCGAGATATCCATGAGGAGCTTGACGGGAGCCTGGGCCGCCGGGTTGTCGGGCTGGGCCTTCGCTCGGGCCGCGAACATGCGCAGCGCGTTTGAATAACGCTGCATGGCGCCAAGCTCTTCGCTGCTGAAGAGCTTCCCGGCGAACGTTCGCCCGCGCTCGCCAGTGAACTCCGCAACCCGTTCCGCCACCTTGCCCGCGCCCTTCGGATCAGCGGCGTCAAAGCCGCCAGTCAGCTTTTGCCACGTCGCGCCCCGAATAGCCGTGAACTCGGGCGAATCCTTCCCGAGCACGCTGGCGAGCCGATCAACGAGCCGAGAGCTCAATCCGGTATCTCCGACGCGGGCCGAGCCTACGAGGAAATTCGCCACCTCCTCATCCGTGGCGCCGCGCTCGATGATCCGCTGCACAGCCCGGCCCGCGTCATCACCTGCACCATTCGGGCGGAAAGCTCGCATCCAATTCGAATAGGCGCCGCGAGCCTGCTTGATCGCGGCCAGCGCGGTTTCGTCGCCAGAGAACAGGGAGCTTGCGAAGCCGCGCTCTAGCTGGTCGTCAAAGCCTTCGATGATGCCGCGCATTGCTCGCGCATCGGCGGCATTGGCCTTGGCGTCCTTGTACCCCGCGATGAGGATTTTCCGGGCTTGCTCAATGCCTCGCAGATTGACGCCGGCAATCTCCTGCCCAGGAGCGGGGTTGCCGATGCGCCCAAGGTTGAGGCTGGCAATTCGGTCCAGCTCGTTCAGCGTCTTCGCCGCAATGGGCGTTGTTGCTCGATCGGGGATGATCGGTTCAGCCCGATTGAGAAGCCCTTCCTGAATGCGCTTCGAAATCGGCGCCGCAAACTCGTTCGCAGGCGAGCCAAGCACCGTGAGGCCGTTCTGTCCGGGCTTTGCCATGCCGGTGAAGAACTCCGGCGCAATCTCGCCTTGCTTGGAAAAGGCGTCGCGATAAGCCTCATTGTATTTGAGCTTGCCGCGCGCAGCGGCGGAGCGCGTGGCCTCCGCGACGAAGCCGCCGGCATCGACCGGCGAAACGTCCATCGGATTGAAGCGTCCCGCCATCCGGTCGGAAGCTTCGTTCACGGTATTGGTGAGGCTGTTTTGCTTGGCCTCCCACGTCGACCGCGCGCGGCTCGCAAAGCTGTCGACGGCCTCCCCCACGATGCCGCCAGCATCGCCCGGCCGAGCGATATCCACTTGCCCGCGCCCCGCCGTTGCGCCGATCTGGTCGCGAGCCTCCAGCACCTTACCGCGCTGGGCTTCAATGGCTTCCTGCGCGACCCGCTGCGCTCGATCGCCATAGGCGCCGCCCGCCATCGCGTTCTCGCGACCCATCATCGCCGGGTCTGCCGTGCGCTGGCCCCGCGTCAGAGGAATCCCAAGCTCGTCCGCAGCTTGGGCACCCGGAAGTGCTTGAGCCGGGTTGCGTCCGAGACGGCTTGCGACGCCACCAAGGGCAGCGCCCAAGGCACCACCAACAAGCGCGCCGCCTGTGCCACCCTGCGCGGCTGCAAGGGCCTTGTCAGCAATGCCACCGTCATTCTCGATCGCGCCAGTAAGGGCGCCATAGGCACCGCCGGTCGCTGCGGCGTTGATTGCGGTCGCACCCCGGACACCTTCCTTCACGGCGTTGACGCCAGGGAGCAGCGCCGCAGTGGCGCCGAATCCCCCAACCTGTCCAATGAACCGGGAACCCGGATTTAGCGCGGCATCTGCCGCATCCATCGCTCGTTCGCGAGCGAGATTGTCCGCATAGCGTTCGCTGAAGTTCTCGCCCCTGCCAGCGCCGAAGGCTGCATCGCCGGCCGCCGCGAGCTTGTCCATGCCAGGAACCCAAGAGGCGACGCCACGCATATAGGCGTCCACTCGGCCGAGCGGGCTGGCCTTGTCCTGCTGGAGGCGCGTGCGAACGGCATCGGCCAGATATTCGCCGTCACGCGCCTGAATGTCGTCAGCCTCACGCTGGGCGCGAGTGGCGAAGCGCTGAGGCGCACTTCCGCTGCCCGCGCCCGCCGCGAATGGATCATGATCGACGGGCGTGAATGTCAGCTCGGGCGCACTCCGCTGATTAGGACGGACATTGACGACCAGCGGCCCCGATCCGCTATCGACGGAAGGGGGCGGAGCGCTAGCGAAGGGATCGAAATCGACGGGCGTAAGGCGCGGCTGTGCCATCAGTTCACCCTCAAGAATTTGCCCGGTCGGTTCGGATCAGCGACGTACCAGTTGCCATCCGGCGCCTGCTTCGCGCCCTGCATCGGGGCCGAACCCTGTTGCGGCTGCTGCTGCGGCGAAGGCTGGCCGCCGCCCTGGCCCCGCTTCTCCGGGCTCTTGTAGAAGTCGCCACCGCGAAGCTCTGAAGCGCGCTGCTGGTTGAAGGCCAGACGGCGTTCCGCCATCTGGATAGCGCGGTCGTAAATCTGCTGGCGGACGTTCTCGGGCTGGCTAACGCTGCCTTGAATATCGAGCAGGATTTTGCGCTCGCCTTCAGTGGGCGCGGCGCCGAAGATGCTTTTGAGCTGAGCGAGTGCTTGCGACGTGACGAGGTTGTCGAGGTTGGCCGTTGCCTCGCCCTGCTGCGGACTGGCGACGAACCTGTCGGGCACCATCCAATCCGGGAGGTTGTTTGCGAGAGCTGCCTTCTGGCCTGCCCCCCAACCGCTCAGCGCCTGCGGCGAAAGCTTCTTGGCATCGCGCAGCGCCTGAATAGCAGTCTGCGCAGACTGCACCGCCTCATCGGCCTCAAGGATGGCTTTCTTGTCGGTCGCGGTTAGCGGCCCCATGTCCTCGCGCGGCATTTTGCCGGTGAGGATGAAGCCCTGATAGCCGGGGTCGCCGGTCTTGAGGCCGGCGCGAGCAGCGGCGCGCTGGCGACCCGCCGTCTCGTCCTCGGCCGTGCTCTTCTTCGCCTTTTCCTTTTCGGCGGCGTACTCGGCCGGGTTCGTGGCCGTGGTCCATCCCATGCCGCGAGCGTACATGAATTCCTTGACGGGCTCAGGCATCTTGCGCTGCTCCAACGTCTCGCGGAGCATCATCTGCCCGACCTCGCGAGCGTTCGCCGGAAGGGTCGGGGCTGCAAGCAGCGAGTAGATCTTGCCGAGGTCGCCCTTGGTTCTTTCGGCTGCTGCCGTAGCGGCATACTCCCTAGCCTCCTCCTTGGTGGTCGGTTTCGGCATGTCCTTGACGAGAACCGGGCCGGTGGGCTCTGCTGCGGCAGCAGTCGCAGCAGAGCCGGCAGCGGCGGGAGCCGAAGACCAATCACCACCCGATGGCGCCGGAACGGCCAATCCGCCGGGCTGCTGCTGGCGCTGACCTCGGAAGTTGTCGAGGAAATTCATCACCCCGGCGCCAGAAGGTAGACCGCGCCGAGCCTCCTCGCTCGCAAGCTGCCCGACCCGCACGCCTGCATCCGGGCTGTTCGGATCGACATCAGCATATCGAGCCACGGCGGGAGAAGGCAGTTGACCGATGGCAGGAACAGCGCCGCGCGCCGGAAGATCGGCTTCATTCAGGTCATAGGGCCGAGGCGGCGGCATAACCTGAGCCGTGCGACCCTGCGGCGCGGCTCCTACCGAGCGCTGGACGCTAGGCTGCACTTGCCAAAGGGCCGAGCCCATCCACGGCTGGCCCAACCCCTCGCTCTGAAAGGCCGGGCTGAGCGGCGGCGCATCCATTCCATTCGTGATCTGCGCGAACGCGCGTCCAGACATCGTGCTACCGCTGGGCGGGATAGCAAAGCCATCTTGCCCGGTTTCCATCGAAGCAGTAGTGCCGCCCTGCGCCGGGAGATCAGCTTCCGCAGAACGCGTCCCGCCGTGACGGCTGAAATAATCGAACAGGCTCGTTCCGTTGGCGTCGGTCGGATTATACCCGCCCTGTGTCTCAACGAATTTCTTCATGCCGTTGACGCCGCCGAGATGGGCAACAGCGATCAGGCCTTCCTCCGTGATCGGGACACCTCGGATGCGCTGGCCGATAAGCTGGTCAAAACCGTTGGCCTTGATGTTCGACCTGATATCGTTGACGTGCCAAGCCTCGGCCCGCTGTTGAAGCTCGGGCGAGTTCATGAACTGCTGCGGAGTGGTCCCCTGCGGGATTGCACCAGCGTTCGCGGCTTCCTGAATACGGGCAACGCCGAACTGACCACGTCCGAAATGGCCGCGAGCTCCACCGGCTCCTACCTCGTTGTTCTGGGCCTGCCAGTTGCCGCCGCTCTCGTTGCCGATGAGCGAGGGCGAGAGCGCGCTGGAGGTCGAGCCGGTCGAGGAAGGAGCGGTTCCCAACCCCACGTTAGGCTGGCCGCCGAAATACTCCCCGAACGCCGCGCCCAGGTTTTTCGTTGCCTCGGCGCCGAGCCTCTTTTGGGTCCGGGACTCGTCCAGCTTCAGGAACTCCATAGCCACATCGGGCTTGCCGAGTTCGAAGAACTTGCCGGCGGCCTGCTTGGGATCGACCGTGCCATTCGCGACACCGCGCCCCAGCTCGCCCAAGGCCTGCTGCTGCCGGGCCTCCTTGAACTGCGTAGGCAATGCGCCAAGGGCGTCGCCCAGCTTTGCGGACGCAGTGTTCTCCGCGCTGTAGTTGGTCTTCATGTTCGGGATGCGAAGGGGGGTCGGGGTGAAAGGCATTAGGCTTGCCCCTTGCATTCGAGGACGTGGCGGTAGTTCGTGTAATGGTCAGAAAGGTCGCTCCATGCGCCGAGAATGTCGCCGTGGACCCGTTCGAAGGTCGCGGCGTCGCGTGGCGCATACTGCAGGAGAACCAGCATTTGCTCGGTCATCTGCCGAAGCTTCTCCGCAGCTAGAGCTGCACCAATCGCGTGCTGCTCAATTGGGAGGATTGGCGCGGGCTGCTCCGATGAGGAGGCTTCAGCCTGGGGAAAAAGCTCATGGACGTTCTCGCTCATGACGCAGCCTGCATCTGGCCGGACTTGAGCGCGGCGAGCTGAGCACGGATCAGAGCGCGGATGGTCGTGGAGATGGTCGTGTCACGGCGGGCGGCTTCTTCCTCAACAGCAGCCCGAAGCTCGGGTTCTACGAGAATGCCGACATACGCCGAACGCTTGGGACGTGGATGCATGATGAGCCTCCATTGCTGGCGCTCAATATGCCTCTAAACCGGTCTTTATTCAACGAAATCAAATACTTATTCGCTCGCCTTCGCTGCCATCCGCCGGCCTTCGCAGGCGCTCGCGAGAGAGAGGGGCCGAGCGAACTTTTTGGACCAGCGAGGCCGTCTCGATGGCCTTTCTGATGGCTCTCCTTCCAGTCTGATGGGAGAAAGTGCTGATCCAACAGCAACTTGTGGCGATGATGAGAGGCCTTCCCACGGCCCCGCATTCATTCGGACGTGACCAATTTGACGCCGGGCTGATGCTGCTATCCGTCGCGCAACGCGGCGGGCCTCTTCCGCAACATCATTCGGAATGGCCGAGTAATCGAAGCCGGCAACCTCCGTTGCGGCCTGTGCGGCAGGCATCGTCATATCGAACAAATCCCCGTCCATCCCGTCCTCATCTTTAAGGCCGATCGATACAGACACAGTCCTTGCCGTCAGAGGACGTGAAAGAGATTCCGCCAGCGGCAAAGGCCTCTCTCAGCTTTTCGAGGTTCGCGCCCGAGCTGCGGAGCGGCCCGAACTGCGGATTCTCCATCCTCTGGATTGTCGGCAGCGAAAGCCCCGATCGGCTCGCCAATTCCGCCTGCGACCAGCCCGCAAGCTCACGCCCAGCCTTTACCATTGCAGCCGTTTTCATGTCTAAAACATAATTCCTTATGTTTGTCGCTTGACGAATTAACCATCGTCCGTTATGTCTAGCACATCACGAAGCAAGTGAAAAACATCACCACTTACGGAATGCAGACAATTTGAGGCGAAGGTTAATGAATCTCGCGACCCTCATCAACGACCGTCCCGTTTTCCACAAGGCCGCTGTGATGGCCTGGGTTCATCGTGAGGGCCGGTTTGCCTTCCGTATGTGCCGCACCCTTGCCGATCGGCGGCAGCGGCTTACGCTCATGGTCGAGCTGTTCGCGAAGCTCTCACCGGCCGGGCAGGACAGCACCCTCGTCAGACTCGAAGCCGAACTCCGGGAGCAGGTGGCGGACGATGCGGCTGCCGAAGTCGCGTGCCTTCGGGGGACGGGCTGATGAGCCGCGATCAAATCGCTTGGGCCGCTCGTCAGGAAGCTGCGCAACCTTCGCCGCCGATAACAGAAGGAGGTTTCCGATGACCACTCGTCTCATCAACCTGAAAGAGGTCAGCCACAAAACTTCGGTCGGCAAATCCTGGATCTATGCCGAGATGAGGGAAGGGCGCTTCCCAAAGCCGATCAAGCTTGCCGAACGCTGCGTGCGCTGGCTCGAGCGCGAGGTGGACGATTGGATAGATGCACGGTCTGCTGAGCGCCAAGCAAACAACCCGCGACCCAACCGCCCAATCTGAATTAGCCCGCCACGCCTTCACATTGCTGGAGATTCCAATGCTCAACGCAACCGTTCGGGCAGCCGCCACCGGCTTGCCTGCTGCCATCTTCGACCGTCGCCGCATGCTCCTCGGGCTCGCTGCGGCCTCCACTGCCGCCGCTGCCCCAGTTGCTGTTGCTGCCAGCGCGCCGGTCGAAAACGCGGACCTGCTTCATTTGGGGGCTGAGACAAGCGCCTTGGCGACTGCCTACCGCGAGGCCGAGGCGGCGCGGGCAGCCATCGTCGCGGAATGGGGTCCGAAATGGCCTTCGGTCCCGGAGCAAATCCGCACCCGCATAGAGAACGCGGAAGTCGCCTACGACCTCGAAGGCCTGTGGCCGGACGAGTTCGTGAAGTACCACACCGCGGACCAGCTCAGGCAACGGGCTGCGGATTACCGCATTCCCCGCCAGTTCAGGAAAGGCACCAGCGCGGGTTTCATCGCCAAGAATGCGACGTGGATGGAGAAGCGCGCCCAGGAGATGGAGGCCAACGCAGCCCTGTCCGAAATGTATTGCGCTGAGCGGGACCGCGTCCGGGAAGCCTCCGGCATCATGGCGGCAAGGGCGAAAGAACGCGACGCTCGCCTAACCTTCGTCAGCCACGTCGCCAGCGTCATGGAGATCGAGCCGAACACCATGGCCGGGGTCATTGTGCAGTCTGAGGCGCTGGAGGCTTTCAGCGCGGTCCCGCCTCTCCAGCGCAGCGGCGATTTCTCGCTCAAGGCGCTCAAAGACCTCCCTGCCTGGGGCGAGCGCTTGGCCGCCTCAATCCTGCGCATCGCGTCGAACGCCGCGTAGCGCGCCGCCCTGCATCACCACCGGAGATCAATCCATGGAACGCCGCAGTCTTTTGAAAACAGCCCTCGCATCGGCCACCTTGCCGGGCTGCTTCCTCTCGCCCGCCGCCGCAGCCATCTGCAAGGCGGCACCCTACGTGCCCCAGTCCGATCCTTTGGCGACTGTCATTGCCGAATATTTCCACCAGTCCGCCATCTTCAACGCGCGCGCCGACGAAGAGGACTGGGGCGAGCTGCTAGCCGCAACATACGGACCTGCACGAGACCGAATGCAGAGCCCGCCCGAGCCGACGAGCTTGGCCGGAGTAGCTGCCGCCATCCGATTTGCTCGGGATGACCCGGACTCCGGCGCCGTTCGGCCTGTGATGGATGCGTGCCTGCGCTATCTCGACCGGGAGAGCCAGTCATGAGCCCGATCCGCATCAACCACCACCGAAGCAAAGGCAAGCCCATCCGCCGCACCTACGGCGTCAAGCCCGTCAGCCTCCCCACGTTCTCGTTTTATGGCCATCTGCCGGTTGTTTTTGTCGACGGCGAATTGGTCGTTGGGCGGCGGGTCATTCCGCTGGAGCCGCGCCGATGAGCCTGATCGATCTGCGGCCGACCGCCGAGCTGTTCGGCCTGCTCGGCGTACTGGACCATGATGACGGCCCATTCGGAGACGGCATCGCCCTGTCCGAAGCCGAGCGTCAGGAGGTCCGCGCCATTCTGCTCGATGTCGCCCAGCGCCTCACCGACCACGCCCTGTCGATCGACAGCATGCGCCGCCGGCTGGGGGCCATCGTGGAATCGCTAATCGGGGTGGCCGACGCGCTGGACGGAGACCCCGACCTTGAAGACGGAGCCGATCAGGAAGCCGCCTGCGAGGACGAGGGAGCGCAGTGCGAGGACGAGGGAAGTCCAGACGACAACGGCATGGCGGATGCCGATGGCGCTGCCGAGCAAGGCTTTCCCCACTGCGGCGGGTTCTCCGCGAGGTCGATTTCCTGAAGCTTTGCGAAATCACCAACGCGCTCCGCGATGTGGAAGCCAGCATCGGGCAGCCACACATGCTGGCCACTCGCATTCAATCGCGAGCAGGCCGTCGGCTCGCGATTGAGATTAAACTTGATGTCGCCACACTGCTCGCCTAATGGACGCTGGTCGACCTGAGTGTCCGGCCTGCTCCCCGCTCCCCGCGAGCCCTGAGCTTTCCCGAGTGTTCATAGTTGGATCGCCGCGTCTCAAGCGGCGTCGCGCCGATTGTTTGTCGATCGGTGATTTTCTTTGTCTCCTGGGGCAAAGCCCCCGCAATCGGAACTAAATGCAACAGCAACCTCAATCTAAACTCCCCGCCCACCGTCAGCCCACCCGGGCAAAGTCCGCGCGGGGCATTTCCATCGCCAATCAGCGGTCAACCTCGAACCATGCAGGCGCTCTCGCAGATTGGATGCCCGAGCCATCTGGCCTTTCGCGCGAAGAGCTTCGCCGGATCGTCGAGGAAGTCCTAGGATAAAGCCGAGCAGCTCAGCCTGTGCTGCATATGCCCCACGGCGCCATCTACAGCCGCTTGCTATCTGATCAAAACGGGCGCCTTATGGAAACAGCGCTGCCTTTGCGCGCTTCCTCCCGCCCGAGCATTCGGCCGGCAATCATAATCGAGAACATCATGGAACCCGGCCACGGCAGGTTGATCCTGCGTGACGGTACGGACCTTCCCGTGGGTTATTGCATCCTGCAATCGCAAGCAGCTGATGGCTGCCGGGGCATCCTTATCGGCAATATCCGCTCAATCGATGCGAAGGCTTTTCTTACACCCATCAAACTTTCCTTGGGCGAACAACCTGTGTTCGCTGCGCATGTGATCAGTCACTCCGAGCGCCACGTCAGATTTGTCAGCATTTTGGACTGGCTCGGTCGGCGAACTAAAGCGCGGTTTGGAACCAATAAACGACCGATGGCAGCAATCCAATAAACCACCTCACGGCGGTCTGAATGAAGATTGCCTGAGGCCCTACTCCAATAACGAGGCATCCAATGCTCAACGGAATTGGCTCAATCACACTCCGAAGCGGCCGAGTGCTTCCGGTCCACTATCAGTTCGGTGCCCATGAAGACCATCACTGGGTTGGGTATCTAATAGTCGAAACCGCGCATACGGACCCCAGCGAATTCTCCTTCAAGGTTCTCTTGCATTGCGACGAGGGACGGGCTGTCGAACTCGCGGTCACTAACTGGACAGACAGATATATGTCCGTCGTCGGGCGGCTGTTGCCCGCTCTCGACAGGGCAGCGTGATCCGTCCTGCACAAATCGGCCCTTACAACCCAACCCTCGAGAGAAGCAGACTCATGCAGTTTGACGTCAACGGGACAAGGCGGTCTTTGCTTTGCCGAAGCTTTCATCAAGACGGCGAAACGGTCGCAGTCGAGATTTATCAGCTCGCTTGGTCAGACGGGTGGACCCTTGAGCTTATTCACGCCGATGGCGGCGGAACCATATGGCTCGCTGAGTTTGCAACTGAACAAGAGGCTTTTGCCGAGTTCACTGCACAGATTGCCAGGACAGGCTTGCCAACCCTGCTTTCGGGAGCGCCTCTTCGGTTTCCTAGCGTCCATTAACGGCATCGGCCCCGCCGAGTCTCCTGTAAACGACTAAGCTCGCTCTCGGCTCCAGAGGGCATTCGAACACATGAGCTAGATATGTCGCATAATTTCAAAGTCGGAGACCGCGTCAGTCTCTCATTCGGCTTTCACGACCAGAGCGCCAGCGGCACGTATGCGGTAACCCGGCTGCTGCCGACGCGCATGAATGGGGAACCTCAATATCGCGTGAAGGGTGGGGATGACCGCGAGCGCGTCATCGGTGAAGGTCAAATCGTAATGCCTGCAAGGCCAAGTCATGCGGCCGACGCGAAAGTGCCCTCAACCCGATCACGAACCCGCTCGACGAACTGACCACTAGGAAGTGACTTGCGCACGGCTTCGCACGCCCTGCCCCAGGGCACAGGTTGATCTTGCTGGTCCACCCGCCCGGTCGTTACCGTGACATAACAAATTGAAATAGAAACGGTCTGCGGCCATCTCAAATCTGCGCAAAATAATAAAACTTGCATTCCGCTGCGATCGGGATTAAGTTTATTTCATCGAGATTGCTTGGACGGCCGTTGTTATTTTCGCGCTTTGGCGCGGTTCTGATAAACTCCCCCTTTCGAAATCGTTCTGAACTCGCCGAACATTCTGTCGGCGGGCGACAGGTCTTGCCAAGAAGGAGGGTTTTTCATGACCACCGGCACAGTAAAATGGTTCAATTCCACCAAGGGTTTCGGCTTCATCCAGCCGGATGACGGTAGCCAGGATGTGTTCGTACACATCTCCGCCGTCGAGCGCGCCGGAATGCGGGACCTCCAGGAGGGTCAAAAGATCGGATACGAGGTCGCTCGCGATAATCGTTCCGGCAAGATGGCCGCTGAACAGCTCCAGGCTGCGTGATTTTGGCAATCGTCGCCGTCGACCACGGATGTACTGGCGACGGCGATAACTGCCATTTGAAAGGCCGGGCATTAGCTCGGCCTTTTTGCTTTCAGTTCCACCACGAATGGAGACCAGAATGTTCGAACCTTCAAAGCAGCGCCTCACCGCCGACAATCAGTTCTTGAAGCTTCAGACAAAAGCGCTGTCGCACGCGAGAATCTTGTCGGAAACCGAGCGGCTGTCGCAGCAACGGGCAGACAATATGTCCAGATTGCGGGGGCTCCGCTTGGCTAAGGAAGCTTCGGATAGGCAGGCTGCATTGGGCGCGCAAGCGAGCATGAAGGCCCGTCGTCGACCCGGCTTCAAATAATCGGACTGTCTTGCCGGATGGCCGCGCCGTCGGGGTGAAAGCGGTCCACCATCGCGACGACGATCCGACGACCATCGAGCCGTTCAAGGATGATCTGTTCTAGGTCATTAGTTCCCGGAACTATTCGATGCGCCGACCATTCTTCGCCCAAGGACATGCGGAGGATGCAGCTATGTCGAAGCCCAAGGATGACACCGTCGGCCAGCCGCGCCGCGGCGCTGACAGCAGGCCGCGGCCAGGCTCGGGAACGCCTGAAGCCAAACCGGCGGATAGCTCAGCCGGAAAGGCGCCACCAACCGAAGAGGGCGACCGTAAGCCTTCGGCTTCGTGGAGCCCGATCGATCCTGGCCGGCCGCTCGAAAAGAAATGAGCTTCTCCGGCGGATAAGGCACTCGTCTGCTATGTTTATTCGCGAATTGAGGGCTGCTCCTCATCGCCGGAACCTTCGCTGACGCAGCGCGTCCTGAGTGCGCGAGCTTAGCGACGCCGAAAGCCTCCGATGATCAAGCCAAGCCCATTTGCCATTCTTGGAGACCCGGAGGAAATTGCACGAGCAGAGAAGGCGACGGAAATCGCCTGGAGCTATGTCGAAGCCGGCGTTCCGTCCGCGGATAAGGAGCGGCAACGCATGCGGTTGGTTTACGTGGTCGTGTCGCTCGCGATTGAGCGAGTGGACGAGCCGGCCGACCTTGCACATCGAGCAATCCATCGCTTTCAGGAACGTCAGCGTCGCCGCTGAGATCAAAGCTGGTGCTGAAGGCGGCCGGCTCTCCGTCTGGTCGCGCACCCGCCGATTGGCTGGCCCTGGTCAGCACCAAGGAATTCGTCGCCTGCGTTGAGGAAGCTCGTAATGCCGGGAATTCCGGCATTATGGCCAAGCGTGGAAAGGGCGGCGGAACGTTCGGCCACTGGCAGATCGGTCTTGCCTAAGCGAAGTACCTCGACCCGGCTTCCATATGAAGTGCAACACCGTCGTCCGCGAGCGGATGGAGGGGAAGTCCGTCTCGGGCGTGACGCGCCCGCCTCCCCGACGAATCTGCGTCCGCAAGCCTCGCCACAAGCTTGGGAACTGATATCGAGGCGATACGTTTCATATATCTGCCTCGCCCAACAGAATGGTGAGCGTGACGCCAGGGTCGCCCTCGTCACTAACTTGGCTGCGTCCTATCAAATAGCCTCCAATGTAGCCGGAGTATAACTATGCCTCACCGCTACAAACTTGGCGACCGCGTCGGCTTGGCCTTCGGCTTTCATGATCAAGACGCGTCCGGCCTCTACGAGGTGACGGCATTACTTCCGACGCGCCCGGACGGGGAGCCGCAATATCGCGTCAAAGGCAGTGACGATCGAGAGCGCGTCATCGGAGAGAAGCAAATCGGAGCCCCAACGAAGTCAGAGCCTGAGACGCGCGCTCACAGGCCGCATAATCCAATCACAAAGGAACTGGATCGGCTCCGGGAGGGGACACCTCCGGAGAACCAACCACTATCGCGCGGCGATTTGCCAACTGACAAATTGTATGGGGCCCCCGTCTATGACGCATCGAACAAAAAAATCGGGGCGGTCGTCCAAATTCATGGTGTCCGTGAGACACTCCAGGTCATAATCGATATAGGCGGGTTTCCCGGAATCGGTGCCCGTTCAATCGCCCTTCGTTCCGACGAAATCAGCTTCAGCAGGGCTGATGATGGGTCGATTCGCGCGGTCACCAGGCTGGATAAGATCCAGTTGAAAGAACGGGCGACGCATATGGAGACGTGAGACTTCTGGAGTCAGCCCGCTTCTCAGCTTGTTTTTCAAAAAATGGCCCGATCGGATTGCGAGTTCACCGATCGGGCCGGCCCGTTTGAGCGACGAGAAGGCGGAGCCAAGCCTCGGGACCTAGAAGGACTCTAAGACAAAAATTGTTCCAGAGAATTTCATGAATCTTTTCAACGTTATATACTGATGGGTATAGCGGCTGCGTAATTAGAGGAGCCTGGAACTGATGAGTTCGTGGCCGAGTTGGAAGCCCATCGCACAACCTGTGCGCAACCGGAGGAACCAACATGAAACGGACGATTCTTGGAATGGTCGCGGCGTCTGCACTGGTCGCCAGCTCCGCTGCTTTCGCTCAGAGCACCACCATCACCATCAGCCAGCCCGAGCAGACCAAAATCAAGGAATACGTCGTCAAGGAAAAGATGAAGCCGGTCATGCTCAAGGAGAAGGTCACGGTTGGCGCAACGCTCCCAGCCGATGTCCAAATCCATACCGCCCCCGCCGATTGGGGCACGAGCGTTAGCAAGTACAGCTACGTTTACACTGATAACCACGTTGTGCTGGTCGAGCCTTCCAGCCGCAAGATTGTTCAGATCATCGAATGATTAAGATAATCAGAGCCGGGCTTCTGTCCGGCTCTGATCGACGACTGGAGGAGCGCTATCTACTTCGCCGCAGCGCTTACGGCCCCCAGATCTACGTCCATGCCGCCTCTGGCTTTCTCTTCGACAAACTTCAATCGTACGGCCGCGGTGTTCGGCAGCTCTCGCTCTTCAAGCCATGGCAAAAACTCTTCAGGGCGAATGGACACGATTTGAAGCGCCCGTCCGCGTGCTAGCCAGGCGCTCATGACGCTCATCGCGGACGCACGCCAAACCTCATAGTCGCTCGGCATCTCGTCGCGGTCGTGGGCAAGCTCCCAAATACGTTGAAAATCTTCGGGCGCGTACCACGGCAGTACCGCCGTGTACGTCTCAACTGTCGGTTTCACTTAAAGGGCCGATCGTCCGCGTGCGACGCGGAAAGTGAGGACGCACCGCCATTGAGTGCGGGGACGGATGTCTTAGCGCGTTGGCTTCGCCGTCGGCTTTGTGAGCAGATAGTTTTGAGCTTCACGGCTTAGCACCACCTTGGCGCCATTGCGCCTCGCCAAGCGTTCAGCGGCCTCGATGGCCTCGAACAGGTCAGGAGACTGTCCGTAGTTGGTGCCGGTTGCGTCCCGCGCTGCCCACTCCAAGCCGACGCGGTTTATACTGAGAACCATCGACATTGAAAATCCGCTGCAACAGGAATTAACGCCCCAACTGCTTCAATGTTCCCGGCAAACGGCTCATGGCCTTTCGCCACTAGGCCGCTTGCGGATGGATATGCCCCGACACCGCAAGGTAGCGGTCGCTGAAGTGGGTAACGACGAAGCGGACATTGGTGCCATCCTCGCAGACCAACTCCATTCGATCGCCGTAGGATGCCGGATCGATACAGGTGGTATTGAGGTGCAAATAGCCAGAGCGAACTTCGTCGAAGTTGCTTCCGAACTGAAAATTGAGAGGTAGCCTGCGTCCATCGCGCAGGACCAAATGTCCCGTACCAGTATGCATGACAGGTCTCCGCCTGGACGGCATCAACATGCACCGCCAGCGGTCATTTCCAAAAGCGGCATGGAGACAACTGCCTGAGCATAATGACCGCTCTTGATGGCGTGTCTATGTCATTTGATGGTCGGCGGTCGTTCCGCATCCCGCGTCAGTGAAGCGTAGGGAGGTACTCACCACCCATCGCGAGCAACCTGGCCAACCCGTGCAGCTCGACGGCCTTTGTGAGTGCCGCCATGGCAGCCTTGTCGGTGGGGAACACAGAAAGCCAAACGGTAAGGCCGCCATCCGTGTGGAGCAGCTCAAGGTGCCAGCCATCGGCCGACTCATGAATCTCGATTTGAACGGTGACGCCGCCCTGTGTGAAGCTTTGGGAAAGCGGTGAGCGCATCACCATCATTGCCTGTCGCTTGGTTGAGGCCGCTCGATGATGCCCTCGTGTTGCTCTTCCCACAGGTCGATCACGGTTAGCAGCGCCTCGTAATCAGCGTAGCGAGGATGACCGGGCCCCGCGGCCCCGAACCCTTCCAGTCGCAATAGGGCTGTCCGATAATCCTCATCCGTTCGGAGACGAGGTTCGCTCATCAGTATGCTCCATTTCCAGGCGCTCAAGCCCTTCATTGTGCGGCGGGCTGATGTCTCGGCTTTCGAATGAGATATGCCCGCGATAAATGATCCGTTGGGCTTCCAGCACCTGCATCGTAATTTCGCAGCTCTCGCTATCGGTAAGCGCGTCATGTGCCGACTCTGCAAAGGCTTTGCGACCTTCGCGCCTGGCGGACGCATCATCTGGAAGATCGAGATCGACGTAGTGAGAGCCGCCATTGTCTGTGATGAAGCGGTAGAGAGGCATGGAAATCCCGAAAGCTCGAGTGTCACTAAATTCAGAGTTTAATGCCGAGAAGTCGCGTTATCGTGGGCTTCGTCCCACAGCATGATGCCCTGCACTGACTCAGCCAACGGCTCCGGGTCGCGAGCGGTTCCTCGGAACGATTCAATAAGCCGCCCGTTGGCGACTCGTTTCGTTGCGTGGGTTGTGTCCAATGTGTGCGCGTCGGGTTCTCAGAGTCGGGCTGGGCGTCGATACCGTCAAAGGGCCGGCGCGGCGTAAGCGGCTTGAACGGGATCTACTAGCCGATTCGATGCCAGACGTGTCGAGCCCTGCCTAGCCCAGCCAGAGCAAACCACCGATTGGCGATGATTGGTCCTTCGAAGTGAAATGGGACGGCTATCGCCTGGCTGTCCATATTGAACGGGCTCGTGTTCGGATCATCACCCGAGGCGGACAGGACTGGACGGCGCGCTTTCCAACCATCGCGCACGATGCCCGCGAGTTGGGCTTGGACAGCGCCATTCTCGACGGCGAAGCGGTCGTGCTCGATGAACGGGGAGCATCCGACTTCGGCGCCCTCCAGCGGGCTCTAGGTGGCCGGGGCGGAAAGCGCTTCGCGGCCGAGGCGAGGCTGTATGCCTTCGATCTGCTCTATCTCAATGGCCACGATCTGCGCGCCCTGCCTCAAGCCGAACGGCGGGACATGCTGGCGGATGCTTTGTCATCCCAGCCTCATGCCTCGATCGGGATGAGCGAGGACATAGACGCGAACGGCGCCGCCTTCCTCAAGCTCGCATGCGAGATGGGCCTGGAGGGCATTATCGCCAAGCGCCGCTCGGCTCCCTATCGATCCGGCCGGGGCGGCGAATGGCTCAAAATCAAATGCGTTCAATCGGAGGGCTTCGCCATCATCGGCTATGAGCCATCTCGGGCAGCCCTTGGCGGCGTCGGGCGCTTGCTGGTGGGAGCAATGAAGGGCGGAGCGCTGGTCTATGTCGGCGGCGTTGGGACCGGCTTCACCGCAGCGAGCGGCGCCGCGCTAAGGAAGCAGATGGCAAAGCTCGTGACTGACAAGCCCGCCGCGACGGGAACCGGGCGAAGGAAAGAAGCTGTCTGGCTCAAGCCCGAGCTGGTGGCGGAAGTGGCCTTCCGCGCATGGACGGATGACGGCAAGTTGCGTCATGCTTCGTTCAAGGGCCTGCGGGACGGAGAGGACGCAGCGGACGTGTTCGAAATCGTGGATTAAGGTGCGGCAGGCTGTCGCACGCCCGGCGCCCTGCCCGCCCTGGAGAGCGAAGCAGGCGCCCTTCGGAAAAAGATGGCCTAAATGATGGCCTTTCTGTTCTCCCCATTGAAAATATCGATTTAATTACAGCGTCTTATGGCTTCTATAAGCTGCCTCTCCTGGGCACCACTCATCTACCAGAGTGGTGGTTTGTCAGCGCCTTAGCTGATATCGACGGCTTAGTGGACGCCCGAGTGATACAATCGGGTGATCCACGTGCCCTTTCATGGCCCGGCCGTTCAAGCATCCCAAAACAAGTGTCTATTAGTTTCGCAGGGCTGTCCCCAAGGACCTGCGCGAAGGCGCTGGGAAGCGAGAGGCTCTTCGTTCGCTCCGGACAAAGGACCCTACGGAGGCCCGCAAGCTCTACCCGGAAGCAGCCGCCGAGATTGAGCAGCATTGGCGTGCCCTCAAGCCCCCCGCTCCGTTGGCCTGCTGCCGGTTTCTTGGACACCGAGATTGGGTGTTTGATGAAACCGGAGGTGGCGTATGCGGCGGAGCCGTAGCAAGAGTTTCTTATGCGGCTTCCTCTGATGGCGATTCGCGTCAGCCCTCCCGGGGCGGCGCGCCGGAATGCAGCGTGGTCACCCAGATCGCGCGGGCTATCGTCTGCTCGGGATTGTCGAACATGTGCGGCACGATGCTGGGGAAGCAGACGCTGTCCCCCGCATCCAGGATATGGGGTTCGTGATCGAGCCAGATCCGGATCCGGCCGGCGAGCACGTAGACCGCTTTCTCCCCGACATGCTGGACGAAGTCGGCGCCTGACGACGCACCCGGATTGAGCGTCAGTTCGTAGATCTCGAGCGCTCCGCCCTGGGCCGGCGTCAGTGATTCCTTGAGCACGCCGCTCGCCGTCAGGCGCAGCAGGCGCCGGTCGTTCCGGCGCACGATGTATTGCGACGACGGATCGGGTGCGTGCGGCTCGAAGAAATGGGAGATCGGCACACCGAGCGCGATGCTGAGCAGCCGCAGGGTGCGGATGGAGGGCGAAGCGAGCGCCCGCTCCAGCTGGCTGATCATGCCATTGGAGAGCCCCGTGCGCTGCGCCAGTTCCTGAATCGAGAGCCCGGCACGCTGCCGCAGCATCCGAACCGTCTCGCCGAGCCGATGCTCGGCATCCTCGGGCAAGACGATCGCCTCGCCCGCACTCTTCCCCGAAGCGCCCGTCCCCGTGGCGTTCCTGCTCATCGATCGCCTCTCAGCCTGTCTTCCGAAGCGCCTAGAACAACCGCTCGACCTTGGCGCGCAGGGCGGTGCATGTCAGAGCGATTGACAGGCAATTTTAGCCGTGTTGAATTCATCACAATAAAAGTCAAGGGGATTGAAATTCTGCCTGCTCCGCGTCGTGAGAACACGTCGCGGACCCGCGGTTTCATTGGGAGCGAGCACATCATGTCCGACGGATATTCTGGAGTCACGGGCCCCACGCGCCGCGGCGCTCTGGCGATGGGCATGGGTCTTGCCGCCGGCATCGGCCTACCGGCCTCGTTGCGGGCGGCCCAGCCCCCTTCCGAGCCGAAGGGACAGGTCGTCGCCGGCCTGTCGCAGGAGCCGACCGTCTTCCATCCGCTGATGCCCGGCATCGAGGTCGACCAGGGCGTCTGGTGGCAGCTCTTCAGCACGCTCTGGTACATCGACCCGCAGGGCCGCTTCCAGCCGGACCTCGCCAAGGAGGTGCCGACCCTCGAGAACGGCGGACTCTCCGCCGACGGCCTGACCTGGAAGGTCAAGCTGCGCAACGACGCCAAATGGCATGACGGCACGCCCTTCACCGCCGAAGACGTCAAGTTCAGCATCGACCTGATCAACAACACCGCCTTCCGCGCCCGTAACCGGGTCGGGCACAGCCTCGTCCACGACATCAAGGTGGTCGCGCCGGACGAGATTCACTGGCGCATGGAGAGCGCCTATTCGCCATATATGTCGATCCTGTCGCTGTTCTTCATCGTGCCCAAGCACGCGCTGGAGAAGGCGTCCGATCCCAATGCCTCACCCTTCAACAACGCACCGATCGGGACCGGTCCATTCCGCTGGGGTGAGCGCGTGCCGGGCGACCACATCCAGCTCCTCGCCAACAAGGCCTACCACGGGCGCGGGCCCTTCTTGGAGCGCGTGATCTTCAAATACGTTCCCGACCTGACCGTGCTCTACACCCAGTTCCGCACCGGCCAGATCGACTACACCGGTATCCAGGGCGTGCTGCCCAACTTCGTCAAGGAAGCGAAGACCCTGCCGGGCCGCAGGATCTCGGTCTCGCCGACAGCATCGGTCGAGCATATTGCGCCCAATCTCGAATTCGGGCCGCTCGCCGACCGGTCGGTGCGGGAGGCGCTCTATCTCGCCATCAACAAGAAGGGGCTGATCGACGCACTCAACTACGGGCTGCCGACGCCGACGGAATCCTTCGTGCCGCAGCAGGCCTGGTCCTTCAACAAGGATCTGCCGGCCCATGCCTACGACGCAGCCAAGGCCAACTCCATTCTCGACGCAGCAGGCTGGAAGCGCGGCTCCGGCGGCGTCCGCGAGAAGAACGGCGTCCGGCTGGAATTCAGCAACTCGACCACCAGCGGCAATGCCGTGCGCGAGCAGACACAGCAGCTCCTGATGCAGGACTGGAAAGCGATCGGCGCCTCGCTGCGGATCAGCAACATGCCCGCCGCGGTGATCTGGGGCGAGTTCTGGCAGCAATCGAAATTCCAGTCGGTGATCGTCGGCGTCAATTTCATGCTGGGCAGCGATCCGGACGTGACGCCGCGCTTCGGCTCCGGCGCGATCCCGGCCAAGGGCGGGCGCGGCTACAACACCTACCAGTACCAGAACAAGGAAGCCGATCGGCTGCTGGCCGAGGGTGCGGCCCAGTTTGACCTCGCCGAGCGCAAGAAGAGCTATGGCGCGTTGCAGAAGCTGATCCGCGACGACCTCGCGATCCTGCCGCTGTTCCAGTCAGCCATCGCCGAAGGCACCAAGGAGGGACTGCAGGGCTTCGCGGCCAACATCAACACCTCCTCCAACTGCTGGAACATGCGGGAGTGGTACTGGGCCTGACGGCCGGAAGAACGAGATCGCGCCGCGATGCTTCCCTATCTCATCCGCCGGCTCGGGCAGGCGCTGGTGCTCCTGCTCATCGTCTCGATGCTCGGCTTCGCCATCCTGCATCTGGCGCCGGGCGGGCCGCTGTCGCAGTTCGCCCTGTCGTCGCAGATGTCGCCGGAGGATATCGCGCGGATCTCGCGTCAACTCGGCCTGGACCGGCCCCTGCCGGTCCAGTATGCCGACTGGCTCTGGCGCATGCTGCAAGGCGACTGGGGCACCTCCTATCGCGACGGCAGCGCCGTACTCTCCGTCATCGGCTCGCATCTCAGGGCCACTTTCGAGCTGATGGCAACGGCGACGCTGATCGCTTGCCTGCTCGGCTGCTGGATCGGCATCCTCGGCGCGATCCGGCGCTATTCGCTGTTCGATACGCTCGCCACCGTGGGGGCGATGATCGCGCTCTCGATCCCCACCTTCTGGTTCGGTCTGGTCACGATCTACGTCTTCTCGGTCACGCTCGGCTGGCTGCCGGCCGGCAACCGCCACACGGTCGGCGACGATTCCGTGCTCGACCTGCTGCATCACCTGATCGCCCCCGCCCTCGTGCTCGCGCTGGTCGAGACGGCGATCTGGGCCCGTTTCATGCGCTCCTCCATGCTCGACGTCATCGGCCAGGACTATATCCGCACCGCCCGGGCCAAGGGCCTGCCGGAATGGAGCGTCCTGTCGCGGCATGCGCTACGCAACGCGCTGCTGCCGATGATCACCGTCGCCGGCCTGCAGTTCCCGACCCTGCTCGGCGGTGCGCTCGTCGCCGAGACGGTATTCACTTGGCCCGGCATGGGCCGGCTCTTCCTCGATTCCATCGCCTATCGCGACTACCCGGTGGTGATGGGCATCCTGATGCTCTCGGCCACGATGGTGATGCTCGGCTCGCTCCTCGCCGACCTGCTCTATGCGGTGGTCGACCCGCGGATCCGGATGGAGTGAGGCGATGAGCATGCAAGCCGCCGCCGTTTCGGCCGAACCGGCGCCCGCCGCCTCCACGAACACCGCCTGGCGGCGCTTTTATCGCCACCGGCTCGCCATGGCCGGCACGGCCACGATCGTCGTCCTGGCCCTGGGCTCGATCTTCGGCCCGTTCCTGCTGCCCTTCGACGACACTCATATCGACATCCTGCAGCGCTTCGCGCCGCCGCTCTCCGGCGTGCATGTGTTGGGCACGGACGAACTCGGTCGCGACATCCTCGCCCGGCTGATGATGGGCGGGCGCATCTCGCTCGCGATCGGCTTCCTCGCCATGGCGGTCGCGATGGCGATCGGCATCGCGGTCGGCGTCGTCGCCGGCTTCTATGGCGGCTGGCTCGGCTCCGCGCTGATGCGCTTCGTCGATGCAGTGCTATGCTTCCCGGCGATCTTCCTGCTGCTGGCGCTGGCGGCGCTCACCGAGCCCGGCATCGTCGCGACCACGCTGCTGATCGCCGCGACCTCCTGGATGAACGTCGCCCGCATCGTCGAGGCCCAGATCCGCTCCCTGCGCGAGCGTGACTTCGCCGTGGCGGCCCGCTCCGTGGGCGCAAGCAACCTCTACATCATGTTCCGGAGCCTGCTGCCGAACGCGATGGCGCCGATCGTGGTGGCGGCAACGCTCAACGTCGCCAAGGCGATCCTGCTCGAATCCTATATCAGCTTCCTTGGCTACGGCATCCAGCCTCCGGCCTCGAGCTGGGGCAACATGCTGAACAACGCCCAGATCTACCTGACGAGCGCACCCTGGCTCGCGCTCCTGCCCGGCATCGCGATCACGCTCGCGGTGACGAGCTTCAACTTCATCGGCGACGGCCTGCGCGACGCGCTCGACCCGCGCCTGGACATCAACTGACGCCAACCTTCACCGCCGCTGCGGCCCCCAGGCCCGTCTCAGGAGTTCCCCATGTCCCCGCCGGTCAACCGCATTCCTAGCGACGAGCGCCTGCCGGAAGCCGTCGACGTCGTGGTCATCGGCGGCGGCGTGATCGGCATCTCCAGCGCCTATCATCTCGCCCGGAGGGGGCTTTCCGTCGCTCTGGTCGAGAAAGGTCATGTCGCGGGCGAGCAGTCGAGCCGCAACTGGGGCTGGTGCCGCCAGCAGGGGCGCGCCCGCGCCGAGATCCCCCTCGCCCGCGAGGCCCTGCGCCTGTGGGAGGAACTGCAGGAGGAGGCCGGCGCCGATACCGGCTTCCGCCGTACCGGCGTGCTCTTCCTGACCAAGGACCCCAAGGAAGCGGCCGACTGGGAACGCTGGGCGGGAATCGCGCGCGAGCAGCAGGTCCATTCCACCCTGCTGACGCCGGCGCAGGTCGCCGAAGCCCTGCCTGCGAACACCGAGACCTGGGTCGCCGGCCTGCATACCCCGAGCGACGGCCGGGCCGAGCCCTCGATGGCGGTGCCTGCGCTCGCGTTGGCTGCGCGCAAGCGCGGCGTCACCATCCATCAGGGCTGCGCGGCCCGCGGGCTGGAGACGACGGGCGGCGCGGTCAGCGCCGTCGTCACCGAGAAGGGCACGATCCGCACCCAGGCCGTTCTGCTCGCAGGCGGCGCCTGGTCCTCGCTGTTCTGCCGGCGCCACGGCATCGACCTGCCGATCGGGCTGGTCGACGCCACCGCCTGCCGCACCACCCCGGCGCCCGAATTCACCGAAGGCGCGCTCGGCACCACGGCCTATTGCATCCGCCGCCGGCTCGACGGCGGCCTGACCCTGGCCCTGCGCGGGCGCGGCACCGTCAACCTCACGCCCGACATCCTGCGCTACGCCAAGGCCTTCTGGCCGACCTTCAAGCAGCGCCGCGCCGGACTGAAGCTGCGGCTGGGCGCCGATTTCTTCAAGCAACTCTTCGGCAGCGCCAACTGGCGCCTGGACCAGCCCTCGCCTTTCGAGGCCGTGCGCGTACAGGATCCGGCCCCCGACATGGAGCTGGTGAATGCGGCGCTGGCGGCGCTGATCGAGAGCAATCCCGCACTGAAGGATATCCGCATCGCCGAGGCCTGGGGCGGCACCATTGATTCGACGCCCGACACCGTGCCGGTGATCTCGGCCGTTCCGCACCTGCGGGGCTTCTTCCTCGCCACCGGCTTCTCGGGCCATGGTTTCGGCATCGGCCCGGCAGCCGGCAAGCTCGCCGCCGACATCGTCCGGGGCGACACGCCGCTGGTCGACCCCGCCGCCTACAGCTACGAGCGGCTGGTCGACGGCCGCCCGCTGGCGCCTGTCGGATTGTTCTGAGGCCGTCGGCATGACCATTCTCTACAAGGCGAGTGCCGAGCGGGCGGAACAATGGGCCCAGGCCTTCGCCCGGCAGGCCCCCGACATCCCCTTCCGCATCTGGCCGGATATCGGCGATCCCGCGGCCGTCGAGTATCTCTTGCTCTGGCAGCCGCCGGAGCGGATCGCGGAGACCTTTCCGAACCTGAAGATGGTGTTCTCGGTCGGGGCCGGCGTCGACCAGCTCGATTTCAGCAAACTGCCGCCCGGATTGCCGGTCGTGCGCATGCTCGAGCCCGGCATCGCCGAGAGCATGGCCGAGTTTGTCTGCATGGCGACCCTGATGCTGCACCGTGACATGGTCGCCTATCTCGACCAGCAGCGCCGGCGGCTATGGCGCGAGATCCAGGTCCAACCCGGCGCGCGTCGCCGCGTCGGCATCCTCGGGCTCGGGCAGCTCGGCCAGGCGAGCCTGACAAAGCTGCGGTCCTTCGGCTTTCCCCTCTCCGGCTGGAACCGCTCGCCACGCCAGATCGAGGGCGTCGCCTGCTTCACCGGGGCGGACGAACTGCCGGCCTTCCTGGCGCAGGTGGACATCCTGATCTGCCTGCTGCCATTGACCGATGCGACGCGCGGCATCCTCAACGCGCGGCTGTTCGCTGCACTGCCGCCGGGCGCCGCTATTATCAATGTCGGGCGCGGCGGCCATCTCGTCGAGGCGGATCTCCTGGCGGCGCTGGAAACCGGGCAGCTTTCGGGCGCGATGATCGACGTTCTCGATCCCGAACCGCCGCCGGCGGAGCACCCGTTCTGGCGGCATCCGCGCATCGTGATGACACCCCACATCGCCAGCATGACGCGACCGGAGGGCGGGGCCGCCTTCGTGCTCGAGACGATCGAGCGCCACCGCAGAGGGCTCCCGATCGAGGGCCTCGTCCCGCGTGGTCAGGAATACTGAGCGCACGACTCCTGTTAGCGGCCCACCACCCGTCCGGGCCTTCCGTACGGGCTTTGCCACAACAACTGCCGGCAGATGCGTGAAGCTGCCTATGGCTTGGTGACAGGCTCCGGAGTCGCCCGCCCCGTGGCGACTACCCACAGTGCCCGTTTTGCCGTTTCACCAACGGTGATTTTCCGTCAGAAGCCCTATGTCCCGTATCGGGCTCGCTGCCGTCCGCTTCCGGAGAAAGCACCAAGGTCTGGTTATCGCGCAAGGCAGGTGTCAGATCTGCGCGCATAAGGCAGAGTGCGAATCTGGTTTTTGGTGTCGCGGGGAAGGCGACTATGCATTCCGGCGTCACAGCCGTGCTCGACATCGGCAAGACCAACAGCAAGGTCCTGGCGTTCGACACGGCCCTCAATCTCGTAGCGACCTGTGACACCGCCTCGGTCAGCGACGGCGCACATCTCGACACGACGCATGGCTGGGCGTTCATCCAGGCGAGCCTGAAGACGATCGCAAAGCGGTTTCGGCTTTCCGCAATCGTCCCGACGACGCATGGCGCGACGTTTGCCGTCATGGGCAAGAGCGGGCTCGCTCATCCGATCATCGATTACGAGCAACCCATCCCAGCGGCGATTTCGGCCGACTATGACAGGCTGCGGCCAGATTTTGCGGAAAGCTTCTCGCCCGCACTGCCACTCGGCCTCAATGCCGGACGGCAGCTTTTCGCGCTCGATCGCTCGCTTCCAGGCCTCTTCGAGAGCGCTCGCGCGCTCATCGCCTATCCCCAGTACTGGGCCTGGAAGCTCGGCGGCGAACTGGCCCTGGACGTGTCGTCGCTCGGATGCCACACCGACCTCTGGGCTCCCTTGAAGGGCGGCCCGTCCTCGCTTTCCGCCACCATGGGCTGGGATCGCCTGCTCCCGCCAGCCAGCCCGGCCTGGACGGTGCTTGGCGAAGCCGGGCCGGCGCTCGGCCTGCCCGGCCCGTGCCGGATTCTAACCGGCATTCATGACAGCAACGCCGCCCTGCTGCGCTATATCGCTGGATCGCGGGAGCCTTTCGCGCTCGTCAGCACGGGAACCTGGTTCGTCTGCTTCAATCCGGAAGGCGATCTATCCGGCCTTCCTGCCGGGCGCGACACGCTGGCGAATGTCGACGCGCTCGGGCGCCCCGTCGCCTCGGCCCGCTTCATGGGCGGACGTGAATATGCCGCGATCGCGGGGCTCGACGGGCAGGCTGGGATAGAGGAGCTGCGCGCGGTCGTTGCCACGGGCCTTTTCGCACTGCCGTGCTTCGCTGCGGGCGGGCCCTTCGTCGGCGCGCGCGGAGTCGTTCGCGGGGCGCCGTCAGGGCAGGCGCAGCTGACGGCGCTGGCCGAGCTCTATTGCGCCCTGATGACCTGCGAGTGCCTTGCCCTGACCGGCCCCGTCCGCAAGCTCTATGTCGACGGCCCCTTCGCCACCCACCCGCTTTACCTCGGGGCGCTCGCGACGCTTCTGCCGGAAACGCGCATCCTTGCCGCGCAGGACCGGCACGGCACCGGCATCGGTGCGGCGCTGCTTGCACATTGGCCGTCCGAGGCCGGCCTGCTGCCCGATTACGCACTGGCTGCTCAGGGCATCCCGGCGCTCGACCTGGATCTCGGCCCCTATCAGCAGACCTGGCGCGGGATGGTCGCCGAGAGGATGATCTCAGGAGGCTGAACCGATCGTCGGAACCTTGCCATCAGCCGCCATGACCCTCACGTCGGGGCAAAGGTTACGAAGCAGCGTGATCTCGGCCTCGCCAGCGCCGCTGTCGGTAATGACGATGTCGATGTCCGCGAGCGGGGCGACGAGCATCGAAGACCGCATCCTGAGCTTCGAACTATCCGCCAGCACCACGACGCGCTCGGCCCGGCGCACCAGCTTCTGCGCCGCGCGGGCGATGAGCGGGTCCATCTCGGTCGCGCCGGCACGACCGAGTCCATAGCAGCTCATGAATAGCACCTCGCCGGCAAAGCTTTCGGTGCCGTCATGCTCGAAGGAGCTCAAGATGATGTTGTGCTCGGGATAGACGGTTCCGCTCGGAATCGTCACGCGGCAGCCGGGGCGCACCGAGAGCAGCTCGCCGGCGATCGAGAACGAGTTGGTCAGCACGTCGAGGCTGCGCCCGCGCAGCAGCCTCGCCAGCTCGAAAGTCGTCGATCCGGCATTCAGGATCACGCTCATGCCGTCCTCGATCAGCGTCGCCGCCTCGCGAGCGATCGCCTCCTTCTGCGCGACATTGACATCGCGGCTCATGGCGAAGGGCACGCCCGCGAGCTGATGCTGATGGCGTGGCCGCAATGCTTCCGCGCCGCCGCGTACGCGGCGTAACTCGCCGTTGCGGTCAAGCGCGGCGATATCGCGCCGGATCGTCGCCTCCGACGCATCCAGCATGTCGACGAGATCAGACAGGGCGATAATGGAGCGCTCGTTGGTCAGCTTGACGATCAGCCTGTGCCGTTCGCGTTCGAGCATCGTCTTCCGGTCCCCTGCCCTTGCATGATGTCTGTCGCAGTCCCTCGCGACTCCATCCTAGCACCCGCGGCGCCATCCCGGGTGAAAGACGATGACAGAAATTGATCGAACTTGACAACTCTTGATGGTTTGCGATGAGATTGCGGAAAGGCCGCCGAAGAGCGCCTGCGGAAACGTCGAAGTCGAGGATATCATGGCCGATCACGCCGGCTCGGGCGGCTCGTCGCAGTTGCTCGCCAGTGCCTGGGACGAGCGGTTGGCGGGGACGTTGTCGCCGCAGGATCTGCTGGTCTATCGCTCGAATCTGCTCGGTGCGGACAAGCGCATCACCAATTTCGGCGGCGGCAACACCTCCTCCAAGCTGGCGATGCCCGATCCCCTGACCGGCGCACCGGTCGAGGTGTTGTGGGTCAAGGGCTCGGGCGGCGATCTCGGCTCGATTCGTCTCGACGGCTTCGCAACGCTCGACATGGCGCGCTTCCGCAGCATCCGCGAGGGCTATGCCGGGCCAGCGGTGGAAGATGAGGTCGTCGCGCTCTATCCGCACTGCACCTTCGGCCTGAATCCGCGCGCAGCCAGCATCGACACGCCGCTTCACGGCCTGATCGACCATCCGCATGTCGACCATGTCCATCCCGACGCGATCATCGCCATCGCCGCCTCGGCCGATGGCGAGGCGATGACGCGCGACATCTTCGGCGACGATATCGGCTGGCTGCCCTGGCGGCGGCCGGGCTTCGAGCTCGGGCTGATGCTGGAAGGCTTCGTGCGCGACAATCCCGGCGCGCGCGGCGTGATCCTCGGCAGCCACGGCCTCTTCACCTGGGGCGCGACCCAGCGAGACTGCTACGAGACCACGATCGAGGTCATCAACCGGGCCATCGCCTGGCTGGCTGCGCAGGAAGCCGGCAAACCGGCTTTCGGCGGCCCTGCCCTCGCCGTATGTCCCGCGGAAGACCGTCGCGCGGTGGCGGCCCGTCTGCTGCCGGTCCTGCGCGGCCTCGTTTCGGAGGGACGCTCGAAGGTCGGCCATTTTGACGACCAGGCCACGGTGCTCGATTTCGTCTGCAGCCGGAATCTCGCTGCGCTCGCGCCGCTCGGGACCTCCTGTCCGGATCATTTCCTGCGCACCAAGATTCGCCCGCTGGTGCTGGATAGCGAGACGATCTCGCAGGATGGCGAGGAGCTGGCGGCGAGCCTGCGAGAGGCCATCGCGGCCTATCGCGCCGACTATCTCGCCTATTACGAGCGCTGCCGGCGCCCCGACTCGCCGCCTGTCCGTGATGCCAACCCTGTCGTCATCCTCCTGCCCGGGATCGGGATGCTCACCTTCGCCGCAGACAAGGCGACGGCACGGATCGCGGCGGAGTTTTACGTCAACGCGATCAACGTGATGCGCGGCGCCGGCGCGGCCTCGACCTATGTCGCGCTGCCCGAGCAGGAAGCCTTCGATATCGAGTACTGGCTGCTCGAGGAAGCCAAGCTGCAGAGGCTGCCGAGAAGCAAGCCGCTCGAGGGCCGGGTCGCGCTGGTCACCGGCGGCGCCGGCGGCATCGGCCTCGCCAGTGCCCGGCGACTGCTCGGTGAAGGCGCCTGCGTCGTGATCTGCGATATCGACAAGGCCGCCCTGAGCGAAGCTGAAACCGCGCTGGTCAAGAGCTATGGCCGCGATCGCGTCGCCGCCTTCCCGGTCGACGTGACCGACGAGAGCAGCGTCGCCTCCCTGTTCCGCGAGGCGGCCCTCGCCTTCGGCGGGCTCGACATCCTCGTGTCGAATGCGGGGATCGCGTCGGCCGCACCGCTCGAAGAGACCAGCCTCGCGCTCTGGCAGCGCAATATCGACATTCTCGCGACAGGCTATTTCCTGGTTTCCCGCGAGGCCTTCCGGCTGATGAAGGTGCAGTCCCGCGGCGGCGCCATCGTCTTCATCGCGTCGAAGAACGCGCTGGTCGCCTCGCCCAACGCCTCGGCCTACTGCACGGCGAAAGCCGCCGAGATCCAGCTCTGCCGCTGCCTGGCGCTGGAAGGCGCGCCTCACGGCATACGCGCCAATGTCGTCAATCCCGATGCCGTCCTGCGCGGCTCGCGCATCTGGGAAGGCGAATGGCGGGCGCAGCGGGCAGGAGCCTACAATGTCGCGCCCGATGATCTCGACGAGGTCTACCGGCAGCGCAGCATGCTGAAGCTTAACGTCTTTCCCGAGGACATCGCCGAGGCCGTCCACTTCTTCGCCTCGGACCTTTCGGCGAAATCCACCGGCAACATTCTCAATGTCGATGCCGGGCACGCGCCCGCCTTCACGAGATAGGCCATGGCGGAGCATCTGATCGATCCCGGCATCGTCGAAGCGCACAACCGTCAGGGGGCCGACGCGCTCGCGCAGGACTACGAAGCACTCGCGCGCACGCTCTCGCGGCGGGGCATCGATTGCGAAGCCATCCTGGCGCGTGTTTCCGCGCTGGAGATCGCGGTGCCGTCATGGGGCGTCGGCACCGGAGGGACGCGCTTCGCGCGCTTTCCGGGCCCGGGCGAGCCTGCCGACATCTTCGACAAGCTCGAGGATTGCGCCGTCATCCAGCAGCTCGGCCGGGCGACACCGCGCGTCTCGCTGCATTTCCCCTGGGACGATACGGCGGCGATGGCCTCGGTGAAGGCGCGTGGGGAGGAGCTGGGGCTCGGCTTCGACGCGGTGAATTCCAACACCTTCCAGGACCAGCCCGGCCAGAAATTCTCCTACAAGTTCGGCAGCCTGTCCCATACTGACGCGGACGTACGGGCCCAGGCGATCGCGCACAATATCGACTGCATCTCCAAGGGACAGGCGCTGGGCGCACGGGCGCTGACGATCTGGCTCGCCGACGGCAGCAATTTCGCGGGACAGAGCCATCTCGCGCAGGCTTTCGAGCGCTATATCGAATCCGTCCGCGCGATCGAGGCCAGCCTGCCGGATGAAGGCTGGCGGCTGCTGCTCGAATACAAGAATTTCGAGCCCGCCTTCTACGCGACGGTGGTGCAGGACTGGGGCTCCTGCCTGCTGGCCGCCCAGGCAGCCGGCCGCCGGGCGCATTGCCTGGTCGATCTGGGCCATCATGCCCCCTCGACCAATATCGAACTGATCGTCGCGCGTTTGATCGCGGCCGGGAAGCTCGGCGGCTTCCACCTCAACGATTCCCGCTTCGGGGACGACGACCTCGACGCCGGTTCGGTCGATCCGTTCCGGCTCTTCCTGGTGTTCAACGAACTGGTCGACGCCGAGGTGCGAGAGGCGTGGGAGGAAGCGCCGGCGCTGATGCTCGACCAGTCGCACAATGTCACCGACCCGATCGAGAGCCTGATGCTGAGCGCCGACGCCGCCAGGCGTGCCCATGCCCAGGCTCTCCTTGTCGATCGTGCACAACTCGCCGGATGCCAGGCGCAGAACGATGCCGCGATGGCGGCCGAGACCTTGCGCCGGGCCTTCCGCACCGACGTGACGCCGCTACTCGCCGAGGCGCGCCGCCGGGCCGGCGGAGCGATCGACCCCGTCGGCGCCTACCGTCTATCGAACTACCGGAAGACCGTCGCCGCCCGGCGCCCGAAAAGCGCGGGGAGCGGCGGCGGAATCGTCTGAACCTCACAGAAGCAAAGCGCCGCCGGATCGTTCGGCCGGCAGGCGCACCACACAGAACGAACGCAGCGGAGGGAAACCATGAAGTCAGTCGTCAAAGCGATCATCGCGGGAGCCGTCGCCTCGCTTGCCCTCGGGGCGGCCGCGTTTGCACAGGCCCCGGCCACTGAGGGCAACCTCGTCGTCTATGCCTCCCATCCTTCCGAGATGGTCGATCACTTCACCAAGATGTTCGGCGACAAATACGGCATCCGCGTCACCACCGTGAAGGCGGGCACCGGCGAGCTGCTGAACCGCATCCGTGCCGAGCGCAACCGCCCGGCGGCCGACATCATGTGGGGCGGGTTCTCCGATACCGGCGCCTCCGCGCCCGATCTGTTCGACAAGTACAGCTCGCCCGAACTCGCCAATATCGAACCCAAAATGCTCGATGCCAGCGGCTACAACACGCCGTTTGCCGCGAGCACCATGGTGATCATGTACAACAAGAATCAGGTGAAGCCCGAGCAGGCACCAAAGACCTGGGCCGATCTCGCCAAGCCGGAATGGAAGGGCAAGGTCGTCCATGCGGACCCCTCGAAGTCGAGTTCCGCGCTGGCCGCGCTCAACACCTGGTTGCTGATCTACGGCCGCGACGACAAGGGCTGGGCGCTGGTCGAGAACATGACGAAGAACATGAACGTCATCCTCAAGTCGAGCCTGGTGTTCCAGCAGGTGGGCCGCGGCGAATATCCGCTTGGCGTGACCTATGAGGAAGGCGCGTTCAACTACGTTCTCGCCGGTACCGCCGGCATCGTCTATCCCGCCGACGGGACGCTGCTGGAGCCGGAAGGCATGTTCATCGTCAAGGGTGCGCCGAATCCGAAGGCCTCGAAGCTGTTCGCCGATTTCCTGCTCTCGGCCGAAGCGCAGAAGGAACTCACCGCCAAGTTCCCCGGCCGCCGCCCGACCCGCAAGGGCACGCAGACCCATGCCGAGATGAAGCCCGCCAGCGAGCTCAAGGTCATCGACTACGACTCCAAATGGGCTGCCGCCAGCCGCGCCGAAGTGCTCGACAGGATGCAGAAGATCATCGTCAAGACGCAGCAATAGGCGCTGCGGCCGAGTTGATCCCGGGCGAGGGCGCAAGCGCTCGCCCGTCCCTCATGACATGCGCGACCGACCGGGTTTCCAGATGGCCTCCACTTCCGTTCGCATCGACGCGGTGACGAAACGCTACGGCGATTCCGTCGCCGTGGACGGCGTCTCCCTCGATATCGCCAAGGGCGAGTTCTTCACCCTGCTCGGCTCGTCGGGCTGCGGAAAGACGACTTTGCTGCGCATCGTCGCCGGCTTCCTGAAGCAGACAGGCGGGCGCGTCCTGTTCGGCGAAACCTGCATCGACGACCTGGCGCCACAGCATCGCAATACCGGCATGGTGTTCCAGAGCTATGCGATCTTCCCGCATCTCAGCGTGGTCGACAACATCGCCTACGGGCTGCGGGCGCGGGGTCTGAAGGCCGCCGTGATCAAGCAGAAGGTCGACACATATCTGGAGCTGACGCGCCTGTCGCATCTCGGCCACCGCAAGCCGCGGGAACTGTCCGGCGGCCAGCAGCAGCGCGTCGTCCTGGCGCGCGCCATGGTGATCGAGCCCGACGTCCTGCTCATGGACGAGCCGCTGTCCAACCTCGATACCGAGATGCGCATGCATCTTCGCACCGAGATCCGCGCCCTGCAGCGCAAGATCGGCGTGACGACGATCTATGTCACGCACGATCAGGAAGAGGCCCTGCTGATGTCGGACCGGATCGCGGTGATGCGCGGCGGCCGGCTGGAACAGGTCGCCAGCCCGCACGACATCTACAACAAGCCGGGTACGCGCTTCGTGGCGAGCTTCATCGGCGAGAACAACTTCCTGCCGGCGGTGCATCGCGGCGAGGCCGGCCCCGGCCATGTCCGCCTCGAGCTGCCGGGCGGCCAGTTCACGGCAAAGCTGCGCGGCGACCTGCCCTCCGGCACGCTGGAAGCCGCCTTCCGCCCGCAGGATATCGAGCTGCGCTCTCCGGACGGCGGCGACGGCCTGATCGGGACGCTGGCGGATATCCAGTTCCTCGGCGGCACCGTGCGCTACGCGATCGATCTCGGCGGCGGCCACCTCGTCCAGGTCGCGGGCTCGAACCGCTCCGGCGTCGCGCTTCCGGCCATCGGGTCGCGCCACCGCCTCGACGTGTCGCCGGCAGCGATCGCCCTGTTCAACCCTGAGGCCGCCTGATGAGCGCCTTGACCGACACGGCCGGCCCGCTGGGGCGCGGCAGCCTGGCGCGCCATCTCGGCTTCTGGCCCGTGGTCACGGCCGTCGTTTTCATTCTCATCGTCGGGCTGCTTCTGCTGCCGGTCGCCAACATCGTCGGCGTCAGCCTCTCGGCAGGGGCGAAGACAGGCGGCATCTTCGAGAACTACGTCAATTTCTTCTCGGAGCGCTTCTACTATCAGACATTGCTGAACAGCTTCTGGGTCAGCATCTGGCCGATGATCTTCGCCGTCTGCCTTGGCGTTCCGGCCGCCTATTTCGTCAATCGCTACGATATCTGGGGGCGTGGCTTCGTGCGCGCCGCCGTAGTCCTGACCTTCGTTTCTCCGCCCTTCATCGGCTCCTATTCCTGGGTCGTCCTGTTCGGGCGCAGCGGCGTCCTGACCCAGCTCTTCAACTCGATCGGTGTTCCGCTACCGTCGATCTACGGCGCTCCCGGCATCATCTTCGTCTTTACGCTACAATTCTTCCCCTTCGTCTTCCTGCTCGTCTCCTCAGGGCTGAAGTCGATCGACCAGAGCGTCGAGGATGCCGCCCGCAATCTCGGCTCCAGCGAGTTCCGCACCTTCCGGACCGCGATCGCGCCCCTCCTCGTCCCCTCGATCACCACCGGGGCACTGCTGGTCTTCATCGCCTCCTTCACCGATCTGGGAACGCCGATCATCCTGGGCGAGCGCTTTCGCGTCCTGCCCGTGCTGATCTACGGCGAGTTCGTCAACGAGTTCGGCGGCCGCCCGGTCCTGGCGAGCGCGCTCTCGGTGCTGCTCCTGCTGGTCACGACGGCGGCGCTCCTGCTCCAGCGCTGGCTCGCCGCGCGGTTCTCCCATGCCACCGCAGCGATCCGCCCCCTGCAGGTGCAGGAGCAGCCGCTGGGCAAGCGCATCGCCGCGACGGCTTTCGTGTTCCTGCTGATCGGCTTCTCGCTGCTGCCGCTGGTGAATATCGTCGTCTCGTCCTTCCTGAAGTCGAACGGACCAGTTCTGGTCGCGAGCTTCACGCTCGACAACTATGCGCGCATCATGGACCGGCTCGCGCTGCCGCTGTGGAACACGCTGTTCTACACCACGGTCGCCACGCTGCTCTGCGCACTTGTCGGGACGGCGGTCGCCTATATCATCGTCCGCCGGCCGGGGCCTGTTTCGAGCCTGCTCGATACGGCGGTGATGTTCTCCTACGCGGTTCCGGGCATCGTGCTGGGTGTCGGTCTGGTGGTGACCTATCACGAGCCGCCCTTCGCCCTGACCGGGACCGCGGCCATCCTGATCCTGGCCTACTTCATCCGCCGGCTGCCGTTCTCGGTCCGCTCCT
>NZ_JAFKFW010000054.1 GCF_017308015.1 Allobosea sp.
CTCTGCGTGATGAGCTGCGACAAGGCCAATGGCGGCGGTTTGACCCTGATCGAGATCGCGCCGGGCGTCACCCTCGACGAGATCAAGGCCAAGACGGCTGCTCCCTTCACCGTCGCCCCAAGCCTCGCAAAGGCCGCGTGAGCGGACTTGGACGCTAAACAATCAGGGGTGTACGACAAAAAATCTTTCGGACCACATCTTCAATAGCCCATTCGCCTTTTGAGTCTCTCAGAACGACGAATCAACCGCTCCGGGTTTGTCGGAGTCTGTTTCGTTTGAGCCACGCTGGCATGGCTGGTTCGCTCAGCATACGTAGTAGCGCTCCTCGGCTTCGGCTGGCGGGATGTTGCCGGTGGGTTCCAGTGATCTGAGCCCTTAAAGCTGGATCGCTTTGGGTTAGCGTTTTCCGCGTCGTTTCCCTTGGGCTGGGTGAAGCGGAAGACGATGAAGACTTCGAGGTTGTCGGACGCCCAGAAGGCGTTCATTTCGAAGCTCGCGCGGACGCGCAACCACCGCTACTCGGCCTCGAACAAAAAACCCCGGAATCGTCTGATTCCGGGGCTTCTCTAGCGATGGTTGCGGGGGCGGGCTTCCAATGGCGGAGATCTGCCGGCGGGCCCGGATCAGCCAGGCGACGTAATTCGCGTCGCGGACCTTCGGTTCCTGGAAGAAGAAGTACGAGGGACTGCTGCCGGCCGAGATGCGCCGGCTGAAGCAGCTCGAGGACGAGCGCGCGAACAGGCCGTCGCCGATTTGCTCATTGATTCATTCGATTGGAATTCGCCATAATTCCGCGTGATGCACGAGATGGCGATCGCAGAGATCCAATAGGATTGTCTCGGCTTGCGATCCTCTGGCATCGCGACGCCGGACAACCGCCAGCTCCAGTTCAATCAATGGCTCGAATGCCTTGGATACGCCGCCGAGGCGTTCGTGATGCGCGGCGGTGATCGCATCGACGATCGCAACTCCCGTTCCTTCCAGCACCAGGAGCGATGCCAATGGCAGAAGCGGGGTGTCTATCGACATGAATACCTTGACGCCATGGCGGTTCAGCAGGGAGTGGACCTGCGTGTCCATCAGCGTCCGCCGCGAGGCGCTGATAAGCGTCTCGCCTTCGAGATCGCCTGGATGGACGACGTCATGCTCGCTTAGGCGATGGCCGGCGGGCATGATGCAACGGCACGGCACCTTGTAGCGCCTCACGATCTCCAAATCCGCCATCGGAACCGAGATGCTGACGAAGCCCATATCGTATTGGCCGCTCATGACCTGCTGGGTGACAGTCTCCGAGCCGTTCGAATCGAACCGGATGGACACTTCAGGCATCTGCTCCGCGAACTCAGCCAGGATCCGTGGAAACAAGGAATGTGCCAGCACAGGCAATACCGACACGGACAGCGTGCCAGCCCAGCCGCGCCCGATGTCCTTCACGGCCGCGGCGATCCGGTCGAGCCCGACAAAGGACCGCTCGACTTCCTGAAGCAGCCGATTGGCTTCCCAGGTGGGGACCAGCCTCCCCGACGCCCGATCGAACAACCCCAGACTGGTGTCGAGCTCCAGTTCTTTCAGCAGGCGGCTGATGGCGGGTTGCGACAGGTTCATCGCTGCCGCAGCGGCCGAGACCGAACCGGTGAGCATCGTCAGACGGAAGGCCTGGAGACCTCGATAACTGAGCTGGCGAGCCATGGCCTCACTATAAGGTTTTCACATACGCGCTGTCGAAGATTGTATTTGAAACAGGGAAATCATCGATGCAACTCTCCGCTTCATGGCGTTCCTGCGTATAAGAAATGCGCATGAAAACGGCCGTGCAAGCGGAGTCCAACGATTCATGTATAGGGTTGGCTTTGACGTTGGGGGCACATTCACCGACTTCACAATCCACGATGAGGGTAGTGACGCGGTGCGGCACTTCAAGGTGCCGTCAACGCCTTCAGATCCATCCGAGGCGATCGAGACAGGACTGGCGGAGCTGATCGAGCAGTTGGCGATCCGTCCCGATCAACTGGCCTTCGTTGGCCATGGTACGACCGTTGCGACCAATATGGTGATCGAGCGCCGTGGCGTGCGTACGGGCCTTATCACGACAAAGGGCTTCCGTGACGTTCTGGAAATCGGCCGGCAGACCCGCCCCCACCTGTTCGACTACTCCATCGGTAAGCCGGAGCCGCTGGTGCCGCGCCAGCGCCGTATCGAGGTGAGCGGGCGCATCGATGTCGAAGCCCGCTGTCTGACGCCGCTCGACGAGGAAGCCGTACGCGAGGCCGCGTGCCTGCTGGTGGCGGACGGCGCCCAGGCGATCGCGATCTGCTTCCTGCACAGCTATCTGGACGACGCACAGGAGCGCCGCGCGGCGGAGATCGTGCGCGACGTCGCGCCAGACGCTTATGTCTCGACCTCGTCCGGCGTACTGCCGGAGTTCCGGGAGTACGAGCGGTTCTCGACGACGGTGATCAACGCCTATGTCGGACCGCGCATGGATCGCTACCTCGACCGGTTCCTTGGGCGCCTCGAGGCGCTGGGCATCGCAGCGCAGCCCTACACGATTCATTCCAATGGCGGGCTGATGTCGGTCGAAACCGTGCGCGACAACCCGGTCCGCACCTGCCTTTCTGGGCCGGCAGCCGGAGTTGTCGGCGCCGCCGAGGTCGGCAAGCAGGCCGGCCTGCTCAATCTCATCACCTTCGATGTCGGCGGCACCTCGACCGATGTCTCGCTGGTCGAGGCCGGGGCGCCGGCTTTCGCCGCCAGCCGGATGGTCGCGGACCATCCCGTACGCACGCCGATGGTCGACATCCACGTCATCGGCGCCGGGGGCGGCTCGATCGCCTGGCTGGACGATGCCGGCGCGCTCAAGGTCGGTCCGCACAGTGCCGGTGCCGATCCGGGGCCGGTAGGCTATGGCCGGGGCGGGACCGAGCCAACGCTGACCGATGCCAACATCGTGCTGCATCGGCTGAATCCCGTCACGCTTCTCGGCGGTCGCATGAAAGTCGACGAGGCTGCCGCGCGCCGCGCCATCGAAGAACGCATCGCCAGGCCGCTTGGCCTCTCGGTCGAGGATGCGGCGCTCGGCATCATCCGCATTGCCGTCGCCAACATGAGCCGCGCCATCCGTGCCGTTTCGACCGAGAAGGGCCACGATCTCGCCGATTTCGCGCTCTTTCCCTATGGCGGTGCCGGCCCGCTCCATGCCCTCGCGGTCGCCGAGGAATGCGACATTCGGCGCGTGCTTGTTCCGCAGGAGCCGGGCACGATGTGCGCGCGCGGCATCCTGATGTCTGATCTCAGCCTCGATTTCGTGAAGAGCGAGATCATCGTCGCGGACGCCGGAAGCTGGCCGCGCATCGTCGCGCAGTTCGACGGCATGCGTGAGCGCGGTCTGGCCTGGTTCGAAGCGGAGCGCGTCGCGCCGGCGCAACGCTCCATGTCCTGCGTCGTGGAGGCCCGCTACAAGGGGCAGAACCACGAAGTTCAGGTCAGGCTGGAACAGGAGCCGGCCGCAGTCGCGTTCGAGACATTCGTGGCCTGCTTCCGCGCCGCGCATCGGCGCGAATACGGCTACGATGTCGACGGTCTGGCGATCGAAGTCGTCAACTGCCGGCTGAAGGTGGTCGGAGCCGTCGAACGCCATCCGCCGCGTGTCCCGCAGACGCATGATGCGGCGCCGCAGCCGAAGGAACAGCGCAGCGTGCGGTTCGCACAGGGCTGGCTCGATACGCCCGTCTACGATCGAGCCACGCTCGGCACCGGCATCACGCTCGCCGGTCCGGCCATCGTCGATGAGATGAGCTCGACCACGGTCGTCGCCCCCGGACAGCGCCTCGCGGTCGACACGCTCGGCAACCTCATCGTGGAGCTCTGAACATGACCGCCTCGCTCCAGGACAGTCTGCCCGCCCTGCGCACGACCGGCGAAACGCGCCTGGCCGACCCGATCGCGATGGAAGTGTTCTCGAACCGCCTGCTTTCGATCACCGAGGAGATGGGCAACACGCTGGTGCGCTCATCCTTCTCGACCAATATCAAGGAGCGCAAGGACTGCTCCGTCGCCCTGTTCGACGGGCGCGGCCGGCTGATCTGCCAAGCCTCGCATGTGCCGCTGCATCTCGGCTCGCTGATGGGCAGCGTCACGGCCGTGCTGAAGGCCTGTTCTGTCGAGCGTATGCGCGATGGCGACGCCTTCATCTGCAATGATCCCTATCTCGCCGGCGGCACGCATATGCCGGACATCTCGATCGTGACGCCCGTATTCATCGACGGCGCCGTGCGCTTCTTCGCCGCCAATATCGGCCATCACTCCGATGTCGGCGGCTCCGTCCCGGGCTCGATCTCGGGCACGGCCCGCTCGATCTTCGAGGAGGGGCTGCGGATACCGGTGATCCGGATCGTACGGGCGGGCGAGCTCGACGAGGACCTGCTGAATCTCGTTTCGCAGAATTCGCGCGAGGCCGAGGAGCGCTCGCTCGATCTCAAGGTGCAGATCGCGACGAACGAGCGCGGCAAGCGACTGCTCCTCGCCCTCGCGAACCAGATGGGGCTGGAGGCCATGACCGGGGCGGTCGACGACCTGCTCGCCTATACCGGCCGGAGGCTGCGCAACCGCATCCGCGACATGCAGGACGGCCGCGCGAGCTTCGTCGCCTATCTCGACGATGACGGGCTGGGTGGCGAGCGCGTCCCGCTGCAGGCCAATGTGATCGTCGACGGCGAGCGGCTCATCCTCGATTTCACCGGTAGCGGCCCGCAGGCGCGCGGTGCGATGAATGTCGCCGAAAGCGCGCTGCTCGCCACCTGCTACTATGTCGTCAAGACGCTTCTCGACCCCGAGCTTCTGCCCAACAGCGGCATGTTCTCCTGCGTCGAGGTCTCGTCGCCAGCCGGCAGCATCCTCAATCCAAGCTACCCGGCGCCGGTCGGCGCTCGCTCGATCACTTGCAACAAGGTGGCGCGCGCCCTGTTCGGTGCCTTCGCGCAGCTTCTTCCGCCGGAGCGGGCTATGGCTTCATCGCAGGACGTGGTCCCGGTCATTATCTTTTCCGGGCAGCGGCGGCGAGACGACGGCACGTTCGTTTACCTGGAATCGATGGGTGGCGGGGCCGGGGCTCGTCATGGGGGCGATGGCATGGACGGCATCCATGTCCACATCACCAACACCTCGAACCTGCCTGCCGAGGCGCTGGAGAACGAGTATGCTCTCCTTGTCGACGAATATGCGCTTGTCGAGGATTCAGGCGGGGCCGGCCGCCATCGTGGCGGCATGGGTATCGCGCGCCAGATCTCGGCAACCCGGGACGGCATCGTCTTCTCCGCCCGCTCGGACGGCCATCGGGCCGGGGCGCCTGGATTGTTTGGCGGTCTCGACGGGCGCACCGCGCGTCTGGTCCGCGATCACGGCACGGAGCAGGCGGAGGAATTGTCGTCGAAGATCTCCAACCTGGTTCTGCAGGCCGGCCAGTCCGTCAGACTGGAGACGCCGGGCGGCGGGGGCTTCGGGCTGCCGGCCGAGCGCGAGCTTGCCGCACTGGCACAGGACATCCGTTCCGGAAAATCCAGCCGCGCGCAAGCCGAGCGGGACTATGGGCCGGAGATGGTGACGCGAGCGCTGGACCTGCGCGGTTGAGGCTCACAAACGGAGCGCGTGGCGTCGAGCCGACATCGCTCCGAACCAACAAAAGGGGAAGTGGACGATGACAGACCGGAGCCTTGATCCTAGCCGTCGCGCTGTCCTGATCGGGGGCGCTGCCTTCGCGGGTGCACTCGCGACGCCGAAAGCACTGTTCGCGCAAGGCAAGGATACCTTGCGCTTCGCCTTGTCGAGTTTCCCGGCGAATCTGAGGCCGTTTCAGCACACGGGAACGAGTGCGGCTGCCGTCAAGATGATGGTCCATCGTGGACTGATCGGTTACGACGCCGCCGGCAAGCTGCGCGGCGAGATTGCTGAAAGCTACCGCGCCGATGGCGACCGCGCCTATGTTTTCGAGCTCCGTGAAAATGCCAGATTCCAGAATGGCGATCCGGTCACGGGTGAAGACGTCAAGTTCACGATCGAGCAGATCGCCGGCGCAAAATCGACAGCCTACCTCAAGGCGGCTTACGACATCGTCGAGAGCGTCGACGTCAAGGGGCGAAGCGTAAAGATCGCCTTGAAGGCCCCATCGGCCACGTTCCCGTTCCATCTCGCCAGCTTCAACGCACCGATCATCTCGGCCAAATCCACGGATACCGAAGCGATCGGATGCGGCCCTTATCGCATCACCGGAACCGAACGCGGCACCCGCATCGATCTGGCCGCTTTCGAGGGGTTCTATCGCCCCGGCTTTCCCAAGACGCCGAAACTGGCCTGCATCGCCTATGCGGATGAGAACCTGCGGGTCGCGGCGCTTCAGGCTGGGGATGTCGATCTCATCGAATACGTACCCTGGCAGAGCATGGAGTCGATCGCCGGTAACAAGGCGCTGACCCTCGACGCCACCGACGGCCCGTTCATGGGGCTCGTTTTCAACGTCAAGCAAGGTCCGTTTGCGAATGCCAAGGTGCGCCAGGCCGTCGCCTACGCGGTCAATCGCGCCGATATCGTGAAAGCGGCATTCTTCGGCCGCGGTACGCCCATGGAAGGGCTCCCGGTCATTCCCAACTCGCCGTTCTACGATGCGGCACGCGAAACCCACTGGAAACAGGATATCGCGAAGGCGAAGCAGCTTCTGGCCGAAGCCGGTATGCCCAACGGCTTCCAGGCCACGCTTCTATCCTCGGCGCAGTACGGCATGCACAAGGATACTGCGGAAATCGTCCAGCAGAGCCTGGCGGCCGTCGGCATCCAGGTGACACTGCATTTGCCCGACTATGCGACCCGCCTGCAGATGGGCAATCGCGGCCAGTACGAGTTCGCCGTCGTCGGATATGCGCTCGACTATGAGGACCCGGACGCGATGTCGGGCTTCCTGGCGGGCACGACCCCGTCCTACCAGCGCTCCTTCGGTTTCGAGAACAAGGCGATCGCGGACCTGCTGGCAAAGGGGCGAGGCGAGCTCGATCCGGCGGCACGCAAACAGATCTATGATGCAATGCTCCGGCTGGCCTTGGAGGAGGCGCCGATGGTCGGCCTCGCATGGCGCTCCCAGGGCTATGCGTTCAAGCGCGAGGTCCAGGGTTTCCGCAGCCTGCCGGGGTCGCTGTCCTTCTATTCGCCGATGACGCTTGCCGAAACGGCTATCGGCTGATGATGCTCTTCGCTGATCGTAAGAGGCCGTCGAACGGGACGTATTTCGGATGAGCGCTGCGTGGCTGGGCCGGCGGCTGGCCTTGACCCTGGCGATGGCCTGGGTCGTCGCGACGATCGTTTTCCTGGCGCTGCATATGGTGCCGGGCGATCCTGCGGAGCTTCTGCTGTCGACCTCGGGGGCGATGCCCGATCCTGCGACCGTGCAGGAATTGCGCGAGAAGCTCGGGCTGGACCGGCCTCTCCTGGTCCAGTACGGCCATTTCCTCGGCGGGCTGGCACGTGGCGACCTCGGCGCGTCCCTGATCGACGACTATCCGGTCATCCAGGAGATCGGGCT
>NZ_JAFKFW010000024.1 GCF_017308015.1 Allobosea sp.
AGCTTTACAACCCTAAGGCCTTCATCACTCACGCGGCATGGCTGGATCAGGCTTGCGCCCATTGTCCAATATTCCCCACTGCTGCCTCCCGTAGGAGTCTGGGCCGTGTCTCAGTCCCAGTGTGGCTGATCATCCTCTCAGACCAGCTACTGATCGTCGCCTTGGTGAGCCTTTACCTCACCAACTAGCTAATCAGACGCGGGCCGATCTTTCGGCGATAAATCTTTCCCCCGAAGGGCGTATCCGGTATTAGTCCAAGTTTCCCTGGATTATTCCGAACCGAAAGGCACGTTCCCACGTGTTACTCACCCGTCTGCCACTAGCACCGAAGTGCCCGTTCGACTTGCATGTGTTAAGCCTGCCGCCAGCGTTCGCTCTGAGCCAGGATCAAACTCTCAGATTGAATGAGATTTTGTTCCGGCATCGCACTGCGTATTGACGGAGCCATTACTTGATCACCCAAGCTTTCGCTTAAGCAACCAGGCAAATGGTTCTTGTTAAAACGCAGCACACCGAAGTCTCGTTTGACCTACCCGAAGGCAAGTCCGCAAGAACCCCGCCGTCCACGTTTCTCTTTCTGTCTTCAATTTTCAAACAGCGTCGCTTCACCAAATTCAGACAGGAAACCGTCCGGCGAACCGGCCTCAGCCCCAGCGTCCTTAGGAAGCGCAGAAGAGGCGCCGCTCAGCGGCGGCGCCGTCTCGATGGCCGGTTTATAGGCGGGCCCCCTTCCTCCTGTCAACGCGCTTTTTGAAAGTTTTTCGACAAAGTTTAGTTCTCCAATGAATTCAGAGACTTAAGGCAACGAAATGATTTCGGACCCTCGGATGCGCTACTGCCGAGCCTGTTTCGGAGGCCCTTTAGCTGTCCGACCAGCCCTGCCCCCCGCTCACGGCCGCGGATAATGCCTCGAGAAGTGCGCGTTCAGGGAAGAGGAGCCGCCTCGCTCAAGGCTTCTGCCAGGAAGTCGCTCAGCGCCGCCACAGCAGCCGAAGCCCGACCCGGCGCCAGATGCAGCGCGATCTCGGAGGCCGGCAGAGCAGGGAGGCCGTGCCCGGCACCTAGCAATTGAAGGCCGGGTCGCGCCGTACCCGCCTTCACTAGGGTGAGCGCCACACCGGAGGCGGCCATCGCCTCGACAGCGCCGATGCTCGATGACGAGAACAGAATGCGCCAGCGCAGACCGGCCTCGTTCAAGGCATCGAGCGCCCATTCGCGAAACATGTTGGGCGCCTTCAGCAAGGCGAGCTGCAAAGGCTCCTCCAGAGCGAAGGCGGCGCGGTCCGAACAAGCCCAGACCGTCTTCTCCTTGCGCAAAACCTCACCACGCCCATCCCCGGCCTTCTGGGTGGCAAGCACGAGATCGAACTCCTCGCCGAGGCTGTTCAGGAGATCGCGGGTGAAGCCCGTGGTGACCTCAAGCTCGACATCGGGATAGGAACGGGCGAAGCGCGCCAGCGTCTCCGGCAGGACGATGGTGGCGTAATCGTCCATCACAGCGAGGCGGACCCGGCCGCTGACGCTTTGTGCATTGATCACGTCGAGCGCCTCGTCATGCAGCGCGACGATGCGGCGGGCATAGCCGAGGAATTGCTCGCCCGCGCGCGTGAGAACGACTTCTTGTGGCGAGCGCTGCAGCAGGGTCTGGCCAGCCAGTTCCTCCAGCCGACGAATCTGGGTGCTGACGGTTGACTGGCTGCGGAACAACGCGGCAGCGGCGCGCGTGAAGCTCCTGAGCTCCGCGACGGTGACGAAGCTGCGCAGCAGGTCGACGTCGATATTGCGCAGCATCGTGCGGCGTCCTCACTCCCGGGCGATCCGGCATGAGCCGTTATGGCAATTCGGAAACCATCTGTCCTCTAGACAAGGCCGGGAGCCGCCATGCGCGGCGCCGATCATGGAAATCGAAGAATTCAATTTTGCCACCGGGCGCGCGGGCGATAGCGTGTCGCCAACGGGCAAATCCAAGCCCGAACCGCCGAGCCCGAGACCGGAGACGCTTCGCAATGCCTCGCCTGAGATCAGCCACCTCCACCCATGGCCGCAACATGGCCGGCGCCCGCGGCCTGTGGCGCGCCACCGGCATGAAGGACAGCGATTTCGGCAAGCCGATCGTCGCGGTGGTGAACTCCTTCACCCAGTTCGTGCCGGGCCATGTCCATCTCCAGGATCTCGGACAGCTCGTGGCGCGCGAGATCGAGAAGGCTGGCGGCGTCGCCAAGGAGTTCAACACGATCGCGGTCGATGACGGCATCGCCATGGGCCATGACGGCATGCTCTACAGCCTGCCCTCGCGCGAGCTGATCGCCGACAGCGTCGAGTATATGGTCAACGCGCATTGCGCGGACGCGATGGTCTGCATCTCCAATTGCGACAAGATCACGCCCGGCATGCTGATGGCTTCGATGCGCCTGAACATCCCGACCGTCTTCGTTTCGGGCGGGCCGATGGAGGCGGGCAAGTTCATCGCCGAGGGCGTGCTGAAGAAGGTCGACCTCGTCGACGCGATGATCGCGGCAGCCGACGACAAGTACACCGACGCCGAGGTCGACGTGATCGAGCGCTCGGCCTGCCCGACCTGCGGCTCCTGCTCGGGCATGTTCACGGCCAATTCGATGAACTGCCTGACCGAGGCGCTCGGCCTCGCATTGCCTGGCAATGGCTCCACGCTCGCCACCCATGCCGACCGCAAGCGCCTCTTCGTCGAGGCCGGCCACCTGATCGTCGACCTCGCCCGCCGCTATTACGAGCAGGATGACGAGAGCGTGCTGCCGCGCAATGTCGGATCGTTCAAGGCGTTCGAGAACGCGATGACGCTCGACATCGCCATGGGCGGCTCGACCAACACGGTGCTGCACCTGCTGGCGGCGGCGCACGAGGCCGAGATCGACTTCACCATGGCCGATATCGACCGGCTGTCGCGGCGCGTTCCGGTGTTGTGCAAGGTCGCCCCGGCCGTCGCCGACGTGCATATGGAAGATGTTCACCGCGCCGGCGGCATCATGGCGATCCTCGGCGAGCTCGACCGCGCCGGGCTGATCGACACCTCGCTGCCGACCGTCCACAGCCCGACCATGGCCGAGGCCCTGGCGCGCTGGGACATCACACAGACGCATAGCGAGGCGGTGCGCTCCTTCTATAGCGCGGCGCCCGGCGGCGTTCCCACCCAGACAGCCTTCAGCCAGGATCGCCGCTTCGCGGAGCTCGACAGCGACCGCGAGAAGGGTGTGATCCGCAGCGCGGAGCATGCATATTCCAAGGATGGCGGATTGGCCGTGCTGTTCGGCAATATCGCGCTCGACGGCTGCATCGTGAAGACGGCGGGCGTCGACGCCTCGATCCTCACCTTCTCCGGCCCGGCCGTGATCTTCGAGAGCCAGGACGCTGCGGTCGACGGCATCCTCAACCGCAAGGTCAAGGAAGGCGATATCGTGCTGATCCGCTATGAGGGACCGCGCGGCGGGCCCGGTATGCAGGAGATGCTTTATCCGACGAGCTATCTGAAGTCGAAGGGTCTCGGAAAGGCCTGTGCGCTCATCACCGACGGACGGTTCTCGGGCGGCTCATCCGGCCTCTCGATCGGCCATGTCTCGCCGGAAGCGGCCGAAGGCGGCGCCATCGGTCTGGTCGAAAGCGGCGACATCATCGCGATCGACATCCCGAACCGCAGCATCTCGCTTCAGGTGTCCGACGAGGAGCTGGCGCGCCGCCGCGCCGCAATGGAAGCCAAGGGCAAGGATGCCTGGAAACCGGCCGCGCCCCGCAAGCGCAAGGTCACGACCGCGCTGAAAGCCTATGCCGCGACGACGACGAGCGCCGCCAAGGGCGCGGTGCGCATCGTCGATTGATGATTGCGGGTCGCCCGGCCTCTCGGCCGGGCGACCCGATAGATCGAAATTCCACGATTACGTCGCTCGAAAGACGTTTCAGCCTTTTTGCGGGAAAATGGCCGGTTTGACGGCAGAATAACGTTGCTCGGCCGAGCGCGATCCGCCTAGTGAGACTGCCTTATCCAAGCAGCCGATTGGCCTGATGCGCCCCGTTTCTTCCCCTTCACCCGCGCGCTCGCGCTTTCGGTTCTTCGTGCCGATCCTGGCCGGCGCGACATGGCGTGACCGGCTGGTCGCCTGCCTCGGTGCCCTCGTCTGCGTCGGCGCGACCGGACTGATCTGCGGCTTGCTGCTCGGCAACGATCCGCACCTGCCATTGCTCGTCGCGCCGATGGGCGCTTCGGCGCTGCTGCTCTTCGCGATCCCGTCGAGCCCGCTCGCGCAGCCCTGGCCGATCGTCGGCGGCAACACCGTCTCCGCCCTGATCGGTCTCATCGTCAGCCGCCATGTGCCGGAACCGGCGGTCGCTGCCGGGTGCGCGGTGGCGCTCGCGATCGCGACGATGTCGTTGCTGCGCTGCCTGCACCCGCCAGGTGGAGCAGCCGCACTGACCGCCGCGCTCGGCGGGCCTGCCGTCGCAACCTACGGACTCGGTTTCGCCTTCGTTCCTGTGGGCCTCAACGCGCTGGTGCTGACCCTGCTCGGCGTCGCGTTCCATCGCGTCTCCAGCCACAGCTATCCGCATCGCGCGCAAGCCCCGGGCAACAGCCATGGCACCAAGGACCTGCCCTCCACGCAGCGCGTCGGCTTCAACGAAGTCGATATCGACGCCGCGCTGAGCGATGTCGGCGAGGCCTTCGACATCGACCGGGACGATCTCGACCGGCTGCTGCGGCGTGTCGAACTGCATGCGCTCGCGCGCAATCGCGACCTGCCGCGCTGCGCCGACATCATGTCCCGCGATCTCGTCCGGGTCGACCAGCATGACGACATCGAGACCGCCCGGCGCCTGCTGCTCGACCGTGGGGTTCGGACGCTGCCGGTGGTCGACCGCGACAACCACGTGCTCGGCACGGTGGGTCTTCGCGAACTCACCCATCCGGGCCTGCGCGTCCGCGACGTGATGTCCCCGGCCGTGATCGCGCGCCCGGAGGAGCCTGCCGTCGATCTGATCGCCGCCCTCACCAATGGCCGCCATCACGCCGTCATCGTGATCGACGACGGGGAGCGGCTGGTCGGGCTGGTCAGCCAGAGCGACCTTCTCGCCATGCTGCTGCGACCGCTGCGGCGCGAGGCGACCTGACGAAAGCGGTTTCCCCCGGAAGCCCTCCTGCATTAACTTCGCAGGCAGATGCCTTCGGAGGAAACTTGATGCGGGCCGTGATCGTCGCCCTGAGCTGCCTTCTGTCGCTGCCGGCTGCTGCCGCCGGCCCGTTCGGCAAGATCGTCGTCGGCAACTGGTCGGGCGGGACCTTCACCAACGACCAGACGGGCGCCTTCTCGCATTGCGCCGTCAGCGCCCGTTACAAGAGCGGCGTCACGATGCTGACCTCGGTTACCTCCCAGTTCTCCTGGCTGCTCGGCTTCACCAAGCCGGAATGGAGACTCAGGACCGGCGAAACGCTGAAACTCCGACTCGTCTTCGACCGCAAATCGACCATCGACGTGACCGCCAATATCAAGTCGCCGACGCTCGTCACCATCGCCATGCCAGCGCAGTCCGCGCTGATCAACGCTTTCCGGCAGGGGCGCTATCTCGAACTGGTCGCCAATGACGCGCGCTATACTTTCGCGCTGACCTCGACCGGAGAGATGCTGCCGGCGCTGGTCGAATGCGTGAAGCAGAGCGCCAATGTGCGTGGCCCGGTCGCGCCCGGTGCTCCTGCCCAGGCGCAGACACCGCAGCCGACGGAGCAGGAGCGCGCGGCACGCGCCGAGAAAAAGGCCCTGCTGGAGAAGACGCGCGACCTCATCCGCAGCAAGATGCTGGCCTGTATCGGCCGCGAGGGCGCACCGATGCTGCTCACCGACGAGAAGGCCGAGGTTGTCGCCAAGGCCGCGATGATCTTCTGCAAGGGCGATGTCGACGCCTTGACCAATGCCATGATCGAACTGATCGAAACCGAGGACGGCCGGCCGACCAATCGCAACGCCGTGCGCGATGCCGCCGAGAAGCGCGTCCAGGAGGTGGTCACCGCCCATGTGATCCGCACCCGCGGCGAGATGATCGGCAAGGGCCAGAGGCCGGGCAACCCGGCGCCGAGCCGGCCGACCGATTCAGGATCACGCCCCTCGCAATCGCTCTGAAACGCGAAACGCCGCGCCTTGCAGCGCGGCGTCCCGAGAACAGCCCTCAGGCCGAAGATCAGCTCTTCAGCTTGGTGTTGCACTGGCTCCAGTAGCCGCCGCCCTTTTCGATCCACTTGAGATCGCCATTGGCGTTGGCCGCCTTGTTGGCGTTGTACTGATCGACGCAGGTCTTGAGGCGGGCCTTGCCGGCGGTCTCGCTCGAATATTTCTGCGAAACGGCCTTCGGGAAGACGGCAGCCTTGGCCTTTCCGGTCGGCATCGCGGCGGGCTTGGCCGCAGGAGCGGCCGCCGTGGCGGAACCGGCGGGCATGGCGGAAGCGGCAGGCTTCGCCGGCTCAGCCGGCATCGCGGCCGCGGCCTCGTCGTCATTGGCGTCTTCGTCGCCGCACTGGGCCTTGCGGAAATCGTTCCACTTCTGGCCCTTGAGCGTATTGGCCTTCTTGGCGTCCTGATACTTGACGCTGCATTCCTTCATCGTCAGCGCCGAGGCGGGCGCCACGGAGAAGGAGGCGAGCGCGAAGGCCGATGCGGATGCGAGAATAAGAGTCCTGAACATGGCGTTCTCCATGGCAAAGCGTGCTGCCGCCGGTCGGCATGCCACTCCGATTTGCGCCCCGAAGCAAGTCCCCTCCGGCGTGCCGACAATGCTTCGGACCGGAAGATGTTCCTTTTCGGGCGGGTTTTCGTCGCGATCGGGTTGAAACGCATGCGAGCAAGGCCAACTCCAAGCCCTTGCGAGATAGCACCATTTCCCTGCTATATGACGGCCCGCCGAACCGCTGGAGACGACATGGCACGGCCGTCAGATGCCGCGAAGGACCGCGAGCTCATCCGCATCCTCACCGAGAATGCCCGCCTGCCGCTGTCCGAGATCGCCAAACAGCTCGGCGTTTCGCGAGCAACGGCGCAGGGACGGCTGAGCCGGCTCGAACGCGACGGCGTGATCGCCGGCTACACCACGATCCTCGGCAAGGCGAGCCGGCCGGCGACCACCATCGCCGCACTGATCATGATCGAGCTGGAAATGAAGCAGCAGGGCGGTGTCGTCGCCGCGCTGAAAAAGCGGCCGGAAATCGTGCAATGCCACACGCTGAGCGGACATTTCGACCTTTGCGTCAAGATCGAGTGCGAGACCTCCAGCGATCTCGACACGATGATCGACTGGATCGCCGAGATGGAAGGCGTACGCCGGACAACGTCGTCCGTAATTCTGGCCCGCAAGTTCGAGCGCTGACGGGCTTGCTCCGACGAAACTCGCCATTTCCCACCTTTTTTAATCGTATCACATCGTATTGATGTATCATAGCGCTCCCCTCCGGCGATCCGCCCGTTAAAGCCCGCACGGCTTGCGGCGATGCTTCGCATCGAGGGGGAGGCTCCTGGCCGACCCGACACCCACCAGGAGATAGCGATATGACCATCCAGAAGCGCATTGCCGTGCTCGGCGCCGGCCAGATCGGCGTCATCATCGCCGGCATGCTGTCCGAACAGGGCCATCAGGTGACGCTGGCCGACGCCTCCGCCACCCAGCTCAAGCACGCCACCGGGGGCCGTTTCGCCACCGAGACCGTCGACGCGTCGAATCTCGATGCGCTGCGCGTGTTCCTCAAGGACCGCGACATCGTCGTCAGCGCCTGCCCCTATTTCCTCAACAAGGGCATCGCCAAGGTCGCGGCCGAGACGAGGACCCATTATTTCGACCTGACCGAGGACGTTGCCACCACCTCCTACATCAAGGAACTCGGCAAGACCGCCGATGTCGCGCTCGTCCCGCAATGCGGGCTGGCCCCGGGTTTCATCTGCATCCTCGGCGCCGACATGGCGGCACGCTTCGAGAATATCCGCACCATCAAGATGCGCGTCGGCGCGCTGCCGCTCTACCCGACCAATGCGCTGCGCTACAACGTGACCTGGTCGGTCGACGGGCTGATCAACGAGTACTGCAACCCCTGCGAGATCGTCTTCGACGGCCAGCCGACGCTGGTTCCGGCGCTGGAAGGCATCGAGGGCGTGATGATCGACGGCGTCGCCTACGAAGCCTTCAACACCTCGGGCGGGCTCGGCACCCTGACCGAGACGCTCGCCGGCAAGGTCCGCAACATGAGCTACAAGACGCTGCGCTATCCCGGCCATGCCGAGATCATGAAGCTCCTGCTGCGTGACCTCGACCTCGCCGACGACCGCGAGACCCTGCGCCGCATCCTGACGCATTCCGCACCCTTCACCCGCAAGGACGTGGTCGTGATCTTCGTGACCGGCGTCGGCGAGCGCCGTGGCCGCCTCGAGGAAGAGAGCGTCGTGCTGCGCTATGACGGCAATGACGAGCTCGGCGCCATCCAGCTCACCACCGCCGCAGGCTGCGTCGCGATGGTCGAGCTCTTCCTCGCCGGCAAGCTGCCCGCCAAGGGCTTCGTGCGCCAGGAAGACGCCGTCCTGGCCGATTTCCTCGCGACCAAGGCCGGCACCCGGCTCGTCGGCGAAGCGCGCGGCGTCGATGCCGCCGGCCTCGCCCCGACCGTCGCAATCAAGAGCGCGGCCTGAACGCCTGCGCCCTGCTCAGTCAGGCTCTGCCCGTCAGAGCCTGACGCCCAGGCCGCGCAATTCGGCGCGCAGGTCGATGGGCTCGACGAAATGGACGGCCCGCATGCCGATCGTGCGGGCCCCCACCACGTTCCTCTCGCTGTCGTCCACGAAGACGCAGTCCCCGGCGTTCAGGCCATAGCGGGCGAGCAGCACCTCGTAGATCGCGGGGTCCGGCTTCAGCAGCCGCTCATGGGCGGAGACGACGACGCCGTCGAAGCTCTGCAGGAACGGGAAGCGGATCAGGCATTCCGCCCATTTCTCGCGCGAGAAATTGGTGATGGCATAGACTTTTTCGCCCTGCTCCTTCAGCTCTTCCAGCACCGCGACGCTGTCGGCGATGGTATGCGGCACGCTGTCGTGCCAGCTTTCGTCGAAGGCGCGGATCTCGCGCTCCCATTCCGGATGCCGCTCTACCAGCAGCGCGACGCCCTCCTCCCAGCTCCGGCCGCGGTCCTGCTCCAGATTCCAATCCCCCGTGCAGATATTCTGCATGAACCAGTCGAGCCGCTCGGGCTCGGGGATAAGCGAGCGATAGATCAATCGCGCATCCCAGCGCAGCAGGACGTTGCCGACATCGAAGACGACGATGGGGGTGCTGGAAGCCATGACCGAACCCTGATGGAGGGGCCGGCAGGACAGCCCATTCACGCGCTTGTGTCCAGACGTGCAGGACAGGAGCCGACCCCATCGTTTATGCCGGGGCCATGAATGCCCGCCCCGCAAATACCGGCCTCCGAACCTGGCTGCCCTGGACCGACCGGCAGGGCCGGTTCTCCGCCTTGCGGGGCGCTACCTTCGCCCTGCTCCTCGTGCCGGCGCTGCTCCTGCTCCATGCCGCCTGGATGCACCAGCTCGGCTCGAAGCCTTGGACGCAGGCGATCCACCAGACCGGGACCTGGACGGTGCGTATCCTCATCGCCACGCTCGCGGTCTCGCCGTTCCGGCGCCTGTTCGACTGGGGCAAGCTGATCGGCATCCGCCGCATGCTGGGCCTCGGCGTCATGGCTTATGCACTCGGCCACCTCGGGCTCTACTGCATCGACATGGCCTTCGACTGGGGGCTGATCGTCTCCGAGATCGTCAAGCGCTTCTACCTGACCATCGGCTTCGTCGCGCTCGTCGGCCTCGTGGCGCAGGGCGCGACCTCGACCGACGGCATGATCCGCCGGCTCGGCAAGAACTGGCAGCGCCTGCACAATCTCGTCTATCCGATCACGATGCTGGCGCTGCTGCATTTCGCGCTGCAATCGAAGATCGACGTCACCGAACCCGTGCTGATGAGCGGTCTCTTCCTGCTGCTGATGCTCTATCGCGGCCTGTATCGCTGGAAACTGCCGGTCACCGTGCCGATGCTCGCCGGGATGGCGCTCCTCGCGGGGCTGCTCACCGCCGGCCTGGAAGCCGGCTGGTATGCGGCGACGTCAGGCGTCTCCGCCTGGCTGGTCTTCCAAGCCAATGCCGACATCCTGACCTATCAGGACTATGCCTCGGTCCGACCGGCGCATGGAGTCGCGCTTGCCGGGCTGCTGGTCGCGCTCGGCCACAGCCTGCGCGCCCGCAAGGCTCGCCCGCCACGGCAGGCGGGCCAGCCAGCAGCCGCCCGGGCGGCGTGAGGGAAAAACTTTCGAAGTTTCGACATCTTCCAGATGGAAAGGGTTTCCCCCCTGCAGCACTCATGCTCTAACCCTATGACATGCCTGACGACCCGCACGCCCAGCCCACGGCCGATGTCGTAGAAGCCGAGCTCGCCTCAGAGGGCATCAAGCCTACGCAGGCCCGGGTCTCGCCCTTCGTTCCTCTGCAGCAGCCGATCTTTCGCGCTGTCTGGTTCGCCAGCCTCGTCTCGAATTTCGGCGGCCTCGTCCAGGCGGTCGGCGCCTCCTGGATGATGGCCTCGATCTCACCCTCGGCCGAGATGGTGGCGCTGGTCCAGGCTTCGACGACGCTGCCGGTGATGCTGTTCTCGCTGGCCGCCGGCGCCATCGCCGACAATTACGACCGGCGCCGCATCTTGCTGGCCGCCCAGGCCTTCATGCTGCTGGTTTCGATCCTGCTGGCGGTCTTCGCCTGGTTCGGCCTGATCACGCCCTGGCTGCTCCTGACCTTCACCTTCCTGATCGGCTGCGGCACCGCGCTCAACAACCCGGCCTGGCAATCCTCGGTCGGCGACATGGTCCCGCGCCGTGACGTGCCGGCGGCCGTGACGCTCAACAGCGTCGCCTTCAACATCGCTCGCAGCGTCGGGCCGGCGATCGGCGGCGCTATCGTCGCGGCGGCCGGGGCCGTCGCCGCCTTTGCGATCAACGCCGTCAGCTATATCCCCCTGCTCGTCGTGCTGGCGCGCTGGGAGCCACCGAAGGTCGAGCGGCTCCTGCCGCGCGAGACGCTGTTCATCGCCATGGGCGCAGGCATCCGCTATGTGGCGATGTCCCCGAATATCCGCACCGTGACCCTGCGTGCCTTCGTCTACGGCTTCGGCGCGATCGTCGGACTCGCGCTGCTGCCGCTGATCGCACGCGATCTCGTCCGCGGCGGCCCGCTCACATACGGCGTGCTGCTCGGCGCCTTCGGGGCCGGCGCCGTGGCCGGCGCCTTCATGAGCGCACGGTTGCGCCGGGCGATGAGCACCGAGGCGCTTGTCCGTTCCACTTTCATCGCCTATGCCTGCGGCGTCACGCTCATCGCCATCAGCAAGACGATCTGGCTGGCGATGGCGGGCCTGTGCATCTGCGGCGCCTGCTGGGTGCTGGCGCTCTCGACCTTCAACGCAACGGTGCAACTCTCGGCGCCGCGCTGGGTCGTCGGCCGGGCCCTGGCGATGTACCAGATGGCGACCTTCGGCGGCATGGCGATGGGGAGCTGGGCCTGGGGCCGCTCGGCGCTGCATTTCGGCATCGAGAAAGCCCTGCTGATGTCTGCCGTGACGCTGCTCGCGGGTGCGGCGCTGGGATTGCGCTACCGGCTCCCACCGCTCGAAGAGCTCAATCTCGATCCGCTCAGCCGCTGGCGCGAGCCCAAGGTCGCCGTCGATATCGAGCCGCGCTCCGGCCCGGTCATCGTCACCATCGAATACATCATCAAGCCCGAAGACGTCGTCGCCTTCCTGACCGTGATGGCGGAGCGCCGGCGTATTCGACGGCGCGACGGCGCGCGGCACTGGACCCTGCTGCGCGACCTGACCGACCCGACGCTCTGGGTCGAGCGCTATGACAGTCCGACCTGGGTCGAATACGTCCGGCAGAACCAGCGCGTCACCCAGGCCGATGCCGAGATCGGCGAGCAGGTCCGCGCCCTGCATAGCGGCCCGAACCCGCCTGTGGTCCATCGCATGATCGAGCGGCAGACCGCTTCGCTGCCGCAATACGCGTCGAGCCGGACACCGACGCTGGCCGACTCGCTCAACGACCCGGCACGGCCGGCCTGAGGCAGCTCGTCATGGTCGGGCCAGTCCCGACCATCCACGCCTTCATCGATGAAGCGCAGTGTTCAAAGTCGCGGATGCTCTCCGCAACGGCAAGCATGACCGGATCTGAAGCAGCGGTGCGGATTTCCCGCCTGCCCGGCCCGATTCAGCCGACGATCCAGACGCCGGCAAGGCCGACCATGCCCACGATGATCCGCCACCAGGCGAAGGGCGCGAAGCCGCGCTTGGAGACGAAATCGAGGAAGCTGCGCACCACGATCAGCGCCGAGATGAAAGCCGCGACGAAGCCGACGCCGATCATGACGCCATCGTCGAAGGTCAGGAACTTGTAGCTCTTCAGGAGATCATAGGCGAAGGCGCCGGCCATGGTCGGCATCGCCAGGAAGAAGGAGAACTCAGCCGCCGCGCGCTTGCTGGCGCCGAGCAGCATGGCGCCGACGATGGTCGAGCCCGAGCGCGAGACGCCGGGAACCATGGCCAGGCACTGGATCAACCCGATCTTGAAATACATCGGCAGCGGGAAGGCCGTGGCATCGGTGTGCTTCTCCTGCAATTCCAGCTCGTCGACGACGAGCAGGATCAGGCCGCCGGCGATCAACGTGCAGCAGACGATGAAGGGGTTGAACAGCACCCCCTTGATGAACCCGTGCAGCAACGCGCCGATGACCGCCGCCGGCAGGAAGGCGATGAGCACGCCGATCACGAAGCGACGCGCCGCCGGATCGCTGGGGATGCGAAGCGCGATATCGAGCAGGCGACGGAAATAGACCAGCAGAATCGCCAGGATCGCGCCAAGCTGGACCAGCACCTCGAAGGTCTTGCCGTTCGATTCGAAGCCGAGGAAATGGCCGATCAGGAGCAGATGCCCGGTCGAGGAGACCGGCAGGAATTCAGTGAGCCCCTCGACGATGCCGAGGACGAAGGCTTCGATCAGGTTGTGCATGGAAGGCTTTCCTCGCGCGAATCAGCCGGCCCGGATGTCCGCCCGCGTCAGCCTGCTGCCGGCTTACGCCCAGCTCTTTGCAAATTGGTTACCACTTCGCGAAGCAGCACAGGCAAATTGCAGGCTTCGGCATCGCGGCGGGTTGTGGCGGTTTTCCGGCGTGACTATAGCAAGCCGCCGTCGCCTATCGGGTCACCGCAGCCCCGACGGCCCTGCTTCCGTCGCATTTTGCCTGCTTCACAGTCTTCATGAGTGCCATGGCGACCCTGTATCATCATCCGCTGTGCCCGCATTCGCGTTTCATCCGCCTCGCCATCAGCGAGTTCGGCATGGAGGCCGAACTGGTCGAGGAACGCGTCTGGGAGCGTCGGCGGGAGTTCATCGAGCTCAACACCGCGGGCACCACGCCCGTCTTCCAGGAGCAGAACGGCTTGGCCGTCCCCGGCGCGGGGCCGATCGCGGAATATCTCGATGAGACCCGTGGGCTTGCGCTCGGCGATCGCCGCCTGCTGCCGGATGGGCCGGGCGAGCGCGTCGAGGTGCGCCGGCTGCTCGACTGGTTCCATATCAAGTTCCATGAGGAGATCACCGGCCCGCTCGTGCTGGAGAAGGTGATGAAGCGCTTCATGAGCCGCGACGAGGGCGGCGGCCCACCGGAGATGAGCGCCATCCGCGCGGCACGCGCCAATGTGCGCTATCATCTGCGCTATATCTCCTGGCTGCTGGCCAAGCGGAACTGGCTCGCGGGCGCGCAGATGAGCTATGCCGATCTCGCGGCGGCGGCGCATCTGTCCTGCGTCGACTATCTCGGCGACGTGCCCTGGGAAGAGGATGAGGCGGCTCGCGCATGGTATGCGAGGATCAAGTCGAGACCGAGCTTCCGGCCGCTCCTGAGCGACCGCGTGCCGGGCATGGCTCCGAGCGCCCATTACGACAATCTGGATTTTTGAACGCCGAGAAACTCAAGCGCGCCATCGCCGAGCGCGCGCGCGCCGAAGGCTTCGCGGTGATGCGCGTCGCCGGCGCCGATGCGATCCCGCAGGCGCCGGAGCGCCTCGAAGCCTGGATCGCCAATGGCTATCACGGCGAGATGGGCTGGATGCAGGAGCGGCAGGCGCAGCGCGCCGACCCGCGCCAGCTCTGGAGCGAGGTCCGTTCCGTCGTCATGCTCGGCATGAACTATGCCGGCGAAGGCGACCCGCTCGCCATGCTCGCTCACCCAGACAAGGCCGCGATCTCGCTCTATGCGAGACGGCGCGATTATCACGACGTCATCAAGGGCAAGCTGAAGAGCGTCGCAGGACTGCTCGCCGCACGCGGCGGCGCCGACGTGAAGGTCTTCGTCGATACCGCGCCCGTCATGGAAAAGCCGCTGGCGCAGGCGGCCGGGCTCGGCTGGCAGGGCAAGCACACCGTGCTGGTCTCGCGCGAGCACGGCTCCTGGCTGTTGCTCGGCGCGATCTACACCACCGCCGAATTGCCCGTCGATGCTCCGGAGCGCGACCATTGCGGCTCCTGCCGGCGCTGCCTCGAGATCTGCCCGACCGATGCCTTCCCGGCGCCCTACCATCTCGACGCACGCCGCTGCATCGCCTATCTCACCATCGAGCATGCGGGCCATATCGACGCCGAACTGCGCTCCGGCATCGGCAACCGCGTCTTCGGCTGTGACGACTGCCTCGCCGTCTGCCCGTGGAACAAGTTCGCCGCGGCCGCGCAGGAAACGCGGCTCGCGCTCAAGGACGAACTCGACGGGCTCGACCTCGCCGCGCTCGCCCGCCTCGACGATCCCACGTTCCGTACGCTCTTCGCGGGCACGCCCGTGAAGCGGACCGGGCGCGACCGCTTCCTGCGCAATGTGCTGATCGCGATCGGCAATAGCGGCCGGGCCGCGTTTGTCGACAGCGCGCTGCCTCATCTTGCCGATCCCTCGCCGCTGGTCCGCGCCGTGGCGGTCTGGGCATTGGGGCGGCTCGATGCAGAACGGGCGCGAGGGCTCGCCATCACAGGGCTTCAGGACGAAACCGACCCGCAGGTGCGCGCCGAATGGCATGCGCTCACGCCCCAGACGGAAGACGCCGCATGAACATCCTGATCCTCGGTCTCGGCTATTCCGCCGGGTTCTTCGCGCGCGCCGCGCTGGCGCAAGGCTGGGAGGTGACCGGCACCGTCCGTTCGACCGAGAAGGCGGCAGAACTCAGCAGCGAGGGCATCCGAACGCTGGTCTTCGGCGGCTTCGCGGTCTCGTCGACGCTCGCCAAGGCGGTGTCGGAGGCCGACGCAGTTCTGGTCTCGGTGCAGCCGGCCGAGGATGGCGACCCGGCGCTCGGCCCCTTGCGCGCAGCGCTCATGATGGCGCCAAACCTGCGCTGGATCGGCTATCTCTCGACGATCGGCGTCTATGGCGATCAGGGCGGCGTCTGGATCGACGAGGCGACCCCGCCGGCCCCGACCAATGCCCGCACGCGCCAGCGCGTCGAGATCGAGGAAGCCTGGCTGCAACTCGGCCGCGACAGCGGCAAGCCCGTGCAGATCTTCCGCCTGTCAGGCATCTACGGGCCCGGCCGCAACGCCATCACCAAGCTGCGTGCCGGCACGGCGAACCGGCTGGTCAAGCCAGGACAGGTGTTCAACCGCATTCATGTCGACGATATCGCGGGCGTGCTGATGGCGTCGCTGGCGCAACCGCGGCAGGGCGCCGTCTACAACGTCACCGATGACGAGCCCGGCCCGCCGCAGGACGTGATCACCTTCGCGGCGGAATTGACCGGTCTTGAGCCGCCGCCGGAAATCCCGTTCGAGCAGGCCAGGCTCTCGCCGATGGCGGCAAGCTTCTATGGTGAGAGCAAGCGTGTCTCGAATGCGCTGGTGAAGCGGGAATTCGGCTATGCCTTCCGCTATCCGACCTATCGCGAAGCCCTGCGCACCCTGGTCGAAGCCGGCGAATAAGGCGTAGCAACTCGGCGCTTCACTGGTTCGCGGAATTGCTATGCGTTTTCATTCGACCGCATTTTCTTCCCGCGAACCGGTGGCCACTTCGCTCGAAAATGCTTTTTGTCAGGCGGCGTGACGCGGCCCTTCGCCGCCATAATAATCGGCATAGCGCTTGTCGATCGCCGAAACCGGCAGCACGACCAGCACGTCGGTCGTGCCGAACTGCCGGTCGATGACGGCGCCTGTGCCGAAACGGGCCCCGAGCCGCAGATAGCCCTTGATCAGCGGCGGCATCTGCCTGAGCGCAAGCTTGGCGTCGACCATCGCCGGCGGCAGCCGATTCATGTCGACGAAGTGCCCGGCATGCGCTGCCGCGGCCCAGTCGCCCTCCGAGCGGGCATGGTGATGCAGAAAACTCAGCGGCAGCGCCAGGGCATCGGGATCGGTGCCGTCGAAGGAGGCGCAGCCGAACATCGCATCGATGCGGTGATGCTGGAGATAGGCCCAGATGCCGGACCAGAGCAATTCGACCGTCCGCTTCGTACGGTACGGCTTCAGCACGCAGGATCGGCCGAGTTCGAGAAAGCGATTGCCGGGATGGCGGGCCAGCATCGGGCCGAGATCGAATTCGCTCTGGGTATAGAAACCGCCGAGCCGCTCCGCGGCGCTCCGGCGCATCAGGCGGTAGGTGCCGACGACCTTGGGCTTGATTCCGCCGAAGCGTCCGCGCGCGGCATGGTCGATGACGAGGAGGTGATCGCAAGCCTTGTCGAAACGATCGGCATCGCGGCGGAACATCCGCGAGATCACATCGGGCTTGGCCGACATTTCCTGATAGAAGACGCGATAGCGCAGGCGCTGCGCCCGCCAGATCTCGCGCGGCCCCCGCGCCAGCCTTACCTCAAGCGAGCCGATCCGGCCGAGCGTGCCCGACAGCGGCGGCGATTCATCGATCTCGGCGCCCGGCCGGCGCATGGCTCCACCCTTCATCAGTATCAATGGGGCGAAGCGCGAGAACGGATTTCCGGCTGAAAACCGGCTGGGCAGCGCGTTCTTGGTTCCAGAAACGTGCAATGCCATCGCTTCTCTCATCTCCTGCCGCTACCGGCATGAGGTAGGCTTGCTCCGCTGATCTTACAACTTCGCGACGAAACTGCGTCGGAGCGATGACGGTCGTCAAGCCGACAGGGTGCCGGCCGCGCCCCGCGACAGACGCTCCAGCCATCGCAGTAGCGCCTCGCGTTCCAGAGGTTTCGCCAGGCAATCATCCATCCCAGCGGCAAAAGCAGCGGCACGGTCGGCGGCCGACACATTGGCCGTAACCGCCACCAGAGGCAGCGCGGCGGCACGGCCGAATCGTCTTTCCAACGCACGAACGGCGCGGGCGCAATCGAGCCCGGTCATCACCGGCATGCGCACGTCGAGCAAGGCCAGCGCCAGCGGGGGCGCCGCACCGGCAAAGCTGGCCTCGACCCGCTTCAGGGCCTCACGCCCGTCGCGGACCCAGATCGCCGTGCAGCCGAAGCGCTCCAGCGTGCGCGTGGCGAGCAAGGCGTTGATCTCGTTGTCCTCCGCGACCAGAACGGTCAGGCCAGCCCCGGGCTGACGCAGCGGCGCCGCGGCCGACGCCGCCGGCTCACCCGCAGCCGACGGTCCATGCCGGAAGCCGTTGCCCAATCGCTCATAGAGCGAGCGGGTTCGCACCGGCTTGATCAGGAAGCCGGAGAAGCCGGCCGCCTGCGGCGACCCGAACTGCCGACGGGCATGAGGCGACAGCATGATGAGGCAATCGCGAATGCCGACCGCCGCAACAGCGGCGGCCAGTTCCTTTGCCGGCGCATCCCCGAGCGCGTGGTCGATCAACACCGCCGTGACCGGGTTCTCCCCGACAAGTTTCGCCCGCGCGGCCTCGACCGTGCCGGCAATCGAGACCGATGCGCCGGCCGTACGGATCGTTTCGGCGAGAAAGCGAACGGCGAAGGGCGCCGGCGAGGCGAGCAGGACGTGTTGCCCCAGCCAATCCGGAATTCGAGCGTCCGGCGCGCCAGCGGCCGCCGCAAGCGGCAGCGTGACGCGAAAGGTCGCCCCTTCGCCGAGCCGGCTTTCAGCCTCCACCTCGCCTCCCATCAGACGCGCGAGGCGGCGCACGATCGCGAGGCCGAGCCCGGTGCCCGCCTGCCCGGAGGCAACGCCGGGATCAAGCTGTTCGAACTCGCCGAAAATCGTGTCGAGCCGGTCGGCGGGAATGCCCGGTCCGGTATCGGCGACGGTAATCTCGAGCCGATCGCCGGCCCGGGCGAGACTCAGGCCCACGCCACCTGCCTCGGTGAACTTCACGGCGTTGCCGACAAGGTTCAGCAGGATCTGGCGCAGACGGTCGCGATCGCCGACGAGCCTTGCCGGCAGGTCGGGTACGATATGGGCCGCGAGTTCGATGCCCTTGGCTTGCGCGCGCGGCGCCATCAGTTCCGCGACTGTTTCGACGAGTTGGGCCGGATCGAAGGGCTCTTCGACCAGTTCCAGCTTGCCGGCCTCGACCTTGGCGAAGTCGAGGATGTCATCGACCAGCGCCAACAACGCCTCGCCGGAGGTGCGCAGGGCCGCGACATAGGTCGCCTGCTCCGCATCGGGACCGGTATCGGTGAGGAGATCGGCCATGCCGAGGATGCCGTTGAGCGGCGTGCGGAATTCGTGGCTGACGGTCGCCAGGAAACGCGACTTCGCCTCGTTCGCGGCTTCCGCCCGTGCCCGCGCCTCGACCAGCGCATCCTCGCTCGCGATGCGCGCGGAGATGTCGCGGCCGACGCGCTGGATCAAGCTGCGGCCGCCGGGGCCGGGCACGGCGGTTTCGATCCAGGAAATCCAGCGTTCGCCCTCATAGGTCGCGAGACATTCGTCGAAGCTGCGCGCGCCGCCCTCCAGCAGCACGATGGGCCGGCTGGCGAGTTGCGGGAGCAGCATTTCGCTACCGACGAGATCCTGCTCCCCGGCCCCGAACAGGGCTGCATAGGCCCGGTTGGCGTAGACGATCCGCGTGCCGTCGCGCCGGACGATGAGGTCGCCCTGGGCCTCGATCAGGCTGCGATAGCGCTCCTCGCTGTCGGCGAGATTCCAAAGCCGGTCGTTGAGCGCCTCGACATCATGGGCAAGCGCGCCAACCTGATCGCGCAGGCCGCTGCGCTGACGCAATAGCCACAGAACGGCCCCCCCTGCCGGGAGAAGCAGCGCCGCGAAGGCGAGAGCGAGCCATGACCAGATCGAAGAAGCCATGCCCTTCGATCTACGCAGACCGCCTTGAAAAAGCCGCCTGCAAAAGCCGCGAATTCGACCGTTTCGATGGCAGGGTCGGTTAACCCAGAACCCTCACGCCGCCTGGACGAGGTCCTCGCCACGCGCCCGATAGGACAGGGCTTCGGCGAGATGGCGCCGGCCGACCTTCGCTTCGCCATCGAGATCGGCAAGGGTGCGGGCGACCTTCAACACGCGATGATAAGCGCGCGCCGTCAGCCGCAGCGCTTCGGTCGCATCGCGCAGCAGCGCGAGACCAGCGTTGTCCGGCCGCGCGACCTCCTCGATCACGGTGACGGGGCAGGCGGCATTGGTCATGACATGTCCGAGGCCGCGATTCTCGAAACGCGCCGCCTGAATCCGGCGGGCCGAAGCGACGCGGACAGCGACCGTCGCCGAGCTCTCGCCAATGGCGGGGCGGATGAGGTCCGCAGCCGTCACCGCCGGCACGTCGATCGCGATATCGATCCGGTCGAGCAGCGGGCCGGAGACGCGCGCCTGATATTGCGCCATGCAGCGGTCATTCGGCTGGCGGCGGCAGGCGTAGCCAGGTTCGGTCGCACGGCCGCAACGGCAGGGGTTCATCGCCGCGACGAGCTGGAAGCGTGCGGGATAGACGACGCGGTGATTGGCGCGGGAGATCAGGACGTCGCCGGTCTCCATCGGCTGTCGCAAGGCATCGAGCGCCTGCGGCTGGAATTCCGGCAGTTCGTCGAGGAAGAGCACGCCATGATGCGCGAGCGAGACCTCGCCCGGCCGCGCCTGCAGGCCACCGCCGACGAGCGCTGCCATCGAGGCCGAATGATGCGGCGCCCGGAACGGCCGCCGGTCGGTCAGGGCGCCCTCAGCGAGCTTGCCGGCGACGGACAAGACCATCGAGACTTCGAGGAGCTCGCGGGGCGAAAGCGGCGGCAGGATCGAAGGCAGGCGGCTCGCCAGCATCGACTTGCCTGCCCCGGGCGGGCCGTTCATCAGGAGATTGTGGCCACCGGCCGCCGCGATCTCCAGAACGCGCCGCGCGCTTTCCTGACCCTTGACGTCGGCCAGGTCGGGCAATGGGCCAGCCTGGCGCGCTACGGCCGGCTCGGGCCGGGCCATCACCTGCGTGCCCTTGAAATGGTTGGCGAGCTGGATTAGCGAGCGCGGCGCCAGGATGTCGATATCCGCCGCGGCCCAGGCCGCTTCCGGCCCGGACGCCGCCGGGCAGATCAGCCCCTGCCCTTTCGCATAGGCCGCGATCGCCGCCGGCAGGACGCCCGCCACCGGTGCGATCGAGCCGTCGAGCGCCAATTCGCCGAGGACCGCATAGCCGGAAAGAGCATCGGCAGGGATCGCCCCGATCGCGGCCATCACCGCGAGCGCGATCGGCAGGTCGTAATGGCTGCCCTCCTTGGGCAGATCGGCCGGGGCGAGATTGACTGTGACGCGCTTGGCGGGCAGCGCGAGCCCCGAAGCGAGAAGCGCGGCGCGAACACGCTCGCGGCTTTCGGCCACGGCCTTGTCGGGGAGGCCGACCAGCACGAAGGCGACGCCGCCCGGCGCGACCTGGACCTGAACGTCGACGGCGCGCGCCTCGATGCCCTCGAACGCCACCGTCGCGACCCGCGCCACCATCTCGGCCCCGCTCCCCTACCCCATGGGAAGGCTAGCGAAGCTTTGGTAGCAACGCAAGAACATATAGGGAACCCAGCAGGGCAAAAGAAGGGGAGGCTATGCCTCCCCTTTGCATCAGGCCTCGACGCCGAGGCCGATCTGGCAGGCGACTCCGGTGCCGCCCAGGCCGCAATAGCCAGCCGGGTTCTTCGCCAGGTACTGCTGATGGTAATCCTCGGCGAAATAGAGCGTGGGCGCCTCGCGGATCTCGGTCGTGATCGGGCCGTAGCCGCCGGCGGCCAGCGCCTTGCCGTACTCGGCGCGCGAGCGCTCGGCGGCTTCCTGCTGCCCGGCGTCAAAGGTGTAGATCGCCGAGCGGTATTGCGTGCCGACATCGCCGCCCTGCCTCATGCCCTGAGTCGGGTCGTGGTTCTCCCAGAAGATCTTGAGCAGGTCCTCATAGGTGATCCTGGCAGGGTCGAAGACCACGAGGACGACTTCGGTATGCCCGGTCAGGCCGCTGCAAACCTCCTCATAGGTCGGGTTGGGCGTCGCGCCGCCGGCATAGCCGACGGCCGTCACCCAGATGCCCTCGCCGCTCTGCCAGAATTTGCGCTCCGCACCCCAGAAGCAGCCGAGGCCGAAGACGGCTTTGCGAAGCCCCTCCGGATAGGGGCCGGCCAGGGAGCGGCCGTTGACGAAATGTGTTTCGGCAGTGGGAATCGCCGCGGCACGGCCGGGAAGCGCCTCGGCGGCAGTCGGAATCTCGGTCTTCTTGCGCAGGGAGAACATCGGTCGCTCCGTTTCGTTCGGGCTCAAAGCCAATGTAGGCGTCGGCGGGCCGTTCGGACAGTGGCTCGAACGCGGGCGTGCCATCACCGACGCGTGACGATGCCGATGGCCTCGTCCGGGCGCCGCCCCAGCCAGAGCAACATGAAGCCGAGCACAAGCGCAGCCCCGGCCGCCGGGGCACGCAGCACGGTCAGCAGGACCGGATCCCAGAGCCAGGGATGGATATTGCGTTCTATCGCCGGCTGGATGAGCTGATAGCGCCCCTGGACGACGGCGATCAGCACCTCGCCGACCGGCGTAAACCGCAAGCCGGCATTCGCGATCGACCTGGCACCGTCGATCACCAGCGCGACGAAGCCGGCCGCAACGGACAGATAACCGACAAACCGCAGAAGAAACCGCACCACCCTGCTCCCTGTCGCGCTCCATAGCGGCGGGCACGCCGCGCCCGGCCGACCAGGCGGCCAGGACCTCAAGATGTGACCCTGCCGGCTGCGGATCGCAACCGATCGCGCGCGATTTATCGAGATTGTGCAAAACCCTGCATCTCGGCCCTTGAAAGATGGCGAACCGGCAGTCATAAGCAGCGCGCCGGACAGGTGGCCGAGTGGTTGAAGGCGCACGCCTGGAAAGTGTGTATACGGGGAACCGTATCGCGGGTTCGAATCCCGCCCTGTCCGCCATTTTTGCGCTTCGCGCCGCCGCCGCACCGATCCTGCACGCGTATCTTGATCGACAAAGCAGGATATTCGACCGCGCCGCAGCGCACACGCCAATATTCGTGGTCGGTTCCCCAACATTGCGGATGACGAGGCCCTTCCGGCCCGCGTCGAGGGGCCAGGCGGCTCTCGTGGCAGGAGCTGCGGCGGTGCGGCAGCCTCACGAATCGTGATGCAGAGGCGACCGCGCCATCCGAGAGCGAGAGTTTGACCTCAGTCGGGAGCCCTGACATCGCTTCGCCGTGCAGGCGGATGCTGGAGGACATGACCATCCACCAGTTCGACGCATCCATGCGGCGTGGGTATGAGCGTCAGGTCCGCGAGTTCACGCTGTTCCCCGCTTGCCCCACGATCGGGCGAAGCCCGAGGATCGGCGATGATCCGCCATCCCCATCTCCACATCATCGCACGCGGAGGCGGCCTCGGCCCCGACGGCTCACCCTGGATGACGAGACATCGCCTTACCGCTGAAGAGCGATCCTCGGGAGCACCGCTCAGGACGCTATTCAGGCGGAGAGGGCCGCTTCTGGCGCGGCCCTCTCCGTTCATGCTGTGATCTGGCTTACTGCTTCAGGCTGGCGATGATCTCGGCGCAGTTCGAGATCGTCACCATCGAACCCAGCGAGGCGATCGTGGACTCATGCGCGCCGACGTCGAAGCCCGCGCAGCCGTCAGAGAGGACGATGGTCTTGAAGCCGCGCATATGCGAGTCGGAGGCAGTGAAGGACACGCCGCCATTGGTGACGATGCCGCCGAAGATGCAGGTCTTGATGCCGGCGCGCTGGAGCACGAACTCGAGGCGGCTCATGTAGAAGGCCGAGTAGGTGACCTTGTCGACCGAGAGGTCGGCCGGCTGGAGCTCGTCGATCATCGCATGCCCGCGGCTGCCCGGCGCGAAGTCGCCCTGCGAGATGAACGGGCGCAGCTTGCGGATATGATCCAGCATCAGCGGCTGACCATTCTTGCCCGGCACGACCGTGAAATGCGTCGAGACGATCCAGCCGCCAGCCGCGCGCATGGCGTCGCAGACCGGAACCAGCTTCGCCGGAAGGGCGGCGATTTCTGGAGACCCCAAGCCGTTGCGCGGATAGGCTCCATCCTTGTCGTAAAAGTCGTTCTGCATGTCCACAAGGACAAGCGCAGTGGTCTTGGGGTCGAATTCCATGGTTAGACTCCTGATGGTAAAGTCGAAAACATGTCTGTCGCGGCTCAGCCGCGACCCGCCGGGTCGTATCCGGCTGCCGCATCGAGAAGCCTTGCGGTCCCGAGGCGCTCGTTGAGCTCGACGAAATCGAGCATCTGCTCGCGGAAGGGCCCGTTTGTCCCATGTGCGAGCAAGCTGCCGTAATAGCGCTCGGCCGTGTGGCAGAGCGCGCGGATAATTCCACCGGGAAAGATCACCAGCCTGAAGCCGATGCCCTCGAGGTCGGCCGCGGTCATCATCGGCGTCGAGCCGCCCTCGACCATGTTGGCGAGCAGCGGCACCGATCCCTCGAAGGCACGCGCGATCTCGCGCATCTGCACGATCGACTGCGGAGCCTCGATGAAGAGGATATCACAGCCCGCCGCGACATAGCGGCGACCGCGATCGAGCGCGGCGGCAAAGCCCTCCACCGCGATGGCATCGGTGCGTGCGATGACGAGGGTCGAAGCGTTCAGGCGTGCATCGACGGCCGCCCGCACCTTGCCGACCATCTCATCCACGGCGACGAGGCTCTTGCCGCGGAGGTGGCCGCAGCGCTTCGGCATCTCCTGGTCTTCGAGCTGGATCGCGGCAGCACCGGCCTTCTCGAAGGCCCGCACCGTGCGTGCCGCATTGAGCGCGTTGCCGAAGCCCGTGTCAGCGTCAACGATGATCGGCAGATCGACCCGCTCGGCGATCTGCGAGAGCGTCGCCTCGACTTCGCTCATCGTGACGAGCCCGACATCCGGCCGCCCGAGCCGTCCGTAAGCGATGTTCGCTCCCGAAAGATAGAGGGCCTCGGCGCCGGCACGCGCCGCGACGAGCGCAGTCAACGCATCCGATATCCCGGGAGCCAGCAGGATCCTCCCTTCCTCCAGACGACGTCCGAGTTCGATCTGCCGACGCCCCGCGCCGCCTTCGTCAAGCATTCTGGGACTCCTGGCGGGGCTCGCCGAGCCGCGCCTTGACATAGGGAACCAGCCCGCCTGCGCGGGCGATTTCGAGCAGGTTCGGCGGCACCGGCGCGCAGACACAGCCGCGGCTCCGCGACAGATTGGTCAGACACCCCGTTCGCGGATCCAGGCTGACGCGGTCGCCGGTCTCGAACAGCTCGACCGCTTCCGCCGATTGCAGCGCCATCAGCCCGTTGTTGAAGGCGTTGCGGTAGAAGATGCCGCCGAAGCTGCGCGCGACGACAGCGCGGATGCCGAGATGCAGCAGCGCCTGCGCCGCCTGCTCCCGCGATGAACCGATCCCGAAACCGCGGCCGGCGATCACGACATCCCCCGGTTTCACGCTCGCCGCGAACTCTTCGTCGAGAGCCTCGAGGCAATGTTTGGCGAGCTCCGCCATCGGCGCCTTCATGTAGAGGCCCGGGGCCAGCATGTCGGTATCGACGGAGTCGCCGAAGCACCTGGCCGTTCCCTCGATCGTATCCATCGTCAGCCCTTCAGGAATTCGCGCGGGTCGGCGATCGTCCCGACGATCGCGCTTGCGGCCACGGTGTAGGGCGAGCCGAGATAGACGGCCGAGGTCTTGTCGCCCATCCGGCCGCGGAAATTCCGAGCCGTGCTCGACAGGCAGACCTCGCCCTCTGCCAGCACGCCCGCGCCATAGCCCGCGCACGCTCCGCAGCCGGAGGGAAGCAACGTGGCGCCGGCTGCCGTCAGGATCGCCAATGTGCCGTCGGCGGCGGCCATTTCGATGGTGCGCTGGCTGGCCGGCGCCACCAGGAGCCTCACGGACGAGGCGACCGAGCGGCCTTTCAGGACGCTGGCGGCCATCTGCAGGTCGACCAGCTTGGCGCCCGTGCAGGCGCCGATATAGGCGACGTCAAAGGCCACGCCGGCGAAGGTGTCGACAGCCGAGGTGTTCTCGGGGCTGTGCGGCGCGGCGACCTGAGGTCCTATTTCGCTCGGGCCGAGCCTGACGATCTCGGCAATCTCGGCATCGGCATCGGAGCGGAGGCGGGCCAGGTCGTCCGGACGCGGATGGCCGAAGCGATCGAGATAGCGCCAGGTCGTCTCGTCGGCCGGAACGATGCCGGACAAACCGCCGAGTTCCGCCGCCATGTTGCACAGCGTCATCCGCTCCTGCATGTCCATGGCTTCGATCGCCGAGCCGCGATACTCGACGACGCGATAGCCGGCGCCATCCATGCCCAGACGCCGGCAGAGAGTCAGCATGACGTCTTTGGCGCAGACCCCGAGCGGCAACGCTCCGTCGATCTCGACGACCATCGTTTCCGGCGTTCGCAACCAGGTGTCGCCGGTCGCCAGCGCGCAGGCCATGTCGGTGGCGCCGACGCCGAACATCAGGCAGCCGAAGGCGCCGCCGGTAGGCGAATGGCTATCCCCGCCGATGGCGAACATGCCGGGGCGCAGATGGCCGTGCTCGGGCACCACGACATGGCAGATGCCGCGCATGTCGTAGAAGGCGGCGATGCCGTTGGCCTTGGCCCAGCGACGGCTGCCATGCAGGATCGCTGCGCTCTCAGCGTCGAAACCCGGCGCGAAATGGTCGTTGACCAGGACCACGCGGGCAGGATCCCAGACACCGGCTCCGAGCCTCTCGAGTATCGGCGCGACGCGGCGCGGCCCGCCCGAGTCATGAATCATCGCCAGATCGAGACGGCAGGTGACGACGTCACCGGCCCGGACGCCCTCTCTGCCGGAGGCGCGTGCGACGATCTTCTCGGCCAGGGTGAAACCGGGCATCGCTCAGCTCCCCGTCATGTCGGACGGAGCATCGTCGACATGCCAGTGGCCGCCCGTGCGGGGCGAATGAACACGGGAAAGGCTGAAGTGATACTGGAACCGGTCGGGACGATAGAGAGCGACCAGATGCTCGACCGGACGCCCGGTCGAATCGTAGACGACCCTCACGATTCGCATCAGGGGATTGCCCGGCTCGACCCCCAGCAGCGGCGCGACGGTAACGTCCGCCAGCGTCGCCGAAATGGTCTGCTCGGCACGGTCAATCTCGATGCCGAGCCCCTCGAGAAGCCCGATCAGCGGCCCGCTCGCCATCTCCTCCGCCGAGATGCGCTCGCCGAGATCGGCCGGCACATGCGTGGTCAGGTGCGAGAAAACCTCCCCCGAGATCTCCCGCAGGCGGACTGCCCTTTGCACAGGCGAGCCCGAAGGAATCCTGAGGTCGGCCGCGACGCGCGGAGGGGCCTGGACGAAGTCGCATCTCACCAGCCGGACCGAAGTCTCGGCTCCCATGCGCCGGATGCGCTCGACCAGTTGCTCGACTGACGAAACGATCGGCTCGGCACGGGCGACACCGACAGGATTCACCCTGGTGCCCTTGCCGCGCGCACGGACCACCAGACCGGCCGCGGCGAGCTCGTTCAGCGCACGACTGGCGGTGATGCGCGACACGCCATAGCTCTCGGCGATCTCGCTCTCCGTAGCCACACGCCCGTCCTCGGGAACATCGCCCGCGAGGATCTTCTCCCGCATCTGCAGATAGATCCGGTGATAGAGCGGGACGCGCATCCCGTCGCCGTCGTCGACCCCGTTTGCCATGGAGTTATCGCCTGCCAGGGGCGGCATCGCCGCTCGCCACAAATGTTCTATTGACATAGCAATAGGGTAATTCAATACTCCCGGCAAGCTAAAAAGGCGGGAATGGACTGGCCGGTGACGATGCTTCTCTTCGAGCAGGTCGATATGGATTTCAGCGCGAACGGCAGGGCGGTACCTGCCGTTCGCGGCGTCGATCTCGCCGTGGAGGCGGGCGAGATCGTCACGCTCGTAGGGCCGTCCGGCTGCGGCAAGTCGACCTTGCTCAACATCACGGCGGGCCTCTTCGCACCAAGCCGCGGGCGGGCGCTCTACAACGGCGCGCCGATCAGGGGCATCAATACGCGCGTCGGCTACATGACCCAGAACGATCACCTGCTGCCCTGGCGGGACGTGCTGGGCAACATCTCGGTGCCGATGGAGATCGCCGGCCTGTCACAGGCGCGCAAGCGCGAGCGTGCGGAAGAACTGCTGTCCCTCGTCGGGCTGTCGGGCTTCGAAAAGGCCTATCCCGCGCAACTCTCGGGCGGCATGCGCAAGCGCGCGGCGCTGGCGCGGCTGCTGGCGCAGGATCCAGAAACCCTGCTGATGGACGAACCCTTCGGCGCGCTCGACGCGCAATTGCGCCTGCTGCTGCAGGCCGAGTTGCGCCGCGTCGCCAAGCGCTTCGGAAAGACGGTGCTGTTCGTCACGCATGATCTCGACGAGGCGGTCGCCATCGCCGATCGCTGCGTGATCTTCGCCGGAAGGCCGGGTCGCATCGCCGAGGTGCTGCCTATTACGCTGCCGGTCGACCGGGACCTTTTCAAGCTCCGCTTCGATCCGGCCTACAACGAACTCTGCGCCAGGCTCTGGAGCATCATCGCACCGGAGCTCGCGTCCGGACTGGCGGCATCGCAATGATCATCGCTCTTCGCCTCGGCCTTGTCGCCGCGCTTCTCCTCGCCTGGGAACTCGCCTCCGGGAGGCTGGTGCCGGAGTTCTTCGTCTCACGGCCGAGCGCCATCGCGGTCGCCCTGGCCAACTACATCCAGGACGGGATGATTTTCTTCCATATGGGCGTGACGGCGACGGAGGCCATCGCCGGATTCCTGCTGGGCGGAGGCGCGGGCTTCGCGGCCGGCCTGCTCCTCGGCCGGCAGCCTGTCCTCGCCGATGTGCTGGACCCCTTCCTGACAGCGTTCTACAGCCTGCCCAAGGTCGCGCTGGCGCCGCTCTACGTGCTCTGGTTCGGTATCGGCATCGAAATGAAGATCGTCCTCGCGGCGACGATCGTTTTCTTCCTCGTCTTCCTGAACACATATTCCGGCGTGCGCCAAGTCAGCCGCGAGCAGCTCACCATCCTGCGGCTGATGGGCGCCTCGGAATGGCAGACGATGCGGATGGTGGTGGTCCCGTCCGCCGTGAGCTGGGTCTTCACCGGCCTCAGGCTGTCTGTCCCTTACGCCCTGATCGGGGCCATCGTGGGCGAAATGATCGCATCCAACCGCGGGCTGGGCTTCGTCCTGTCCGATGCCGCCGGCCAGTTCAGTACCGCCAACGTCTTCGCCGCGCTGCTGGTGATCACCGTCCTCGCCATCCTGCTCAACATGGCCGTCCGACTGGCCGAAAAGATGCTCATGCCCTGGCAGCATGCAGGGAACCGCCGCGAATTCAGCGTCTGAGACATCACAAACAAGGAGGGGACTTCCAATGGGTTCACAGATCACGAAGCGCAGCTTCCTGACAACGATGGCGGGCGCCTCGGCGCTCTCCTTGCCCTCGTTGTTCGGCGCGACGGGCGCGGCAGCGGCAGATGTCGTCCGCTTCGCGCAGCCGAGTGACGGCTTCCTCTACCTGCCGATCTACATCGCCCGGGCCAAAGGGTTCTTCGAGCAGGAAGGCATCAACGCCGACGTCGTGGTTTTCAAGGGCGGCGCAGCCGCGCTTTCGGCCGTGATCTCGAACGGCTCCGATGTCTATATCGGGGTACCGGCCATCGGCATGAACGCCATTGCCCAAGGGCAGCCCGTCAAGATGTTCGCATCGGTGATGACGGAGTATGCGAGCAATATCGTCATCCGCGGCGACGTCGCCAAGAAGCTCGGCCTCACCGATAAAAGCCCGGTCGAGCAGCGGCTCGCTGCGCTCAAGGGGCTGACGATCGGTATCACCGGCCCTGGCGCCGCGCCGGACCTTCTGCTGCGCCACATCGCCAAGACGATGAAGTGGAATCCGGATCGCGACTTCGAGATGACGCCGCTCGGCAGCGGCCCGAACATGCTGGCCGCCTTCTCGCAGAAGCGTATCGACGGCTATTGCCTGTCCTCGCCGACGAGCACGACCGGCGTCGTCAAGTACGACGGCTACCAGTTGCTCAACCTGTCGGCCGGCGAGTACGCGCCGCTCAAGGGCTTCCTGTACATCAGCCTGATCGCGAAGGATCCCTGGCTGGCCGCCAACCCGGATCGATCGGCGCGGATCGTCAGGGCGCTGTGGCGCGGGCAGAAGCTGCTGCGTGAAAATCCGGCTGCGGCGAAGGAAGCAGTCCGAGGCTTCTTCAAGGGAACCGAGCCGGCCATCTTCGACGCGGCCTGGGACGAGAATTTGCCGGCCTTCCCGGGTGCACCGCAGATCGCCGCGGACGCCATCAAGGCGAACCTCGATTTCATCGCCGAGATGGAAGGCAAAAAGCTCGCGCTCGATCCGATGCAGACCTTCACCAATGCCTATGCCGACGCTGCGGCGAAGGGACTGTCCTGAGCGAGATCGACGTTCTCGCCTGGAGTTAGGGTAGAACCGCCCCTGGTTTGCCGGCACCGCACTGCGACGCCCGGCAGCAATAGCCTGTGCGAGAACCGGATCCGGCCTGCGGCGGGTCCGGTTCTCGCCTCTGCAGCTCATGACCGGGTGCAGGCGAGGCCTATTCGCGAGGCCTTGCCCAGTCCCACTGCCTTCTGCCTGCCGCCCCACCGGGACAGCACGAGCCGGAGCCGCGCACCGCAGGCGTCCACATGAAGATCGGCTCCCCTGCCATCGTCATGATACCTCCCTCGCAACCGTATCGACCTTCCGAGCAGAACGGTCGTCGCTTGCGCGCCATCCCTGCGCATGCCGTCCATGACCCTGGTTTTCATCCCATCCAGCGCAAGTCGAGGCTGGCCAAAGCGACCGACCGTGATCGATCAGTGCAGCCGGCAGTTGCGTTCCAGATTGAAATCGGCCTCGTTCGACCCGGGGTGACGCGCGGTTCGGCGGGCGCCTGCGATGCAAGGCACCTGTTCGCCCGCGAGCGCTTCTCAAGCCGGGAGCTTGCTCCTAGGGTCACCAAGCGGATTGGCACGACGATCGGCGGCCGCCGCAGGATATCGACGCGAACCCGGCTCAGGAAGGCTTCCATGGCGCGCCATCACTTCGTCCCGACCCGTTATTCGAACGTGCTCGCCACCTTGCCGCCAGTGCTGGAAATCGCCAGCGGCGACAGCGTCGTCACCACCACGCTCGACGCTGCCGGCTTCGGCGGCGACGGCGAGCAGCACGCCCCGCGCGGCAACCCGATGACCGGCCCGTTCTTCGTCACCGGTGCCGAACCCGGCGACGCCCTGCTCGTCACCATCGAGCGGATGACGCCGAACCGGAAGACCGGCTGGACCTATTCGCCGCTGGCTCCCGGCGTGCTCGATCCTGCGATGCTGCACGAGCTGCCGAAGCGCGAGCGCCATGAATGGGCGATCGACGCGCAGGCCGGCACAGTGAAGCTGCTGGAGCCTTCAGCCGGGATCAGGGACTGGAGTTTCCCGCTCGAGCCAATGCTCGGCTGCTTCGGCGTCGCGCCGGAACGCGCCCAGGCGATCTCGACCGCGACCAGCGGCGCCAATGGTGGCAACATGGATTACCGGCTGTTCGGGCCGGGCGCGACCATCGCCTTCCCGGTCTTCGTCGACGGCGCGCTGTTCTTCCTCGGCGACGGCCATGCCTGCCAGGGCGATGGCGAGATCGCCGGCACCGGCGTCGAGACCTCGTTCGAGGTCGAATTCTCGGTGAAACTCGTCAAGAAGCAGAACCTGCGCTGGCCGCGCTGCGAGACCGAGACCGATCTGCTGGTCATCGCCAGCGGACGCCCGCTCGATCAGCCCCTGCAATTCGCCACCACCGAATTGCTGCGCTGGGTCGGCGATGCCCTCGGGGTCGACCCGGTCGAGGCGAGCCACCTGCTCGGGCAGGCCGTGCGCTACGACATCGCCAATGTCTTCAACCCCGCCTATTGCGTCGCCGCCCGGCTCGAGAAGACGGAGCTGACGCGCGCCATGTCCTTCCGCTCGCGCGGCTAACCCCCCTTCGAAACGCCGACCAAGAAGACCGATCATGTCCGAGAATACCGCCGCCCTGAAGGCCGAACTGCTTCAGGCGATCGACACGCGCCGCGACGAGATCATCGCGCTGCTGCAACGCTTCCTGCGCATCAAGAGCGTCAACCCGCCGGGTGACACGCGCGAGGCCGCGGCCTTCGTGCGCGAACTGCTCGACGCAGCTGGCGTGCCGCATCGCACCGAGGCCTTCGTGCCGGAGATGCCGAACATCATCAGCCGCTGGCAGGCTGGAAAGCCCGGCCGCCATCTCATGCTCAACGGCCATATGGACATCTTCCCGGTCACCAACGAGAAGCTCTGGGATGCCGAGATCGTCGACGGCAAGATCATGGGCCGCGGCGCTTCCGACATGAAGACCGGAACGCTCGCCTCGATCCTCGCCTTCTGCCAGCTCTATCCCCACCGCGAGAAGCTCAACGGCGCGCTGTCGCTGACCGTGGTCTCGGACGAGCAGTCGGGCGGTCGCTACGGCACCAAATATCTGTTCGACGAGTTCGGCGACGAGATGGAGGCCGATTGCTGCCTCAACGGCGAGCCCAGCGGCCTCGCCAATCTGCGCTTCACCGAGAAGGGTACGCTGCGCTTCTCGCTCTCGGCGAAAAGTATCGGCGGCCATGGCGGCTATGCCCATCGCGCACGCAACCCGATCGCGGATGTGAGCCGGCTCGTGACCGCGATCTATGACCGCTACCATCTCAAGCTCGCGGAGTTGCCGCCGGAAATCGATACCGTCCTGACCTCGCCCGAGACGATCGCGGCGGCCGACCTCAATCTCGGCAAGGGCGCGGGTGACATCGCAAGGCGCATCACCGTCAATGTCGGCATCCTGCAGGGCGGACAAAAGGCGACGCAGATCCCGACGCATTGCATCGCCCATCTCGACATGCGCATCCCGATCGGCTCCGACCGCGACGCGATCCGCGCCGATCTCGAAGCCCTCGCGCGCGAAGCCGATTGCGAGATGGTCGTCAACGAGGACCACAGCTATCCCGCGAGCCTGACCGATCCGTTCAGCGAGATGGCCAATATCCTGCGCGGCAATATCCGCGACCTGCTCGGGCATGACGCACCGCCGGTGTCGAGCCTGGGCGGCACCGATACGCGCTATTGGCGCTGGCGCGGCGTGCCCGCCCTGATCTGCGGGCCATCGCCGATCAGCATGGGCACCGACGAGGAGCACGTCACCATCGACGAGGCCATCGCGGTGATGAAGCTGCACGTCGCCTGCGCAGTCGACTATCTCGGCTCGACGGAGGCGTCCAACTAACCTGCCGTCATCCCGGACAAGCCGCGTAGCGGCGCCGATCCGGGATCCATGCCTGCCCCCCTATCGGCAGCGCTCAGGAATGGATCCCGGATCTCCGCTTCGCTCCGCCCGGGATGACGGCGCAGGTTGATCGATCAGCCATTCCGGCGGCGTTCAGTGCTCTGGAACCGGCGCCTCTTCGGCGAGCAGCCCCTGCGCCTTGAGATCGGACCAGAGCGCGGCCGGCACCGGCCGCGCAACGAGGTCGAGATTGCGCGTGACCTCTTGCGGCGTCACCGCGCCAAGCACGATCGTCGCCACAGCGGGATGGGCGGCGCAAAACGCGAGCGCCGCCTGCGGCAGGGCGACGCCATGGCTGGCGCAAACCGCCTCGATGCGGGCGACGCGGGCCAGCACCTCCGGCGGCGCCGGCTTGTAGTTGTAGAAGGCGCCGGGCTTGGCGCCGGTCGCGAGGATGCCGGAATTGAAGACACCGGCCAGCATCACCGCGATCTTCTTCTCCAGCGCCAGCGGCAGGAATTCCGGCAAGGCGCCCTGCTCCAGCAGCGAATAGCGGCCGGCCAGCATCATCACGTCGAAATCGCCGGAACGGGCGAAGCGCACGCACATCTCGGCCTCGTTGACGCCAACGCCGATCGCCTTGACCGCGCCGGATGCACGCAGCTTCTCAAGAGCGCGATAGGCGCCGTCCATCGCCTCGGCGAAGCGCTGTTCCATCGCGTCGCCATGGGTCCAGACATCGACATCATGGATCAGCAGGATGTCGATATGGTCGGTGCCGAGCCGGAGCAGCGACTGCTCGAAGGAGCGCATCGCGCCATCATAGGAATAGTCGATCACCGCCGGATGCGGCAGGCCGCCGGCATAGCCCGAGCCATCGCGCTTCGGCTGACCGGCCTGCATCCAGCGGCCGACCTTGGTCGAGACGATGACGCTCTCGCGCGGCACGCTGCGCAAGGCGGCGCCGATGCGATGCTCGGAGAGGCCGTGGCCGTAGAGCGGCGAGGTGTCGACGAGATTGATGCCGGCCGTCAGCGCGGCGCGTACGGTATCCTGCGCCGTCGCCTCGTCGAGATGCCCGTAGAGATCGCCGAGCGGCGCGCCGCCGAAGCCGATCAGGCTGGGGGTGAGGCCCGCGAAGGGACGGCCCGGCGGAACGGGAGAGGACGGAGCGGCCGCGTTCGCCATGGAAGACCCGGTTCTGACAAGGGCCGGCAGAGTTGCGGATCGGCAGCAGGCACGCAAGTCCGCCGCCATCCACCTCTGCGATGACCGGAAGCGATTTGACGGAAGCGCGGGTCATCCCGGCCGGAGCGAAGCGAAGAGCCGGGATCCATTCCTGAAGCTTTGCCGGAAGCGCTCTGGCATGGATCCCGGATCAAGTCCGGGATGACGACGTGATTCCTCCGCGAACTCAGACCCAATCAGCCGCGCTGGGTCAGGTCCGCCGGCAGGTCGCGGTTGTGGAACTTCTTGAAAACGGCGTTGAGCTCGCCATCGGCGACCTTCTTCTTGATCCAGCCGTCGAGCCAGGACTTCAATTCCGTCTCGCCCTGCGGCAGGGCGATGCCGAGATTGAGCTCCTGCTGGACGAACTTGGTCGCAAGCTTGGCGCCGCTGCGCTTCTCGTTCATCGCGGCGAGGACGGCGGTCTGGGTCGAGACGATATCGACCTGGCCGGAGACGACGGCGGTTATCAGGGTCGCATCATCCTCGAAGCGGACGATCTCGGCGCCCTTGGCGTTCTGCGTCACCATCTGGTCGTTGACGGTGGCGCGGGTCACCGCGATGCGCTTGCCGGTCAGGTCGTTGTAGTCCTTGATCGCGACGTTGTCGGGACCGGCGACGATGATGTTCAGCGTCGCATAGGGAACGGAGAAATCGACGGCCTTCTTGCGCTCGGGCGTGATGCCGAGATTGGCGACGAGAATGTCGGCCTTCCGGGTCTGGATCGTCGGCACGCGCGCGGCATTGGTGATCTCGACCAGCTCGAGCTGGACGCCGAGATCCTTGGCGATAAGCTTGGCGGTCTCGACATCGGAGCCGGTCGGCTTGAGCTGGCCGTCGACGAAGGCGAAGAGCGGCACGCCCATGGCAACCGCGACGCGGATCTTGCCGGCCTTCTTGATGTCGGCGAGCTGGTCGGCATGGGCTGCACTGCCCAGCGCGAGGAAGGCGCCGGCGGTCGCGGCGAGGCCAAAGGCGGTGCGGCGGGTGATCGTGGTCATGGTCGTTTCCCTTTTCGTTGTCGTTATGATCGTCGAGCAGCCGAATGGCCGCGGGATCGTCAGAGCCCGTTGGCGAGGAATTCCCTGAGCTCGGGGGTCTGAGGATGAGCAAGCATCTCGCCGGCGCCGGTCTCCCAGACCTTGCCGGTGTGCATGAAGATGACGCGGTCGGCGACGCGCCGGGCGAAGGCCATTTCGTGGGTGACGACGAGCATGGTCATGCCGCCCCTCGCCAGCGCCTCCATGACCTTGAGCACCTCGCCGGTGAGATGCGGATCGAGCGCCGAAGTCACCTCGTCGAAGAGCATGACCTTGGGCTGCATCGCCAGCGAGCGGGCGATGGCGACGCGCTGCTGCTGGCCGCCGGAGAGCTGCTCGGGATAGGCGTCGATCTTGTCGGAGAGCCCGACGCGGGCGAGCGCCTCAACGGCGATATGGCGCGCTTCGGATTGCGGCGTCTTGCGCACGCGCCTCGGGGCGAGCGTGATGTTCTCCGCCACGGTCAGATGCGGGAAGAGGTTGTAGCTCTGGAAGACCATGCCGACATCGCGGCGCAGCGCCCTGAGATCGAGCGCGGGATCGTCAACGCGGCGGCCATGAACCTCGATCTCGCCGGACTGGATGGTCTCCAGCCGGTTGACGCAGCGCAGAGCCGTCGACTTGCCCGAGCCGGAGCGGCCGATGACGGCCACGACCTCGCCCGGCGCCACGTCGAAGGAGACGCCCTTCAGGACCTCCACCTCGCCGAAGCGCTTGTGGACGTCACGCAGGCTGACGGCGGCCGACATTGAGTTTCCTTTCGAGCGCCCGGCTGAGCCGCGACAGCGGGTAGCAGAGCGCGAAATAGAGGGCGCCCGCGATGCCGAAGACGAGGAAGGGCTGGAACAGCGAGTTGTTGATGACCTGGCTGGCGCGGGTCAGCTCGACGAAGCCGACGACCGAGGCGAGCGAGGTGTTCTTGAGCACCTGCACGAGGAAGCCGACCGTCGGCGGCGTCGCGATCCGCATCGCCTGCGGCAGGATGACGTCGGTGAGCGTCTGCCAGCGCGTCAGGCCGAGGCATTCGGCCGCCTCGCTCTGGGTGCGCGGCACGGACTGGACGCAGCCGCGCCAGATCTCGCCGAGGAAGGCGCTGCAATAGATCATCAGCGAGATCGCGGCGGCGAGCAGCGCCGGCAGTTCGATCCCGACCACGGCGAGGCCGAAATAGATCAGGAACAGCACGATCAGCAGCGGCGTGCCCTGGATGATGTCGACATAGATCATCGACACCGCCCGGATCCAGCGGGTGCGCGCCGTGCGCGCCAGCATCACGACGAAGCCGGCGAGGCTGCCGAGCCCAAAGGCGAGCACGGTCAGCACGACCGTCCAGAGCGTCGCCTGCAGCAGATAGAGGAAGTGAATGAGGGTGAAGCCGCCCATCACGCCCTCACAGCGCCGTGCCGAGGCGCCGGCGGCGCGGGAAGATGATCTGGCCGAAGCCGTAGAAGGCGAGCTTCAGGATGACGGCGAGCAGGAGATAGAGGAACGCCACGACGATGTAGGTCTCGAAGGCGCGGAAGGTGAAGGACTGGATGTTGTTGGCGACCGCCGTGAGCTCCTCGGCCGAGATCTGCGAGGTGATCGAGGAGGCCAGCATCATCAGGACGAACTGGCTGGTCAGCGCCGGATAGACCCGCTCCAGCGCCGGGCGCAGGATCACGTCCCAATAGATCTGCGGCTGCGAGAGGCCGAGCGCCTGCGCCGCCTCGATCTGGCCGGGATGGATCGTGTCCATGCCGGCGCGGACGATCTCGGCGGTATAGGCACCGACATTGATGACCAGCGTCAGCACCGCGGCGACGAAGATCGGGAGTTTGATGCCGATGCTGGAGAGCCCGAAGAAGATGAAGAATATCTGGATCAGATAGGGCGTGTTGCGGATCGTCTCGACATAGAAGCCGCAGAGCCATTGCAGGAACGGTGAGGCGCTACGCCGGCCGATGGCGCAGAGGATGCCGATCACCAGCCCGAAGACGACCGCGAAGGCTGTCATCTGCAAGGTGGTCAGCGCGCCGCTGAGGAATTCCGGCCAGTGCTCGACGAGGGCGCCGAAATCGAACTTGTAGCGCATCGTCCGGCCCCCTTCCCGTCAGCGCGCGAGCCAGCCGCCATCGACTGGCAGGACGACGCCGTGGATGTAGGCAGCGGCGTCCGAGGCGAGGAACACGGCGGCACCGCCGAGCTCCTGCGGCTTGCCCCAGTGGCCTGCCGGGATGCGCGCGAGGATTGCCTCGTTGCGGGCGGGATCGGCACGCAGGGCTTCCGTGTTGTTGGTGACGAAATAGCCCGGCGCGATGGCGTTGACATTGATGCCCTTCCCCGCCCATTCGCAGGCGAGCAGACGCGTCAGCCCGGCAAGGCCGCTCTTCGAGGCGGTGTAGGAGGGAATCCGGATACCGCCCTGGAAGGAGAGCAGCGAGGCGATGTTGATCACCTTGCCGCCCTTACCGTCGGCGAGCATGCGCTTCGCGACCCCTTGCGTCAGAAAGAAGGTCGACTTCAGGTTGACGTCCATCACCGCGTCCCAGTCGGCCTCGGTGAAGTCGATGGCGTCGGCACGGCGGATGATGCCGGCATTGTTGACGAGGATGTCGAGCCGCGAACCGTCGGCCTTCGCGGCGGCGTCCGCCTCCTCCACGACGCGGGCGATCGGCTCCAGCGTCGCGAGATCGGCTGTGATCTCATGGAAGGGCCGGCCAGTTTCCGCGACCAGCGCCTTCGTCTCGGCCATGCTGGAACGGCCGACCGCGACGATGCCTGCGCCGGCCTGCGCGAGCGCAACTGCGATCGCCTGGCCGAGCCCGGTATTGGCGCCGGTGACGATCGCGGTCCGGCCGGTCAGGTCGAAGGGCGCGGCCATCAGCGCAGGTCCCCGGTCGCGACCATGTCCATGTCGGTATAGTCGACATTGTCGCCGCCCATGCCCCAGATGAAGGAATAGGCCCGCGTCGCCACGCCGGAATGGATCGACCAGCCCGGCGAGAGGATGGCCTGCTCGTTGGCGACGACGAGGTGGCGGGTCTCCTGCGGCTCGCCCATCAGGTGGAAGACGCGGGCGTCAGCGGGCACGTCGAAATAGAGATAGATCTCGCAGCGCCGGTCATGCGTGTGCGAGGGCATGGTGTTCCAGATGCTGCCCTCGTCGAGGGTGGTCACGCCCATGACGAGCTGGCAGGTCTCGCAGACACCGGGGATGATGTACTGGCGGATCGTGCGCTTGTTGGCAGTCGCCTGTTCGCCGAGATGCAGCGTCTTGGCGTCGGCCTCGCGGATCACCTTGGTCGGGTGCACGGCATGGGCCGGGGTGGAGAGCAGGTAGAACTTAGCCGGATTCGCAACATCGTCGCTGGCGAAGGAAACCTCGCCGGCTTCCTTGCCGACATAGAGCGCATCGCGCTTGGCGAGCGCGTAATCCTTGCCGCCGACCGAGACCTTGCCGGGGTCACCGACATTGACGATGCCGAGTTCGCGGCGCTTCAGGATGGCATCGGTGCCGACGGCCTTCGGCGTCGGCAGCACGACGGGGTTGGCCCCAGGCATGGCGCCACCGACGACGACGCGATCGAGATGGCTGTAAGTCAGCCTGACCTCGCCGGCGACGAACAGCGTCTCGATCAGGAAGTGGCGGCGCAGCTCCGCGGTGTCGAAGCCCTTCACGGCCTCCGGATGCGAAACCTGGCGGATGTCGATGGTCATGTCGTCTCCAGTCGCGCGACCGGCGAGGCAGCGCGTCGTGGCCGCTCCGAACCGTCGCCCATGTCGAAATAGGGGCTGTTGAGGGCGGCGACCGCGTCGAGGTCGTCGAAGAGCTTGCCGAGATGCTCGCCCATGGCATGGGCCGCGGCTTCCGCGTCGCCGCGGCGGATCGCCTCGACCACCGCGCCGTGCTCGCGCAGCACGCGCTCCATGCGGCCCTGCTGCGGCAGGGTGAGCCGACGGAAGCGATCCATCTGCAGCTTCACCTGCTGGGTGAAGCGCCAGATGCCGGGATAGCCGGCGAGTTCGGCAACGCCGGCGTGGAAGGCATCGTCGGACTGGTGGAAGAGTTCGCGCTCACCGCGATCTGCGCGCGCAGCCAACTCATCCATGATGCGGACGAGCCTGTCGGCCCGGCCGGCGCCGTGCTGGGCCGCAAGCCTCGCGCAGGTCTCCTCCAGCGAGCGGCGGATCACCAGCGCCTCGGGCAGCGCCCGGAACGGGATCAGCGAGGCGAAGGTGCCCGATTGCGGGAAGATCGAGACCAACCCCTCATCAGCAAGCTTGAGCAGGGCCTCGCGCACCGGCGTGCGGCTGACCGCATGGGCCTCGGCGATATCCTTCTCGACGATCGGGGTGCCGGGCGGAATGGCGAGCGAGACGATCTCGGCCCGCAACGCGTCACGGATCACCGCCGCGGCCGTACGCCGTCCCGATGAGCCCGAACCTGCAGCCATGATGCCGCCAGCCGTCAATGCGCGCCCTCCCGAGGCTTTGTTTCGCGATTCATATACTAGTATATTAATTGCGATCAAGCCGATTTTCGAGATCGCGAAACGCATCAGGGCCGCTGCGGAGGCAGCGGCCCTTATTGGCGATCGGCGAGATGTCGCGTGATGTCAGGCGGTTGAGCTCAGGCGCCGACCTTGGCGAGAACGTCGGCGCGCAGGAAGCGCTCGATGAACAGCATGAACAGCACCGAGGGCACGAGCAGGATCAGTGCCGTGATCGAGGCGACCTGATAATTGCCGCCCATCGCCGCGTTGTAGAGCAGGAGCGGCAAGGTCGTGACCTGCGGCACGCCGACGAAGAAGGTGCCGGTGAACTCGTCGAGCGATTCCAGGAAAACGAAGATGCCGCTGGCGATGATGCCAGGCGCCGCCAGAGGCAGCGTCACCGAGAAGAAGGCCTTCAGCGGCGAGGCGCCGATATTGCGCGCGGCGAGCTCGAGATCCTTGTCGACCGCTGCGAAGGCTGCCGCCGCGATCCAGACGGAATAGACCAGGCCGTGCGCGGCATGGACGAGCACCACGGCGAAGACCGTGCCGTTGATCCCCAGCGAATAGAACACACGAGCAACGTTGATGTAGATCGCGACCGAAGGGAAAGCCTGCGGCAGCAGGAAGAGCACCATGAAGGAAGCGCGCGCCGGCAGTTTCAGTCGCGCCAGCGCATAGCCGGCCGGGATCGACAGCGCGAGCGCGACGAGCACCGTCAGGACCGCGATCCAGACCGAGGTCGCGAGCGAGGCCATGGCGTCGCCGGTCGGGCGGAAGACCTGTTCCCAGTAGCGCGTGCCGTAGACGACCGGCAGCTTGTAGGGCGTGTACCAGCGCTCGGCGACGGACCAGAGCGCCAGATTGACCAGGGGCCCGATCAGGAAGAAGGCGAAGGCCGCGAGCGCGAAGGCCGCAAGCACCATGCGCAGGCCGGAGACGGCACGGATCATGGCGTGCCCTCCTTCGCCATGCCGCGCTTGAGGTAGATGATCGCAGCGCCAGCCGAGATCAGATAAGTGATGACGCCGAGTGCATTGGCGGTGGCGTAGTCGCCATAGGCGTTGATGCGGAAGGCCATGTCGACGGTCAGCATGGTCGGCTGGGACCCAGCGACCATCATCGGCACCGAGAGCACCGAGAGCATCGTCACGAAGGAGAGGACGAGCGCCACGAGGAGCTGCGGCATCACCTGCGGCAAGGCGAGCTCGACGAGGACGCGCATCCGCGAGGCGCCGAGATTGCGGCCGGCCTCAAGCGTCGCACGATCGAGTGCGGCGAGCGCGCCGGCCAAAAGCAGCGCGACGAAGGGCGTCTGCTTCCAGACGAAGGTCGCGATGATGCCGCGCCAGTCGAGGAAGCTCACCGCCTGCAACGGCTCCATCAAACCCATCGAGACGAAGATGTTGTTCATCAAGCCGTTCTTGGCGAGGAAGGTGCGCATGCATTGCGCCGCGACGATGAAGGGGATGAAGAGCGGCCAGCGATAGAGCGCCTTCAGCGTGCCGACGATGTAGCGGTTCTCGCCCAGCGTCAGCGTGCCGGCGATGATGATGGCGGCGAGCCCGGTGAAGAAGCAGGAGGCAAGCACGATGACGACGGTGAAGACGACGTCGCCGGAATAAAGCTCCCAGGCCTTGCCGAAGGCCTGCAGCGAGAAGCCGCCTTCAGGCCCGGTGAAGGCCGAGATCAGCGAGAAGCAGAGCGGATAGAGAAACAGCGCCGCGACGAGCGCGAGGCCGGGCGCGATCAGCAGCAGAGCGAGATTGCGTTGGGAAAGGCTCATGGCGAGCGGCGCTCTCCGCGGCGAATGGGTGGCGGGCATCCGGAACCGCGAGGTCATCCGGACAAGCGGCGAAGCCGCGCCGATCCGGGATCCATGCCTGAACCGTTCCGGAATGGATCCCGGGTCTGCGCTTCGCTACGCCCGGGATGACGCGGTGTTTCTTCGCATCATCCCGGGCGCGAATGGATCAGTTCGCGACCTTCTTCTCGTAGCCCTCGAGGATGTCGTTGAAATAGGGGGCGATCGGGAAGGGCTTGCCGTTGGCGGCAAGCTCGGCCGGCGTCACGTCGGTGAAGAGCTTGTCCCAGGCGGCCTTGTCGAGCTTGCCTTCGAGGTTCTTGGCATCGATGCCCGGATACCAGTTGAACTTCTTGACGATGCCGTCAGCCTGCACCTGCGGCGAGGTCGCGAGCGCGATGAAGGCCTCGGCCAGCTTCTTCTGGGCCGATTTCTCCGGCACGGCGTAGTACATCGGCTGGCCGGGCATGCCGGGCGAAACGAGCTTCAACTTCATGTTCGGCGGCAGCTTGCCGTCCGCCTGCCAGGAATAGAACATGTCGACCCAGACCGGGCCGATCGCGATCTCGCCGCGGTTGAGCATGTCGAGCGTGCCGGCATTGCCAGGGGTGATCACGGCGTTCTTGTTGAACTCCTTCAGGTCGGCAAAGGCCTTGTCCCAGCTCGTCTTGGTGGCCGCGTCATAGGGGCCCTTCATCAGCTTGTCGGCGTCGCCGCCGAAGGCATAGACCCAGCCGGCGACGAAGGAGACGCCGGACATGCCGCCCTTGATGCCGTTATAGCCGAACTGCTTGGGGTTCTTCCTGGCCCAGTCGGCGAGTTCGGCGAAGGTCGCCGGCGGCGTCTTGACCATGTCGGCATTGTAGGCGAGCGCGGTCTGCGACTGGAACATCGGGATGACGAAGCCGCTCACGTCCGTGCCCAGCGAGTTCTTCGCATTGTCGCCGGTGGCGAGCTTCGCCGTCTCGACATTGGCCGTGTACTTGTTCAGCAGGCCTTCCTTGACCATCTGGCCGGCAGCCTTCTGGTGGATGACGACGACGTCGAAATCGGTCGTGGCCGCGCCCTTCTGGGCGTCGAGCTTCTCGTAGATCTTCTGCGAGCCGGAATCGCCCGGACCGGTGCCGACCGAGACGACCTTCACGCCGGGATTGGCCTTCTCGAACATCGGACCGAGATAGTCCTTGACGTAGTCGACCATGTTCTGGTCGCCGGCGGAGGCGACGTTGAGGGTCTGCGCGGATAGCGGCGAGGCCACGATCAGCGCGGCGAGCGAGCAGGCAAGCGTGAGGATGCGCATGTGTCTGACTCCCTGTCAGGCGGCAATCCCGGCCTCGGTCGCCGGGAAGATGTGAAGGCGCTGCAGCGGAATGCGCAGCCCGACCTTCGTTCCGAGTTCGTGACGGGCGACATCGTCGACCGTGATCTGGCGGCCGGCGGCTTCGACCTTGTAGCGGTAGATGCCACCGGGATAGGCGCGCGCGGCGATGGTGCCGGGGACGACGAGGTCGCCGCCAGCAGCAGTCGCGTCAGAGGCGTCGAGGCTCGCGACATCGTCGCGGAAATAGGCGAGCGCCTCGCCGTTCGGCAGGGCAGCCGCGGCGTTGCCTGCTAGCGTCGCGCGGGCGACACCGGAGATGACGGAAGCCTGGCCTTCACCATGCTGGACGCTGAGCGGCAGGACGTTTTCGGCGCCCATGAAATTGGCGACGAAGGCACTGGCAGGACGGTCATAGACCTCCTCTGGCGTACCGACCTGCGCGATCCGGCCGGCCTGCATGATGACCAGCCGGTCCGCCATGGTCATGGCCTCCTCGCGATCATGGGTGACATGGACGGCGGTCAGGCCGAGGCGCTGCTGGATGGCGCGGATCTCGTGGCGCATCACCATGCGGATCTTGGCGTCGAGATTGGAGAGCGGCTCGTCGAGCAGGAGAATGCCGGGGTCGATGGCGAGCGCCCGGCCGAGCGCGACGCGCTGGCGCTGACCGCCGGAAAGCGCCGTGACCTTGCGGTCCTCATAGCCGGCGAGTCCGAGGAAATTCAGCATCTCGCCGACCTTGGCGGCGATCTCGGACTTGGACTTGCCGCGCAGCTTCAGGCCGTAGCCGATGTTCTGGAGCACGGTCATATGCGGCCAGAGCGCATAGGACTGGAAGACCATGGCCATGCCGCGCTTTTCCGGCGGCAGGCCGGCGACATCGCGCCCGCCGACGACGATCGAGCCGTCCTCGACCGGGACGAAGCCGGAGAGCGAACGCAGCAGCGTGGTCTTGCCGCAGCCAGAAGAGCCAAGGAGGGCCGTGAAGCTGCCGGGCGTGAAGTCGAGATCGATGCCATGCAGCACGCGCGTACCGCCATAGGCGACCTTGAGGCCACGCACGCCGATGGCTGCGCCACTACCCGCTCCCGCTTGCGTTTCCGGCTGCAAGGCGCCTACTCCCCCGGTTCTGCTCTTATCGCCTGATGGTGGAATATTTCTTCCATCATTGGCTCAGTTGAAATAAACGTTACGCACGGGGCGCAGTCTATGCAAGAGCTTTGTGAAACTCGGATGACAGTGCGGATTCATTCTCTCTGGCTGATGCCGGCAGCTTCCGACGAAGCACTACTGGCCGGTATCGTCGGCGACCTGTCGCGCCGTTTCGGCACCCCGCTCTTCGCCCCACATCTGACATTGCAGGGCGACACCGAGACGACGCCCGATCTGCTGGAACAGGTGACCACCGCCGTTGCCGCTGCGGTCGAGACCTTCGCGGAGCCGGTCTCGCTCGTCGAAGGGAGCGATGCCTATTTCCGTTCGTTCTATGCCCGCTTCGCCGTCTCGCCGGCCTTGGCCAAGCTGAAACAGGCGCTCGATCCGGAGGGCTTCGCGAGCTTCATGCCGCATGTCTCGCTGCTCTACGGACCGGTCGAGGCGGAAGCGAAGGCTGCGGCCATCGCCGAGATCAATACCCGTCTCGCCGGCCGCGCGATCCGCTTCGACCGGATCGGCATCGTGACCTCCGGTCAGGACGTGCCGATCGCCAAATGGCAGGTCGTCACGAGCGTCGCGCTGCGCTCGGCCTGAGCCTTCGGGCTATTCCCCGGTCAGCTCGCGATTGCGGCGACTGACCTCGTCGCTGTAGCGCTTGATCGCATGCGCCTCGCTGAGGATGCCGACGAGGCGGCGGCTGTCGCGATCCGCCACCACAGGCAGCGCTTCGCTCTCGGCCGCCTCGAACAGCTTCAGCGTGTCGCGCACCGACATCTCGGCGAGCAGCATCCGGTCCGGGTTGCGCAAGAGATGGCGCACGGTGCGCGGCGCGGGCTCGGCCGCCGCCTCCTCGTCCAGCGCCGGATCCGGCTCGTAAAGTGCGCCCGGCGGCACCATGCCCGCATAGGCGTCGCCGGGCCCGACCGCGACGAGATAACTGGTCGAACCCGGCGGGTATTTCAGCCTGGCCTCGGCAATGGTGGCGTCGACCGCGATCTTCGGCACCTCGAGACGCATCATGCTGCCGGCAGTGAGATCGCGCATCCAGCCGACATCGTGCGCGCCGCGGATGCTCTCGCCGCGCAGGTGGAAGCGCCAGGTCGCGAAAGAGAACCCGAAGAGACGGCGCGTCACCAGCGAGGCCGCGCCGGCCGCGCCGACCACGGCCAGGGTCAGCTTGAGATCGCCAGTCATTTCCAGCGCCAACAGCGTCATCGTCATCGGCCCACCGACGATCGAAACCGCGAGCGAGCTCATCCCGACCAGCGCGAACAGCGTCTCGTGGCCTGCGAGGTTCGGGAAGGCCAGCGTCAGGAGACCGATGAAGAGGCGCCCCGTGAGAACACCAAGCAGCAGCGAAGCAAAGAACAGACCGCCGCGGAAGCCGGAGCCGATCGAGACCGAGGAAGCCAGCGCCTTCGCAACGAGCACCAGCGCGAAGAGCAGCAAGCTGGATTCGATGCCGAGATAAAGATTGATCGCGCCATGGCCCGCCGAAAAAACGGAAGGGTTCCAGACCGCCAGCGCGCCGACGACGAGGCCTCCGAAGGCAGGCCGGAGCCAGGTCGGTATCCGCGAGCGCCTGAAACCTGCCTCGACGAAGGCGGCGGCGCGCATCACGACGATGCCGACGAGCCCGCAGGCCGCGCCGAGCAGAACGACCAGAGGCAGGTTCGCCATGGTGATCGCCCCGATCGGCGGCACCTCGACGGCGAGCAGTGCCGGCGCGAGCAGGCTATGGGTCACGGTCGCCATGAAGGTCGCGGCCATCACCGGCACGAAGGCTGCGATCGAATAGCTGCCGAGGATCAGCTCGAAGGCATAGAAGGCGCCGGTCAGGGGCGCATCGAAGGCGGCTCCGATGGCGCCGCCGGCCGCGCAACCGACCATCAGGCGCATATCCGCCCGGCGCAGGCGCAGACGGCGGCCGATATGCGAGGCCAGCCCGCTCGCCGCCTGCGTATAGCCGGCTTCGAGCCCGACCGAGGCACCGGCGCCGCTGGAGCCCATGGTCTGGAGCGCGACGAAGACGCTGTCGCGCAAGGACATGCGCCCGCCATGCAGCGCATTCGCCTCGATCGGGTCGATCGGCTGCTTGCGCCGACGGAAGAACAGCCAGGAAGCACAGCCGATGGCGAGACCGCCGAAGACCGGCCCGGCCATCGCTCGCCAAGGTGGGATCGTGGTCGTGATCGAGAGCCTCTGGCCCTGCCCCAGCTCGAAGATCATCTCATGCAGGAGTTGGGTGGTGAAGGACATCGCCAGCACGACGAGCCCCGCAAGGACGCCCACCACGCTGGCCAGCATGACGATGCCGATCTCGCTGGAGCGGACGAGCGTGCGCCAGCCCTGCGGTGCATTACCTGTCGCGGCCGGCGTTTCGGTGGCTTTCACGGTGATCACGGCAAGGCCCGTCAGGCTTATTCGTCACGTCAGCCCGCGGTCGCATATCGAAGCGGCGGGAACAAGACAGGGTTGCAATCGTGGCCCCGCCCCTGTCGCGGGACGGCTACCCGATCGGAACCGCAAGGCCCGTCTTGACCCGATCCATGGCGACGAAGGAACGGAACTTGCGGATGTTCGGATTGGCGAAGAAGAGGCGTCGCGTCAGCGCCTCGTAGGCCGCCATGCTCGGCACCAGCACCACCAGCATGAAATCGACCTCGCCGGTGACGTAGTAGCATTGCTGCACCTCCGGCGCGGCGAGGAAGGCGCTCTTGGCCGCGTCGATATCGGGCGCGGTCTCGCTGACCAGTTCGATCTCGACGAAGAGCGTGATCGGATGGCCGAGCGCGGCGGGATCGACAACCGCGACATTGGCGCGGATGACACCGGTTGCCTCCATGCGACGGATGCGGCGCTGCACAGCCGGAGCCGACAGGTTGACGCGCTCGCCGATCACCCGCTGCGGCGTGGCATTGTCCTGCTGGAGGATCGCGAGGATCGCCCGGTCGAAAGCGTCGAGATCATGAGCGGTCGGCTCGGCCATGCCTCATCCTGAGAAAGAAACTTGCAAGGGTAGCGGGTAAATCCAGCGCCTTTTTCACCTGGGATGCAATATCCATTCAGGAAATCCAGCCAGACGAGGCCGCCATGTTCCTGCTCAATCATCACCCGGACTATCGCTCCGCCCTGCATCCCGAGGATGTCGAGACGCTGGGGCCGGCCGGAGCGGACGCGATCACAGCGCATCTGGCCGAGCGGCCGAACCATGTGCCGACGCCGCTGCACAGCCTGCCGGGCCTCGCCACAGCGCTCGGTATCGGCGCGCTCTTCATCAAGGACGAGGGTCAGCGCCTCGGGCTCGGCAGTTTCAAGGCGCTCGGCGGCGCCTATGCAGTCATCCGGCTCGCACTGGAGGCGGCTTCCGAGAAGCTCGGGCGCCGCTTGAGCGATGCCGACATGAACGATCCCGCCGTCCGCGAGGCTGCCGCCGGCATGACCTTCGCCTGCGCCACCGACGGCAACCATGGCCGCTCGGTGGCGCAAGGCGCGCAATTGCTTGGCGCAAAGGCTGTGATCTTCGTCCACGGCGGCGTCAGCGACGAGCGCGTCGCGGCCATCGCCCGCTTCGGTGCTGAGATGGTGCGGGTCGATGGCACCTATGACGATTCCGTGGTCGAAGCCGCTCGCGTCGCGACAGAGCGCGGCTGGACCATCGTCTCCGACACCTCATGGGAAGGTTACGAGCGCATCCCCGGGCTGGTCATGCAAGGTTATACAGCCATCGCCCGCGAGGTACTGGCGCAGATGCCGCAGCGGCCGAGCCATGTCTTCGTGCAGGCCGGCGTCGGCGGCATCGCGGCTGCGCTCGCAGCGCAGATGCAAACCAGCTTCGGCGCAGGGCGGCCGTTCTTCACGGTGGTCGAGCCGTCGCGCGCCGCCTGCCTCTTCGAGGCGGCGAAGTGCGGCCAGCCGGGAAAGATCGCGCATGGCGCGCCGACCGTGATGGCGATGCTCGAATGCTATGATCCCTCGCCGCTCGCGCTACGCGTGCTCTACCGCGCGGCGGACGCGTTCATGACGGCGGAGGATTCCGACGCCGTCGAGGCGATGAACCGCCTCGCCCGGCCGACCGCCGGCGACCCCGCCATCGTCGCCGGGGAAAGCGGTTCGGCCGGGCTCGCCGGCCTGCTGGCGGCCTTGCGCGATCCACAGGCGCGCGCGGCGCTGAAGCTCGACGGCCATTCCCGCGTCTTTCTCGTCAACACCGAGGGAGCGACGGACCCGGCACGGTATACCGAGCTCGTCGGTCTCAAGCCGGAAGAGGTCGCGTGATCTCGCGGGTGGTGCTGCGCGCTCAAGCCATTGCCGGATGACCGGCTGACGTCGTAGCAGGGCATCACGGTCCTTCCGGGCCGCTCCGGAGGCCGTGCATGAAGCTTCGTCCCGATACGCTGGCGATGACCGCCGTCCTCGCCATGCTGACGGCGCTCGGCCCGCTCTCGACCGATTTCTACCTGCCCTCCCTTCCGGAGATCGCGCGGGTGATGGAAACGGACGTTGCCGGTGCACAAGCGACGCTCTCCTCCTTCCTGTTCGGTTTCGCTGCCGGGCAGATCCTCTGGGGCCCGCTCTCGGACCGGCTGGGGCGCCGGCCCGTCCTTCTCGCCGGCCTCGGCCTGTTCGGACTGGCGACGCTGGCCTGTGCGCTTGCGCCCTCGATCGGCGCGCTGACGGCGGCGCGGGCCTTCCAGGCCCTCGGAGCATCCGGGCCGATCGTGCTCGGCCGCGCCATGGTGCGCGATCTCTATGACGGGCCGCGTGCCGGGCGCGAACTCGCCCGCATGGGCATGATCATGGGGCTGGTGCCGGCAGTGGCGCCGGTGATCGGCGGCGTGCTGCAGGTCGCCTTCGGCTGGCGCTCGACCTTCCTCGCCTCGCTCGCCTTCGGGCTGGTACTGGCCGTCGTGATCGTCACCGTGATGCCGGAGACGCTGCGGGCGCGCTCGCCGCAGCCGCTCTCCCTCATCGGCATCTTCAGGGGTTTCGGCACGCTGCTGCACAACCGCGCCTTCCGCGTTTATGTCGCGCTGACGGCGCTGGCCTATGCCGGGCTCTTCGCCTTCATCTCAGGCTCGTCCTTCGTGCTGATCGGCGTCTACGGTCTGACCCCGATCGAATACGGCTTCTCCTTCGGTTTCGGCGTGCTCGGCTATATCACCGGCACGATCATCGCACAGCGCCTGGTCGGGCGACGCGGCATGGACGGGGTCATCGCCATCGGCGTCGCCTGCCTCGCCGGCGGCGGCCTCGCGATGCTGGTGGGGGTGCTGACCGGCTTCGGCGGGGCGGCGGGCGTCGTTGTGCCGATGGCGCTCTATGCCTGCGGCGTCGGGCTGACCATGCCGCAGGCTCAGGCTTCGGCGATGATGCCCTTCCCAGATCGGGCGGGCGCCGCATCGTCCTTCAACGGGCTCTGCCAGATGCTGCTCTCGGCCTGCGTCGGGCTGCTGGTCGGCCACCTGCTCCAGAACGCAGCGCTGCCCTTGCCGCTGGTGATGTCGGCGCTGGGCGTGACCGCGCTCGTCCTGTTCCGCGCAACGCGCGGTATCCGGGCGGCGAAGGCGTAGGCTCAGCCTCCGAAGAGCCGCTCGAAGAAATTGCGCTCCTGCGGCGCCGGACGGACCCAGCCGCTGTCGCCCTGAGGCTGGACCGGCGCAGGAACCCGAGCGTCTGCCACCGGCGCACCATCGCCGATCGTCTTCGGCGCGCCCTGCCAGAATCCGCCCGGCAACGGGATGGGCTGGGCGCCGGCATGGGCCGCCTTCATGTACTTGCCCCAGATCTCGGCCGGCAGGCCGGCCCCGGTGACGCGCTTCATCGTCGTGTTGTCGTCATTGCCGACCCAAACCGCCGTCACGAGGCGCGCGGTGAAACCGACGAACCAGGCATCGCGGTAGTCCTGGGTCGTGCCCGACTTGCCGCCGACCTCCCAGCCAGGAAGATTAACCTTGGAGCCGGTGCCGCCGGTCATCACCGCATGGAACATGGTATTCATCATCGCCAGCGTCTGCGGCTGGATCACCGGGCCGAAATTATTGGCCTTGCGGGCGTAGACGACCTTGCCATTGGTCGAGCGGACCTCACGGATGACATAGGGCAGCACCGACTGGCCACCATTGGCGAAGCTGGCATAGGCAGCGGTCATCTCGAGCGGCGTCACCTCGGAGGTGCCGAGCGACAGCGACGGATTGGCCTGCAGAGACGAGGTAATGCCGAGGCGCTGTGCCGTACGCACCACCTCGCGCGGCGTCACCTCCTGGATCAGCCGGGCGACGACCGTGTTCAGCGAATGGGCAAAGGCGGTCTGGAGCGTCACCGGGCCGCGGAAATTGCGTGAATAGTTCTCCGGCTCCCAACCCTTGATCGAAACAGGCGAGTCGTCGCGGATCGTGTCCGGCGTCATGCCCTTCTCGATCGCGGTGAGATAGACGAAGGGCTTGAAGGACGAGCCTGGCTGGCGATGCGCGGCGGTCGCGCGGTTGAACTGGCTCTTCGTGTAATCGCGTCCGCCGATCAGGGCGCGGATCGCCCCGTCCGGCGCGAGCGAAACCACGGCACCCTGCGAGGCGTTGAGCTTGGCGCCTTGCGTCGAGAGAGCCTCGACCAGGGTCGTCTCTGCGGAGCCCTGGAGCTTGGTGTCGATCGTGGTGAGAACCGTGACGTCGCCCTCGACCGCGCCGATAAAGTCGTCGAGCACGTCCATGACGTAGTCGGCGGCGTAGTTCACGGAGCCCGCGCCGACGCGCTCAGGCACCTCGGCGGGTGCCGTGAGCGCGCTCTTGGCCGCGGCCTGCGTGATGAAGCCCTGATCGGCCATCGCGGCAATGACGAGCTGGGCACGCTTCTCGGCCGCGTCGGGATTGCGGTTCGGCGCGAGCCGCGACGGGGCCTGGACGAGGCCTGCCAGCATCGCCGCCTCGGCGATCGTGACCGAACGCGCCGATTTGTTGAAATAGCGCTGCGCGGCCGCCTCGACGCCATAGGCGCCGGAGCCGAAATAGACACGGTTGAGATAGAGTTCGAGGATCTGGTCCTTGGTGTATGTGCGCTCCAGCCAGAGCGCCAGGATCGCCTCCTGGATCTTACGAGCCGCCGTGCGCTCCTGCGTCAGGAACAGGTTCTTGGCGAGCTGCTGGGTCAGCGTCGAGCCGCCCTGCGCCACGCCGCGCCCGCGCAGGTTGGTGACGAGCGCACGGGTGATGCCGATCGGGTCGATGCCGAAATGCTCGTAGAACCGCCTGTCCTCGATCGCCACGAAGGCGCGCGGCAGATAGGGCGGCACCTCGCCGATCGTGATGGTGCGCCCGCCGGTCTCGCCCCGATTGGCGAGCAGCGAGCCGTCGGCGGCGAGAATCGCGATATTCGGCGGCCGCTTCGGCACCGTGAGCTGGTCGATCGGCGGCAATTGCGAGGCGTGATAGGCGACGAGCCCGCCCACGCCGATAGCGCACCAGAGGCCGAGCACCATAGTCCAGTAGAACAGGCCGCCCAGGAACGTGCGCCGGCTGCGACGGCCGCGGCGCTTGCCGCCGCCTCCCCCACCACCGCCGCGCTTGTCGCGCTTCGGCGGATTGCGGAGCTGCCGGCTGGGCTCGGGCGGCGCCGGGGCGTTGCGGAAGCGGGTCGGGCGATCGTCGGGAGAAAGGCGCATGTCACCGTCCACATGGCTTTCGCCACGCTCATAACCAAAGGAGGGCTCGCGCCGCTCACCTCGTGCAATCCGGTCGTTCATCCTGCCCCGTTTTCGGCCGCCAAGCCGCCTCGCAATGCGGTCAGGTCACACAGGATTCAAACATGGCGCTTTTAAGGGTTCGTAAAGCGTGCAATGCGGCGGGGGACTTCGACCCGTCGCGCAAACGTGATGCGATTTGCAAACACGCAAACGAAATCGTCATCGACCGGGATATTGCGCAAACTCGGACGGCTCGCCTAGAACCCGCGACGACACCATCAATCCTCACGATATCCGAAGCAAGGACCCCTGCATGCAGTCTCTGTCCCGTTACGCGCCGTATACGCTCGGCCTGCTGCGCATCTTCACCGCGCTGACGTTCATCTCGCACGGCACGCAGAAGCTGTTCGGCTTTCCGGTTCCGCCGTCCTGGGGCATGCCGGCCGCATTATCGCTGCCCTGGATCGCCGGCGTGCTTGAGGTCGTCGGCGGCGCCCTGGTCCTCGTCGGCTTCCTGACCCGCCCGGCCGCCTTCGTCCTGTCGGGCCTGATGGCCGTCGCCTACTGGATGGCCCACGGCTCTAAGGGATTCTACCCGCTGCTTAACGGCGGCGAGGCGGCGATGCTGTTCTGCTTCATCTTCCTCTACATCGCCACCGCCGGCCCCGGCGCCTTCGCCGTCGAATCCCGCAAGGGCTGAGGCTCAGGCCGCACAGAAACGGGAAAGGCCCGCCTCCTCACCGGAAGCGGGCCTTTTTCATGCCTGAATTCAGCGAATCAGACCGCTGCGGAGATCCAGCGCGAAAGATCGCTCTTGGGAGCGGCGCCGACCTTCTGCGAGGCGAGCTTGCCGTCCTTGAACAGCATCAGCGTCGGGATCGAGCGGATGCCGAACTGGGCCGGAATCTGCTGATTCTCGTCGACGTTCATCTTGACGATCTTGACCTTGCCGTTGAGCTCGGTCGCGATCTCCTCGAGCGCCGGGCCGATCATGCGGCAGGGACCGCACCATTCAGCCCAGAAATCCACCACGACGGGCTCGGACGACTTCAGGACGTCGGCCTCGAAGCTCGCGTCGGTTACCTTGCTCGTTGCCATGACTGGCCGCCTTTCGATTCCATGGGCAGCATCATGCCCTTCGCCAGCGAAGCTATGAATGCCGGCCCCCGGGGTCAAGGCGCGTGCACCGCAAAGCGGCAGTGAAGCGAGCGCGTCACGACCCGCCCGAGACCAGGCTGGCACCGACATTGATCGCCATCGCCAGGATCGAGGTGTTGAAGATGAAGGTCAGAACCGAGTGTACCAGTACGATCCCGCGCGCCTGCCGCGTGCTCACGCCCACATCGGAGGTCTGCGAGGTGCAGCCGATCGTGTAGGAGAAATACAGGAAATCGATATAATCGGGCTTACCCTTGCCGGGAAAAACGAGACAGGGCTCGGCTTTGCCGCCGCGATAGTAGATGCCGGCATAGTGCAGCGTGAAGAAGGCGTGCAGCAGCGTCCAGGAACACAGGATCGTGACGCCGCCGAGCGCGAGATGGATGCCGCGCTGGCCCGCGGGAATGGTTCCGATACCGGCGAGCTGGACAGCGATGGCGGCGAGGCTCGCGCTGGCGGCGAGGCAGGAAATGACCAGGATGGCGACGGCACCCTCGTCCTGCTGCTCCGCCCGCGCCCGAATCTCATCGACCGTCTCGGTGAACATCGTCGTCGCCAGCAGGCCGAGATAGAGGGCCGCGCCGGCATCCCAGGCGACCAGCAACCGCGTCGCCCAGCGCCAGTCGTCCGGCAGAAGGAGGGCCAGAAGGCCCCCCGCTGCCAGCGCGATCAGCAGGCGCGGACGCAGGGACAGGGAGTGCGGTACGAATCTCATGGTCCGAGCGCTCCCTCGCCAGAGCCGGTGCTGTCACTATTGGCTAGAGCGGCAAGTGCGGCATCGAGCCGGCCGGCATCCAGTTCGAAACAGGTCAGGCTCGCAGTATAGATCGCCAGGGCTCGCACCTGTCGGCCCGGGTAGATATCCCGCATCAGAGCGACATAGGCGGCGAGCTGCGCGACGGTCATGACGGGAATGGCATCGACCGTCCGTGGTGGCCGGGCCGCGGTCTTGAAATCAGCGACGACGACGCTGTCCGCCGTCACCGCCAGCCGGTCGATCCGCCCGGAGACGGCGCGCGATTCGCCATCCGACAGGCGGATCGAACCCGCCACAGGCACCTCCGCTAGGGCATCCGCGGCAAAGAGCCCGGCCAGGGCGGGGGCTGCCAGCAATTGCAGGGCGTCAGCCACGATGCTGGCGCGCCTTTCGGGCCTCAGGGCTCCGCCACGTGCTTCGGCCAGCGTCTCTGCCGTGGCAGGGCGGCGCGCTTCCGGCACACCGGGCAGAACTTGAAGGAGAAGATGCGCCAACCGACCGGCTGCAGCCGCCTCGGCCAGGAAAGGCCCGTCGCCCGGCCGCTCCTCGCCATCGGCGGCTGCCAGCGCGCTCGATGGCTTCAGCGGCGGCAGGGGCTCTGCCTCCCGCGTGACGCGCCGGCTCAGCCAAAGCGGGACGGAAACCGAAGCCGCGTCTTCCTTCGCGCGATCGTTACCCTCTTCCGCCGTCGACGGCGCCGAGACCCTGAAGCGCAGGATCGCCTCGTCGCCCTCGCCGATCGGGTTCAGACCGGCCTCCGACTGCATCAACCCCTGCTCGATCATCGCATACCAGCTTCCGGGCGGGGCCTCGCCCTTGGCTTGAGCGGCACAGATGATCAGGCGATCCTCGGCGCGGGTCATCGCGACATAGAGCAGGCGATGATGCTCCTCGATCATCTGCGCGACCACCGCGGCCTTGGCGGCCGTCGTGGCCTGGACATCCTCGGCGGAAGCCGGCGGCCAGAGCGGCACGAGATCGCCCGATGGCGCCGGCACGGCCAGAATCGTCGGCAGGCGCCTCGCGCCCGGCTCGACGCCGAGATCGGCGAGAATGACGATCTTCGCTTCGAGGCCCTTCGAGCCGTGCACGGTCATGACGCGGACCTCGCCGGCACTGGCCGAGAGATCGCGCTTCACGTCGGCGGCACTGCCGGCGACATGCTGGAGGAAGGCTACGAGCGACGGCCCGTAACGGCGCTCGTGATCGAGCGCCGCATTGAGGAAGGCATCGAGCGCATCACCCGCCTCGGCACCGAGCCGGGCCAGCGCGAGATTGCGTCCGCCACCCGGGCCGAGCAGATCGGCGAAAAAGCGGAACGGCCCCTGCCGCCCGGCCTGCTGCGTCCAACGGACAAGCTTCGCTTCGGCCTCGGCATAGCGCGGCTCGTCGGCCGCAGCCTCCTGCAAAGCGGCGCGCAGCGAGCCCGTGCGGTTCGGCGCGAGGCGCAGGAGATCGTTGTCGTCGAGATCGATCAGCGGCGTCTTGAGCGCAGTGGCGAGCGTCAGGTCGTCTTCCGGCAATAGTAGGGCGCGGCCGAGCACGACGAGGTCCTCCACCGCCGGGTGCTCGGCGAGCGTCAGTCGATCCCGGCCGGCGACGGGAACCTCGGCATCCTTCAGCGCCTTGACGATCGCCTCGAACAGCGCGCCGCGCTGGCGCAGCAGGATCATCACGTCCCCCGCCGCGAAGGGATGGCCGAGATCGTCGCGGCGGTCGCGGTGCCAGCGCTGCAAGGTGCGGGCGATGCGCTCGGCGAGCTTCACCGTGCCGCTGCGCCGCTCCGGCGCGTCGACCGGCGTCGTCCAGGCGTCGGGCGGCTCGCCTGTGTCATTGGCGGCGAGCGGCCAGATATCGACGGTGCCCGGCGCATTGCGGCGGACGGTGTCGTGGATTTCCGGCCGCGCAGCGCCGTCGAAGACGAGGCCGCGCGCATGCTCCGGCAGGGCGAAGACGGCATCGACCGCCTGCATGATGTCCGGCGCCGAGCGAAAGGAGGTGTTGAGGCTGATCGCCTCGAAATCCCGTTCCGCCGCCCGGATGCGATTGCCGAGCGCACGGCGCTCCTCGCCAAAGGCGGAGGGCGCCGCTCCCTGAAAGCCATAGATCGACTGCTTCTCGTCGCCGACGACGAAGATGGTCCGCGGCTTCGCGCGGAGATCGCCACCGCTGGTGAACTCTTCCGCCAGCTTGCGCAGGATCGCCCATTGCGCCTCGCCGGTGTCCTGCGCCTCGTCGAGCAGGATGTGGTCGATGCCGGCATCGAGCTTGTAGAGCACCCAGGCGGCCTCGACCCGCTCCAGCAGCGAGCGCGTGCGCGCGATCAGGTCGTCATAGTCGAGCAGCGAGCGCAGGCTTTTCTGGCGCTGGTAGGAAGCGAGCATGCGCGTCACCAGCAAGGCGAGCGCTGCGCTGCGGTCGCGGATGGCCACCGCGTTCAGTTGCTCGGCCGCACCGAGCAGGCAGGCGGCGAGCTCCTCCAGCGACGCTAGCAGGGCGCCATCGAACTCGGACTTACCCTTGCCGCGGATATTGGCGTTAATCGTGCCGGCTTCAGTGATGAAACCTCGGCGGCAAAAAGCGACGGGGTCGCCATCATCCTGCCCGGCGAGCAGCGTGCGCAGGTTCGTCGCGAAATTCTGCCGGGTGGCGCTGCCGGCCTGAAGCGCCTCGATCAGAGCATGAAGGCCCGGCAGCGCTGCCAGATCGGCACGGAAGCGTGTCCTGATCGCATCGGCCGAGAGGTCGGGCGCGATGCCGAGGAAGGCGGCGATGCCAGCCTTCACAGCGCTGGCGTCACGGGCGCGGCCGTTCTCATCGCTGAACAGCGCGCGCTGGCGCAATGCCTCCTGGAACATGGTCTCGAACGAGTCCTGCGCCGCAAGCCGGGCAAGTAGATCGAGCGCGCGCGCTTCCGGCCCGTTCGGTTCCGCCGCGACGAGGGCCAGCAATTCACGCCGCGCCGCACGCAGCATCTCGGCTTGCGCGAGATCGTCGGCGACCTCGAAGCGGGGCGGCACGTTCGCCTCGAAGGGCGCCGCCTGCAAAACGCGGGTGCAGAAGGCGTGGATGGTCTCGATCCGCAGGCCGCCCGGCGTCTCAAGTGCCTCGGCGAAAAGGCGGCGGGCCTTGGCACGCTCGGCCATCGTCGGTGTGCGCCCGGTGAGATTCACCAACTCACGGCTCAGCGCCTCGTCCGAGAGCGTCGCCCAGTTGCCCAGTGCCTTGAAGATGCGGTTGGCCATGTTGGCAGCCGCCGCCTTGGTATAGGTGATGCAGAGCATCCGGCTCGGCGCGACATCATCGAGCAGCAGCCGGAGCACGCGGTTGACCAGCACATGGGTCTTGCCCGAGCCGGCATTGGCCGAGACCCAGGCGGAGAGGCCGGGATCGGCGGCCTGCGCCTGGCGCTGGTTGGTCAGCGGCGGGACGATCCAGCCAAGCTTCATGCCTCGCCCCCCTCGTCTCCGCCGGGCGCGGCCGACCATTCCTTGACACGAGCCAAGTGATCGTAGGGGCTAGCATAGCGGATATAGTCGGGCGCGCGGCGCGAGACGAAGGGCTCGCGGCCCGAGCGCAAGGCAGCGAGATATTCGAGCAGGCGTTCGAGATGGCGCGCGGCGACATCGGCCAGCGGCTCGCCGTCGAATTCGAGCGGCTTGTCCTTGGCCCAGCCTCTCGGGTCGTGGTGCAGCTTCATGTAGAGCACCGCCGAGACCGGCGTCGCCCCCGCCAGCCCTTCGAATCCCGCGCGCGCGGCAAGCTCCGCCTCCAGCGTCAATTGCGGGGCAAAGCCCTTCTCGACCTGCGCCTTGCTCGGCGGCGCGCCGGTCTTGAAATCGACGATCCGCAGCGCCGGTTCGCGCGTCAGCTCGATCCGGTCGGCCCGGCCGCTCAGGCGGAAGCTCGTGCCATCGGCGAGCGGGAAGCTCGCACCGGTGAAGAGCTCGACGCCGATCCTGGCGACGTCGCCGCGGCGACGCTCCTCCCAGCGGATGAAATGACCGGCCGTCAGCAGGAAGCGCGGCCACCAGAAGGCCTTGACCTCCGGCACGTCGTCATAGGCGCCGAAAAGCCGGGTGCCGATCCCGACCAATTGCCCCAGCGCATCGGCCGGCAGTCCTTCGGGATAGGTCGTGGTGAATTCCTCGACGATGCCGTGCAGCAGCTTGCCGCGATCCTGCGCCGTCGGGTCCGCCACGAGCTCGTCGAGCGCGTCGAGCTTCAGGATCTTGCGGGCATGGATCTGGTAGGGGTCGCGATAGAGCGTCTCGACCTCGGTGACGCTGAGCGAGAGCGGCTGGAGATCGCGCGGCGGGCGCGGCGCCGGGCGACCGATCGGCTGCGCGTCTACGGGGGCGCTCAATGCGCCGGCCAAGGCCAGCAGCTTTTCTCCTTCATCAACGGCCTTCGTCCAGACTTCCTGCGGCGTCACCGCCTGCAGGCGCTGCCAGAAGCGCGAGGCGATGGTCTCGGCCTCTCCCGCCTTGCGCGGGCGCGTCAGCGTCACCTGCGGCGCGAGCGCCGCCATGACGAAATCATGCGCAGTCTGGCCGATGCGGCGTTCCGGCGGCGAGAGGCCAAGCTCGGCGCGCATCGGCCGGTTGATGAAGGAATCGGTCGTGGTCTGCGGCGGCCAGACGGTTTCGTTCAAGCCGCCGAGCACGACATGGTCGGCTTCCAGCAGGCGTGCTTCAAGCAAGCCCCAGATCGCAACGCGCGGATAGCCGGGCGTGGCGCGCTTGACCACGGTCTCCGCCAGCAGCGCATCGAGAATCGCAACGAAATCCCGCGCCACCCCGCCCGGCGGCATGACGGCTTCGGCACCTGCAAGCTCGTCGAAGAGCCCGGAGAGCGCCTCGCCATCCGGGCCGACAAAGGCGAGCGGCGTGCCGGCTTCGCTCAGGCTGAAGGCGGTAACGCTCGTGCGCGCCGCCGTAACGACGGCAGCCAATGACGGCGCCTCGACAGCGAACGCCTCGCGCAAGGCTGCGCTGGCCGTCCCCAGCGCTTGCAGCACCTTGGCGGCGGCGGCCTGATCCTCCGTCGTCAAGCGCTTGCGTGGACGCGGGACATGCCCGCTCTCGCGGATCGCCTCCCAGTTGCCAAGAGCGGCCTCCAGACCCGGCATCCCGCGGCCGACAGCCTGGCCGCGCCATGTTCCGATTTCAAGCGCAGTGGCGCCCTGCGCCAGCACATCCCGACCGAGACCCAGGCGGCAAAGCGGATGGGCGAGCAATGGCACGAGCGCGCTCGGCGCCATCTCGGCCAGCACCACTTCGAGGATGAGGCGCAGCAACGAGCCAGCCGGCCAGCGCCCGAGCGGCAGGCCGGCGGAATCGTCGACCTCGACGCCCCAGCGCTTCAGCTCGACGGCGACACGCTCAGCAAGGCCGCGGTCCGGTGTTACCAGAGCCGCATGGGCGCCGGGCCGCTCCAGTGTCTCGCGCAGGGCGATGGCGACTATCAGGGCCTCTTCGCGCTCGTCGGAGGCCTCAACCACACACATGCCCGCGAAACCCTTAGCCGCCGTCATGTCCGGGACACGCGCGCCGACATCGGACCAGAGTTCGGTGACCGAAGCCGGCAGCATCGCCTCACGCAGCAGCGCCGCCCGTGCACTGCGCGCTGCGTCGGGCTGCGACAGCTCGCGCACGTCGTCGCGGGCGGCTTCGAGCGTGTCCATCAGGTGATGCAGGGCCGCCTGCGGATGGGAGGGGGCAGGCTCGCGGACGATCGCATCCCAGGCGCGCTGATCCAGCCCGAGATCGATGCCGGGCAGGACCACGGCTCCGTTCGGCAGGCGGGCAATGGCGGCGAGCAGGCGCGCGGTCGCCGGCACCGTACCGGTCGAGCCGGCGGCGATGATCGGCCCCGTCGCGCCGCCGCCGAGCAGCCTCTCGCGTTCGGCCGCGAGCATGCGGTTGCGGAAAGCGGCGGGGTCGCAGGCGCCGCGCTCGGTCAGGATCTCGGGCCAGGCATCGCCGAGAATGGCGAGGAAGCCGGCATTGAGCTGCCAGACCCGGTCGAAGCGGGCGGCGTCGAGCGAGGCCAGCCGTTGAACCGAGACGCCTTCGGTCTGCATCTGGTCGAGCAGGGCGGCGAGGTCACCGGCGAGCCCATACGCCTCGGCCAGCGTCGCCGGCACCAGGGCGGGTTCGCTCGGATCAAGCCGGAGATGGTTGCGATTGGCGGTGCGGCCCCAGGCATCGACCAGCCGTGTCAGCAGCATGCGGCGTTCGAGCGGTGCGATCGGGGCAAGGCGTTCCTGCGCCCAGGCGCCGGCACCGATCAGCGCCGTCTCGGCCTCGTCAACATCGCCGAGCGGGACAATGCGCGGGAGCAGCAACGACCTGCCGCCGAGCTTTCCCGCGAGGATCGCGGCGAAGGCGCGGGCGGCACGACGCGTCGGCAGGTAGAGCGTCGTCCGCGCCATCGCGGCGGGATCGGCGGGGTCATGGACCGGGCCGAGCCGGCCATCCAGCATCGCCTGCGCCAACACCTCCAGGAAAGGCGCGCCGGCCGGGATGCTGAACAGGTTGAGCTCAGGCATCGATGGGCTGGGCGGCGGCGAAGGCGGCCTCTGCCGGCGCGATCGCCTCCGGCCGGTCGACATGCAGCCAGCGGCCTTCGAGGACATGGCCAGAGAGGCGCCCGCGCGCGATGGCTCGGTCGAACAGCAGGTTGAACGAGAACGAGGCCGGCGTATCCACGAAGAACTCCGGCGTCACGATCGCGATGCCGGCATAGACGTATGGCGCGCTCGCGGCCGCGCCACGCCGCATCAGACGCCCCTCGCCATCGCGGAAGAAGTCGCCGGGACCGTTGAAGCCGACGCTGCTCTCGCGGTCTGCCAGCAGCAGCAGCATGTCCATCGTCTCGCCGTTCCAGGCAGCGGCCATCGCGCCGAAATTGGAGACGCCGCGCTCGCTCCAGAGGGAATCCGAGTTGACGCTGAAGAACGGGCCATCACCGAGCAGCGGCAGAGCCTTCCTGGCGCCGCCGCCGGTTTCGAGCAGTTCGCCGCGCTCATCCGAGATGGTGATGCGCGGGCGCGTCCGACCAGCCAGATGCGCCTCGACCTGCCCGGCGAGGTGATGGACGTTGACGACCGCCTCCTCGACGCCGGCCTCCGCCAGCCGGTCGAGCGCATGGTCGAGCATCGCCTTGCCGCCGATCTTCACCAGCGGCTTCGGCAGCGTGTCGGTAATCGGGCGCATGCGCTGCCCGAGGCCGGCCGCCAGCACGATCGCCCGGCGGATCGGCGACGAAGCGGTTGTGGTCACGCGAATCTCCGTGTCGATCTGCCTGAGCTTAATCCGCCGCTTCGGTCTCGAACAGCTTCGGCATATGCGCCTGATACCAGCTCTTCAGCTCTTCGAGGGCGGGGTGGTCGAGGTTGCGGCGCAGATAGCCCTCGATACGCGGCAGGTGCTTCAGGTAGTCCGGCTTGCCGTCCCGCTTGTCGAGGCGGGCGAAGATGCCGGCGATCTTGGTGTTGCGCTGGGCGCCGAGGATGGCATAGGCGCGGGCGAAGCCGGCGAGGTCGAAATCCGGAGTATCGGCCCGGCGGGCGGCGCCATAGGCCGCGAGCAGCCGGAGTTCCAGCGAGGCCGGCACGTCGACGCGCGCATCCTGGCCGAGCGAGGCGAGGTCATAGGCAGGGTGGCCGAGCACCGCGTCCTGGAAATCGATCAGCCCGAGCTTCGCATGGCCTTCTCGGCCTTCCAGCCAGATCAGGTTCGGCGAGTGGTAGTCGCGCAGCGTCCAGGTCGACGGCTGGGCGAGGATCTCGTCGAAGAGCCTGCTCCAGATCCGCGCGAACTCGGCCTGCGTTACCGCCGGCAGCGTCACGCCGGCGATATGCGGGGCATACCATTCCAGGATCAGCTCGGTCTCGATCGCCATGGCCTGGCGGTCATATTCGGGGATGGCGTGGTCGATCCCCTCGGCCACCGGGAGGATGGCGGGCAAGGTATGGCGATGGAGATCGGCGAGCAGCCTCGCGGCCGCTTCGTAACGTTCGGCGATCGGCCGGCGCTCCGCGTCGATCACGCCCTCGCTGCCAAGGTTCTCGATGACGAGCAGGCCGGTGGTCAGATCCTCGGCCAGGATTTCGGGTGCGGAGTAGCCGAGCGAGCGCAGGCCGCGATCCATCGCGACGAAGGCCTCGACATTCTCCGCGAGATGGGCGAGCGCGCTATAGGGCTTGCCAAGGCGGATCGGCGGGCCGTCCGGGCGTGGCGGCGAGATCATCAGCACCGAGGTCTCGCCATTCGGCCGGGTCAGGCGCTCATAGGCCCGGGTCGAGGCATCGCCGAGCATGAAGTCGCGGCGGGCATCGCCCCAGCCGGCCCCGTCGAGGAGGCGGCGCGAGGCGACCGCGATGGCGAGCCGCTGCTTCCAGAGCACGCCGCCGGAGAGATCGGCGATGCGGCCGGTTTCGGGATTATCGGGATCGACATCGAGCACGATGTCGAGACGGCGTCCGGCCGGCAGCCGCGTGCCGGCCCGGTCCGGCCATTCGACCAGCAGGATGAGGCGATCGAGATCCTCGACCAGCCCGATATCGTCGAGCTCGTCCGGCGAGCGCAGGCGGTAGAGATCGGCATGCAGGACCGTGCCTTGTCCAGTCTCGTAGCTCTGGACCAGCGTAAAGGTCGGACTCGGCGCCTCCAGCGCCGGATCATCGGCGAGCTCGCGCAGGATCGCGCGTGCCAGCAGCGACTTACCGGAGCCGAGATGGCCGGAGAGCGCGACGATATCGCCCGGCTTGAGGATGGCGGCAATATCGGCGGCGAGGCGCAGCGTTGCCGCCTCGTCCGCCAGCAGAAGCCGGTGCGTGCCGGCCTTGCGGGCTTCTTCCGTCATTCGGCGGCATCCGAGAGTGGCACACCCTGTGCCGGGAAGACCGCGGTTACCCGCGTGCCGCGGCCAGGCGCGGAATCGAGTTCGACATGGCCGCCATGGAGCTCGACGATCGAGCGGACGATGGACAGCCCGAGGCCAACGCCACGATGGCTTGACCCGAACGAATGGCTCTCAAAGCGCTCGAAGACCTTTTCCATGACCTCGGCCGGGATACCCCGGCCCTGATCAGCGACGGTGATCCGGATATCCCCACCCGTGCGTGTCGCGTTCACCGAGACCGTCTGGCCGGCGGAGGAGAAGCCGATGGCATTGGACAGCAGGTTGAACAGCACCTGACGCAGGCGCTTGCCGTCGGCGCGCAGAGGGCCTGTGCGCGCATCGATCTCGATCTTGAGATCGACCTTGCTGTCGGTCAGCCGGTCCTGAAGCCCCGAGGTGGCCTGCGCGATGGCGTCGGCCACGTCGACCTCCTGGATCTCGAGCGTCAGCGCGCCGTTGTCGATGGTGGCAAGGTCGAGGATGTCGTTGATGATGGCAAGCAGCGCACCGGACGAGCGCACGATATGGGAAGTGTAGTCGCGCTGCTTCTCATTGAGCGCGCCGACCGTCTCGGTGCCCAGCAATTGGGCGAAACCGATGATATTGGTGAGTGGCGAGCGCAATTCGTAAGAGACATGATGGACGAAGTCCTCGCGCAGGCGCGAGACTTTCTCCAGCGCCTCGTTCTTCTCAGTCAGCGCCCGCTCGACATTCACGCTGGCCGTGACGTCGGCGAAGGAGATCAGTGTCGCGCCGTCCGGAAGGGGTGCGGCGGCCATGTCGAGCACCGTGCCGTCACGCCGCTCCAGGCGGCTGCTGTAATCCTCGCGCGCGTCGCGCACGCCGGTGACGACGCTGTGCAATTCGCTCCAGACCTCGTCTTGTGGATAAAGCGGCCGGCACAGGCGGATGACCTCGTCGATATGCGGCGCGCTGGCGGCGAGATCGCCGCCCTGAATGCGCCAAGCCTGGGCGAAGGCCGGATTGGAGAGCTTGAGTCGTCCGTCCGAGCCGAACACGGCGACGCCCTCGCGCAGCGAATCCAGCGTCTCGCGCTGGGTGCGGGAGAGCGCGTTGAAGCGCGATTCCAGCGTGAAGCGCTCGGTGACGTCATCATAGAGATAGGTCACGCCGCCCTGCGGATTGGGACTGGCGACGACATGGACGGTGCGCCCGTCCGGCAGGTACCACCAATCCTCGCTGGCGCGCGTCGCGGTATAGGCAGCCTGCGCCGCAGCTTTCCAGCTCCGGTAGTCGCCGAGCTCGGGCAGGCGGCGCTCGGCCCGCAGCCGGTCGAGAATCTCACCATCGGTAGGCTGCCCGTCGAGAAAGCCCGATTCCAGCGACCACAGCGCATCGAAGCCGGAATTACGATAGACGAGGCGCTGGGTACCGTCGAAGACCGCAACTGCCGTCTTGAGCCGGTCGAGCGTGCGGACATGGGCATCCATCTGACGCTGGAGATCGGCCCGGGTCGCCTCCAGCTCGCTCATGTCGATCGCGAAGCCGGCATAGCCGGTGGCAGTGGGCAGTTCCATGATATCGAGCGTACGCCGCTGCCCCGAGACCACGGCGGGCGCTCGCAAGGCAAAGGTCGCCCCCTCGCGCCGCGCCCGCGAGGCGGCGTCGCGCTCGGTCCGGTCCAGCAGTTCGAGCCCATTCTTGACGACCGCAGCCGTATCGGCGGCCTCGACGGCACGGCCGTAAGCAGCGTTCACCCAGGTCAAGCGGCCATCGGCATTGCGCATCCAGGCAGGGTGCGGCAGCCCTGCGAGCAGACTGGAGAGCGCCGCATGACCGGCGGTCACGCGCTCGAGTTCGCCACGGAGCGTCATGACCTCGGCCCGTTCGCCCGTCACCTCGCGGAAGCGGATGACGGCGCGCCCGGCGACGGGACGTCCCTCGACATCGATGAAGGGGCCGGACTTGCTGCGCAACGTGATGTTGAACGCCTCGCCGCGCTCCTTGAGCGCATCGGTCGCCAGTTCCAGGCGCTTGGCATCGGCCGGCGGCGCCCAGCTCCCATAGGCGAGAGCGAGCGTCGCGCCGGGCGCTCCGAGGAAACCGCTATCGCCCTCGAAGACGGGCTGGGCATCGCGGCCTTTCCAGCTCACCACCACCTGGGGATCAGCGGCGAGCAGGATGGAGAGCCGTTCCTGGTGGCTTCGCGCCGCTTCGAGATCGGCCGCGAGCTTGGCTTCCCGCTGCTGCCAGCGCGTCCGCTCGCGCACATAGATCAATGACGTCGTCGTGGCGAAGACGGTCAGGCCCGCGAGGATCAGCGAAAGCCCGCCCGAACTCATGGCGTCGAAGGGGGCGGGCGCCAGCCATTCGCTACGCGCCATGGTCGGAACGGTAACCGACGCCGCCGCCAGTGCGGGCAGCAATGCGCGCGGACGCCAGCCGCCATCTCGCCCCTGTCGCCTCGCCCGTGCCATCCTTACGTCCGTCGTCTCTCCGGCGGCTCAAGCCGCCCTATCCATCGGGCCCGTCGGAATCGGCCGGGGGAGCTGGCAGGGCTGCCATCTCCGGAGGGGCCGATCCACGCTCGCCACCACGCCAATCACATCAGAGCTTTCGAGCCGGCCCGCGCATCGCGGCGGCCGAATCAGTCCCACTCTAATCATCGGTGGAGTCCGTCAGGAAGTGCTTAATGGCAGGTAAATCGTTCGATTCTCCGAACATGCCCAAAGTCGACGGAAGAATATCAAGCCCTAGAGGCTACGAGAGAAGACAGCACAATCTGTAGTGCTTTCAGAGGTGATTCCCGGAAGGCACAGCCATGAAAAAAGGCCCGGCGCATGCCGGGCCTCGTGATCGTCAGCGCTTTGGCGCCCTGTCAGTAGCGATAATGCTCGGGCTTGAACGGGCCGGCCTGCGGCACGCCGATATACTTCGCCTGGGCATCGTTGAGCTTGGTGAGCTTGGCGCCGACCTTGGCGAGGTGGAGCGCAGCGACCTTCTCGTCGAGGTGTTTCGGCAGGGTATAGACGTTGTTCTCGTAGTTCGCGTGGTGGTTCCAGAGTTCGATCTGGGCCAGCGTCTGGTTCGAGAACGAGCAGGACATCACGAAGGACGGGTGGCCCGTGGCGTTGCCGAGGTTCACCAGGCGGCCTTCAGAGAGCAGGATGATGCGCTTGCCGTCGGGGAACTCGATCTCGTCGACCTGCGGCTTGACGTTGTCCCACTTGAAGTTCTTCAGGCCGGCGACCTGAATCTCCGAGTCGAAATGGCCGATATTGCAGACGATGGCGCGGTGTTTCATCGCGCGCATGTGGTCGACGGTGATGACGTCGAGATTGCCGGTGGCCGTGCAGAAGATGTCGCCGCGCGGGGCAGCGTCTTCCATGGTCACGACCTCATAGCCTTCCATCGCCGCCTGCAGGGCGCAGATCGGGTCGATCTCGGTGACGAGCACGCGGCAGCCGGCCTGGCGCAGCGAGGCGGCCGAGCCCTTGCCGACGTCGCCATAGCCGGCGACGACCGCGACCTTGCCCGACATCATGACGTCGGTGCCGCGGCGGATGGCGTCGACCAGCGACTCACGGCAGCCATAGAGGTTGTCGAATTTCGACTTGGTGACGCTGTCGTTGACGTTGATCGCCGGGAACGGCAGGCGGCTGGCCTTGGCCAGTTCGTAGAGGCGATGCACGCCGGTGGTGGTCTCCTCGGAGACGCCCTTGATCGCGGCGCGGGTCTTGGTGAACCAGCCCGGATTGGCCTTGAGCTGGCGCTTGATCAGCGCGAAGAAGATCGTCTCTTCCTCATTGCCCGGCTTGTCGAGGAACTCGGCCTTTCCGGCCTCGGCCTCGGCGCCGAGGATGATCAGCATGGTCAGGTCGCCGCCGTCGTCGAGGATCATGTTCGGCGTGCCGCCGTCGCCCCAGGTCGCGGTCTTCAGCACGTACTCCCAATACTCCTCCAGCGTCTCGCCCTTGATGGCGAAGACGGGGGTGCCGGTCGCGGCGATCGCGGCCGCGGCATGGTCCTGGGTCGAGAAGATGTTGCAGGACGACCAGCGCACGTCGGCGCCGAGGTCCTTCAGCGTCTCGATCAGCACCGCGGTCTGGATGGTCATGTGCAGGCAGCCGGCAATGCGGGCGCCCTTGAGCGGGGCCTTGCCCTTGTTCTCGGCGCGGACCGCCATCAGGCCCGGCATCTCGTCCTGGGCCATGTTGATTTCCTTGCGGCCGTAATCCGCAAGCGAGATGTCCTTGACGATGTAATCCGACACGGGTGGCTCCAATCGCTCAGCCTGAATGTGGCGCGCTCTCTAGCAGCGCGCGGAGCGAAACGCAATCAAAGATATAAAGATGTCTTTATATGCGCCCCAGAACCGTCAACACGGCCCGGTCTTGCGCCCAATCCCAGGGCTTTCCATTCCAGCCAAGTCCACGGCTTTCGGAAGCGACCTGGAGGCGTCCAGAATCTCAATTCCCGGCAACGGTCCTTCGGCATCGAAATCCAACACGATGCCGGGCCGCACTTCGACGCTTTCTGAGACGGCGCTGGAACCGAAATAGAGATAGAAGGCATCGGCTTCTGGATCGTACGTGCTCTTCATTCCCCCTCGCCGAACTTGTCGGCGATCAGGGCTGCGAGCGCATCTAGCGCCGGTTTTGCCTCGGCGCCCGTGGCAACGATGGTGATCATCGAGCCGATCCCGGCGCCGAGCGTGAGCACGCCCATGATCGAGGTGGCACCGACCGTCTCGCCGCAGCGGCTCACGGTGATGTCGGCCTCGTAGCGGGCGGCACATTGCACGAACTTCGCCGTGGCGCGGGCGTGCAGCCCTTTCTTGTTGACGATCTGGAACTCGCCGTAGAGAGCGCCGGCAGGAATCTCGACTTCGGGGCAGTCGCAGTCTTCGTCCATCCGCCCCTCTCGGCGCCGCTACTTGCCGGCCAGCACGCGGCTGGCAACCGTGATGTATTTCCGCCCCGCATCCTGCGCGCTGGTGACGGCTTCGTCGAGGGTCTTTTCCTCGCGCACGCTGGCGAGCTTGATCAGCATCGGCAGATTCACGCCCGCCACGACGTCAATGCGGCCGGGCTCCATTACCGAGATCGCCAGGTTCGAGGGCGTACCGCCGAACATGTCGGTGAGAATGATGACGCCGCGATCGGTCTCGACCTGCTCGACGGCCGCTATGATATCGCGGCGACGGCTCTCCATGTCGTCATCGGGTGCGATGGCGATGGTGGCGAGGTTCTTTTGAGGGCCGACGACGTGTTCGAGCGCAGCGCGGAACTCCGTCGCCAAATGCCCATGCGTCACGAGGACCAGTCCGATCATTCAATCCAGCACCGGAGAGCGCCACAAGCGCTCGGACAAGGTCGCGGTTTATGCGTCAGGAGCGCGGCATGCGCAAGCCGTCGACCGTCAAACTTGTCGAAATGGTGGTTAGCGCTCGCCCTCTGTGAATAAGTCCAAGGCGTTCAACGCAAGCCTTTCGTCACCGGCGCGGCCCGTCATGCGCAAGCGCGGGAGGTCGATGCCGGCAAGACTGTCGACGAGATCCTCGGGTTCGGGCATGCGCGCCGGCGCCTCGGCCGAGAGATCGACGATGAGCCGGACCACAACCGCACCGGTATGAGGTTCCGGCGTCAACCCCAGGCCGCGTCGCTCGATGATGCCTTCCAGGGGCGCAACCGGCCGTGCCACCAGCCGCCCCCCCTTTGCCGCGAGCTCCACCCGATCGTCGGCGACGAGCCGTGCGAAGCGATTGCCTTGCGCGGCCAGCGCGATCAGCGCGAGCGCGAGCGTCGACTTGCCACTGCCCGAGGCGCCTCGGATCAGAACCCCGGCTTCACCGATGGCGATGGCGGTCGCGTGAATGCGGGTTCGTTCGCGTGCAGGCATCGCAGCCATACCGGCATCAGGCCGCATGGGCATAGGCCGCCGGCAGGCAGACGATGAAGCGGGCACCGAGGCGCTGCGCCTCGCCGTCCGGACCGATCGGCCCCAACCGGTTCTCGGCCCGGATCGAGCCGCGATGCGCCTCGACGATCTGGCGCGAGATCGAGAGGCCGAGGCCGGAATTCTGGCCGAAGCCCTCGTTCGGCCGGTCAGTGTAGAAGCGCTCGAAAATTCGCTCCAAAGCGTGCGGCTCGATACCGGGCCCCTCGTCCTCGATGGTGACGAGGACGTCGTTGGCGACGCGCGAGAGCATGGCTTTCACCGGCTTGTCGGGCGGCGAGAAGGAGCGGGCATTGTCGATCAGATTGACCAAAACCTGGCCGATCCGGGAATCGTGGCCGAGCACGAGGAAGGCATCGTCACCCAGACGCTGACTGCGGCGGTCGCTGCCCAGTTCGATCTTCGGCTGGCCCTCGCGCCGCGTCTCGTTCTGGATCGTGACGACGGCGCCGAGCACCTGTGCGACATCGACCGGCGCGGAATCGTTGCGGGCGAGTTCGGCATCGAGCCGCGAGGCGTCGGAGATATCCGAGATCAGGCGGTCGAGCCGGCGGACATCATGCTGGATCACCGCCATGAGCCGGCCGCGGGCATCGTCCGTCTTGGCGCGCGGCAGGGTCTCGACGGCGCTGCGCAGCGAGGTCAGCGGGTTCTTCAGTTCATGGGCGACGTCTGCCGCGAAGCTCTCGATCGCCTCGATACGGCTGTAGAGCGCCTTGGTCATGTCGCGCAGCGTGCCGGACAAATGGCCGATCTCGTCATGCCGGCTGCTGAAATCCGGGATCTGCTCGCGCGACTTGACGCCGCGCCGCACGCGCTGGGCAGCATCGGCGAGCTTGCGGATCGGCTCGGCGATGGTTCCGGCGAGCAAAATCGAGAGCACGATCATCACGCCGGCTGCGACGGCGAAGACCTGAAAGATCGCGAAGCGCTCGGCGGCGATCACCGCGTCGATGTCTCCCCCTTGCGTGGAGAGCAGGAGCGCCCCCTTCACCGTGCGGAAGCGCTGCACGGGAACCGCGACGGAAACGATGGTCTGGCCGCGGGTGTTGACGCGCACGACGCTTGCCGGCGTTCCGTTCAGCGCGCGAGCGACTTCCGGATAGGATTTGCCGTTGGCATTCTCGAAATCGTCATAGGCCGGAACATCGGCCTTACCGAGCCGGTTGCGGAGCATATTCCAGGTACGCTCCAGCAGCGGCGGCTCGTCGGGCTCGCCGACGCGGGGCAGGTCCAGGCGCAGCACGTCGCCGCGCGAATAGAGGCTGCGCGAGTCGATGGTGAGCATCCCGTCCTTGTCGTAGACCCGCGCGCGGGTCTTGGTCGGCGTCACCAGGCGGCGCAGCAGCGGAGCGACCTTCTCGGGATTGATCGAGAAATCGAGCGGGTCCTCGGCAATGCCGGCGCTCTCGCCGGCCTGGAGCTGCAGCAGCTTGTCAGGGTCGATGGTAATCGTGTCGATCTCGACCGTTGCGGAGGAGGCGATCGCCCCGGCGATGATCTCGCCCTGGGTCAGAAGGCTCTGGACGCGCGCCTCGATCAGCCCTTCGCGGAACTGGTTGAGATAGAGGAAACCGATCAGCAGCGCGACGAGCCCGCCGAGATTGAGGACGAGAATCCGCCGCGTCAGGCTCGAGGCGGCGCGCAGCGAGATCGCACGCGCCATACGCTTCCACCCGATGCCGATGCGGCGACGCAGCACGGCGCGCCAGCCGGCGGGCGGCGCGGGCGTTCTGGCCTCGTTGTCGATGGTTGCCATGGCTGCGGCTTGCTTCCCGCTCGGAATCACGGCTGCAGCGAATCCGCCGCGCGCCAGCCTTCCTCATATCGGATTTCTTGGCCTCAGACTTCCTTGAAGCGATAGCCCACGCCGTAGAGCGTCTCGATCATGTCGAACTCGGCATCGACCTGATTGAACTTCTTGCGCAGGCGCTTGATGTGGCTGTCGATTGTGCGGTCGTCGACATAGACCTCGTCATCATAGGCGGCGTCCATCAGGGCGTTGCGGCTCTTCACCACGCCCGGGCGCTGCGCCAGCGACTGCAGGATCAGGAACTCGGTGACGGTCAGCGTCACCGGCTCGCCGCGCCAGGTGCAGGTATGGCGCTCGGGGTCCATGCGCAGCAGGCCGCGCTCCAGCGCCTTGGCATCCTCTGCACGGGGAGGGGCAGTCGTATCCTTGGCACCAGCGCGGCGCAGGATCGCCTTGACGCGCTCGACCAGCAGCCGCTGCGAGAACGGCTTCCGGATGAAGTCGTCGGCACCCATCTTCAGGCCGAAAAGCTCGTCGATCTCCTCGTCCTTGGAGGTGAGGAAGATCACGGGCAAGTCCGATTTCTGGCGCAGCCGCCGCAGCAGCTCCATGCCGTCCATGCGCGGCATCTTGATGTCGAAGATCGCGAGGTCCGGCGGGTTCTGCTTCAGACCGTCGAGGGCCGAAGCACCGTCCGTATAGGTCATGATGCGATAGCCCTCGGCCTCGAGGGCGATCGAAACCGATGTCAGGATGTTGCGGTCGTCGTCGACCAGCGCAATCGTTGGCATAAGGCTTTCGTCTCTTGTTCTCGTTGCAATACGGGGTTCCCCTCCCGCGCGAGAGGGGCCAAAGCATGGCGGCAATCTAGCCGGGGCGTGGCGATTTGCCTATGTCCCCGTATCACAAGCCGGAAATCGCAGGGAGGTTCCATGGTCAAGGCCGCCAAAGACGTGATCCAGCCGATGGACGAGGCGGTCCGCCTGGAGGCCCGGAGCCTGCTGCGTGAGGCGCGCTCCGCCGCGCTCGCCACGCTCGGCCCTGACGGCCACCCTTCCGCGAGCCTCGTCGGACTCGCCACCGACATCGGCGGCACGCCGGTGATCCTGATCTCGGGGCTGGCCGGCCACACCGCCAATATCGCCAGCGATCCGCGCGCCTCGCTCCTGATTTCACCGGGCGGCAAGGGCGACCCGCTCGCCCATGCACGGATCACGCTGAAGGTCCACGCCCGCGCGATCGAACGCGAGAGCGACGAGGGCGCTCGCATCCGTCGGCGCTATCTCGCGCGCCAGCCGAAATCGGCGCTCTATGCCGATTTTCCGGATTTCAGCTTCTTCGCCCTCGATATCGAGGGCGCGAGCCTCAATGGCGGCTTCGCGCGCGCCTTCGCGCCGACGCCTGCGGATCTGATGAGCGATCCCGCCCATGCTGCCGCACTTGCAGACGTGGAAGCCGGCGCCGTCGCTCATCTGAACGAGGACCATGCCGAGGCGATCGTTCTCTACGCGACGCGGCTGCTCGGAGCGAAGGCCGGCGACTGGCGCGCCGTCGGGCTCGACCCGGACGGGCTCGACATGGCGCTCGGCAGTGCAACGCTGCGCCTGCCGTTCCCAGCCTCCGTAGATGGCCCCGGCGGCCTCAGGCGCGTTCTGGCGGAACTTGCCACGAAAGCGCGCGCCCAGGCGGCGTGACGCCCCGAAAATCGCCTTGGAAACAGAACGGTCGCGGGAACGCGCGGCCATTTACCACAGGTTGAAATTCAATCGATTTAGAAAAGCCCGCCACGAGGTCGGGCCTTTTCAATGACTTGAGCGAAGGGCCGCGTCGCCTTAAAGACCTTGGTGGCCTCAAGGCCTCACCTTCGACGCCCGGGCCCTGCCACCGGCCCGTGCGCATTCGTGAAGACAACGGTTCGCCAGAGCATGGCGGCCACCGGAGGAATTCAGTGGACAATATCGGTCAGTTCAACGCCGCCCAAGGCGCCGAGGGCTTCGGCTTCCGCAAGCTGAAGGCCGTGCACTGGAATCTGGAAGCGCCACAGCTCTATGAGGAGTCGCTGCACCGGGGCGAATCCCGGCTCGCCCGCGGCGGCGCACTCTGCGCCGATACCGGCAGCCATACCGGCCGTTCGCCCAAGGACAAGTTCACGGTGCGCGATGCGCTGACCGAGAACACGGTCTGGTGGGAGAACAATCAGGCGATGAGCCCTGAGCATTTCGAGACGCTGCTCGGCGACTTCCTGAAGCATGCCGAGGGCAGGGAACTGTTCGCGCAGGACCTCTATGGCGGCGCCGATCCCGTCCACCGCGTCAAGGCCCGCGTCTTCACCGAGATGGCCTGGCACTCGCTCTTCATCCGCAACCTGCTGATCCGCCCGCCGCGCGACGAGATCGACGCCTATGTGCCGGAGATGACGATCGTCGATCTGCCGAGCTTCAAGGCCGATCCGAAGCGCCATGGCTGCCGCAGCGAGACCGTCGTCGCGATCGACTTCACCCGCAAGATCGTGCTGATCGGCGGCTCGGCCTATGCCGGCGAGATGAAGAAATCGGTCTTCACCTATCTGAACTACGTCCTGCCGACCAAGGGCGTCGTGCCGATGCACTGCTCGGCCAATGTCGGTTCCAAGGACGATTCCGCGATTTTCTTCGGCCTGTCCGGCACCGGCAAGACCACGCTTTCGGCCGATCCCGAGCGCACCCTGATCGGCGACGACGAGCATGGCTGGTCGAAGGACGGCATCTTCAATTTCGAGGGCGGCTGCTACGCCAAGACCATCCGCCTCTCGGCCGAGGCCGAGCCGATGATCCACGCGGCCTCGCTGCGCTTCGGCACGGTTCTCGAGAACATCGTCATGGACCCGCTGACGCGCGAGGTCGATTTCGACGACCAGAGCAAGACCGAGAACACCCGCTCGGCCTATCCGCTCGACTTCATCCCGAACGCCTCGCGCACCGGCCGCGCCGGCATCCCGAAGAACATCGTGATGCTGACCGCCGATGCCTTCGGCGTGATGCCACCGATCGCCAAGCTGACCCCGGCCGAGGCGATGTACCACTTCCTCTCCGGCTACACCGCCAAGGTCGCCGGCACCGAGCGCGGGCTGACCGGCGTCGAGCCCGAATTCTCGACCTGCTTCGGCTCGCCCTTCCTGCCGCGGCACCCTTCGGAATACGCCAACCTGCTGCGCGACTTCATCGCCAAGCACCATGTCGATTGCTGGCTGGTGAACACCGGCTGGACCGGCGGCAAATACGGCACCGGTCGGCGCATGCCGATCCGCGTCACCCGCCGCCTGCTCTCGTCCGCGCTGGACGGCTCGCTCAACCGCGCCGATTTCCGCCGCGACCCCTATTTTGGCTTTGCGGTGCCGAGCTCGGTGCCCGGCGTCGAACCGCATATCCTCTATCCCGTGAAGACCTGGGCCGATAAGGCCGCTTTCGCCGAGACCGCGAAGAATCTCGTCGGCATGTTCGCCAAGAACTTCGCCAAGTTCGAGGACCATGTCGACGACGCCGTGAAGGCGGCCGCCCCGACGAATTCGCTCGCGGCCTGAGACCAAGCCGTTCGGATCGTGCTACGAGAGGCGGCCATGAGCCGCCTCTTTTTTATCGTGCTGAAGCTTGTCCTGACCCTCGTCATTCTCGGCGCCGCCATCTGGGGCGCGGGCTTCCTGCTGTTTCGCCTGTCCGGCGTGATCGCCGTCATCGGCGCGGCCGGCTTCGGCATCGCGGCACTGGCCGGGCTCGTCGGCATCTGGACCGGCGACGCGCGCCTGTCGCTTGGCTTCGCAACCGTCTTTATCGGCCTGCTCGGTTGGTGGAGCAGCTTCCAGCCTTCGCATGACCGCGACTGGATTCCCGAGCTCGCGAAGCTGCCGAGCATCGCGCGCGAGGGCGAAGCGCTGACCGTCACCAACCTGCGCGATTTCCGCTGGCGCACGGAGGAGGATTACGACCAGCGCTGGGAGACGCGGCGCTACAATCTCGCGGCGATCACCGGCGCCGACGTCTTCCTGACCTACTGGTCGGGCGAGGCGATCGCACATCTGCTCGTCAGCTTCACCTTCTCCGACTCGGTCCCGCTGACCTTTTCAATCGAGGTCCGGCGCGAGAAGGGCGAGGAGTGGTCGGCTCTGGCCGGCTTCTTCCGCAGCTACGAGATGGCCTATGTCGCCGCCGACGAGCGCGACATCGTCGGCTTGCGCACCCATGCGCGGCGCGAAGACGCCCGGCTTTTCCGCCTCAGCGCCTCGGCCACACAGGCCCGCGATCTGCTCGTCGCCTATATCGCCGACATCAACGACCTCGCCGCGAAGCCGCGCTGGTACAATACGCTGACGACCAATTGCACGACGGTGGTCTACCACCTCGTCTCCAGCGTCGCGCCGGGCTGGAAGTTCTCGCTGCCGCTCGATCCGCGCGTGCTGCTCTCGGGCTATCTGCCGGGATATCTCCAGCAGATCGGCGCGATCCGGCAGGATATCCCGCTGGAAGAGCTCGTCCGGGCCGCCCGCATCGGCGACCACGCGCGCACGCTCTCGCTGGATGATCCCCGGTTCTCGGCGAAGATCCGGGAGGGCGTGCCGACCGGGCGGCCCTGACACCCCGCTTTACCGGAAGAACAGCAAGGTCTGCAGCACGAAGAGCGGGATCAGGATCGCGCCGGACCAGAGCATGTAACCGAAGAAGCTCGGCATCTTCACCTTCCGGTCCTTGGCGATGGCGTAGACCATGAAGTTCGGAGCGTTGCCGATATAGCTGTTCGCGCCCATGAACACCGCGCCGGCCGAGATCGCCGCCAAAGTCAGGGCGCCAGTCGTCATCAACGCCCCGGGATCGCCGCCCGCGAGCTCGAAGAAGACGAGATAGGTCGGCGCGTTGTCGAGGAAGGAGGAAAGCAGGCCGGTCAGCCAGAAATAGGCGGTGGTGTTGGCGCTGCCATCCGCATGGGTGACAAGCCCGACCAGCGGCGCGAAAGCGCCGCCCTTGCCAGCCTGCAGCATCGCCAGAACCGGGATGATGCAGATGAAGATGCCCGCGAAGAGCTTGGCAACCTCCTTGATCGGGCCCCAGGAGAATTCGTTGCCGGCACGGACCGGACGGGGCGTGAGCTTCAGCGAGAGGCCGGCAAGAACGAGCAGGACCACGTCGCGCAGCAGGTTCTGACCCTCGACGGGAACGCCGTGGAGGGAAAAGGCGACGCCCGGCTTCCAGTTCGCCGACATCAGGATCGCGGCGATGACGCCGGCGAGCAGCAGGATGTTGATCTTGCCCCAGAGCTTGATGGCGCGGTCCGGTGTCGGGTCCTTGAGTTTCGGCGCGCCCTCCTCCTTGCGGAAGAAGTGGCTGTCGAGCGCGTAGAACAGCGCCAGCAGCGCCACGACCGCGAAAGCCGTCTCCGGCAGCAGATGCGTCGTGGTCCAGAAGAAGTCGACGCCGCGCAGGAAGCCGAGGAAGAGCGGGGGGTCTCCGAGCGGGGTCAGCGAACCGCCGATATTCGAGACCAGAAAGATGAAGAAGACGACGACATGGACGTTGAAGCGCCTGTCGTCATTCGCGCGCAGGACCGGCCGGATCATGATGATCGAGGCGCCGGTCGTGCCGACGAAGCTCGCCAGCACCGTCCCGATCGCCAGCAGCACCGTATTGGTCGCCGGCGTGCCGCGCAGGTTGCCCGAAATCAGGATGCCGCCCGCGATGGTGAAGAGCGCGAAGAGCAGGATGATGAAGGGGATATAGTCGAGCAGCGCCGTATGCAGCAGCGCGCCCAGCGCCGGATCGATGCCGCGCAGCAGGACGAGCGGCACCAGCGTCAACGCGGCCCAGAAGGCCGCGAACTTGCCGTAATGGTGTTCCCAGAGATGCGGGAACAGCACCGGCCCGAGCGCGATCGACAGCAGCATGCCGGCGAAGGGCAGGGCCCAGCCGGCACCCATGCTCGTTCCGCCGATATCGCCCGCCGCCCAGGCGGTGCCGGGCAGCGCCACGAGCGCGAGCGATGCCATTCCCATCAGCCTGCCGGCGTGGCTCCCCATGACTGCGCCTGCCCTATGGCTTGGGCGGCACGCCGATGACCGGCGGCGCGTTGAGGTCGAAGCCGCCGGGCAAGCCCGTGCCGCCGAGGCCAGGAATCTGGATCGAGTCGAACTGCTTGTCGATCGCCTTCTGGTCGAGCTGCACGGCGGATGCCTTGTAGTGCATCACCATGCCGGGGAAGATCACCACGAGCGCGACCATGATGCACTGGATCACCACGAAGGGCACCGCGCCCCAGTAGATCTGACCGGTGGTGACCGGCTCCATCATCCGGCCGGTGACGCGATCCTTGTAGGGGTTCTTCGGCGCGACGGAGCGCAGGAAGAACAGCGCGAAGCCGAAGGGCGGATGCATGAACGAGGTCTGCATGTTCACGCCGAGAATGACGCCGAACCAGATCAGGTCGATTCCCAGCTTCTCCGCGGCCGGTCCGAGCAGCGGCACGACGATGAAGGCCAGCTCGAAGAAGTCGAGGAAGAAGGCGAGCAGGAAGACCATCACGTTGACGACGATCAGGAAGCCCGTCGCGCCGCCGGGCAGCCCGACCAGAAGATGCTCGACCCAGAGATGGCCGTTGACGCCGTAGAAGGTCAGCGAGAAGACACGCGCGCCGACCAGGATGAAGAGCACGAAGGCCGAGAGCTTGGCCGTCGATTCCGTCGCCTGCTTGAGCAGTTCGAAGGTCATGCGCTTCTTGCCGTAGGCGAGCAGGATCGCGCCGGCGGCGCCCATCGCACCACCTTCCGTCGGCGTGGCGACGCCGATGAAGATCGTGCCGAGCACCAGGAAGATCAGCGCCAGCGGCGGCACCATCACGAAGATCACCTGCTCGGTCATCCGCGAGAGCAGGCCGAGACCGAACAGCTTGTTGATCAGCGCGATGACGAAGGCGATCGCCACCATCAGCGACATCGTCAGCACCACGAAATCTGCACCCGCCGTCAGCTTGGTGAAGAGCTTCATATAGCCATAGGCCAGCACCAGCGAGATCAGCGCGACGACCAGCAGCGAGAAGCGCCGCGTCTGGCCGTCGGCATCGCGCAGGGTCTGCGCCTCCGGCGGCAGACCTGGAGCACGGGCCGGCCAGATGATCGTGACGAGGAAGACGTAGCCGGCATACATCGCCGAGAGCACGAGGCCCGGGATGAACGCGCCCTCGTACATGTCGCCGACCGAGCGGCCGAGCTGGTCGGCGAGCACGATCAGGACGAGCGAGGGCGGGATGATCTGGGCAAGCGTGCCCGAGGCCGCGATGACGCCGGAGGCAAGGCGCCGGTCATAGCCGTAGCGCAGCATGATCGGCAGCGAGATCAGGCCCATCGAGATGACGGAGGCCGCGACGACGCCGGTGGTCGCGGCGAGCAGCGCCCCGACGAAGATCACCGCATAGGCGAGGCCGCCGCGGATCGGCCCGAAAAGCTGACCGATGGTGTCGAGCAGGTCCTCGGCCATGCCGGAACGCTCGAGGATGAGGCCCATGAAGGTGAAGAACGGCACCGCCAGCAGCACATCGTTGTTCATCGTGCCGTAGATGCGTTCCGGCAGGGCCTGCAGGAAGTTCTCCTGGAACAGGCCGAGCTCGATGCCGATCAGCGCGAAGAGCAGGCCGTTGGCGGCGAGCGCGAAGGCGACGGGATAGCCGAGCAGCAGGAAGACGACGAGCGCCGCGAACATCACCGGCGCCATGTTGACGCGCAGGAAGTCCCCGACACCGCCGCCCGCCGCGAAGGCGTCGCCGGTATGGAGGCCGAAGAAGGCGAGAACGGTCAGCGCGAGCAGCAGGCCGGCGACGCGCGGGAGGCGATGAGCGTGCATGGGACGGTTCCGGACGTCTTGCGGGCCGCTCACGAGGCGAGGCCCTGTTCCTTGGCCTGGTCGAGCAGGCGCTGGGCTTCGGCCTCAGCCGCCGCGGCATGGCCGAGCGCGGCCTCGTCATCCTCGAGATCGCCGCGCATGATCGCGATCTGCTTGATGATCTCGGAAACGCCCTGGAAGGTCAGCATCACGAAGCCGATCACGACGAGGCCCTTGGCCGGCCATTGCGGCAGGCCGCCGGCAGAAAGCGACTGCTCGTTGATGGCATAGGAGCGCATGAAGAACGGCCAGGAATGGTAGGTAATCAGCAGGCAGAACGGCATCAGGAAGAGCACATGGCCGATGAGTTCGATCCATTGCCGCGCGCGCTTCGGCAGCATGCTGTTCACGATGTCGATGCGGATGTGCTCCTTCACCTGCATCGTCCATGACGCGCACATCAGAAAGACCGCGCCGAACAGCATCCATTGCAGCTCGAGCCAGGCGTTCGACGAGACGTTGAAGATCTTGCGGATGATGGCGTTGACCGCCGCCACAAGCACCGCGACGAGGATCAGCCAGGCGATCTTCTTACCGATCTGGCCGTTGACCGCATCGATAACGCGGCTGATGGCGAGGAGACCCTTCACATGCCCGCTCCCGAGAGGGCGCAATTCTGCGCCGTTTTCGCCCCTTTGTCGGCAGGATCGGTATAGGAGGGATGCGCGCCACGCAAGACGGTGCGGGTCTTATCCATTGGACGAAAGGCGGAGCGCGGCTGCCTCCTTTTGCGGCACCCGATGGCGGTAACGCTCCTTCACCTGCCAATGCGGCGAATGATCGTTATGCTCGCATTCATCTTCGGAGAACATTATTCTCCGACCCGCTTCCAACCCTCGATTCGAGGCGCCGATGTGCCGCTTCCTCGCCTATTCCGGCGTTCCCGTCTTTCTCGAGGATTTCGTCGCCTCGCCCTGCCATTCGCTGATCCACCAGTCGCTCCATGCCGAGGAAGCCAAGACCGGCACCAATGGCGACGGCTTCGGTGTCGGCTGGTATGGCGAGCGGCCCGAGCCCGGCCAGTATCGCGAGGTGCGGCCGGCCTGGTCGGATGAAAACCTGCTCTCGATCGCCAGACAGGTGCGCTCGCATCTGTTCTTCGCCCATGTCCGCGCCGCGACCGGCACCGCGACGACGCGGGCGAACTGCCACCCGTTCGTCCATGGCCGCTATCTCTTCATGCATAACGGCCAGATCGGTGGCTACGGCACGATCCGCCGGCGGCTGGAGGCGCTGATCCCGGATTCGCTCTACGGCGCTCGCGCCGGCACGACCGATTCGGAGGCGCTGTTCCTGCTCACCCTTTCCCATCTGGCAGAAGGCATGGCGCCGGGACAGGCGCTCGCCACCGCCCTGTCGGATGCCCTCTCGCTGATGGAGCGGGCCGGCATCCGCGAACCGCTGCGCTGCGCGGCCGCGCTCGCCGACGGCGACAGCATCCACGCGGTCCGCTGGTCATCCGACGCCAAGCCACCGAGCCTCTATGTCTGCGAACGGCCGGACAGTGTCGTCGTCGCGTCCGAGCCGGTCGATGCCGCGCGCGAATGCTGGCAGGCCCTGCCCCGCAACACGCTGGCCACGGTGCAGGGCGGCGCCGTGACGTTCTCTCCCTTCGAGATCGCCCTGAAGCAGGCAGCCTGAACCGATATGCGGCCGGCTCTTCTCAAGCCACGGCCGGCGGGACAGCCATGCGCCACGCGCCCTGACGCGCTTCCTGTTGCCTTCCTACGTCGGAAGCCTAGCGTTGCGATCCCGTGAAGCTGCTTCCACGAAAGGCACCGGCGATGAAGAAGGGTTCCGATCTTCTGGTCGAGGCGCTGGAGAACGAGGGCGTCGATCGCGTCTTCGGCGTTCCCGGCGAGGAAAATCTCGACGTCGTCGAATCCCTGCGCAAATCCAAGATCGAACTGGTTCTGACCCGGCACGAGCAGGCCGCGGCCTTCATGGCCGCGACGCATGGCAGACTCACCGGCCAGCCCGGCGTCTGCATCGCGACGCTCGGTCCGGGTGCGCTGAATTTCTCGACCGGCGCCGCCTACGCCCATCTCGGCGCGATGCCGATGATCCTGCTCACCGGGCAGAAGCCGATCATGAGCGCCAAGCAGGCACGCTTCCAGATCGTCGACGTCATCGCATCGATGCGCCCGCTGACCAAGATGACGCGCCAGATCGTCAGCCCCGGCAGCATCCCCTCCGTGGTGCGCGACGCCTTCCGCGTCGCGATGGAGGAGCGGCCCGGTCCGGTCCATCTCGAACTGCCCGAGGATGTGGCGGCCGAGGAGGGCGAGGATATCCCGCTGATCCCGGTCCATCCGCTCGACCGACCGGTTGCGCCCGCAGTCCCGCTCGACCGCGCCGCCGCGATGATCCTCGCCGCAAAACGCCCTCTGGTGATGATCGGTGCCGCCGGCAACCGGCCTCGGCTGGTCGAGCCACTCTCGGCGGCGGTGCGCCGCGTCGGCCTGCCCTTCTTCAACACGCAGATGGGCAAGGGCGCCGTCACCGGTGGCTCGAACCTCTATCTCGGCACCGCCGCGCTCTCCGAGGGCGACTATGTCCATGAGGCGGTCGCCGCCGCAGACCTGATCATCGCGGTCGGCCACGACACGATCGAGAAACCGCCTTTCCTGATGCGCAATGCCGGCGGGCCGAAGGTGATCCATCTCGGCTTCCAGTCGGCCAATGTCGAGCAGGTCTATCACCCGGATGCGGAGGTGATCGGCGATATCGGCGTCACGATGACGGGGCTGGCCGACCGGCTGGAGGGCAAGCTGCCCGAGCAGAAGCAGACGCTGGAACTGCGCCAGAAGATCCTGACGAAGATCAATGCCCGCGCCGAGGAGGACCGCTTCCCGGTGACGCCGCAGCGGCTCGTCCATGACGTGCGCGCGGTGATGCCGGAGGACGGCATGGTCTGCCTCGACAACGGCATGTACAAGATCTGGTTTGCGCGGAACTACCGCACCCATGTCGCCAACACGCTCTTGCTCGACAATGCGCTGGCGACGATGGGCGCAGGGCTCCCCTCGGCGATGATGGCGGCGATGCTGCATCCGAAGCGGCGCGTCATGGCCGTCTGCGGCGATGGCGGCTTCATGATGAACTCGCAGGAGATGGAGACGGCGGTCCGGCTCGGGCTCAACCTCGTCGTTCTCGTCCTCAATGACGGCGCCTACGGCATGATCCGCTGGAAGCAGGCCGTCGACCAGTTCCCGGATTACGGCATGACCTTCGGCAATCCCGATTTCGTCGCCTATGCCAAGGCCTATGGCGCCAAGGGCTCGCGCGTGACCTCGGCCGAGGCGCTGGTGCCAACGCTGGAAGCCGCCTTCAAAGGCGGCGGCGTCCATCTCGTCGACTGCCCGATCGACTATTCCGAGAATACCCGCGTCCTCGTCGAGGAACTCCGGAACAAGGTGCCGGACGTCGATCTGGCTTAAGCCATGCCTCATCGCTCTCCGCGGGTCATCCCGGGCGACCGCAGGGAGACCCGGGATCCATGCCTGAACCTGCATCGGCAGCGCTCCTGCATGGATCCCGGATCTTCGCTTCGCTACGTCCGCTATGACCCGCGCCATTCCGAGGAAAAAGACCCATGCTC
>NZ_JAFKFW010000055.1 GCF_017308015.1 Allobosea sp.
GCCTGGAGCAGCTTGAGGATGATGTTCTCGACATCCTCGCCGACATAGCCGGCCTCGGTCAGCGTCGTCGCGTCGGCCATGGTGAAGGGCACGTCGAGGATGCGGGCCAGCGTCTGCGCGAGCAGCGTCTTGCCCGAGCCGGTCGGCCCGATCAGCAGGATGTTCGACTTCGCGAGCTCGACGTCGTTCTGCTTCGTCGCGTGCGAGAGACGCTTGTAGTGGTTGTGCACCGCCACCGAGAGCACCTTCTTGGCGTGCTCCTGGCCAATGACGTAGTCGTCGAGGACCTTGCGGATCTCCTTGGGGGTCGGCACGCCGTCCTTCGACTTCACCAGCGCGGATTTCGATTCCTCGCGGATGATGTCCATGCAGAGCTCGACGCATTCATCGCAGATGAACACGGTCGGGCCCGCGATGAGCTTGCGAACCTCATGTTGGCTCTTGCCGCAGAAAGAGCAGTAAAGCGTGCTCTTCGAGTCGCCGCCGGGCTTGTTAGCCATCGTCCATCTCCAGTTCGGGAGCCGGGAGCCGCATCGCCCGTGGCGGATGCAGCCGTCGTCTCTCCGTCATATCTAAGCGCTCAGATCACGATGATTAGGTTAACGGCCCGTTCCGGTACATTCGGATACGCAGGGCCGGCCCAAGCCGGATCAGAATGGAGCGCCCGTCCGCTCACCCCCGGCCCCATGCAAACACGGGGCCGTCCTTCGTTCAATATGGGGGCTCCGACGAGCAGGGCCAACCCACAGGATCGCGAGCGCCCCGATCAGGCCTCGACCTCCGGCCGGCGCTCCATGACCTTGTCGATCAGGCCGAACTCCTTGGCCTGCTCGGCGGTCATGAAATTGTCGCGCTCCAGCGCGGCGTGGATGTCCTCATAGGAACGCCCGGTGTGCTTCACGTAAATCTCGTTCAGCCGCTTCTTCAGGCTCTCGACCTCCCTGGCATGGATCAGGATGTCGGTGACCTGACCCTGGAAGCCGCCGGAGGGCTGGTGAACCATGATGCGCGCATTCGGCAGGGCGAAGCGCATGTCCTTGGCGCCGGCCGTCAGCAGCAGCGAGCCCATCGAGGCGGCCTGGCCGATGCAGACCGTCGTCACCGGGCAGCGGATGAGCTGCATGGTGTCGTAGATCGAGAGGCCGGAGGTGACCACGCCGCCGGGCGAGTTGATGTAGAAGGAGATTTCCTTCTTGGGGTTCTCGGCTTCGAGGAACAGGAGCTGCGCCACGATCAGCGAGGCGGAATAGTCCTCGACCGGGCCGGTGAGGAAGATGATGCGCTCGCGCAGCAGGCGCGAATAGATGTCGAAGGCGCGCTCACCGCGGCTCGACTGCTCGACCACCATCGGGACGAGATTGTTGTAGGTCTCGAGCGGATCGCGAAGCATGGATCTGTCCTTGAGGTGGAACGCTGGGAGCCCAGCGAGATGTCGAATCGGCGGTGTCTCGGAAGACACTCACTTAAGCACGGCAATCGCGACTGAAAAGGGAAGCGCCGCCGGTCGCGAAGGCCGGCGGCGCGAATGCTGTCGTTAAGGTTGCCCGGAAGCTCAGGCGGAGGCGTCGTCAGCCTTGGCTTCGGCCTTCTTCGTCTTCTTGGCGGCGGCCTTCTTCGGCTTGGCCTCGGTGGCTTCCTCGGCGTCGTCGTCAGCGTAGAGCGCCTCCCGCGAAACCGTCTGGTCCTCGACCTTCACCTGGCCGAGGAGGTGGTCGACGACCTTCTCCTCGAAGATCGGGGCGCGGATCTCGGCGAGAGCCTGCGGGTTCTTGCGGTAGAACTCCCAGACCTGCTTCTCCTGGCCCGGGAACTGGCGGGCGCGCTCGATCAGAGCCTGCGTGACCTCGTCGTCCGAGATCTGGACCTTGGCCTGATCGCCGATCTCGGCCAGCACGAGGCCCAGACGCACGCGGCGCTCGGCGATCTTGCGGTAGTCGGCCCGGGCGGCGTCCTCGGTCGTGTCTTCGTCGGCGAAGGTCTTGTTGGCCTGCTTCATGTCGGCCTCGACCTGGCTCCAGACGCTGGCGAACTCCTGCTCGACCAGGGTCGGCGGCAGCTCGAAGCCGTACTTGCCGTCGAGCGCATCGAGCAGGCCCTTCTTGAGCTTGCGGCGCGACTGGGCGGCGAAGTCGCGGCCGATCTGCTCGGTCACGGCTTCCTTGAGCTTGTCGAGCGACTCCATGCCGAAGCCCTTGGCGAGCTCATCGTCGATCTTGATGGCCTCGGGCGCCTGCACGTCGGTCACGGTGACCTCGAACTCGGCCGGCTTGCCGGCAAGGTTCTCGGCCGCATAGTTCTCGGGGAAGGTCACCTTGACGGTGCGGGTCTCGCCGGTCTTGGCGCCCTCGAGCTGCTCCTCGAAGCCGGGGATGAACTGGCCGGCGCCGAGATCGAGCGGGATGCCCTCGCCCGTGCCACCGTCGAACTTCTCGCCGTCGAGCGTACCGACGAAGGAGATGATCAGGCGGTCGCCCTTCTCGGCCTTGGCCTTCTCGCCCTTGGTCGAATAGCTGCGGTTGCCGGAAGCCATGCGCAGCAGCGCGGCATCGACATCGGCGTCCGGAACCTCGGCGACCGGCTTCACGAGCGAAACGTCCGAGAGGTCGGCGAGCTCGATCTTCGGGAGAACTTCGAGCGCGACGGTGAAGGCGAGATCGCCCTTGGCCTCCATCGCGGCCTCGATCTCTTCCTTGTTCTCGGGGAAGCGGATCTGCGGCTCGAAGGCGAGCTTCAGGTTGTTGTCGGCGACGATCTTCTGGTTCGCCTCGTTGACGGCGTTCTGCAGCACGTCGGACATGACCGAACGGCCATAGAGGCGGCGCAGATGCGCGACCGGCACCTTGCCCGGGCGGAAGCCATTGATCTTGGCCTTGCCCTGGAGGTCCTGGAGGCTGCCATCGAGCCTGGACTTCAGGTCGGCGGCGTTCAGCACCACCTGGAATTCGCGCTTGAGGCCCTGGGACAGGGTTTCGGTCACGTTCATTTTTGTACCGCCAACAGCTCGTTTACGTCTCAATGTCCAAAGCGCGACGCCGGTTCGACCGCCGCCGCGCTCGCGAAAAAACTAGACCGATGGTGCGGGCGGAGGGACTCGAACCCCCACGACTTTCGCCGCTGGTACCTAAAACCAGTGCGTCTACCAATTCCGCCACGCCCGCCGGCCGATAGCGCTGCGCGCGAGCAAACGCAGCGCGGCCATCGTCAAGCCGCAGGCCTATACGCATTTCGGCCGGGCCATGCAGCAAAAAAATGACGGTTCTGCAAAACAGGCCACCCGCAGCGCTTTTCCAAGCCGGGGCGGACGACGCTCTCGCCATAGTCCACCGGTCAGATTATGCGATAGGCCATGACCAAGCCGCCCGCCGCCGCCAGCCCCTCCCTCACGCGCCGCCATATGCTGGCGGGGCTTGGCGGCACCTGCCTGATCGCTCCGCGGGCAGGATTGGCCCAAGCGCCGGCCATTGCCGCCAGGGCTGCGACCGAGCCCCAGCGGCAGACGCTCGTCGCGGAGCCCATGAAGGCAAGGCTGCGCCCGTCACCCCCCGCCGATACGGAAATCTGGGCCTTCGGCGGCGCCACGCCCGGCCCGACCTTGCGAATCAAGCAGGGCGAGACGCTGGCCCTCAAACTCGAAAACAAGACGGCGGCGCCGCTCGACCTGCATTGGTACGGCCTTCGCGGCGAGGCCGAGCGCGACGGCGCCGCCAGCTTCACACGCCCGCCCATCGCGCCCGGAGAAACCGGCGAATTCCGGATCACGCCGCCGGATTCGGGCACCCTACTCTATCGCCCGCTCCGGGCCGGCGGCTCGTCCGAACCGGCCGGCCGGGGCCTGAGCGGGCTCGTCATCGTCGAGGAAAAGGAGCCGCTGCCGGCCGATCTCGACCTGCCCGTGCTCGTCACGGACTGGCTCATCGGCGACGACCAGGCGCTCCAGCCCTTCGTGCTGCAAGGCAACGCTGCGGCCTCGGCCGGGCGGCTCGGGAGTTGGCTCACCGTGAACGGCCGCTCGCCGCCGCAGCCGATCTCGGCGCGGCCGGGGGCGCGCATTCGTCTCAGGCTGGCCAATGCCTGCAACGCCCGGATCATGCGACTGCGCTTCGATGGCGGGAAGGCGACCGTGATCGCGGTCGACAGCCAGCCGACCGAGAGTTTCGAGCCCGTGCGCTCGCAATTGCCCTTTGCGCCGGGCACGCGTTACGACGTCATCCTCGACCTGCCGATCGAGGTCGGCGCCGCCGTGAACATCAGCGCGCTGATCGGCGGCGGACTGCCATTGGTCAGGATCGTCACGGCAGGCCAGCCGCAGGTGCCGCCTGCGGCCGCGCCGGCCCTGAAGCTCAACCCCGCCCTGCCGCTCGGCGTGCGCATGCAGGATGCGTTACGGCCCGAACTCGTCGTCGAGGGCGGCGCGAAGCTGACCGAGGATCAGAAGCTGGACTTCTCGGGACTCGACCTGGCCAGCCCGTGGCGGGTCAATGGCGGCACGGGCTCGTTCGATGGCAAGCCGCTGTTCAGCGTCAAGCGCGGCACGCCGATCGTGATGGCGATCGACAACCGCACGGCCTTCGTGCAGCCGTTCCACGTCCATGGCCACAGCTTCCGGCTGCTGCACCCGCTCGACGACGGCTGGGAGAACTATTTCCTCGACACCGTGCAGATTCCCGAGCGCAAGAAGCTGCACATCGCCTTCATCGCCGACAATCCCGGACGCTGGCTGATCTCGTCGACGGTGCTGGAGCGCTTCGACCTCGGGCTGTGGAGCTGGTTCGAGGTGACATGACGCTGGTCGTCAGAGGCCAAGCCGCTCGACCACGTCCTGCACGATCGCGTCCTTGCTGTCCTCGACCGAGACGACCAGCGGCTTCTCGTCGTCGCCCGGCTCCTCCAGCGCGGCGAACTGGCTGTCGAGCAAGGCCGGCGGCATGAAATGGTGCTGGCGAGCGGCCATGCGCCGGCCGATCAGTTCGCGCGAGCCCTTGAGATAGACCAGGCGCACGTCCGGCCGGTCGCCGACGATCACCCGCCGATAGGCGCGCTTCAGGGCCGAGCAGGTGACGATGCCGTGCTCGCCCTTGGACCGGAGATCGTCGATCCAGGCGGCGATGGCCGTGAGCCAGGGCTTACGGTCGTCATCGTTGAGCGGGGTGCCGCCGGCCATCTTGGCGACGTTCTCGGGCGGATGGAAGGAATCGGCGTCACGGAACGGCCAGCCGAGGCGCTCCGCCAGCCGCTCGCCGAGCGAGGTCTTGCCCGAGCTTGCGACGCCCATGACGACGATGACGGCCGGGCGGCCGCCGCTTGCTCCCTGCGTCACCGCTTCAGCCCTGCTTCTTGGGTTCGACATGGCCGCCGAAGCCGGCGCGCATCGCCGAGAGGATCCTCTCGCCGAAGGTGTGGTCGACGCGCGAGCGGAAGCGCGCGAACAGCGCCGAGGTCAGCACCTCGGCCGGCGTCGCGGTCTCGACGGCGGCATCGACCGTCCAGCGGCCCTCGCCGGAATCCGAGACATTGCCGGTATAGGAGGAGAGCTCCTCGTCGGCGGCCAGCGCCTCGGCCGTCAGATCGAGCAGCCAGGAGGTGACGACCGAGCCGCGGCGCCAGACCTCGGCAATCTCGGCGGTATCGAAATCGAAGCCGTATTCGGCCGGCAGGCCTTCCTTGGCCGAGGCGTTGCGCAGCAGGTCGAAGCCCTCGGCGAAGGCCTGCATCATGCCGTATTCGATGCCGTTATGGACCATCTTGACGAAATGGCCGGAGCCGGTCGGCCCGCAATGCAGATAACCCTGCTCGCTGGTCGGGTTGCGGCCCTCGCGATGCCTGGTCGGTTCGATATCGCCCTTGCCGGGCGCCAGCGTCGCGAAGATCGGCTCCAGGCGGTTGAAGGCCGCCTTGTCGCCACCGATCATCAGGCAATAGCCGCGATCGAGCCCGTGAACGCCGCCGGAGGTGCCGATATCCATGTAATGGACGCCCTTGGCGCCAAGCTCCTTGCCGCGGCGGACATCGTCCTTCCAGAAGGCGTTGCCGCCGTCGATCAGCGTGTCGCCCGCCCCGACGAGCCCGGCGAGCTCAGCCAGGGTCGCCTCGGTGACCTTGCCGGCCGGCAGCATCACCCAGATGGCGCGCGGCGCCTGGAGCTTGGCGACCATGTCCTTGAGATCGGAAGCGACGACCGCGCCGTCCGCGGCGAGCGCCTGACCCGGCTTCGGGTCGCGGTCATAGACCACGCATTCATGGCCGGCGCGCATCAGCCGGCGCACGATATTGCCCCCCATACGGCCGAGGCCGATCACTCCAAGCTGCATGTCAGACACTCCGTGAAGCCGGCTTTTTCTGCTTCAAGCATGGAGGCGACGGGCGGAGCAAGCTGAAGCAACGCAGGGCTCAGGCCCGGATTTGCCGTTGCAAGGCCCGCCAGCGGCCCGGCGTGACGCCAAAGGCGCGGCGGAACTGGCGGGTCAGATGGCTCTGATCGGCGAAACCTAACGCGAAGGCCACATCGGCCAGGGACGCATCCTCCGCCATCATGCGGCGGGCGCGATCGAGCCGGCGCATCACGAGGTAGTTATAGGGGCTGGTGCCGAAGGCCGCGCGGAACTGGCGCGCCAGGGCGAAGCGATCGAGCCCGGTGATGGTTTCCAGCCGGCTGGAATCGACGGCCTCGGGCGCATGGGCATCGAGATAGTCGCGAGCCCGCTCCAGCGCCGTGACGTCAAGCCGGGAGCAGCGAGCGCTCCCCGACAAGGGATCGAGCGCGAGCAACGCCTGCGCGAGCCGTTCGACCATATCGTCGGCCGCCAGCGGGTCGAGCGGCTGGCCGAGGTCTCGCAGCGCGCCAGCGATCGCCGCGACAAGGCGCGTGTCCTGCGAAACGACCGCGGATATGAAGGGCAAGGCGCGGCCGCATTCGCCCATCGCCTGCCGGATCAGGCGCGGCTCGACATAGATCATGCGGTAGCGGAATCCGGCCTCGACGCCGGAGCGGCCGTTATGGACCGATTGCGTTGAAAAAGTCGGCTGTGGGTCGGCTGCTGATTGAGGCTGAACGGATCGCTGAGAGTGCGTGCGCCCTTATGCCGCCAGGGACGGTGCTCCGGCCGGCATCAGCTTCGCCATTTTCCTGAGGTTCTGGGCGGTGGCTGCGA
>NZ_JAFKFW010000056.1 GCF_017308015.1 Allobosea sp.
GAGCAGGCCAACGGTATCGACGAGATGAGCCAGGCCGTCGCCCATCTCGACGAGATGACCCAGCAGAACGCCGCCCTCTCCGAGCAGAGCGCGGCCTCGGCCGGCTCCCTCTCCAGCCGCATCGAGCAGCTCAACGCCCTCGTCGCAGCATTCAAGACCGGGCGCGAGACTGCTGGCCAGGTGGCTCATGCCCAGCCGACTGCAACGGCCCTGCGCGCGGTCAAGGCGCCGGTGCGGGGGCCCCGACCGGTGGCGGCGGCGACCTCCGGCGAGCCGGAGCGGCTGCGCCAGCTCGCCGAGGCCGCTTTCGTCCAGTCCAAATCCATGCCCGCCCCGCGCAAGGTCGCCAATGGCGGCAGGGCCAATGATTCAGGGTGGGAGGAATTCTGAGGCGGCAGCCCCCCGAGCCATACTCGACCCAAGACACAAGCGGCGCCCCAAAAAGGGCGCCGCTTACGTTTCGAGGAGAAATATTGGCCGGTGCCTCTTGTCGTGCCGCTTGATCGACCTATTTCCGTGACAGGCGCCGGGGCTTTGCCCCATCACGACGCCGCCCTCGCACATTCAATCCGTGACCTTCCTCGGCCGACTCGCTGGAGTCGATCGATGCCGCACCGCTTGCTGACAGGTCCCGACGGGGATGTCTGCGACAAGCGGTTTCAGCCGTCACCACCACAGGGAGACGAAAACCATGCAGATCAGCCAGGTTCTTCAGGCTCTCGGCCAGTTCGCCTCCGGCCTCGCGCCGGCCAGCCGTTCCGTCCGCCCGCTCGAGATCGATTTCGACACCGCCGACACTCCCGGTCCCTTCGAGCAGGCCGCGATCGGCCAGTGGAAGACCGAGGACGGGTCGATCCTGATCGACCTCAAGCCCGATGGTCAGTTCCACAAGGCCAAGCCCGCCGCCGGCGCCAGGCATGTCGGCCGCTATGCGGTGGATCGCTCGAAGCTCTATTTCGAGGGCGAGACCGGTTGGGTCGCGCTCGGGAAGCTGAAGCGCGGCACGCTCAGCATCGGCGAGAAACGCTTCCGCAAGATCTGACCCACACTCGCGAGCCATTCGGTACAGAAGGGCCCCGCTTCCAGAAGGAGGCGCGGTCCTTTTCGTTACAGCGTCAATTTCAGTAGCCGACGGTGAAGCGGCGGCGGCTATGCGCCGGCCTTTCCAGTTCGTCGACCAGAGCGATCGCATAATCCTCCGCCGAGATCGAGCTGTTGCCCTTGGCGTCGACGAGGATCTGGTCGGTGCCGAGGCGGAACTCGCCAGTGCGCTCGCCCGGCCGGATCAGAGCCGAGGGTGAGAGGAAGGTCCAGTCGAGCCCCTGCTCCTGCTTCAGCAGATCGAGGAACACGCCGCCCTTCCGCGCCTCGTCGAGATAGGCGGCCGGGAATTCCGGGGTATCGAAGAGCCTCACGCCCGGCGCGACCTCGAGGCTGCCCGCGCCGCCGACGACGAGATAGCGCTTCACATCCGATTGCTTCACCGCCGCGAGCAGGATCTGCGGATCGCTGGCCGTGAAATGTACGGCGCTGATCGCTGCGTCGTGGCCAGCGAGGAGCCTGGCCAGCCCGGCCTCGTCGAAGACATCCCCCTTGACGGCGGTAACGTCCGGCAGCGCAGCGACCTTCTCGGGATTGCGGACGATTGCGGTGACGGCATGGCCGCGGGCGGTGAGTTCGGCCAGCAGGCGCGAACCGATGAATCCGCTGGCGCCGATCAATGCGACTTTCATGACAGAGGCTCCTTATCGTGGTATCCAGTGGATACCAACACTCCAATGGAACCTATCTGGCCTTGCCGCTCAGCCCCGTAAAGAAGGCACTTTCGCGCGACATGGTCACCTCCGGGAAACCGCCATGCTGAAACGCCCCGACCCTTTCCAGGCATTGTGCCCGACGCGGCGCGTGCTCGACCGCATCGGTGATACCTGGGCGGTTCTGATCCTGATCGCGCTCGACGACGGCACCCTGCGCTTCAATGAACTGCGACGGCGGATCGAGAACATCTCGCAGAAGATGTTGTCGCAGACGCTGAAGAGCCTGGAACGCGACGGGCTGGTGCGCCGCGAGGTTTTCGCGACGGTGCCGGTGACCGTCGAGTACTCGCTGACGGAACTCGGGCGGACGCTGGCCCAGACGGTGAACCAGCTCACCCTCTGGGCGGAGGCCCATATCGGCGAGGTCGAGGCGGCGCAGCAGCGTTATGATCGCGCTGGGGCCGCGGCCTAGCGATGCGTCAAGGGCTTCACCACCAGCCGGACTCGGGAACGCTGGCGTTTCCACCGATTTCGTGTATATGCCCGGGCAACCGGCTTGACCAGCCGGCGGCGCGACCCCTCCGCGATGAGGCGGCTCGCGGGCTTCGGACCTTGCTGGACGACATCCCGGCCTGGCCCGCCAGATCAACCCGAACACGAGGATATCCCGATGTCGATCACTGCCGAGCGCAAGACCGCGCTCATCAAGGAACACGCCACCAAGCCGAACGATACCGGCTCGCCGGAAGTGCAGATCGCGATCCTCACGGAGCGCATCACCAACCTCACCGGCCACTTCAAGTCCCACAACAAGGACAACCATTCGCGCCGCGGCCTGCTCAAGCTGGTCTCGCAGCGCCGGTCGCTCCTGGACTACCTGAAGGGCAAGGAAGAGGCCCGCTACAAGACGCTGATCGAGAAGCTCGGCATCCGCCGCTGATCGAAAGCCGACGGTTTCCGCCCGGTGCGACCTGCTCCGGGCGGCTCCTTCTCAGGTGAGACCGCCATGGGGCGAGGCCGCCTGACTGTCGCGGAAGCCGCATGGGGCGGCCTTCCCGCGTGACCCGCCGGGCGCCCAAGACGTCCATGGCAGGATCGCCGAGCGCTCGGGCGCATTCCCTTCCATACCCGAGCGCTTCGCCGTCTTGCTCATGGGCCTGAAGGCACCGGACGGGTCGAACCCGACCGAAAGACGAAACACATGTTCGATATCCAAACCGAAGAACTGATCTGGGGCGGCCGCAAGCTCGTCCTCGAGACCGGCAAGGTCGCCCGCCAGGCGGACGGCGCCGTGATGGCGACCTATGGCGAGACCGTGGTGCTCGCGACCGTCGTCTCGGCCAAGGAGCCGAAGCCGGGCTTCGACTTCTTCCCCCTGACCGTGAACTACCAGGAAAAGACCTTCGCGGCCGGCCGCATCCCCGGCGGCTATTTCAAGCGCGAGGGCCGTCCGAGCGAGAAGGAGACGCTGGTCTCCCGCCTGATCGACCGTCCGATCCGCCCGCTCTTCGTCGAAGGCTACAAGAACGACACCCAGGTCGTCGTCACCGTTCTCCAGCATGACCTCGAGAACGATCCCGACATCCTCGCGATGGTCGCGACCTCGGCCGCTCTTACCCTTTCCGGCGTGCCCTTCATGGGCCCGATCGGCGGCGCCCGCGTCGGCTATATCGATGGCGCCTACAAGCTGAACCCGACCATCGAAGAGATGAAGGAATCGGCTCTGGACCTCGTCGTCGCCGGCACCCAGGACGCCGTGATGATGGTCGAGTCCGAGGCCAAGGAGCTGACCGAGGAGGTCATGCTCGGCGCCGTGATGTTCGGCCACAAGCATTTCCAGCCGGTGATCGAGGCGATCATCCGCCTGGCCGAGAAGGCCGCCAAGGAGCCGCGCGATTTCAACCCGCCGGATGATTCCGCCGTCCTCGACGCGATCATGAAGGTCGGTGAGACCGAGCTGCGCAGCGCCTACAAGATCACCGCCAAAGCCGAGCGCTACAAGGCTGTCGACGCCGTCAAGGCCAAGGTCGTCGCCGCGCTGGTCTCGGATGCGCCGGACGGCGTCGCCACCTTCCCGAAGGACAAGGTCGGCGCGCAGTTCAAGGAAGCCCAGGCCAAGATCGTGCGCTGGAACATCCTCGACGACGGCATCCGCATCGACGGCCGCGACGGCAAGACCGTGCGCCCGATCGTCGCGGAAGCAGGCGTCCTGCCGCGCACCCACGGTTCGGCGCTGTTCACCCGCGGCGAGACCCAGGCGCTGGTCGTGACCACGCTCGGCACCGGCGAGGACGAGCAGTTCATCGACTCGCTGGAAGGCACCTACAAGGAAACCTTCCTGCTGCACTATAACTTCCCGCCCTACTCCGTCGGCGAGACCGGCCGCATGGGCTCGCCCGGCCGCCGCGAGATCGGCCATGGCAAGCTCGCCTGGCGCGCCATCCATCCGATGCTGCCGGCCAAGGGCGAGTTCCCCTACACGGTCCGCGTCGTCTCGGAGATCACCGAGTCGAACGGCTCGTCCTCGATGGCCACCGTCTGCGGCACCTCGCTGGCGCTGATGGATGCCGGCGTGCCGCTGCGCGCGCCAGTCGCGGGCATCGCGATGGGCCTCATCCTTGAAGGCAAGCGCTTCGCCGTGCTCTCCGACATCCTCGGCGACGAGGACCATCTCGGCGACATGGACTTCAAGGTGGCCGGTACCGCCTCGGGCATCACCTCGCTGCAGATGGACATCAAGATCGCCGGCATCACCGAGGAGATCATGAAGGTCGCCCTCGAGCAGGCCAAGGGCGGTCGCGAGCACATCCTCGGCGAGATGTCGAAGGCGCTCTCGGCCTCGCGCAGCCAGCTCGGCGAGTTCGCGCCGCGCATCGAGACGATGAAGATCCCGGTCGACAAGATCCGCGAAGTCATCGGCTCCGGCGGCAAGGTCATCCGCGAGATCGTCGAGAAGACCGGCGCCAAGGTGAACATCGAGGACGACGGCACCATCAAGATCGCCTCGGCCGACGGCAAGTCGATCGAAGCGGCGATCAAGTGGATCAAGTCGATCGTCTCGGAAGCCGAAGTCGGCGTGATCTATGACGGCACCGTCGTCAAGATCATGGAGTTCGGCGCCTTCGTGAACTTCTTCGGCGCCAAGGACGGCCTTGTCCATATTTCCGAGCTTGCTCCCCAGCGCGTCCAGAAGGTTTCGGACGTCGTCAAGGAAGGCGACAAGGTCAAGGTCAAGTTCCTCGGCCAGGACGAACGCGGCAAGATCCGCCTCTCGATGAAGGTCGTCGACCAGGCCACCGGCGAGGACATCACCGAGAAGCTCAAGGCCCAGCGCGAGGCCGACAAGGCCCGCGAGAAGCAGGGCGCGGCCGAGTAATCGCCGCAAGCCAGCTTTGCGTAGAACGGGGCGCCCCGCATCGGACGATGCGGGGCGCTTTGCTTTTGGGCTTTGTCGCACCCAAAGCAGCCGGGTCCAGGCCATGCCTCAAACTCGGACCTCACCCGAGCATCTCATGCCGAAAAGAGACTCCCGCATCTTCCCGTCCGAAGATTCTCGGGTCACTGTTTCGCGACGCCCAAGATTGATAGTCGGGACCGGATGACGCATCGTTCACAATAGTCTAGACATATGCCGATCCATGGAGACCGGCATGTCCAGCCACCGCATCGCCTCGCTCGACGATCTCGCCCGCGCCTATCCCAATCCGATGGCGCCGGCATCGCTCTTCAAGGAGATCGACCATGTCGACGCGAACTATGCCGCGCTGATCGCCGCCTCGCCGTTCTTCGTGCTCGCGACGGTCGGCCCGGAGGGGCTGGATTGTTCGCCGCGGGGGGATATGCCGGGCTTTGTCACGGTCCGGGACGCGAAAACGCTGCTGATTCCCGACCGAAAAGGAAATAACCGTCTGGATTCATTGAAGAATATCCTGTTCGACGATCGAATCGGAATGCTCTTCATGATTCCCGGTTGCGGCGAGACGCTGCGCGTGAACGGACGCGCTGAGATTTCCTGCGATCCTGAGTTGTGCTCACAGTTCGAGATGTCCGGGAAGCTGCCCACGAGCGTCATGGTCGTTCATGTCGAGGCTGTCTACTTCCAGTGCTCGCGCGCAGTGGTGCGGGCGGAACTCTGGAACCCGGAGCGGCAGGTCGACCGGCGCAACCTGCCTTCGCCCGGCACGATCCTGCGCGATATCACGGCGCGCAATGCGAAGGTCGAGACGTTCGACGGCAAGGCCTATGACGAGGCGCTGCCGGGCCGGGTCAAGGCGACGCTGTACTGAGAGGGTGCTTCCCTTCGCCGTCCGGGCCAAGCGGGGCCACGGCGAGGCCGTGACGGATGAAGTCAGAGCCTCGACCAGAAACAAGAAAGGGCCGCTTACGCGACCCTTCCTCATCCGTCCGCTCCGCAGACACCTTCTCCCCGAGGCGAAGGAAGGATCAAAGCAACCCTTCGTTCCCCGCCAGCGTCTTCAGGCGCACATCCGGCCGGGCACCGATATGCGAGATGATCTCCGCTGCCGCCAGCGCGCCGAGACGCAGGCAGTCACGCGTCTCGCGGTTCGAGGTCAGGCCGTAAAGGAAGCCCGCGGCGAAGAGATCGCCAGCACCGGTCGCATCGACGACGCGCTCAACCGGGAAGACCGGTTCCTCGACGATGCCGTCCGGCGTCACCGCCAGCGCGCCCTTTTCGGAGCGGGTGACGACGGCCAGGATGTTCTCCGAACGCAGCCAGGACAGGGCGGTGTCGAAATCCGAGGTCTCGTAGAGGCTCTTGAGCTCGTGCTCGTTGGCGAAGACCAGATCGACCATGCGGTTGCGGATCAGGCCGATGAACTCGTCGCGATAGCGGTCGACGCAGAAGGAATCGGAGAGCGTGATGGCGACGCGGCCGCCGGCCTTGTGGGCGATCTCGGAGGCCTTGCGGAAGGCTTCCTTGGCCGCCGGCGGATCCCAGAGATAGCCTTCGAGATAGACGATATCGGCGGCCTCGACGGCCTTGGCGTCGACATCGGCGACCGAGAGGCCCTGGCAGGCGCCGAGATAGGTGTTCATCGTCCGCTCGCCATCGGGCGTGACAATGATGAAGGAGCGCGCCGTCGCCGGCCCTTCCGTCGCATCGGCCGTGCCGAAAGCGACGCCGAGCGAGGTCAGGTCATGGCGATAGAGCTTGCCGAGCTCGTCGCCGCGGACCTTGCCGATGAAGGCGCCCTTGCCGCCGAAGGA
>NZ_JAFKFW010000025.1 GCF_017308015.1 Allobosea sp.
GAGCGTCTCCCAGCTCAGGTTGAGCCCGTCGAAATCGGCATAGCGCCGCTCCAGCCGCGTCACGATCCGGAGCGTCTGGGCATTGTGGTCGAAGCCGCCGAAACCGGCCATGCACTCTTCCAGCGCGTCCTCGCCGGTATGACCGAACGGCGTGTGGCCGAGGTCATGGGCCAGCGCCAAGGCCTCGGCCAGATCCTCGTCGAGGCCGAGCGCGCGCGCCAAAGCACGAGCGATCTGCGCCACCTCGATCGTATGGGTCAGGCGCGTCCGGTAATGGTCGCCCTCATGAGAGACGAAGACCTGCGTCTTGTGCTTCAGCCGACGGAAGGCGGTCGAATGGATGATGCGGTCCCGGTCGCGCTGGAATTCGCCGCGCGTCGCCGAGGCCGGCTCCGCCACCAGTCGGCCGCGGCTCGTCGTCGAGCGGCAGGCATAGGGCGCGCGCCAGCGCTCTCCGGGCTCATGGCCGGCCGGCGGGATCGGGCTCTGTGGATAGGGCATGGCAGCCTCGTCGCGGACCCATGCTTGTAGAGCCGCTGCCGGGCCATTACCTTTCCGGGCAACCAGGGTGCAAGGAGCATCTGATCATGTCGACCGATCTTGCGGTCAATCCGCGGGGCATCGCGGTGACCGCAAACGCCGCGAAACGTATTCTTTCGGTAATGGCGAGCGAAGCGCCGGGTGCGATGCTGCGCGTCAGCGTCGCCGGTGGCGGTTGCTCCGGTTTCCAGTACATCTTCGACATCGACCGGGAAAAAGCGCCCGACGACCTCGTCATCGAACGCGACGGCGCCAGGGTGCTGATCGACGAAACCTCGCTCGACCTGCTCGAAGGCTGCACAATCGATTTCGTCGACGACCTGATCGGCCAGTCCTTCCGCATCACCAACCCGAACGCAACGAGTTCCTGCGGCTGCGGAACGTCCTTCGCGGTGTAAGGCGAAAGCGGACGAGCAAGCGTCCGGCCCCAGCCACCCGTTCTGGCTCAGGCTGCGTGCCCCGCCGAGCGCTCCAGGACGGGCCTGCCATACTGCCCGAGCTGCATGATCGCGGCATCGAGAACGACCTCGCCGAAAACCCTAACGAGATCGCGGTCGAGCTTCCCGCCCATCGCGACGAGTGCCGCATAGGCCTCGCCCGGCGGTATCGGTGGCTTGTAGCTGCGTCGCTCGATCAGGGCGGCATAGACGTCGCAGATGGTGATGATCCTGACAGCATCGGGGATGCCGCTGCCGCTGAGCCTGTGCGGATAGCCGGAGCCGTCGAGGTACTCGTGATGCGAGAGCACCGCGGCCAGAACGACCGGTGCGAAGCCGCCTTGCGTGACCAGCATGTCATGGCCGATGCCGGGATGCTCGCGCATGACCTCGCGCTCGGCCGGCGACAGGCTCGCGGGTTTGCGCAGGATATCAAGTGGAATCCGGGCCTTGCCGATATCGTGCAGCACCGCTGCCTCGCCGATAAGTCTTCGATCGGCCTCGCGGAAGCCGAGCCGATGAGCAAAGGCCGCGGCCAGCCCAGAGACGAGCAGACAATGCTGATAGGTCGCATCGTCATGCCGCCACACCATGTCGAGCCAGGAATTGAGATCGCCACTGTCGGCGGCACGGTTGAGGGCGGTGACGCTGTCCTCGATCGCCTGCTTCGGTAGCCCCAGGCCAGCTTCCGCTGCTCCCATCAGATCGGAAAGACCGGCGGAGGCCGCCACGAAGCGACGCCCGAGCTCCTCTGCGCTGGTGGACTGGCCTGGGGGGGCCAGCAACAGCCCGACCCTGTCGAGCAGCACCACCGCCGAAACATCGGCGGAAAGGATTTCCGTCGCGCCGAGCGCATTGGCCTGAATTTGGCAGCGCCTCGACATGTCGCGGAGGAGAAAAAGGCAATGCGGACTGGAAGGCAGGAGAGGCGCCAGCGCCGCGCGTGCCGCCTCGATGCTGGGCCGGTCGGAAAGATCGAGATCGACGACGAGAAGGCGATCGGCCGCGTGCTGCGCGTCACCGCCAGACGGCAACAGCTTGCACGGACCCCAGACCGAGAGAATCCGCCGCAGCGCCTCGCAGCGCTCTTCGCGATCACTGAGGAGAAGAACGATGACTCGGCCTCCGGAGAAGCCAGCATCTCAAAGCCGAGCGGATTGATGAACCGTAAAGCCGATCATCCGGACACGGACATATCGCTAACAAAAAGATAGCGAGGGAAAGGCCGCAGGCGCCATCGGCGCCACGGCTTTCAGCACTTCAATGCGCCACCGTAGCGGCCGCGCTCTGCTCCAGATGGATTTCCGCGGCCATCAAGCCCTTCGGCCCGGGGCCGTAGCGTACCAGCACCGTCTGCCCCGGCACGAGTTCGACGAGACCGTAGCGGCGCAGCGTCTCCATATGGACGAAGATGTCGGGCGCACCCTCGCCCTTCGAGACGAAGCCGAAACCGCGCAGACGGTTGAACCACTTCACCACCATGCGCTCGAGCCCGCTCGTCGGCGTGATCGCGACATTGGTGCGCGCCATCGGCATCTCGGAAGGATGGCGACCGGAGGTGGTGTCGATCGAGAGCACGCGCACCGCCTGACGGCCCCGCGCCTTGTCAACGGCTTCGAGCACGATGCGAGCACCTTCCGCTATCGCGTTGAATCCATCGCGCTTCAGGATCGTGACATGAAGCAGCACATCCGCGCCGCCCGCCTCCGGCACGACGAAGCCATAACCCTTGGAGACATCGAACCACTTGACGTAGCCGGTGATTTCGACCGGCACCTCCGACGCGTGATCACCGGGTCCGTCGAGCCGCATGACTCGATTGAGTGACTGGATGGGACCCATCGGTGGCCGCCCGCTCTCACCGAATTCGTCGGACATGTGCCGCTCACCCCCACGCGCAACGCTTGATTCGCACTGTCACGATACCATTGCTGCCGATTCAGGATACAGCCTCCGATGAATCGTCCACATCATCTGGCTCGGGATACGAGCCCTCCAAGCACCACCCCGCTCTCGGCCCGGATGACGAGGTCGGCAACCGCGTCGAGTTCCGTCGGCTCGCGGTTGAGGATGACGAGTTTCGCGCCCTGGCGCTTGGCGATCACCGGCAGCGTCGCCGCCGGATACACCACCAGCGACGAACCGACGACGAGAAACAGGTCGCATTCCAGCGCCAGCATCTGCGCCCGCCTCATCGCCTCCTGCGGCATCGCCTGTCCGAAGGAGATCGTCGCCGATTTCACGGGCCCGGTGCAGATCGCGCACGCCGGCGGCTCGCCCGTCGCCTCGAAGACCGGTCGGATCGACGCCAGTTCATGCCGCCAGCCGCAGGTCAGGCAGGTCGCATAGGTGCCGTTGCCATGCAGTTCGATCACCTTGTCCTCGGGCACGCCGGCGGCCTGGTGCAGGCCGTCGATGTTCTGCGTGACGATGGCAGGCGAGCGCCCCTCAGCCACCAGCCGGGCCAGCGCCCGGTGGCCGCTGTTCGGCACCGCCCCGCGATAATGGTCGTCCATCGCGAATTTGCGGCGCCAGGCCTCGATGCGGACCTCGCGGCTCTCGACGAAGGCATCGTAGGGGATCGGCTTGTTGATCATCCAGGGCGAGCCGGGCGTGCGGAAATCCGGCACGCCCGATTCGGTCGAGACGCCGGCGCCGGTGAAGCTGACGATGCTGTCCGCCTCGTCGAGCAGCGCATGCAGCGCGGCGATGGCATCCCCGGTCTCGTCCCGCATGAACCCGCCCGATCGCTGGATTGGAAGTGCTCCAGATATGGCGCGGGTTTGCCACGCTTCCAAGACGATTGACGCAAACGCGCGCACGCCGCACATCAGGCAGATCATGCCGACGACCGCCACCGCCAAGCTCAATCCCGATCTCATCGATACCGGCACGCCGCCGATCCCGGAGGCGCAGGGCTGGGCCCGCGCCTATGGTGGCACCCGTGGCCCGCTGATCGACCTCTCGCAGGCAGTGCCCGGCGCACCGCCGCCGGTGGTCTTGCTCGAAAGGCTCGCTACCGCCGCGGCCGAGCCAGGCAGCACGCGCTATGGCGGCATCACCGGTGACGCGACCTTGCGCGAGGCTTATGCCGCCGAGATCTCCCGCATCTACGGCACGGCCTTCAAACCGGCCGAGGTCGCGATCACCTCCGGCTGCAACCAGGCCTACGTCGTGACGATGATGTCGCTGGCGCAGGCCGGCGACAACGTGCTGTTGCCAACGCCCTGGTATTTCAACCACGAGATGACGCTGACCATGCTCGGCGTGGAGGCCCGCCCGCTGCCCTGCGCGCCGGAAGCCGGCTTCGTACCGGATGCCGCGACGGCCGAGGCGCTGATCGACGAGCGTACCCGCGCCATCGTTCTCGTCACCCCCAACAACCCGACCGGCGCGGTCTATCCGCCTGAGACCATCGCCGCCTTCGCCGCGCTCTGCGCGAAGCGCGGCATCTGGCTGGTGCTGGACGAGACCTATCGCGATTTCCTGCCCGCGGACGTTGCCAGGCCGCATGAAATCTTCGCCACAACGCGCTGGCAGGATTCGGTGATCGGCCTCTACAGCTTCTCGAAGGCCTATGCGATTCCGGGCTGGCGCCTCGGTGCGATCACGGCCGGCGAGGCGGCGCTCTCCCAGATCGGCAAGGTGCTCGACTGCGTCCAGATCAGCCCCGTCCGCGCCGGGCAGGCGGCGGTAACCTGGGGCATCGACGGCATCCGCGACTGGCGCGAGCGCAACCGCACCGAGATCAATGCGCGCGCCGACCTGTTTCGAAAGGCGATGGCGCCGCTGAACGGCTGGCGCGTGCTCTCGGCCGGCGCCTATTTCGCCTATGTCGCCCACCCGTTCGCAGGCGTGAAGGCGGCCGAGGTGGCGCGCCGTCTCGTCGAGGATTGCGGCGTCCTCGCCCTGCCGGGCCCCTATTTCGGCCCCGGCCAGGAGAACCACCTGCGCATCGCGATCGCCAATGTGGCGGCCGACAGGATCGAAGAACTGCGCGAGCGGCTGACGGGATTTTCGCTCTGATCCCGCGGCGCGTCATGCCGGGGCCTGCCGCGGGCATGACGCAGAGGAAACGGCTCCTGAGCCTCGTCGGGCCCGAGCTTCTCGGGGTGACAACGCTTCGCCCCGAGAATGACGCGCAATCCTACCGGAACAGCGCCGCGTAGCGATCGCGATAGGCCCAGACCAGCATCGAGCCCAACACCACGAGGACGGCCGCGACCGGCAGGCCCTGCGGATTGATCGTCGCATGAAACAGCACGATCACCGCCATGACCGGAGCGATCAGGGCGAGCCCGAAAGCCGGCACAACGTTCGCGATCAGGCTCAACGCCCCTGTCAGGTTGATCGCCTTGATAAAGGGCCAGATGAAGCCTGAATCCTGCAGAGCTGTCTCGAAGACGACGCCGCGCGGGCTGGTCGGCGGATGGATCAGGTTCATGCCGGTGGCGAGCCACCAGAAGCCGTCAACGGCGCTGATCAGAAAAATCACCCCGAGCAGGACGCGCGGGACGGTGACGAGGAAGAGTGTCTTCATGGAGATCCAGGCCGAAAAAGAAATGGCCCCGGCAGCGCCGAAGCCATCCTTGGTCGCCTGAATCGTGCACCGGGTTCACCCGGCGCCGCAGAAAATCACATCGTCGCGCCGATCTGCCAGGGCACGTATTCGGCATCACCATAGCCGAGTTCTTCGGACTTGGTCCGTTCGCCGGAAGCCACCTTGAGCAGCTTATCGAAGATCTCGCGGCCCTTCTGCTCCAGCGAGACGCCGTCGAGCACGTCGCCGCAATTGATGTCCATGTCGTCGATCATCCGCTCGTAGATCGGCGTATTGGTCGCGAGCTTCACCGAAGGCGTCGGCTTGCAGCCATAGGCCGAGCCGCGCCCGGTGGTGAATGCGAGGATGTTCGCGCCGCCGGCCACCTGCCCCGTCGCCGCGACGGGGTCGTAACCGGGCGTGTCCATGTAGACGAAGCCCTTCTCCTTGACCGGCTCGGCATAGTGATAGACCGCCGAGAGCGTCTTGGTGCCGCCCTTGGCCGCCGCGCCCAGCGACTTCTCCAGGATGGTGGTGAGCCCGCCCGCCTTGTTCCCCGGCGAGGGATTGTTGTTCATGCTCATCCGGGCGCGCTCGGTATAATCCTCCCACCACTTGATGATGCCGACGAGCTTCTCGCCGACCTCGCGGGTGGCGGCGCGGCGCGTCAGCAGATGCTCGGCGCCGTATATCTCCGGCGTCTCGGAGAGGATCGCCGTGCCGCCATGCTCGACGAGGATGTCGACGGCGGCGCCCAGCGCCGGATTGGCGGTGATGCCGGAATAGCCGTCCGAGCCGCCGCATTGCAGCGCCAGCATCAATTCGGAAGCCGGCACGGTCTCGCGTACCGCCTTGTTGGCGATCGGCAGCATCACCTTCAGCGCCTCGATCCCGGCGGCGACGGCCTTCTTGGTGCCGCCCGTCTCCTGGATCGTCAGCGTCCGGAAGACATCGCTTTCGGTGACGCCATAAGCCTCCTTCATGCGGCTGATCTGGAAGCCCTCGCAACCCAGCCCGACGACGAGCACCGCCGCCATATTGGGGTTGCAGGCATAGCCCCAGGTCGTGCGCTTCAACACCTCGAAGCTCTCGCCGTTGTAATCAATGCCGCAGCCGGTGCCGTGGGTCAGCGCGATCACGCCGTCGACGTTCGGATAATCGGCGAGCAGTCCGGAGCGCTTGACCTCCTCCGCCATGAAGCGCGCAGCCGAGGCCGAGCAGTTCACCGAGGTCAGGATGCCCACGTAGTTGCGCGTGCCGGCCTTGCCATTGGCCCGGCGGAAGCCCTCGAAGGTCGCCTGTTGCTCGACCGGCAGCACGAATTCCGGTTTGGCCTCCGCGGCGAAGGCGTAGTCGCGGTCGAAGGCATGGAAGCCGGTGTTGTGCTCGTGCACCCAGTCGCCGGGCACGATATCGGCCGTCGCGAAGCCGATGATCTGGCCGAATTTTCGGATCGGCTGATCCCTCGCGATCGGAGCGATCGCCATCTTGTGTCCGCGCGGGATACGCTTGAGCGCCTCGACCCCGGCCGCAGTCACGCCGGGATCGACGGGATCGACGGCGACAATGACATTGTCGGCGGCATTGAGCTTGAGCGTGCGGGGCGGCACGGATTTGTCGAGCATGGCGGAAACCGGAACCTCTCGGCGCCGCGACGGCGGCGCCCGCCCCCTAGAGATGCCCCCAACCGGCTGTCTTTTCAATCGGTTCAAATCAGAAGGCCGACAGCTTCGGCCTCGCACGCCCGGAGTCGTTGCGGATGACGGTGGCGGAACCGCCGCACTGCACCTCATCCTTGTCGCTGCCACGACGCCTGAGCCCCCTGCAGACTTGTTCGGCACTTGAGGTTATCATCGGGGCTTTGATCGATGGGATGGTGATCATGCAACTTCGTTCCACGCTCACCTGCCCGCATTGCGGCCATCGGACCACCGAGACGATGCCGACGGACGCCTGCCAGTTCTTCTATGAATGTGCCGGCTGCAGCACGGTTCTCCGGCCGAAGCCGGGGGATTGCTGCGTCTATTGCTCCTATGGCGACGTCCCCTGCCCCCCGATCCAGGAATCCAGGCGGTCCGGACAACCCTCGCATTGCTGCGGTTAGGCAAATCGAGCAACCGGTATCGGGCGGCCGGAATCGCGGGTTCACGCAACAGTAACCATCCAAGCCGATGTATCTCCTCAGACCTTCCTGAGAGATGCCCGATGCTGACCCGCCGCTCGTTTACCTTCCCCGCCCTCTCCGTCGCGGCGGCGGGCCTGGCCGGATGCGGCTCGCGCAGCATCGTCGCCCTGCCCGAGTTCGGCCAGAGCCCGCGCGGCCTTTCGACGCGCACGCTTTCCCGGCCGAACTACGCCGAGATCTATACCGAATATCCCGGCGAGCGCTTTCCGATCCTGGCCATCGACTATCAGCGGATCGATGCCCGCTATCTCAGGCAGACGGTGGAGTTTCCGCGCGATGACAAGCCGGGCTCGATCGTGGTCGATCCCGCCGGCTACCACCTCTACTTCGTGGAATCCCCGCGCGTCGCGACGCGTTACGGCGTCGGCGTCGGGCGCGAGGGCTTCGGCTGGTCCGGCGCGGCACGGATCAACATGAAGCGCGATTGGGCCGACTGGGTCCCGCCCCCGGAGATGATCGCGCGCGATCCGGCGATCAGGTCCCAGCTTGAGCAGACCCCGCGCGGGCTCGGCGTGCGCGGCGGCTCGAAAAGCCCGCTGGGTGCCCGGACGCTCTACCTCTTCGGCGAGGGGCGGGATCTCGGCTATCGCATCCACGGCACGTTCGAACCCTACACGGTGGGCACGAATGTCTCCTCCGGCTGCATCCGGATGATCAACCAGGACATCGCCCATCTCTATGCGCGCGTGTCGCTCGGCACCCCCGTAACGGTGCTGCCTGTGTGAGCCGATCGTCCGGCCATGCCGCGGCTCAGCCAGTCCGCGGCAGAGACATGGCCTTGCCAGCCGGACCGAGTAACGGCAATCTCGGACCGGCCAAGACAGTCAACGAGCCCGCGCCGGCCTCCGGCTTCGCCGGGCAGCAGGACATGGAAAGTCCGAAATCATGATCATCGATGGTAGGAATGTCGGTACTGGCGCGATGGCGTCGCTGGAGCGCCGGCCGGGCCTTGTCGACCGCCGCTCGTTTCTGGTCGGTTCGACCGTCAGCCTCGGCGCTCTGGGGCTCGCCGGTTGCGCCGGCGACGGCATGAGCCTCGCCGAAGCCCAGAAGCTCTACGGGCCGGTGCCCGACAAGAAATTCGCGATTCCCGCCGCCGACATCACCAAGGTCGATCGAAAATACTGGCGCCGCACCGTCCGCTACGAGAGCAAGGAAGAGCCGGGCACCATCATCGTCGATCCCGCCAATTACTATGTCTATCGCATCGAGGGAGACGGTAACGCCACGCGTTACGGCGCCAATGTCGGCCGCGACGGCTTCCGCTGGAACGGTGACGCCTATGTCGGGCGCAAGTCCGAATGGGCGACCTGGACGCCGCCGCCGGAAATGATCAAGCGCCAGCCCGAAGCGGCGAAATATGCGCGCGGCATGCCGGGCGGCCTCGACAACCCGCTGGGCGCCCGCACACTGCATCTCTACCAGAACGGCAGATACACGCTCTACACGATCTATGCCTCGAGCGACGAGGAATCGATCGGCTCCGGCATCACCAGCGGCTGCGTCGGCCTGCTCAGCCAGGACATGATCGATCTCTACGATCAGACGCCGGTGAAGACGAAGGTCGTCGTCCTCCCGGCATGAGCGAATGCCATCAGCCGCGCAATGCCCATCGAAACCCCGGCCATCGGCCGGGGTTTTTCATGAGCGGCGGGATCGTCTATCCCTGCCGGCATGACCGAACTCGTCATTCGCGCAGCGGAACAGGTCGACCTGCCCGCGCTTCAGGATCTCTATCGCCACCTCCTCCCGGACGGTGAACGCTGCCCGGACGACGAGGCAGGGAAGATTCTCGAGCGTCTCGCACGCTTCGAAGGTAGCGCCGTCCTGATCGGCTTCCTCGGCACGATCTGGTCACGAGCTGCACCGTGATCGTCATCCCGAATCTGACGCGGGGCGGCGCGCCTTACGCGCTGATCGAAAATGTCGTCACCGATGCCGGTCATCGTAACGAGGGGCTGGGAAAGGCGATCCTGAAGGCTGCGACCGATCGCGCCTGGGCAGCCGGATGCTACAAGGCGATGCTGATGACGGGCTCGAAGAAGCCGTCCACGCTGGCCTTTTACGAAGCCGCCGGCTTCGAGCAATCCAAGACCGGATTCCAGGCCAGGCGGCTGCCGGTTCGCGCCGAGCAATAGCGATCTGCCTCAGCGCAGGAGCATCCGCAGCTTCGCCAGAGCCGCTGAATCGGCTTCGTGATAGTCGATCATCGTGCGGAAGACGCCCTCGCCGGTCATCAGATAGACATTGGCCGTGTGATCCATGGTGTAGCCGCCATCGACAGGCACCTTCTTGGCGTAAGCGTTGAACGCCGTGAGCGCCGCATCGACCTGCGCCTGCGAGCCGGTGAGGCCAACCACGTTCGGATCGAAGGATTGCAGGTAGAGCGAAAGCTGCGCGGGCGTATCGCGCTCCGGATCGACCGTGATCAGGAGGATTTTCAACCGCCCTGCATCAGCCCCCAGTTGCCGGGTGAGATCGCCCAATCGCAGGAGCGTTGTCGGGCAGACTTCCGGGCAATGGGTGAAGCCGAAGAACACGGCCAGCGGACTGCCACGGAAATCGGCATCGGTCACCGGCTTGCCCGTATGATCGATGAGCGAGAAGCCGCCGCCGACCGCAGCCGGCTGCTCCATCCGCGACCGATCCGATACCCACCAGCCCATCAGGATCGAGGTCGAGACGAAGCCGACGGCCACAACGAGCACCCAAGCCGTATAACGCACGAATTTCAGCATGGCCGGCGGATCCAGCGTTTCACCCGGCGCTGACAGGCGGCGTAGGAAGCGCCGAGATCGCGTCGCAGAACTCCCTCCTCGATCCGGACCTGCAAGGCGATCGCAATCAGGACCGCGAACACGAGCGCCAGCTCGATCACACACAGCCGGACCAGAAACAGACCGATGAAAAACAGGGTCTGACCAACGAAGACCGGGTTCCGCGACAGGGCGAAGCGGCCGGCGTCGATGATGGCACCCCTCTCTGCCTCGGCGGCTCCGATGCACCATGATCGCTCCATATGCACCTGCGCCCGGAGCGCCACAGCCGCGCCGATCACCGCGAGCCCCACGCCGGGGATGCCGGCCAGCAGCCCGGACGGCGCTTCCCCGACCGGCCGCGCGCGAATGGAGGCCAGAGCACGCTTTCGGCGAAGCCGAGCCTGAACAGCAGCGCCGGCAAGCGCTGGGCCCGCGCGCTGCGGGTGAAGATCCAGATCGGCGGGCCATTCTGGCGCGCCCGCTTCATCGAAAGAAGCAGGAAGGCTCCGGCATAGACGAGTGCGGCCAGATGGGCGGCGATCTCAGACCCGGACAAATTCGGCCTCCACCAAAAACGGCATCGAGACCTCTCGTCTACAAGCTGAAGTCACTGGAGCTTCAAGCCCTATCAAGGGGTCGAGCTCAATGGCGCCCGATGCCGCAGCTTCCGGTCCACCCAATGAAAAACCCCGGCCTTGCGGGCCGGGGTTCGCAAACGCAACTCAACGCAAGGTCCTCGGCAGCCTGTCGGCCGCCGGCCGGAATCACGCCTTCGGGGCGGCCGGGACGGCCTTCGAGACGATGCCTTCGAACGGCTTGTAGGCGTCCTTGGCGAGAGCGGTGTAGAGCTCGCCCATCTTGGTGAACTGGGCGACGGCGCCCTCGAACGAGGACTTGATGAAATCGGCCTGGATCTCCAGGGCCTTGTCGAAGGTCTTCACGCCAGCGAGCTTCTCGAGCGTGGCGGTGCCGGCCTCGAAGGACTTCTTGGCGTAGTCGGTGGTCTCGACGGCGATGGTCTGCACGCCCTTCGAGGTGGCACCGAAGGCCTTCAGGGCGGCGTCGACGTTCTCTTTGGAAGCCTTCTGGATGGTCTCGAACTGCTGGATCATGGCTCTTCTCCTGGCACGCTGCGGTGCCGCCTCAGGTGAATGGGCCAGGATGGCCCGATACGCCGCCCCAAGGTCGGGTGAGCATGATCACCACCGGGGACTGCCTGCATATTGTGCATTGCAACATAAATGTCAAGGGAACACCGCAATGCACCAAACGCAGATCGTTCCACTGGCAACCGTTCAAGTTTTAACGGCTCCGTAACCGCATCGGCCTAACCTCGCCAACTGTGTCCCCTGCGCCACGATGAGCCAGGCGCGGGATCGGCCCATGGTTGTGTGTTCGAGGCGGGTTCATGTTGTCTGGTTGCGTTGGGTTGCGGCGGCCGCGTCTGCGGGCCGTTGCCGGTCTGATCGGTGTCGTCGCCGTAGCGGCCACGATCGCGTCCTCCCCCGCCGAGGCGCGCAAGCGCCGTCATGCCGGCGGCGGCGGATATACCCCTCCCTATGCCGCTATGGTCGTCGACGCGAAGACCGGCCGCACCCTGCATGCGGTCAACGAGGATGCTGCGCGCATCCCCGCCTCGCTGACCAAGGTCATGACGCTCTACATGCTGTTCGAGCAGATGGAGCGCGGCCGCTTCACCATGGATTCCGAGCTCAAGGTCTCGTCCTATGCGGCTTCCCAGCCGCCGACCAAGCTCGGTCTGCGTGCTGGCTCGACCATTGCCGTCGAGGACGTGATCAAGAGCATGATCACGCTCTCGGCCAACGACTCCTCCGTCGTGGTCGCCGAGAACATCGCCGGCTCCGAGGAGGCGTTCGCCGAGCAGATGACGCGCAAGGCGCGCGCGCTCGGGATGAGCTCGACGCGCTTCTACAATCCGCACGGCCTGCCCCACTCCCCGCCGAACATCACGACGGCACGTGACCTCACCATCCTCGCCCGCGCCATCCAGGAGCGCTTCCCGAAATACTATCCGCTCTTCTCGATGCGGGCGTTCCAGTACGGGAGCCGCACCATCCGCGGACATAACCGCCTGCTCGGCAAGGTCGAGGGCGTCGACGGCATCAAGACCGGCTATACCCGCGCATCGGGCTTCAACCTGATGACCTCGGCCAAGTCGGAAGGCCGGCATGTCGTCTCGATCGTGCTCGGCGGCCGTTCCGGCGCCTCGCGCGACAAGATCATGACCGATCTCGTTCTCGCCAGCCTGCCGCGCGCCTCGACCAGCGGCCGTTCCTCGGTGATGGTCGCCGAGGCCCCGGAGCCGGAGGAGCGCCCGCGTTCGATCCAGCAGGCCGCCGCGGAGCCGGCACCGATCCCGGTTCCGCGTCCGCGTCAGCAGCCGCAGGTTGAAGAGCAGCCGGCTCTTCCGGCCGCCGCCCGCGCCTACGCCCCGATGCCGACCACCACGCCGATCGCGCCGCCGCGCCCGGTCGCGGTCGCCGGTGGCCAGCCGCTGCAGATCTCCGGCATGCGCCCGGTCGCCGCGACGACGACGCCTTCGGCCATGCGCTGGTCGATCGGCGCGCAGCCGGCCGATGCCAAGGTCCTGCGCCCGCCGGCGAATGTCGACGTCACGTCCTCGATCGCCAGGGCGCCCGAGCCCGTCGCCGAGCCTGTGAAGGTCGCCGAGGCCAGGGCCGAGATTCCTGCCGCCCCCGTCGCACGAAAGGTCGAAGCCACCCCCGCCAAGGCCCAGGCGCCCGAGCCTGCTCCGGCCATGTCGCATCAGGCCGCGATCGTGGCCTCCGGCAAATGGGTTATCCAGCTCGGCGCCACCGACGACGAGGGCAAGGCCAAGGAAATTCTCGCCCGTGCCAAGGCCAAGGCCTCCGGCTCGCTCGCCAGCGCCTCGCCCTTCACCGAGAAGGTCGCGAAAGGTGGCTCCACCCTCTTCCGCGCCCGCTTCGCTGGCTTCGACGACTCGAAGGAAGCGCAGAATGCCTGCAACCAGTTGAAGCGCGGTGGCTTCTCCTGCTTCGCCACCCGTAGCTGACCAGGGACCTGGGAAAGGAGTTCACGACATGTCGCAGACCCACTCCCCGAGCCCTTCGCTAGCGCTGCTTCAGAAGGACGTCCTTGGCCTGGTTGACGCGAGCGGCAAGGCCGCTGGTGCCCCCGGCATCCGGGTGGATGCGCTTCATCAGAGCCCGATGGGCTTCGCGGACCGCCTCCTCGCCCGCCCCCGGCTGAAGCCCCAGGATATCGTAGGCCTCCTGCTGCGTCATCGCGCCCGCGCCCGCCGCGCCGCGCTGCCCCGCGTCGCCATCACGCTGAGCGTCTTCACGCCAGCCGGGCGACCGGCGGTCGAGATATGCCTCTAGCAGCCGCGCGCCGTCAGGATCACGCGTGAGGCAATCGCGCATCAGCGCGGCAAGCTCAGCCATATCGAGGCTGTCGAGCGCCCGCCCCGCATAGGGGCCGGCGGTGACGCTGCCGGTCATGCCCCCGCTGTCATGGTCGAGCTCCATCTCCAGCAGAGCCGACTTGACCTTGGAGGTCGCGCCCGGCGTCGGGCCTGAACGATCGGCCCAGGGAAAGCGGATGCCGCCCGGCCCGGTCGCGCTCCAGCCAAGCAACCAGGCGCCGATACCGCCGAGGAAGATGGCCATGTCCATCCGGCCGCGTACCATCAGGAGCCCGGCGACGCCGAGCGCGGCGACGCCTCCGCCGGTCTTCGCCAATCGCGCCAGCACCTTGGGATTGGCCCCGGCGAAGAGCTTCGCCAGCCACCAGACGAGGATCAGCACGGCAACGCCGTAGAGCAGGCTCACCGACGCCCTCCATCCATCGCGGCGATCAGCCTCTTCACCGCAGGCGTCGAGCCGGCCAGCCGCTGCATCGCCTCGCGCCCGCCAGACGCATAGGCCGCCGCCCCGCGCAGGAGATCGAGCAACGAGGCGGGCGCGTTCACGTCAAAGCGGGCATGGGCGCCGCCGGTCAATCGCGCGATCGTGGCGAAGGCGCTGCCTGCTGCCGGATCATGTCCCTCCTGGAAGACGAAGCCGCGGATGCCGCGCAGGCCGAGTTCGCCGGCCAGCGACGCCAGCGCATCGACATCCTCCTCCATCGCATCGCCGACATAGACGAAGGCGCGCACCGGCACGGTCCTGGCCTCATCGCGGATATGGCGCAGCACGCGGGCGATCTGGGTCTGGCCGCCCTCGCAGGCGATGCGGCGCATCAGCCCGGTCAGGCGCGCCGGCTCGCCGACCCAGCCCGAGGCACGGCACTCGCCGATCCCCCTGAAATAGACGAGTTGCACCGCAAGCCCGCCGCTTTGCGAGGTGGCATCGAACATCCGGGCCTGCAGTGAACAGGCGAGGTCCCAGGTCGGCTGGCGGCTCATCGTGGCATCGAGCGCGAAGACGAGCCGCCCCGCCTGTCCCGCCGCCAACGGCGCGAGCTGCTTCGCCGCGCCGAGGAAGCGGTCGATCTCGCCCGGCTGCGAATGCGTTGCCGGTGCGGTCATCCCCGCCTTTCCGACGGCCCGATCCTTCCTCTCGTTCATCGACCTCTTCGATCCACCTGAATCATCCTTTGCCCTGATATTGGCCATGGCGCCGGCATTTGCTACCCGTGCGCCGGAGCGGAGGGCATGCGAGTGGCTGGAATCACGGTCTTCGAGACGGTCGCCTCAATGCGTGAAGCGGTCGCCGGCTGGCATGCCGCCGGCGAGGAAGTGGCTTTGGTGCCGACCATGGGCGCACTGCACGAAGGCCATATCGCGCTGGTCAGCGAGGGCCTGCGCCATGCCAGGCGGGTGATCGCCACGATCTTCGTCAACCCGACGCAGTTCGCGCCGCATGAAGACTTCAAGAAATATCCGCGCACCTTCGACGACGATTGCGCAAAGCTAGCCGCAGCGGGCGCCGATGCGGTGTTCTTCCCCGCGGTCGAGGAGATGTATCCGGCCGGCTTCGCAACACGGGTGCTCCTGCTCGGACCGGCCGCCGTCGGGTTGGAGGACCGCTTCCGCCCGACGCATTTCGAGGGCGTGGCGACGGTCTGCTGCAAGCTCTTCACGCAATCGCGCGCCGACTATGCGATCTTCGGCGAGAAGGACTACCAGCAGCTCAAGGTCGTGACCCGCATGGCGGCCGATCTCGACCTCGGCATCCACATCGTCCCATTGGCAACGGTGCGCGAGGCGGACGGGCTCGCGATGTCCTCGCGCAACCGCTACTTGTCCGATGAGCACCGCGCGCTGGCGCCGCTGCTCCATCGCGCGATGCAGGACCTCGCCGCGCGCATCCGGAACCGCGACGACCTGTTCAAGGCGGTTGCAGACGCCCAGAACGAGATCATCACCGCCGGCTTCGAGCTTGACTATCTGGAAGCGCGCCATGCCGAGACGCTGGCGCCGGTTGCCTCGCTGGCCGATGGACCGATCCGCCTGATCCTCGCAGCCCGCATCGGCAGCACCCGGCTACTCGACAATATTCCGGTATAGGCCGCCTAGAGCAGCCCCAGCCCCGCCAGCTCCCGTCGCAGCTCCTCCGGCATCTCGCCGATGTCGCCGCCATGGTCGGAGAGATCGCGCGGGGCATCCTTGGTCTGCAGATAGCGCCAGCCCTGGAAGGGGCGGAACGGGCGCGGCTCCACCGGCACGACGACCGGCTCCATCACCAGATGGCAACGGCCGATACCCTCGCCATCGGTGAAGGGACGGATATCGGTGAGGCGTTGGCGCGCCGATATCTGGCCCTTGATCACCCAGTAGAGCGAGCCACCGTCGAGGAGCTCCTCGATCCTCTTCGGCACCATGCGCGTGGTGTGCAATTGCTCGGCCGGCTCTCCCCGCGCGCGCCGCTGCGCCTGGCGCTCGGCGATCCAGTCCTCGAGATCGCTGATCGATTCCGCGCCGACGCAGAGCTTGAGCAGGTGAAGGGGCATGGCCGCAAAATAGGCCCGAGCCAGCCGGCAAGCCAGTCTCCACCGCGTTTCTCCACAACCCGGCTTCAGTCCGAATGCGCCAGGACATTGACGAGCCGGTCAAACGGATCGCGGAGGAAGAAGCGCCTGACGCCCCAGGGTTCGTCGACCGGGCCATAGACGATCGCATGACCGGCCGCGCGCACCCAGGCGAGCACCGCCTCGAGGTCGTCGACTTCGATCGAGAAATCGGGCATCGGCGCGCCCGAGCCGCCTTCGCTGGCGAAGCTCAGTTGTGGCGCCCCCGGCGCCGTCTCCGCGGCATAGGTCTGAATCCAGCCATGATCCATGACGAGGGTGAGACCGAAGAGATCGCCATAGAAGGCTTGCGCCAGGCCAAGCTCCGCGGTTGCGATATTGGCGACGATTCGCTTCACAGTCATTCCGACCTCCCGAACCAGACACGGACGCTTCCCATGCGCGGACTAGCAGGCAAGGTCATCCTCGTCACCGGCTCCTCCACCGGCATCGGTTATGCGATGGCCGAGCGACTTGTCGCCGAGGGCGCCAGGGTGTTGATCCACGGCCGCGACGCGGCGGAAGTCAGTGCAGCCGTCGCCAGGCTTGGTACCGCGACGGCGGGCTCGGCCGGAGATCTCGCCGAGCCTGCAACCGCGCAGGCCATCGTCGATGCGACGTTGGCCGCCTTCGGCCGCATCGACGGGCTCGTCAACAATGCCGGCATCTATCCGCGCGGCATCCTGACCGAGACCACTGCCGCCTTCTTCGACCATATGTTCGCGATCAACACCCGCGCGCCGCTGCTCTGCGCGGAAGCCGCGATCCGCGCCTTCCGGGCGCAGAAATCGCCTGGCGCCATCGTCACCGTCGGCTCGATCAACGCCTATTGCGGCCTGTCGAATCTCACGGTGTATTCGATGTCGAAGGGTGCGCTGATGACCATGACGCGCAACCTCGCCAACACGCTCGGCCCCGAGCGCATCCGCGCCAACCAGCTCAATGTCGGCTGGACCTGGACCGCCAACGAGGATGCGACGCAACAGCGCGAGGGCCGCAAGCCCGGCTGGCAGAACCATCTGCCGCTGCGGGACGCCCCGACCGGCCGGATCATGCAGCCGGAGGAGATCGCCGCTCACACCGCCTTCTGGCTCTCGGAGGACAGTGCGCCGGTCTCCGGGCAGATCTACGAGGCCGAGCAGTTCCCGATGATCGGGCGCGGATGAGCGAGGCTTCGCAAGAGGTCTTCGCCCCCTGGCTCGTCCGCTGGGGTCTCGTCTCCGACGGCGAGTCGATCAGGACCCATGCCAGCCGCCTGCTCCCTGTCCTGCGGGGCGGCACGCCTGCCATGCTCAAGCTGCCCGAGGTCGAGGACGAACGGCGCGGCTACCTGCCGCTGGAATACTGGAACGGCGATGGCGCCGCGCGCCTCCTCGCCCGCAGCGAGCATGGCGAAGCTATGCTGATCGAACGCGCCACCGGCCAGCGCTCGCTCGCTGCCATGGCCCGCAGCGGCGCCGAGGGCGACGACGAAGCGACCGCCATCCTCTGCGATGCCATCGCGGCCCTGCAGAAGCCGCGCGGACCGGCTCCCACCGGGCTGATCCCGCTCGACATCTGGTTCGAGGACCTCTTTCCGGCTGCCTCCAAGCATGGCGGCCTGCTCGCCCGCGCCGCGATGGAGGCAAACGCGCTATTGCCCACGCAGCAGGAGATCGTGCCGCTCCATGCCGATCTGCATCACGACAATGTTCTGGATTTCGAGGGACGCGGCTGGCTCGCCATCGACCCGAAATCGGTGATCGGCGATCGCGCCTTCGAATACACGATCCTGTTCTGCGACCCCGATCTCGCCGATCCCGAGCCGGCGGTCGCCGTCGCGCCGGGCGCTTTCGAGCGCCGGCTGGAGATCGTGCTGGCGAAATCGGGGCTGGAGCGCCAGCGGCTACTGTGCTGGATCATCGCCTGGTGCGGGTTGTCGGCGAGCTGGTTCATCGAGGACGAAAACCCGCTGGCGGAGATCAACCTCTCTGTCGCCGGGCGAGCGATCGCGGCCTTGGATGCGGGCTGGTGAGACGCGCCCGCGCGTCATTCTCGGGTGAAGCGCAGCCTAACCCAAGAACCTCTGGACGAGAAGACCCTGGCTTTCGAGATGTCCGGGTCAAGCCCGGGCGTGACGCAGCCACCCTGAATCAAAGCCTGAGCACCTGCCCGCAAGCGCTTCAATCGATTCGATGATCGCCATCTTCAACCATCATTTCCGTCATGCTGTTGACGGCCCACGCGCTCCCGATAGGATGCCCAAGATTACGTTAGGTAATAAACCGCGGGATCGTCGATGCGCATCATCATCCTGGCCGCGACAGCCTTGATCGGCCCGCTCGGCATCGCCAACGCTCAAGACAAGCCGGTGCCGAAAGGCGAATTGCAGAAACTGATCGTTGGGCAGACGATCACGGCGGGAGGCTCGTTGAGCTACGGAGCCGATGGCCGCTACACTTACAATGGCGGCAGCCCCGGCACTTACAGGATCGCCAACGGGCGCATTTGCGTGGATTTCGACAATGGCCGAGCCCGTTGCGACAAGATCGTCAAGGATGCCGGGAACTATTACCTCATTACCAGCAAGGGAGACCGCTTCCAGTTCAAGCGCTGACGGCGTCCCGCTTCACTCCCCCAGCACGACCACCTTCGCGCCTTCGGCGACCTGCGCTCCCGGCTCACCCGCAACCTCGCTGACGGTGCCGTCGCGCGGGGCGGTCAGCACATGCTCCATCTTCATCGCCTCGACGATGGCGAGGCGCTGGCCCTTGGTCACGGCCTCGCCCGGCGCGACGAAGAGCGCGACGAGCTTGCCGTGCATCGGCGCCTTGACGACGCCACCCGAACCCGCAGCGGCATCGAGATCGACGCTGAACGGATCGAACAGCGACACGGCCGTCTGCCGGCCGCGGTGGAGCGCGAACCAGACGCCACCCTCGCCCTCGGCCAGCGCAATCTCGTGCTCGCCCTCGCCGATCTCGTGACCAGGCAGGCTGACGCGCGCATCGTCGCCATGCCACTCGATCCGGGCATCGATACGCTCGCCATCGACAGTCAGCGGCAGCCCCAACGGCTGGCGCGGCATCAGCGAGAAGGCGTCGGGGTCGAGCCAGGGCGAGCGGGCCTCGCCCTCCGCCCGGTCGGCAGCCGCAATCATGCCCGCCGCCTGCCGCTCCTCCTCGAGTTGCAGCGCCGCCGCTGCGACAGCCGCCGCATCGAGCGGCTGCGGCTCGGCGCCGAGCGCGCTGATATTGCGGTCGATGAAGCCGGTATCGAACGGCCCCTTCCGGAAGCCCTCGGCCTCGGTCAATTTCTTCAGGAAGGCGAGATTGGTGCGCGGGCCGGCGACCACCGTCTCGCCCAAAGCCGCACCCAGCCGGTCGAGAGCTTCGTCGCGCGTCGCGCCATGGGCGATCACCTTGGCGATCATCGGGTCGTAGAACGGCGTCACCGTATCGCCGGCCTCGACGCCGGTATCGATGCGGATGCCCTCGCCTTCCGGGAATTGCAGCGCCCAGAGCTTGCCGGTGGAAGGCAGGAAGCCCTTTTCGGGGTCCTCGGCATAGAGCCGCGCCTCGACCGCATGGCCCTTCGCGGTGACGTCGGCCTGCGTGAAGCCAAGCGGCTCGCCCGCCGCGACCTTCAACTGCAATTCGACGAGATCGAGCCCGGTGATCGCCTCCGTTACCGGGTGCTCGACCTGGAGGCGGGTGTTCATCTCCATGAACCAGAAGCCGTCGGCCTTCAGCCCGTCACGCCCATCGGCGATGAACTCGACCGTGCCGGCCCCGACATAGCCAACCGCCCTGGCGGCCTCGGTCGCGGCTTTGCCCATCGCGGCGCGGACCTCATCGCTCATGCCTGGCGCCGGCGCTTCCTCGATCACCTTCTGGTGGCGGCGCTGCAAAGAGCAATCGCGCTCATAGAGATGGACGACATTGCCGTGGCTGTCGCCGAAGACCTGGATTTCGACATGGCGCGGCGAGAGCACGTATTTCTCGACCAGCACGCGGGCATCGCCGAAGGCATTCTGCCCCTCGCGCTGTGCGCTGGTGAGCGCGTCATCGAAATCCTCGGGCCGGTCGACCTTCTTCATGCCCTTGCCACCGCCGCCCGCGACCGCCTTGATCAGCACGGGATAGCCGATGCGCCGCGCTTCCGAGCGAAGGAAATCGGCGCCCTGCTCGGCGCCGTGATAGCCCGGCACCACCGGCACGCTGGCCTTCTCGACCAGCGCCTTGGCGGCATCCTTCAGGCCCATCGCCCTGATGGCCGAAGCCGGCGGACCGACGAAGACGATTCCGGCCGCGGCGCAGGCATCGGCGAAGTCGGCATTCTCGGAGAGGAAGCCGTAGCCAGGATGGATGCAGGCAGCGCCTGCCTCCTTCGCGACGGCGAGGATCTTGTCCGCGTCGAGATAGCTCTCGCGGGCCGGGGCGGGGCCGATATGATGGGCCTCGTCCGCCATCTGAACGAACAGCGCCTCGGCATCGGCATCCGAATAGACGGCGATGGTGCGCAGGCCCAGCCGCCTGGCGGTGCGGATGACCCGGCAGGCGATCTCGCCGCGATTGGCGATCAGGATGGAGGGCAGCTTGGCGGCGATCGTCATGGCGGCGGCATCCTCAGGAGACGTGCCGTCTTTATAGCCCGCCCGTTGCGTCTGTCTGCGCCTTGTTGCGCAAACCGGTTTGCGACGCTTCCGAACCCACATTCCGCCGCAGCGAGCGCCAGATCGCCCATGTCGCCTGGAAGCAGATGCCGGCGACGACAAGGTCGAACAGATATTCCGGCCAGCGCACCGGCGCGACGCGGGCGGCGAGCCCGACCAGTGCGAATCCGGTCGTCGAGATCGTGTCGTTGCGGCTCGACAGCCAGGTCGCCTTGATCACCGGGTTCTCCTCGCGCCGGAAACGCCAGAGCGCTGCGACGACGAGGAAGGCGATGACGATGGCGCTCGCCGCCGCGAAGCCGAGCGTCCAGACCTCGATCGGCCGCGGCCGGACGATCTTGTCCCAGAGATCGTAGAGTGTGTGCAGCCCGGCGACAGCCATGACGGCGCCGATCGCGACCGCCGCGAGCCGCTCGAGCCGCGCGTCACGGCCGAAGACGATCGCGGCGATGCCGTAGAGCGCGACGTCATAGACCCAGTCGACGCCATCCTTGAAGAGCTGCGCATTGCCGATAGCGAGAGCCCAGACGACAGTCGCCACCGCCTGGATCAGGATACCGAGCGCAATGCCCCAGATCGTGAGCGTATAGGCGCGAGCGATAGCGGGGCTCGATACCGAACTCTCTCCGCCGCCGTCATGGTCGGGCTTGTCCCGACCATCCACGTCTTGCGCCGCGTCGACCATCCTCACTCCGTCATTCCGGACAAGCCGCGAAGCCGCGCAGACCCGGAATCCATCATAGAGCGAAGCGTTTTACGATGGATTCCGGATCTCCGCTTCGCTGCCTCCGGAATGACGGCTCGGTTCAGGCGAGAGCTTATCCCCGCCCGACCAGCGGTGCCTTGGTCGCCATCACCGTGACGAACAGCACGTTCGCCTCGGGCGGCAGGCCGGCCATGTGCAGCACGGTCGTCGCGACATGCTCGACATCCATCACCGCCTCGACCTTGATCGAGCCATCCGCCTGCGGCACGCCCGTCGTCATCTTGCGCGCCATCTCGGTCAGCGCATTGCCGATATCGACCTGACCGACGGCGATGTCGTATTTGCGCCCGTCAAGCGCAGCGGTCTTGGTCAGGCCCGAGATCGCGTGCTTCGTTGCGGTATAGGCAACGGAGTTCGGCCGCGGCGCATGGGCCGAGATCGAGCCGTTATTGATGATGCGCCCGCCGCGCGGCTCCTGGTCCTTCATCACCTTGAAGGCGGCCTGGGTGCAGAGGAACGGCCCGGTCAGGTTGGTGTCGACGACCTTCTGCCAGTCCTCCAGCGAGAGATCCTCCAGCAGCACGCCGCCCGGCGCGTTGACGCCGGCATTGTTGAAGAGCACGTCGACGCGGCCAAAAGCGGCCTTTGTCTTGGCGAACAGGTTCTCGACCGAGGCCTTGTCGGTGACATCGGTCGGCACCGCCAGAGCACGCCCCTTGTCGACGCCGGAGAGCTGGATCGTCTCCTCCAGCGCATCCGCGCGGCGGCCGGCCAGCACGGTGCGGTAGCCGTCCTTCAGGAAGGCGATGGCAACCGAGCGCCCCACGCCCGAACCGGCACCGGTGATGATCGCGACCTTGTTATGTCCCGCCATGCGTTTCCCCGTATTTCCCTGAACCTAAATCGTTTGAGATGGCGCCCGACCATAACGGGCGAAACCGCCCAGGGGAACCATCAGACGGCCGGCATTGCATGCGCTTGCCGCCCGCCAGCTGTGCCCTATCGTTGTAGTCGGGAGGACGACGCAATGACCAGCCTGAACCGCCGCCATCTGCTCGCAGGCGCCGCCGCCGTGCTCGCTGGCCCTGCGCTTGCCCAGCAGCAGGGCCACGAGCATCACGGCCCGCAATACGAACGCCTGAGCCAGCCGGGCCGGATCGAGAAGCCGCCGCTCGCCACGACGCAGAACGTGTTCGATTCGCCGGCCCCGAAAGCAGCCTCCCCCGGCCGCTGGAGCGCCAGGGCGCCCTTGCCGCTGCCGCGCTCGGAAATGGCCTGGGCGACCGTGTTCGAGGACAAGATGCATGTCGTCGGCGGCTATGGCGAGCAGCGCACGGACCGCGCCTATCACCACGTTTATGACGGCAAGGCCGACAAATGGCATGACGGCGCGCCCCTGCCCCAGGGCGCCAACCATGTCGGCGTCGCCTTCCTCGACGGCAGGCTTTATGCGATCGGCGGCTTCCTCGAGCAGAACCGCAAGCCGCATCCGCGCTGCTTCACCTATGATCCCAAGACCGATCGCTGGGCCGAGATCGCCGCCCTGCCCCGTCCCGCCGGCTCGACCGCCGTGGTCGGGCTCGGCGGCGGTCTGCATGTCATCGGCGGCGCCATCGGCGAGACCACCGAGAGCAAGCGCTCGATCGACTGGCATCTGGTCTACGACCCGAAGGCCGATCGCTGGAGCGAGCGTACGCCTCTCCCAACCGCCCGCGATCACACCGGTACGCTCGCCATCGGCAGCCTGATCCATGTCATCGGCGGACGAGTGGATTCCTTCCACACCAACTCGAACCTGCACCATTCCTACGATCCGGCAGCGGACAAATGGACGATGCGCACGCCGATGCCGACCGGCCGCTCCGGCCATGGCGCGGTGCTCTATCGCGGCAAGGTCTTCGTCATGGGTGGGGAAGGTACCAATCGCGTCTTCGGCCAGATGGAGGCCTATGATCCGGCGACAGACGGCTGGGAGCAATATGCGCCGATGCTGACGCCCCGCCACGGGCTCGGCGCCGCGCTGGTCGGCGACGCGATCCATGTCGCCGGCGGCGGCCCGGTCATGGGCGGCGGGGTGCAGAGCGCCGTGCACGAGGCGTTTTCGTTGGGGTGAACGGAAAACGACAGGCGGATTGCCGCGGGTCGAGGCCGGGGCACCGTGTTATCGTCGAGCCGCCAACGGAGATTTCGCCTTGCTTCGCTCCCTGCTGATCACGTTCGCCCTGCTGATGATGGCTCCGGCCCTGCGCGCCCAGGAGCCGGCCGTCGAGGTCATCGGCATCGGTTCCACGCCAATCCGGCTCTCATCGCAATCCCTCACGGCGCTGCCCGTCGCCGAGCAAGAGGTGACGTTCGAGACCTCGAAAGGGCCGGCGACACGGCGCTACAAGGGCGTGCTGATCTGGGATGTCCTTCAGGCCAACAAGGCGCTCGACGGTCTGAAGCCCGCCGAGCAGCTGGAGAAGACCTTCCTCGTCAGCGCGAAGGACGGTTACCGGATCGCATTCTCGATCGGCGAGATTCACCCCGATTTCGGCAACCTGCCGCTGATCCTCGTCTCGGCGGTGGACGGCAAGCCGCTTGACGGCGGCTGGCGCCTCGTCGCGCCCGGCGACAGGCGCGGCGCGCGAGCGGTCTTCGAGGTCGTGAAAATCGAATTGCGGTGAGAGGCACCTCGCCGCTTACATCCGGAACACGCCGAACTTCGTCTCCGGCACCTCGGCATTGAGCGTCGCCGAGAAAGCCAGCGCCAGCACGCGGCGGGTCTCGGAGGGCAGGATGATGCCGTCGTCCCAGAGCCGCGCCGTGGCAAAGTAGGGCGACCCTTCTTCTTCATAGCGGTTGCGGATCGGCGCCTTGAACGCTTCCTCGTCGGCGGCAGGCCAGCTCTTGCCCTCGGCCTCGATATTGTCGCGGCGCACGGTCGCGAGCACGCTCGCCGCCTGCTCGCCACCCATCACCGAAATCCGCGAATTCGGCCAGGTGAATAGGAAGCGCGGCGAATAGGCCCGCCCGCACATGCCGAAATTGCCCGCGCCGAAGGAGCCCCCGACGAGAACCGTGATCTTCGGCACCCGCGCCGAAGCCACCGCCGTGACGAGCTTGGCACCGTCCTTGGCGATGCCGCGCGTCTCGACATCGCGCCCGACCATGAAGCCCGTGATGTTCTGCAGGAAGAGCAGCGGAATCCGCCGCTGGCAGCACAGCTCGATGAAATGCGCGCCCTTTAGCGCGCTCTCCGAGAACAGGATGCCGTTATTGGCGATGATGCCGACCGGGATGCCGTGGATGCGGGCGAAGCCCGTCACCAGCGTCGTGCCGTAGAGCTTCTTGAACTCGTCGAACTCCGAGCCGTCGACCAGCCGCGCGATCACCTCGCGGATGTCGTATTGCTTCTTGAGGTCGGTCGGGACGACGGCTTCGAGCTCCGCCGGATCGTAGAGCGGCTCGACCGGCTCGGCGAGGTCGATATCCGGCCGTTTCACGCTGTTGAGATTGCCGGCGATGCGCCGCGCTATCGCGAGCGCATGCGTATCGTCGCCAGCGTAGTGATCGGCGACGCCCGAGAGCCGGGCATGGATATCGGCGCCGCCGAGATCCTCGGCCGAAACGACCTCGCCGGTCGCAGCCTTCACCAGCGGCGGGCCGCCCAAAAAGATCGTGCCCTGCTTCCGGACGATCACCGTCTCGTCCGACATCGCCGGCACATAGGCGCCGCCGGCCGTGCAGGAGCCCATCACCACCGCGACCTGCGGGATGCCCTCGGCGGAAAGCGTCGCCTGATTGTAGAAGATGCGGCCGAAATGCTCGCGATCGGGGAAGACCTCGGTCTGGTGCGGCAGGTTCGCGCCGCCGGAATCGACGAGATAGATGCAGGGCAAGCGATTCTCGCGCGCGATCTCCTGCGCCCGCAGATGCTTCTTCACCGTCATCGGGTAATAGGTGCCGCCTTTGATCGTCGCATCGTTGCAGACGATCATGCATTCGCGCCCGGCGACGCGGCCGATGCCGGCGATCATGCCGGCGGCATGGACATCGCCCTCATACATGCCGAAGGCGGCGAGCGAGCCGATCTCGAGAAAGGCCGAGCCCGGATCGGTCAGCCGCAGTACGCGTTCGCGAGGCAGGAGCTTGCCGCGCGCCGTATGGCGTTCGCGGGACTTGGCATTGCCGCCGAGCGCGGCGGTGGCACGGTGCTGCTGGAGCTCGTCGCGCAGTCCGGCCCAGGCTTCGACATTGGCGCGCGTCTCGGCCGAATCCAGATCGACCTTGCTCTCGATGACAGGCACGGGCGCGCTCCTCGACGACAATCTCCGCCGAGTTTATGGCGCGCCGCGTCGAAAACGCCAACCGGCGCGGACGCATGGACGCGGCCATGCAAATCCGCGCCGCTGGAGCGACTCATTCCTTCATCTTGTTGATCGAGCCGGTCACGGACGGCGCGGCCACGGCCCCGATCGCGCCACCGGCAATGGCTCCGATCGGTCCACCGACGAGCGCGCCGGCTCCCGCGCCGGCGGCTGCTCCTGCGATACGCTGGTCGGTCGTGTTGCAGGCCGCAAGCAGCATGGCGAGGCTCCCCGCCCAAAAAACACTTCGCATTGTCGTCCCCATCTTCACCCCAACCCCGAGGGCGAAGATGGCGGCGCCATGGCTAACGGATGGTAAATCAGACCTGAACGGTTGGTCCGAATACCCGCTCGAACGCTTCCCGGAGCACCGAATCGACCTCCGGCATCGTCACCGGCAAGCCGAGATCGACCAGCGAGGTCACGCCGTGCTGGCTGACGCCACAGGGCACGATGCCATCGAAATGCGACAGATCCGGCTCGACATTCAGCGAGATGCCGTGGAACGAGACCCAGCGCCGCACGCGGATGCCGATCGCCGCGATCTTGTCCTCGATGCCGGCGCCCTTGTCCGGCCGACGCACCCAGACGCCAACGCGGTCCTCACGCCGTTCGCCGCGGACATTGAAATCATCGAGTGCGCCGATCAGCCAGCCTTCCAGCGCGGCAACGAAGCGGCGCAGGTCCGGCTGGCGCCGCTTCAGGTCGAGCATGACATAAGCCACGCGCTGGCCGGGGCCGTGATAGGTGAACTGCCCGCCCCGCCCGGAGCGGAACACCGGGAATCGTTCGGGAGCGATCAGATCCTCGTCGCGGGCCGAGGTGCCGGCGGTGTAGAGCGGCGGATGCTCGACCAGCCAGACGCGCTCGCGCGCCAGCCCGTCGGCGATCAGCCCGGCACGGGCCTCCATCTCGGCGACGGCCTCGTCGTAGCCGACGAGCCCTTCACTCACGACCCATTCGACCGGCTCGGACACCCCTTCCGGCAGGAAGGAGACGGCCAGTTCCTCACGCATCTTCACCATGGCTTAACCATGTTCCGTTCAAAGTTTCCGGGCTGGCGACGACACCCGGCACGGCCCTCGTAACGCCTCTTGCGCCCAAAACCGGCAGGCAGGCAAGTTTCGCTGGACGAATTCTGAAGTAGGGTTCCGGAGACAGAACGTGAAGGCCGATCTCGATCTCGTCCCGGTGGAACTCACGGTGGTGCTCGGCCAGACCCAGATGCCGATCTACAAGCTGCTGCGCCTCGGCCGCGGCGCCATCATCGAGCTGAACACCAGCGAGACCGACGAGGTCCAGATTCTCGCGAACAACCACCCCTTCGCCAAGGGAATCGTCGTGGTCAGCGGCGCGCGAATCTCCGTCGAGATCACCCAGATGCTCAAGCGGCCGACGATCTACACCCTGCAGACCGTCGCCGAGGCCGCCTGAACCGGCCGATCTGGGGAAAAATCGCGCTTCTGCGTTTTTCCTTCATGACGCTCTTGTGGCGGCGGATTCGATTTGCTAGATCGGCGCCGCTCCCTGGTTGCACCGCCCGCAACCGGAACCGAGCTGCGGTCGTGGCGGAATTGGTAGACGCACTACCTTGAGGTGGTAGCGGGGAGACCCGTGGAGGTTCGAGTCCTCTCGACCGCACCAAATTCAAAAAGGCCCGAGTTAGCTATGACTTAGCAGCTCGGGCCTTTTCGATTCCTGCCCTCGGACTCTGATGATTTCTCCTGCTTGGTCCCACACTGGCGCCACTGAGGAAAATCATGGCCACCATCCGCAAGCATCGCGATAAATTCCAGGTCCGCATTCGCCGTAAGGATGCCCCTGCCCTAACCCGCACATTCGCCGCTTTCAGCGATGCCAAGGAATGGGCAACGCTGCAGGAGCGCAAGGCCGATAGAGGCGAATTGGGAGCGGATCGGAAAGAGCTAGAGAGAATCACTTTAGCCAAGCTGGTGGAGCGATACCGAGACGAGGTGCTCCCGATGAAGAAGGCGGAGACCGTGGAGCGGTACATCCTCAACGCCTTCCTCCGGCATCCGATTTGCAAGAAGCGTCTCTCCGACCTGACCACCGCCGATTTCGCCGCCTATCGCGATCAGCGCCTGCGAGAGATTTCGCCCGCGTCGCTTAAGCGGCAACTCACGCCGGTCCGTAACATGTTCAAGGTCGCCCGGATGGAATGGGACATCCCCTTGGCAAGCAATCCGCTCAACGGGCTCACTTTGAAGGCCCGAGATAATATGCGGGAGCGGAGACTGCAGGACGGGGAGTACGAGAAGCTGACGGCGTCACTCGCTAAAACTCGGAACCCGCTTCTCGCGCCGATTGTCAGGTTAGCACTCGCGACCGCGATGCGTAGGGGCGAAATACTCGCACTTCGACTGAGAGACGTCGATCTCCCGCGGAAGACCGCCATTATCCGCGAGGCTAAGAACGGCCACTCGCGGAGTATCCCCCTTACCTCCGCAGCGATCCAGGCGGTTCAGGAGGCTATTGCTCTGACTCTGCCCGGCACAGGCGACAGATTGTTTCCCATCGCCCCTGCAGCCCTCCGAGAGGCCTGGGACTGCGCGACGAGTCGGGCGGAGCTGGAGGACCTCCATTTCCACGACCTCCGACACGAAGCGATCTCGCGGCTCTTCGAGTTAGGTCTAACCGTTCCAGAGGTAGCTTCGGTCAGCGGACATCGTACAATGTCACAGCTGATGCGATATGCGCACGCGAATGCGCACTCGCTGCGAGCGAAGCTGGACAGCGCTCCGTCCCGGTGAGTTTGAAAAACTCGCAAAGCAACTCGATGTTGAAGCAGAGGGTATGGGTCGTCCATTGACCGGACAAGCCATACCCATCTCGGCCGGTGCCGCCGCCGCTCTGACTCCAAGATAATCGCGTGAGCGGATCCCGGATCTGATCCGCTCAGCACTCTCGACTCTCACGCGAACAATTTTCATTCGAGTCAATTCTGCACAGCTGCTGCACCTCAAAATCAGCACAGTCGACTCCGGAGCGAGTTCGCGGTCTTGCAGGAGCAGATTGCAAATTTCCGGTCTCAGTAGATTCAGACAATCCGTATTACCCGACTCGACTTCTCTGCGAACGATACTCAGCTAATAAAAGTATACGCGGCGACTCTACTGCAACCGATTGTTGACTATTGGTGCAGTAAATGCAACTATTGGCCACCATCGTTCGACCATGACACCGATTGCGGCGGAAAAATGCATTCCCGCGACATAAAATCGAATGGGAAATTCATGAAAACATTCATCAGACTTCCCGAAGTAAAGCAAATGATTGGAATCTCGGCAACATCGACGCTTTACGACTTGATACGAAATGGTCGTTTTCCAAAGCCAATCAAGCTTAGCCCACGGGTCTCCGTGTGGGATTCCGAGCAAATCCAAAATTGGATGGCGGAACGCGCATCAAAGAGCGTCGCGGCTTAGTTATAGAGGGGATTACACTATGAATAGGCAGGACAAATATCGAAGCTCCTCCATCCAGAATTTCACTCAGGCCGAATTGGACAAGGCGCGGGACAATCTCGCGTTCGTGAAGCGCCGGTTCCCGGAGGAGTCGGCGAGAGAGCAGGCTGTTATCAGAGAGAAAGGTCTGGAAGATCACCGTGAAGTAATTTCGCACTACATTCGCTTTAAATCTCCGATGACGGAGCGCGAACTTGGCGTACTGCAGATGTTCGCCGATACCAGTTACGCGGGGAGTTTCGGTCGCGGCGAGCAACACGAAGCTGCAGGCGGCTCAAGCCCTGCTGATATTCTCTATCGGCCCGCCATCAAGCCAGATGGTGCATGATGGAGTCTTTGAGATGCCTTCTTGCCGAGATCGACACAGCGTTTCGCCTCGGCGACTACGCCGACTGCCTCCATGGGCTCGGCGTGATTGAGCAAAATATCGAGGCGCTGACGCAGGAGCCTGACGCGCTGTTTCGGCTAAGCCGAGGGCTAGCCGCATTACGCATGCTCCATGCCCAGCATGAACGGGAAGGTCGGACCGCCCTCGCCGCTGACGCCGCCCGCCGGATCGCGGAGGTCGAGCAGCGTGTTGCCGAGCTAGCCCGATTGGCGGAGGCGGAAATGCGGCAGCGAGGTGGGGCGAACTGAGAGGCGGTTGCGGATGAAGGTATTTTCTCTCGAAGAAGCACGGGACCGGCTCCTTAAAGAGACGGGGCCGGTCAAGGAGCGGGATTGGCTCGTCCCCCAGGCAACGGCCTCATCGCCAACCAATCGCCCTGCACTGGAGTTCAACGAGACGCGGCCCGATTTAGCGATTCGGAAAGCTGCCGAGGTTCTGTTGGAGGCTGGACTGCCGCTTTATCTCCGACTCGGCCGCCTCGTCTGGCTGCGAGAAGTTGCATCTAAGGACTGGGAGCGGAAGCCGCTCATCGTGAAACGCTTCGCGGACGAGGCGATGAAGGAAAACCTGCGAGATGAACTAAGCCAATTGACGGACTGGCGGGGACGGAATGGAAAAGCCATCCCGGTTCCGCCACCCGTCTACAATATGATGCCCGAGCTTGCGTGGAAGCTGGGCGTCGTGCCCGAGGTCGAAGGGCTCTTCATGGCGCCGACGCTCAGACCTGATGGAACGGTGCTGCTGCGCGAGGGGTATGACGCGGCGACTCGGCTGCTTCTCGTAGACGTGCCGAGGTTGCCAGCCATTCCCGACCGGCCAAGCCGAGCGGACGCGGAGGCGGCGCTTGTTGCGTTGAAGGGTCTGCTTCGAGAATTCCCATTCCGAGATGAAGCGGATCAATCCGTCGCGTTGGCGCTCATCCTCGCAACCGTGGTGCGCGGAGCCTTGGGGCATATCCCCCTGACTGTGATTCAGGCGCCAGAGAAGGGCTCGGGCAAATCCTTCCTCGTGGATATTGCGAACGTGATAGCGACCGGGCAGCGCTGCTCGGTAGTCGCCGCGCGATCGGAGGTCGAAAAATGGGAAAGGCAGATCGCGCTGAGCGTCGCGAGCGGCGATCCCATCGTGTCCCTCGACAATTTCAACGGGGAGCTCAAAAGCGATTTGCTCGCCCAGTTGGTCACGCAGACGAAGGTGAAGGCGCTGCTGCCGTACGGCCGGGACATGGTGGAACTTGAGTGTCGGTCCGTGCTCACGGTCAACGGGAACGGCGTGCGAGTCGCCGATGACCTTGGCCGGCGAGTTGTCCTTTGTCGGCTCGACGCTGGAATGGAGCGGCCTTGGGAGAGGGCGTTCGAGGGGAGGCCGCTGGACGAGATCGGCCGGAACCGCGGACGCTACATCGCAGCGGCGCTGACAATCGTCCGGGCGTACCTCGCGGCGGGAGAGCCAGTGGACCTCGAGCCGCTGAACGGTTTCGAGGACTGGGGTCGGTTCGTGCGCGGCCCGCTGGTGTGGCTGGGGCAAGTCGATCCAGCAGCGACGCAGGCCAATGCGATGAGGGACGACACTGGCCTGCAGAGCCTGGGCGTCGTCTTCGCGGCGATGGCTGAGGCGTGCGGAGTGGGCGAGGACAATGCCCGGACACTCAACGAGATGCTCGGCGATGCGCCCGCTGGGCGGGATGGCGAGTGGGCCAGATTACAGGACGCGTTCGCCGAGGCGGTTGCCCCAAAGCCGCTAACCCCATTGAGCCTGGGCCACGCTCTGCGGAAGGCAGCTAACCGCGTGATCGGCGGCCACCGGTTGAGGAACCGAAGCAATCGGCTGGGAACGAAGGAATGGTGGATCGACCGCGCGTAGCGTGAGCCGGGTATGGCTGCTGGGGTTGCTGGTGTTGCTGGTGATGTTTCCAAAAGCGTTCGGCGCCCTTTCCCTTCGCACCAAAATTTATTGTGGGTTTATATCACCAGCATCCCCAGCAATTCTATAAAATTTCAATAAAATCAATTGTTTATGGCGCATGCGATGGCCGAAAATTGATCCCCGGCTATCCCCAGCATCACCAGCAGAGGAACGAATATGAACGAGGAAGTCAGCCCGGCTATAGGCGCCCTGCTCGACCTAATGACCAATCCCAGCCTGACAATAGGCCAGCGCATCGAAGCCGCCCGCGCGATTATCGAGTTTGAGGCTCCGCCGGCCGTTTTCGAACTCGCCCGCTCTTTCCTGATGGGGGTCGCTGAGAACGCGGACTTCGATCTGAAGATCAGGGCGCTTCAGCTGGTCCGCAAAGTTGAGGCCCGTCGAGTCGTGCCCGGCGAAGGGCAGGCCAAGCATGATGTCGCGCTGGCCGAGCGGATGGCTGCGGCGCGGGAACGATTAGCCGCGCGGGCCGAAGGGCGGTGGACCACACCTAACGTTGAATCGCTCGCTGAACACGTCGAGGGCAATGGGCTGGCGGCAAGGTTGCAGCGGGCGAGGCTAAGCAGCTTGCGGACATAAGATGACTGGTACAAGCTGCTGAATCAACGCTTATCAGGCTCGTTTCAGGATTAGAGGGTACGAATGTTCGGATGGCTCAAAGATAAGCAGATCAAAGAGCAGAAGAAATTATTGTTCCAGAATAGCGCTGCGTCCAAGGTGCTTGCAGGCTTCTATCTAGCAACCGGCGACAGCGCGAATGGCGCGCGCATGGAAGCTCATGAGGAACAGAATCGCCTCATTGCGCTATCCGTTGACGAGGATGCCAAGATTGATGCTGCCGATCTCAAAATCGCCCTTGATATCAATCAGGATTTGAGAAAGCACCATCAGCGCTCGTTGCCGATGAATGGTCCTTTTGATGAGATATATCGGCCTATGCTTGGCTGGGATAAATATTTCGAATAAATCGATCATCCAAAGATTCGGATTGTTTCTTTATAATTAGACTGAATATCGACCATTAATCGAGGGCGGCGTTTTGAAGCTACTATTTGCTGTACTGCCCTTGTTCGCCGCAACGGCGCTGATGTTTCTAGCAGTACGCCTAATTCCCCCTGAGAGAGGGAAATCAGACCCTGAAGTCGAGATCAAAACTCGTCGCGATTTAGTTATTTCTTTGATTGCCGCTGTGGTCGTTGTCGGCCTAGTCATTTGGGCAATAGTCAAATAACGAGCAGAAGACCGAAGCGCTTGCCTTCAGGACGTCGCGCCTCGTCTCAATATCCGAAACACGCTCGCCCGCCCGATCCCTAGCTTCCCGGCGATGGCATCTCCGCTTTCCCCACTCGCCCGCAACGCCATCACCTCGTCCGCCTTCGCCCGCGCAGTCGGCGATCGCCCCTTGTACTTCCCCTCCGCCTTCGCCTTAGCGATGCCCTCGCGCTGACGTTCGAGCATCAGGTCCCGCTCAAAGGCGGCAATGCCGCCGAGGACGGTTAGCATCAGTTTCCCGGTAGGCGTGCCCGTGTCCACGTTCATCGACAAAATACGAAGCGTGACACCGTTGGCCTCCAGGTCTTTGGCGATCTGCAGAAGGTCGGAAGTAGATCGCGCCAGCCGGTCCGGCTTGGTCACGATAAGCGTATCACCCTCTCGCAGATACTCCAGCGCTCGGTCCAACTCCGGCCGCTTCGTCGCAACGGCGGAAAGCTCCTCATGGAATAGTTTCGCGCAGCCCGCCGCCCGCAGGTCGCGCAACTGCGCCTCCAGTCCGGCCTTCTGGTCGGTCGTCGAGGTGCGGGCATAGCCCACCGTTTGGCCCGTCATCACTGGCTCCATCGGCTCACAAAGTTAAGGAATCAGTGATACAACAGTCTCAAAATAGCAAGTGCCATTCTTATGATACTACGAGGGTGCGACTTTTATCGTATCACTAGGGCTTGCCCAATTGATACTGCTGCGCGGGGCGATGAGGAGAAGGGTTGAAAATGACCTCACATTCTCGACAGCGGAGCCATATCCACCGGCATTGATGACGGACCACGATCGGGAAACGGGGCATCAATACGGCGCCGGTCCGGTGGCGCGCGACGGCGTCAATGCGGAGAAACGTGGTGCGGGTTAATTACGCCGGAACCGCCCCCCACGGCCACGCCACGCGTTCGAGCCATATCGTCCGGTGGCCGGACAGGCCATACCGTCTGGGCCGGAAAGTATAGAAGCGTCAGCGGAGCCGGGAACGGCCCTGGCAGCGTTAGGATCGTCGTTCGCTCTTTGCCGGGAACTCGCGGCGCAGGGTCGTCACAAAAAGCGAACCCCACCCCCCTCTTTTTTCAATCCGGCATACCCGGCTTTCGCCGATGCCGCCCCGCCTCTCGCGCCTACTACGACCTTCTGCCGCAGAGCGGATTTTTCGAGGATATGGCTCGACCTCGGCGCTGGTCACGCGGAATTGCTCTGCACTTTCAAACGTCGCCGAAGCCGCTGATCGTCCCTAGCCGTTTCCGTGGTTGAAGCGCATCGCGCCTCGAGTGGAAGCTGTGATTTCGTTTAAGAGCGGACTTGGCATTGCGTTGTCGAACATGGTCAACGTCCCTAAGCATCAACGTCGTCTTCCGCGCTCACCAAACCGTGTGCTAATCTTTCTTCCAGCTGCGATTCCGCTGGAGCGGCGCTGAGGGGCACCGCCGTATGGGTTTTGCTGATAATCCGATCATCACCTCGCCGTTCGACAAGCCGAATTGGCATTTCGAACTCGACAATGACGGCCAGCCGACCGGCGCCAAGCTGGCGGGACGTCGTGAGAGCGTTCAGGTCGTGCCGGTCGCCGCGAGTCGCCGACGGTCTAACCTTCAAGGTTCGCTGGCGCTGGACGATACCACGGGCGGATCGCGAGTCACGACGAATGCACTCGTCAATGAAATCCGAACGCACGTGGATCAATGGCGCGCGTTGCCTCCCAGCCAATGGGGGGTAACGCCGGAGACGCAGCGATTGCTCCTGCATTGGCGCGATGAGGATCGGACGCGAAAGCTCTTCTTCTGTCAGCGAGAGGCAGTTGAGACGCTGATCTATCTTACCGAAGTCGCGCCGGGCCGATTCAAGAGGCAGATCGAAGACGCCAACGCCGAGGCCAATCCGGGTCTCTATCGGCTTGCTTCGAAAATGGCCACCGGTTCCGGAAAGACAACCGTGATGGCGATGATCATCGCGTGGCACGCTGTGAATAAGGCGCGCCGTTCCGGCTCAAAGCTCTTTTCGAACGCCTTCCTCATTATCGCCCCGGGCATCACTATCCGCGAGCGTTTGCGCGTTCTGATGCCTGAAGCGCCGGACAATCTTTATGAGGCCCTGAACATCGTCCCGACGGACATGATGGACGGCGTTCGTAAGGCGCGGGTTGTGATTACCAACTATCACGCCTTCATGCTGCGCGAAACCGAGCAGGTTTCGAAACTCAACCGGCGAATCCTCGGCGGACGCGACGGCGAGAAAAAGTTTACGGAAACCGAAGGCCAGATGATCGCGCGCGTTGCGCCCGAGCTCATGGGTCGCAAGGGCGTCATCGTCCTCAATGATGAAGCCCATCATTGCTACCGCCACAAAGTCGGCGGGGATGAAGAGGTCCTTTCGGCGGAAGACCGTCGGGAAGCCGAACAGAATGAAAAGGCCGCGCGCGTATGGATCGGCGGTGTCGAGGCATTTGACCGCAAGATCGGTGTCCGCGCAGTCTATGACGTGTCAGCCACGCCTTTCTTCCTGCGCGGCTCGGGCTATCCAGAAGGAACCCTGTTCCCGTGGGTGGTGTCGGATTTTGGACTGCTGGACGCCATCGAGAGCGGCATTGTCAAGGTGCCGCGTTTGCCAGTGCTGGACGACTCCATCCAAGGCGATTTGCCGAAATTCAGGAACGTCTATGAGCATGTGAAGACGAGCTTACCAAAGAAGGGGCGCGGCAAACAGGCCAAGGCGCTAATGGACCCGCAGAAGCTCGATAGCCTGCTTCTTTCGGCAATTGACGCCCTCTATCGTCACTATGAAAAGACCTTCGCGGCCTGGAAGCGGGAGCCCGAGCTTGGCCGGCCGCCGGTATTCATCGTCGTTTGCAACAACACTGCCACCTCGAAACTCGTCCATGACTGGATCGCGGGCTATGAGGTGACGGAAGGCGAAGGCGAAGCGAAGCAATCCCGCAAGGTACCGGGCGCGCTTCGCCTGTTCTCCAATATCGACGACAATGGCCGAGAGATCGGTCGAAGGCGAACACTGCTGATCGACAGTGAACAGCTGGATAGCGGCGACGCGCTTTCCGACGATTTTCGCAAGATCGCGGCGCGTGAGATTGAAGACTTCAAAAACGATTTGCGCCGACGCGGCGACGGCCGCGACCTAGAGAAACTGACGGACGCGGACATTCTTCGCGAGGCAATGAACACGGTCGGCAGACCCGGCAAGCTCGGTGCTGACATTCGCTGCGTCGTATCCGTTTCGATGCTGACCGAAGGGTGGGACGCGAACACCGTCACACACATCATGGGTGTGCGCGCATTTGGCACGCAGCTTCTTTGCGAGCAGGTAGTGGGGCGCGGGCTTCGCCGTGTGTCCTATGAGGTGGACCCAGCCACGGGTCACTTCCCGGTCGAGTACTGCGATGTCCTGGGCGTGCCCTTCACCTTCGCCCAACAAGGCGCGAACGTCGCGCCAAAAGCACCGCCGCGCGTCACCCGTGTACGTGCGATGGATGATCGAGTTCAATGGGCGATCCGCTTCCCGAATGTCGAGGGCTATCGCATTGTCTTTCCGCGCAAGCCGTTGAAAGCCGTCTTCACGAAGGATAGTGCACTTGTGCTGTCGCCGGACAACATTCCCATGCGAACGGAGGTGGAGCCATTCATTGGCGAAGGCTTCACACTCGATTTGCGCGAGCACGCTGATAAGCTGCGGCTGAAGTCTGTCATCTTCGACGTGGCGGGTTTCCTGTTGCGGGAAAAGTTCCGCGACGCTGACGGCAACCTCGAAGTCTGGCGCTATCCCGAGTTGGTCCGTATCACGGAAAACTGGTTCGCCCAGTACTTGAAACCCATCGGCGGCTTCCGGCCCGAATTTTTGAAATGGCGCTCGCTTGCGATCATGGCGGTTGAGAAAATCCACCGCGCGCTCGCAGCTTCCATCCCCGCGCCACCCGACGGATCGGAAGAGCACGGGCTTAAGTTGCCGATTCTGAACCCGTACAATCCTGAAGGCTTCTCCCAGAATATCGACTTCAACACGTCCAAGACGACGCTGTTCGATACGCGGGACGGAAAATGCCACCTAAACTTCATCGTGGCTGATCAGGACTGGGAGGCGGGCTTTGCGACGCAACTCGCGGCCATCCCTGAGGTCATCGCCTATGTGAAAAATCACAATCTCGGCTTCGAGGTGCCTTACGAGCATCAGGGCGAAACGCGGCGCTACCGGCCGGACTACATCGTGCGGGTGGACGACGGCGCGCCCGAGCCGCTGAACCTTGTGGTTGAGATCAAGGGCCTTCGCGACGGGCGGGACGCGGCCAAGGCCGACACGATGGCGAAGCTCTGGATTCCCGCCGTGAATAACGCCAAGGTTCACGGACGCTGGGACTTCCTCGAATTCAAGGACATTCCATACGACGTCGAAGCGCGCATCCGCGCTTTCGTGCGCACGCGCATGGCAGCATGAGGCGCAACGATGCTCGGCTCGGCATTATATTATCCACACATAGACATCGACGACGGCGAATGGCTCCGCTCGGCAGTATTGTTTTGGGACGAGATCAAAACCATCGCGCCACGCGCGATTGCGCAACCCTATCGGAATTCCGACACCAACATTCTATGGCGCGAAGGCTTCATTGAACCGCTGCGTTGCGACTTACATCCAGAGTTACTTGATGTCCTCGGCAAGCGCGTTGTTGGTCTTGTGAATCGGGGCTTTTTTCAAGCGGACTTGGAGGCCGATCGCATGACGCGCGACCCCAATCGCTTCGCGCTGATGCACGCTGACAAGATCGGCATGGGAATTCGCGATCAGTTTCGATACGCCAACTTGCATCCTGAGAAACTAACGCCAGCCCTCCGAGCGCTCGCCATGCGGGCCGGATTATCTCACATACATGCCGAAAAAATTGATCCCGAACTGCGTGATTTGCTGGACGAAATCCAGTTTGTCGCGATGCACCCGAATAAGATGTCTCGGCAGCTGGAGCATATGACGCGTCGTGTTGATCGGCGATTCAACAACGATGGCGAATGGCTGTTGGTCGATGACCGGTTCGCAGAAGTCTATATGGCCGCCCTCGCCGCACTGCTGTCGAAGGAAACAGAGCTAGCGGCGCTGACCAATGAAGAGCCTTCGATGGGCGTGAACCTCCACACCTTATTGGATGACGTAAAGCCTTCATCGCAGTCGGATAAGAAGGGAGCGCTTATTTCATTCGTCATGGAGGCGCTTCGCGTCGATCCGGAGACGCGCGTCGACAAGCTTCTGGCGTTTCGGCGCGCTCGCAAGGTCCAACTTGCGGAACTATCCGGACATTTCGAAGAATTGTCTGCCAAGATCGTCGCCTGCGAAAACAGCAAGGAACTCAAAGAAAGAGCGAAACAGGTCTACCAGACACGCATTCGCCCCAAGTTGGAGGCGCTGAAGGACGAACTGACGGACAACTCGATCCAGGCCGTGTGGGAGGGCGTCCAGCGTGCCGTCACGGTCTCCGTCCCTGCCGGCGGAGCGCTGGCATATTTCACAGGGCTGACTGGCACGACGCTCCTAGCGGCAGGCGCGGCAATTTCAGTCACGGACGTAGCCGTGAAGACCCACCTCGCGCGGAACAAGGCTCGCCGCGCATCGCCCTTTACGTATTTGCTCGATGTCGAGCGCAAATTCTCAGTGCGTGATTTCTGATGGCCAAATCTCCCAAGCCCACCGATGTCGATCACTTCGCCCATGGCGGCGCGAAGCGCTACAACATTCCGACGGCGGAAAATCAGGGCCTCGTGCCGGACGACGACAAAGCGGTGAAGGTGCTGCGCTATCCGCGCAACCCTGACCTTGACCCGCAACTCGTTTGGCGCGGGAAGGATGCGGAGGACGCTGGCGATTTGGAAGTGGCTGCGCCGCCGGTCTTCATTCAGGAGAAAATCCATCCGCGCGCGCTGATCGAGAATTTGCGCAAACAGTCCAAAGCGCGGCGAAACGATGCAGCCCCGCAAATCGACTTCTTCCATGACTTCAACGGCCTGCCCGAAAGCTGGAAGGAGGACGCGACTGAAAGCTACTACCATGACGAGGGCAAGTGGTCTAACCGGATGATCCTGGGGGACAGCCTGCTTGTCATGGGCAGCCTTGCTGAGCGCGAAAAGCTGCGGGGCAAGGTTCAATGCATCTATTTCGACCCGCCCTACGGGATCAAGTTCAACTCCAATTGGCAGCCCTCGACGAAAAACCGGAAGGTGGACGAAGGAAAGAGCGCTAGCGTCAGTCGAGAGCCTGAGGTAGTGCGCGCATTTCGAGATACTTGGAATGATGGAATACACTCATACCTGAGTTATCTCCGTGATCGAGTTCAGGCATGTCGAGAGCTGCTGACTGAATCAGGAAGTTTTTTTGTTCAAATTGGAGTAGAGAATTCTCATCTCGTTCGTTCAATTTGTGACGAGGTATTCAGGCAAGAAAACTATATTTCAGAAATTTCGATCCAAAAGACAGGTAGCCAAAGCGGGGATTTTATTCAATCAAATCATGACATCATAATTTGGTATGCGCGCAATAAAGAGCATGCGAAATCATACTACAAATCAATTTTTCTCGAAAGAGATGGCAAGCCGTCGCCTGATGATTTGAAGAAAAACACTTTAGACCGAGATGATTTTGGCGCGTACCCCCTCACATCGGACGGCTATCGTGAGACTACAACGGTAGATTTCAATCATGAAAATCAGAAATTTCATCCGGGAGCGGGGCGTCATTGGGGCGTGACAGTCCCAGAGCTAGAAAGAGTGGCGCGGGCGGGTCGTATTGTTAAGCAAGATAAGCAAGTACGACTTCGGTATTTTTGGGACGACTACCCAGTAATGTCTCTTGGGTCATATTGGAATGACGTTGGTGGCGCGTCTGGAAAGGTATACGTCGTACAGACAACCCCCAAAGTTATTGAACGCTGCCTGTTAATGACTACCAGGCCTGGCGATCTCGTAATGGATCCTACGTGCGGTTCCGGCACTACGGCCTTTGTAGCGGAGCAATGGGGACGACGCTGGATCACTATCGACACAAGCCGGGTTGCGCTGACGCTGGCCCGTGCCCGGCTGATGGGCGCGAAGTTCGACTTTTATCATCTCAAGGACAGTAAGACCGGCGCGGCGGAAGAGGCGAAACTAACTGGCAGGCCGCCAGCCGAGGGGCCTTTCATCGACGATATTCGGCAAGGCTTTGTCTACAAGCGAGTGCCGCATGTCACGTTGAAATCAATAGCGAGTAATTTAGAAATCGACGTTATCTGGGAGAAGTTTCAGACCCGGATGGAGCCGTTCCGCAGCGCGTTAAATAGCGCGCTCGGGCGCAAGGACGCATGGGAGGAGTGGCAAGTCCCGCGCGAGGCGGATACCAAGTGGCCTGCCGCCGCGCGCGAGGCCCATGTCGAATGGTGGCGCCTTCGCCGTGAGCGCCAAGCCGAGATGGACGCCTCCATCGCCCGAAACGCCGATGTCGAATACCTCTATGACCAGCCAATCCCCGCGAAGGGCGTCGTGCGCGTCGCCGGGCCGTTCACGGTGGAAAGCCTCTCGCCGCATCGTGTGCTGCCCTTGGGCGAGGACCCGTTCCTTGCCGAGATGCTTGGTGCCGACGATGGGGCGGACGTCGAACCGGAGCCAATGCAGGAAGCGGTGCCGCCGACGGACTTCGCGCAAATCGTCTATGAGAACCTGCTCGCCTCGGGCGTGCAGAATACCAAGAAAGGTGAAACGCTAAAATTCGATTGGCTGAAGCCTCGCGTCTCGCGCTCGGGCCTTGTGCCATTCGAGGGGCAGTACCTCGAAAACGGCGAGGTGCGCCGTGCCGGCATCTGCATCGGCCCGGAATATGACACAGTGGGCTTCGATCTCGTGCAGCGCGCCGTCAAAGAGGCGCGCAATGCCTTCTTCGACGCTCTGATCATCTGCGGATTCGCTTTTGCCCCTGAGGTGGATGACACGCGGCTCGATTTCCCCATCACCGTGCTCAAGGCCCGCATGAATCAAGACTTGCGCATGGGGGACAAGCTCAAGGCGACGGGCGCGGGTAATCTCTTTGTCGTGTTTGGCGAGCCCGACATCGTGACCCGCAAACTGGACGGCGACATGGTGCAAGTCGAAATCCGGGGCATGGACATTTTCGATCCGACCACCGGACAGGTGCGATCCTCGCGGCCTGTCGCTGAGATCAAGGCCGCAATGGCCGCGGATCCCGAACTAACTGCGGACCAATTCTCCGACATCCGCAACGACGTGGCGGCATGGTTCATCGACGATGATTACGACGAAGACAACTTCTTCGTGCGGCAAGCTTATTTTGTTGGCGATAGTCCATACGAGGGCCTCAAGCGGGCATTGAAAGCTGAGATCGATGAGACGGCATGGGAGGACATGAATTCCACCATTTCACGCCCATTTGCGCGACCCGCGAGGGGGAGCATTTGCGTGAAGGTAATCAACCATTTCGGCGACGAAGTGCAAAAGGTGTTCGTGGTATAGCCGATACAACTGAAGCAATCGAAGTATGGAGTGCAATGAGCGGCGAAGCCAAAAGTATCGCTGGGGTGATATCTGCGCGCAGATGCCGAACGAACGGGGGATAAGAAGACCTAGGTCGACGGCGGCCGCAAGCATGAGCCCACGACGGACAACATTCGCCAAGCTTGGCCTGAACGATTTTATGGCTGCGACACAAAGCCATCGAAGGCAAGTGCCTCACCTGTCGGCAGATTGGTAGTGGCTGACCTGAGACCCTTTTCTCCTCTGACCTGAGGGAGAGTTCTGGGTTAGGTGATCCGAGACCATTTGCTGGACAGCCGGAAGGTAGAGTTTCCGGCCTTCGATCACGACGGTGGGCTGGGTGCTCCGCCGGGATTCTGCAGCAGGATCGGGGGCTTGTTGCCGATGGCCCCGTGCGGCCGATCCTCGTTATAATATCTGAGCCAAACCTCCATCTTTTCGGCCGCGTCCGCAAGTGTCAGGAACCAGTGGGTGTTCAGGCATTCGCAGCGAAAGCGCCCGTTGAACGCCTCGATGAAAGCATTGTCGGTGGGCTTGCCCGGCCGCGAGAAGTCGAGCGTGACGCCCTTGGCATAGGCCCACAGGTCGAGATCGCGGCTGACGAACTCGGAACCCTGATCGACCCGGATCGTCTTCGGATAGCCCAGTCTCGCGCAGACGCGTTCCAGCGTGACGACGCCGGTCTGCTCACACTGCCGCATCCGCCGGACCACTCGGCGGCCATCCAACCTCAGTATCGCTGCTTACTCTTCGATCACTCTGCGTTTCAGGATGACGGTGTCTTCATGTTGATCCAGCTCCAAAATGAGTGAAGCCGATTCGACCAACGGTGGGTGAAGATCAAAAACCCCAGCGCCAGAGACCAGATTGCAAATCGTACGGCTTCTCGACCCGACATCTCTGCTTCCAAAGATGCAGCCCAATAGGCTTGGTAGTTCGTGCAGTTCACCCAATCCTGGAACGTATGCGGCGCTAACGATTTAACCCCATCTCCGAAGAACGGGCTCTTCGTCAGCAGAGTTTTGCAGTCTGGGATAAACGGCGCGCGCAGTCGCCACATATCGTAAGCAGACCAGCAAGCGACAGCAAGAAAGTACACGCCCCCTGCAACGAGCAGCAGCCAAAATACGAATGCCACTCGGCGCCATCTAGTATTTAATCGCGCTTGAGCAGCCGCCCACATTTTCTGGCCCCTGTGCTGAATCCAATGGCGACCATACCTTTCCCCGTCCACCGGACAAGACTCTGCCCGGTCGGAAGAATGGGTACGAGCACAGGTAATCCCGGTCCCACTCTGGTCCCACTCACTGGCGCCAACGATGTCCCGGACTCGAAAGCGCTCACTACCCTTGCCTCGATTCGGCAAGCGAGTTAGCTTCCGTATACAGTTGAAATCATATGAGTTTCGGGAAGGGATTTGGCGCCAATCCAGCCATCGCGCGAGCACGATCTCCATGAGATTTTTGCCTTGAGGTGGTAGCGGGGAGACCCGTGGAGGTTCGAGTCCTCTCGACCGCACCAAATTCGGACAATGTCCAGCGAAAGGCGACCTTCGGGTCGCCTTTCGCGTTTCCGGGCATTGCCAGACGCTTGCACCCGAATCCTCACGTATTGCCGCAACAGCGTTTCGTCCCCCCGCCAAGCGCCGGAACACTCCCGTCACCAATCGGGCTGACAGGCCGTGCAACTTTGGTAACGTAAACCGGCCGTCAAGCATTCTCCGCAATTCTCCGCGATATGAACGCCCGCCGCATGCCCCGTTTCCGTGCCCTGCCCCTTCTGGCTGCCGCCGCTTTCGCGGTGCTCGGCGGCTGCGTGGCGCTCGACAGCTACCCGTCGAAAGGCGATGCCCGGCCACATCCCGGCGTCGCGGCGGCGCATAACTACCCGATCCATGGCATCGACATCTCGCGCTGGCAGGGCGAGATCGACTGGAGCGCCGTCAAGGCGGCCGGCACCCGTTTCGTCTACATGAAGGCGACGGAGGGCGGCGACCATGTCGACCCGACCTTCCGGCGCAACTGGGAAGGCGCGCGCCGCGCCGGCATCCCGCGCGGCGCCTATCATTTCGTCTTCTGGTGCCGCCCGGCCCATGAGCAGGCGGTCTGGTTCAAGCAGCAGATCCCGAACGATCCCGATGCGCTGCCGCCGGTGCTCGACGTCGAGTGGAACGGCCATTCGCGGACCTGCCCGCAGAAGATCGATCGCGAGCTCGCTCGCGAGAAGATCGCGCTCATGCTGACCGAGCTCGAGCAGCTCACCGGCAAGAAACCGGTGATCTATACCGATATCACCTTCCATCGCGAGGTGCTGGAGGGGCAGTTCAACAACTACCCCTACTGGATTCGCTCGACCGCAGCCCTGCCGGAAGCGCGCTACAGCAACCGCCCCTGGGCTTTCTGGCAGTTCACCACCACAGGCCGCGTGCCCGGCATCAAGGGCGACGTCGACCGCAACGCCTTCTTCGGCAGCGAGAGCCAGTTCGCCGGCTGGCTACGCGGCGAATACGATATCGGCACGCGCCGTTGGGATCGTCGCGAGGGGCCCGCACAGCCTACGCCGGTCCAGCAAACGCCGCTGCCTCCCCCCTCCGCACCGTCTGTCCCCGCCGAGCCGCAGGAGCCAAGCGACGTGCCCGTCGCGCGCATCCCCGGCAGCGTGCCGGCCGTCGCCTCGACCATGCGGGCCATGGACAATCAGCTCGAGCCCGTCGTCCTCGACTGAGCGGGCGGTCGAATCGCGCCGGTTAACCAAGGCTGAAATTCATTGTTCGACTGCGTCGCAATTCTAACCGGCGTTTAACCACGCTCCCGGCATCTGGACCTGTGATGCGGGAGAAACACATGCCAGCGCGCAAGCTGACCAGCGGACGGATCGGGCTGAAAGCCCTCGCCTTCGCGGCTCTGATGTTAGGTCTCGTCGAGCCGGCGCAGGCGCTCTACCCGAAGAAGGGTGACAGCGCTCCGCATCACGGCGTGCGCGACGCACGGCGCAAGGTCATCCAGGGCATCGACGTCTCCCGCTGGCAGGGAGAGATCGACTGGCAGAAGGTCAAGGGCGCGGGCACGCGCTTCGCCTTCATCAAGGCGACCGAGGGCGGCGACCATCTCGACCCGAATTTCAAGCGCAACTGGGCCGAGGCGAAGAAGCACGGCGTCGCGCGCGGCGCCTATCATTTCGTCTGGTGGTGCCGCTCGGCCAAGGAGCAGGTGCGCTGGTTCAAGAAGCACATCCCGCGCGATCCCGACGCGCTGCCGCCGGTGCTCGACGTTGAATGGCAGAACGGTTCGCAATGCACCCGCAGGATCTCGAAGGAGCTGGCGCTCGCCAAGATCGCGGAGATGCTGAAGGGCCTGCGCGAACACACCGGCAAGAAGCCGATCATCTATACCGACATCAATTTCCACGAGGACGTGCTCGAAGGCGAGCTCAACGATCACCCCTTCTGGCTGCGTTCGACGGCTGCGCCGCTGGCGAAGCGCTACGAGCGCGACCGCTGGGAGTTTTGGCAGTTCACCACCACCGGCCGCGTTCCGGGCATCACCGGCGATGTCGACCGCAATGCCTTCTTCGGCAGCGAGCGTGAATTCGACGCCTGGCGCCAGGGCCGCTTCGACATCGGTTCGCGCAAATGGCATGGCAGCGAGCCCAAGGTCGCGGCACGAACGCCGCCGCCCACTCCGGCAGGCTTGCGTGCGCCCAGGGAAGCCGGCGGCACCAGGCTGAAATTTGCCCCGCCCGGCCGCATCCCGAACGCGCGCACGGCCGATAACCGCCGTGCCGACGTGACGGGCTCGATCGCAAGGGACTGAGAGCCCCCAATATAACCCGGAGGAGTCGCGACGCCACCTTTTGCCGGCTGTCATGCCGTCGTCACATCCGCAGCGCCCTTAGACAACGCGCTGCCGGACTGGTCCGCAGCGATTGCGAACATCCGGCATGCTCAGCGATCTCCAGTCCCAATCCGGCATCATCTGGGCCTATCGCTTCGACGAGGACGGAGCACCCAGCCGCGTGCCGCGCGACGAGATACCGGATCTCGTTCCTGCCGAGGGCTTCGTCTGGCTCCATCTCGATCTCGTCCACACCCGCGCCCAAAGCTGGATCGCCGAGCAGGATCTGCCGGACACGACGCAGGAAGCCTTTCTCTCGCATGAGCCACACCAGCGGCTCGACCATTCCGCCAGTCTCGCCTGGGGCGTCTCGCACGATCTGATCCGCGACATCGCCGACAAGTCCGAGGATGTCGGCGCGCTGCGCTGGATCATTGGCGAGAAGTTCCTGCTGACCGGCCGGCGTGAGGCGCTGCACTCGATCCGCATGACGGCCGAAGCGCTCGATCGCGGCGAGCCGGCTTCCAGCCCGGCCGGGCTCTTCGAGCAGATCATCGAATACATCATCGACGACGTCACCGATGCCGTCGTGCGCCTCGTCGACGAGACCGACAGCGTCGAGGACCATATCCTGCTCGACCGCCTGCATGACGGACCGCAGCGCGTCGGCGCGGTCCGGCGCACGGCAGTCAGGCTGCATCGCCAGCTCAGTGGCCTGCATGTCCTGTTCCGTCGCTTCGCCGAGACCCAGTCCGGCCGCAGCGCGCCGGATGCCGTCAAGGCCGCGGCGACCCGATTGCTCCAGCGCGTCGACGGCCTGCATCACGACGTCCAGTCAGTGCAGGACAGGGCAAGGCTGCTGCAGGACGAGATCGCCGCCCGCTCGGCCAGCCGCACCAACCGGCAGCTCTATGTGCTCTCGCTGCTGACAGCACTTTTCCTGCCCGCAACCTTCATCACCGGCCTGTTCGGCATCAATGTGAAGGGCCTGCCCTGGATCGAATCGGAGGCCGGCGCCTTCTATGTCGCGCTGGCCTGCATCTTCGCCGCCACGCTGACGATGATCCTGCTGCGCCGCCGCGGCGTGATCGGCGACTGAGGCGGCAAAGCATACCGCCCAGCCGCGCCGGCCAATTTTTGCACAGTCTGTCTCGCCTCCTTTTCGCGCTATAAGCGCGGTTCGACGACGGAAGCCGTCAGAATCGAGAGGTTCCCATGCTCGCCAACGCGCCGCGCCCGTTCAATTTCGATCTCGGCGAGACTGCCGATGCGATCCGCGACACCGTCCATGCCTTCGCGCAGGAGAAGATCGCCCCGCGCGCCGAGGAGATCGACAGGACCAACCAGTTCCCGCGCGACCTCTGGCCGGAGATGGGTGCGCTCGGCCTGCACGGCATGACGGTCGCGGAAGAGTATGGCGGTACGGGTCTCGGCTATCTCGAACATTGCATCGCGGTCGAGGAGGTCAGTCGGGCCTCGGCCTCGGTCGGCCTGTCCTACGGCGCCCATTCGAATCTCTGCGTCAACCAGATCAGCCGCAACGGCAACGAGGCCCAGAAGCGGAAATACCTGCCGAAACTGATCTCCGGAGAGCATGTCGGCGCGCTCGCCATGTCCGAGCCGGGCTCGGGCTCGGACGTCGTTTCGATGCGCACACGAGCCGACAAGAAGGGTGACCGCTACGTCCTCAACGGCAACAAGATGTGGATCACCAACGGCCCGATCGCCGAGACGCTCGTCGTCTACGCCAAGACCGACCCCGAAGTCGGTCCGCGCGGCATCACCGCCTTCCTGATCGAGAAGGGCATGAAGGGTTTTTCGACCCACCAGAAGCTCGACAAGCTCGGCATGCGCGGCTCCGACACCTGCGAGCTCGTCTTCCAGGATTGCGAGGTGCCGGAGGAAAACGTGCTCGGCACGGTCGGGCGCGGCGTCAATGTGCTGATGTCCGGCCTCGACTACGAGCGCGTCGTGCTGGCGGCCGGCCCGCTCGGCATCATGCAGGCGGCGCTCGACGTGGTCATGCCCTATGTCCATGAGCGCAAGCAGTTCGGCCAGTCGATCGGCGAGTTCCAGCTCGTCCAGGGCAAGGTCGCCGATATGTATGTCGCGATGAATTCCTGCCGTGCTTATGTCTACGCCGTCGCCAAGGCCTGCGACCGCGGCGAAACCACCCGCGAGGACGCGGCCGGCGCAATCCTGATCGCGGCCGAGAAGGCGACGCAGGTCGCGCTCGATGCCATCCAGCTTTTGGGCGGCAACGGCTATATCAACGACTACCCGACCGGCCGCCTGCTGCGCGACGCCAAGCTCTACGAGATCGGCGCCGGCACCAGCGAGATCCGGCGCATGCTGATCGGCCGGGAGCTGTTCAACAAGACGAAGTGAGGCTAGAGGGCCTCATGCCCCTCTACTTCGCCTATGGCCTCAACATGGATCCGGTCGGGATGGCGGAGCGCTCCCCGAAGGCGCAGCCGCTCGGCCCCGCCCGCTTGCCGCGCCACCGCTTCATCGTCACCCGCGACGGCTATGCCTCGGTGATCCGCGACCCCCGCGAGGAGGTCCATGGCGTGCTCTGGGACTGCTCGCTCAGCGACATGCGTGTCCTCGACAAATTCGAGGAACTCGCCAGCGGGCTTTATGTGAAGATCAGCCAACCGGTGATCGTGCCGGGCGGGGCCAAGCGCGCACTGATCTATATCGGCCGCTCCGCCGACCCGGGACGGCCGCGACCGGGCTATATGGAAACGGTCATCGCCGGAGCGAAACATTTCGGCCTGCCAGAGACTTACATCGCCGGCTTGAATCGCTTTCTGACCAAGCCGAATCCCGATCTGAAGAGCTTGAATCAGGATGCGAGCGCGCCACTGCCGCCCGGCCCGGTGAAGGGCGTGCGGCCAAGGGCGCTGGCGCCGAAATAGCCCCAAATGGCAAGGGCCGCTCGCGCGGCCCTTTCTTTATTGGGGGAAGCTGGCGGCGCTTAAGCCGCCAGCCCCTTGGCCAGCTCGCTGACCTGCTTCTCGAACAGCGCGCGATAGGCGCCGTCCTGCCGGGTCAGCAGGGCCTCGTGCGGGCCCTCCTCGATCACCCGGCCGCGATCGAAGACCAGGATGCGGTCCATCGCCCTGACCGTCGAGAGACGGTGCGCGATCACGATCGTGGTGCGGCCTTCCATAAGGCGCTCGATCGCCTGCTGGATCAGCGCTTCCGATTCCGAATCGAGGCTCGAAGTCGCCTCGTCCAGGATCAGGATCGGCGCATCGGCCAGGAAGGCGCGGGCCAGCGCGACACGCTGGCGCTCGCCGCCCGAGAGCTTGATGCCGCGCTCGCCGACGAGCGTGGCGTAGCCCTTGGGCAGGCGCATGATGAAGTCATGCGCGTTGGCGAGCTTCGCCGCCTGCTCGACCTGCGCCAGGCTCGCGCCCGGCCGGCCATAGGCGATGTTCTCCGCCAGCGAGCGGTGGAACAGCACCGGCTCCTGCTGCACGATCGCGATCTGCTGGCGCAGGGACGCCTGCGTGACATCGGCGATATCCTGCCCGTCGATCGCGATGCGGCCCGAGGTCACGTCGTAGAGCCGCTGCACCAGCTTGACGAAGGTCGTCTTGCCGGAACCCGAGCGGCCGACGAGGCCGACCTTCTCGCCGCCACGGATGGTCAGCGAGAAATCGCGGTAGAGCGGATCGTGATGACCTCCGTAATGGAAGGTCACGTCCTCGAAGGCGATCTCGCCCGCGGTCACGCCCATGTCTACCGCACCCTTCCGGTCCGGCACGCCATAGGGAAGGTCGTGCATCCAGACGAGCTCCTCCATGTCGTTGACCGAGCGCTGCAGGTTGTGGACGTGCTGGCCTACGTCGCGCAGATAGCCATGCACCACCGCATAGGCCGTCAGCACGAAGGCGACGTCGCCGGGCGAGGCCTGCCCGTTCGCCCAGAGCCAGATCACCAGGCCGATCACCGCCGCGCGCAGGAAGAGCAGCACGATATTCTGGCCGGTGCCTGACCAGGTGCCGCGCAGCCAGGCGCGCCGTGTGCGGAGGCTCCACTTGGAGACGACCGTCGCCAGCCGCAGATCCTCGCGCGCCTCGCCGCCATAGGCCTTCACCACCGGATTGCAGGTTATCGCGTCGGCCAGCGCGCCGCCGAGCCGCGTGTCCCAGGCATTGCCGAGCCGCGCAGCCGGTGCGACGAAGCGAAGCGAGAGCACCAGCGTCAGCCCGATATAGGCGAGCGCGCCAAGCGCCACGACGAGCCCCATCGCCGGCCAGTGCCAGGCCAGCACCGCCGTCATGCCGAGCAGGATGACCAGCGAAGGCAGCAGCGCGATCAGGATCGTGTCGGTCAGCAGGTCGAGCGCCCACATGCCGCGCGTGATCTTGCGCACCGTCGAGCCCGCGAAATTGTTCGCATGCCAGTCGGTCGAGAAGCGCTGCAGGCGTGCGAAAGCCTCCTGCGAAACGTCGCTCATTGTCCGCAACGTCATGATTGTCAGGCCGACAAAGGCGAAATGCCGCCCGAGCACCATGATCGCTGCGAGCACCATCATCGCGCCGAGCGCCCAGAGCGCCGCTTCGGTGCCACCCGCGCCGCTCGATACCGCGTCGACGAGACGGCCGGCATAGACCGGGGTGAACAGCTCGGCGAGCGTGGCGGCGACGGTGACACCGGCCACCCAGGCGACCTGCCCCGGCTGACGGGCCCAATGGCGGAACGTGAAGCCGAGAACGGCCCGGAACGGCTCCCGCCGCCCGGTTTGAGTATCGTGAGACATAGCGTCATTCGGCGCCAGGACGGCTGCCGACTCCGAAATCAGGCGAAGACGACGACGCGCGCCGGCTTCGGCAAAGAAATAAAAGGGTTTGAAAAAGGCTCAGGAGACCGCCCGGAGGCGGGCCTCGTGCGAGACCGGCCTAGTGCCGGATTGGTCGCTTGGGAGTGGCTGCGGTGTTGATGAATTTCATTCAGCCCTCCCTTTCTTGAGTTGGAGCCTAGGCGAAGAAAGATGCCTGATTGTTGGGCAGCGCGCAAGCCTGCCTTTCATGAAAGGACTGCGCGAGCCGTCTTCGCCCAGTTCAAGGCAGGGTCGTGCGCCGGCTTACCAGAACAGCGCCACGAGCCGCGCCGCAATCACCAGCAGGAAGGCGGCGATGATCGTGCCCAGCACCTGCTGGCGCTTGGCGTGGTTGGGCCAGCGCCGCGCGAGCAGCCGCCCCAGCGGCTTGCGGAAGACGAAAGCTGCGACCAGCAGAACGATGACATAGTGGGACAAGATCTAAGTCTCAGCCCTTCTTGTCCGCGGGAGCCGTATCAACCGGCGCCGCGGCCTTCTTCCAGGCGCCGAATCCGCCGGCAACATGCGCGACGGGCTTCAGCCCCATCTCCTGCGCGACCTGCGCGGCCAGTGCGGAGCGCCAGCCGCCGCCGCAGAAGAAGACGAAGCGCTTGTCCTGCTGGAAAACCGGCTTGGCATAGGGACTTTCCGGATCGATCCAGAATTCCAGCATGCCGCGCGGGCAATGGAAGGCGCCGGGCATTCGCCCTTCCCGCTCAAGCTCGCGCGGATCGCGCAGGTCGACGAAGACGACGTCCTCATGGCCGTGCAGCGCCCGCGCCTGCTCGACCGTGAGCGTCTCGATCAGGCTTTCGGCTTCGGCGACCAGCGCCTTGTAGCCCTTGGTGATGGTCTGCGGCATGGCTGTCGCCCTCCCCGATTCCGGGCGCACCGTGGCGGCTCGCCGCCACAGCGTCAATGCCATCCGGCTTGTGGCTCGTATGGCTTCGCGACAAGCTGCTTGCCTCTCAGGCTCCCGAAATGGCAGAGCGGCAGCATGCTCGGTTTCAGCAATCTGGACATCATCGCGTTCGCGTTCTTCGCCATCTCCTGGGTCGGCTATCACTATGCCGTCGAGCTCGGCCCGCATGCCGCCGGGACGCTGAACATGCGGATGAACCTGCGCCGCGCCCGCTGGATCCGCGAGGCGGCTGGCCGTGAGGTGAGGATCGTCGACACGCAGGTCATGGGCGGACTTCAGAACGGCACCGCATTCTTCGCCTCCACCTCGCTGATCGCGATCGGCGGCACGCTCACCCTGCTGAACTCGACCGAGCGCGTCGTGGCGATCTTCAGCGACCTCCCCTTCGTGCCGATGACGCTGCGCTCGGTCTGGGAGATGAAGGTGATCGGCCTTGCCGGCGTCTTCGGCTACGCATTCTTCAAGTTCGCCTGGGCCTACCGGCTGTTCAACTACTGCGTCATCCTGCTCGGAGCCCTGCCGCCCTTCGACAGCAAGGACGAGAAGGCGATGGCCCACGCCGTCCACGAGACGACCGAGATGAACATCGCCGCCGGCCGTCATTTCAACCGTGGTCAGCGCGCCTTCTTTTTCGCGCTGGCCTATCTCGGCTGGTTCCTCGGCCCGGTCACCTTCATCGGCTTCACCGGCGCGGTGCTGGTCGCGATGTATCGCCGCCAGTTCGCCTCCGATGCCTCCCGCGTCTTCAGATATCCGAGCCAGCCATGAGCATCGAACCCGAGGCCATAGAGCGCGCGATCCTCGACCTGCTCGCCCAGCGCGGCGCGGGTCTGACGATCTCGCCGATGGATGTCGCCCGCCGCCTCGGCGGTGACCATCCCGACGGCTGGGGGCCGTTGATGCAGCCGGTGCGCCGGGCCGCCGTGAAGCTGATGAAAGAAGGCCGGCTCGTCATCACCCGCAAAGGCCGCCCGGTCGATCCCGACGACTTTCGCGGGGTCTATCGGCTAGTGCTGCTGGCGCCGGCGCCCTGATTCACGGTGCCGGGAAGAGCTCATCCGTATAGCCGGCAAGCCGGTACGCAACCAGGCCGACCCATTCCTTGAACCCGTTATCGGCAATTTCGAGCGCGCGCGGCGCGCGGCTGTAAGGCCGAATGAAGTCGCCCGGCTCACCGCTCGACCAGAAATCGACCGGAAAGGCCTCGACCACGAACCCCGCCTTGCGGAACACGCCCATCGAGCGCGGCATGTGCCAGGCCGAGGTGACCAGAAGCCAGCGCTCGCCGGGTTTGGGGTCGACGAGCCTGCGGGTGAAGGCGGCGTTCTCGCGCGTATTGCGCGACTTGTCCTCCAGGATAAGCCGGGCGGGGTCGAGCCCGAGCCCTTCGAACAACAGCTTTGCGCCGTCCGCTTCGGTCACGGTCGCTTCCGAGATCAGGTTGGCGGCCCCGCCGGTGAAGACGACCTTCGCCTGCGGATGCAGCCGCGCCAGTTCGACCGCCTTGGTCATGCGCGCCGCCGAAGAATTCATCGCGACATCGCCGCGCGCCATCCCGATCGCGCCGCCGAGCACGACGATCCCGGTGACCGGCGTCTTGCGAGCATCCTGCTGCGGGAAACGATCCTCCAACGGCCGCAACACGGCGCGCGGCAACGGGCTGAACGCCATCAGCCCAAGCGCGGTGAGCGCGATCAGTCCAATCCAGCGCGCCGGCCGGGCAAAGCGTGTGAAGGCGAGCAGCCCCGCGAGGCCCGCTAGCAGGATGGCGAAATTGACGGGCGACAGGACGAACCAGACGACCTTGGACAGAATGAAGAACATCGAGGACCCGGATGGAGGACAGATCGATCCAGTCCTAACCGCAAATGCTGACGGCTTTCTGAAAGCAGAAATCGGCACGGCCGCTTAAAAGCTTCCAGGCCTTCATCCCGAGGGCTTGGCACGCTTCCTCGCAATGACGGCAAGAAGCACCTCCCCCTGAGAATGGTGCGGGGTCCCGGATGAAGTGCCGCGGAAATCCGGGATGGCCCGGGCATGTCGACCCCGGACTTCCCTCTCGAGTCACGGACTAACTCGCAGACAGTCTCTTGTGATCAGGGCGGCAAGGCGAACTCGGTTCAGCGGATGATCTGCGGCGGCGATTGCGGGCGCCGTCCGCCGGCCCGCGGCAGGGCCTTCGCAAGCTCGATCGCCCGCCCGGCGACCTCGCGCAACTCGCAGCCTGCCTGCCGCCCCGCCTGCAGAGCCTCGCGCTGAGTTGCGCCGTAGAAGGCGCATTTCTGCGTGACATAGCTTTCCCAGGCGAGCTGCAGGGCTGCGAGCCTGCTGCGCTGGCCGGCATCGAGCCCTCGGCCCGCAACCTGCAGAGCAAGGGTCAGGCGCTCTCGCCACGCCGCTTCCTCGCGCCGGGCACAGGCCGCCTCGGCGCTGCGCGGATCGTTGCTGGCCGCACGCACGCATGCCACCGCGACTGCGCCGATACAGGCCGATTGCGAGGCACCCGCATCGCGCAGGCAGCCGGAGAGCGCCGCGAGATCGGTCCGCAGCGTCGGCGAGGTCTGTGCAACCGCCGGCGCGGTCGCAGCGAGGCTGCACAGGAGCAGGATCGTCCGAAAAGCGCTCATACCGCCATCATGCCAGCGGCAGCGCATCGATCAAGAGTGTCGTTGCGACCTCACGTGATCGGCAACGGCAGCGCCGCCTGCGCCGCCGACCGGGCGAAGAGCGTTTCATACCATCGCTCGGCACGCGGCCGCGCGATCCGCTCCACCGGCATGTTGAGCCAGCGATGCACGCCGCACCCCACCGCGATATCCGCCATGCCGAAGCGCTCGCCGGCCAGGAAGGGGCGATCCGCCAACTGCGCCTCGAGGATCGTCATCAGCGTCTCGGCCCGGCCGATCCCATCAGCGATCGCCTTCGGATCGGTGAAGGCCGGCACCTTGCGCACCACGCCCCAGAGCACCGGCGCCAGTGCGGGCTGCAACTCCGACTGCATCCAGTCGATCCAGCGATCGGCCAGCACGCGCCGGGCCGGGTCCTCCTCCCAGAGCACGCCCGAGGCATAGCGGGCGGCGAGATAGCGCAGGATGCTGCTCGACTCCCAGAGGACGAGTTCCCCGTCGCGCAGCACCGGAATCTGCCGGTTCGGATTCATCGCCGCGAACTCGGGCGTATCGAGCCCTCCGAACGGCCCGCCGACATCGATCCGCTCGAAGGCCTGCCCGGCTTCGCCCGCGGCCCAGACCACCTTCTGGACGTTGATCGAGCTCAACCGTCCCCAGATCGTCAGCATGTCAGATTCCTCAATCGCTTCGCCCCGCCAGATGACCGGGCGATATCCTCAGGCGAATTCCATGATCACCGCGTCGACGGCGAGTGAGTCGCCCTCCTTCGCCAGGATCTTGGCGATGGTGACGTCCTTCTCGGCGCGCAGCACGTTTTCCATCTTCATCGCCTCGACCATGGCGAGCGGCTCGCCGGCCTTGACCTCCTGGCCCACAGCAACCGAGATCGCCTTGACCAGACCCGGCATCGGACAGAGCAGGAACTTGCCGGTATCGGCCGCGACCTTCTCCGGCATCAGCGCGGCGAGCTCCGCCTCACGCTGCGTATAGACATGGGCATTGGCATAGGCCCCGGCATGGCCGAGCGCGACGCCGTTCAGGATCGGGCGCACCTGCGCCGCGACCTTCACCCCGTCAAGCGTCCCGTGCCAGACCGGCTCGCCCGGCACCCAGTCGCTGACGACGCTGACGCTGCGGCCCGGGAAGGCGATGATGACCGCGCCGCCCTGCTCCGTCACCTCGCCGTCGAAGCGCTCCGCTCCGAGCTGCACGATGCGCAGGCGATCGAAGGCAACCTTGCGCCAGCCCTCCATCTGCGCGGAGACATGGCGCTTGCGCTGGTTCATGCGGTGGTCACAGGCGATCGCGATCGCCGCCATGCGCTGCGCGGTTTCACCCTGCGGCACCGGCAGCGAAAAGCCTTCCGGGAACTCCTCAGCGATGAATCCGGTCGAGAGATTGCCGGCGATCCAGCGCGGATGCTGCATCACCGCCGCGACGAAGGGGATGTTGTGGCGGATTCCGTCGATGGCGAAGGCATCGAGCGCGCGCGCCTGCGCCTTGATCGCCGCCTCGCGCGTCGGCGCATGGGTGACGAGCTTGGCGATCATCGGGTCGTAATAGATCGAGATCTCGCCGCCCTCGAACACGCCGGTATCGTTGCGTACCATCGCCTCGCCATCCGGCCCCTCGCTCGGTGGGCGATAGGTCACGAGCCGGCCGGTCGAAGGCAGGAAGTTGCGCGTCGGGTCCTCGGCATAGACGCGGGATTCCACCGCCCAGCCCTCGAGCTTCACGTCAGCCTGCGAAATCGCGAGCTTCTCGCCATAGGCGACACGGATCATCTGCTCGACGAGATCGATGCCGGTGATCATCTCCGTCACCGGATGCTCGACCTGCAGACGCGTGTTCATCTCGAGGAAATAGAACGACTTGTCCTGCCCGGCGACGAACTCGACCGTACCGGCCGAGTCGTAGTTCACGGCCTTGGCCAGCGCGACGGCCTGCTCGCCCATTTTCTTGCGGGTCGCTTCATCAAGCAGCGGCGACGGCGCCTCCTCCAGAACCTTCTGGTTGCGGCGCTGGATCGAGCATTCGCGCTCGCCGAGATAGATGACGTTGCCGTGCTTGTCGCCGAGAACCTGAATCTCGATATGGCGGGGATCGACGATGAATTTCTCGACGAAGACGCGATCGTCACCGAAGGAGGACGCCGCTTCCGACTTGGCACGGGCGAAGCCTTCAGCCACTTCAGCCGAAGAATGGGCGATGCGCATGCCCTTGCCGCCGCCGCCGGCCGAGGCCTTGATCATCACGGGATAGCCGATCTCGTCGGCGATGGTCACCGCATGCTCGGGGCTCTCGATGATGCCGAGGAAGCCGGGAACGGTCGAAACCTTGGCCGCCGCCGCAGCTTTCTTCGATTCGATCTTGTCGCCCATCGCGGCGATCGCGCCGGGATTGGGGCCGATGAAGACGATGCCGTTATCCTTGAGCGCCTGGGCGAAGGCCTCGCGCTCGGACAGGAAGCCGTAGCCGGGATGCACGGCCTGCGCGCCCGTCTGCTTGCAGGCATCGATGATCTTGTCGATCAGGAGATAGGACTGGGCGGCGGGGGCTGCGCCGATATGCACGGCCTCGTCAGCCATCTCGACATGCAGCGCGTCGCGATCCGCATCGGAATAGACGGCAACTGTCTTGATACCCATGCGCCGCGCCGTCTTGATGACACGGCAGGCGATCTCGCCGCGGTTCGCGATCAGGATCTTCGAGAACATGCGCGGCCACTCCCGGCTTCAGACCAGACTGCAATAGCCGGGGTCTATGGGATGCCGCAACTGCCGTCCACCGATGCGAAAGTCGGCTATCGGCCAAGCCGTTGTGCAAGGATGCACAGGTCCGGGTGCCGCGTCGTTGGCGGGAGCGCTGCCTAACGCCGTCATGCCCGGGCCTGACCCGGACATGTCTCGCAGGAAGGGGCTCCCTCTTCCGGCCTGATATTCTCGGATCAAACCCGAGAATGGCTCTGGGCTCAGCTGGCGAGCAGGACGACGCGGGGGGCAGCGCCGACACCGCCCCGGACCACGTCCTTCGCAGCGCCCTTGGCAAAGGCGAAGGCCAGCAAGGTCTCGTCGCAATGCTCGGCTTCGCGGGCGATCTCGTTGGCGATGCGTTGGGCGGTCGCGGTCGGCCCCTCGCCGGCCGAAAGCGTCGTGACCAGCCAATGCGCCTTGTCGCGGTCGATCACGCCGGTCGGGCGGTTCTCCCAGACGGCGAAATCGACGACCAGCGCGACAAGGTAATCCGCATATGCTTTGCAGCTTTGCTGCACGGCGCGATCGAGCGCGACCAGAACATCGACGATATCCCGCGTGATGACGATATCATTCAAGATGTTGCGCTGAAGCATCTTGACGTCTTCTTCGTCGATCGCACGACGATCCATCACGCGATCGACGAATTCACAAAGCTCATGATCCATCATGCTCGAACCCCTGTCCGGCGTTGTTTTGTGCCGGTACGTCCCTGCTGTGGGAACACCATGCACCCCGCCTCGGCATCAGGTGGTTAACGCGCAAATCTGAACGGATATTCAGGTTAAACGGAACTGAGTCGTCTTGGTTGCGAGGATGTTACTGCGCTGGGCGCAGGCGCAGTCGGGCGATCGATAGCGTCCGGCCAGAACGGCCTTTGTCATTCCGGGGCTTCGCGTCGCGAAGAACCCGCAGCCCACGACCGGGTCTCCCGTTCGCAGCCGAACACCGAATGCTTCACCCAGTCGTGGCTTCGAACTCGCACCGTTGGCGCGTTCCGGAGTGACGAAGGCTACGCCGCGAAACAATGCGGTCGGCTATAAACAGCTCTATGCTGTCACGGCCTTGGGCAATCCGAGCGCCGCCGGCAGCTCCGGGAATTCACGCAGGACATGCCTGGCGCCCAGCGAGACGAGCTTCTCGACTGGCTGGAAACCCCAGGATACGGCGACGGGCACCGCTCCGGCAGCCACTGCCATCTCGATATCGAAGGAGCTGTCGCCGACCATCGCCGTGCGTTCCGGCGCCGCTCCGGTCTCCACCATCGCCCGCTGGATCATGCCGGGATGCGGCTTCGACGGCGCATCGTCCGCCGACTGCACCGTGTCGAACAAGCCCTGCCAGCCATGCCGTGCAACGATGAACTCGGCGCCCTTGCGCGACTTGCCGGTAGCGATGCCGAGCTTCAGCCCGGTATGGCGCCTCAACTCGGCCAACGTCTCGGCGACGCCGGCGAAGAGGGGCTCGTCCAGCGAGGGATCGCTCTCGGCCCGCAGTCGCATCGTACCGAAGACCTGGCGATAGGTCTCGGTCAGCATATCGTCGGGCTCGGCGAGTCCGGCGAGCTGCGCCATCGCGACATCCAGAGTCAGCCCGACAATGCCGAGACCGGCCTCGCGCCCCGGATGAACCCGGCCGCAGCGCCTGAAGGTCTCATACTGCGCTTCGAGGATGATCGCCTCGGAATTGATCAGGGTGCCGTCGAGATCGAAGATGATGAGGTCCATACCGGCGATCTAGCCCGGATCGCCCCGGCGATCCACTGCAACCCCGGCATGGCATCATCCCGCTCGCAGACGTCTCAACTCCTGGCCTCGCGGGCGCAGGTATCGACCGCCTTGCGCAGATCCGCACCGTCGAGCCCCTTGGCGCGCGCCTCCTTGCGGCATTCCGAGCGCTGGGCGAGGTCCGGGCGCTTGCCGTTGAAGCAGGCAGTCAACGCCGCGATCCGTTCCGAGCCCTGCAGCTTGCGCCCGTCGGCCTCTTCCTTGCAGGCCGCCCGCGCCGCAGCCGCCGTCGGCTTGCCGTCACGCGTGAGGCCGTCCCGGGCATAGAGCTGCACGCCCGGAAACTTGCCCTGCATGCAGATGCGCATCGCGGCGCGCAAGTCGTCACCCGCAAGTGCGATATTCTCGGAAACGCAGTCCTGCCGGGCTTTCGCCCGCTCCGCCCGCGGGATCGGCTCATCCGCCGACGCCGCCCCGACTGTTTGGGCAGGCGTTTTTGCCGGCGTGGCATTCTGTGCCTGGGCGGCCCCGCCAAAGCCGAGAACGAAAGCGGCAACGATCACAAAAGAACGCATGGTCAGCCCCTCCGGTGACAAGAACATAATTAGAACAGAAAGCGTTTTGTTCCGCAACTGTTCTCTTACGTTTCGTCACCTCCAAAGGAGAGGCGAGAGCCGCGTCACTCGTCCGGCGCTTCGACGATCGGGTCGTAGGGCGCGTCGTCGAAGCCGAGCAGGTTCCAGCTCTGGCGCATATGCGGCGGCAGCGGCGCGCTGACGTCGATCGTGCCCTTGCCGCGCGGATGGGGCAGCACGATCCGCCGCGCCAGCAGGTGCAGCTTGTTCTGGATGCCGCCGGGCAGCTCCCAGTTCTGGATGTTGAAATATTTGGGATCGCCGATGATCGGGTGGCCGATATGAGTGGTATGGGCGCGCAACTGATGCGTACGGCCCGTCACCGGCTTCAGCGAGAGCCAGGCGAGCTTCTGCGCCGCGGTCTCGACCACGGCGTAATAGGTCACGGCATGCATCGCGCCGTCCTCGCCATGCTTGGCGACGGCCATGCGCTGGTCGCCGTCATAAGCCTCCTCGCGGGCGAGATAGGTCGAGATCCGGCCCTGGCGCACGCGCGGCACGCCGACGACCAGCGCCCAGTAGACCTTGCGGGCCGACCGCGAGCGGAAGGTCTTGGCCAGCGTCGCCGCCGCAAAGCGCGACTTTGCGATGACGAGGCAGCCGGCCGTATCCTTGTCGAGCCGGTGGACGAGGCGCGGCTTCTGCCCGTCCTTGGCCGTCAGGGCCTCCAGCATCTGGTCCACATGGCGCGTCGTGCCGGAACCACCCTGCACGGCCAAGCCCGCCGGCTTGTTGAGGACCAGGACGTCGTCGTCCTCATAGAGCGTGATCGAGCGCAGGAAGCCGACCGTGTCCGCATCGGCCTTGGCCGAGCGCGGCCGCTCGGCCTGCTCCTCCAGCCGGAGCGGTGGGATACGCACGGTCTGCCCCTCGGTGAGCCGGTCCTTGCTGTCGGCGCGCTTGCCGTCGACGCGCAACTCGCCCTTCCGGACGATGCGCTGGATATGGCTGAAGGAGAGCTGCGGGAAGCGCGCCTCGAGGAAGCGGTCGATCCGCATCTCGTTCTCGTCCGGCGTCACCACGAGCTGCTGCACGCCTGTCGAGAGCACCTGCGCCGTCTCGGCCTTCACCTGCGCGCGGGTCGGCTTGGGAGCCTCTTCCGCCGGACGTGGGCGGGCAGGGCGCTGCACACGCTCCTCGCCGCCGGCCGGACGCGCCGCGGCACGACGCCGGGCATCGTGGCTCGGCCGCTTGCCGCGCGGAGCGCCAGCGGATGGCGGCTTGCCGCCGCGCGAGGGGCCGCCAGAGCCCTTGTTTCCGGCGCCCTTGCCGCCGGGGCCTTTGCCGCCCGTCTTCATGACATGCTCCGCATCATTGCGAGGCCACCGACCAGCGCCGCCAGCGACAGCACGACCGAGCCGATCACATAGGTGGCCGCCAGCATCGTCTCGCCCCGCTCCCAGAGCAGGACGGCGTCGAGCGAGAAGGCCGAAAAAGTGGTGAACCCACCGAGAATGCCCGTCGCCAGGAAGAGGCGCAGGCCCTGTGGCACGCCCTCGCCCGCGCGGAAGGCGAACCAGCCGGCGACCAGCCCCATCAGGGCCGAGCCGATGATGTTGATGGCCATGGTCCCATAGGGGAAGCTCATGCCCAACCAGCGCGGCGACACCATATTGATGCCGTGGCGCAGGGCGCCGCCGATGCCGGCGCCTACAAAAACAAAAGCGGTGGAGATCATCGCTGTGGAATAGAGTGCACTGGCGCCTTGCACAAACGAAATCCGCCGCAATTGCACGGCTCGCTGCAGCCGGACAGGAAGCCCGGCATCAGGACAGACCAGCCGGAACGAGGGGAATGGCAGGGATGCATCTTCAGGTTCGGATCGGCGGCGCGGGGCTGCTTGCCGCCATGGTGACCCTCGGCTCTGCGGCCGCCTTCGCCCAGCAGCGCGGCGGCACCGACTGGCCGACGGAGAAATGCAATCGCTACAAGAAGGCCTATGACCAGTCGATCGCGCGCCTGGGCAAGAGAGGCCTCGGCCCGGAGTTTCTCGCCAGCCACGACGCCTTCCTCGCTTCGAACTGCCAGGCCCGCGCCGAGGTCTGCGCCCGCAGCAAGGAGGAGCTCGATCTGGCCAACCGGCTCGTGGTGATGGCGATGAACAGCGGCATGGCGAGCACCTTCCTGCCGTTCAACTGCCGCAGCTGAGCGAGGCTTACGCGTCGTCGCGTCTCCTCAGGCGCGGATGCACATAGAGCTCGAAGGCAATGGTCAGCACGATGAAGACCAGTGCGATGGCAAAGGCCACGACCCAGTAGGAGACATCGTCCTTCGAGACGAACCAGCCCGCGATAACCGAGGGCACGATCATGAACAGGCGCGCCAGCAAAAACATCCCTACTCTCCCCGCTCCTGCCGGAGCCGCTCCCAATATTCCAGCCGCTTGCGGATCTCGCGCTCGAAGCCCCGCTCGGGCGGGTCGTAGAAGCGCTGCCGGCCGAGCGCATCCGGCCAGTAGTTCTGGCCGGAGAAGGCGTCGGGCTGGTCGTGGTCATAAGCGTAGTCGGCGCCGTAACCCTCCTCGCGCATCAGCTTGGTCGGTGCGTTGAGGATGGTCTTGGGCGGCGTCAGGGAGCCTCGCTCCTTCGCCACCCGCACCGCCGCCTTGTAGGCGGTATAGGCCGCGTTCGATTTGGGCGCGGTCGCCAGATAGATCACGCAGTTGGCGAGCGCGAGTTCGCCCTCGGGTGTGCCGAGCTGCTCATAGGTCTGCGCCGCTGCCCGCGCGTGCAGCAGGGCCTGCGGATCGGCGAGTCCGATATCCTCGACCGCCATACGGACCAGGCGACGCGCCAGGAAGCGCGGATCCTCGCCGGCATCGAGCATGCGCGCGAAATAGTAGAGCGCCGCATCCGGGTCGGAGCCGCGGATCGTCTTGTGGAGGGCGGAAATCAGGTTGTAGTGGCCGTCCTGGGCCTTGTCGTAGATCGGCGCGCGGCGCTGGATCACCTCGGACAAGCCGTGCTCGTCGAGAAGCTCGCCAGGCTTAGCCGCCCGCCAGATCTCCTCGGCCAGGGTCAGCACCGCCCGCCCGTCGCCATCGGCGAAACGCGCGAGCGTGAGGCGTGCCTCAGGCGTCAATGGCAGTTCACGCCCCTCCAGAACCTCGGCCCGGCCGAGCAGGAAGAGCAGCGAGCCCTCGTCCAGCGACTTGAAGGTCAATACGCGCGCCCGCGACAGCAGCGCGGCATTCAGTGCAAAGGATGGATTCTCGGTCGTCGCCCCGACCAGCGTGATCGTGCCGTCTTCCATGACGGGCAGAAAGGCATCGAGCTGGGCCCGGTTGAAGCGATGGATCTCGTCGACGAAGAGCAGCGTGCCGCGGCCGCCGAGCCTGCGTCCGCGGGCCGCCTCGAATACCTTCTTGAGATCGGCGACGCCGGAGAAGATGGCGCTGATCTGCTCAAAGCCGAGATCGACCAGCCCGGCAAGCAGCCGGGCCACGGTCGTCTTGCCGGTGCCCGGCGGTCCCCAGAAGATCAGGCTGCCGATCGTGCCCGACGCGACAAGCCGCGTCAGCGCGCCGTCCGGCCCGGTCAGGTGCTCCTGGCCGGCGACCTCGGCCAGCGTCGTCGGCCGCAGGCGATCGGCCAGCGGTCGCGGACCGGACTTATCCAGCCCCGAAGCTGCGAACAGGTCGCTCACCCCGGGAAGACCGAGGTGATCGTCTGGCCGCCGCGCGAGATCGTCACCTCCCAGGCCCGCCTGCGCTCCTTCAGGACAGTCTCCACCTCGCGCGAGCTGTTCATGCGCTCACCGTTGAGCGCCATGATCAGATCGCCCTTCTGGAAGCCGACGCTGGCCGCCGTGCTGCCCTCCTCGACCTCGCTGACGACGACGCCCTCGTTGCCCGTCTCGATCGAAAGCTCTTCGGCAAGCGCCGGCGACATGTTGCCGACCGTCAGGCCGGCCAGCGGCGAGCGGCTGGCGATCTTCACCAGGTCACGCGGCCGCGTCTCGGGCGCCGCCACGAGTTTGATAGGGACCGAGATGCGCTTGCCGCCACGCAGCACGCTGAGCATGGTCGTCCCGCCGATCGGCCGGGTCGCAAAGCGGTAGCCGAAGGATTCGGGGTCATCGACATTGACGCCGTCGACGGAGAGGATGACGTCCGAGCGCTTGAGGCCTGCCTGGTCGGCCGGCCCCTTCTCGACGACGCTGGCGACCACCGAGCCGGCCGGCCGGTCGAGTCCGAGCCCGTCCGCGACCTCTGCCGTCAGGCTCTGCAGCCGCGCTCCGAACCAGGGACGCTTGACCGTCTTGGCGCCGGCCTTGGCACTGTCGACGACGAGGCGCACCATTGCCGAGGGAATTGCGAAACCGATACCGACGCTGCCGCCGGAGCGTGAGTAGATCGCGGTATTGATGCCGACGACGCGGCCCTTCATGTCGATCAGCGCACCGCCCGAATTGCCCGGATTGATCGCCGCATCCGTCTGGATGAAGGACTGCGCGTCGCCGACGCCGATCTGCGTGCGCGCCAGCGCCGAGACGATGCCCTGCGTCACCGTCTGGCCGACGCCGAAGGGATTGCCCATGGCGAGCACGATGTCGCCGACCTGAAGCTCATCGGTATCGGCCAGGGCAATCGCGGTCAGGTTCCTGGCCTCGGCGAGCTTGAGCACGGCGAGATCGGTGCGCGGATCGCGCAGCAGGATCGTGGCCTCGACCTCACGCTTGTCGGCGAAGGCGACCTTCACCTCGCTCATGTTCTCGATGACGTGGTTATTCGTCACCACGAGCCCGTCGCCGGCATCGACGATCACGCCGGAACCAAGCGAGCGCTGCACCCGCTCGCGCGGCACGCCGAAGCCGCCATCGCCGAAGAAGCGGCGGAAGAACGGGTCGTCCATGAAGGGATTCTGGGGACGCTTCTCGACGCGCGCGCCATAGACGTTCACGACCGCGGCCTGCGTCTGCCTGACCAGCGGCGCGAAGGAGAGCGTCACTTGCTCGCGCGTCTCGGGCACCTGTCGCGGCTGGGCGAGCGCCGGCCCCGGCGCTACGCCGACCGACAACGCGCCCGCGAGAGCAGCAATGGCCAGGGTCTTCCGATATGATGCGGGGCGGTGGATCATGCTCGTCCTCGTTCAGAAACAAAAGTGCCGGCGCGGAGTTTTCCGTTCAGGCACGACACCCGCTATACCCGTGCGAAGCGTTGCGGTTCCCGCAGCGGCATCCCCCACCTCGATATGGCCTTTCCGGGCCGGATAGGAAGAGCACGATGAGCCTGATTCGGCTTGTGTACGCCAGCGAGAGCCGGCTCGTCGACGCCAATCGCCGCGCCGAGCTGGATACGATCCTGGCAGACGCGCGCCGCCTCAACGACCGCAGCGGCATCACCGGCTTCCTGCTCGCAACGAAGGAGGCCTTCGCGCAGGTTCTGGAAGGGCCACAGGATAGCGTCACGGAAACCTATGGCCGGATCGTGTTCGATCCGCGCCATCAGGCAGTGCGTCTGCTGATCCAAGAACCGATCGCCGCCCGGTCCTTCCCCGGCTGGGCGATGGGCATCGCCGAGCGCGACGAGACGACCAACTTCATCTTCGGGCTCTACGGCGTCTCGCCGGAGCAGGACTTGCACACCCAGCCGCCCGATATCCTTGTCGATCTTGCCCACGAAATCGCACAGCGGCACGCCTGAACGGTCGAAACGGACAAGGCAGCCGCCCTGCCCGTTTCCAGCAGGCGCCTTGCCGGCTTCAGGTCGAGAAGAAGTTCTGCGTTCCGTGCGCCTCGATCGCCTCCGCCAGACGGCTCAGTGCATGGACATAGGCGGCCGTCCGCATCGTGATGCCCTTCTCCTGCGCCACCGACCAGATCGCACGCCCCTCGCATTCCATGATCGTGCGCAGCCGCTCGTGAATCTCCGGAAGCTGCCAGTAGAAGCCCTGCCGATTCTGTACCCACTCGAAATAGGAGACGGTCACGCCGCCCGCATTGGCGAGAATATCAGGCAGCACGGTGATGCCGCGCGCATCGAGCAAAGCATCGGCCTCAGCCGTGATCGGACCGTTTGCCAGCTCAAGCACGACCCGCGCCTTGACGCTCGCGGCATTGCCCTCGTGGATCATGTTTTCCAATGCCGCCGGCACCAGTAGATCGCATTCGACGCCGACGAGATCATCGGCATCGATCAGGCGATGGCCGCCCTCGCCGGCAGTGGCCACGATGGAACGTCCATCGTCCTTGGCAGCGGCCAGGCGCGCGATGTCGAGTCCTTCGGCACAGGCGACAGCTCCTGCGGAATCCGAAACGGCGACGATGCTGTGCCCGTCGGCGGCCAGCAATTTGGCAATGAACTGCCCGGCATTGCCAAATCCCTGGATCGCCACCCGCATCTTGTCGCCGAGACCGAGGTCGCTACCGAGATGGCGCACGAGATAATAGCCGCCGCGAGCCGTCGCGTCGTTACGGCCGAGCGATCCGCCGAGCGCGATCGGCTTGCCGGTGATCACCGCGGGCACGGCTTGTCCGACGATCTGGGCGTATTCGTCGGCCATCCAGCCCATGATCATCGAGTTGGTGTAGACGTCGGGCGCCGGAATATCGCGGTCGGGGCCGATAGTCCGCGCGAAAGCCTGGATATAGGCCCGCGACAGCCGCTCCAGCTCCGCCTTCGAGAGCTGGCGCGCATCGACCTGCACGGCGCCCTTGCCGCCGCCATAGGGCAGGTTCATCACGGCGCATTTGAAGGTCATCCAGAAGGCGAGCGTCTCGACTTCGTCGGCGGTCGAAGATGGGTGGAAGCGGATGCCTCCCTTCGTGGGTCCGCGCGTGTCGTCATAGCGGCAGCGCCAGGCGAGGAAGGATTTCCGCGAACCGTCGTCCATTCGGATCATCAGACGGACTTTCGTGGTCTCGCGGGCGTATTTCAGCTTCTCGATAACATCGGAATCGACGTTGAGGTGCTGCGCAGCCGCATCGAGGCGCACGAGCGCGTGATCGAGAAGGTTGTCGTCGGACATGACGCGATCCATCCTGCAAGACAAAAGAGCAGGCTTCCGCTTAAATTCCGCGCACGCAATGCACAAGCAGACGAAAAGCGTATCGCACTTGCGAAATCGCGCGGGCATCGCAAAAAAGCAGAAGGCGGCCTTGCGGCCGCCTTCCAAAACCTAGGTTCTGTCCGCCTGGATCAGGCGGCTTCGTCTTCCGCCGTGAACACCGGGCCGGAATCCTTGCCCTTGGCCTCGACGTCGCGGTCGACGAATTCGATGATCGCCATCGGGGCGTTGTCACCGAAGCGGAAGCCCGCCTTCATGATGCGGAGATAGCCGCCATTGCGCTCCTTGTAGCGCGGGCCGAGGACCGCGAAGAGCTTGCCGACGAGCTCGACATCCTTGATCTGCGCGATCGCCTGACGGCGGGCGTGCAGGTCGCCGCGCTTGCCGAGCGTGACAAGCTTCTCGACGACCGGACGCAGGTCCTTGGCCTTCGGCAGCGTGGTGGTGATCTGCTCGTGCTTGATCAGGGCCTGGGCCATGTTGGCGAACATCGCCTGGCGGTGCTCGGCCGAGCGGTTGAAACGACGACCGCGGAAACCGTGACGCATTGTTTGGCTCCTTCGTTGCTTACGGCCGCCGTGCCACGGTACGGCCGTTCATTATGCTCCGGCTCGCATGAACCGGGCGGGATTGGCGCGGGATGCCTCCCGCGCCGTTGGAACTCAGTAGTGCTCTTCGAAGCGCTTCGCCAGCTCTTCGATGTTCTCCGGCGGCCAGCCCTGGACGTCCATGCCCAGGTGCAGGCCCATGGTCGCCAGCACTTCCTTGATCTCGTTCAGCGACTTGCGGCCGAAGTTCGGGGTGCGCAGCATCTCGCCCTCGGACTTCTGGATGAGGTCGCCGATATAGACGATGTTGTCGTTCTTGAGGCAGTTCGCCGAGCGGACCGAAAGCTCCAGCTCGTCGACCTTCTTGAGCAGCGCCGGGTTGAAGGGCAGCTGCGGCGCGGTCGAGACGGCCTCTTCCTTGCGCGGCTCCTCGAAGGTGATGAACACCGCGAGCTGGTCCTGCAGGATGCGGGCGGCGAGCGCCAGCGCGTCCTCGGGAGTGACCGAGCCGTTGGTCTCGATCGCCAGCGTCAGCGAGTCCTTGTCGAGGTTCTGGCCCTCGCGGGTGTTCTCGACACGGTAGGAGACCTTCTTGACCGGCGAGTACAGGCTGTCGACCGGGATCAGGCCGATCGGCGCATCCTCGGGGCGGTTCTGCTCGGCCGGGACATAGCCCTTGCCGGTGTTGACCGTGAACTCCATGCGGATCTCGGCCCCGTCGTCCAGCGTGCAGAGCACGAGGTCGGGGTTCAGGATCGCGACGTCGCCGATGGTGTTGATGTCGCCGGCGGTGACGGTGCCCGGGCCGGACTTGCGCAGCGTCATGCGCTTCGGACCCTCGCCCTGCATCTTGACCGCGATGGCCTTGATGTTGAGGACGATGTCGGTGACGTCCTCACGGACGCCGGGAATCGAGGAGAACTCGTGGAGAACACCGTCGATCTGGACGGCGGTCACGGCCGCGCCCTGGAGCGACGACAACAGCACGCGACGGAGCGCATTGCCGAGCGTCATGCCGAAGCCGCGCTCGAGCGGACGCGCGATCACGGTGGCCTGACGCTTCGGGTCGTCTCCGACCTTCACTTCGAGCTTGTTCGGCTTGGAAAGATCCTGCCAGTTCTTGCTGATCACGACCGCACTCCTGGTGCTGAATTCATCTGGCGGCCACCGCCGCCCCGGACAGGCGCCCGCCCCTGCGGGCGCCTTCAAGGCTACAAGTCAGACGTCAGACGCGACGGCGCTTGCGCGGACGGCAGCCATTGTGCGGGATCGGCGTCACATCGCGGATCGAGGTCACGGTGAAACCCGCGGCCTGGAGAGCGCGAAGAGCCGACTCGCGGCCCGAACCCGGACCAGTCACCTCGACCTCGAGGGTGCGCATGCCGTGCTCGGCAGCCTTGCGGGCGGCATCCTCGGCCGCGACCTGGGCGGCGTAAGGGGTCGACTTGCGCGAGCCCTTGAAGCCCATCGTGCCGGCTGACGACCACGAGATCGTGTTGCCCTGCGCGTCGGTGATGGTGATCATGGTGTTGTTGAACGAGGCGTTCACATGCGCGACGCCGGAGACGATGTTCTTGCGTTCGCGACGACGGACGCGCTGGGCTTCCTTGGCCATATCTCTTCTTCCATCCTTCAGGCGCGCCCGTCATGCCAGGCGCTGGGGATGCCGGCGGCCCGCGAGCGGACCGGCCGGCGTATAGACAGCGGGCCGACTAGCGGCCCGCCGAAATCACTTCTTCTTGCCGGCGATCGGCTTCGCCTTGCCCTTGCGGGTGCGGGCGTTGGTGTGCGTGCGCTGGCCGCGAACCGGCAGCGAGCGGCGATGACGCAGGCCGCGATAGCAGCCGAGGTCCATCAGGCGCTTGATGTTCATCGAGACTTCACGGCGAAGATCGCCCTCGACGAGATAGTCGCGGTCGATCGCCTCGCGGATCTGCAGGACTTCGGCGTCGGTCAACTGGTTGACGCGGCGCTCGGCGGCGATACCGACCTTCTCGCAGATCTCCTGGGCCTTGGCCGCGCCAATGCCGTGAATGTACTGCAGGCCGATGACGACACGCTTGCCGGTGGGAATATTGACGCCCGCGATACGAGCCATAGCCTCATCTCCATGTCGGCCGAGGCACCCGATGGCACTCCGGCGGGGGGAAAAATCCTGCGTCCGGTGGAGGCCGGCTCATGCAGGACGTTGAACGGCTCCACGCGGTAATGCGACGTCGTCCCTTCTCGCGAAGGCAACGGCATCGCTCCCATGAAACCGGATGGCGGCTCGTTAACGGGTTGGGCACAACGAGTCAACCCGTCGCAACCAAGAAACATGCCAAGGACGTCGAAACCAGCCGAAGCGCTGCGAGCTCAAGGCGGTAGCCGCCATCGTCATATAGCGGCTCCGTCTTTCACGGCAAGCGGCGAAGCCGCATCCGGAACGACGGAGCCCGATGCGTGGCCTACTTCTTCACCAGGCTGCACTTGCTCTCCGAGAGCGGCGCGATGATCTCCGCCGCCGGGATCTTGCGGACCACCTTGAAATAATCCCACGGCGCCTTGGAATCCGCAGGCTTCTTCACCTCGACCAGCAGCATGTCATTCATCAGCCGGCCGTCCTCGCGGATTCTCGCGCCCGGCGCGTAGAAATCCTCGACCGGCAGCTCCTTCATCTTCGCCGCGACGGCCGGCCCCGCAGCGGTACCCGCCGCCTTCACCGCCTTGAGATAATGCAGCACGGAGGAATAGACGCTGGCCTGGATCATGCCCGGCATCTTCTTGGTTCGCGCCATGTAGCGATCGGCGAAGTCCCGGCTCGGCTTGTCGGCGTCATGATAGTAGGCGGTGGTGGTGATCAGACCCTTGGCCTTGTCGAGGCCGAGGCCATGGACGTCGCTCAGCACCACGACCATCGCCACGAGCTTCTGGCCGCCATCCACCAGCCCGAACTCGCCGGCCTGCTTGATCGAGTTGATCGTGTCCGTGCCGGCATTGGCGAAGGCGACGATCTTTGCTTTCGAGGCCTGCGCCTGCAGCAGGAAGGAGGAGAAGTCCGGCGTTCCCAGCGGCGCGCGCACCGTGCCCAGTGTCTTGCCGCCATTGGCAGCGACGATCGCCTCGATATCGGCGGTGAGCTGATGCCCGAAGGCGTAGTCGGCGGCAATGATGTACCAGCTGTCGCCGCCCTCGCGCAGGACCGATAGCGCCGTGCCCTTGGCCGAGGTTGCCGTGTCGAAGGTCCACATGAAGCCGGTCGGCGAGCAATCCTCGTTGAACAGCCGCGTCGTCGCCGGCCCGTTATAGAGCGCGATCTTCTGCTTTTCCCTGGCGATGCCGGCCACCCCCAGCGCAACGGCGGAGTTCGTCAGGTCCGCGATCGCGGTGACTCCATCCACATCGTACCAGCGCCGGGCCAGTCCGACGGCGATATCCGGCTTGTTCTGATGGTCGGCCGCAACGATCTCGATCGGCTTGCCGAGCACCGAACCACCGAAATCCTCGATCGCCAGCTTCGCCGCCTCGACCGAACCCAGCCCCCCGAACTCCGCATAGTTGCCGGACTGGTCGTTGAGGACACCGATTTTCACGGCATCCTGTGCCCGCGCGGCTGCCGGCATCAGCGCCAGCGTGCTCGCGACCAGCAATGCTCCTAACCTCGTCATGCGCCTGCTCCCTGTCCTGCGTCCGGACCCGGAAAGGCATGTCGCCACCCGGTCGACGGATGCTTGCCACCGCTTTGCGCGGATTGGACCTCAGCACATCTGTCGAGCGTGAGCCTGTCAACGCACGGGCGCGCCGAGAAAAGGCAAAGGCAGCCGCGCAAAAGCGCACCGCAAAAACGAAAACCCGGATGGACCGTGGAGTCCGCCCGGGTTCGATATCGTCAGGCTACGGAGCCGTTCAGCCCTGCGCAGCCACCGAGAGCGCTTCGGTGATCGCCTGCGAGACATCGTCGATCGGCTTCATGCCGTCGATTGCCGTCAACTGGCCACGCTTCTCGTAATAAGGACCGACCACCGCGGTATCGCGGTTATAGGCTTCGAGCCGGGTCTTGAAGACCTCCGGGTCGTCGTCCTTGCGGACCGGCTGCCCGGCTGCCCTCGCCTCCTCGGCGCGGCGGACGATACGGTCGACGAGCTTGGTCTGGTCCACCCTGAGTTCGAGGACCGCATCGAGCTTCAGGCCCTTGCTTTCCAACATCCGGTCGAGCGCCTCGGCCTGCGCCAGCGTCCGCGGAAAGCCGTCGAGGATGAAGCCCTTCTTGGCATCCGCCTCTTCGATGCGATCCGCGACGATGCCGATGACGATCTCGTCCGAGACCAGACCGCCTGCATCCATCACGGCCTTGGCCTTCTGGCCGACCGGCGTGCCGGCGGCGACGGCCGCGCGGAGCATATCGCCGGTCGAGAGTTGCGGAATACCGTGCTTCGCGACGATGCGCGCCGCCTGAGTGCCCTTGCCCGCCCCCGGCGGCCCCAGGAAAATCAACCGCATCTTATCTCCGCGCTCCTCGCAACTTGGCCTTCTTGACCAGCCCTTCGTACTGATGGGCGAGCAGGTGCCCGTGAACTTGCGCCACGGTGTCCATCGTCGTCGTCACCACGATGAGCAGCGAGGTGCCGCCCAGCAGGATGATCGGGATCTGAGCATAGGTGATCATGAACTCGGGGATAAGGCAGACGATCGTCAAATATCCGGCGCCGAGAACGGTGATGCGCGTCAGGATGCGGTCGATATGCTCGGCAGTCCGCTCGCCCGGGCGGATGCCCGGCATGAAACCGCCATGCTTCTTGAGATTGTCCGCCGTCTCGACCGGATTGAACACGATCGCGGTGTAGAAGAAGCAGAAGAAGATGATCAGCGCCGCGTAGAGGACCATGAACAGCGGCCGGCCATGCGCGAGGTAGGTCGCCATCATCGACAGGAATCCGGTGCCCCCCGAAGCCTGCTGGAAGCTGGCGACGGTCGTCGGCAACAGCAGCAGCGACGAGGCGAAGATCGGCGGAATGACGCCGGAGGTGTTGAGCTTCAGCGGCAGGAACGAGGTCTGGCCCTCGTACATCCGGTTGCCGACCTGGCGCTTCGGATAGTTGATCAGCAGGCGGCGCTGCGCGCGCTCCATGAACACGCAGAAGGCGATGACGCAGACCGCCATCACGAGCACGCCGAGCAGCAGGCCGGTCGAGATCGCGCCCTGACGGCCGAGTTCGAAGGTCTGGGCGAGCTGCGAGGGAAACTCTGCAATGATGCCCGCGAAGATGATCATCGAGGTGCCGTTGCCGATGCCGCGGCTGGTGATCTGCTCACCCAGCCAGAGCAGGAACATCGTGCCGCCGGTCAGCGTGATCGTCGTCGAGAGCAGGAAGAACGGCCCCGGCTCCAGCACGAGGTTGCCTGAGCCCTGCAGGCCGACGCCGATCGCATAAGCCTGGAACACGGCCAGCAGAAGGGTCAGGTAGCGGGTATACTGGTTCAGGGTCTTGCGGCCCTGCTCGCCTTCCTTCTTCAGCGCCTCGAAGGTCGGCACGACGCTCGACAGCAACTGCACGATGATCGAGGCCGAGATGTAGGGCATGATCGCGAGCGCGAAGATCGCGAGGCGCCCGACCGCGCCGCCCGAGAACATGTTGAACATGCCGAGCATGCCGGACTGGGTCTGGCGGAACAGGTCGGCCACCGCATCGGGATTCATGCCCGGGAGCGGGATGTAGGTGCCGAGCCGGTAGATGACCAGCGCGCCCAGCGTGAACCAGATTCGCTTCTTGAGTTCATCCGCTTTGGCGAAGGCCCCGAAATTGAGGTTCGCCGCAAGCTGTTCAGCCGCCGATGCCATGCGTCCGGTCCCTGGGTCTCAAACTGGTCGTTGAAGCACGTTCCCCAACGCACACGTGGTGCTGTCTGCGGATTCGCGCCCTGCGTCAAACAGTCGAACGGCGGCCTAGGCGCTGGGCCCGGCCGCCGTTCGCAAAGGTCATGTAGGCGCTGGAGCCGGATGGTTCCAGATGGCTGCGCTAGGCGCTGCTGTCTGGAAGCTGGATCCACCTCCCATCAAACATCACGCCTGTGAAGCGGCAGCCAGAATCTTGACCGAGCCACCGGCCTTCTCGATCGCAGCGACGGCCGACTTGGACGCGCCCGCGACTTCAAAGGCAAGCTTGGTCTTGAGCTCGCCGACGCCGAGAATCTTGACGCCGTCCTTGGCCTGACGGGTGATCACACCGGCGGCGACGAGCGCCTCGATGGTCACGGCGCCCTTGGCGTCGAGCTTGCCGGCTTCCACCGCCTGCTGGATCCGGCCGAGATTCACCTCGTTCAGGTCCTTGGCGAAGAGGTTGTTGAAGCCACGCTTCGGGAGGCGACGATACAGCGGCATCTGGCCGCCTTCGAAGCCCTTGATGGCGACGCCGGCGCGCGAGGTCTGACCCTTCACGCCACGACCACCGGTCTTGCCCTTGCCGGAGCCAATGCCACGGCCGACGCGGATGCGCTGCTTCAGAGCGCCTTCGTTGTCACGGATCTCATTGAGTTTCATGTGTCGCCCTCCTCACTTCGCGTCGACGACGCGCACGAGGTGCTTGACCTTCTCGACCATGCCACGCACCGCGGGGGTGTCCTGGAGGGTCGAGCGGCGGCGGATCTTGTTCAGGCCGAGACCGATCAGGGTCTGGCGCTGGGCGGCCTCGCGGCGGATCGGCGAACCAATCTGCTCGATGGTGAAGGTCTTCTCAGCCTTTGCCATGGTTCACTCCTCACGCTTCCGGGGCCGCATCCGTGCCGGCATCGCGGCGACGGGTCTGCAGAGCCGAAACCTTGAGCGAGCGACGGGCCGCGACCGAGCGCGGGCTGTCCTCGTTCTTCAGCGCGTCGAAAGTGGCACGCACGAGGTTGTAGGGGTTGGAGGAGCCGAGCGACTTCGACACCACGTCCTGCATGCCGACCGCCTCGAAGACGGCGCGCATCGGGCCGCCGGCGATGATGCCGGTACCAGCCGGAGCGGCGCGCAGCACGACCTTGCCGGCGCCGTGGCGGCCGTGAACGTCGTGATGGAGGGTACGGCCCTCGCGCAGCGGAATGCGGACGAGGCCGCGCTTGGCGGCTTCCGTCGCCTTGCGGATCGCCTCGGGAACTTCACGGGCCTTGCCGTGGCCGAAGCCGACGCGGCCCTTCTGGTCGCCGACAACGACGAGCGCGGCGAAGCCGAAGCGACGTCCGCCCTTCACCACCTTGGCGACGCGGTTGATGTGAACGAGCTTGTCCACGAATTCGGAATCGCGCTCTTCGCTATCCCGACGCTCACGCGGCTCTCTAGCCATGTGTCTGTCCTCTTACTTGCGCGGTCGAGGATCGAGTCCCCGCCGCTCGCTCGAGCCTAACCCCGTGCCTCATTGCCCGGGGAAGCCGTGCATCGGGCCCGAAAAATGGCGACCATCTTTCGAAAACCCGATGCTTCAATGCACGATCATCGTGTTCGCGCCCGTTCGGCGCACGATCATTGAAAAACAAGGCAGCGCCCGGCTGGCGTGCAGACGCCGGCCGGGCGAAACCGGAAAACCTCAGAAGCTGAGGCCGCCCTCGCGGGCTGCATCGGCCAGCGCCTTGACGCGGCCATGGTACATGTACGGGCCGCGGTCGAAGACCACTTCCGTCACGCCGGCCTTGACCGCGCGCTCGGCGATGATCTTCCCGATCTGGCCGGCCGCCTCGACATTGGCGCCGGACTTGATCTGGTCGCGCACATCCTTGTCGCGCGACGAAGCGGAAGCAAGGGTAACCCCCTTCACGTCGTCGATGACCTGGACGTAGATCTGCTTGCCGGTGCGATGCACGGACAGGCGCGGGCGACCATTGGCAACCGCCTTGATCGCGCGGCGGACGCGGGCCTTGCGGCGCGCAGTCACATCGTTCTGCTTGCTCATGGCTGGCGTCCTTACTTCTTCTTGCCTTCCTTGCGGAAGATGAACTCGCCGGCGTACTTGACGCCCTTGCCCTTGTAGGGCTCGGGGCCACGATAGTCGCGGATTTCCGCGGCGGTCTGGCCGACGATCTGCTTGTCGATGCCCGCGACGACGATTTCCGTCGGCTTCGGCGTGGTGATCGCGACGCCGGCCGGGATTTCGTAGTCGATGTCGTGGCTGTAGCCGAGCGACAGCTTCAGCACCTTGCCAGCGACAGCGGCCTTGTAGCCGACGCCGTTGATTTCGAGGCGCTTTTCGAAGCCGGCAGTGGTGCCGATCACGAGGTTGTTGATGCGGGCGCGCGAGGTGCCCCAGAGAGCACGGGCACGCTTCGACTGCGAACGCGGCTGAACCGCGATCGCACCGTCCTCCATGGCGACCGAGACGTCCTCGGGCACCTCGAAGGAGAGCTCGCCCTTCGAGCCCTTGATCTTGACGAGCTGGCCGGTGACCGAGGCAGTGACGCCCGCGGGAACCGAAACCGGCTTCTTACCGATACGAGACATTTGGATTTCTCCTGAAAATGAGCGGGGCGCCTGTAAGGTCAGAAGACCTTGCAGAGCACTTCGCCGCCCACGTTCTGCTCGCGGGCCACATGATCGGCCATGACGCCACGCGGGGTCGAGACGATCGTCACGCCAAGGCCATCGGCCACGCGCGGCATGGTCTCGACCGACGAGTAGACGCGGCGGCCGGGCTTCGAAACACGCGAGATCGACCGGATGACCGGCTGGCCCTCGTGATACTTCAGCTCGATGTCGAACTCCGTCCGGCCGTTGCCGAACTCGGTCTGGCTGTAGCCGCGGATGTAGCCCTCGGACTGCAGCACGTCGAGCACTCGGGCGCGCAGCTTCGAGCCAGGGGTGGAAACGCGGGACTTGCGACGCATCTGCGCATTGCGGATGCGGGTCAGCATATCGCCGAGCGGATCAATGATTGCCATTGTTCCAGTCCTCCTTACCAGCTCGACTTCACGAGGCCGGGAACCAGCCCCTTGTTACCGAGCTCACGCAGCGCGACACGCGACATCTTGAGCTTGCGATAGAACGCACGCGGACGACCCGTCACTTCGCAGCGGTTGCGAATGCGGATCTTTGCCGAGTTGCGCGGCAGTTCGGCCAGCTTCAGGCGGGCGAGGAAACGCTCGTCCATGGGCTGGTTGTCGTCATTGGCAATCGCGAGAAGGCGAGCCCGGCGGCCGGCGAATTTCTTCACCAGCTTCCTGCGGCGCTCGTTGTTCTCGACGGAGCTTTTCTTAGCCATCGATCTCTCCTGGTTTCCGCGTATGAACGCTTAGGTTCACTGCCGGAACGGGAAGTTGAAGTGCTTGAGCAGAGCGCGTGCCTCGTCGTCCGACTTCGCAGTCGTGCAGACGATCACGTCCATGCCCAGGACCTGGTCGACCTTGTCGTAGTTGATCTCGGGGAACACGATGTGCTCCTTGATCCCGAGCGCGAAATTACCGCGCCCGTCGAACGACTTGGGGTTGAGGCCCCGGAAGTCGCGCACGCGCGGCAAGGCGATGGTGACGAGCCGGTCGACGAACTCGAACATCTTGGTCTTGCGCAGCGTGACCTTGCAGCCCACCGGCATGTTCTCGCGCAGCTTGAAGCCGGCGATCGCGAGGCGGGACTTGGTGATGACCGGCTTCTGACCGGCGATGAGGGCGAGATCGCCCGCGGCGTTGTCGACCTTCTTGCGGTCGGCAGTGCCTTCGCCAACGCCCATGTTGATGACGATCTTCTCGATCGTCGGAACTTCCATGACGTTCTTGTAGCCGAATTCCTGGATCATCGCGGGACGAACGACGTCCTCGTAATGCTTCTTCATGCGCGGCGAGAGAGCCGCCTGCTGAGCCTCAGCCATCGATCAGATCCCCCGAACGCTTGGCGAAACGAACCTTGCGGCCGTCATCGAGCACCTTGAAGCCGACGCGGGTGGCCTTGCCATCCTTGGGGTCGGCCACGGCGATGTTCGACAGGTCGATCGTCGCTTCCTTGCTGATGATGCCGCCTTCCGACTGCGCGGACTGCTTGGTGTGGCGCTTCACAAGGTTGACGCCGCGAACGACCGCACGGCCGTCCTTCGGCAGAACCTGGAGCACTTCGCCCGACTTGCCCTTGTCGCGGCCGGCGAGCACGACGACCTTGTCGCCCTTCTTGATCTTCGCAGCCATCACAGCACCTCCGGCGCCAGCGAGATGATCTTCATGTGGTTCTTGGCGCGCAGCTCGCGCGGAACCGGTCCGAAGATACGCGTGCCGACCGGCTCCTTCTGGTTGTTGATCAGCACCGCCGCATTGCGGTCGAAGCGGATCACCGAACCGTCCTGGCGCTTGACGTCCTTGGCGGTGCGAACGACGACCGCCTTCATGACGTCGCCCTTCTTCACGCGACCGCGCGGAATGGCTTCCTTGATCGAAACGACGATGATGTCGCCGATACCGGCGTACTTGCGCTTCGACCCGCCGAGAACCTTGATGCACATCACGCGACGTGCGCCGGAATTGTCGGCGACGTCGAGATTCGTCTGCACCTGGATCATGGCCTTGATCCTTCCAATCTGTGTATCAGCGCGGTTTCCCGGACTGCATCAGCGCCGCCCGGGACTACGACTGACGGGGGTCGACGCCCCCTGGCCTCAAACAAAACACGATCCGCAAAAGTGGTTTCCACCTTTGCGGAGAAACATGTCCGGCTTCTTTCCTGCCTCGCCCCGCCCCTGATTCGGGGCCGGGCGAAGCCGTCTCGACTCACGCCTTGGGGGCGTCGTCGAGCACAACCCAGCTTTTCAGCTTGGAAATCGGCTTGGACTCCTCGATCCACACCGTATCGCCGACCTTGAACGCACCCGCCTCGTCATGGGCGTGATAGTTCTTCGTACGGCGCACCGTCTTCTTGAGGAGCGGGTGCGTATAACGCCGCTCGACCTTGACCACAACAGTTTTGTTCTGCTTGTCGCTGACGACGACGCCCTGCAGTACGCGCTTAGGCATTATTCTCTCCTCACGCGCTCGCCGCGACGGTCTTCGACCGCT
>NZ_JAFKFW010000026.1 GCF_017308015.1 Allobosea sp.
TTCGAAACTCTCGTAACCCGGCTGGGCCATCAGCGCTTCGAGCTCGCTGTCCGAACTGCCGAAGGCGACGATACGGGCGAGGTCCGGCGCCTGCGCCTTCGCTCCCTCCAATTCGACGGTGAGACGGTGGTCGCAGAGCGCAAGGGCGATCTTCGCCTTGCGCAAAGGATAGGCGAGTTCGCCCGCCCGCAGCATCGGCATGGTCGCGACGGCGACGCCGCCGGCCTTGATGACGGCGAGATAGGCCGCGACCATCATCGGTGTATTGCCGGCGCGCAGCAGCACGCGGTTGCCGGCGACGATGCCGAGATCGCGGGTCAGCACATTGGCGATGCGGTTCACCTTGTCGGCGAGGTCGGCGTAGCTCCAGTGCAGCTCGCTCGCGACCACGGCCGTGCGTCCGCCGCGCCCTTCCGCGAGATGCTTGTCGAGCAGCTCGGCGACGCAGTTCAGCCGCGCAGCGTAGCTCAGCCCTGCCTCTTCCAGTCTCAGATCGGGCCAGCTTTCGCGCGGCGGCAGGTTGTCCCGCGCAAAACTGTCCTTATGCCCCGATCTCGCGAATCCGGTTGCTGTCATGTCGTTCCCCTGCCTTTTCGGCATGTGCTTTCAGCAGGTCGCGCGCGATCACGACCTTCTGGACCTCGCTCGCACCCTCGTAGATGCGCAGCGCCCTGATCTCCCTGTAGAGTTCCTCCACCTTGACGCCCCTGGTGACGCCGAGTCCGCCATGGATCTGGACGGCCCGGTCGATGACGCGCTGGGCGTTCTCCGTCGCGACGAGCTTGGCGAGCGCCGCTTCGCGGGTGACACGGGGTGCGCCACGGTCCTTGGTCCAGGCGGCGCGATAGACGAGGAGGGCGGCGGCATCGACCTCTGCCGCACTCTCGGCGATGGCCGCCTGCGAGAGCTGGAGATCGCCCAGCGTGCCGCCGAAGAGCTTGCGGGCATTGGCCTGCGCAAGCGTCTCGTGCAGCGCGCGGCGCGCAAAGCCGAGCGCGGCGGCGCCGACGGTCGAGCGGAAGATGTCGAGCGTCGCCATCGCGACCTTGAAGCCGTCGCCCGGCCCTCCGATGCGGTTGTCGAGCGGCACCCGGCAACCCTCGAAGCGCAAGGTCGCCAGCGGGTGCGGCGCGATCACCTCGATGCGTTCGGCGATGGTCAGGCCGGGCGTATCGGCTTCGACCAGGAAGGCGGAGAGCCCGCGCGCGCCCGGCGCCTCGCCGGTGCGAGCGAAGACGATGTAATGATCGGCGATGCCGCCGTTCGAGATCCAGCTCTTCTCGCCGTCGATACGGACATGATCATGGCCGTCCGGCGTTGCGGTGGTCGCCATGGCGGCGACGTCGGAGCCGGCTTCCTTCTCGGAGAGGGCGAAGGCGGCGATGCGCTTGCCGGCCGCAACATCCGGCAGGATACGCTGCTTCATCGTCTCGGAGCCGGCGATCGAGATCGAGCCGGTGCCGAGCCCCTGCATGGCGAAGGCGAAATCGGCGAGCCCGTCATGCGCCGCCAAAATCTCGCGGGCGAGGCAGAGCGTGCGGACATCGAGCTTGTCGGAAAGCCCGCCATAGGCCGCTGGAACGGCGGCCTTCAGGAAGCCGGCCGCGCCCAGCGCCGCGACGCGTGCGCGGCAGGCCTCGTCGACATCGTCATGCGGCAGGTCGGCGAGATGCGAACCGGCCCAGCTGGAAAGCTCGGTTGCAAAGGCGCGATGGCACTCCCCGAAGAATGGCCAGTCCAGCGTGTCGCCGAGGATGTCGAGGCCGGGAGGAGAGGCGCTGCCCATCTCAATTGCCCTCGAAGACCGGCTTCTGCTTCGCGGCGAAGGCGTGATAGGCGCGCGAAAAGTCCTCGGTCTGCATGCAGAGCGCCTGCGCCACGGCCTCGGCCTCGATCGCGCTCTCGACCGACATCGCCCATTCCATCTCGAGCATGCGCTTGGTCATGGCATTGGCGAAGGTCGGCCCGTCAGCCAGTTCGCCGGCAAGGGTCCGGGCCTCGGAAAGCACCGTCTCGGGCGCGCAGAGCCGGTTGAGGAAACCCCAGCGTTCGGCTTCCTCGCCCTTGAGCACGCGGCCGGTATAGAGCAGTTCGGCGGCGCGGCCCTGGCCGATGATGCGTGGCAGCATCGCGCAGGCGCCCATGTCGCAGCCGGCCAGCCCGACGCGGTTGAACAGGAAGGCGATCTTGCTGCCGGCGGTGCCGAGCCTGAGGTCGGACGCCATGGCTACGATGGCGCCGGCGCCGGCGCAGACGCCGTCGATCGCGGCGACGATCGGCTGCGGGCAGGCTCGCATTGCCTTGACCAGCTCGCCGGTCATCCGGGTGAATTTGAGCAGGTCCTTGGTCTCCATCGCGACCAGCGGTCCGATGATCTCCAAGACGTCGCCGCCCGAGGAGAAATTGCCGCCGGCGCCCGTCACGACAATCGCCTTGACCTCCTCCTCCTTCTGCGCCGCCAGGAAGAAATCCGTGAGTTCGCGGTAGCTTGCGAAGGTCAGCGGATTCTTTTTCTCAGGCCGGTTCAGCGTCACCGTCGCGACCTTGCCGGAGACCGAGAGGCCGAAATGCTCCGGGTTGAAGCCCGCCAGCGGCAGGGTCGTGGCATTGGCGATATGGGACATCAGGCATCTCCCCTGGCGGCTTCGCCGATCCGTTCCGCGATGGCGCGGTGCAGCGAGGTCTTGGTCTCTCCGAGCAACCGGAAGAGCTGCGCTATGGCGGGCTGGTCGAGCCCGGCAAAAAGCTCTGCGATCCAGTCCTCGTGGCGCTCGGCCATGGCGCGGAACGCCTTGCGCCCCGGTGCCGTCAGGGTGAGGATCTGCACCCGCCGGTCCTGCGGGGCGGAGCGCTTGTCGACCAGTCCGTCCGTCACGAGTCCGGCGACGACGGCGGTGACGTTGCCGTTCGAGACCATCAGTCGTTGCGAGACTTCGCCGACCGTCATGCCGACCACGCTTTTGTCGAGCTGTGCCATCAGGTCGAAGCGCGGCAGCGTCGTCTTGAACTCCTCGCGCAGCCGGTTGCGGATCTCCGTCTCGATCAGGGTCGAGCAGGTCAGCATCCTGAGCCAGAGGCGCAGTTCGTCCTTGTGGTCGCCGGGGCGCTCGCTCGCCTTGGTCTCGCGATCGAGGATGAGCGAAGTGGAGGGCGTTTCCATTTCAGAACTCCCCGCCATTGACGAGCAATGACTGGCCGGTGACGGCATCGCTGCCCGGTCCGCAGAGGTAGAGCACAGCCGCGGCGACCTCTTCCGGCGCGATCAGGCGGCCCTGCGGGTTGTCCCTGATCATGGCCGCCAGCGCTTCCTCGCGACTCTTGCCCGTCTTGGCCGCGACATTATCGATGCTGGCGGTCGCCATGTCGGTATCGGTGTAAGCAGGACAGACGGCATTGACGGTGACGCCGGAGCGTGCCGTCTCCAGCGCCAGAGACTTCACCAGCCCGACCACGGCATGTTTCGCGGCCGAATAGGCGCTGACATAGGGGTAGCCGCGATGCCCGGCCGTCGAGGCGATGGCGATCAGCCGGCCGCGGTGCCGCTCCAGCATCGCAGGCAGGGCGGCATGGAACAGGTTGACCGTCCCGATCAGGTTGATCTCGAGCATGCGGCGGAAGCGCTCGCCGTCACTGCGCATGAACGGGCCGGTCTCGACCGCTCCCGCATTGGCGATGGCGATGTCGAAGGCCTGTTCGCGTCGGAACTGGCCGAGCGTCGCGGAAACCGCAGCTTCGTCGCGCACGTCGCACGCCGCGCAATCGGCGGCGATGCCGGCGTCGACGGCGTCGCGGAGGGTCGTTTCGTCACGTCCGAGGATGCAGACCCTGGCTCCGGCTGCCGTCAGCGCGGCCGCGATGGCCCGGCCGATGCCGCGTCCGCCGCCCGTTACCAGTGCACGCTGTCCTTGCAGTGTCATGGCCGCCCGACCTCCGGCGGTAAATATATTTTAAGTCTGAAGGAATTTGCAAGCGGTCGGCTGCGGGCGATCTGCTCGGGGAATCTCGCAGTGCGAGATGATCGATAAATGGGAACTTGATCGAGCTTTGTGGCGGGTTTTCGCCGCATTCACCGCAAAATCCTCTTGAGGCCAAAAACATTTTAGGCTTAAAATAATATCCGAAATCGGACCGGCCGGTTCCCGGATGGAGGCGTCGATGCGTATCGCGGTCGTGGGCGGAGGGCCGGCGGGGCTCTATTTCGCGCTCCTGATGAAGCGCGATTGGCCGGAACTGACGGTCGACGTCTTCGAGCGCAATCAGCCCGACGACACCTTCGGCTTCGGCGTCGTCTTCTCCGACCAGACGCTCGACACCTTCAGGACGGCGGATGCGCAGAGCTATGCCGCGATCCGCGACAATTTCGCCTATTGGGACGACATCGAGATCCACTTCAAGCGCGATACCTTCCGCGTGCCCGGCAACGGCTTCTGCGGCTGCTCGCGCCGCTCGCTGCTGATGCTGGTGCAGGCGAGGGCGCGCGAGCTCGGCGTCAACCTGCATTTCGGCGAGGAGATCGCCGATGCCGAGACCCTGAAGCGGGACTACGACCTCGTCGTCGGCGCCGACGGCATCAACAGCCGTATCCGCGAAAACTGGCGCGAGCGCTTCCAGCCGCAGACCGACCTGCGCCCGAACCATTTCACCTGGATGGGCTCGACCCGCCCCTTCGACGCCTTCACCTTCTTCTTCAAGGAGACGGAGCACGGGGTCTTCATCGCCCATTGCTACCAGTACGAGGCGGGCCGTTCGACCTGGGTTCTGGAAACCGACCCCGAGACCTTTGCAAAGGCGGGCCTCGGCGCGATGGACGAAGCGCAGTCGGCTGCCTTTCTGGAGGGCGTCTTCGCCGAGGAATTGCAGGGCCACAAGCTCATCACCAACCGTTCGCTCTGGCGCAATTTTCCGATGATCCGCTGCCGCAACTGGGTGGTCGAAAATGTCGTGCTGATCGGCGACGCCAAGGCGACTGCGCATTTCTCGATCGGCTCCGGCACCAAGCTCGCGATGGAGGATGCCATCGCGCTGCACAGGGCGATCGGGCAGGCGAAGCTCGACGTTGCCGCCGGGTTGAAGCTGTTCGAGACGCAGCGCCGTGAGGAGGTCGAGAAGACCCAGCACGCGGCCGACGTCTCGCTGGTCTGGTTCGAGGAGCTCGGGCGTTTCTGGGATTTCGAGCCGCTGCGCTTCGCCTTCGGCCTGATGACTCGCTCCAAGGCGATCACCTATGACAATCTGGCCCTGCGCGCGCCGGAGATGGTTTCAGCCGTCGACAGGCTCGTCGCCGATGGTCTCGGCGATCTGGCGAAGCGGCGCAAGGACGGCTCGCCCGTGCCGCCGGCTTTCCAGCCCTTCAAGCTGCGCGAGATGCGGGTCGAGAACCGCATGACGCTTTCGCCGATGTGCCAATATTCGGCGGAGGACGGACTCCCCTGCGACTGGCACCTGATGCATTACGGCTCGCGCGCCATCGGCGGCCCCGGCCTGATCTTCACAGAGATGACCTGCGTCGCGCCCGATGCCCGCATCACCCCCGGCTGTACCGGCTTGTGGAATGACGAGCAGGAAGCCGCCTGGACGCGGATCGTCGGCTTCGTGCATGCGAATTCAGCCGCGAGGATCTGCCTCCAGCTCGGCCACGCCGGGCGCAAGGGCGCGACCAGGCTGATGTGGGAGGGCATGGACCAACCGCTGCCGGAAGGCGCCTGGCCGATCGTCTCGGCGTCGCCGCTGCCCTACTACCCGGAAAGCCAGGTGCCGCGCGAGATGACGCGCATCGACATGGACCGGGTGACGGCCGAGTTCGTCGCTGCCGCCGGGCGCGGGGAGCGGGCTGGCTTTGACATGCTGGAGCTGCACTGCGCCCATGGCTATCTGCTGGCGAGCTTCCTCTCGCCGCTGACCAACAAGCGCACCGACGAATACGGCGGCTCGGTCGGGAACCGCCTGCGCTATCCGCTGGAAGTTTTCAGGGCGCTGCGCGAGGCCTGGCCTCGCGAGAAGCCGATGTCGGTGCGTATCTCCGCGACCGATTGGGTCGAAGGCGGCCTCTCGCCTGCTGATTCCGTCGCCATCGCCGAGGCTTTCGCCACTGAGGGCTGCGATCTCGTCGATGTCTCGACCGGCCAGACCGCCCGGGAGTCCCGCCCGGTCTATGGCCGCATGTTCCAGACACCGTTCTCGGACCGCATCCGCAACGAGGCCGAGGTTGCGACCATGTGCGTCGGCAACATCACCACGGCCGATCAGGTCAACACCATCATCGCCGCCGGGCGCGCCGATCTGGTCGCGCTCGGACGCCCGCATCTGGCCGATCCGTCCTTCGTGCTGCGCGCCGCCGCCTGGTACGGCGTCGATACGGACCAGCCGATTCAGTACGCGGCCGGCAAGGATCAGCTCATGCGCAACACCCCGCGAGAGCGGCAGGATCTGGAAGAACTCAAGCTCAAGGCCAAGCCGAGCCGGCATGCTGTGGCGAAATAGGCGGCCTCCCGCCTACTTCCCTTCGGCGTGGCTCCGTCGCCCGGAGGGCGAGACGTCGGGAATGGTCGGCGCCACCGGCTTGCGCTCGCCGAACGGATTGGCCGAGGGCGGGTTGCGCCGCAGGCGGAAGGCGAGATAGGCCGCCGCTGCCGCAGAGAGTACACCGAGATAGGCTAGGAGGCCGTTCGCGCCGACCGCCTGCATGAAGGCGGCGGCAACCAGCGGGCCGATCGCGGAGCCCACCGCCCAGAGGAAGAGCAATTGCGCGGAAAGGCCGAGCGCCCGTTCGCGGCCGAGCCGGAAATAGGCATGCGCCACCGCGACCGTATAGATCGGCATCGCGCCCGCGCCGATCAGGGCGAACAGTCCGAACAGCCAGAAGCGCGTATGGGGAACGGAAAACCAGAGCACGGCTCCCAGCGCCAGCGTGCAGAGCACGACCGAACCGGTGGCGCTCAGCATGATCTTGCGGCTCTCGACCCGGTCCGCCAGCAGGCCGAGCGGCCATTGCAGCACCAGAGCGCCGATCTGGATGCCGGCCGTCAGCAGGATCGCCCATGCCTGGTCGAGCCCGATCAGGATGCCATAGGCCGGGGCGATATTGGTCAGCGCGCCACCCATCAGGCCGACATAGAGGCAGCCGATCACCGAGGCCGGCGCGTATTGCCACATCGTGTTGAGCCGGACCGAGACGACCTCGCCCGATTCCGGTCCCTTGGCGCGGGTCATGCCGACCGGGATCAGCGCGATCGAGAATGTCGCGCTCGCCAGCAGGAAGATGTCGTGTGACTGCAGCGAGACATAGCCGACGCCGATCTGCGAGCCGATCAGCGCCAGGCGGTTGAGGATCTGGTAGAAGCCGAACAGGCGTCCGCGCTGGCCGGCCTTGGCCTGGCCGCTGATCCAGCTCTCGATGCAGATCGCGTGGCCGGCGCCGGCAAAGCCCATCCCGAGACGCGAGATGCCCCAGATATCGAGCGGCGTCAGTGCGAAGCTGATGGTGAAGACCGCCTGCAGGGCGGCGAAGACCGCGAAGGCGCGGATATGGCCCACGCGGCGGATGAACGTGGGGACCACGAAGCAGCCGGCGAGGAAGCCGACCGAATAGGCCGAACCGACGAGGCCGATGAGCAACGGCGCCTTTTGCTCCAGCGCCATCTTCAGCGGCACGACGGTGTTCACGATGGTCGAGGCGATCTGAAGGATCAGCGCCCCGCTGACGATCGCGCCGAGCGCTGCGACGGAACTCGTTTTCGGCTCGGCTGGCTGGCTCACGGCGGTCCCGGCCTCCGGCGCAGGCACGCCGGAATCCTGCGATTCCGGCGGCTGCAACTCCTGCGGTTGCGATGCTTGCGACATATCCGATTCGAAGGCCGGTTTGGGAAAAATGGGCTGGAATTGCAGCCTTGCCGGAAAAGATGGGCCAATCGGGGCAGCCCCCGAAAAATCCTCGTCTTTCTTCTTCCATCCTCCGGACTCGATCGTGCCGCCTTTCGATGGTCATGCATCCCGGCGCCGAAGTCTGCTCCACCGCGCGCGAGCCACGAAAATTTATCGATGCGGTTCACCGGCGATTAACCAAGGCAGCGCCTTATCGATACGGAACGAAGTTTGGGTTCTCCCGGCATGCTCTGTCACTCCGCGACGTGCATCGCGCCTCGGCTTGTCGAAGCGCGTGCGGCGACGCCGTGTCTGTTGCCGCCGGGCGTGGCGTAAGCGTATCGAGAGTGCGGCGGATGACCTATGCGACCTATGTACGGGAAGGTGGCGCGCCTTATGTGCGGCCGCGCCGTCGCCGCAGGCCTTTTCTGAAGGGCCTCCTGATTGCGATCGCCCTGGGCGGCGGTGCGATGTCCGGTTTCTGGATGCTGGGGCAGGGGGCGCCGGGTCCCGATACGGCCAACACTCTTTCCGCGAACGCCCGCAAGGCTTCGGCCACTCGCGTCGCGCAGCAGCAGGCACCGGCCTATAGCGGCCTGCTCGACCCCTCTCTGTCGGGCGGCAAAAGCGCGACCTTCGTTCAGAGCGCTCCGGTCCGCTCGGCGTTCCAGCCGGCTGCTCAATCGCCGTCATCCTCTCTTGTTGCAGCCGCTATCGCCGAGCCCGCCTTGCCGCTGCCGCCGCAGCCACCGGTCACGCTGGCCGAGAAGGCTGCGCCCATGCCGGTGCCGCGCCCCCTCGATCTGCTGCCGAAGGCCGATACGCGGCAAACCCAGCCGCGCGTCGCGCAGCCGACGACGCCGCGCCGCAACCGCACGGCTGCGGTAGCGCCGACACCCGAGGACAATCGCAATTTCTTCGAGAAGCTCTTCGGCGTGCAGAAGCAGGCCGCGCCGGCCGGAACCGCGCTCGCCTATGCCGCGCCGCAGGACGACATTATCGACCGCGGCCGCATCACCCGCTTGAGCCCCTCGGCCGGCACGCCGCCGCGGACCGCCGAGGCCGGCACCGCGATCTACGATATCGCCGCCAAGATGGTCTACATGCCCAATGGCGAGCGGCTGGAGGCCCATTCCGGCTTCGGCGAGATGATGGACGATGTCCGCTACGCCCATGTCCGGATGAAGGGCGTCACCCCGCCGCATACCTACACCCTGACCGAGCGCGAGGCGCTGTTCCATGGCGTACGGGCGATCCGCCTTCACCCGGTCGGCGGCAGCAGCGCGATCTATGGCCGTGCGGGCCTTCTGGCGCATACCTACCTGCTCGGGCCGCGGGGCGACTCGAACGGCTGCATCTCGTTCAAGGACTACGATCGTTTCCTGCAGGCCTTCCTGCGCGGCGAGGTCAAGCGGATCAGGGTGGTCGCGAGCCTCTGAGGGGGATGGAGCGGGGCTCCGATCAGGAGCGATCCAGCACGCGCTCGCAGGCCTATGGCTGCCGCCGCCGACCCGCGATCCGCAGCGCTATCCCGGACGCAGTCAGGACGCAGCCCAACGCGAAGGGCGGGACGAAGACCGTGAGGGCTTCGGTATCCTCCCAGCGAAAGCGGAACCGGGAGAGGCTGCAGCCGCCCGAAGCCAGGCCGCAGGCAAACAGGTTGAGCCCGACCCAGCCCGCGAAGGCCACGAGGCAGAAGACGATCCCGCTGCCCAGAAACAGCCAGCTCGCGAGCCGCACTCACGCCTCTCCGTGAAGCGCGACGCCGTCAGCCGCGCGCGGCCTTCGGCGCCTTCTTCTCTGTTTCGTCCGGCTCGGCTGCCTTCTTGGCTACCGCCTTCTTCGCAGGCGCCTTCTTTGCCGCAGGCTTCTTCGCCGGGGCCTTGGCCGCGCCGCTGGCGGTCTTGGTCTTGCCCTTGGCGCTGCCCTTCGTCGCCGCCTTGGCGTTCACGAGCTCGATCGCCTGTTCGAGCGTGATGCTCTCCGGGGCCATCGTCTTCGGCAGGGTCGCGAAGATCTTGCCCCAGGCCACGTATGGCCCGTAGCGCCCGGCCTTGACCTCCAGAGCGCCGCCGTCGGGATGGTCTCCCAGCGCCCGGCCTGGCGTCGCGGCCGCCCGGCCACCGCGCCCGCCGCCGCTTTCCTTGGCGACGATCAGGTCGATGGCGCGGTTGGCGCCGAGTTCGAGCACGTCGTCGTCCTTGTCGATATTGGCGTAGACCTTGCCGTGCTGGACGTAAGGTCCGAAGCGCCCGATCCCGACGAGGATCGGCTCGCCGCTCTCGGGATGCCGGGCGACCTCACGCGGCAGCGAGAGCAGGGCGAGTGCCTTTTCCAGCGTGACGCCGGCCGGGCTCATGCCCTTGGGCAGGCTGGAGCGCTTCGGCTTCTCGCCCTCGCCGAGCTGGATATAGGGGCCGAACCGGCCGTCGCGCAGCGTGACTTCCAGGTTCGTCACCGGATCGGTGCCGAGGATGCGCACGCCCGGCGTACCCTGGCCGCCCTCGGCCGAGGCCTCGCCATCCGCCGCCGGGACGGAGAGGGGGCGCGTATAGCGGCATTCCGGATAGTTCGAGCAGCCGACGAAGGCGCCGAACTTGCCGAGCTTGAGCGAAAGCTGGCCGTTGCCGCAGGTCGGGCAGACGCGCGGGTCGGAACCATCGGCCTTCTGCGGGAAGATATACTCGCCGAGGATGCCGTTCAGTGCTTCCAGCACATCGCCGACGCGCAGGTCCTTGGTCTCGCCGATCGAGGCCTGGAATTCCTCCCAGAACTCACGCAGCAGCGCCTTCCAGTCGATCTCGGCGTTGGAGACGCGGTCGAGCTTCTCCTCCAGGTTCGCCGTGAAGTCGAACTCGACATAGCGCCTGAAGAAGCTCTCCAGGAACGACGTCACCAGCATGCCCTTGTCCTCGGGCACGAGGCGCTTCTTCTCGATGCGGACATATTCGCGGTCGCGCAGGGTCGACAGCGTCGCGGCATAGGTCGAGGGCCGGCCGATGCCGAGCTCTTCCATGCGCTTGACCAGGCTCGCTTCGGAGAATCGCGGCGGCGGCTCGGTGAAATGCTGGTCGGCGGCAATCGCGCGCTTCTCCAGCGTGTCGCCGGCCTTCATCGCCGGGAGCTTCCTGGAGTCCTCGTCTTCCTCGTCGTCGCGGCTTTCCTGATAGAGCGTCAGGAAGCCGTCGAAGAGCACGACCTGCCCGGAGGCGCGCAGTTCCAGATTGCGGGCGCCGACCTTGGCCGCGATATCGACCGTGGTGCGTTCCATTTCGGCCGATTCCATCTGGCTCGCGATGGTGCGCTTCCAGATCAATTCGTAGAGCTTGGCCTGCTCGGGTTCGAGATGGCGCGCGACCATCGCCGGCAGGCGGCCGAGATCGGTCGGGCGGATGGCTTCGTGGGCCTCCTGCGCGTTCTTGGCCTTGACCATGTATTTGCGCGGCGCATTCGGGACGTATTTCTCGCCGAATTCCTTGCCGATGACGCGGCGCGCCGCGGCGATGGCCGAGCCGTCCATGTCGACGCCGTCGGTACGCATATAAGTGATCAGGCCGACGGTCTCGCCGCCGATATCGACGCCTTCATAGAGCCGTTGCGCGAGCTGCATCGTCCGCGCCGGAGCGAGGCCGAGCTTGCGCGAGGCCTCCTGCTGCAGCGTCGAGGTCTGGAAGGGCGGCTGCGGATGGCGCTTGACCGGCTTGGCCTCGACCTCGGCTACCTTGAAGAGGGCGGTTTCCAGCGCAGCCTTGAAAGCCTTGGCCTCCTCCTCGTTGCCGATATCGAGCCGGGCGATCTTCTTGCCGTCGGCGCCGACGAGGCGGGCCTCGAACGTCTGGCCGGACGTGGTCGCCAGCGTCGCCACCAGCGACCAGTATTCACGGGCCCGGAAGGCCTCGATCTCGCGCTCGCGGTCGCAGACGAGGCGTAGTGCCACCGACTGCACGCGGCCGGCCGAGCGGGCGCCCGGCAGCTTCCGCCACAGTACCGGCGAGAGCGTGAAGCCGACGAGATAGTCGAGCGCCCGGCGGGCCAGATAGGCATCGACCAGCGCCTGGTCGATCGCCCGCGGATTCGCCAGCGCCTTCTGCACCGCGTCCTTGGTGACGGCGTTGAAGGTGACGCGCTCGACGGGAATGCCCTTCAGCACCTTCTTCTGGTTGAGTGCCTCCAGCACATGCCAGGAGATGGCCTCGCCCTCGCGATCCGGGTCGGTTGCGAGGATCAGCTTCTCGGCGCCCTTCACGGCGCGCGCGATCTCGGCGACCTGCTTGGCGCCGCGGCCCTCGATCTCCCATTTCATGGAGAAGTCGTTGTCGGGCTCGACCGAGCCGTCCTTGGCCGGCAGGTCGCGGATATGCCCGAACGAGGCGATGACCTCGTAGTCGGAGCCGAGATATTTATTGATCGTCTTGGCCTTGGCCGGCGACTCGACGACGAGGAGCTTCATGATGTTCGTGTCTCGATGACAGCCCTGATCAGAGCGCGGAGCCGGCCCTCGTGGACGGTCCCGCGACCCGCAAGACCGCTGCGGTTCGGAAGATGCGCGCGAAAGTGGTTCAGCGCGCCCGCCGTGTCAAACCCCGAATGGGCGCTGACGACGATCGCTTGCCCGCTGATGCAGCGGTGAGACATGGGGGCGCTCGCCGGCTTTGCAAGAGCGAGGCCGGAGAAGCACTCTCCGTCTTTCCGGGGCTGTCCGCTCTTGTCATGATCGGGCTTGACCCGACCATCCACGTCTTCCTTCATCGAGAACCGTGCTCAAGACGCGGATGCGTGCCACGGGGCCGAGCATGACGGCGAGGGCGGGGCCTCAGCTTCGCGCCGCCACCAGCCTGTCGATGAAGCTTTCGGTCTGGGCGCCGTTGATCCAGCGCAGCACGGCGACGACATCCTGTTCGGGGTCGACCCAGATCACGTTGCTGCCGGCGCCGAGAGCCGAGAAGGACGCGGCCGGCACGCCCGGACGCGCGGCCAGCCACCAGAGATAGCCGTAGTTCACGAGGGTGGGCGAGGGAGTCAGCATCCGCTTCACCCAGTCGCGCGACAGGATCTGCCGACCGCCCCAGTCGCCCTGCCGGCCGATCAGCAGGCCGAAGCGGGCATGGTCGCGCGCGCCGATGAACAAGCCGCCGCCCCAATGGCCGCCGCCCGGCACCGACTGGATCGAGCGCCCGTCGATCTCCGTGAAGGAGGTGCTGTAGCCCTCCCAGCGCCAGTCAGGCGAGGCGCCGATCGGGCCCATCACCCGTTCGCGCAGCACCTCCGGCAGCGGCCGGCGGAAGCGTTCGAGCAGCGCGTAGCTCAGCACGTTCACCCGCACGTCGTTATATTCATAGAAGCTGCCGGGCGTCCTGAGCTCGCGGCGCTGGCCCTTGCGGCTGTTATCGGCGCCGGGGCCGATCTGGCGGTTGTGGTCGACCTGGTCGGACTTTCCGAAGATCTCGCCCTGCCATTCGCTCGACTGCTGCAGCAGGTGGCGCCAGGTGATCTGGCCGTTATGCGCGCCGGCAAAGACGGGGCCGGACACCGTCTTGCCGACGGGCTCCTCGACGTCCTTGATCAACCCGTCGTCGAAGGCGATGCCGGCGAGCACCGAGAGATAGCTTTTGGCGATCGAGAAGGTCATGTCGGTGCGGGCGGTGTCGCCCCATTCGGCGACGATGCGCCCGCCTTTCAGGATCAGCCCTGCCGGACCGCCGCGCTCGCGCACCGGGCCGACGATCTCGGTCCAGGGGCCACGCTCGTTCCACTCGACATTCCCGACATAGCTGCCGTCCGGATAGTAGAGGCTGCGCGGCCAGGGGCTCTCCTGCTCGCGGGCGAAATCGACCGCGGCCTTCAGCCTGTCGGGGTCGAAGCCGGCCTCGGCGGGCGCGATCGTCTGCCAGAGGGCGCCGTCGGCGGCGGGGACGAAGGCATCGGTCGAGCTGGACAAGGCGGCATCCTCAACGATCGGCGGAAAACCCGATTGGTAGCGCCGTCCGGTCCAAAATTCCACGACCCACAGGACATGCACCCTCCCGGTCCGGGGCCGCTTGCGCCGCGCCCGACTCGCGCCTAAACAGCCTGCTTCAAATGACATCGCCAGCACCGCTCTATCCGCACCGCCATCTCCTCGGGATCGAGGGGTTGTCCCATCTGGACATCGAGGCGCTGTTGGACAGGGCCGAAACCTACGTCGCGCTTTCCCGCCAGGTCGAGAAGAAGACGGCGACGCTGCGCGGTCGTACCCAGATCAATCTGTTCTTCGAGCCCTCGACCCGAACGCAGGCCTCCTTCGAGCTTGCCGGCAAGCGCCTGGGCGCCGACGTGATGAACATGTCGGTCGCCTCCTCCTCGGTGAAGAAGGGCGAGACGCTGATCGATACCGCGGCGACCCTGAACGCCATGCGGCCGGACATCATCGTCGTGCGCCATCACGCGGCAGGCGCGGTCAACCTGCTCGCCCGCAAGGTCGGCTGTTCGGTGGTCAATGCCGGCGACGGCGCCCATGAGCACCCGACCCAGGCGCTGCTCGACGCGCTGACGATCCGCCGCAACAAGGGCCGCATCCAGGGACTGACGGTCGCGATCTGCGGCGACATCCTGCATTCGCGCGTCGCCCGCTCCAACATCATCCTGCTGAACGCGCTCGGCGCAAAAGTCCGGCTGATCGCGCCGACGACGCTGCTGCCGCCCGGCATCGAGCGCATGGGCGTCGAAATCTTCACCAACATGAACAAGGGCCTGGAGGGTGTCGATATCGTCATGATGCTGCGCCTCCAGCTCGAGCGCATGCATGGCGCCTTCGTACCTTCGTCGAAGGAGTACTTCCGCTATTACGGACTCGATCACGAGAAGCTGGAGCGCGCCCAGCCGGATGCCCTGGTGATGCACCCCGGTCCGATGAATCGCGGCGTCGAGATTTCCTCGGCCGTCGCCGACGGCGCCCAGTCGCTGATCCGCGAGCAGGTCGAGATGGGCGTCGCCGTCCGCATGGCAGTGCTCGACGCGCTGGCCCAGCATCTGCCGAATGTCTGAGCGTAAAGAGACCGAACATGGCTGAAACGCAGGACACCGCAACGCGGGACTTGGCAATCGTCAACGCACGCCTGATCGATCCCGCCACAGGTCGCGAAGGTGCAGGCTCCGTCCTGCTCCGCGATGGCGCGATCGCCGCGGTCGAATGGCAGGGCGCTCCCGCCACCGGCGAAGGCGTTCGCCGCATCGATGCGAAGGGCCAGGTGCTGACGCCCGGCCTCGTCGACCTGCGTGCCTTCCTTGGCGAACCGGGCGCCGAGTTCCGCGAGACGCTCGGCACCGGTTCGCAGGCCGCTGCCGCCGGCGGCGTCACCACGGTCGTCTGCCGCCCGGATACCAATCCGGTCATCGACGATCCCGCGATCATCGATTTCGTCAAGCGCCGCGCCCGCGACAAGGCCGTCGTCAACGTCCTCTCCTGCGCCGCCCTGACCAAGGGGCTGGAGGGCAGGGAGATCACCGAGTTCGGCCTGTTGCTGGAGGCCGGGGCGGTCGCCTTCTGCGACGGCGCGACAGGCCTGCGCAACCCGCAGGTGATGCGCCGTGCCATGATCTACGCCCGCAATTTCGATGCGCTGATCATGAATCATGTCGAGGATCCCGATCTGCGCGGCCCGGGCGTGATGAACGAAGGCGAATTCGCCAGCCGCAAGGGTCTTCCGGGCATTCCCTTGGAAGCCGAGACGGTGATGCTGGAGCGCGACATCCGTCTCGCGCGCGCCAGTGGTGTGCGCTACCACGCGGCCATGATTTCCTGCGCGGAATCGGTCGAGCTCGTGCGCCGTGCCAAGCAGGACGGTGTGCGCATTACCTGCGGCGTCTCCATCAATAATCTCACCCTCAACGAGAACGATGTCGGTGAGTACCGCACCTTCTGCAAGGTCTCGCCGCCGCTGCGTCACGAGGACGACCGCCTCGCAATGGTCGCGGCGCTGGCCGAAGGCGTGATCGACGTCGTCGTCTCCGACCATGATCCGCAGGACGTCGAGACCAAGCGCCAGCCCTTCGCCGAATGCGCGGATGGCGCGCTGGGCATCGAGACCATGCTCTCTGCCGCCCAGCGTCTGGTCCAGGCGGGGCAGATCGGCCTGCCCCAGCTCCTTGCCGCGCTCTCGGCGCAACCTGCCGCGCTGATCGGCCTTTCCGCAGGCCGGCTCGCTGTCGGTACGCCCGCCGACCTGGTCCTGTTCGACCCCGAGGCGCCCTTCGTCGTCGACAAGCGCAAGCTCAAGTCCCGTGCCAAGAACTCGCCTTTCGACGAGGCGCGACTGGAAGGCATCGTGGCGGCGACCTTCGTCGGCGGCCGGATGGTCTACGAGGCCGAGGCAGGCTGAACGCCGCGGCCCTGATATTTCCCGCGAGACATCCCGGATTGGCACGGCTTCGCCGCTTTTCCGGAACAACGGCACACTTTCTATTCGCGACGACGAGTTCTATCGTGGCTGCGCTGAACCGGGCGAGGGGCTGAATGGCTGAGACGTTGAACTGGGGCCTCTCCGGTCCCGCCACGCTGATCGCTCTCGTCGTCGGTTATCTTTTCGGCTCGATTCCCTTTGGCATCATCCTGACGAAGCTCGCCGGTGGGCCCGACCTGCGCAGCATCGGATCCGGCAATATCGGCGCGACCAACGTCCTGCGCACCGGCAACAAGAAGCTCGCGGCGGCGACGCTCGTCGGCGACATGCTGAAGGGCACGGTGGCGGTCCTCGTCGGGGCACACTTCCTCGGCGGCCCGGAGGCAGCGCTGGCGGCGGGTATCGGTGCTTTTCTCGGCCATCTCTTTCCGGTCTGGCTGGGCTTCAAGGGCGGCAAGGGCGTCGCGACTTATCTCGGCGTGCTGATCGGCGTGAAAGCCTCGATCGCGCTGGTCTTCGCCGCGATCTGGTTGAGTCTGGCCTATCTGTTCCGCTATTCCTCGCTCGCGGCGCTGGTCTCCAGCGTCCTGACACCTCTCCTGCTCTGGTTCTGGGCCGGGATGCCCAAGGCCGCGCTCGTTATGGCCGGGCTCACCGTCCTGCTCTGGATCATGCACCGGGAGAACATCGCCCGGTTGCTGGCCGGGCGCGAAGGCAAGATCGGCCCGAAGGGCTGACCGGGACATGGCTGGGATCGTCCTCTCCGATCACCAGCGTCTCGATTGGTTGCGGTTGATCCGCAGCGAGAGCATCGGCCCGCGCAGTTTCCGCTCTCTGATGAACCGCTTGGGCGGCGCAGCGGCGGTCCTCGAAGCGCTGCCGGACCTTGCCCGGCAGGCCGGCCGCCGTATCCGGATCTGCTCGGCGGATGAGGCGGAGCGCGAGTTCGAGGGGCTCTCGCGCATCGGTGGCCGCTTCATCGCGCTCGGCGAAGCCGACTATCCCATTCCGCTGCAGGCGATCGATTCGGCCCCGCCCTTGCTCGCCGTGCTCGGGTATGCCGCGATTCTGCAACGGCCCGCCGTTGCGCTCGTGGGATCGCGCAATGCCTCTGCCGCCGGGATGAAGTTCACGGCAAGGCTCGCCCGTGATCTCGGCGAGGCCGATTTCACGGTGATCTCGGGTTTGGCACGCGGCATCGACACCGCCGCCCATGAGGCCAGCCTCGAAACCGGTACGGTCGCGGTTCTCGCCGGAGGGCTCGACGAGGTTTATCCACCGCAGAACATCCCGCTCGCGCGCCGTATCACGGAACGCGGCGCGGTCGTCAGCGAGATGCCGCTCGGCTGGGTTGCCCGGGCGCGCGACTTCCCGCGGCGCAACCGGCTGGTCTCGGGGCTGTCGCTGGGCACGGTCGTGGTCGAGGCGGCGCGCCGCTCGGGCTCGCTCATTACCGCGCGCTTCGCCAACGAGCAGGGCAGACTGGTCTTCGCCGTGCCGGGCTCGCCGCTCGATCCGCGGGCGGAGGGGGGCAATCACCTCATCCGCGAGGGCGCGACACTCTGCGCCGAAGCGGCACATGTCATCGAAGCGCTGCAACCCTTGCGCGGGCGCGGGCTCGACCTGTCGCCGCGACCGGGTCTCATGAGTGAAGCCGGCGGAGAGCCGGCTCCCGAGGCCATGTGGGACGAGCTCGACCTCCCAGACATCACGCCGGCGCCCGGTTATGCACGGCTCGACGACGGATTCGAGCTGGAACCTGCCTCATCATCGCGGCCGACCGTCGCCGGCGATCTCGGCCGTCTCGTGCTCGATCTCCTCGGGCCGACTCCGATCGCACTGGACGATCTGGTGCGTGCCAGCGGCCTCGCCGCCGGAGCGCTCGGCCATGTCCTTGTCGAGCTGGAACTCACCGGCGCGATACGGCGCCATCCCGGCGGAAGCCTGTCGCGCCTCGCGCCCTGAGCAGATCAGGTTTTTTCAGACGCCTTCGCGGCTCGGCGATGCCAGTCGCTCGATTTCGGCGGAGGCCTCTATCCGGGCCATCTCGAGAAAATAGCAGAGAGTGCTGAGTCTGGTCTTGCGGGCCATGACGCCGAGTTCGGCTGCCATGCCTTCGATGAAGGAGGCCGCTTCCAGCGGCGACATCGGCCGGGTGGGGACTTCGTCTCCATCGCTCCCGATGGGTTCAAGCGAAATCGGCTTGGATACTTTATTGTCCATGGCGGATGGATTCCCTCCCACAAACGGGGGACCAACTCGTCCGCAGACGATGTCAAGCGGACATGCAACCTTAAATTGCAATTATGGATCAATTTCAAGTGATAGTATATTAGGTCAGAAGAAAGACGGCGGCCGGGAGCGTGGCCAGCGCAAGCAGCGTCTGCAGAGTGATGATCTCGGCCATCAGCGGCGCATCGCCGCCCAGGTCGCGCGCCAGGAAATAGGCGGCGGTTGCAGTCGGAACGGCGCCTGCGACCACTGTCATCGCGAGGGCCGGACCGGTGACGCCGAACCAGCCGGCATAGAGCCAGGCGAGTACCGGGAGCACCGCGAGCTTCAGGCAGACCGCCACGGCATGGGCCAGCCGCGGCCGGGCGAGCTTGTCGAGGTCGAGCGCCGAGCCGACCACCAGCAGGCCGATGCCGAGCGAGGCGCGCCCGAGCACGTCGAGATAGCCCGTGAAGGCGGTGGGCAGCAGCCACTGGAGCTGGTTGAGCACCAGGCCGACCGCAGAGGACCAGATGAACGGGTTGTAGAGGATCGAGCGGGTCGTCGCGCCGAGGCTCATCGGCTTGCCGCCGGCGAAGCGGGCGAGCACGAAGACGCACATGACGTTGAGCAGCGGGATCATCGAGGCGACGGCGATCGCCATGAGTGTCGTGCCGGTGCGCCCTTGCAGCCCGGCCGCCAGCGCGAGGCCGACGAAGGTGTTCCAGCGCACCGAGCCCTGGAAGATCGAGGTGAAGGCCGGTCCGCCGATTCCGGCGCGCGCCAGCAGCGGGCGGGCGAGCAGGAGCAGCGCCGCGACGCTGAGGATCGCGAGGACAAGGCTGGAACCCATGCCGAGGACCGGCATGCTGCGCAGGTCGGCCATGGCGAGGGTATGGATCACCACCGCCGGAAAGAGAACCTGGTAGGTCAGGCGTTCCACTCCGACCCAATGGGCGGGCGAGACGATCCCCCGCGCCTTCAGGAACCAGCCCGTCGCGATGACGAGAAAGACGGCGATCAGGCTGTCGAGCATGGAAGGGCCGGAAATGAGGGCGGGGCAGGAGGGCGTGGCGAGGGCCGTCGGGAACAATGCAGACGGGTACCCGTTTCCATTGTCGAACCGACCTGTCCCTGTCATGCCCGTTCATGGCCGGCAAGGGCGCGGGAGAAGGATGCCTCTGCCTCTGCCGCAATGCTGCCGCGATTGGTTCAGGTCCCATTCAACCGGATTCCATCATCCTTCCTCCAAGGTTTGGTGTGATCTCGTGAAAGGAGATGCCGTCATGATGTCTCTGAAGAAAAAGGCCGCTGTTGCTCTGATGGTGGCCAGCGTTGCCGCAGGCAGCTTCGCGGTTCCCGCCATGGCGGCCGAAACGCGTGGCTTCGACGCGGCGCGCCTCGACAAGGCCCAGGCCGAATATACGCAGTATCGCTACCGCCACGGTTATCGTGGCCATTGGCGCGGTCCGTCGCGGGGCGCGGCGGTTGCGGGCGCCATCGGCCTCGGCATCCTCGGGGCGGCGGCCATTGCGGCTCAGAACCGCGCCTATGCGGCGCCGAGCTACTATTACGATGACGGGTATTACGCGGCGCCGGCGCCGGTCTACGCCTATCCGCGGCGCTATTATTATCAGCAGCCCTATGACTGGCGCTACGATCGCTGACGGGCGTTGGATGCTCCGCCTTGCAAGGCCCGCGCAATCTGTGCGGGCCTTCTTATGTCCGGATACCCTGTTCCTGTCAGGATATTCTTGAGGTTTCGGCGCCATGGATGGGCGCCATGTGTTTGCCTATGGGAGTATCGTCGCAATGAAGTTGCTTGGACGCGCGGTGGTGGCCGGTTTCGGTCTGGTCGTTGCGGCCTGGGTTTCCGCCCAGCCTGCAGTGGCCCAGTATTATGGTGGCCAAGGCTACGGCTATGATCGTCGTTACCGCGACGGCTACGATCGCCGTGATTTCCGGCGCGACGACGGTCGCGGCCCCCGTTTCGGCGGTGGGGACGGTTACGGCCGGGGCGGCGGCTATGGTCGACGCGCTCCGGATCCGATGGCCGGCATGACTCTCGATGAGCGCAAGCGCGCGATCAAGAACGAGCGCGAGGCGCAGAAGCGGGCTTTCAAGCGCGGTCAGCTGTTCCGCTAGGCCATCTTGCCGAAGGGTTTTTACGGAAGGCCGCTTCGCCATCGCGCGGGGCGGCCTTCAGTCGTATTGGCCGTCGTCTTCCTCGGCATCCTGCGGGCCGATCCGGCCGAGCCGGTCGAGCGCGCCCTGCAGGATGTAGGCAGCCGCCATCTTGTCGACGACGGCGGCGCGCTTGGCGCGCGAGGCATCGGCGTCGAGCAGGGTGCGGGTCACGGCCAGCGTCGACATGCGCTCGTCCCAGAACACGATCGGGAGGTCGGTGAGGGGCAGCAGGTTGCGAACGAAAGCGCGGGTGGACTGCACCCGCGGCCCCTCCGTGCCGTCCATGTTGAGCGGCAGGCCGATGACCAGGCCGGCGACCTGATGCTTCGCCGCGATCTTCAGCAGTGCTGCGGCATCGAGCCCGAACTTGATCCGCTGGATCGTCTCCAGTGGCGACGCGATCTGCCGCTCGAGGTCCGAGAGGGCGAGGCCGATCGTCTTGGTGCCGAGATCGAGCCCGAGCAGACGGGCATGCGCCGGCAGGTCGACGAAGGCTTCGAGCGGGACGACGGCGCTGGTCATGGCATGGCGGTATCACGCACCGGCCCGTCTCGCGAGCGATACCTGCTTGGCATGGCGGGTTTCCGGCTGCTGTAGCGCGGAAGTCATCGCGCATTGCCGTCCGCCACGCTATATGCGCCGGCTTGGTAAGTGGCGCGACCGCTTGAGAAGGATGCCTCCCGTGCCGGCGCGGATTTCGCTGCAAGTTCCCGACAAGTCCCTGCTCGATGCCTATCAGGCGGCTTTGCGCAGCGGCTGGTCGCCGAATACGACGCGCAACGTCGCGCCGCAGCAGCTTGCCGCCATCGCAGCCGATCCCGATGCCTTCCTCGCCGAGATCCGTGGCGGCCCCGGCCGTATCCGCCTGCCGGACGGCCGCGAAGTCGACCGCATTCCCGGCCCGACGCGCTGGATCTTCGCCGAGGACCGCGCCGAACGGCCCTTCATCGGCTCGATCAATCTGCGCTGGCAGGAGAAGGACGGCAGGCCCATCCTGGCCTTGCCGGAGCATGTGCTCGGCCATGTCGGCTACACCATCCTCCCGGCTTTCGCCGGCCAGGGCTACGCCACAGCGGCGCTGGCTGCGATGCTGGCCGTGGCGCGCGAGGCGGGGCTGCCCGAGATCACCATCACCTGCGACGCGACCAACCATGCCTCGCGCCGCATCATCGAGAAGAATGGCGGGCGGCTGATCGAGACCTTCGTCGCGCCGCTCTACAGCCCCTGTCAGCGCCTGCGCTTTATCGTCAGCACCGCCTCATGACCGACATCGTCATTACCGAATTCATCGACGACACAGCTCTCGCCAACCTCAAGGCACGTTTCACGGTCCATTACGATCCCGAACTTTACGGCCATCCCGACGAGATGGCCCGGCTCTTCGCCGATGTCCCCGCCGTAATCGTGCGCAACCAGACGCAGGTGCGCGGCAAGGTTCTGGAGGCGGCGAAGCGGCTCAGGATCATCGGCCGCCTCGGCGTCGGGCTCGACAATCTCGACATGGAGGTTTGCGCTGCCCGCGGAATCCGCGTCTTCCCCGCGACGGGCGCCAACAGCCTCTCCGTCGTCGAATACGTCATCGGCACGACGATGACGCTGCTGCGCGGCGCCTATTTCGCCAATGCGGCGATGCTCGCCGGCGAATTCCCCAAGACGAAGCTGATCGGTCGCGAGATCGCCGGCAAGCTGATGGGCCTCGTCGGCTACGGAGCCATCGCCCGCGACGTGGCCCGCCATGCCCGCGCCATCGGCATGGAGGTCGCTGCCTGTCATCCGCGCCTGGCGGCCGACGATCCTGCCTGGAGCGGCGTGCGCCGGCTGGAGCTGGACGAATTGCTGGCCGAGGCCGACGTGATCAGCCTGCATGTTCCGCTGACCTCGGAAACGCGCGGGATGATCGACGTGAAGGCCTTCGCCCGGATGAAGCCGGACGCGATCCTGATCAATACCGCCCGCGGCGGCATTCTTGACGAGGCTGCCTTGGTCAAGGCTCTCAAGGCCGGCAAGCTCGGGGGTGCCGCGATCGACGCCTACGAGCAGGAGCCGCTCGGCAAGGACGCGGCCAAGGTGTTCGCCGGGGCGCCGAACCTGATCCTGACCCCCCATATCGCCGGCAACACGGTCGAGTCGAACGCGCGGGTATCGGGGCTGGTCGCGGAGAAGGTCATGGCGGCGCTGGAGGAGCGGATCTGATACTCCGGCATTGAATCAGATTCCGAGCTTTTGGCAGCAATCGCTTCAAAGCTCGACCAAATCGGAAACTCATACGAAGTCGAACCGGTCTACATCGACCAGCCCCTTGTCGGTGATCTTGAGATGCGGGATCACCGGCAGCGTCAGGAAGGCGACCTGCAGGAAGGGCTCGGCCAGCACGACGCCGAGCGCTTTCGCGGCAGCACGCAGATGCTCCAGATCATGCCGCACCGCCTCGAAGGGCTGCTCGCTCATCAGCCCGGCGACCGGCAGCGCCAGCTCCGCCGTGACGGCACCGTTATCGGCCACGGCGAAGCCGCCGCCGATCGCGATCAGGCGATTGGCCGCCGCAGCCATTGAGGCCTCGTCGACGCCGACCACGCAGAGATTGTGGCTGTCGTGCCCGACGGATGAGGCGATGGCGCCGTGCGTCATGCCGAAGCCATGGACGAAGCCGGTGGCGATGCCGCCATTCTTGCCGTGCCGCTCGATCACCGTGACCTTGATCGCATCCTGCGCCAGGTCGGGCAGAGCCTCGCCATCGCGCGAGGGCAGGGCCATCGACAATCGTTCGGTGATGATCCGCCCCGGCACCACGCCGATCACCGGCGTCTCGCCGTCGCGGGCCTTCACGGCGAAATCGGCGGGTGCGAGCTTGCGGCTCTTCACGCTGCCGAGCCCGACCGAGGCGATCGTTTTCCGACCCGCGAACAGCGCCTCTTCGACCAGTCGGCCGCCGGTCAGAACCTGCTTCACCGAACAGGCGGCGAGGTCTTCTACCAGCACGATATCGGCGCGCTTGCCTGGCCCGATGAAGCCGCGGTCGAACAGCCCGAAATTCCGCGCCGCCGAGAGCGAGGCGATGCGATAGGTTGCGAGCATATCCGCGCCCTCGGCGATCGCGGTCCGGATCATGTAGTCGAGATGACCTTCCTCGCTGATGTCGAGCGGGTTGCGGTCGTCGGTGCAGAAAGCGAGGAAGGGCGAGGCGTCCCGCGAGATCAGCGGGATCAGTTGATGCAGGTCCTTCGAGACCGAGCCCTCGCGGATCAGGATCGCCATGCCCTTGGCGAGCTTTTCGCGGGCCTCGTCGGCCGTCGTCGTCTCGTGGTCGGTGCGGATGCCGGCAGCGAGATAGGCGTTGAGGTCCATCCCGCGTACCAGCGGTGCGTGTCCGTCGATATGGCGATGCGAGAAGGCTTCCAGCTTGGCGAGGCAGCCGGGATCGCGATGGATCACGCCGGGAAAATTCATGAACTCGGCGAGCCCGATCACCTTGGGATGATCCATCATCGGTGTCAGGTCTGCGGCCTCCAGCGCTGCCCCCGCGGTCTCCAGATGCGTCGCCGGCACGCAGCTCGACAGGTTGACGCGCAGATCCATCCGCATCGCCTCGGCGCAGGCGAGGAAATAGCGAATGCCCTCAGCGCCCAGCACGTTCGCGATCTCGTGCGGGTCGCAGATCGCGGTAGTGACGCCATGCGGCAGCACGCAGCGCTCGAATTCGAGCGGGGTTACCAGCGAGGATTCGATGTGCAGATGCGTGTCGATGAAGCCGGGCACGGCGATCAGGCCCTTGGCGTCGATGACGCGCTTGCCTTCATAGGTGCCGTAGGTCCCGACGATGGTATCGCCGCAGATCGCGATATCGCTCTCGACCAGCGCGCCGGTGACGAGGTCGAAGAGCTTCGCGCCCTTGATGACGAGATCAGCCGGCTCGTCGCCATGCCCCTGGGCGATCCGGCGGGCGAGCGTTGCTGCGTCGGTCATGGGGCGATTTCCGTCTGACATCATCACACGAACCTGCACGGGCTGTTCCAGCTTGTCGATACGCCCCCGACGCGGGTCATCCCGGGTCTCCGCTTCGCTCCGCCCGGGATGACCCACGTATAGGTTCGGGATGTGGTTATACATTCTCGCAAGCCAGAAGAACGGCACGCTCTATGTCGGTGTGACCAATCGCTTGTCTCGGCGTGTTGAGGAGCACCGCGACGGCCGTGGCTCGCAATTCGCAAGTCGATATAGTGTGACGCGCCCCGTCTATGCAGAGCATCACGACGATCCGGCGGAAGCCATAGCGCAGGAAAAGCGCATCAAGCACTGGTCGCGAAACTGGAAGGTCGCCCTCATCGAACGTGCCAATCCCGACTGGAATGATCTATATCCGACGACGCATCTCGATTGACCCGTGCGTTTCCGGAGCCTTCGCATGAAACTCACCTGGTACGGCCATTCCGCCTTCCGCGTCGATCTCGACGGCGCCGCCATCCTGATCGACCCGTTCTTCACCGGGAACCCGGCCTTCGAGGGGGATGTCGCCGCGATCTCCAAGGGCGTCAGCCATATCGTTGTTACCCACGGCCATGGCGACCATGTCGGCGACACGCTCGACATCGCCGCCAAGACCGGCGCGACCGTCATCACCAACTACGACCTCGCCATGCATCTGGCTTCGCAGGGGCTGAAGAACTTCAGCCCGATGAACACCGGTGGCACTGTCGATCTCGGACCGTTCAGCGTTACGCTCACCCGCGCCGACCATTCGGCCGGCATGGGCGAGGGCGGGGTCAACGTCCCCGTCGGCAACGCCAATGGCGCGATCATCAAGGCCAGGGACGAGAAGACGCTCTGGCACATGGGCGATACCGATATCTTCTCCGACATGGCGTTGATCAGCGAGATTCATGGCGTCGAAGCCTGCATCTGCCCGATCGGCGACCGCTTCACCATGGGCGGCAAGGTTGCCGCGCTCGCCATGACCCGTTTCGTCAAGCCGAAGGTGGCGATCCCCAGCCATTACGGCACCTTCCCGATCATCGACCAGAACGCCGACACCTTCGTCGCCGGCATGCAGGGCAGCGGCATCGAAGTCGTCCTGCCGAAGAAGGGCGAGGCTTTCGCGATCTGAGCCGGGAAATCCGCTCGATCTGTCAATGCTGATTTACGTTTGCCCGTTCGCCGCGCTATAGCGCGGCGAACCGTTTCCGGCGCGCGATCCGCGCCCTATCCAGGAGTCCGCCATGTCGGTCGATCTCGCCACCGTCAAACGCGTCGCGCATCTCGCGCGCATCGCCGTGCCGGAGGCTGATCTGCCCAAGCTGCAAGGCGAGCTCAATGCCATCCTCGGCTTCGTCGAGCAGCTCAACGAGGTTGATGTCGACGGCGTCGAGCCGATGACCTCGGTAATGCCCATGGCGATGAAGCAGCGCGAGGATGTCGTGAACGACGGTGAGATCGCCGATGCGATCGTTGCCAACGCCCCGGCCTCCGAGGACAATTATTTCATGGTGCCGAAGGTGATCGAGTAAGCGCGAAGCGCCTTATTCGATCTTCCCGGAGACGCGATGCGCGGTCCGGGGCCTTGCGACCAGATAAATTCCGGAACTCTCCCGTGACCGATCTCACCCGCCTGACCCTCACCGAGGCCCGCGACGGCCTGAAAGCCAAGACCTTCTCCGCGACCGAGCTGACGAAGGCGCATATCGCCGCCGTCGAGAAGGCTCGCGCCCTCAACGCCTATGTGCTGGAAACTCCCGAGCACGCCCTGAAGCAGGCGGCTGCCTCCGACGAGAAGCTCGCTAGCGGCAAGGCGGGCCCGCTCGAAGGCCTCCCGCTCGGCATCAAGGACCTGTTCGCCACCAACGGCGTGCGCACCACCGCCTGCTCGAACATCCTCGGCAATTTCGTGCCGGCCTATGAATCGACCGTGACGAGCCAGCTCTGGCGAGACGGCGCCGTGATGCTCGGCAAGCTCAACAACGACGAGTTCGCCATGGGCTCGTCGAACGAGACCAGCGCTTTCGGAAATGTCGTGAACCCCTGGCGCCGCAAGGGCTCCAATGTGAGCGCAGGGCAGGGCGGTTCCATCGAGGGCAACCATCTCGTGCCGGGCGGCTCGTCGGGCGGTTCGGCCTCGGCCGTTGCCGCCGATCTCTGCCTTGCCGCGACCGCGACCGATACCGGCGGCTCGATCCGCCAGCCGGCTGCGTTCACCGGCACGGTCGGCATCAAGCCGACCTATGGCCGCTGCTCGCGCTGGGGCACGGTCGCCTTCGCCTCCTCGCTCGACCAGGCCGGGCCGATCGCCAAGACCGTGCGCGACGCGGCGGTGATGCTGCGCTCGATGTCCGGCCATGATCCGAAGGATACGACGTCTGTCGATATGGCCGTGCCGGATTACGAGGCCGCGGTCGGCCGCTCGGTGAAGGGCATGAAGATCGGCATTCCCCGCGAATACCGTCTCGACGGCCTCAATGCCGAGATCGATGCGCTCTGGCAGCAGGGCATTGCCTGGCTCAAGGCGGCCGGCGCCGAGATCGTCGAGATCTCGCTGCCGCATACGAAATACGCCCTGCCGGCCTATTACATCGTCGCGCCGGCCGAGGCCTCCTCGAACCTCGCCCGTTATGACGGCGTCCGCTTCGGCCTGCGCGAGCAGGGCAAGGACATCGTCGAGATGTACGAGAAGACCCGCGCCGCCGGATTCGGCGCCGAGGTCAAGCGACGCATCATGATCGGCACCTATGTGCTCTCGGCCGGCTATTACGACGCCTATTACGTCCGGGCACAGAAGATCCGCACGCTGATCAAGCGCGATTTCGAGACGGTCTATGCCCAGGGTATCGACGCCGTGCTGACGCCCGCGACGCCGTCCGCCGCTTTCGGCATCGGCGAGAAGGGCTCGGCCGATCCGGTCGAGATGTATCTCAACGACGTCTTCACGGTGACGGTGAACATGGCCGGGTTGCCGGGCATCGCCGTTCCCGCCGGCCTCGACGCTCAGGGCCTCCCGCTGGGCCTGCAGCTCATCGGCCGCCCGTTCGACGAGGAGACGCTGTTCTCGCTCGGCGAGGTGATCGAGCAGGCGGCCGGCCGCTTCGCGGTGTCGGAGCGCTGGTGGGGCTGAGCCGGGTTCGGCCTTCCCGGGCTGCTTTACACAAATGCCTCGTCATCCGGAGGGCTGCGCCTCGCTCCACTCGGGATGACGTCTGCCGCGCCTGGTCGTTAGGCTGGCCGTAGCTGTCGAGGAGAGGGTGATGATCGTCAGCCGCGCGATGGCCTATGCCTGCCTGATGGTGTTCGCCGGCATTCTTGTCCTCATCGCCGTGTTGATGATCCTGCTCACGATCGTCCAGATGGCGCGTGGCGAGACGATTCCGGATTTGGGGGCCCGAGCGATCGGCACGGTGATCGCCGCCGGCCTTGCTCCGCTCTGCCGGGCACTTGCGCGGCGTCTGGTCTAAGAGCCTCCGGCAAGACCCGGAGAGGTTTCGATACCGGGGTTCGCCGGAGGCTCCTGGTCTGTCGGGGCGGGTTCGAAACGCCTGCCGATGATCTGCGAACAAAAAGGGCCGCAGCGATGCGGCCCTTTTTACATTGGTGGTTTGCCCGGTTTCCGGGGAAGGCAGGCGCTCCCGGATCGGGAGCGCAGCCATCTCAATGCGCTTCGGTCGGACGGGGCGCGGCCTTCCGCTTCGTCCCGCGCAGGTCCGCGAGCCAACGCACCATTACGTAGAACACAGGCGTGAAGATCAGGCCGAAGAAGGTCACGCCCAGCATGCCGGCGAACACGGCGATGCCCATGGCCTGGCGCATTTCCGCGCCGGCGCCGACCGAGATCGTCAGCGGCAGAACGCCGAGGATGAAGGCCATCGAGGTCATCAGGATCGGCCGCAGGCGGGTCCGGGCGGCGGCGACTGCCGCGTCGCGGCGGTTCATGCCCTCGTCCTCCGCCTGCTTGGCGAACTCGACGATCAGGATGGCGTTCTTGGCTGCGAGGCCGACGAGCACCACCAAGCCGATATCGACCAGGATGTTGCGGTCGAGCCCGGCATAGTTCACCCCGAACATCGCGGCGAGGATACACATCGGCACGATCAGGATGACCGAGAGCGGCAGGAGCCAGCTCTCGTAGAGGGCTGCCAGCAGCAGGAAGACGAAGACCACCGCGAGCCCGAAGGCGATGACTGCGGTATTGCCGGCGAGCTTCTCCTGCAGCGCGATCTCTGTCCATTCGAAGCCGAATCCCGCCGGCAGCCGCTCAGCGGCGATCTTCTCGACCGCCGCGATGCCCTGTCCGGTCGAATAGCCATGTGCCATCGAGAGCTGCACTTCCGCTGCCGGGTAGAGGTTGTAGCGCGGCACGCGATAGGCGCCGGTCGTGTCGTGGAAGGACGCGATCGAACCGATCGGCACCATCTCGCCATCCGCGTTGCGGGTCTTGAGGTTGGCGACGTCGCGCGTGGTCAGGCGGAAGGGGTTGTCGGCCTGCGCGGTCACGCGGTAGGTCCGGCCCAGCAGGTTGAAGTCGTTGATATAGGCCGAGCCCATATAGACCGACAGCGTTTCGAAGATCCGCGTCACCGGCACGCCGAGCATCTCCGCCTTGGTGCGGTCGATATCGGCATAGATCTGTGGCGTCTTGGTCGAGAACAGCGTGAAGGGCTGCTGGATGCCCTGGACCTGACCGGCCGAGCCGGCGACGATCCAGGCCGCGCCCTCGAGCGCCGCGAGGCCCCGTCCGCCGCGATCCTGGACATAGCCCTTCAGGCCGCCGCCGGTGCCGATACCCGGAATGGCCGGGGGCTCGATGACGAGCGTGAAGGCCTCGGGTATCGTGAACATCTGCTGGCGCAGGTCGTTGAGGATGCCGGTCGTGGTCAGGCCGGCCTTCTCGCGGTCCTTGAACGGCGACAGCGTCACGAAGGCGACCCCGGCATTCGGCGCGATCGTGAAGGTCGCGCCGTCGAGGCCGGCGAAGGCGACCGTATGGGCCACGCCCGGCCGCGACAGCAGAAGGTCGTTGGCCTTGCGCAACACCGCGTCCGTGCGCTGCAGCGAGGCGCCTGGCGGCAACTGCATCGCGATGATGAAATAGCCGCGGTCGAGCTGGGGCACGAGGCCCGTCGGTGTCCTGCGGATATCCCAGACGGTCGCCGCGATCAGGCCGGAATAGACGATCAGCAGGATGACGGCGATGCGGATCAGCCGCGAGGTGACACGCCCATAGGTGCGCGACAGCCAGTCGAAGGCGGCGTTGAAATAGTGGAAGAACCAGCGGACCGGCGCCCCCAGCTTGTAGAGGAACCCGTGCTGCTCGTGCTCGTCATGCTTCTTGTGCGGCTTGAGGAGCACCGCCGACATCGCCGGCGAGAGCGTCAGCGAGACGAAACAGGAGATCGCCGTCGAGGCCGCGATGGTCACCGCGAACTGCTGATAGAACGTGCCCTGCAGGCCGCTGATGAAGGCGGTCGGGATGAACACGGCGCAGAGCACGAGCGCGATCGCGAGCAGCGCGCCGCCGACCTCGTCCATGGTCTTGTGCGCGGCTTCCTTCGGCGACATGCCCTCGGCGAGATAGCGCTCGACATTCTCCACCACGACGATCGCGTCGTCGACGACGATGCCGATGGCGAGCACCAGCGCCAGCAGCGAGATCGTGTTGAAGGAGATGCCGACCGCGCTCATCACCAGGAAGGTACCGACCAGCGAGACCGGGATCGCGACGATCGGGATGATCGCGGCGCGCCAGGTCTGCAGGAACAGGATCACCACGATCACGACCAGCAGGACCGCTTCGAGCAGCGTCCGCACGACCGCGTCGACGGACTCGCCGATGAACTCGGTCGGGTTGTAGATGATGCGGTGCTCGAGGCCCACAGGGAACTGCTTGGCCATCTCGCCCATCGTCGCGATGAGCTTGTCCGAGGTCGCGAGCGCGTTCGAGCCCGGCCGCTGGAAGACGCCGATGGCGACGGTGTTCTTGTTATCGAGATAAGCGTTGGTGGTGTAATCCTGCGAGCCGAGCTCGACGCGCGCGATGTCGCGCACGCGGATGGTGCCGCCGTCGGCGTCCGAGCGCACGACGATGTTCTCGAACTCGGAGATGTCGGTCAGGCGGCCGAGCGTATTGACCGAGAGCTGGAAGGCCTCGTCCGACTTGGCCGGCGGCTGGTTGAGTGCGCCGGCCGCGACCTGCACGTTTGCCGCCCGGAGTGCGGCGACGACGTCGCCCGCCGTCAGGTTGCGCGCCGCGACCTTGGCCGGATCGAGCCAGATCCGCATCGAGAAGTCGCGCGCGCCGAAGACCTGCACGTCGCCGACGCCGTCGACGCGGGTCAGCACGTCCTTCACATAGAGCGAGGCGTAGTTGGAGATGTACTGAGCGTCGCGCGACCCGTCCGGCGAGATCATGTTGATGACCATGAGGAAGTCGGGCGAGGCCTTGCGCACCTGGATGCCGAGTGCGCGCACATCCTGCGGCAGGCGTGCCTCCGCCTGCGAGACGCGATTCTGCACCAGAACCTGCGACTGGTCGATATCGGCGCCGGCCTTGAAAACGACGTTGATCGTCACCCGCCCGTCGCCGGTCGATTGCGAGGTGATGTAGAGCATGTCGTCGACGCCGTTCACCTCCTGCTCGATCGGCGTCGCCACCGTGGCGGCGACCGTCTCGGCCGAGGCGCCGGGATAGGTTGCGGTGATCGAGACCGTGGGCGGTGCGATTTCGGGATATTCGGCGATCGGCAGCGAGCGCTGCGCGATGGCGCCGGCAATCGTCAGCAGCACCGAGAGCACGGTGGCGAAGATCGGCCGGTCGATGAAAAAATGGGCGAAGCGGAACATGGGAATGTCCTGGCCGGGATAAGGCGGGCGGGCGCCCGGTGGCGCTCGTGTTTCAATGCCGGACCGCACAGGGCCCGAGAGGCGGGCCCCGGCTTTCGGGGAAAGCCGGGGCGGCAGGCGCTCAGTTCGTCGTCGCGATCTTGATCTCGCCGGGCTGCGGCGTCACCGGAACGCCCGGGCGGACCATCGGATTGGCATTGCCCCCGACGATCACCTTGTCCTGCGCCGTGAGGCCGGCGCGGATCACCCTGAGGCCGTCGCTGAGGGGGCCGAGCACGACCGGCTTCGGCACGACCTTGTTCTCCGGACCGACAGTCAGCACGATCTTGTTGGCCTGGTCCGAGGCGATGACCGTGTCCGGCACGAGCAGCGCCTCCGACTCGCCGGCGAAAAAGCGCAGGCGGCCGAAGACACCGGGCGTCAGGAACTGGTCCTTGTTCTCGAACACGGCGCGGCCGCGGATCGTTGCCGAGCGCGCATTCAGCGCGTTGTCGAGGAAGTTGACCTTGCCGCGGCGGCCCCATTTCGGCTCGTCGGAGAGACGAACCTCGACGACTGTCCCGCTGTCCTTGGCGGCTTCCTCGCGCGGGTTGCTCATCCGGGAATAGCGCAGGAAGTCAGCCTCCGAGACGTCGAAGGTGAAGTAGATCGGCGCGACCGCGACGATGGTCGTCAGCAGCGAGGCGCCAGACTGGCCGCCGGCGATGAGGTTTCCCGGGTCGACGCGGCGGTTCGAGATGCGCCCGGCGAGCGGGGCGCGGACCTCGGTCCATTCGAGGTTGAGCTCGGCATTCTTCAGGTTCGCCTCGGCGCCCTGCAGGGAACCGACCGCGCTGTTCAGGTTGGCGCGGCGCTGGTCGACGTCGCGCGCGGTGATCGTGCGGTTCTGCGTCAGGCCTTCGGCGCGCTCGACTTCGTTCTGCGCGAGCTCGACCTGAGCCTTGGCGCGGGCGACTTCGGCACGGGCCACGTCGACGGCGAGTTTGTAGGGCCGCTGATCGATGGTAAAGAGCAGGTCGCCCTTCTGGACGAGCGAGCCGTCGCGGAAATGCACCTTGTCGATAAAGCCGGAGACGCGGGCGCGCACGTCGACCTGTTCGCTGGCCTCGAAGCGGCCGGTATACTCGTCCCAGTTGGTGATGCGCTTGGCGAGCGGATTGGCGACCTGGACCGGAGGGGCAGGCGGAGCTCCCTGGGCGGCCGCGTCGAGGCCCGTCAGGGCGGTCGACGTGAGGGCGGCGGTGAGCACCAGACCGACGAAACGGCTGCGTGACATGGCGGAACTCCGGGGTAACGAGCCGGCACAACCAGTGGGGGTTTCCGGCATTGTGCGCAAGAAGGGGTGGCGAGTGACGAATGTCAAGAACCATCACCCGTCAATGGGCGCGATATTGCACCACATAGGCCACATTCCCGCCATCTGGTTGCAGGAGCGCAACGCGGCGGGAGGTTTCGGCCTCTTCCGAGGGCCGCCGAAGCGCAACGGAAGCTTGCCGCCCGCCCGCCGACATCGTAACGCGTAGGCCACCAATTCAGCCGGAAGAGACCAGATGAACGCGCATGCCCGCCCCGCCGACCCGAAGAAGCTGATCAAGGGCGCGACCGGCGACTGGGAAATCGTGATCGGCATGGAGATCCATGCCCAGGTCACCTCGAATGCCAAGCTGTTCTCCGGCGCCTCGACCGGTTTCGGCGCCGAGCCGAACGCCCATGTCAGCCTCGTCGACGCGGCCATGCCCGGCATGCTGCCCGTCATCAATGCCGAATGCGTGAAGCAGGCTGTGCGGACGGGCCTCGGTCTCAACGCGCAGATCAACAACCGCTCGGTCTTCGACCGCAAGAACTACTTCTATCCGGACCTGCCGCAGGGCTACCAGATCAGCCAGTACAAGAGCCCGATCGTCGGCGAGGGCGAGATCGTTGTCGATCTTTCGCCGACGGAGCAGATCACCGTCGGCATCGAGCGGCTGCATCTGGAACAGGACGCCGGCAAGTCGATTCATGACCAGCACCCGACGATGAGCTTCGTCGACCTCAACCGCTCGGGCGTCGCGCTGATGGAGATCGTCTCCAAGCCGGACCTGCGCTCGGCGGACGAGGCGAAGGCCTATGTCTCGAAGCTGCGCACCATCTTGCGCTATCTCGGCACCTGCGACGGCGACATGGAGAAGGGCAATCTCCGCGCCGACGTGAACGTCTCCGTGCGCAAGCCCGGCGATCCGCTCGGCACGCGCTGCGAGATCAAGAACGTCAACTCGATCCGCTTCATCGGCCAGGCGGTCGACACAGAGGCGCGCCGCCAGATCGGCATCATCGAGGATGGCGGCACGATCGACCAGGAAACCCGCCTCTACGATCCCGGCAAGGGCGAGACCCGCTCGATGCGCTCCAAGGAAGAGGCGCATGACTATCGCTACTTCCCCGATCCGGACCTGCTGCCGCTCGAATTCGACGACGCCTTCGTCGAGAGCCTGAAGGGCGCGCTGCCGGAGCTGCCTGACGCCAAGAAGGCGCGTTTCATAGCGACCTACGGCCTCTCGCCCTATGACGCCTCGGTGCTGGTCGCCGAGCGCGAGCAGGCCGATTACTTCGAAGAGGTTGCCAAGGGCCGCGACGGCAAGGCCGCCGCCAACTGGGTCATCAACGAGCTCTTCGGCCGCCTCAACAAGGAAGGCAAGGATGTCACGGCTTCGCCGGTCTCGGCCGCGCAGCTCGGTGGCCTCGTCGACCTGATCGGCGAGGGCGTCATCTCCGGCAAGATCGCCAAGGACCTGTTCGAGATCGTCTGGACCGAGGGCGGCGACCCCCGCCAGATCGTCGAGGCCCGTGGCATGAAGCAGGTTACCGACACTGGCGCCATCGAGAAGGCGGTCGACGAGATCATCGCGGCGAACCCCGACAAGGTCGAGCAGGTCAAGGCCAAGCCGACCATGCTGGGCTGGTTCGTCGGGCAGGCCATGAAGGCCTCGGGCGGCAAGGCCAACCCGCAGGCGCTCAACGAGATCCTTAAAGCAAAGCTCGGCATCGAGTGATCATGTGACGCCCGCCGATCTCGTCATCCGCGATGCCGAAGCCGCCGATCTCCCGGCGGTCAGGGCGCTTTTGGTCGAGACCTGGCACGCCACCTATGACGGGATCTATGGCTGGCAGCGCGTCGCCGAGATCACCAATGCCTGGCACTCCCTCGATAACCTCAAGGCGCAGCTCGGCCGCGACGAGGGCGTCTTCCTCGTCGCGCTGGTCGGCGAGGAGATCGTCGCCACGGCCTCCGCCCGGCAGGAACGCGACGGCGCAGCGTTGCTGACACGGCTTTATGTCCTGCCGAACCGGCAGGGCGTCGGCATCGGGCGTACCTTGCTGCAGGTCGCGCTCGCCTGCTTCCCGGAGGCACCGGTGGCGCGGCTCGAAGTCGAGACCCAGAACGAGACGGCCATCACCTTCTACGAGCGCATGGGCTTCTTCCTGCAAAGGCAGGCGCGCTTCGACGGGCGCGACGACACACCCAACACCCTGCTGATGGCGAAGCGCCTCTTCGTCGACTGAGCGGGCCGCCAACGAACGAGACAGGACTATGACGAAAACCGACGCTTCCGTCATCCGCATGCGAGAGGCTGTCCGAGCCGATGTAGCGCGTGTCGCGGCGCTCATCATGCATGGTGCTTCGGTGCAGAAGCGCACGCTCGAGCAGATCGCGGCCGAGGCGCAGGACCCGGCCTATCTCGAGGCTTTCGACGTGATCGCGGCCAACCCCTGCAATACGCTCTTCGTCGCCGAACTGGACGGCACGGTGGTCGGTACCTACCAGATCACCATCCTGCCGGGCATGGCCGAGCGCGGGCGTGTCCGCGCCAAGATCGAGAGCGTCCATGTCGCTCCAGAATGCCGCGGTCGCGGCATCGGCGCGACCATGATGCGCCATGCGATCGCCTTCGCGACGGAGAAGGGCGTCGGCCTCGTCGAGCTGACTTCGCAGAAGGCCAGGCCGGAAGCGCATCGCTTCTATAACAGCCTCGGCTTCGTGCAGAGCCACGAGGGCTTCAAGATGGCGCTCTCGTCCTGAGCGCACCCGCCGTCAGGGCATGGCGCGGTCGCGCGGGGAGCGCACCGCAGCCTCTTCCGAGGCCTTCGCAAGCTTCCTAGGTTCGATGGCGAGGCCTCCCGCCTGAAAGGAAGCGAGCAATGTCCGCAGCCCCCGCCAAGCCGATCGAGCTCCATTACTGGCCGACGCCGAATGGCACAAAGATCACCATCATGCTCGAGGAGTGCGGGCTGCCCTACACGATCGTCCCGGTGAATATCGGCAAGGGCGACCAGTTCAAGCCGGACTTCCTCGCGATCTCCCCGAACAACCGCATGCCGGCGATCGTCGATCCCGACGGGCCGGACGGCAAGCCGATCTCGGTCTTCGAATCCGGCGCGATCCTGCAATATCTCGGCCGCAAGACCGGCAAATTCTATCCGCATGACGAGCGTGCCCGCATCGAGGTCGACGAATGGCTGTTCTGGCAGATGGGCGGCTTCGGCCCGATGCTCGGCCAGACCCATCATTTCCGCCTCTATGCACCCGAGCCTGTGCCCTACGCGATCGATCGCTACACGAACGAGGCCAACCGCCTCTACGGCGTGCTGAACAAGCGCCTCGAAGGCCGCGACTATATCTGCGGCGACTACTCGATCGCCGACATCGCCTGCATCGGATGGGCTCGCGGTTGGGAAAAGCAGGGCCAGGATCTCAAGCAGTTCCCGAACGTCGCCCGCTGGCTGGAGACGATGCAGGCGCGCCCGGCCGTGCAGCGCGGGCTGAAGGTCGGTGAGGACTTGCGCAACCCCGCCGGCATCAGCACACCCGAGGAAAAGGCGATCCTCTTCGGCCAGAAGGCGCGTTGAGCGCACGCAGGCACCACGTCATGGTCGGGCTTGTCCCGACCATTCAGTTCTTCGCTGGTGCTAGCCCGTGTTCGAGACGTGGATGCTCGCCACAAGGGCGAACATGACGTCGAGCCTCAGTTCGACCGGTTCCACTTCACCGAGCGGCAGATCAGCCCGCCCATGACGCAGCCGGCCGTGGTCAGCATATTGCCCGAGAGCGTCATCGTGCCCGAATAGGTCTTGCCGTCCTCCGGGTTGAAGGCGCTGCCGCTCCATTTGTTCGCGCCGTTCGGCTTCATGTCGTAGAAGATGCGCTGGCCGACCTTGGCCGGCCCGTTCGTGTCCTTGAGCCAGGAGAGCGAGCCGCAGAGTGCCTCGCCGCATTTGCTGAAGCGCACGCGCGAGGCGCCGGTGTCGCGCTCCCAGGTGCCGACCACCTCTTGCGCCGCCGCGGCCGAGGCGCAGGCCAGCAGGCCGAGCACCGCAAGGGCCGCAAGCTTCGATCCGGTTCCGTGATGCATCCGTTCCTCCCGCATTCGACCCGCGATGTCTATATGGTTCAGATATGAACCATATCCGGGAACTGGCGCGCCTCCAAGTTGCAGCAACGGAAGAGGTTTCCACTGCTTCCGCTGCGCAAGGTGAATCCATTCTCAACAGGCACGGGCGTGACGTAGGATCAGGTAGTTGAAATGATTATATTTTTCGGAATTCTGAGATGAATCCTTCGTTGATTTAACCGCCTGATTACGTCTCGTTGAGACTCGATTCATCGCGAAATTTAGGACGCATTTTAAAGATCGGACCCACTCTCGCATTCATCAGCCGGGGCCTTTGGACGGGTGGCCGGCACAACGACAAGAGGGTGGTTGTCATGGCACGCATGGAGATGAGCGCTGTTCCCGCTTCGCTGGTGATCCCGGCGGAGGTGTCTGCTGAAGCCTATTGCGAACTCGGGCTGATGCACGCTTCGGGGCGGGCAGGGGCCGTCGATCTGGTCAAGGCGCAGATGTGGTTCAATGTCGCCTTTGCCCGCGGCTGTGCTCGGGCGGCGACGCACCGCCAGGAGCTCGCGCTGGAAATGGATCGCGATCAGATCGCCTCGGCTCTGCGCGAGGCTCGCGCTTTCCTGACGCGGCACTGAGGCCACGCGCGGATCCGCACGGATGGCGCCTGCGGTGCTGTTCAGAATGCCGCGATACCGCCGGAAGGCGGGGGCTGGTTGCCCCTGCGCTCCCGGGTGATGGAACCGGGCGTCACGAGCAGGATCTGACAGAGCAGCGCCAGGCAACTGGCGAAGGCGAGACCAATGAGCAGCATAGGCAGGCTCCTTGTCGTCAACGCCTCAATCTAACATCGAATTGATCCGCCGGCTCATCGGTTTCGGGCATGACGGTCCTGCGCACGAGCCTTGTGAGGTACGAAGGCGGCAGCTATAAGCGCGCCGCATTTCCTTTTTCCGTACCTCTTCCAAGGATCGATCGATGGCTGTCCAGCGTACCTTCTCCATTCTCAAGCCCGATGCGACGAAGCGCAATCTCACCGGCGCGGTCAACGCGGTCATCGAGAAGGCTGGCCTGCGCATCGTCGCGCAGAAGCGCATCCAGATGACCAAGGCCCAGGCCGAGACCTTCTATGCCGTGCACTCGGCCCGCCCGTTCTTCGGCGAGCTCGTCGAGTTCATGACCTCCGGCCCGGTGGTCGTGCAGGTGCTGGAAGGCGAGGATGCCATCGCCAAGTACCGCGAAGTGATGGGCGCCACCAACCCGGCCAACGCTGCCGAGGGCACCGTCCGCAAGCTCTTCGCTCTTTCGGTCGGCGAGAACACCGTGCACGGCTCGGACGCGCCGGAGACCGCCGCGATCGAGATCGCGCAGTTCTTCTCGGGCAACGAGATCGTCGGCTGATTTCAGCCACCTGCTGAATAAGCGAAAGGCGGGCCGGAAACCGGCCCGCCTTTTCTTTTGCCTGTTGCGCGCCGTGGCGGGGCTGAGCCCCGTTTCGGCGCGGCGGCTCCTCAGAGCCCGAAGGAGTAGTTCGTTCCCGTGTCGAACGAATAGCTCGCCGACAGGCCGAAGGTGAACGAATCGCGCGAGCCGAACGGCCGGACGATCGGGGAGCGCGTCGCGTCGCCGACCAGGCGCTTGTACTCGACATAGGCCGTCGTCTTGAGCTGGTCGGACCAGTTATAGGTCACCTGCGCCAGGGCGCCGACCGAATGGACGCCGGCATTGTAGCGCTGCAGGAGGCCGCCCGTGCCGGGCATCGCACCACGGGTGCCGAAATAGGTCCGGATATAGTCGGCCGAAGCGATCCGCATGCGCGGGCCTACGCCGAGCGTCCAGCTGCCGACGGTGGAGAAGGCGTCGAGCTTGAAATCGGCGACGACGCCGTCATGGGCGACGACGCCGCGGCGAAGGTCGACGCGGCCGCGCAGCCAGGAGGTCGGATAGAACTCGACGAAGCCGCCGAGCTCGGCCCCGAATTTGGTGGCGGGCACGGCGACCAGGGCGGGATTGACCTTGGCCGAGCGCTTCCAGAGCAGATCGCCCGAGAAGCCGATGCGCCAGCCCTGGCCTGAGAAGACACCGATGCTGAGCATTGCGTCGTCCTCGGCGCTCCACCACGTGCTCTTCAGGCCCTTGCCCAGCGAGATGATCGGGCGGGCCCGGAAGACGTAATCGTCAGAGCCGGTATAGTCGGGCTGATAGCGCACGCCGGCACCCAGCGTGATGTACCAGTTCTGCGCCGACTGGGGCGAGGTCAGGGTCGAGTAGTCGCTCGACTGGGCCTGGGCTTGGCCCGGCAGCGACAGGGCGAGGCAGGCCGAAAGACCCGCCAGATACGCAACGCAACGCATAATCCAGAACTCCGACGCTATGGCGTCTCCGATAGGCGATGCCCGCAATCTGGCGGACGAGGTTTAATGCGCGGTTAAGGTTCCCATTTCGTTATCCTGAGGGATATCAATGCATTAAGGTTGGAGCCCCGTGAGCGAAGGGGGCGTCGCAGTATCCCTCCCGCGTTCCCCGTGATTTTACAGGAGCTTCCGACGCGGCGCCGCTGCCTGGAGCGGAGCGCGTCCGGCAGCCTTTCGGAGGGCGAATATGGCGGGAGGCAGCGTGTGGCCATGCGCCCCGGCAGTTCGATTACCGCGTGTTAATCGATGGTGGGGAGAATGATCGCGCGGCCGGAGATGATGGTCGTAGGCACTCCAGAAGGGGCGGCGATCATGGAATTGGCGATCCTCTGGCTGCTCTGCGCAGCCGTGTTCCTCGAACTGGCCGAGAGCGCCCCCGAGATCGACTAGCTCTCGCCCAGGATCAACCAGGCCGCCCAACCCAGGAAGACGATCCAGGCTGCCATGGTGATGGTGATAGCGCTCATGAGCAGCAGGCTCATGAGCTTGCTTCCGGGCTTTTCCGCGTCCTTGGGGAGGCCGGAAGCCGGGGACTGCCGTTCGAGATCGTCCATCACATCGCGCCACACTAATCAGGTGCCAGGGCGCCGCTGCGCGCCAGGCGGTTCGCAAGAGGCTCGGCTCGGGCGGGAGGAGCCGTACGGCTCCCGCTTTTTCTCGAGCTCCCCGCATTGACGGTGCCGGGAGGCGGCGGGCAACTCCCAAATGGGTATGGTTGGACGGGGCGGGGCGCCGGGTTGGCTTTCCGCTGCTTGGGCGCCGACGGGCGTGGTCGATCTGGCGCAGTGGACGCACCGCCGATGAAATCGGCAGTCTGGCCATGGTGCGCCTCTTGACCTCGGCGCCGCTCTATGACCATGCCGGGATACGGGCTCGGCATCGTGGTCTTCGCTGCGCTCCGTTCTCGAAGGACAGGCGGAATCATGAAGATGCGGCGGATGGGTGCGGTCGTTCTGGCCGGTGGACTGTCGATTCTGGCGAGCGTCTCGGCCTATGCCGCGAGCAGCTCGACGACCCTGCCGCCCCCCGACCCGACGGCGAAGAACCTCACCCCTTACATGATCCAGTTGCGTGCTTTCGATGCCTGCCTGATCACGCAGTCGCAGCTTCTCGGTACGACGCGCGAGGCGGTTCACAGCCCCTGCAGCTGCTACGCCAAGGGCACGGTCGGCGCGATGACCAAGGACGAAATCCAGGCTTTCCGCGACACCGGCTATTTCAATGACTCGGCACGCCAGAAGGGCCTGCAGTTTATCGACCAGTGCAAGTTGAAGCGCCCGTTCTGAGCAGGCTGCCGTGCCGGCCTAGCGGCGCGGCCGCGCTCGACAAGCACGCCTTGCTGCTGACAGACTGCTGACAGAAACTGTCAGCGCGGCTGAGCCATTCTGCCGCAGTTCCAGATCATCGCCCGTTCGATCGTTTCGGTCGAACGGCATGGGTGCTGGACTGGAGACGAGTGGGGAGACGCCGCCGTGCAGCGCGCTGAACGATTGCTCGACATGATCCAGAGCCTGCGTCGTCGCAGGCGCCCCGTGACGGCTGAGACGCTGGCCTCGGAGCTCGACGTCTCCGTGCGCACGGTCTATCGCGATATCGGCGCGCTGGTGCGTCAGGGCGTGCCTGTGCGCGGCGAGGCCGGCATCGGCTATGTGCTCGATGCGGGCTTCGACCTGCCGCCGTTGATGCTCTCGCCCGACGAGATCGAGGCCGTGCTGGTCGGCATGCGTTGGCTGAGCGAGCGGGCGGATCCGGTTCTGGCTCGTGCCGCCGAGGATGTCGTCAGCAAGGTCGCGGCGGTTCTGCCGCCTCATTTGCGGCCGATTCTGCTCGACGGCGCCCTGTTCGCGGCGTCCCATCCGGGCGATGTGCCGGCCGATCAGGTCGATGTCGCGGCCGTGCGCGCCGCTATCCGTAACGGGCGCAAGCTTTCGATCCAGTACAGCGACGAGAGCGGCCATGCGACGCAACGCATGATCTGGCCGATCGGCATGACCTTCTACGAGCGCGTGCGGATAGTCATCGCCTGGTGCGAGCTCAGGCAGGCCTTCCGCCATTTCCGCACCGACCGCCTGACCGGTCTCGTCGCGCTGGAGGAGCGTTACCCCGCCCGCCGGGCCGATCTCTTCCGCCGCTGGCAGAAGGAGGAGGAGAGGGCGAAGGAGGAATGGGAGCGCTGCAAGCGCGAGGGCGGCGGTCTGCCGGCGAGCGCCGAAGGCAGTGTAGCGGCCTAGCGACGGATGACCACGCTGCCTTCGAGTTTTGCTCGACCCGAGGCAACCTCCGCCACCGCCGCCGGATAGAGCTTGTGCTCCTCGACGAGGACGCGTTTGGCCAGCGTCTCCTCGTCGTCGCCGGGCTGGACCGGCACCTTCGCCTGCAGGATCACCGGTCCGGCATCGAGTTCCGGCACGACGAAATGCACCGAGCAGCCATGTTCGGTGACCCCGGCTTCCAGCGCCTGCCGATGCGTATGCGTGCCCTTGAACAGGGGCAGCAGCGAGGGATGGATATTGATCATCCGCCCTTCCCAGCGCGCCACGAACCAGGGCGTCAGGATGCGCATGAAGCCGGCGAGGACAAGCAGCTCGATCTGGTTGACGCGGAGTACTTCGTCGACCGCCCGCTCGAACGCCTCGCGATCCTTGCCGAAGGGGCGGTGATCGACCGTCGCCGTGGCGATGCCGAAGCCGCGTGCCCGGTCGAGCCCCGCGACATCGGGAATATTGGAGATGACGAGCGCGATCTCGGCAGGGTAGTCCGGTGCCTGCGCCGCTTCCGCCAGCGAGACCATGTTGGAGCCGCGCCCGGAGATCAGCACCCCGACGCGCTTGCGGGGAAGGGCGTCGCTCACAGCGCGAGCTTGCCGCGATAGCCGACCTGCTCCTCAGCCGCAGCGACCGGCACGATCTCACCGAGCTTCACCGGTGCTTCGCCGGCGGCTTTCAGCGCGGCGAGCACTTCGTCTGCCTTGTCGGCCTGCGCCGCGACGATCATGCCGATGCCGCAGTTGAAGGTGCGAAGCATCTCGCGCTCGGCGACGCCGCCGATCCTGGCGAGCCAGCCGAATACCGCCGGAACCGGGATCGCGGGCAGGTCGAGCGCGACGCCGAGCCCTTCGGGCAGCACGCGCGGGATATTGTCGGGGAAGCCGCCGCCGGTGATATGCGCCAGCGCCTTGATGCCGTCGGTCGCCTTCAGCGCCTGCAGCAGCGGCTTCACATAGATGCGGGTCGGTTCCAGCAGCGCCTCGGCAAGGCTCTTCTCGGGGGCGAAGGGAGCGGGCGCCTCCCAGCCGAGGCCGCTGACCTCGACGATGCGGCGAACGAGCGAGTAGCCGTTCGAGTGCACGCCGGAGGACGGCAGGCCGAACACCACGTCGCCGGGCTTCAGGTCCTCGCGCGGCAGCAGCGTGCCGCGCTCGGCGGCGCCGACGGCGAAGCCGGCGAGATCATAGTCCTTTTCGGCATACATGCCGGGCATCTCGGCGGTCTCGCCGCCGATCAGGGCGCAGCCGGCCTGTCGGCAGCCATCGGCGATGCCGCGCACGATCTCGACGCCGACCTTCGGATCGAGCTTGCCGGTGGCGTAATAGTCGAGGAAGAGCAGGGGCTCGGCGCCCTGGACGATCAGGTCGTTGACGCACATCGCGACGAGGTCGATGCCGATCGTCGAGTGCAGCCCGCTCTCGATCGCGATCTTCACCTTGGTGCCGACGCCGTCATTGGCCGCGACCAGGATCGGGTCGCTGAAGCCCGCGGCCTTGAGGTCGAACAATCCGCCGAAGCCGCCGATCTCGGCATCGGCGCCGGGCCGGCGCGTGGCGCGCACCAGCGGCTTGATCTGGTCGACCATGGCATTGCCGGCGTCGATATCGACGCCCGCCTGCGCATAGGTCAGTCCGTTTGCGCCGGGCTTGCTCATTGCGTTTCGCCTTCCTTGCTGCTCGCGCGAGCGATAGGCAAGCGGGCCGCGGCTGGCAAGGCGTATGCAGACGCTTTGTTGGTTTCTCACAGACCAACCTGCGGCACCTCGGGCGGGCGGAGGGCGGCCCGGGATCCAAGCCGGGGCGCTTCGGCAGAGCCCCGGGCATGGCTCCGGGTCGGCGCGGCCTTGCCGCCTGTCCGGTTGAGCGCGCGGAAAAGCGATGCTGTGGCGGGCGTTCCTCTGGCGTCGTGCGGTGCTTTGGGCGAAGCTTCCGTCATGACGATCCCCAACCTGATCACCATCGGCCGCCTGTTTCTGGTGCCGCTGGTCATCGTCATGATCGTCGGCGCGAACTGGCAGGTGGCCTTCATCCTCTTCGTCGTCGCAGGCATCTCGGATGCGGTCGACGGCTTCCTGGCCAAAAGCTGCGGCATGGCGAGCGAACTCGGCGCCTGGCTCGATCCGGCCGCCGACAAGGCGCTCATCGTCTCGATCTACATTACGCTCGCGATCGTCGGCGCGATCCCGGTCTGGCTCGTCGTTCTCGTCGTCGCGCGCGACCTGATGATCGTGGCGGCGGTGATCCTGTCCTGGCTGCTCGACAAGCCCCTGACGATCGCGCCCATCGTCATCAGCAAGTTCAACACCGCCGCGCAGATCGGCTTCGCCGCGCTGGCCCTGGGTTCGCGCGCCTTCGGCATCGAACTCGGCGTGTTGGCACAGGCCTGTGAACTCCTCGTCGCTCTGTTGACGGTCGCCTCGATGACGGCCTATCTCGCCTTCTGGCTGCGCCATATGGCAGGTTGACCGGGCTTTGTTCGCCATTGCGGCTTGGAACCGCGGGCCGTGATGCACATGTGTCTTGTCCTGCCGTTAGCAGACACGAGAGAGGCTGATCGATGACGTTGCAGCGCCAGATCGGCTTCTGGGTCGCCTCCCTTCTCGTCTTCGTCCTGTTTCTCGTGGTGCTGCGGGACGTGCTCCTGCCCTTCATCGCGGCGCTGGCGCTGGCCTATCTGCTCGATCCGCTCGCCGACAGGCTGGAGCGCATGGGCATGAACCGGCTGGCCGCGACGATCGTCATCCTCGTCATCTTCCTGCTCATCTTCGTGCTGGGACTGGTGCTGCTGGCGCCCTTGCTCGGCCAGCAGCTCGCCGGGCTCGTCGCCCGCCTGCCGGGCGATGCCGCCAAATTGCAGGCGCTGCTGCTGGAAAAGGGCGCGCCCTGGCTGGAACGCTTCGGCGGCGCCGACCTGACCAAGGAAGCCCAGAACTCGCTCGGCAATCTGGTCGGCGACGGCATGAAATGGGTTGGCGGCCTGCTGCAGTCGCTCTGGAGCGGCGGCACCGCCATCGTCGGCGTGTTCTCGCTGCTGGTGCTGACGCCGGTCATCGCCTTCTACCTGCTGGTGGACTGGGATCGCATGGTTGCGACGGTCGATAGCTGGCTGCCGCTCGATCATCGCGACACCATCCGCAGCCTGCTGCACGAGATGGACATGGCGATCGCAGGCTTCCTGCGCGGGCAGGCGCTGGTCTGCGTGCTGCTCGGCGGCTTCTACGCGATCGGGCTCAGCCTGATCGGCGTCAATTTCGGCGCGCTGATCGGCATCATCTCGGGCTTCCTGTCCTTCATTCCCTATGTCGGCTCCTTGACCGGGCTGGTGCTCTCGGTCGGCGTCGCGACAGTGCAGTTCTGGCCGGACTGGACCTGGCCGGTGGCGACTCTCGGCGTCTTCTTTGCCGGGCAGTTCCTCGAAGGGAACATCTTCCAGCCGAAATTCGTCGGCGATTCCATCGGCGTGCATCCGGTCTGGCTGATGTTCGCGCTGCTCGCCTTCGGTTCGCTGTTCGGCTTCGTCGGCCTGCTGCTGGCGGTGCCGCTCGCAGCTGTCATCGGCGTGCTCTGTCGCTTCGCCTTGCGGCAATATCTCGCCAGCAACCTTTATCATGGCGGCGATGCCACCCGCGCAGCGGCTGCGAAGGCGCGCATCGACGCCGACGCCTGAGCCGTCCATGTCCGATGTCCCCCCGCGTCCGCGCCAGCTCGCCTTCGATCTGCCCGTCGACAGCCGCCATGGCGTCGAGGATTTTCTGGTCGGCGCCTCCAACGAGACCGCCTATGGCCTGATCGAGCGCTGGCCGGCCTGGCCGGAGGCCTGGCTGCGCCTGACCGGGCCTGAAGGCGCCGGCAAGACCCATCTTGCCGCGATCTGGGCCCGGGCCGCCCATGCCTGGACGATTTCCGCCAGGGAGTTGAACGAGGCTCAGGTGCCGCATCTCGTCTCCGGCGGCGCCCTGGTGATCGAGGACTGCGATGCCGGCGTCCTCGACGAGCGCGCCCTGTTCCATCTGATGAACGCGATCAAGGCCCGCGGCGGCTCGCTGCTGCTGACGGCGCGAAGCGCGCCCGATCTCTGGGGCTTGAGCGTGCCGGATCTGTTGTCGCGTTTGAGGCTCGCCCCCGCTGCGACGATCGAGCCGCCGGATGACGGCCTGCTGCGGGCGCTGCTGGTCAAGCTCTTCATCGACCGCCAGCTCGTGGTCGATATCGCCGTTATCGATGCGCTCGCCATGCGGATGGAGCGCTCCTTCGCCGCGGCGCGGCAGGTGGTCGACCGGCTCGACAGGCTGGCGCTCGAACGCGGCCGCCGGGTGACGCGCCCGCTGGTTCAGGAAGCGCTTGCGGAACTGTTCCCGCAGGATTCGGCTTGAACCCGGTCGAATCTGCGCAGGCCGCATGCTTCAAATCATGTCGCTTGTCATCGAACCGTCGCACTAGAATGGCTTCAACGGCAGCATGAGCGGAAAGACGACCAGGACGCGAGTGAAGCGCATGACCCTCGACACGGTGATCGACGAGTCGGAGAAGCTCTCCAGCGAGGCTGATGCGGCGCCCCTGCGCCAGCAGCCCGAGCGTTTCATGAACCGCGAGCTCTCCTGGCTCCAGTTCAACCGTCGCGTCATGGAGGAAGCCTCGAATCGCAGCCACCCGCTGCTGGAGCAACTGCGCTTCCTCTCGATCTCGGCCAACAACCTCGACGAATTCTTCATGGTCCGCGTCTCCGGCCTGCGCGAGCAGCTCAAGGCCGGTGTGGTCACCCGCAGCCAGGACGGCCTGACGCCGGCCGGCCAACTCGTCGCCATCGGGGAGGCGGTCGCGGCGCTGACCGCCGACCAGCAGGCGCGCTGGGCTGAACTCCGCCACGACCTGCACGAGAATCGCATCCACCTGCTCCGGCCGGCCGATATCGGCTCGCAGGACCGGATCTGGCTGGAGGATTACTTCCTCAACTACATCTTCCCGGTGCTGACGCCGCTGGCGATCGACCCGGCCCATCCGTTCCCCTTCATCCCCAATCTCGGTTTCACCATCGCGCTCGCGCTGGAACGCAAGAGCGACGGGCGCCAGCTCGACGCGCTGATCCGCGTGCCCACCAAGATCGACCGCTTCATCGAATTGCCGGATCTGGCGCGCGAGGGCCTGCATCGCTTCATCGCGCTCGATGACGCCGTCTCGCTGTTCATCAGCAAGCTCTTCCCAGGCTACGAGGTGAAGGGCGCCGGCTCCTTCCGCATCATCCGCGACTCCGATCTCGACATCGAGGAGGAGGCGGAGGACCTCGTCCGCGTCTTCGAGACCATGCTGAAACAGCGCCGGCTGGGCGTCGTCATCCGGCTCGAACTCTCGACCGGCATGCCCGACCATCTGCGCCGGATGATCGTGCGCGAGCTCAAGGTCGACAGCGACGAGGTCGTCGAGGTCAATGGCATGATCGGCCTGAACGAGCTCTCGCAGCTCGTCGGCGTCGATCGGCCGGACCTGAAGTTCAAGCCCTACAATGCCCGCTTCCCCGAGCGTATCCGCGAGCATGGTGGCGACTGTTTCGCCGCGATCCGCCAGAAGGACCTGCTCGTCCATCACCCCTATGAGAGCTTCGACGTCGTCGTGCAGTTCCTGCAGCAGGCGGCGCGCGACCCCAATGTCGTCGCGATCAAGCAGACGCTCTACCGCACCTCGGCGAACTCCCCGATCGTCAAGGCGCTTACGGAAGCGGCGGAGGCCGGCAAGTCGGTCACCGCGCTGGTCGAGCTCAAGGCCCGCTTCGACGAGGAAGCGAATATCCGCTGGGCCAAGGAGATGGAACGCGCCGGCGTCCAGGTCGTCTACGGCTTCATCGAGCTCAAGACCCACGCCAAGCTGTCACTGGTCGTGCGCCGCGAGGCCGGTCAGCTCGTCAGCTACTGCCACATCGCGACCGGCAACTATCATCCGATCACGGCGCGCATCTACACCGACGTCTCCTTCTTCACGGCCGATCCGGTGATCGCGCAGGACGTCGCCCGCATCTTCAACTTCATCACCGGTTATGCCGAGCCAGCCGGGCTGGAGCGCATGGCGGTCTCGCCGACCAGCCTGAAGCAGCGCCTGCTCGCCGACATCGCCGAGGAGGTCGCCCATGTGAAGGCCGGTCGCAAGGGCGCAATCTGGGGCAAGTGCAACTCGCTGGTCGACCCTGAGATCATCGACGCGCTCTATGACGCGAGCCAGGCCGGCGTCGAGATCGATTTCGTCGTTCGCGGCATATGCTGCCTGAGGCCGGGCGTGCCCGGCCTCTCGGAGAATATCCGCGTCAAGTCGATCATCGGCCGCTTTCTGGAGCATACCCGCATCTACGCCTTCGGCGCCGGCCACGGCATGCCGTCGCCCAAGGCCAAGGTCTACATTTCCTCGGCCGATCTGATGCCGCGCAACCTCGATCGCCGCGTCGAGGCGCTGACGCCGATTCTGAACACGACTGTGCATCAGCAGTTGCTGGATCAGATCATGTTGGCCAACCTGCTCGACAACGAGCAGAGCTGGACGATATTGCCCGATGGCGGCTCGCGCCGCATTGTCCTCGCGCCGAACGAAGAGCCGTTCAATGCGCATAAGTACTTCATGACGAACCCGAGTCTGTCCGGACGTGGAAAATCGCTCTCAAATTCGAGTCCCCGCTCCCTCTCGCGCCGAGGGGGACGCAAGGCCTGAGCTCAGGCATGCGCCCGGACGGCTCGCGCTCTCCCATACCATTGCCATCGTCGATATCGGCTCGAACTCTGTCCGTCTCGTCGTCTACGAAATGCTGGCCCGTGCTCCGGCACAGGTCTTCAACGAGAAGGAGATGGCGGGCCTCGGCCGGCAGGTCGCCTCGACCGGCCGTCTTGCCGACGATGCGATCGCCAAGGCGATCAATGCGCTGGTGCGCTTCCGCATCCTCTGCGAGGCGATACAAGTCGGCCAGCTCCGTGTCATCGCCACCGCGGCGGTGCGCTACGCCAGCAACGGGCCCGATTTCATCGCCCGGGCCGAAGATGCGATCGGCCAGCCGATCGAACTGATCTCGGGCGGACGCGAGGCCGTGCTGTCCGGCCTCGGCGTCATCTCCGGCTTCGATCGTCCGGACGGGGTCGTGGGCGACCTGGGCGGCGGCAGCCTGGAGCTGATCTCGGTCAAGGATGGCGGCGTGGGGCAGGGCGCCAGCGCCCCCATCGGCGGCCTTGCCTTGCTCGACCGCTCGAAGGGGTCGCTCAGGGCGGCCGAGAAGATCGTCAAGGACGAGCTCGACAAGCTGCCGCAACTCTCGGCCATGAAAGGGCGCGATTTCTACGCGGTCGGCGGCACGTGGCGCGCGCTCGCGACGCTGCATCAGCATCGCGCCGCCTATCCGCTGAACGTGATGCACGGCTATGCCGTGCCGACGCGTGATGTCGCCGATTTCATCAAGCTGGTCGAGCGCGCCGATGCCTCGGTGCTCGACGCGATCGATTCGGTATCCTCGGCTCGCCGTCCGCTGCTCGTCTACGGCGCGCTCGTGCTCGACGAGCTGATCAAGCGGGGCAAGCCGCGCGGCATCGTCATTTCGGCGCAGGGGGTGCGCGAAGGCCTGCTGCACGAGCAGCTCTCGCCGGAGGAGCAGAATACGGATCCGCTCCTGCAGGCCGCCCGCGACTACAACCTCTTGCGCGCGCGGGATCCGCGCCATGCGGCCGAACTGATCGCCTGGACCGGCGGCATTCTCGAAACCGCCGGCCTGCCGCAGGACGAACCCTCCGGCCGGCTCGTCGAGACCGTCTGCCTGCTGTCCGATATCGGCTGGCGTGCCCATCCCGACTATCGCGGCGAGCAGAGCATGAACGTGATCGCCCATGCCTATTTCACCGGCATCGACCATGTCGGGCGCGCCTTCCTGGCGCTGACCATCTTCCACCGCTATGCCGGGATGAAGGCGAACTCGCCGGCCGCGGCAGGGCTGAAGACGCTGCTACCGCCGGCTGTTCTGATGCGGGCGCTGCTGATCGCCGCGATCTTCCGCGTCGCCTACCTGCTCTCGGCCGGCATGGCGGGCATCCTGCCGCGCATTCCGGCCGCCTGTGTCGACAACCGTCTGCTGCTGCGCTTCCCCGGTGATCTCTCGGCTTTGGCGAGCGAGCGTGTCGAGGGCCGGCTCAAGCAGCTTGCGAAGCTGCTCGGCCGCGACTTCGAGATCGGCAAGCTCTAGCGGCCGTCGCGGCGGCATCGAAATGTGCCGCTGTCATTCCGGGACGTTCCTGCACGAAGCCCCGGAATGAAAAAGGGTACGCCGATTTACCCTACGGCGCGCAAGCGCGCGAAACCGGCATCGAGATCGGCCTTGAGATCTTCGATATCCTCGAGGCCGATATGGATGCGGATCGTCGGCCCCTTGAAGCCCGGCGTCGTCGCGGTCCGGTAGTCCTTGCAGTCGAAGGGCAGGACGAGGCTCTCGTAGCCGCCCCAGGAGGCGCCGATGCCGAACAGGGTCAGGCCGTCGAGCATCGCGCCGACGGCCTTCATCGAGACCGGTTTCAATTCGAAGGTGAAGAGCGAGGAAGCGCCGGTGAAGTCCCGTTTCCAGATCTCGTGCCCCGGCGCGCCCGGCAGGGCAGGGTGCAGGACGCTGGCGACCTCGGGCCGCCCTTGCAGCCATTCGGCGATGGCGATGCCGGCCGGCATCTGCTCCTTCAGGCGGATCGCCATCGTGCGCATGCCGCGCAGCGTCAGGAAGGCGTCCTCCGGGGCTACGATGAGCCCGAGCTGCTTCCAGGTGTCGCGCAGCGCCTTGAATAGCTCCGGCGTCCGGGCCGAGACGGTGCCGATCAGCACGTCCGAATGCGCGGCGTAATATTTGGTGCCCGCCTGTACCGAGAGGTCGACGCCGAACTTGTGGCTGTCGAAGAACAGCGGCGTGGCCCAGGTGTTGTCCATGGCGACCAGGATGTCGCGCTCGTGCGCGGCGGCGACGATCGCGGGAATGTCCTGCATCTCGAAGGTCTGCGAACCCGGCGCCTCGGTCCAGACCGCCTTGGTGTTCGGCTTGAACAACGTGGCGATATCGCCGCCGATCAGCGGGTCGTAATAGGTCGTCTCGACCCCCATCCGCTTCAGGAACGTGTCGCAGAAGGTCCGCGTCGGCCGATAGACGCTGTCCGTCACCAGAACGTGATCGCCGGCCGAGAGCATCGCAAGAAAGGCGAGCGTGCAGGCCATCAATCCCGATGACGTCACGACGACACCGGCGCCGCCCTCGATCGTGTTGGCGGCGGCGATCAGCGCGTCGATCGTCGGGTTGCCGTCGGTGCCGTAAGTGTAGCGCGCCTTGCGCACGAGGAAGTCTTCGGTGTTCGGATAGACCACCGTCGAGCCTCGTACGATAGGCGGATTGACAAACCCGTAGCTGTCGGCGGGGTCGCGGCCCGCCAGCACGAGGCGCGTGCGCTCGCCGAGGCGCGCAAATTCAGGCGAAGTCAGCTTTTTCATGAGAAGGCACGGCTAAAAAGGGGAGAAAATGTGGCCGGGCTTGACCACTCCCCACAAACTTGCATGTGATGTATGCAGGGAACAAGGGGCTGTTCATGCGTATGGCGGTTGCTTGACGCTCATGAGTCGCTCTGGCAATCGACGTGAGGATATGGGGACGCCGCGCGGAAGCGGGACGAACCGAGCGGCAAAAAATGCCGCCGGCGGCGGGACCAGAAGTATCTTCCGGCGTCAGCCGGATCAGGGGTTCCAACGGGAGAGTATCGATGAAGAAGTTTGTAGCAGCCGCCCTCGTAGCGGGGATCGGTATGGCGTTGTCCGCGACCGGGGCCTCGGCCCAGGCGACGCTGGCGCAGGTCAAGCAGCGCGGCATCCTCAATTGCGGCTCGAATACCGGCCTTGCCGGCTTCGGCGTGCCGGATGCGCAGGGCAACTGGAAGGGGCTCGACGTTGACCTCTGCCGGGCTATCTCGGCGACAATCTTCAACGATCCCAACAAGGTGAAGTTCATCCCGCTTTCGGCGAAGGATCGCTTCACCGCGCTCCAGTCGGGTGAAGTCGACGTCCTCGTCCGCAACTCGACCTGGACGATGACGCGCGACGCCTCGCTCGGCCTGCTCTTCACCGGCGTGAACTATTATGACGGTCAGGGCTTCCTGGTCCGCAAGAAGCTCGGCGTGAATTCTGCGCTGCAGCTCAACGGCGCCTCGGTCTGCACCCAGCAGGGCACGACGACCGAGCTCAATCTCGCCGACTACTTCCGCGCCAACAACCTCAAATACGAGGTCGTCGCCTTCGCCAGCTCCGACGAGACGGTCAAAGCTTATGATGCCGGCCGCTGCGACGCCTTCACCACTGACGCCTCGGGCCTCTATGCCGAGCGCCTGAAGCTGACGAACCCCGACGACCATCTCGTCCTCCCGGAGATCATCTCCAAGGAGCCGCTCGGCCCGTCCGTCCGCAACAATGACCCGCAGTGGTTCAACCTGGTGAAATGGACCCATTTCGCCATGCTGAACGCCGAAGAACTCGGCGTCACCCAGGCGAATGTCGACCAGCAGTTGAAGTCCGACAACCCGGAGATCAAGCGCCTGCTCGGCACCGAGGGCAAGTTCGGCGAACAGGTCGGCCTGACGCCGGACTGGGTGGTCCGTATCATCAAGCATGTCGGCAATTACGGCGAATCCTTCGAGCGCAACGTGGGTCAGGGCTCGCTGCTCAAGATCGCTCGCGGCCAGAACGGTCTCTGGACCAAGGGCGGCCTGCAATACGCCCCGCCGGTTCGCTGAGAGGCTTGCGGGGCGCCGGTCTGACCGGCGCCCCGTTTCCGCTTTGCATGTCGCACCGAGGCGTCGTTCGTCGATGGCGCGCCGGATCTGACCGTTAGATTATCGCGCAGTGCGGTTTCCGTTGCTGTCCAGGGCCTTTCCGTGATGGAAAAAGCCAGGTGCTGCCCTGTTTCGCGACGGCCTTCACTGTCATGGCGCCCTGCGTGCCGGGCAGTGGACGAGCTGTCTCTGAGAACGGTCCGCTGGGCCGGATTCGATCCGGATCTCTGTCGGGCAGCTGCGGCCGCGGTCTTCGACCGCCCCGAGAAGGTTACGCTCATCCCGTTCATGTCGAAGGACTGTTTCACCGCACTGCAGGCGGATGAAGTCGACCTTCTGTCGCAGACAGCGGCCTGCACGGGGCAGGGCGCTGCGAAGGAGTTCGATATCGCCGACTTCGTCCTGAACCATGAGGCCGTGATCTTCAGGGCCGGCGAGAAGGCCGTCGATGCCAGCCACCGACGCGACGCCAGCGGCCATCGCCGCACCGGTTTCGCGACCCGGTGGATGAAGTCTTCGACGCCGCAGGAGCCTGTCGTTCTGTCCGGGACGATCTCGAAGGGCCCGGCGGCGCTGAGCCACCCTGAGCGGCCGGATATCCGCCGGCCGTCCGGTATCGGGGGAGATTTCGGTGCGGCGCTGGGTCTCGATCGCAATCGGGCCTATCGTATTCCGCACCATGCCGGCAATTATGGTGAATCTTTTCGAGAGAAGCCCCGGTCGGGGCTCGCCTCCGAAGATCGAACGTGACCAGAATGCGCCGTGGCCTCGGACCGGTCCGCATGACGCTGCGCGGATCGGCTGAAGAGGGCCGGGTCAAACCGGGCCGGAAAAATGAAACGGAGCCGGAAGGCTCTGCGCGAGATGAAGCCGTGAGGCATGGTCCGGGTCGTTCGGCCCGGAACTTGCTGGCTAGCCGAGAGTGGGACGAACCCGCTCCGGACAGGGGAACGACATGAAGAACGTCATCGCGTCGGCCAGTGCCGGCGCCGGATGCCTGTCGCAGCGCATGGCGCGGACAGGGAGGGTTGAAGGATAGGCGCGTGGCCTGAAGGCCGGGCGCCAGCGCAGGACCAGAATAGTGGCACGGGCAACAAGACGACCGCGGCGCAACCGCACCGCCGCAGGATCGCCGGCCACGACAAGCGAAACAAAAAGGGCGTGACAGGTGTCGAGCATTCCCACCGAACAGGTATCACCCGGCAAGGCGTCGTTGCTCTACGACCCGAGGATCCGGGGCTATGTCTATCAGATCGCTCTGGTGGCGATCGTCGCCTTCCTGGTCTGGTCGGCGGCATCGAACGCGATCGAGAACCTGCGCGCGCAGAAGATCGCCTCCGGCTTCGGCTTCTGGCACAACGCCGCCGGCTTCGACATCAACCAGAAGCTGATTCCGTTCTCGGCCTCGGGTGGCTCGACCTATGGCGATGCGTTCCTCGTCGGCCTGCTCAACACGCTGCTGGTCGCTGCGCTCGGCATCGTCTTCGCGACCTTTCTCGGCTTCTTCATCGGCGTCGCCCGGCTCTCCAACAACTGGGTCATTGCCAAGCTCGCGATGATCTATGTCGAGGGTATCCGCAACATCCCGCTGCTGCTCCAGCTCTTCATCTGGTACAACGCGGTGCTGAAGCCGTTGCCCAATCCGCGCCAGTCGATCGCACTGCCGGGCGGGACGCTGCTAAACAACCGCGGCCTCTATCTTCCTGATCCGCAGCTCGGGCCGGGCGGCAACCTGATCGTCTGGGCCTTCCTGATCGGTCTCGTCGCCACGTTCATCTTCCGCTCCTGGGCGCACAAGCAGCAGGCGGTCACCGGCCGGCAATATCCTATCGGCTGGATCGCGCTCGGCCTGATCGTGGTCCTGCCGCTGCTGGTCTATTTCGTCACCGGCCGGCCGATCTCCTTCGTTTACCCCGAGCTCGCCGGCTTCAACCTGCGCGGTGGCATCCAGATCTTCCCCGAATTCGTCGCGCTGCTGATCGGCCTGACGACCTATACGGCGGGCTTCATCGCCGAGGTCGTGCGCGCCGGCATTCTGGCGGTGTCGAAAGGCCAGACCGAGGCGGCCCATGCGCTCGGCCTGCGCAACGGGCCGACGCTGAAGCTCGTCGTCATCCCGCAGGCGATGCGTGTCATCATCCCGCCGCTGACCTCGAACTACCTCAACCTGACCAAGAACTCCTCGCTGGCAGTGGTGATCGGCTATCCCGATCTCGTCCAGGTCTTCACCGGCACGGTGCTGAACCAGACCGGCCAGGCGGTCGAGGTCGTGGCGATCACGATGGCGGTCTATCTGACGATCTCGCTGGTGACGTCGCTGTTCATGAATATTTACAACAAGCGCATGGCGCTGGTGGAACGGTGAGGGCTGCGCGATGACCGACGCAACAACCGAAAACGCGCCCTATGCCTTCGTCCGCAAGGAGACGCTGCAGCAGGAGCCGGCCCCTCTCTCCGTCGCCGGCCCGCTTGCCTGGATCAGGACGAACCTGTTTTCCAGCCCGCTCAACGCGATCCTGACGCTTCTCTGCGTCTGGCTGGTGATCGACACGGTTCCGGGACTGGTCCGCTTCTATGTCCTCGATGCAGTCTGGACCGGCACGAACCGGGAGGCCTGCCTGGCCGACAAGGTCGGTCGCCCGGTCGGCGCCTGCTGGGCCTATGTGGCGGATCGTACCCAGTACTTCATCTACGGCTCCTATCCGGTGGCGGAACGCTGGCGCGTCAACATCGTCTTCGCGATGTTCGCACTTGGCGTTGTCTGGCTGCTCTGGAACAGGGCGCCGCTGAAGAAGGTCGGCGTCTTCTTCTTCTTTGTCATCATGCCGGCGAGCGCCTTTATCCTGCTGCTCGGCGGCCCGCGTGCCGAGAGCTTTCTGCGCTTCCTGATCCTTGCGACCTTCGCGCTGGCGGTGATCTATCTGGTGCTCTCCTTCGCGCCGGGGCTGATGAAGTTCTGGATCGGCGAGGGGCAGCTCGCGGTCGAGGAGGCGATGCCGGCCTGGCAGCGCTTCTACCGGCCGAAGCGCCTGATCCTCCTGTCACTCGTCGTCTTCGGGCTCTTGGCGGTCCTGGCCGACAAGATCGGTCTGCCGCGCGTCGATACCGGCCTCTGGGGCGGCATGACCGTCACCTTCCTGATCTCGGCGGTCGGTATCGTCTTCTCGCTGCCGCTCGGTGTCCTGTTGGCCCTCGGCCGCCGCTCACGGCTGCCGGCGATCCAGTTGCTTTCCGTGATCTTCATCGAGTTCGTGCGCGGCGTGCCGCTGATCACGGTGCTGTTCATGGCCAACACCATGTTACCGCTCTTCGTGCCGCAGGAATATTCGCCGGACCGGCTGCTGCGGCCGCTGGTCGGCGTCGCGCTCTTCGCCGCCGCCTATATGGCGGAGGTGGTGCGCGGCGGCCTGCAGGCGATGCCGAAGGGACAGTACGAGGGCGCGATGTCGCTCGGCCTCGGTTACTGGCAGATGATGCGCCTGATCATCCTGCCGCAGGCGCTGCGCATCGTAATTCCGGGCATCGTGAACACCTTCATCGGACTGTTCAAGGATACGACTCTGGTCGCGATCGTCGGCATCTTCGATTTCCTGCGCACGATCGAGGCGACGCTGATCGATCCGACCTGGGCGACGCCGGTGACGCGCTCGACAGGTTACGCTTTCGCCGCCATCTTTTATTTCCTGTGCTGCTGGGGAATGTCGCGTTACTCGATCGCGGTCGAGAAGCGCCTCGCCGCCGGCCAAAAACGTTGAGAGGGACGACAACCATGGCTATGGCAGAAACCAAGATGACGGATACGCGTCCCGCGGCCCTGAAGCCGACCTCGCTGAACACACCGACGGCAGTCGAGATGATCGGCGTGAACAAGTGGTATGGCGAATTCCACGTGTTGCGCGACATCAACCTGAAGGTCAGCCGCAGCGAGAAACTGGTGATCTGCGGCCCGTCCGGCTCGGGCAAGTCGACGATGATCCGCTGCATCAATCGGCTGGAGGAGCACCAGAAGGGCCAGATCATCGTCGACGGCACGGAGCTGACCAACGATCTCAAGAAGATCGACGAGATCCGCCGCGATGTCGGCATGGTCTTCCAGCACTTCAACCTGTTCCCGCATCTGACGATCCTCGAGAACCTGACGCTGGCGCCGATCTGGGTGAAGAAGATGCCCAAGAAGGACGCCGAGGAGATCGCGATGCACTATCTCAAGCGCGTCAAGATCCCCGAGCAGGCCGCGAAATACCCCGGCCAGCTCTCGGGCGGCCAGCAGCAGCGCGTCGCCATCGCGCGCTCGCTCTGCATGAGCCCGAAGATCATGCTGTTCGACGAGCCGACCTCGGCGCTCGATCCGGAAATGGTCAAGGAAGTGCTCGACACCATGGTTTCGCTCGCGGACGAGGGCATGACCATGCTCTGCGTCACCCACGAGATGGGGTTCGCCCGCCAGGTCGCCGACCGCGTCATCTTCATGGATGCCGGCCAGATCGTCGAGATGAACACCCCCGACGAGTTCTTCAAGAACCCGCAGCACGAGCGCACCAAGCTCTTCCTTTCCCAGATTCTGCACTGAGGCCGGAAGGCATTTGCAACGAAAAAAGGCGCGCCGGAATGCCGGCGCGCCTTTTTCGTTGCGGGCGGCACAGAGCCGCGGGATTCGTTTTGCGGGGAACGCTTACTTGCCGTCGCGCGCCTTCACGGCCTGGTCCGGGAAATCCGAGAACAGGCCGTCGAGCCCGAGCGCGAAGAAGGCTTTGTACTCGGCGCCGGCGTCGCCCTTGAAATCGGAAGCCAGCCGCTTAGGCTCGCTGCGGAAGGTCCAGCTATGGACCAGGAGCCCGGCCGCATGGGCGTCCTTCACGACGTTCGTAGGGGCGATCAGCGTCCGATCACGCTCGTCGATCACGCCGTCGCCATTGAGGTCCTGCGGCTTGCCGTCGGCGCCGATCGTCTGTTTGGCGCCGATCAGATAGGGCTTCCACGGACCGACGCCGTCGGCATAGGTCGCGATCTCCTTCAGGCCCTCGGCTGAGAGCATGTCCTGGAAGGTCCGCTTGTCGCCGAGCACGGCGAAGTCGTAGGGGCGGTCGAAGGGCGCCGCGAGGGTGACCTTGCCGTCCTTGTCGACGCCATCGCCGTCGACGAGCTGGACGAGGCGCAACTGCGTCTTCGGGCGCAGGTATTTCAGGTTCGCCGTCTCGAAGCTCTGGATGAAGACCGGCGCGGTCTTGTCGGTCCAGCCGGCGGCCTTGAGCATGTCCAGAAGCTTGTCCTCGAAGGCGAGGCCGAGCGCGGCGTGATAGGTCGGATGCTTCGTCTCGGGATAGATGCCGATGGCGCGGCCGGTGCGGGCGCTCTCCGCCTTGGCGAGGTCGATCACCTCCTGGAAGGTCGGGATCTGGTACTTGCCGTTATGCGACTGGTCGCGGTCGGCGAAGGCCTGCTTGGCCTTCAGCGTCTTGAGCTCGGCCGCGGTGAAGTCGTTGGCGAACCAGTCCGTGGTGTCAACGCCGTCGACCTTGCGGGTGGTCTTGCGGTTGGCGAATTCCGGGCGGTCGGCGACATCGGTCGTGCCGCTCAGCATCGGCTCGTGGCGGACGACGAGCACGCCGTCCCTGGTCGAGACGAGGTCCGGCTCGATGAAGTCGGCGCCCTGCTGGATCGCGAGCTTGTAGCCCTCGATCGTATGCTCGGGCAGATAGCCGCTGGCGCCGCGATGGGCGATGACGAGTGGCTTCTGGCCCGACAGCGTCGGGGCGGACTGCGCAACAGCGGCCGGGCCCTGAAAGGTCAGGGCGGCGAGCAGCGTTGTCGAGAGAAGGAGTTTCTTTGTCATGATCGGGCCCAGCCTCGCGGAAATGCGCGGGACCTTAGGGCGGCGGATATGACACGGCCATGAAGGCTGCCACTCGGATTTGAGGGGAGTGTCGTTGGCTATCGAAAGTGGCAGCGGCTTCTCGGGGAAGCGGTTGGGATTTGGGGTGGCTCTGGTCTCGTTTTCGACCTTGTAGACGTTCGGGATCGGGCAAGTCCAATCGGCCGGCTCGAAGCCGCCCCACGCGCGCCTGAGCGCTGGCTGACCTGGAATGCGATGATGTCGAGCTTGTCTCGTTCAGATCTTCTTGGGCTTGCGCCCGGAGGTCGCCCGGAGCGCGTGTGATGATCGGGGATGTTCACGCAATGCAGTTTTGCCCTGCCAGGCGCACGCTCTGCTCGAAACCTTCATTATTGAAGCCATAGAGGCTGTAGAGGTCGCGGATGGTTCCGATAATGCCGAAGGGGCTCATCGCATTGCGCGCATCAGCGGCGGCCAACGGCCCCGACCATGGGCCCGAGATGGTCAGCAAATCACCCTTGACCTCCAGCTTGATGTCCTGGCGAGGGATATCCTTGCCCGCGACGTGGATTTCCTCGAATTTCTCGGTGTCCTTGACGAAATCGGTGCTGTAGGGCGAGCCCTTGGCCGTAAAGCTGAACCGCATCTTCTTGGCCCGGCAGAAGATCGTCAGTTGCTTGCGAGCGTCCTTCGTCCGGGCGAACGCCACGATGCCTCTCCCGTAGCCCTCGATCTGCCAGTTGTTTAGCTCGTTCGGCGCGAACGCGATGTTGGCTCGACGGATCTCCTCGATCGACAGCCATTTCATCTCGTCCGCCCCCTTCTCGACCATCATGGCGATAATAGAGGGGTCGATCCCCATCGTGATGAAGTGAGAAAGAACGAGGCTCACCGCCTGTTGAATGTCGGACAGGTTTTCAGTCATGTGTTTGACCGTGATCGGCTTGTCGCCATAGAGGCGGGCAAAGTCGACGCCCATCCGGTGAACTCCGATGCGGCTTCCTTCGCTTGCGTTCCTCTCGACTCCTCCGGCCAGTGCGAAGACACAGGCGCTCGCGCAGATCCCGGGAGCCGCATCCGAGTAGTCGCCGGCCTTGACGGTCTTCGACACCGCCGTCCGGAAGCCGTGCTTGCGGATGATCTCACCCAATCTGATGCCGCCGATCACGTTGCCGCCACCCGAGTTCAGGACGATGCGCTGGCGCTTCCAGATCGCCGTCGTCTTCAGAAACTCCTCGAATTTGGCGGGCGTGTCCTCGGTGATCTCGCCGTCGGCATAGATCCAGGTGCTCTCGGCATCGGCACGCATGGCACCGTTGAAATGTTCGGAGAATTCCATTGCCGACGCGGTTCCCCAGCCGAGGACCGCCAGGAACGCGCTGAAGGCGATCGTCGGAAGGAGGGAAGGCATGATGGTCCTTTGTGTGAGCGACTCCGCTGGCTATCACACATCCACGACGTGCTCGGGTAGTCCTCCGCGCCGCATGCACGCCCGCACTGAAAAGCGAAGCGCTAGGGTTGGGTGAAGCTCACGACCGTGTCAGACACGCGGGCGCGTACCGGATATCAGAAAAAGACGCTGCCTCGCCTAGCGCTGTACGAGGCAGATTCAGCTTAAGACTTCTTGCTGTCATCGCTTTTTCTCATCCCTTGCCGCTTCTGCCCGCGAGTGAGAACCCGCCCAGGCAGAGGCCGGCGCGGGTTTGATTCGATCGCAGGCGCGCAAGGCCGGCCGGTGGCGATGTTGCAGCCGACCGTACCCCTGAAATCTCAGCGGCGGTTCTCGAGGGTCGTCTTGGCGTCGAGGCGCTTGGAGGCCGGCGGGGTGTAGTCCGGCTGCTGGGTGGCGCAGGCGGCGAGGCCCAGCGCGACGAGGCTCAGGATGACGATGCGGCTGGCGCTTTTCATGTGTGGAGATCCCAATGGCCGCGACATGCGGTTGCATCGTGTTTCCGCTTGTGAAACGACCGCGTCAAGAGCGTGGCGCCGGAGCTTTCATGTCCTGGCGTCATGTTTGAACCGGTCGAAGCTCGTTCGGCCTCGCCTTGCGGCATTCCGGAGCGCATCCGGCCGTGCCAGGATTGAAGTGTCATGACCCCAGCCGCCCGGATCAGCGCTGCCATCGAGGTGCTCCAGGATATCGTCGAGCGCCGCCGTCCGGCTGCCGATTCGCTCAAGGACTGGGGCCTGTCGCGCCGCTTTGCCGGTTCGAAGGACCGGGCCGCCATCGCCTCGCTGGTCTACGACGCGCTGCGGCGCAAGGCCTCCTCCGGCTACGCGATGGCCTCGGAAACGCCACGCGCGCTCGTCCTCGGCATGCTCGCCGGTCTGCGTGGCCTCGGGGTCACCGAGATCGCGGAGCTCTGCTCGGGCGAGAATCACGCGCCGCAGCCCCTGAGCGACGACGAGACTGCGCTGCTCACCGCCTTCTCGGCCGAAGGCGCGCCTGACTGGGTGCAGGCCGACGTGCCGGAATGGCTCTGGCCCTCCTTCCGGGAAGGATTGGGAGAACAGGCCATCGCCGAGGGTGAGGCGCTGGCTGCCCGCGCCCCCATCGACCTGCGTGTCAACCGCCTGAAGGCGGGCCGGGATGCGGTGCTGAAGGAACTCGCCCATCTCCAGCCGGAGCAGGGCTCCTGGTCTCCGGATGCCCTGCGCTTCCAGCCCGGCCACGACGGCCGCGGTCCCTCGCTGCAGACCGAGCCCGGATTCTTCGCCGGCGCCTTCGAGATCCAGGACGAGGGCTCGCAGCTGGTGGCCCTGCTGGCCGGCGCAAAGCCCGGCCAGACCGTGATCGATCTCTGTGCCGGGGCAGGGGGCAAGACGCTGGCGCTCGCCGCGCTGATGGCCAATCGCGGCAGCCTTTATGCCACCGATCTCGACAGTCGCCGCCTCGCGCCACTGCATGATCGGCTCGCCCGCTCGGGCGCGAGCATCGTCGAGGTCCGCATTCCCCGCTCGCGCGGTCACGAGCCCTTCGCCGATATCGCCGGCCAGGTCGATCTCGTGCTGGTCGACGCGCCTTGCACGGGCTCCGGCACCTGGCGGCGCAATCCCGATGCGAAATGGCGCGTGCGCCCCGGTGCGCTGGCCGAGCGCATCAAGGACCAGGCCGAGGTGCTGGCCCGTGCCGCGAGGCTGGTGAAGCCGGGCGGCCGTATCGCCTACATCACCTGCTCGGTGCTGCCGGAGGAGAACGACGAGGCGATCCGCGCCTTCCTCGCCAAGCATCCCGGCTTTGCCGTGGTCGCGCCGATCGACGTGCTCAGGAGCGCCGAAAGCGACTTCTCCCTGCTCGCCCGTTTCGCCACGACCCACGGCATTCAGCTCTCGCCGCGGCGCACCGGTACGGACGGGTTCTATCTGGCCTGTCTCCAGCGCGGGGATTGAGGCTGTCGCAGCCGTTGCACGCGCCCGCGCGATCCATTAACGGAACGCGATGACGAGCGCTCAGCCCCATCACGACTCCATCCTCATCATCGATTTCGGCTCGCAGGTGACGCAGCTCATCGCGCGGCGCATCCGCGAGATCGGCGTCTATTGCGAAATCGCCCCGTTCCAGTCCGCTTCCGAGGCCTTTGCCCGCCTGAAGCCCAAGGGCGTGATCTTCTCGGGCGGCCCGGCCTCGGTGCCCGACGCGGGCAGCCCGCGGGCGCCCGAGGCGGTTTTCAGCGCGAACATCCCGCTGATGGGCATCTGCTACGGCCAGCAGACCATGGCGCATCAGCTGGGCGGCAAGGTCGAGGGCGGTCACGCCGCCGAGTTCGGCCGCGCCGATATCGAGATCGTCACCTCCTCGGCGCTGTTCGAGGGCGTCTGGGAAGAGGGAGGCCGCTATCCGGTCTGGATGAGCCATGGCGACCGGGTCACGCAGCTTCCGGCCGGCTTTACGGTCAAGGCGACCTCCGAGAACGCCCCCTATGCCGTGGCGAGCGACGAGGAGCGGCGCTTCTACACCACGATGTTCCACCCCGAGGTGGTCCATACGCCGGATGGCGGCAAGCTGCTGCGCAATTTCGTCGTCGAGATCTGCGGCTGCAAGCCGGACTGGAGCATGTCGGCCTATCGCTCCGAGATGCAGAAGAAGATCAAGGAGCAGGTCGGCACCGGCCGCGTCATCTGTGGACTCTCCGGCGGTGTCGACTCGGCGGTGGCGGCGGTGCTGATCCACGAGGCGATCGGCGACCAGCTCACCTGCGTCTTCGTCGATCACGGCCTGATGCGGATGAATGAGGCCGAGGAGGTCGTCCGCCTGTTCAGGGATCACTACAACATCCCGCTGGTCCATGTTGAGGCCGAAGAGCTTTTCCTCACCGAGCTTGCCAAATGCGGCGCCGATCCGGAGGCCAAGCGCAAGACCATCGGCCGGCTCTTCATCGACGTCTTCGACGCCGAGGCGGCCAAGCTCGGCGGCGCCGATTTCCTGGCGCAGGGCACGCTCTATCCCGACGTGATCGAGAGCGTCTCGTTCTCCGGCGGCCCTTCGGTCACGATCAAGAGCCACCACAATGTCGGCGGCCTGCCCGAGCGCATGAAGATGAAGCTCGTCGAGCCGCTGCGCGAGCTGTTCAAGGACGAGGTCCGCGTTCTCGGCCGCGAGCTCGGCCTGCCCGAGGCCTTCGTCGGCCGTCACCCCTTCCCGGGCCCGGGCCTCGCCATCCGCTGCCCCGGCGAGATCACCAGGGAGAAGCTCGACATCCTGCGCAAGGCGGATGCGATCTATCTCGACGAGATTCGCAAGGCCGGCCTCTACGACGTGATCTGGCAGGCCTTCGCCGTGCTGCTGCCGGTGCGCACCGTCGGCGTGATGGGCGATTACCGCACCTACGACCATGTCTGCGCGCTGCGCGCCGTGACCTCGGTCGATGGCATGACGGCGGATTTCTATCCTTTCGACATGAATTTCCTCGGCCGCGCCGCGACCCGCATCATCAACGAGGTCAAGGGCATCAACCGCGTCGTCTACGACGTGACCTCGAAGCCCCCCGGCACGATCGAGTGGGAATGATCGGGCAGCGATCCGATCCCGCGTGGATCGTGCCCGCGATTGAGCGCTGACCGCTGAGACAACAACGGATCCACCCGCAATCGGCCGGTTATCCCGGCAACCGGCGGGTGGATTTTTCGTTTGTGCGATCGATCGCGGCCGTCGGCGTTTGCCTCTCCGAAACGACTGCCGGTCAATATGGCGCTCTGCTCTCCGGAGGTGGATGTGGAAACGTCGCTCTATCTGCCCGTCAAGCGCTTCCTCGAAGGGTTCGGCTACACCGTGAAAGGCGAGATCGGGCCTTGCGATCTCGTCGGATTGCGCGATGGCGACCCTTCAATCGTGGTCATCGGCGAGCTGAAGCTGAGCTTCAATCTCGAACTCATCCTGCAGGGTGTCGACCGGCTGAGCCTTGGTGACGAGATCTGGCTTGCCGCCCCGCTTTCCGCGAGGGGCAAGGGGCGCGAGAGCGATCCGCGCTACCGCAATCTCTGCCGGCGCCTCGGCTTCGGCTTGCTCGGCGTTTCCGGGGGTGGCGATGTCGCTATCCTCGTGTCGCCAGCGGCGCCGACGCCGCGCAAGGACCCGCGCCGACGCTCGCGGCTCGTCGACGAGCATAAGCGCCGCCAGGGCGATCCCGCACTGGGTGGCGGCACGCGCAAGCCGATCATGACGGCGTATCGTCAGCAGGCGCTGGCCTGCGCGGCTGCGATGGCGGCGGAGCCGAAGCGGCCGCGCGATCTCAAGCCATCCTGTCCCGATGCCCAGAAGATCCTGCACCGCAATGTCTATGGCTGGTTCGAGCGCTCCGGGCGCGGCGTCTACGCGCTGACCGAGGCCGGCCGCAGTGCCCTGGCGACATGGTGCGTCCAAGGTCCGGTAAATCCGGAAGAGGCCGGGATCGCTGCCTGAGCGGCAGCCATCCGCGTGCCATGGAGGCGCGGCATCGCGATCCTGGAGCCTTTCAAACCTCACGGATTGCGATGAAAGGAATTGCCTGATGCTGGCTCGCAAGCTGATCGCCGCCGGAGCCATTGCGGGCTTTGCCCTCACGGCCTGCCAGAGCGATGCGCAGCAGGCACCTGTGAGCGGCACCCCCGGAATCTGCCGTGAGGATGCCGTCGAAACGCTGGCGGGCAAGGGCCGCATCGACGATGCCGAAGCTCGGCAGATCACCGGCGCGCCAGCGTTCGGCAGATTCGGCCGGGGCAGGGCGTGACGATGGATTATCGCAAGAAGCGGGTGACCATCGAGATCGATCCGAGGGCCGGCAGGATCATCCGGGTCTATTGCGGGTAGGGATCAAGCGATGTGCCATCGCGCTATCAGCGCGCCTTATGGCCGTGCGCACCGCAGCAATGCCTTCGAGCCGAAAACGAAAAAACCGCCCGAAAGGGCGGTTTTTCAAAGCGAAACCGGATCGAGAGGCCAAGCCTCACTTGATCTTGGTTTCCTTGAACTCGACGTGCTTGCGCGCGACGGGGTCGTACTTCTTCTTCGACATCTTCTCGGTCATCGTGCGCGAGTTCTTCTTCGTCACGTAGAAGAAGCCGGTGTCGGCGGTCGAAAGCAGCTTGATCTTGATCGTCACGGCCTTGGCCATGGGTCTATCCTCGAACCATGCGGGCCGATGGCCCTCGGAAAAGAAAATGGCCGGGCGAACCCGGCAAACCGTCAGCGCGGGGAATGCCGCAAAGGGCCAGCGAAGTCAAGGAAGAATAGCTTGGCGGCGCGAATGACCTTCAAAGCTCCTCGCGCACGAAGCTGCCGCGCTTCTCCCAATAGAACGGGACCGGCAGATAGGGCGCGAATCCACCCTCGATGCGGGCCTCGACCTCCTGGATGATGACCTTGGTGATCGTCGGCAGGTCGAGCTGCTTGGCCTCGTCGAAATCGACCCAGACCAGATCGACCAGTTCCGAATCGGGGCCGATGATGCCGTCGATCCGCTTGGCGACGGCGGAGGCGTCGATCGCGAAGAAGCGGGTGTCGAATCGCTTGGGCCGGCGCGGCGGCGTGATCGCGCGCGCGACGAAGGTGACCGCCGAGAGATCGGGATAGACGCCCTGCGCCGCGAAATCACTCCAGCTTCCGGGCGGCGCTGCATCCGGTGCACCGAATTCGTCGGAGCCGAAGAGCAGCCCGGTTTCCTCGAAGGTTTCGCGGATCGCAGCCATCGCCAGCGCGCGTGCCTTGCCGGCGCTGGGGCGCAGGCAGCGCATGCCGAGCCGGTCCTCGCAGATCTGCGGCACGGCACCCGTCGCGACCATGCGCCGGTCGCCATCATCGACACGCCCACCCGGGAAGACATACTTGCCCGGCATGAACTTGTGGCCCGAATGGCGCTTGCCCATCAGCACCTTGGGGCGCGTGAGACTGCGATCCAGGATCATCATCGTCGCAGCGTCCTTCGGACGCTGGTTGGCGGTGGTGCGCGCCCGTTCGGCCTGGGTCAGGGTGACGGTGTGGTCGGTCATGAACGTGCGTCCGAAGGGGGCAGGGGCTGGCGCTCGGGTCGGTCGGGCTCGCCGCCGAATCCATGCATGCGCACGGCCCATTGCAGGCCGACGACACTGCCCTTGATCGGCTGCATCAGCGCGAAGCACAGGAGGACGGTGAGAAGCGGCCAGACGGTCATGTGCAGCCACATCGGCCAGTTCGCGAACTTCTCCGCCAGCAGCAGGCCGCCGACGATGATATGACCGACGATCGTGATCACGATATAGGGCGGCAGGTCGTCGGCACGCTGGTGATGCAGATCCTCGCCGCAGGCTTCGCACCTGTCGACGGGCTTCAGGAAGGCGCGGAACAGCCGGCCCTTCCCGCAATGCGGGCAGCGGCTGCGCAAGCCGCGCGCGATCGCCTGACGCCAGTCGCGCTCTTCGAGATGCGTTTCAGCGCTATGGATGTGGATGCTCATCACCGCCTCTTGCCCGGTTTCGTCCGGCCGGGCTTGCTCTTCCTGCCGAAGCCGGCTGCCTGCCGGCTCGCCCCGAACGGGGCTCCGCCGCCGCGCCGTCTGGCGGCGCCGCTTGTCGCCATTTTCCGCCCGGCCGAGAGCACCTCGAAGCGCAGGGCGCCCGCGACGGGCGCCGCCTCGACCAGCTTGACATGGACCTGGTCGCCGAGACGCCAGCTTTCGCCGGTGCGTTCGCCGATCAGCGCATGGGCCGCCTCGTCGTAGCGATAGTAGTCGCCGCCCAGAGTCGAGGCCGGGACGAAGCCGTCGGCTCCGGTGCCGTCAAGCTTGACGAAGAGCCCGGCACGGGTGACGCCGCCGATGCGCCCGTCGAAGCTCGCTCCGATCTGGTCGGCGAGGAAATGCGCGATCAGCCGATCGGTGGTCTCGCGCTCGGCCGCCATGGCGCGTCGCTCCGCCGCCGAGATACGCGTCGCGACCTCGCGCAGGTCCGCGAGCGTGACGCTCCTGGGCAGGCCATCGTCGCCGGCTTTCAGCGCCGTGATCAGCGCGCGATGCACGATCAGGTCGGAATAGCGCCGGATCGGCGAGGTGAAATGCGCGTAGCGGCGCAGGTTCAGGCCGAAATGCCCGTAATTCTCGGCGACATACTCGGCCTGCGCCTGCGTGCGCAGCACGACCTCGTTGATCAGCGTCTCGTTTTCCGAGCCCTTGATCATCGCCAGGATGCGGTTGAACAGCACGGGCCGGAGCGCTCCGTCCTGTGGCAGCTTGATGCCGATCGAGGCCAGCACTTCGCCGAGCGTCCGCATCTTCTCCAGCGAGGGCTCGTCATGGCAGCGATAGATCAGGAGGCTGCCGGCTTTCTCCAGCGTCTCGGCCGCGGCGACATTGGCGAGGATCATGAATTCCTCGATCAATCGATGCGCCGCGAGCCTGTCCGGCACGATGACGCGATCGACCGAGCCGTCGGCTTTGAGGATCAGCTTGCGTTCGGGCAGGTCGAGCTCGAGCGGCTGGCGCTGGTCGCGGGCGCGGGCGGCCACGCCATAGGCCGCCCAGAGCGGCATCAGCACGCTCTCGCGGATCGGAGCGGTCTTCTCGTCGGTTTGCCCGTCAATGGCGGCCTGCGCCTGCTGGTAGGAGAGCTTCGCTGCCGAGCGCATCAGCACGCGGTGGAAGGAATGGCTCTTCTTCGAGCCGTCCGACTTGAGCACGAGCCTGACGGCAAGCGCCGGCCGGTCCTCATTCTCACGCAGCGAACAGAGGTCGTTCGAGATCCGCTCCGGCAGCATCGGCACGACGCGGTCGGGGAAATAGACCGAGTTGCCACGCTCCAGCGCTTCGCGGTCGAGCGCGGAGCCCGGCGTGACATAGGCCGCGACGTCGGCGATGGCGACGGTGACCACGAAGCCGCCGGGATTGTCGGGGTTGTCGTCCGTCGCCGCATGGACGGCGTCGTCATGGTCCTTGGCATCGGCCGGGTCGATGGTGACGAGAGGCAGCTCGCGCCAGTCCTCGCGTCCTTTCAGCGTGGCAAGCGGTGCATTCGCGGCTTCCTGGAGCGCGGCCGGCGGGAACTCATGCGGAATACCATGGGCGTGGATCGCGATCAGGCTGACGGCGCGCTCGGATTTGATCGAGCCCAGTCGCTCGCGCACATGCGCCTCGGGCGGGCCGAAGCGGCTCTCGCGGCGCAAGCTGACAGAAATGAGGTCGCCGTCCTGCGCCTCGGCCGTGCGGCCTTTCGGGATGATTGCTTCGCGCCCGAGTGCCTTCTTGTCGATCGGCACCAGCCGGCCGGAGCCGTCGGGCAGGGCGCGGAAGATGCCGAGCACGGCGGCCTTGGCCTTGCCCATCACCTTGAGCACGCGGCCGGAATAGCCGAAGCCTTCGACGCCGCGCAGACGCGTCAGCTTGAGGATGACATGATCGCCGATGCCGGGCGCCGGTGCCGCTGACCTGTCCTTGCGGCGTCCCTCGCGCGTGCGCTCGATCAGGATCTGCGGCGGCGGGCCGTTCTCGTCCGCGTCCCATTCCAGCGGCTGGGCGACGAGGTCGCCCTCACGATCCCGGCGCTTGATCTCGGAGAGCAGGACGGGCGGCAGCGCGCCGCGCGGATGGACCGGGCGCTCCTTGCCGTCGCCGCCGATCTCGCCGTCCTGCTCCATCTCCTTGAGCAGGCGTTTCAGCCAGATCTTGCCGCCCTGGTCGAGCCCGAAGGCTTTGGCGATCTCGCGCCGGCCGACCTCGCGGCCGGCGGCGCGCTCTTCCTCGATGAAATCGAGAATAGCTTCGCGGCTCGGATCAGGAACGGACACGGCCGGCACTCGGGGCGTTGGATTGAGAAAAGCGTGACACGCCGCCTGTCTGCCACGGCTTGCAGCCGGGCGCCAGCATCGGCCGCCTGAAAGCGAGAAGGGCTGCCCTTGCGGGCAGCCCTTCCATTGCCGAACCGCGACCCGGCGAACCGGGTCTGAAGGTGCGAAAACTCACGCGGAATAGAAACCCCAGCAAGAAGAGGTCCAGGTCCGCCCGCCTTGCACCAGCGGTTGATGACAATGAGACACTGGATCACCTCCTTTCAGTTGTTACCGACAAAAAGGAGGCTAAGGCGATTCTCGGGGTTTCGTAAATGCCAAAAAATGCACCGGCGAGCGCGACGAAAGTTGCGCTCCGGACGGCGAACGCGCCGTCGACGCTTGCACAGCATAAGGATGACGCGGTGAAATCTGCTGGAAGGACACGAGCCGCACGGTGTCATCCGTGTAGCTTCAGTCCCTTGATGATCTTGTCGATCTCCTTGCGCTCGGCATGGAGCCCGAGGCCCACGAGATCGAGTGCATCGGTGGCCACCGTCGCGACTGCGGCGCGGTTGTCGATATCGTTGCCGGTTGCGAACAGTTCTTTGGTATAGAGATGTGGCCTGACGCCGCGCTGCTGCGTTCGCTGGAGCGCGTTGGTGAGTTCCGCGGCGCTCGCCGCGAAAATCAGGACGGGCTGACGGATCAGCGGGCCGTAGAAGCGGCCGGAACCGTCCTGATAGGGTTCGCCCGCGAGTTCGGGGGCGGTTCCGACGAGCCCGCCGGCGAGGAAGCTGGCGACATTGAGTTTTTGCCAGGTTGCGAGATCATCCCGAACCACGATGGCGATCTTGGTATCGTAACGCATGGATTCATCGCTACCCGAGGCCGGGAAGGCCCGTCTTGAACGATCGTGCGGACCGCAGCGGGACTGGGTCCGGCTCGGCACCGGCGCTGATGGTATCGAGCGCATGGAAGCGTTCTTTCGTGGCTATGCCTACGACCCTCACCGGCATGACACCTATGCTTTCGGGCTGACGCTCTCCGGCGTGCCCGGCAGCGTGGTGCGAACCATCCAGACTGGTGCCAGGCCACCCACGGTGTTGAACCGCACGACGTTGTTGGTCGACCAGCCTGAGCCCCAACCGGCCCGAGGAATGGTGAAGTACGGCCTGCCGGTGCGAGGATTTACGGGCGCGCAATCAGCGCTGATGCTCCCGGTCACGATGGTGCCGACCGTCTCACCGATCACCTCGAAGGCTGTGGCGTTGGTGAACCGAATAGCCCACCGCTCGGTGATCGCATCGCTGTTGGCGACCACCAGCGGGAAATCGGTGTCGTTGAATGTGCCTGGTGCCGCGCTTCCGATGAGCACGTCGCTCCAGACACCCGTCCAGGCCGCTTGATCGA
>NZ_JAFKFW010000027.1 GCF_017308015.1 Allobosea sp.
TCGCAGCCACCGCCCAGAACCTCAGGAAAATGGCGAAGCTGATGCCGGCCGGAGCACCGTCCCTGGCGGCATAAGGGCGCACGCACTCTCAGCGATCCGTTCAGCCTCAATCAGCAGCCGACCCACAGCCGACTTTTTCAACGCAATCGTTCCAAAGCTGACATCTGGCGCGTTCCTCATGGCGACATCCTGCCGCCGCGATCGGGTTCAGTACTCGCCGGCAGCGCCAGAGACTTTGCGCGGTCGCAAGCATTGCGCGAATTGTCCGTCTTCAGCAGAGTCGACACGGTTTCTGTGACGTGACGAGGCCCTGAGTTTAGCCTCGCGCGGGCTCGCCTTCTGCTCGCCGGGCAGCGTCGCGAAGCGCTCCTTCAGATTGTCGAACAGGGTCGGGCCGGCGCCGAGCCGCTCGTCTGCCTCGGCAAAGGTGAGATCGCTCTGTCACACTTCGGTCCAGAGAGAGCCGGCCGGCGCTGCTTTTGGGTGATCGTCGCAACTCAACGCGTATCGACGCCGCAGGGCGTGTTGCAGATCGAGCTCCTTCTGGCGGTTGATGATGCCTCCGTTGGTTGGGAAAGAAAAACCGGCTTGTGGCGACGAGCCATCGCGGGCGTCATGCCAAGTTTTTCAAGGGCGGAATTGATCCAGTTGCTACGAACTCCGTAGAATTCCCTAAGTACGAACACGGTTTTCTGGCTAAGGGTCCAAATTGTTGATCTGCCTCAACTCACGTTGTTGCAGTTTCGGGTTTGGTTCGCGGTTGATGGCACTTCTGCCGATTGAGGCCGCAACCATGGAACGTCAGGCAGTCATATCCCCAGGCGAACAGGGGCGAGCGCTCTGGCTCTCGACCATTTCCTTCACTACCTGCTTCGCGGTCTGGACGATCTTCTCGATTATCGGCATCCGGATCAAACAGGAACTCGGGCTGAGCGAGACTCAGTTCGGCCTTCTCGTCGGAACGCCGATCCTGACGGGTTCGCTCATCCGCGTCGTGCTGGGCATCTGGACCGACTACTATGGCGGGCGGCGGATCTTCTCGCTGGTGATGCTCGCAGGCGCGGGCGCGACCTTTCTGCTGTCCTATGCCCAGACCTACCCGCAGATGCTGCTGGCCGCCCTTGGCGTCGGCATCGCCGGCGGTTCCTTCGCGGTCGGCGTCGCCTATGTTTCGCGCTGGTATCCCGCCGGCAAGCAGGGGACGGCGCTGGGCATCTTCGGGGCGGGCAATGTCGGAGCGGCCGTGACCAAGTTCGTCGCGCCCTTCGTGCTCGTTGCCTATGGCTGGCAGAGCGTGGCGCAGATCTGGGCGGCGGGCCTCGTCGTCATGGCCGTGCTGTTCTGGTTGGGAACCGCAGACGATCCCGTCATCGTCGAGCGGCGGCGCACCGGCGTGCGGCCGAAGAGCGCCTGGCTCGAACTCGAACCGCTCAAGAACGTCCAGGTCTGGCGGTTCTCGCTCTACTACTTCTTCGTCTTCGGCGCTTTCGTCGCGCTGTCGCTGTGGCTGCCGCAATATCTGATCGGCGTCTACGGGCTCGACATCAAGGCTGCCGGCATGATCGCCGCCTTCTATTCGGTCCCGGCCTCGATTTTCCGCGCCTATGGCGGCCATCTCTCGGACAAGTACGGCGCAAGGCGCGTCATGTACTGGACCTTCCTGGTTTCGATCGGCTGCACCTTCCTCCTGAGCTACCCGCCGACGGACTATGTGGTGAAAGGCATCTCCGGACCGATCGCCTTCCACACCGAGGTCAGCCTGCCGGTCTTCATTGGCCTCGTCTTTGTGCTCGGCTTCTTCATGAGTCTCGGCAAGGCGGCCGTATTCAAGCACATTCCGGTCTATTATCCGCAGAATGTCGGCGCCGTCGGCGGCCTCGTCGGCATGATCGGTGGCCTTGGCGGCTTCGTGCTCCCGATCGCCTTCGGCGTGCTCAACGACCTGACCGGAATCTGGACGAGCTGCTTCATGCTGCTCTTCCTGATCGTGACGGTCTCTCTCGTCTGGATGCATATGGCCGTCCGCACGATGGAGGAAGGCGTCGCCGGCAAGGAATTGGCCAAGCTGCCTCAGTTGCCCGAGATGCAGCCGATCCATTCGCCGGAGCTCCTCGGCGCGCTGACCGGCAAGACGCTGCAGGATTGGCGCCCGGAAGACCCGCAGTTCTGGGCGCAGAGAGGACGCGCCATCGCCCGCCGCAACCTCTACATCTCGATTCCCAGCCTGCTGCTCTCCTTCGCGGTCTGGATGGTGTGGTCAGTCGTCGTGGCGAAGCTGCCGACGGTGGGCTTCAAGTTCACCACCGACCAGCTCTTCTGGCTGGCGGCCCTGCCGGGCCTGTCGGGTGCGACGCTGCGCGTATTCTACGCCTTCATGCCGCCGATCTTTGGCGGGCGGCTGTGGACAACGGTCGCGACCTGGTCGTTGATGCTGCCGGCTGTGGGTATCGGCTACGCCGTGCGCGATCTGCACACGCCCTATGTCGTCTTTCTCGGACTCGCGCTGCTTTGCGGCCTGGGCGGCGGCAACTTCGCCTCCTCCATGGCCAACATCTCGTTCTTCTTCCCGAAGTCCGAAAAGGGCAATGCGCTCGCGCTCAATGCCGGGCTCGGCAATCTTGGCGTCAGCGTGGTCCAGTTCGTGATCCCGCTGGTCATCACCGCCGGTGTGTTCGGCGCGCTCGGCGGCGAGCCGCAGCTCTCGACCGAGGCGGGCAGGACGAGCCAACTCTGGCTGCAGAACGCCGGCTTCATCTGGGTGCCGTTCATCGCCGCATCGGCCTTCGCCGCCTGGTTCGGCATGAACGATATCGCCTCGATGAAGGCCTCCTTCGCGGAGCAGGCGGTGATCTTCCGGCGCCGGCACAACTGGGCGATGTGCTGGCTCTATACCGGCACCTTCGGCTCCTTCATCGGCTATTCGGCGGCCTTCCCGCTGGTCGCGAAGACGCAGTTCCCGGAGGTCAACGCCCTGCAGCTCGCCTTCCTCGGCCCGCTGGTTGGTGCGCTCTCGCGCTCCTTCACCGGCTGGGTAGCCGATCGCTTCGGCGGCGGGCGAGTGACGCTGTGGGTCTTCGTCCTGATGATGGCCGGTGTCGGCGGCGTGCTTTTCGGCCTGGCGCAGCACAGCTTCCCCGTGTTCTTCTCGAGCTTTCTGGTGCTGTTTTTCGCGACCGGCGTCGGCAACGCTTCGACCTTCCAGATGATCCCTGCGATCATGCGCAAGGAGATCCCGCGGCTCGAGCCGCAGCTCGCCCCCGGCGAGCAGGTGAAGCAGGCCGAGAAGGAATCCGCGGCGATCATCGGCTTCACCTCGGCGGTCGCGGCCTATGGCGCCTTCTTCATCCCCAAGGCCTACGGCTCCTCGCTCGCGCTCACCGGCGGCATCGAGGCGGCGCTCTACGGTTTCCTCGGCTTCTACGTCACCTGCGTGCTCCTGACCTGGGCGGTCTACACGCGCCGCGGCGGCCTGCTCTGGGATGTAGAGCGCGGCCGCACCGCCGGCTCGATCGCAGCCCAGCCTGCCGCCTGAACCATGCGCAGGCCCGGGCCGCCACCCGGCGCGGGCCTCCGCAAAACTACTTAGGAACAATTCTAAATGGGCCCTGGCGCCCCACGCGGCTACCACCGGCGCCAGCGTTCCCTCGCTCCAGAGGACGGCTTCGCGCCTGAAGCCGAAAGGACTTGAGATGAGCCACTTTCTCGACCGACTGACCTTCTTCAACCGGGTGGTCGACGATTTCTCGGACGGCCATGGCATCACCACCAACGAGGACCGGCGCTGGGAGGACGGCTACCGGAAGCGCTGGCAGCACGACAAGATCGTGCGCTCGACCCATGGCGTGAACTGCACCGGCTCCTGCTCGTGGAAGGTCTATGTCAAGGGCGGTATCGTCACCTGGGAAACGCAGCAGACCGACTATCCGCGCACCCGTCCCGAACTGCCCAACCATGAACCGCGTGGCTGCGCCCGTGGCGCCTCCTATTCCTGGTATCTCTACTCGGCCAACAGGGTGAAGTATCCGCTGGTCCGTTCGCGGCTGCTCAAGCTCTGGCGCGAGGCGCGTGTGCTGATGACGCCGGTCGCGGCCTGGGCCTCCATCGTCGAGAACCCGCAGAAGCGCGCCGCCTACACCACCAGGCGTGGGCATGGCGGCCTCGTGCGGGCGAGCTGGGACGAAGTCAACGAGATAATCGGGGCGGCCAACGCGTATACGACGAAGACCTACGGTCCCGACCGTGTCTTCGGCTTCTCGCCGATCCCGGCGATGTCGATGGTCTCCTACGCAGCCGGCGCGCGCTACCTCTCGCTGCTCGGCGGCGTCTGCATGTCGTTCTACGACTGGTATTGCGACCTGCCGCCCGCTTCCCCCCAGACCTGGGGCGAGCAGACGGACGTGCCGGAATCGGCCGACTGGTACAATTCCGGCTTCCTGATCCTCTGGGGCTCGAACGTGCCCCAGACCCGCACGCCCGACGCCCATTTCTACACGGAGGCGCGCTATCGCGGCGCCAAGAGCGTCGTGATCTGCCCCGACTATTCGGAAGCCTCGAAATTCGCCGATCTCTGGGTCTCGGTGAAGCAGGGCACGGATGCCGCCCTCGGCATGGCGATGGGCCATGTCATCCTGCGCGAGTTCCATGTCGACCGGCAGGTCCCCTATTTCACCGACTACGCCAAGCGCTACACCGACATGCCGATGTTGGTCCGGCTGGTGGAGCAGGACGGCCGGCTGGTGCCGGAACGCTTCCTGCGCGCGAGCGATCTCGACGGCGGCCTGGGCGAGGCCAACAATCCTGAGTGGAAGACGCTGTCCTTCGATGCCGCGAGCGGCGAGCTCGTGGCGCCGCTCGGCTCCGTCGGTTTCCGCTGGGGCGAGAAGGGCAAGTGGAACCTCGAGGCCAAGCGTTCGGACGGCGCGCCCGTCGATCTGCGTCTCTCGCTCTACGATGTCGCCGACGGCTTCGAGAACGTGGCCTTCCCTTATTTCGGCAATATCGAACACGACCACTTCACCGGTACGGATCATGCGAGCGTGCTTGAACGCCGCGTCCCGGTGAAGAAGCTGCAACTCGCGGAAGGCGAGGCGCTGGTCGCCACCGTCTACGACCTGTTCCTCGCCAATTACGGCGTCGACCGCTTCGGCGGCGACAACGTGGCCAAGTCCTATGACGAGGACGTGCCCTATACTCCGGCCTGGGCCGAGAAGATCACCGGCGTGCCGCGCGACCAGATCATCACGGTCGCCCGCGAATTCGCCCGCAACGCCGAAAAGACCAATGGCCGCTCGATGATCATCATCGGCGCGGCGATGAACCATTGGTACCACATGGACATGAACTACCGTGGCGCCATCAACATGCTGGTCATGTGTGGCTGCGTCGGTCAATCGGGGGGCGGCTGGTCGCATTATGTGGGCCAGGAGAAGCTCAGGCCGCAATCGGGCTGGGCCCCGCTCGCCTTCGCGCTCGACTGGGGCCGGCCGAGCCGGCAGCAGAACTCGACCTCCTGCTTCTATGCCCATACGGACCAGTGGCGTTACGAGACGCTGGACGTGAAGGAGATCCTCTCGCCGACGGCGCCGGCTGGCCCGTGGGACGGCGCCATCATCGACTACAACATCCGGGCGGAGCGGATGGGCTGGCTGCCCTCGGCGCCGCAGCTCGAGCAGAACCCGCTCGGCCTTGCCGCCAAGGCCAAGGCCGCCGGGCTGGAGCCGAAGGACTATGTCGCGAAGAGCCTGCAATCGGGCGAGCTGCGCATGTCTTGCGAGGACCCTGACAATCCGAAGAACTGGCCGCGCAACCTCTTCGTCTGGCGCTCGAACCTGCTGGGCTCATCCGGCAAGGGGCACGAGTACTTCCTCAAGCACCTGCTCGGGACGAGCCACGGCGTGCTTGGCAAGGATCTCGGCGAGCAGGGCCGCCAGAAGGCACGCGAGGTCGTCTGGCACGACGAGGCGCCGGAAGGGAAGCTCGACCTGCTGGTCACGCTCGACTTCCGCATGTCCACCACCTGCGTCTACTCCGACATCGTGCTGCCGACCGCGACCTGGTACGAGAAGGACGATCTCAACACCTCCGACATGCATCCCTTTATCCATCCGCTGACGGCGGCGGTGGACCCGGTCTGGGAGTCGCGCTCGGATTGGGAGATCTACAAGGGCATCGCCGCCAGCTTCTCGAAGGTGGCGCCCGAGGTGCTCGGCGTCGAGCAGGACGTGGTGCTGAGCCCGATCATGCACGACACGCCGGCCGAGATCGCCCAGCCCTTCGACGTCAAGGATTGGAAGAAGGGCGAGGTCGATCCCGTTCCCGGCAAGACGATGCCGTCGGTGACGGTCGTCGAGCGCGACTATCCCAATCTCTACAAGCGTTTCACCTCTCTCGGCCCGCTGATGTCCAAAATCGGCAACGGCGGCAAGGGCATGGCCTGGAACACCGAGCACGAAGTCGAGCTGCTCAAAGAGCTCAATGGCGTCGTCTCCGAGGAGGGGCCGACCAAGGGGCTGGCGCGGATCGACACCGCGATCGACGCCTGCGAGGTCCTGCTGATGCTGGCGCCCGAGACCAATGGCGAAGTCGCGGTCAAGGCCTGGGAAAGCCTCGGCAAGGCGACCGGCCGCGAGCATGAGCATCTCGCCCTGCCGAAGGAGGACGAGAAGATCCGCTTCCGCGACGTGGTCGCGCAGCCGCGCAAGATCATCTCCTCGCCGATCTGGTCGGGGCTGGAGTCGGAGAAGGTCTGCTACAACGCCTGCTACACCAACGTCCACGAGCTGATCCCGTGGCGGACGCTGACCGGGCGTCAGCAGCTCTACCAGGACCATCTCTGGATGCGGGCCTTCGGCGAGGGCTTCTGCGTCTACCGTCCGCCGGTCGATCTCAAGACGATCGCGCCGGTTCAGGGCAAGGTCGCCAACGGCAACCCGGAAATCGTGCTGAACTTCATCACGCCGCACCAGAAATGGGGCATCCACTCCACCTATTCCGACAACCTGTTGATGCTCACGCTCAATCGCGGCGGGCCGGTGGTCTGGATTTCGGAGCGGGATGCGGCAAAGGCCGGCATCGTCGACAACGACTGGATCGACGTTTTCAACGTCAATGGCGCCATCTCGGCACGGGCGGTGGTCTCCCAGCGCGTCAAGGACGGCATGTGCATGATGTACCATGCGCAGGAGAAGATCGTGAACACGCCCGGCTCCGGCATCACAGGGCAGCGCGGCGGCATCCATAACTCGGTCACCCGCGCCGTCCTGAAGCCGACCCACATGATCGGCGGCTACGCGCAGCTCTCCTACGGCTTCAACTACTACGGAACCGTAGGTTCGAACCGCGACGAGTTCGTCGTCATCCGCAAGATGAGTTCGGTCGACTGGCTGGAAGGCCCCTTCGACGAAGGCAGCGCCCGGCGCGGCCCCAAGCTCCACGCCGCCGAGTAAGAGGATATCGACATGAAAGTCCGCGCTCAGATCGCGATGGTGCTGAACCTCGACAAGTGCATCGGCTGCCACACCTGCTCGGTGACCTGCAAGAACGTCTGGACCAATCGCGAGGGCATGGAATACGCGTGGTTCAACAACGTCGAGACCAAGCCAGGCATCGGCTATCCCAAGCAATGGGAGAACCAGGACAAGTGGAACGGCGGTTGGCGCCGCCGCAAGGATGGCCGGATCGAGCCGCGGATCGGCTCGAAATGGCGGGTCCTGGCGAAGATATTCGCCAATCCCGACCTGCCGGAGATCGACGACTATTACGAGCCGTTCGACTTCGACTACGGGCACCTGCAGAAGGCGCCCGAGCTTCAGACCTTCCCCACCGCCCGCCCGCGCTCGAAGATCACCGGCGAGCGGATGGAGAAGATCGAGTGGGGCCCGAACTGGGAGGAGATCCTCGGCGGCGAGTTCTCGAAGCGCAAGCTCGACAAGAACTTCGAGGGCGTCGAGGAGGAGATCTACGGCCAGTTCGAAAACACCTTCATGATGTATCTGCCGAGGCTGTGCGAGCACTGCCTCAACCCGGCCTGCGTCTCGGCCTGCCCCTCGGGTGCGATCTACAAGCGCGAGGAGGACGGCGTCGTCCTGATCGATCAGGACAAGTGCCGCGGCTGGCGCATGTGCGTCTCGGCCTGCCCCTACAAGAAGATCTACTACAACTGGTCTTCCGGTAAGTCGGAGAAGTGCACGCTCTGCTATCCTCGCCTCGAGGCGGGTATGCCGACTGTGTGTTCGGAGACCTGCGTCGGCCGCATCCGCTATCTCGGCGTGATCCTCTACGACGCCGACCGGATCGAGGCTGCCGCCTCGACCGAGAACGAGCAGGACCTCTACGACGAGCAGCTTGGTATCTTCCTCGACCCGCGCGATCCGGCGGTGATCGAGGCGGCCCGTCGCGAGGGCGTGCCCGAAGCCTGGCTGGAAGCCGCCAGGCGCTCGCCGGTCTACAAGATGGCGATCGAGTGGAAGATCGCCTTCCCGCTTCATCCCGAATACCGGACGCTGCCGATGGTCTGGTACGTGCCGCCGCTCTCGCCGATCACCTCGGCGGCGTCGGCTGGCAAGATCGGGATCGACGGCGAGATGCCGGACGTCAAGAGCCTGCGAATCCCGGTCAAGTACCTCGCCAACCTGCTGACCGCGGGCAAGGAACAGCCGATCGTCACCGGGCTGGAGCGGATGCTCGCGATGCGGGCCTACATGCGGGCCAAGACCATCGACGGCGTGATCGACGAAAAGCTGGCGCGGGACGTCGGCCTGTCCGGCGCGCAGGTCGAGGACATGTACCGGATCATGGCGATCGCGAATTACGAGGATCGCTTCGTGATCCCGACCAACCATCGCGAGATGGGGATCGAGGACGCCTATGATCTGCGTGGCTCCTGCGGCTTCTCCTTCGGAAATGGCTGCTCGGGTGGCACGAGCGGCACCAACCTGTTCGGCTCTCCCAAGCCGGCCAAGACACCGATGGAAGTCGCCTGACGCAATCTGCTGGCCCTCGCAGTCCGCCTTCGAGGCGGGCTGCGGATTTCGCCCGAAACCCGTTTGTCGCAGCTCAATGTCGCGCCTTTCGCAAGCCGGTAACGTTCGAGCGGCGCTCGGCGGCCGAGAAGCCGGAGACACCAGATGAAAACCCTCAAGGCCTTCTCCGCCCTGCTGAACTATCCGGGCCAGGATCTGATGGCCGCGATTCCGGAGATCCGCTCCGTGCTTGCGGAAGAGGGCGTCGTCGATCCGGAGTCGCTGGAGCCGCTGCTGCGCATGCTGGAGGAGACGGACGTCTACGATGCGCAGGAGCGCTATGTCATGCTCTTCGACCGGACGCGCTCGCTCTCGTTGCATCTGTTCGAGCATGTCCATGGCGAAAGCCGCGATCGCGGCCAGGCCATGGTCGACCTGAAGAGCGTCTACGAGGCTGCCGGCTTCGTCATCGAGGGCACGGAACTGCCGGATTTCGTGCCGCTCTTCCTCGAATACTGCTCCCTGCTGCCGACGCAGGAGGCGAGGGCGGTGCTGGCCGATCCGGCCCATGTCATGACGGTGCTCGGCGAGCGGCTGCGCAAGCGGGAATCGCCCTATGCCGTCGTCTTCGAAGCCCTGGTCGCGCTCGCGGCGACGAAGCCCGCGCCTGAGGTATTCGAGGTGATCGTGCCCGAGACGGAACAGGATCCGGCCGACCTGGCTGCGCTGGACGCCGCCTGGGAGGAGGAAGAGGTTCGCTTCGGCCCCGGTGCCGGCGCCGATTGCGGCGTCGATAACCTCGCCGCCAAGCTGCGCCAGGCCAAGCGGCCGGCCCCGGGGCTCGGCGCCGCCACCGTGCGGCGGCCCAAGACCCGCTTCACCTATGCGTCACCCCGCGATTGAGGAGCAGCCGTCATGAACACGACGCTCAACCATATCCTGTTCGGCTGGTATCCCTATTTCGCCCTGACCGTCTTCCTGCTCGGATCGCTGGTGCGTTTCGAGCGTGAGCAATACAGCTGGAAAGCGGATTCGAGCCAGCTTCTGCGCCGCAGGCAGCTCGTCGCCGGCTCCGTCCTGTTCCATGTCGGCGTGCTCGTGATCTTCCTCGGCCATGCCGGCGGGCTCCTGACCCCGATCGCCATCTTCGATGCGCTGGGCATCTCGCACGGTTTCAAACAGGGGCTGGCGATCGTCGCCGGCGGGCTGGCAGGCGTGATGTGCTTCCTCGGTCTGAGCCTGCTGCTCCACCGCCGCCTGTTCGATCCGCGGATCCGCAAGACCTCGTCCTTCTCGGACATCGCGGTGCTGCTGATGCTCTATGTCCAGCTCATCCTCGGCCTTCTCACCATTCCGCTATCGCTCGGCCATATGGACGGGCATGAGATGGTCAAGTTCATGAACTGGGCCCAGGGGACGCTCACCCTGCAGCCGGGCGCCTCGGCCTATGTCGCCGACGTGCACCCGATCTTCAAGGCGCATCTCCTGCTGGGCATGACGATCTTCCTCGTCTTCCCGTTCACCCGCCTGGTCCACATCTGGTCGGCACCGGTCTGGTATCTCGGCCGGACGGGCTACCAGATAGTGCGCACCAAGAAGCGACCTATTGCCGGCCAGGGCGCCGTTCCCGCTCCGGTCCGCGCAACCCGCCGCTGAACGAGCGAATCCGCATCGGCCCGCAACCCATCCCGGGATATCCGCCATGTCGTCCTGCTCGGCCCAGCCGGTTACCGCAGCCCCGAAAGCTCCGATCAAGGTCAACGGAGCCGTGATCTCGCGGGCGATGATCTCGCGCGAGGTCCAGAACCATCCAGCCTCGTCACCTGCCGCCGCCTGGAAGGCCGCGGCCCTGGCGCTGGTCATCCGCGAGGCCCTGAGCCAAGAGGTCGTCCGACGCGGTATCGAGGCCGAGCCTTTGACGGATGGGGAAGGCCGGCGCGAGACCGAGGACGAGGCGCGGATGCGCGCCCTGGTCGAGCGGGACATCAGCGTACCCGAGCCGACGGAGGAGGAGTGCCTGCGCTATTACGAGCGCAATGCCGGGCGCTTTCGCAGCTTCGATCTCTACGAGGCGTCGCATATCCTGTTCGCGGCGCAGGAGGACGATGCCGAGGGCTATGAGCGCGCGCGGCAGCAGGCCGGCGCCGTCATCGCCGAGCTGGCGGCGGCGCCTGGCCGCTTCGCCGAGCTGGCGCGCCGGCATTCTGCCTGTCCCTCGGCCGAGCTCGGCGGCAACCTCGGCCAGATCGGCCGCGGCCAGACGACGCCGCTGTTCGAAAAGGCCCTGGCGGCGATGGAGCCGGGCACGATCGGCCGCGAGCCGGTGGAGACGCCCTACGGCTTTCACATCATCCGCCTCGACAGGGCTATCGCGGGCCGTCTGATGCCTTTCGAGCTCGTGCGGGAGCGGATCGCGGCCTATCTCGGCGAGGCGGTGCTGCAGCGGGCGCAGGCGCAATATGTCGCGCGGCTGCTCGGCAGTGCCCGGATCGAGGGCATCGACGTGCCGTCGCCGGGCAAGCTCAACGTCCACTGAAAGGCGGTTGCCATGCTGCTCGGAGACATCATCTCCCGCCTGGACGACGAAGCCATCGCGATGCAGACGCTGGTAGGGCTGGGCGATCTCGTGCTGTTGACCCAGGTCGAGACGGCTGCCGCGGCCGAAGGGCTCACGGCCGGCGGCTTCGCCGCCCGTGCCGTCAACCTCTTCTCCAACCAGGCTTCCGACGAGGATTGGGTCTCCCTGATCGGCGTCATGGGCCGGACCACCGATCCCGGCCAGGCCTGCCTGCGCAACATCCTGCACTTTGCCCTTCGTCCGCCGAAGGAAGCGGTTCATGCCTGCGGCCACGGTCACTGAGCTTTCCGCCGGGACCGACGCACTGGCACCGGTCCGCAGCGAGCTGCTGGCGCGCCCGCTCGAGTTCATCGTCGCCGAGCACCATCGCCTGCGCGATCTGTGCCGGCTGCTCGACGGCATCGCCGAAGCACCCGGCTCCGCGACCATTCCCGCCAACGCCATCCTGCACTGCATCGAGCATGAGCTACCGCTGCACGTCATCGACGAGGAGGAGGATCTGTTTCCGCTGATCCGCCGGCGCGCCAAGCCGCGCGACGGCGCGGAGCGGCTGCTCGGACTGCTCTCTCGGGAACATGCCGAGGATGACCGGCTCGCCGGGATCATCGCGGGCGGACTGCGGGCGCGGGGAACGGCGGAGTGGGACGAGGCCGGTTTCCGCGCAGCCCTCGCCAGCTTCTCGCGCCGCCAGCGCCGCCATCTCACGGTGGAGAACGCTGTGCTGATTCCGCTGGCGGAGCTGCTGCTGACGGCGGGAGACCGCGACGGGCTGGCCCGGCGCATGGCGGCCCGGCGCGGCATCGTGCTCAGCGGGCGCGGCCATGGCTGAGGTTTCGATCCAGGCGCTGTTCGACCGCAATGTCGACTGGGCGATCGCCAAGACGCGCCAGGAACCCGGCTACTTCCGCCGTCTTTCCGCCCTGCAGGAGCCGCGGTTCCTGTGGATCGGCTGCTCGGATTCGCGCGTGCCGGCCAATGAGATCGTCGGGCTCGATCCGGGCGAGCTCTTCGTCCATCGCAATATCGCGAACGTCATGCATACCGGCGACCTCAACCTGCTGTCGGTGATCGAGTTCGCGGTCGAGGCGCTGGGAGTGGAGGATATCATCGTCTGCGGCCATTACGGCTGCGGCGGTGTGCGCCGGGCGCTGGCGCGGCAGACCGGGGCGCTGGTCGACCATTGGCTCGCACCGGTCGTCGAGGTCTACGAACGCGAACAGGCGCGCTTCGATGCCGGTGCCAGCTACGAGGCCCGGCTCAACCTGCTCTGCGAACTCAATGTCGAGGCGCAGGTGGAGCGCGTCGCTCATACGCCGATCGTGCGGGCGGCCTGGGCCACGGGGCGCACCCTGCGCATCCATGGCTGGATCTACGGGCTGAAGGATGGGCTGGTGCGCGATCTCGGCGTCAGCCGCGACGGTCCCGACAAGGCGCAGCCCGAGCAGGCGCTGCTCGACCCGGCACCCGTCGATGACTGGTCGGAGCATATCCATGCCAGTGCGCTGCGCCTGCTCAGCGGCAAGGCGACCTGCGGCTGCGACGCTGCGGGCGGCCTGCGCGGCGAGGGCGCGCCGTGAAACGCAGCGCGCGCCGCCTCGCGAGACAAGGATGACAGGAGGTCCACCATGGATACCCGCCCCGGGGAAAGCGGCATCTTGGTTCTCGTGCATGCGCGCGAGGAGACGCCGGACCAGGTCATCGCTCTGGCGGTCGCGCGCCTCGAGGCCGGCGGCCTGAAGCCGCGCGGCCTGCTGCAGCATGGCGAGCCCGGCTGCGGCAAAGCCTGCGCGACGCTCTATCTCGACGATATCGGCATGCAGAGGCAGGTCTGCATCTTCGAGGATCGCGGCTCGCAGGCGCGCGGTTGCCGGCTCGACACGGCGGGCCTGACCGTCGCTGCCGGCTGGCTGCGCGAGGCTATCGAGGCGCGTCCGGATGTGCTGTTCGTCAACCGCTTCGGCAGGCACGAAGGCGAGGGGCGGGGTCTGCGCGAGGAGATCGCCCCGGCGGTTGCTGCGGGCATCCCGATCGTCATCGCCATCAACCGCCAGTATCTGCGGCAATGGCGGGCTTTCGCGGGCGAGACCTTCGCCACGCTGCCGCTCGATGCCGGCGAGATCGCGGACTGGTGCCACAGGGCGGTCGCAGAGGTCGAGGCCTGAGATCCGGGGCGACCTCGCCTCATCCTGGCCTGTGCAGTTCCTCGGCGCCGCCGCACGTCAGGACGTCCCTGATGCAGTCCGCCAGCGAATTGTCCTCCAGCGGCTTTTCCAGCACCGCCCGGCAGCCGCACAGCGCCGCCCGCCGACGAATCTCGGCGGTGGCCTTCGCCGTGATCAGAATGGCGGGCAGCGCGATGGCGCTCTGCCGCAGGCGGTCGACCAGCGACAGCCCGTCGAGCGAAGGCATGCAGTAGTCGATGACCAGGCAGGCTCTCGCGGGCAGCTCCCGTTCCGCGAGCAGTTCCTCGCCGTTGCGAAAGGCCCGGACCTGGAAGCCTTCGAGCGCGAGGGAAAACATCAGCGACTGCCGGACGGCATCGTCGTCGTCGACGATGATCACGCATCCTTCGGGAGACATCGACGTGCCCCGCTCCGGCGATCCGCGGCTCGGATTGCGCCGGGATTGCATGCCGGCAGTCTGCGGCGGCCGACCGCGTCATCCAAGTCAGGAATACACCTTACGCGGGCCGTTCCCGACAGCGCGCTGCGATCTCAGGGGGCGCCGTCACCGACCAGCAAGGCGAAACGAACGAGCTCAGGCAGGCTTGCAGCCCGCATCTTGGTCATGACATTGGCCCGGTAGATCTCGACCGTCCGGGGGCTGATGCCCAGCTCGTGCGCGATCACCTTGTTGGCCTTGCCTTCGACGAGACGGTCGAGCACCTGCTTCTCGCGCTCGCTCAGCGATTTCAGGCGCACCAGGATGTCGATGCCCTGCGCCTCGCGCTGCGTCTTGCGCTGATGCCGGTCGAGGGCAGAGCGCACGGCGGCGAGCAGCAGTTCGTCGTCGAAGGGCTTCTCGATGAAGTCGACCGCTCCCTCCTTCATCGCCTCGACGGCGAGCGACACATCCGCATGGCCGGTCATCACGATCACGGGAAGGCTGAAGCCGCGCCTGGCAAGGCCGCGGAGGAATTCGATGCCGTCGATGCCCGGCATGCGCACATCGGTGATGATGCAGCCCGTCGGCGATTCCCTGACGTTGTCGAGAAACTGGCTGGCGGATTCGTGCAGCCTGACCGGAAAACCGTCGGAAGCCAGCAGGAAAGAGAGCGACTGCCGGACAGCCAGATCATCATCGACAATATGGACGATGGCATCACCCTGCATGAGCCAGCTCCTCCGGATCGACTGCGCGCAGTGAAAAGGTGAAGCAGGTTCCGCGTCCCTGCTCCGACTCGGCCCAGATTTTTCCGCCATGAGCCTCGACGATGGTGCGGCAGATCGAGAGCCCGACGCCCATGCCATGCTGCTTGGTCGTGACGAAAGGCTGGAAGAGTTGGTCGATGATTTCGGGGACCAGGCCGGTGCCGGTATCGCGGACCGAGATCTCCAGCATCTCCTCGCTGACGCGGCGGGTCTCGACGATCAGTTCGCGCCGTTCCTGGCCATCCATCGCCTCGATCGCGTTGCGGATGAGGTTAAGCAGCACCTGCTGGATCTGGATGCGGTCCGCGAGCGTGAAGATGGCGCCGGGGTCGAGGAGATAGGCGATGTGCACCCCTCTCTCCCGGGCGCCGACCATGGCCAGCGCGCTGGCCTCCTCGATGAGCTTGGCGAGAGGTTCGATCCGGCGCTCGCTTTCGCCCCGCTGCACGAATTCACGCAGATGTCGGATGACCTGGCCGGCTCGCAGGGCCTGATCGGCCGCTTTCGCGACGCCGTCCTCCAGAAGGCGGGCGGTTCCGCCCTCCATGCGTTGGAGAATCCGGCGACACCCTTTCAGATAGTTCGCGATAGCCGTCAGCGGCTGGTTGATCTCATGGGCCAGCGTTGACGCCATCTCGCCCAGCGCGGTGAAGCGCGACATGTGGACGAGCTCGGACTGCAGTTCCTGCAGCCGGGTTTCGGTCTTCTGTCTTTCCGTCAGATCGCGGATGAAGCCGGTGAAATAGCGCCGGCCGCCCGAATGCATCTCGCCGACGGCGAGTTCCATCGGAAAGGTCGAGCCATCCTTGCGCTGGCCGACGACGACCCGCCCGATACCGACGATCCTGCGCTCGCCGGTGGCGAGATAGCGCTTGATGTAACTGTCGTGGTGATGCCGGTAGGGGCTGGGCATCAGCATCTTGACGTCCTCGCCGATCACCTCGTTGCAATCGTAGCCGAACTGCCGGGCCGCTGCCGCGCTGAAGGACTGGATCCGGCCGTCCTCGTCGATCACGACGATGGCATCGGGGATCGTTTCGAGGATCGAGCGCAGATGGGCCTCGCGGACCGTGTGGGCTTCTTCGGCCTGAAGCTGTTCGGAGATGTCGCGTAGGACGAGCGCATATCCGCCGGGATTGCCGGGCTGCGCCTTCATCGGCGTGATCGAGAGTTGGGCAGTGAACGAGGCGCCGTCCCGGCGCCGGCAGATGCGCTGCGTCTCGGTCCTGCCGGCCTCCTGCGCCGCGGCGAGCAGGGCGGCTGTCACACCCGGATCCGCGGCAACGAAGAGGCATGCGAGATCGCCGCCCAGAATCTCGACGCGGCTCCATCCCGTGATCTGCTCGGCGCCGGCGTTCCAGCTTCCGATCCGACCCGCCTCGTCGACGAAGACCAGGCCGATGCCCGTCACCGCCTCGATGAGAGCCGCAGCCGCCTTCGGGGATTCAACATCACGGATCAAGGCAAGCTCTCCTACCGGACATAAATCCCCGGTTCGTTTGAGCTGGGCGGAAGCCGCCACCAAGCGTCGTTCACGAACGGCATCTGAAACCGCAACGTAAATTTTCTGACTGGGAACGTTTTGTCCTTGTTTTGCGTCAAGGAGACGGAGGATTTTTGCGCGTATTCTTCGCTATTCCTCTCGTAAGGGAGCGCAATATGGATTCGCGGATACAACGGCAAGGAGCGATACGCGGGTGGCCCAGGTTCAAAAGGGTACAGCGTCAGGCAGGTTTGTTCAGCGAGATGATCGAGAGAGTAGGGGCCGATCCCGGAGCAGCAGCCAAGGAAGAATCTGGCCGCGCTTTTGCCATGGCCGCACGCCTTTGCCTGTCCTGCCCTCATGCTTGCGCATGCCGCAACTGGCTCGATAGCGGTGGATCCACTTCGGCACCGGATTTTTGTCGGAACATTGACTTTCTGCTCAGCGTCAGCGCGGTGGGTCGCGATCGGAAAAAGGCTTGACCGCTAGACATGTCGGGCGAATACGATGTGGCGCAGCAATTGTGGTCTAAAATCTATCGATTTCTTTAGATGCGCGGCCGTGCGGCGCTTGTTCGAAACAGAAGTGATGCTGATTGCCAGCTAGGATCTCTATTGTTACTCGGGAATTCTTTGAGAAAGCGTACGCGATCGCACAGAGCTCGCGGTTGGTTTCCGATACGGAAGCGCCTCACCTCGGCAATCAGTGCTGACCTGCTGCGAAGCTGATCCGTGGCCGTCATCTAGGTCGATGTCCTGACCGTCCGTGTCCCTTGATTGGGGCGGCCTGGGTTGTCTTCTATGCCGAGATCGTTGCAACGCCTGTCGCGTGTTGGCGTGCCGCAGGTCTTGATCGACTGCGTCCATTGCGCCTGTTGCCGGGGTGCTTGAAGCCTCGAGGATGTGCTCCATCCACGGATCGGCGAATGCGCTGAATGTCTTCGCAGCGGAGCGCTCTCGTTCCTGGCGCTTGCGTTCTTCGATCGGGTTCGCTCCGGAACCCAGCGCGAGCCTTGCTTCGCCTGCTTTGTCGCGGGTACCGGCCAGAGACACAGCGCTTGTGCCGCCGAAGCCGATCTCCTTCAGCTCGCCTTCCCATCGGAAGATGAACGCCCGGCGCTTGGCGCTGCTCGCGTCAACGATGAGATACAGCCCATCGCCATCACTGTGGCGGCGGACTTTCGACTTTTCACCGGAACCGGGTCGTCGTCCCTCGACAAGGCTGCGGGCGAGGACGCTCGTCCAGTTTCGACCAGACGAGCGTCCATGGTTTGAGAGCGATGTCGTCGAGCCGTCCTGCCGCGCCGTAACGCGTCGGGAAAGCTCGACCGGCGAGCTCAATGTCGGAGCGTGGGAAGATCCTTGTTCGATGCAAGGAGACGGTCCCAGGCAGCCTTCGCCGCCGCTTCCGCATCCGACAGCACGGAGGATTCTTCCATGACGAGCACCTTGCCGTCGCGCATCAGGAAGTTGCCTTCGACCATCACGCCGTCAACGGCGCCAGGATCGGCATAGTGAACCAGGCTGGAAACGGCGTTGTTGATCGGGCGCAGGCGCGCATGGTTGAAATTCATGATCGTGAGATCGGCTTTCTTGCCAATTTCCAGCGTGCCGAGGTCGCCGAGCCGGTCAAGTGCCAATGCTCCGTTGCGCGTGGCGCAATCGAGGATGTCCTGCGGGGTGGGGGTGGTGCCGCCGCCGTGGCTGCCGCGATGCACGACGATGCCGAAATGCATCGCGCGGAACATGTCCTCGGTCATGTTGTCCGTGCCGAAGGCGATGTTGATGCCGCTGTCGTGGATCAGGCCGACCTTGGCCCTGTGTGGCCCGCGCCGTGACGAATTCGCCGGGCAGTGGGCCATATGCACGCCGTGCTTGGCCAGGGTGGCGATGTCCGCCTCGTCGCAATACGACCAATGCGCCGCGATCAGCTTCGAATCGAGCCAGCCATTCTTGCGGAGATATTCGACCGGGCCGTCCCCCGAAAGTTTGCGGACCTGCTCAAGCTCCATCATCGACTGGCAGAGATGGACGTTCCGGCGCAGCCCGTGCTTTTCCGCGAGGTCGAGCAGTTGCCGCAGCATCCATGGCGAACAGTTGTCCGGCGCATGCGCGGCGACCTGGCACTCGACGCGCCCGCCTTCCGAACCGTGGTATTTTTCGATCAGCTCCCGCGTGCGGGCGAGATATTGTTCGCCCCAGGCCTGGTCGTAGCGGTACTCGCCCTTTGCCATGTCGAGATTGACGGCATCGGCTGCTAGTTCGCTCAGCACGACGCGCATCCCGCTCTGAACGACGGTATCAGCGTAAGTCCCGACGAAGCGGCTGGAGTCCGATATGGTGGTGGCGCCGGAACGGATCGCCTCCAGGCAGCCGAGCTTGACCATGGCCTGGCGCTCCTCGGGCGTCATCGCCATCGTGATCGGGCCCATATAGCCGTAGATCACCTCGCCGGAATAATCCTCGATCGTGCCGCGCATCACCGTCAGCACGAGGTGAGTGTGCGAATTGATGAGCCCGGGCGTGATGACTTTGCCGGCTCCGTCAATCTGCTCGAAACCGGCGTATTTCGCGAGCAAGGCACTGCTGTCACCAATGTCCAGGATTTTGCCGCCGCTGATGGCGATGGCACTGTCATGGATCATGCTGCGCTGATCGTCGCAGGTGATGAGCGTGGCGCCATGGATCAATCTGTTCAACGTATTCTCCTCTTCAGTCGCGTGTCGAAATCGTGTGGGCGCGGGCAGCTACGGATGGGATCAACGAAGCGTGTCCCTAGACCTGCCGTACGCCGGCGCAGAGTGCCCGGCTCAGAAGGCCGCGCTGCTCGGCGATCCGCCAGACCTTGGCCGCGGCGGCGGAGGCATCACGCATGACCGCCTTCTCATCGACGAGGGTGCTGCGACCGTTTTTGACGACCACTTTCCCATCGACGATGACCTCGGTGATGTCGGCTGCCGACCCCTTCCAGATCAGATTCTTGACGGGGTCCCAGACAGGCTGAAGATGAGGGCGCGCCATATCGATGACGAGCAGATCGGCCTTGCAGCCAGGCGCCAGCCGACCGAGATCGTTCCGCCTTAAGGCAGCGGCACCTGTGGCGGTCGCTGCCCGAACGAGTTCGTGCGCCGTGGCGGCCGTGGCGCTGCCCTCATGCAGCTTGGAAAAGAAGCCGGCGATCCGCATCTCCTCGATGAGCGCCATCGCGTGGGAATCGGTGCCTATGCCGGTGCGGATGCCGCGCCCCGCCGTACGGGAATAGGGCACGTTGACCCCCGCCCGAGCGAAGCTGACCACGCAGTTCGCTACCGAAATATCGGCCTCGGCCATCAGGCCCAGATCGCGATCCGTGACGCGGACGCAATGCGCGGCGATCAGGTCGCGTCCCAGAAGGCCGACAGACGAGAGATACTCGACCGGTGTCATGCCATGCCGCTGAAAGACCGTCTCGACCTCTTCCTCGGTCTGGCTCAGGTGGATGGTGACCGGGCAGCCGATCCGGTTGGCGGTTTCACGGATTGCCCGCAGGAGCTCGGGCGAGCAGGTATCGGGCGCGTGCGGGCCGAGCATCACGCGGAGGCGATCGCCTGCGGAGCCGTCGCGCCGGCGGTGCATGGCGACGACATTGTCGAGCAAGGCGGTTTCATTGCTCTTGAACTCGAAGTTCAAGGCGCCCTTGTCGTCGATCTGGACCCCGGAAGACGACATGATGGTCGGCGCGCCATAGGCGCGGATTCCCAGCTCCTCGGCAACGTCGAAATACACTTCCTGGCGAACATTCCATTGATCGACCAATGTCGTCGTGCCGCCGCGCATGATGTCGAGCATGCCAAGAGTGACGATACTCCGCGCCTCTTCGGGCGACAGCGTCTGCAGCGTGATCTCCGCCATCGGCAGCAGAAGCTGGTAGATGATGCGGGCGAGCCAGGGCTCCTCGAAGCCCGCATCGTCCGGAATGCCACGGAACAGCGCGCCGTTCAGGCAATGCGAGTGTAGATTGACGAAGCCTGGCAGGATGAGCGCCTGCTCGTGCTCGATGACGGTCTCGGTCGCGGACGGAGCGTCTGGCGACACAGCCTCGATGGTGTTGCCGCGGATGCGCACATAGTGGTCGCGCTTGAGAACAGGCTCGCCGTCCTCCACAACCAGGACCCATGTACCTTTGACGGCGAACGTTTCGCTCTTTGCTTCCACGACACTGTTCCGTTGATCTGAACCGAGTGTTTTCGCGAGCGGCAGACGCGGCCTACGCACCGCACCTGCCGCTCGAACGGGATGGCTGCATCAGCGCTGGCGCTCGACCGGCCTAGCCCAGGGGAACAGGAAATGCTCGATGAGCACGACCGTCTGGAAGAGGCTGATGCTGGTCAAAGCCAGGATCAGAATTGCGCCGAACGCGACGGGCGTCTTGAAGTAGGCCATCGACGAGGTGATCAGGTATCCGAGCCCGTTTTCGGCCGCGACGAATTCACCCACCACGGCGCCGACAACGGCCAGCGTGATCGCTACCTTGATACCGGAGAAGATGAACGGGATTGCGTAAGGCAGGCGAATGCTCAGCAATTCCCGCACGCGCGATGCCCTGACGGAGCGGGCCAGTTCGATGTATTCCGGCGGCACGGAGACCAGCCCGGTCGTGATCGAGATGACGAGGGGAAAGAAGGAGATCAGGAAGGTGACGATGATCTTCGGAAGATCGTTCGCTCCCAGCATCACGATGAGAATCGGAGCCAAGGCCACCTTTGGAACCGACTGCGTCAACACCAATAGTGGATAGATCGCCACCGACATTATGCGCGAATAGGCGATCGTGATCGCCAGCGGCAGGCTGACGCAAAGCGCCAGCGTAAAGCCCAGGCCGATCGTGCGTAATGTCGAGGCGATGTGATGAATGAGATTCCATCCCAGGACTGTCGTGTCGTTCCAGATCTTGCTCGGGGCCGGAAGAAGATATTCCGGGATCGTGAAGATCTTGACGCTGAGTTCCCAGAAACAGCCCAGAAGCAGCAATGTGACAGCGGGGATACCAATCTCGCGGATAGCCTTTTTGTATTTATGCATGACGAGCCCCGGCCGTGAGATTGGGGTTGTAGATCAGATTGCGGATCCGATTGCAGCAGCGACGGAACTCGGGATCTTCTTCGGATTCGAAATCACGCGGGCGCGACAGCGGTACGGTCACGATCTCCGCAATCCGGCCGGGTCGCGGGGACATGACCACGACCCTGTCGCCGAGGAGGACGGCCTCCGGAATCGAATGGGTAACGAAGAGGATTGTTTTCTTGTCGGCATTCCAGATGCGCAGCAGCTCGATCGACATCTGCTCGCGGGTGAGGGCGTCGAGCGCTCCGAAGGGCTCATCCATCAGAATCAGCTTCGGCTGATGGACAAGCGCCCGGCAGATGGCGGCGCGCTGTTGCATGCCGCCTGACAATTGCCGTGGCCGATGCTGCATGAAATCGCCCAGCCCAACCATGGTCAGCAGGCTTTTGGCGCGTTCCGTAGCCTTGGCGTCCAGCCTGCCCATCATCTTCAGGGGGAACAGCACATTGTCGAGAATGGTGGCCCAGGGCAGAAGCGTGGGTGCCTGAAACACGATGCCCATGTCGGCGCGAGGTTCTTTGACCGTCTCCCCGTCAATGACGACAGAGCCACCCGACGGCTTGATCAACCCTGAAATCAGCCGCAACAAGGTCGACTTGCCGCAGCCGGAAGGGCCGACGATGGTAACGATCTCATTGTCGGCGATGTCCAGGGAGACGTCGGTGAGCGCTGTGACCTTGCCGCCGTCTTCAGCCACGAAGACCTGTGACAGGTCCGATACTTCAATCATACAATATTCTCCCGCCCATTCTGATTAATAACCGTAGGAATCGTCATACGCAGAGGCGATTCCGTATCGGAATTATTCCTCTTTGATTTCCTAGATTGTCCAGATATCGAGATATTTACGATCAGGAAGCGCAATTATAGTAAGTTGTGTTTGTTGAGTTGTTGGAGTGCGAGGCGCCTCCTGCGCAGGATTCCAGAGGTCGGCGTTACGCGGAATGCGGGTCGACGCGCTGAGTGAGGGCCGGGCCTGCGCATCGCCGTCGCGGGTGATCCGATATTCGCGCGAAGCGCGTCGGCTGCTGCGTTGCGGCGAGGAGCCGATATTGGCTTGGAAGAGCCGTCGATCCCGAGTTGCCACAGCGCGATCATGAATAATGCGATCGGCAAGGCCGCCATCGCCAGCTATTTCAAGGCCGAAACCGCTCATTCCCGTCGCTTGCCCGATTTATTGTGCTGTCAAACCCTACCGTCAAAGTGTGGTATTGCATTCATGCGAAATTGCGCTAGGGGCATAACATGGTGTTAAGAGCCCCCATGCCCCTCAACCTCCGGCAGATCGAGGTTTTCCGAGCCGTCATGGTCACGGGGGCGATCAGCGGGGCGGCGCGGTTGTTGAGAGTGTCGCAGCCGGCCGTCAGCCGCCTTGTCGCGCATACGGAAGACCGGCTGCAGGCACGCCTGTTCGAGCGGCGAAAGGGGCGGCTGCATCCGACGCCGGAGGCGCAGCGCCTGTTCCAGGAGGTCGACGACGTCTATCGCGGCGTCCAGCGTGTCAATGATCTGGCGCGCGACCTGCTACGGCGGAGCACGGGTTATCTCAGCGTGGTGGCAAGCACGAGTCCTGGCCACCTGCTGGCGCCGAAGGCAATCGCCGAGTTTCGGCGGCGCCAGCCGGAGGTACTTTTCCGGCTCGAGATTCTGACGATGGAAGAAGTCACCCGCCAGCTGATTTCAGGGCATGCTGACATCGCGCTGACCATCCTGCCGATCACCCATCCAAGCCTCCAGGCGACGAAGATCGCCGATAGCCGTCTGGTCTGCGTTGCGCCGGCTGGACATCCGCTCGAGCGATTGGCGACCGTCACGGCAGCCGATATCGCCGGTTATCCGCTGATCGGCTACTCGCGCGAGAGCCCCTATGGAGCCCTGGTCGCGGAAGCCTTCAAAGACACGGATCGCCAGCCCGATATCGCGATCGAGGTGAGGCTTACTCAAGTCGCCTGCTCGCTTGTCGCAGCAGGAGCGGGAGTTGCGCTCGTCGACGAGTTCGCGGCTCGCGGTGTTCTCTCGTCGGATCTGATCGTGCGACCCGTCGAGCCGCTGGTGCCGATCACCTTGACCGCTGTAAATGCAGGTACAGCGCCGCTGTCACGTCTCGCGCTGGACTTCGTCGAAATCGTGCGCGAACTGGCGCAGGGTTGACGTAGCCCGGCAGGCCTGAGGGCGGATCGCAAGCGCGTTGGGCGATGGAAAGCATCGACTTTGCCGATGCGCCAACCCGAAAAGCCGGGGAAAGCCGGCGGAAGCGCCTCTCGGAGCTGTTCTTTCATCGAGCAGGCTTGGGAGCGCGGGACGGCCGGCAAGTCGGGTTATGCCTGAAAGCGGCATATCGGCGGCGCCGGAGTGGGTAACGGAACAGCCGAGCAGCCAAGCAGGCCATGGATCGCGCGCGCAGCGATCCCGATGGATAGGTTCGCCCTGTGCGCCGACACCGGTTATCGGGGATTGTTTGCTGCACAGCCGATCCGGTTGCCGGCTTCTTCGGCATGATCGGCTCAAAAAGAATATCGGAGCGGCGATTCCGGGAAGGCAGAAAGCGCACGAGGCCAACAGGTCTCGTGCGCGGACCGGACATGCCGGATCATGTGTCCGAACGGCGTGCTCGGCGCGGGCTCTGTTTACTTCTTGGTCGGCAAGAAGCTTGTGTCGACCGCGTCGCTGGGGTTGGCGTTCGGATCGAGTTCCTGAGCCTTTGCGACGATGGCATAGGTCTCCTTCAACCTGGCATCGTTGATGCCGCCGAGACCGTCCTTTGCCGCGACATCGTTGAAGACGTATTTCAGGACGAGGCTGAAGGTGCCGAGGCAATCCTCGAGGATGACCTCAGGGTTCATCTTGACCGTTGCCTTGCAGGCGGCTTCGGGGTCCTTCTGGGCTCCATGCCAGGCTTCGAGCGTCGCCGCAACGAAGGCGCGAAGCATCTCCGGGCGATCCTTGATCATCTTTTCCGAGGCATGCACGGCGTTCGAGTAGATCGAGAAGCCGACATCGGAGAACGGCAGGACGCGGATCTCCTTCCCGACCTTCTTGGCTTGCTTGTTGATGAAGTAATAGTGAGACGCATAGAACGGAGCAGCATCGATCTGGCCGCTGATCAGCAATGGGCCCATGGATGCGGCATCGACCGTCACCCAACGAATCTTGTCAGCATCTGTCCCCGACCGTTTGGCGATCTCGGGAAAGTAGAGCTTGTGGCTGTTGCCCGGCGTGATTCCAATTTTCTTGTTTTCGAGGCCGGAGAAATTGGTGATGCCGGAATCGGTCATGACGAACAAGGAATGCGGCGACGTGCTCTGCACGGTTGCGATCATCTTGACGGGCAGTTTCTGCTGCGCGCGCGCCGTGAACAGAGCCGATGCATCCGCCAGGCCGACATCGGCTGCGCCGCCTGCCAGCTTCATCAGTGTATCGCCCGAGCCCAGGCCCTTGGTGATACGCAGCTCAATCCCGTGCTTCTCGTAGATGCCGGACTGGACCCCAAAAAAATAGGCCGAGTAGCCAGGGCCCGGCAGGAAATCGAGCGCCAGATGCATTTTTTCCGCGGCTGCAGCAGAAACAGTTCCGGCGCCGATCATGCCGGCAACAAGCATTCCGGTGATGAACTTTGATGTCATAGGGGCCTTCTCCTCGCGCACTGCCCGCCGTTGCGGGAAGCCAATACACGGAGACGCTAGCTGGCAACATGAAATTCCGAGGCATGCCATTTTAATGTGAACCCATAACAACCTGTTAAGGTTGGATGCATGCGGGAATGTGCGTCGCGGTGCGGAAGCGAAAAACCTGCGTGAGCCTGGAGCGGTTCCGCGATTTCCCGAATCGTGGGGCCGCTCGCGGTTTTCGTCTCATTGTATTCCGCTCCCGCAAAGCGGAGGCTGCTGCGCTCGAAATACGCCAGAAGCACGCTTATCGTCGGCCGGAAGCGCCCTATGCCTGGCGGGCCGTGATCGATGACGGTCAACTGCTCGAAAATGCACGATTATCCTCAAACGAGCTGCTTCCGTGTCGGAGAGGCCCGGCGATGCCAGCAACAGGCAGTCGGCGACAACCCGCTGGAGGCGCCTGCGTGGCTTTGCAACTGTCCCGGAGCCTGTTGAATCGCTGTGTAGGGGGCTCTGCCGGTTCACCCGCGCCGCGATGCCGGGCGCTGTGGCATACCAGCGTTACCGACGATGCGGTGGCACATCCTGCCTTGTGCGATTGACGTCATGGCGCAGGAAACCTGCGGGAGCTTCCCTCGCGCTTTCTGTTTAGGCCGGGCAGCGCCTAAGCGCGTGGCGTCGTTCATCGGTCGCCGCATGCAACCACGGCGACGGCCATCGGCGCGGACTCTCCGTTGATCTTCTTCCGCCTCCGGAGGTGACCTGCTCAGTCCAGATGAGTCCACCCGGCATGATCGGATCGCCGCTCGGGGGTATCACCGTTTCGCTTCCCCCTTGGATGGCCTCAAGCGTAGGTCGGGTGCGGCTCGCGGACACCCAGGACGGTCAGGCGTTTCATCTCGCCCGAACGGGTTTCCCAGTTCATCGCGGCGCCAACGGAGAGGCCGATCAGAGCCGTGCCGATGGGCGTCAGGATCGAGATCCTGCCTGAAGCCTTATCTGCCGCGTCCGGGTAGGCCATCGTCACGGTTTGGCTTTTTCCCGTGGTTTCGTCGCGATACACGACTTCGCTGCCCATGCAGACGACATCGACAGGATAACGGCCCGGTTTCAGGACTTGAGCCCGCTCAAGCTCCTTGCCGAGAGCATCTGCCAGGTCCGGCGCCGCACGCTCGGCCGAGCGTGCGAGACGACTCAGCCGCTCGTAATCAGCCGCGCTCAAACGCACGCGCGGCGCGCCGGAACGAACAATCGCCACTGTGTCCTCCTTTGTCTCGTGCTTGGTTGCTCAGGCTGCGCTCGGACCCGGATCATCATCCTCATCGATCGGTCCCGCGCCTGTCGGCGCAGCGGGCACCCGGCGGAAACCGGCATCAGTCGGTTTGGGCGGAGAGGTATCCTCTCGTGAGCTTACGAGGCGCAGAAACGGGTGAGGCGCCGTCCGAACCTGCAAGCCTCTTTCTTCGTTCTGGTCGTCAGGCTGATTCGTGCGATCGATCATGAGCGAGGTCTCCAGGGTCAGCATTCGAGAGCGAGCCGTGAGATTCGGCGGTGGAAGATTCTGCTGGCCTGCTCAACATGACGAGGCGTACCGTCCCGAGAACGGGACATCGTTACAGAGCACAGCGCTTGTTCGGCGATGTCGACATGCCGCGAACTCGAATTGCGACGAGCCCGGAGAGCCTAGTTCGCGATCGACCGGCGAACGCGCAATGCACCCCTGAAGAGGATTTCAAAAGTCATCATAAGATCAATGTAGCAATATATCGATATAAAGTCAAATTTGCATATTCTCTAGACTTGAGATTTTTTGTATAGATTCAACCTTATATAGGAACAATAAAAATAATCCCTATCTATGAAGTAACTAATATAGAAGGAGAGTGATATGGGCGCCGACATTGAAATCACCGGCCGTCTGGTGGCGGCAGCGCGCAACCTTATCGGGGTTAATGTAGATGTCTTTGCCCGGGCGGCCGGGCTTCCTGTTGATCTTGTCAACAGGATCGAGGCCAGCGGCAGTGCACGGGTCAATTCAGAACAACAGGCGATCGCCCTGCATCGTGCTTGCGAGCATTTCGGTGTCGTGGTGCTGGACGAACGGGACGGAATGGGGGCCGGGGTCCGTTTGAAGTTCACCCGTCAGGACGTCAAGCAAATCCTGCGTCTGGAAGGCGAGGGCGGTATCGTCGCAAGCGACGGAAATCCCTGATATTTTCAGTTCGAATTTGTGGAGGTTCCGGCTGCGATTGCGGCATCTGCCGGGACGCTAAACCGTAGGCGGGGTCGATGTGCTCGCAGGTCGATCGGGCAGGCGCAGCAGGGAGCGGGGTGGCACCTCTCCCTTTCCTTCCGTTCGCTTCCGGTAGATTGCGGCGCGCGCGAGCAGCATGAGCGTGACCGGCGTCGTGACGGTGATGAAGAAGCCGATCAGAATCTCGTGGACGATCAGCCGCGAGCCCAGCGCCGAGAAGCAGATCGTCGATGCGAGCAGTATGGCGCCGGTTCCCCAGCTCGTGCCCAGCGTGGGTGCGTGAACCCGCTCGAAGAAGCTGCGGAAGCGCAAGATGCCGATTGCTCCGATGAGGGTCAGCCCCGCGCCCAGCACGAGGAAGAAAGCCGTCAGGAGAGCGGCCCAGGTGGGAAGGGCCTCCAGATGGTTCATTCGATCACCTCGCCACGCATCAGGAACTTGGCGAGCGCGATGCTCGAGACGAAACCCAGCACGCTGATGATCAGGGCCGCCTCGAAATAGATCGAACTGCCGGTGCGGATGCCGACCGTAAGCACCAGCAGCATCGCACTGACATACATGGCGTCGAGGCACAGGACGCGATCCTGCGCGCGGGGCCCGCGGATCAGTCTGTAGGCACTGCAGCCCATGGCGGCTGCGAGCATGGTCTGGGCTGCGGCCACCGCCCACAGGAGGATCGCCGCCGTCATTCGAATATCTCCATCAGCAGCCCCTCATAGCGGTGCTTGATCAGGGAAACCCATTCGGCTTCGTCGACGAGATCGAGCACATGGATCAGAAGAACGCCCGTATCGGGCGCGAATTCGACCCAGGCTGTTCCCGGTGTGCTGGTGACGATGCAGGCGAGGACGGCCAATCCGGTCTTGTCGCGCAGATCCAGGGGGATGGCAACGAAACCCGGAGCCCGCTTGCGGCGGCTGCCCTTGAGGATGATGCTGGCAACCGCGATGTTCGACTGCAGGATATCGTACGTGACGATTCCGAGGAGCTTGGGCAGGAGCTGCCAGCGCCTCAGCCGTGGTCTGGAGGGCTGGAGGGCCGCCATGGCGCGGGACGCCCCAACGGCGACTGCGCCGCCGAGGAGAAACTGCCCAGCCGAGAAGGATGTGAGCAACAGCCACATCATCAGCAGCAGGGCGGTCAGGATCGGATACGGCAACAGACGGCTCATCGCGAAGTGCTCGCAGGATGACCCGCTCCGAGCACGCCCTGAATATAGGTCGAAGGAGCATGGAGGGCGCGGGCTGCAGCCTCGGTGTAGTCGAGCAGGGCGCCGCCCTGCACGGCGAGCAATGTGCAGAGTGCCAGCAATCCGACGATCGGTGCGACTTCGACCACCAGAACGCGCGGGACGATCGTCTCGAGCGGTGCCCAGAAAGTCCGGATGCCGGTTCGCATCATCGCAATCAATGCCGCCAGGCCGGACAGGATGATCAGTGCGGCCAGCAGCCAGATGTGCCGCGGGGTTTCAGCCGGCAAGCCCAGCCCGGAGGGGTTCAGCATGCCGGTCAGCATGGCGAACTTGGCGATGAAGCCGGAAAGCGGCGGCAGGCCGGCGAGCAGCAGCGCAACGCACCCGAACGATACGCCGAGGATGGCGAGTGCCCCCGGCATGACCACGCCGACTTCTTCGTCGTCGTGGTCCTCGACCTCGTCCTCGTCGGTTTCGTCGCCATAGGCTTCCATGGTGACGGCCAGAAGGTCGGCGCCAGGTGCTCGCGCCCGCTCCACCAACTCGATCAGCATGAAGAAGGCTGCGGTGCTGAAGGTCGAGCTGACGAGATAGAACAGGGCGCCCGAGACGACTGCAGCATCGCCCAGGCCGGTCGCCGCGAGCAAGGTACCCGCCGAGATGAGGACGCTATAGCCGGCGAGCTTGCCCATCGCCTGAGACGCCAGCATGCCGAACGTCGCGAAGGCGATGGTCGCCATGCCGCCCCAGAGCAGCACCGGGCCACCGAAGCCGGCTGCGGCTCCCGCCTGGGCACCGAAAAGCAGCAGCGTCAGGCGCAGGAGCACATAGGCCCCGACCTTGGTGAGCACCACGAAGATTGCCGCGACCGGAGCGGCGGCCGCCATATAGGCGGAAGGCAGCCAGAAGCAGAGCGGCCACATCCCCGCCTTGATCAGGAAGGCGATTCCGAGGATCGCCGCGCCCGTATAGGCCAGCCCGCGGTCGGCGGCGGGGATGCCGGGCAGGCGAATGGCGAGATCGGCCATGTTCAGCGTCCCGGCGACGCCATAGATGAGGCTGACGCCGACGAGGAAAAGCAGCGAGGCCGCCAGGTTGATTGCGATGTAGTGCAGTCCGGCCCGGACCCTGAACGCGCCGGAACCGTGCAGCAGCAGCCCGTAGGATGCGGCGAGTGTGACCTCGAAGAAGACGAAGAGGTTGAACAGGTCGCCGGTCAGGAATGCGCCGCCGAGACCCATGAGCAGGAACTGGAAAAGCGTGTGGAAATGCGGCCCGGCGCGATGCCAGCGCGCCATCGAGAAGACGAGAGCGGCAATGGCCAGGACCGAGGTGAGGGCCAGCATCAACGCTGCCAGCCGGTCGAGCACGAGCACGATGGCGAAGGGCGCGGGCCAGTTGGCGACGGCATAGGAGACGGAGAGGGTGCTGCCTTCGCCCGGGACGCCATCGGCCATGCGCATCAGCAGGGCCGCTGCGACCGCAAGCAACAGGCAGGAGACGAGACTGAGGAGCGCCTTGAGCGTGTGGCGCAACTCGTCGATCAGCAGGAGCCCCGCTCCGGTGACGAGCGGCAGCAGGATCGGGACGATGAGAAGATGCCTCGTCCACTCCATCAGCGCTGCTCTCGTCCGTCGACATGGTCGTTGCCGGCCAGCCCGCGGGCGACGAGCAAGACCACCAGCAGCAATGCGGTCGTTGCGAAGCCGATGACGATTGCCGTGAGCACGAGCGCCTGCGGAACGGGGTCGGCATAATCGGAGGGATTCCCGGCGCCGCCGGGGCCGAGCACCGGCGGCACGCCGACGGTGAGCCGGCCCATGCTGAAGATGAAGAGATTCACCGCATAGGAGAGCAGAGACAGGCCGATGACGAGCTGATAGGTGCGGGGGCGCAGGACCAGCCAGACTCCCGATCCCGTAAGCGCTCCGATCGCGATCGCGAGCGTCAGTTCCATCGTTGGCGTTCCTCTCCAAGGCGGGCCGCGCGCAGGCGGCGTATCGATTGGTGGGCGATGGCGATCAGCATCAGCACCGTTGCGCCGACGACGAGGCTGAACACGCCGAGGTCGAAGAAGGTGGCGCTTGCCAACGGCACCTTTCCGACGAGCGGCAGCTCCGCGTACCGGAAGTAGGAGGTGAGGAACGAGTCGCCGAACAGAATCGCGGCCGCGCCGGTGAAAGCCGCCAGCAGCAGGCCGCCTCCGATCCAGGCGACCGGCAGGATGCGTAGCCGGTTCTCGACCCAGACCGTCCCTGCCGCCATGTATTGCAGGATGAAGCCGGCAGCCATCGCCACGCCCGCCGCAAAGCCGCCGCCGGGGGCGTCGTGGCCGCGCAGGAACAGATAGGCAGCCAGCACGATGATGACCGGGAACATCCACTGCATGATCACGGACGGCACGTAGAGATATTCTTCCTTCGTCGCCTCGGCCTCGGTGCTGGGCTCGGCCTCGTCATAGGAGCGCTGGATGAGCTGCTGCTCGGGACGCTCGATCGTGTCCGGCGCGGGGCGGAAGCGCCGCAACAGCGCAAACACGGACAGCGCGACGATGCCGAGGACCGTGATCTCTCCGAGCGTGTCGAACCCGCGGAAATCGACGAGGATGACGTTGACGACGTTTCGGCCGCCGCCCTCCGCATAGGCTTTCTCCAGGAAGAAGCGCGCAATCGTATCGGGCGGAGCACGCGTCATCACGGCGTAGGAGATCGCCGCCATTCCCAGGCCGGCCACGACAGCGATCGCCAGATCGCGGAAACGGCGCAGCCGCAACGGCCATTCGCTCGGTTCGGACAGGTCAGGCGAACGTTTGGGCAGCCAGCGCAGGCCGAGCAGGATCAGCACGGTGGTCACGATCTCGACCACGAGCTGGGTCGCCGCCAGATCCGGTGCGGAGAGCCAGACGAAGGTCAGGCAGGTCACGAGCCCCGTGCCGCCCAGCAGCGCAAGCGCCGCGAGGCGGTGGAATTTGGCCAGATAGGCGGCGGCTATCGCGCAGGTCACGCCTACCGCCCAGAGGCCCGTGAAGGCCAAATCCATGGCTCCATGGCGGGTGGACGCGAAGTCGAGGCCCAGGACGAGGACAGGGACGATACCCGCCGCGATCGCGGCGACCACCACCAGGCGCATCTGCGGCTGGAGGCGCGTGGTGCCGAATGCCTCCTCGATGAGGCGCGCCCAGCGCCACGAGATCGCGACCGTCACCCGCTCGAAGATACGCTGGCCGTCGATCCGGCCGAGAAGCGGCGGGCGTTCGGTGCGCTCGAGATAGTTTCCGGCCACGAGATAGAGCAGCGCGCCGCCGGCCAGCGCGATGACGCTCATCACAAGCGGCACGTTGATCCCGTGCCAGACCGCCAGGCTGTATTGCGGCGTCGCGGGGCCGAGCACGGACGATACGGCCACATGGAGGAAGGGACCGATCGTCAGAGCGGGGATCGTTCCGATGACGAGGCAGGCGACGACCAGGAACATGGCCGGGAAGCGCATCCAGAACGGTGGTTCATGCGGCTCGCGGGGAAAGCTCTCGGGCGGCGCTCCCAGGAAGATCGAATGGATCAACCGCAGGGAATAGGTCACGGCCAGCGCGCTGCCGAGAACTGCCGCATAGGGGGCGGCTTTGTCGAGCCAGGAATCGGCGTGGGTCTCCACGGCTTCCGCGAAGAACATCTCCTTCGACAGGAAGCCGTTCAGCAACGGCACGCCCGCCATGGCGGCGCTGGCGACCATGGCCAGCGTGCCCGTGATCGGCATGTAGCGGAACAGGCCGGAAAGCCGCCGCAGGTCGCGCGTGCCGGTCTCGTGGTCGATGATGCCGGCCGCCATGAACAGCGATGCCTTGAAGGCCGCGTGATTCAGCATGTGGAAGATCGCAGCCACCGCGGCGAGCGGGCTTCCGAGGCTGAGAAGCAGCGTGATCAGGCCGAGATGGCTGATCGTCGAATAGGCGAGCAGCCCCTTCAGGTCATGCTGGAACATGGCGAGATAGGCGCCGAGCACGAGCGAGGCCATTCCGGCGATGCCCACGATCATGAACCATTCCTGAGTGCCTGCCAGCACCGGCCATAGCCGCGCCATGAGGAAGACGCCCGCCTTCACCATTGTGGCCGAATGCAGGAACGCCGAGACGGGCGTAGGCGCCGCCATGGCGTTGGGCAACCAGAAATGGAAGGGGAACTGCGCGCTCTTCGTCAGTGTGCCCAGGAGAATGAGCAGGAGCGTCGGAACATACAGGTCATGCGAACGGACGCGGTCCCCGGATCGAAGCACGACGTCGAGGTCGTAGCTGCCGACGATGTGGCCGAGCAGAAGCACACCGGCCAACAGGGCGAGGCCTCCCATGCCCGTCACGGTCATGGCCATGCGAGCGCCGTCGCGCGCTGCCTGATTGTGATGCCAGTAACCGATCAGCAGGAACGAGAAGATGCTGGTCAGCTCCCAGAACACGACCAGCAGAATCAGATTCCCCGCCAGGACAACGCCGAGCATCGAGCCACAGAAGGCGAGGAAGAAAAGGTAGAAGCGGCGGACAGGATCCTCGGCGGAAATATAGTATCTGGCGTACATGACAACGAGCACGCCAATGCCGCTGACGAGGACGGCAAAGATCCAGGCGAAGCCGTCCATCCTCAGCGTGAAATTCAGGCCGAGAGAAGGAATCCATTCGATGTCGTACCGGACGACGTTCCCGCCGCTCACGGATGGATAAAGCGAGGCCGCCAGAACCAGGCAAGCGATCATGGTTGCCCCGGTGATCCAGGTCGCCGATTCGCGCCCGCCTCGAACCACGACCACGGCCAGGCTGGCGAGGAAAGGCAAGACCAGGGTCAGGACTAGCGGGGAAGGCTCCATCGTTCTCCATCAATCGGCAGGTATGCGTTCTTAGCCCGTCGAGGGCGATCTACCAATGGAGTGATTCGGATATTCGTCGTGTGCGGCTAATCGCGCGCCCGCTGCCCGTCTCCATCGGATCGGCTTCAGTCACCTCGACCCAGGGCGGCTTTTCGAGGTTGCTCCCGATCATGGGGCTTGGATCTCCCGTGAACAGCCCGGACACGGTCAGAGCCGAGGGCTTAGGATAGAAATTTCCGCGGCGGTGATATCCCTGTCCTGGTCGATCAAGAGCCGCCCTTCAGATCGCTGTCTGTCTCGATGCGATAGCGGACGAAGCACCCGAATGTCACCCTCCGATCTGCGATGCCGTCCGCCGCGGGCAGTTCGGCGCGGTTCAAATTGAGGGAAGGTGGCTGTATGAGCGGTGTCACCGGTCGGTACGCGATGCCGCCACCCTGAGGCAAAGCCGTCGATTTCGGGGCGAGAGCGGAGATATCGGCATCATGCGTAGCTGAGCATGTGTTGTTGGGTTGCCAATGAAAGCGTCTATTTTCTGGCGATCCCGATAGTCCGTCTGAATGCATTTCCCGCGATCACGTTGCATTCGGCGGGCGTGTCATGCCGACTTCGATCTCGGCTTCGTAGCAGAGCGCCGGCGGCCGGGCCGGCAGGCGCTGCCGGGAAAGAGATGCCCGATGCAGAGCGCCGGCGGCCGGGCAGATACTCGATGAAGACCGGGCCGGGTTTGCGCCTGCGGCAGTCCCGGCCCGATCCGGAGGCAAGAGTTCTCCGTCGATCTTGCGGCATGCCGGTGAGCGCCCCGACCTGGGGTGCGATCCTATAGCAAGCGAAGACGGGTTCCCGGCGGCCGGAGCCCACTCGACCTGACCGCCACGTCGATTGCCGAGAAGACCGCATCCCGGCAGTCGATCTCTTCCGCAAAGCTGGGCACCCAGAAGCGAACGGCATATCGAATGCCATCGCCGTCATAGGATACGACCCTTACGTCGGGTGCTGGACTCGGCAGGATCACCGATGGTCCGGCAGACGCCTCTGCGAGAAGCTTTTTGGCTTCATCGACCGGTACATCGTGATCGAGCACGATCTGGACCTTTGACCGGTAGCGTTGACGCGGGGCGCTATAGTTGGTCAGACGCTGCCGGGCGATCTGGCTGTTTGGCAGGATGGTGTAGGTTTCGTCCCGTGTAAGAAGCCTGGTCGTACGCCACCCGATCTCCACGATCCTCCCGCGGATGCTGGTGTCGATTTCGACCCAGTCCCCGATGCGGTAAGGTGCTTCCAGCCCCAGTGCGATCCCGGAAAGTACGTCGGCCAGGGCGTTCCGGATTGCGAAACCGAGGATCGCTAGAACGAGCCCGGACCCCGCGAGCGCGCCGCTGACAGACTGGCCGAATACCAGAATGATGGTCGCGATTGCGGCGGCCAGAAAAAGAGCGGCCGAAACCAGCTCCTGAAGCAGCCGCGGCACCCGCCGCTGGTTCGGTCCAGCGCGCTCGAGAGCGATACCGATCAGGCGGCCGCCCAGCCAGGCTGCCGTGAAATAGCTCATTGCGCCCGAAAGAAGCCTGATGGCATTGGGCTCGATACCCGGGTGGATCGCATCGAGGGCAGGCTGGTGTATGAGATAGGTCCCAATGCTCGCTACCATGGCCGCTGTGGGCCAGATCAGGCGGCGGCGAGAGGTTCTATGTGACCTCATGAACGGCTCGTCTGCCAGTTTGACGGCTGTGCTGCGGAGCTGCGAGCGTATCCCGCCGGATTGGCCAGGTGCCGTTCTCCCCCCGGCAGGCCGATTTGTGTGAACGGGCTCACGCGAAGCCTACACCACGGACAGCGCACTGCCGCCAGCGGCAAGCGACGGCTGCAACTTGCGCAAGTCGGGTTGAATTGAATTGACACTGGTATCCTTTCTGAGTGCACGCATCGGATGCGCGAAGGCCTTTTACGGGCTCGTTCTTTTGAATAAATTTGGCGTATGATAGATTTCGCGGCATTGCACTTGGAAGTAGTTCTATTTTTTATTCATGTTATTTTTGTAAATATAATCTATGTATTAAATTATGATATTTTTCAAGCACTTTAAAAAAAATTATTATTTTTAAACAAATATCGAAATTCAATCTTCCAACATTTTATCGTCTAAAATAGATTTAGCTTTAGTATTTCTCATAATATATTATGATCCTGAATACATTTTCAGAAACGGTCTGTGTAGGATTTTTCACGTTTCAAAGCAAAACTTGGGTATTTCAATATTAAATTTCTATTTGAGGCGAATTAATTTTGCATCATAGTCCATAGACGGTAATTCGCCTTGCAAAGGTGTCGCCATGGATAGGCTCTGTCGGCGAGAAGGATTTTGTTCGGCATGATCATGTCCAGCATGTCGGCGGCCGGGCGACCGTGATGAGTTGGTCCTTGGTCAGCTTCTAACTGATCGCGTGACCTCGGGCAGCAACGGCAAAGCAAATCTTGGTGGTCAGGCTGCGGCGCGCGCGATCCATGCAACGGGATCGCTCCGTCGTTCTTGGGTCGTCAGCGGTACGCTGGTGAACACGGATAGACGAAGCTTCGATTATTCGGATGTCGTCGTAAGCGGTTGACGCGTCCTGCAGAATGCGCGCCGGGCGACCGGCCTTGCGCCGCCGGCCGATGCAGGTCGTATGCGGCCTGGAGAGCGAGATCCGCATCCGCGCCGCGGTTGCCGCTGGACCGCGAGCACCGAGCGGCTATCTGACGTTTCAGAGATCGCTGTCTGGCTGTGAACAAGCCGTCAAGCCTGCACCAGATCAGGGCGACGATCCGGCGTCGCCTTTTCCTGTGTACTGCCAAACGCCGCCGCTACATCGATGCGCCCCATGCGCGGTCGAGACGTGTCGAGCGACAAAGCGATCGAGCGGAAGCCTCGCAAAGCCAATCCATATCAACGGAACGTCTGCCGTTCGACTTCGGCGCCGGGGAGTTGAGGCCAAGCCGCCGGATATGTCCTGTTGCAGCGCTCGTCAGGACCGCGCGCACCTTGGCTCTCTCGCCGGAAGGTGATCAGGCGGTCCGGCGGAAACCGCTGCTGCAGGGTCCCGGAATTTGAAGCGGAGTGGGGAGGAGCGCGAAGCTCGGTTGCACGGAAATGGACGCATCGCGCCGGTCGAACCAGGCGTTGTGCGCTGCGAATCGATCGTCGCACGCTCGATGCCGACAAGATGCGTTTCCGACGCTCGTCGATTTACCGGTTCTGGCACACAAAATTCCCTCATCTTGGCGATTGCTGCGCCAGCCTCCTGAAATCTGTGGCCAGCGGCGCGGTGGATGCTCTAAGCACGGAGCATGGAGACCGTCTCGCCGCACGAACTCTTCACTCATATTCGCATCGTCCTGGGCATGGTCATTGGCCTGGGCATTACACGGATGCTGGCCGGAATCGCCGGTTTCATCCAGCATCCCGGGCGTTATCGCGTCTCGCTGCTCCACATGCTCTGGGTCGGCTCAATCCTGCTCGAGCTGGTGCTGTTCTGGTGGTGGGAGTTCGGGCTGTCGCGCATCCCGGTCTGGCGCTTCGGCGCCTATCTGTTCCTGATCGGCTATGCAGTCGTGCTCTACCTGATCTCCGCGCTGCTGTTCCCGGACAACATCGCCGAATACGCCGGTTATGAGGATTACTTCATCAGGCGCCGGCGCTGGTTCTTCGGCCTGCTGGCGGCGGCCTTCGTGCTCGACGTCATCGATACCCTGATCAAGGGGGCGAAACACTGGAGTCAACTCAGCGGCGACTATCTCGTGCAGGTGCCGATCGGGCTGGCACTCTGCCTCATCGCCTATGTCACGGCGCGACACAGCGTGCATATCGCGCTCGCGAGCGTGCATATCCTCTATCAGGTCTACTGGATCGGCCGCATCGTCTACACGGTGGGCTGAAGCGAGCTCAGTCCTTCTTGTCAGCCCTGCCCGCGAAGGGCGCGAAATGAGCCGCGACCTGCCGGTAGACCACCTGCTTGAAGGGGATGATGAGGTCCGGCGTCTCGTCGAGTCTTGTCCAGCGCCAGGCGTCGAATTCAGGCTTGTGGCCACAGGCCGGGGTCAGGATGTCGATCTCATCCTCTGAGCCCAAAAAACGGAAGGCGAACCATTTTTGGGCCTGGCCCCGCCAGCGGCCCTTCCAGGCTTCCTTGCCGATATCGACGGGCAGATCGTAGGCGAGCCAGCCCGGCGCCTCGGCCAGGAGTTCGACCGAAGTCACATTGGTTTCCTCGGCAAGTTCGCGGCGGGCCGCTTCCAGTGGTGTCTCGCCATCATCGATGCCACCCTGCGGCATCTGCCAGGCATGGCCCGGAGCGACATGCTCACGCTTGGTCTTGTCGGCCCGCCGACCCACGAAAACCAGCCCTGCCGCATTGAACAGGGCCAGGCCCACGCAGGGGCGGTAGCCTTCGGGGGGCTTGTCGGTCATCTCGGCGATCCGGTGGGCTTGATCGATCCGGTGCTCTTGGGCGAGCGGAAGCCGCGTGCGGCGCTCACCGGGACGATCACGAGCTTCTTGGCTTCCAGGGACTGCGCCCAGCGGTTGATCCGGTCGATCGAAATGGGCAACGCGCTGGCGGCGGCGACCGCGATGCCCTGCTCGCGGGCGATGTTTTCGAGCGCAGCCAGCTCCTTGTCGATCGCGTCGGCGCGTGTGATGCCATCGATGACGCGATCGATCTTCAGAGCGGGAATGCGGGCGCGGTCGGCCGAGCCGGCGAGCAGGCTGCGCGCGGAGGAGCCGTCGTCGACGACCATCAGACCGCGGCCGGCGAGTTCGCGCAGAACCGGAGAGAGGGCATTCTCGTCGGCGGTGAAGCGGCCGCCGAGGAAGTTGACGATGCCGACATAGCCGGTGAAGCGCCCGAGCGCCCAATGCAGCTTGTCGATATTGTCGGGCGCCTTCGGGCCGGTCAGCAGCGTATGCGGGCCGGGGTCGTTGTCGGGATAGTCGAACGGCTCCATCGGCAGTTGCAGGAAGACCTCGTGGCCTTCGCCGCGGGCGCGCTGGACTGTGCGTTCGAGTTCGGAGCCATAGGGAGCGAAGGCGAGCGAGATCGGTGCCGGCAGTTTGGCGATCGCGTCGGCCGTGCCGCTCTGGCTGATGCCGAGCCCGCCGACGAGCAGGGCGATCCGCCCGGCCGGTTTCGCTTGCGGCTCGGGCCCTAGCGGGCGGGCATAGACCCTTGCCGGCGTCGCGCCTTCGGGGCCGGATTTCGGCAGCAGGCCGTAGCGCGACCGTTCGACGAGGCGGCTGTCGGGGGCAGGCGCGAGCTTGGTCGCACGGTCTTCGCTGGGGATTGTGATGACGATGGCGTCCGGCGCATCCTCGCCGGCACGCGTCACGGTCACACCTGCACTGTTCTCGAGCTGGGCAGCGCTGGCCGGCCCTTGCGGCGCGGACGGGGCCGCACTGTTGCTGGCGGGTACGGAGGAGATCGGAGCGACGCGTTTCTCAATCGCGGCCACGGCTATCGGCTCGCCGCCATCGGGATCGCGGCGTAGCGCCACTGTCAGCGCCAGTCCCAGAATGACCATGCCGACGCAGCCGGCAGCCGCCGTTGCGAGCCAGCGCTCCCAGGGCCTGCCAGAGGCCGCCGGGCGATCCCTGCCGAGCGGTCGATTGAGCTCTGTCAGCGGCGTACCGGCCGAGAGAGGCCGTCCTCAAGGTTGCGGCGCGGACCCGAATCAGCGGCCCGCGCGCCAGAGTACGCGCCGATCAGATTGCATCGCAATCAGATCGGTCACGGGGGCTCGATCTGAAAACGAGAGCCGGCTGGTTCTCGGCTTGGCGCCAGGGAACCCGACGTCGGGCCTCGTGGTTCAGTTCGGCTGCTTGGGAGCCTCGGGAGCAGCCGGAGCAGCGGGCTTCTCAGCCGGGGAAGCGGCACCCGTCTTGACACCGCGGAGCTGGTTCAGCGCGGCGATGAGCTGAGTGTCCTTGGTCGCGTCGGCGGGGACATAGGAGCTGGAGCCGGACTGTTCCTCGCCCTCGCCAGCCTTGAGATGGCCCTTGAGCGCGGCCTCGCCCTTGTTCTCGACGAGCTTGTCCTTGATCTCCTGCGGGATCTCCTGCTGGACCTCGATATCCGGCGTGATGCCCTTGGCCTGGATCGAGTTGCCTGACGGGGTGTAGTAGCGTGCGGTGGTCAGGCGAAGGCCGCCATTCGAGCCGAGCGGAATCACGGTCTGGACCGAGCCCTTGCCGAAGGAACGTGTGCCCATCACGGTCGCGCGCTTGTGATCCTGCAGGGCGCCGGCGACGATCTCGGCAGCCGAGGCGGACGAGCCGTTGATCAGCACGACGACCGGCTTGCCCTTGGTCAGGTCACCGGACTTGGCGTTGAAGACCTGGGTCTCCTCGGCGTTGCGGCCGCGGGTCGAGACGATCTTGCCCCGCTCGAGGAAGGCGTCGGAGACCAGCACGGACTGGTCGAGGCGCCCACCGCGGTTGTTGCGGAGGTCGATGATGAAACCCTTGAGCTTGTCGGCGCCGATCTCGCTCGTGGTCTTCTCGATCGCCTTGCGCAGGCCGTCATAGGTCTGCTCGGAGAAGGTGCCGATGCGGATATAGCCGATATCGCCCTCGACACGCTCCTCGACGGCCGGGACGACGATGGTCGAACGAGTCAGGGTGAATTCGAGTGGCTCGGTCTTGCCGGGGCGGTCGATCTTCAGGGTGACCTGGGTGTTGATCAGTCCGCGCATCTTCTCGACGGCCTGAGTCAGGGACAGGCCCTTCACCTCGGTGCCGTCGATCTGCTTTATGATGTCGTTGGCGAGGATGCCGGCCTTGGAGGCGGGGGTGTCCTTGATCGGCTTGGCAACCTTGAGGACGCCGTCCTCCATCGTCACCTCGATGCCGAGGCCGCCGAACTGGCCGCGCATGTCGGTGTCCATGTCGCGGAAGGACTTGGCGTCGAGATAGGAGGAATGCGGATCGAGCGAGGAGACCATGCCGTTGATGGCGGCTTCGATCAGCTTCTGCTCGTCGGGCTTGTCGACATAGTCGGTGCGGATCTTCTCGAAGATGTCACCGAAGAGATTCAGGCTGCGGTAAACCTCGGCCGAGGCCGCGACCGCGCTGGTCGAACTCAGCAGCCGCGTCTGGGTGGCGAGACCGGTCAGGCCCGCGCCCATGATGGCGCCGGCGAGAACGAGGGAAACCTTGCGCATCATCCGCGAACCTTTTCGCCTTGCGATTTCGTCCACCACGGCGTCGGATCGATCGAGACGCCGTCTTTTCTGAATTCGATATACAGAACCGGCTGCCCGGTTCCCACCCCTACGGTCGTCGCGGCAGCTTCCGATGTTTCGCCCATCGTCGCAACCGGCTCCCCCGCCAGCACGAACTGATTGAGCGCGACATCGATCCGCTGCATGCCGGCCAGCAGGATGTAGTATCCCCCGCCAGCGTTCAGGATCAAGAGTTGCCCGAACGAACGGAACGGCCCCGCGTAAACCACCCAAGCGTCAGAAGGCGCCGAAACTAGGGCGTTGGGGCGGGTCTCCAGAGAAATCCCGCGAATTGTGCCGCCAGCACCGTCCGGATCGCCGAAACCACGCAATCGTGATCCCGCGACGGGCAGGGAGAGCAGGCCCCTGGCCTCGGCGAAGGCGATCTTGGGGGCAAGCCGGGCCGGATCCTTGAAGGCCAGTGCCGTCATCCGCTCGCGCTGCTCGCGGGTCTCCTGCTCGATCGCCTGACGGGCGGCATCGGCCGCCTTGTTGGCAACGGAGATCTCCTTCTCGATCTTCTCGACGAACTCCCGCATCGAGCGCGCCTGGCCGGCAAGCTCCTTGCCGAGAGCGGCCTGCGACTCGACATCCTTGGCGGCGCTGGCCTCGCGCTCGCGTCTGGCTTCGATCAGGGAGGCCAGGCGCTGACGCTCGGCCGCGATCTGCTCCATCTCCGTGCCGATATGGCCCTTTTCAGTGGCGATGCCGTCGCGGAGGCGGACCAGCTCAGTCAAATCGGTGCCGAGAATCTCGACCTCCTGCCGGAGGTCGGGCACGACTGCGCCGAGCAGCATCGAGGCGCGTACGGCTTCCAGGATGTCCTCCGGGCGCACCAGCACGGCCGGGGGCGGGCGCCGGCCGATGCGCTGCAGGGCCGCCAGCACTTCGGCAATGAGGTTGCGCCGGCCCTCGAGCGAGCGGCGAATCGCGGCCTCGCTGGACTGCAGCAGACCGAGCCGCGTTTCCAGTCCCCCGAGCCGTTCCTCGGCGGCCTGAGTTCGCGCGGTAGCTTCGAGCAGGGCCTTGTTGAGCGCGGCGCGGTCGGCCCGGATGGCGGCGATGTCCTTTTCGAGTTTCGCGCGAGCCTCGCTGTTGCCGGCAAGGCGCTGCTCGATCGCCTTGAGCTCGCTCTCGCGGGCCTGCTTCTCGACGAGCTTCTGCATCGCCTCGCGCTGAAGGGCCTCCGGATCGGCCTGAGGCGTCTGGGCGACCGTGCCGGGCGACGTCGCCAGCAGGGAGGCAAGGCACAGGCCGCGCAGTCCGGGGCGAATCAGCGAAATCATGCGCGATGATAGGGGTGACCGGAGATGATCGTCATCGCGCGATAGAGCTGTTCGAGCACGAGCGCACGCACGATCTGATGCGGGATTGTCAGGGCGCCGAAAGCGAGCGTGATGTCGGCCCTGTCGCGAATCTCTTCGCCCAATCCGTCGGCGCCGCCGATAATCAGGCTGGCATGGCCGGTGCCGGAATCGCGGGCGGCGGCGAGGCGGGTTGCGAAGGCCTCGCTGCCCAGCTGGCGGCCGCGTTCATCGAGCGCGATGATGAGGCCAGGTTGCGCCCTGGCGAGGATGGCCTGTGCCTCTTCGCGCTTGCGCTCTTCGGGGCGGCGGCCCCGGCCCTCGGCGATCTCGACGATGTCGGGGCCGCTGAGGCCGATGCCGCGGCCAAGCGCGACGCCGCGCTCACGATAGCGCTCGCACAGCTCGCGTTCCGGCCCATCCTTGAGCCGGCCGACGGCGATGACCGCGAGCCGCATTCGGGGACTGCGTCAGCTATCGAGACGTTCGTTCGGCCGGTCGGTGCCCCACATCTTCTCAAGATTGTAGAACTGGCGCACTTCGGGCCGGAAGACGTGAACGATGATATCGCCGGTATCGATCAGCACCCAGTCACAGGCAGGCATGCCCTCGACATTTGGCGAAGGTTTCCCGGAATTCTTGATGGCTTCGATCAGGGCTTCGGCGATCGCGGCGACGTGGCGGTTGACGTTGCCGGAGGCGATGATCATCGCATCGGCCAGAGACGTCTTGCCAACGAGGTCGATGACCGTGATGTCCTCGGCCTTCATGTCCTCGAGGATACGTTGGACGAGGGCGATGCTGTCGGCGGAAGGATTCTCCGCGACGGCAGCCTGGGGAAGCGGCTTCGGCTCGGCTTCACCAAGGGTTTGACGGGTCAGTGACGTATCCTCTCGATCCCGACGCGCTCTCGGCGCGACGGAAGTCAAAGTAAGGCGGAAGGCCCCGGAATTCAATCGCGGCCGGCCTGTTTGCGCAGCATCGTGGAGGATAACGTCGAGCGCTTGCCATGCAGGAAGACCCAGGCCGGAGGCTGCATGCGCGGCAGGCTCGCAGCCCGGCTTTCCGGCAGGCGCCAGCGCGAGAGCCAGTTGGCGGCGGGCGAAGCCATAGCGCTGTGAGTCGATCCGGGCCGGTCGATGATCGCGATCGGCATCATCCGGGCGATCTCGCGCCATTCGTTCCAGCGATGGAAGCCGGCGAGATTGTCGGAGCCCATGATCCAGACGAAGTTCACACCCGGACAACGTTGCCTGAGCGCACGGAGCGTATCGGCGGTGTAGCGCGTGCGCAGCATAGCCTCGACGCCCGTGACGTCGATGCGGGCATGGCCGGCGACGCGTTCAGCCTGGCGGATGCGTTCGGCGAGCGAGGGCAGCTTCGCGTTATCCTTCAGCGGATTGCCGGGCGTGACCAGCCACCAGACGCGGTCGAGCTGCAGGCGGCGCAAGGCAGTCAGGCTCGCCAGCCGGTGACCGTCATGGGCCGGATTGAAGCTGCCGCCGAACAGGCCGATGCGCAGGCCGGGCGCGAAGGAGGGCAGCCGGGACGGCAGGCGCGGAAGCTCGCTCGTCATGCGCCTTGCTTCGCCTCAGGGCCGGGTCTGGCCCGCGCCATGGACGCGGTATTTGAACGAGCAGAGCTGCTCGACGCCGACGGGGCCGCGCGCATGCATGCGGCCGGTGGCGATGCCGATTTCGGCCCCGAAGCCGAACTCGCCGCCATCTGCGAACTGGGTCGAGGCGTTGTGGATGACGATGGCGGAATCGACCTCGGCGAGGAAGCGGGCTGCGGCGGCCTCGTCGGCCGTGACGATCGCATCGGTGTGATGCGAGCCGTAGCGCTCGATATGGTCGATCGCGGCATCGAGGCCCGGCACGGTCTTCACTGCGATGATCCGGTCGAGATATTCGGTCGCCCAATCCTCTTCAGTCGCGGTGGTCACGCGGGCGTCGACGGCCTGGGTAGCCGCATCACCGCGCACCGCGCAGCCGGCTTCGAGCAGGGCTGTGACCAGCGGTGCGAGATGCGTCGCTGCGCTGGCCTCGTCGACGAGCAGCGTCTCGGCCGCACCGCAGACGCCGGTGCGGCGGAGCTTGGCGTTGAGCAGGATCTCGCGGGCCATGGCGAGATCGGCCCTGGCACCGACATAGACATGGCAGTTGCCGTCGAGATGGGCGAAGACCGGCACGCGTGCCTCGCTCTGGACGCGGGCAACGAGGCTTTTTCCGCCTCGCGGCACGACGACGTCGATATTGCCGTTCAGCCCGGAGAGGATTTCGCCGACGGCGGCGCGATCGCGCGTCGGGACGAGCTGGATTGCGTCGGCGGGCAGGCCGGCGGCTTCCAGGCCCTCGCGCATCGCGGCGGCGATCTCGGTCGAGGAGCGGAAGGAATCGGAGCCGGCGCGCAGGATCGCGGCATTGCCGCTCTTCAGGCAGAGCGCGCCAGCATCGGCGGTGACGTTCGGCCGGCTCTCGAAGATCACCGCGATGACGCCGAGCGGGGTTGCGATGCGCTCGAACCGCAGGCCGTTCGGCCGCTCCCATTCCGCCAGCACGCGGCCGAGAGGGTCGGGCAGGTCGGTGACTTCGGCGACGGCATCCGCAATCGCGGCGAGGCGCTTTTCGTCGAGGGCGAGGCGATCCATGAAGGAGGCGCTCAAGCCCGCGGCCTTGCCATCTGCAAGATCCTGCGCATTGGCCGTCAGGATTTTTGCGCTCCGGGCGCGCAACGCCTCGGCCATGGCGAGGAGGGCGGCATTGCGCTGCTCGGTTGGGCTCAGCGCGACCTTGCGTGCGGCGGCGCGGGCGCGGGCCCCCACCTTCTGCATGATGCTGCCGACATCGGCGGCCCCGTTCGTCGCGATGATGCGCAATGCGCTGTCGCCGGTCATCTCGTTCAGCCCGATAGTCGCCGGCTAAGCCGGCCCATAATGAAGCTTAGCCCAGCCCGAGCGCCATGTCGTCCCGGTGGATCATCTCGGCGCGGCCGGGATAGCCCAGCGCGCTCTCGATATCGCGCGAGGCCTTGCCGAGCACGAGCGCAGCCTCCGAGGCGTCGTAGGCGACGAGACCGCGGCCGAGCAATTGTCCCTCGGGGTCGCGGATCAGCACGGCGTCGCCGCGCGCGAACTCACCCTCGATCCGGGTCACGCCGACCGGCAGCAGGCTCGCGCCGCCGCGCAGCGCACGGGCTGCGCCGGCATCGAGATGCAGCGTGCCGCGCGGCTCGAGCGAGCCCGCGATCCAGGTCTTGCGGGCGGTCGCGGGCGTCGAGGCCGTGAGGAACCAGGTGCAGCGGCCGCCATTGGCGACGCTGGCGAGCGGGTTCTTGCCGCGCCCGTCGGCGATCAGCATATGGGTGCCGCCGGCCGCCGCGATCTTGCCGGCCTCGATCTTGGTGCGCATGCCGCCGCGCGAGAGCTCGGAGGCCGCGCCGCCGGCCATGGCGTCGATCTCGGGCGTGATGCGCTCGACCACGGGAATGTGCTGCGCGCTCGGGTCCTTCGCGGGTGGGGCCATATAGAGCCCGTCGATATCGGAGAAGAGCACCAGCAGGTCGGCGCCGGCCATGGTGGCGACGCGGGCAGCGAGCCGATCGTTGTCGCCATAGCGGATCTCGGTGGTGGCGACCGTGTCGTTCTCGTTGATGACGGGGATGGCGCGCAGGTCGAGCAGGCGCCCGAGGGTCGCGCGCGCGTTGAGATAACGGCGACGCTGCTCGGTATCGGCCAATGTCAGCAGCACCTGTCCGGCGGTGAGGCCATGGGCGCCGAGTGCCTCGGCCCAGTTGCGGGCGAGTGCGATCTGGCCGACGGCGGCGGCGGCCTGGCTTTCCTCCAGACGCAGCGGGCCGGAGGGCAGGCCGAGCACGGTGCGCCCCAGCGCGATTGCGCCGGAGGAGACGACGAGTACGTCGGCGCCGCGCTGGTGCAGTTCGGCGAGGTCCTCGGCCAGTGCGGCGAGCCAGGCATGGCGCAGGCGGCCGCGCTCGCGATCGACCAGCAGGCTGGAACCGACCTTGACGACGATGCGGCGGAAATCGGAAAGCAGGGGCGTCTTCACGGGAGCACGGGTTGTTGCGGCAATCCCCTGCCTGTTGGGGAAAATGTTCGGCTTGTAAAGCATAGAGGTGGTTTTCGGGCGATCGCCCGGCCCGGAAAGGTCTCTTTGCGTTGACAGGACGGGAGGAGCGACCCATATGCATGGGCCGGCCCGCCCGCCAATCGGGTGCCGATCCTGCCATTCTCATGCATTTTTGGTGTGCAGCATGCAGGGCCTGCCGTCCGATAGGCGCTGGAAGCGGGGCTGCCGCGCGTCGATTTCGATACCAATCCGGCCGGATCTGGATTATCTCGCCCGCGCGGGCCGATGCAATGTCCGTAACAACCCGAGAGAAGATCACCCTTGAAGAACCCGAACGACCGCAGCTTTACCGACCGCCAGTCCAATTCCGCCAATGCCAAGAAGGCTCTGCTTGAGCGTTTCAAGGCCCGGCCGAAGGCCGACGACCCGGTGATGGTGCAGCGACGCGCGGAGCGGGAAGCCATCGCCCAGGCCCGCGCCGAGCGCGAAGCCGAGAAGGCGAAGATCCGGGCCGAGAAGGAGCGCCTGGAAGCGATCGAGCGCGCGCGCATCGAAGAAGAGAAGCGCCAGGAAGAGCTCGCCCGCGAGGTTGCCCGCAAGGCGGAGCAGGCCAAGCGCGACGCCGAGCGTCCGCGTAAGGTGCTGCTGGAGGCCGTGCAGTACATGCAGATGCGGACCGCCGGCAAGCGCCGCTGACGCCAGGAATTTCCGCATATCCGTGAATGCGATCTGGGGCGCCGTGAGCGCCCCTTTTCATATCCGCTCGACCGCGCCGGCAGCGTCTGCGCCGGCCCCCGGCTGCTCTTCGGGCAAAAAACACCTATCCGTTCCGTATCGACCTATCGGCAAATCCGAGCATGCAGATTAATGTGCCTGCCGGATTGAACCTTTTTCCTGCTCGCCGCGACAACCGGATGCGAGCCGGGATGCCTGGCCTTCGAGGGGCAATGCATACGGAATCGGACGAGGATCTCGTCAAACGGATCGCCTCTGGTGACCGGCTCGCGATGAAGGTGCTGTTTTCGCGGCACCAGGTGCGAGTCTACCGTTTCGTGCTGCGGCTCGTCCGCGACGAGACGCTTGCCGAGGATGTGATCAGTGACGTGTTCATGGATCTGTGGCGACAGGCCGATCGGTTCGAGGCTCGCGCCTCGGTTTCGACCTGGCTGCTCGCCATTGCCCGGAACAAGGCCTGGTCGCTTTTGCGCAAGCGCCGTGATGCCGAGCTGGACGAGGATTATGCCGAAAGCCTCGAGGACGACGCGGACGGCCCCGAGGTCGTACTGCAGAAACAGGACAAGGGTCTCGCGATCCGCGCCTGCTTGGGGCGTCTTTCGGCCGAGCATCGCGAGGTCATCGACCTCGTCTACTACCACGAGACCTCCGTCGAGGAGGTCGCGCGGATCGTCGGTATCCCCGAGAACACCGTCAAGACCAGGCTTTTCCACGCCCGCAAGAAGCTGGGCGAGATGCTCAAGGCCGATGGCATCGACCGCGGCTGGCCCTGAGACATTGAATTCCATGAGGAGCGGCCCCGCCGCCCAGGGAGTGGCGTGATGAACGACAGCATCGCAAGCGATCCGAAGCGCCGCGAACTCGAGGAACTGCTGCCCTTTTATGCAAACGGCCGGATTTCCGACGCCGACAAGCGCCGCGTCGAGGCCGCGCTCACTGCCGATACCGAGCTCGCTGCCCGGCTCGACCTCATCCGCGACGACATGGCCGAGACTGTCCTGCTCAACGAGAGCCTCGGTGCACCCTCCCACAAGGCGCTCGAAAAGCTGATGGCCGGGATCGAGGCCGAGGCCCGCCCGGTGCCGCTTCTGGCACGTGCCCAGGAAAACAGTCGCGGGTTGCTGGGCTGGCTCGGCGGGGTCCTCGCCGCCCAGACGCCACGCCGCCTGGCCTATGCCAGCGCTGCGGCCGTCGCGTTGATCGCGATGCAGGGGGCTGCGATCACGACCCTGGCGCTGCGCAATGGCGGCTCCGGATTCCAGACCGCTTCGGCGCCGGGTGCCCGGCCGTCGGAAAGCTATGTCCTGCTGAGCTTCTCGCCTGAGGCGCGGGCCGGCGAAATCGCCTCCTTCTTCAAGCGCTTCGACGCGTCGGTGGTCGACGGGCCGCGCGCCAACGGCTTCTTCAAAGTGCGTGTCGGCGATGCTTCCCTGTCCTCTGCCCAAATCGATGCGATCGCGACGCGGATGAAGGGCGAGAGCGCCATTGTCAGCTTCGTCGCGCCAGCGCCCTGATCCGGCTGGCGTGGCGGCAAGGCGCCATGGCATGATGTGGTTGTCGCAGGAGGGCCAGGCCATGCTGCCGTTCCCGCTCGTTCGCAGAACATTTTCGGTTCGGCGCCTCGCCGGTGTCGGGCTGCTCGCATGCGCGCTTGCGCTCGTGCCGGGATCTGCTTTCGCCCAGCCGGCAGGCGGAACCGGGGACGGCCGGGACAAGCGCATCGCGCCGACGGCGAGTCCGCAGCAGCCGACGGCCGGCAATACCCCGAGCCGGTCGATGCGCGTGCCACCCGGTTCGTGGCTCCAGCCGCGGACCCAGCGCAGCATCGTTCCGGCGCTGGAGGAGACACGTTTCGTCCCCGACGAAGTGCTGTTCGAGCTCGCCCCCAATGTCGAGGCGGAGGCGGTGCTGCGCCGATATGGTGCGACCTTGATCGCGCGCCAGCGCTTCGAGCTCGCCGGCGTCACGATCATTCGGGCGAAAATCGAGGCTGGGCGCGACCTGCGTGCCGTGCTGACCGAAATGGCCGATGATACCAGCATCGCCGGGGCGCAACCGAACTTCCTCTTCGAATTGCAGCAGGACTCGCTATCCGGGACCGGCACGCCGGCGGGCCCGACAACGGCGTCCTCCGATCCGAGCATGCCTGCGCCGACGCCGGGCTTGCGGCTGGCCGACCCTGCGACAGCGGCGCGCGGCAGCGCGGCGGTGCGACGCATCCTGCCGCCGCAATATGTTGTCGACAAGCTGCGCCTCGGCGAGGCGCGCAAGCTGGCGCAGGGGCGCAATATCCGGGTCGGCTTGATCGATTCCGGTGTCGATATGGAGCATCCGGAAATCCGTGGCTCGGTCCTCGGTTATCTCGATGCGATCGACGGGCTGGCGACGCCGCACGCCCATGGCACCTCGATGGCAACGGCGATCGTCGCGCATGGCGAACTCCAAGGCATTGCTCCGGCGGCCCGCCTGATCGTTGCCCGAGCCTTCGGCGGCCCGCAGGCAGCTTCCGCCAATGGCAAATCGTTCCAGATACTCACCGCGCTCGAATGGGTCGTGCAGCAGCGCGCCAAGGTGATCAATCTCAGCTTCGCCGGCCCGCAGGACCGCTTGCTTTCGAAGGCGCTGTCCGGGGCCAAGGAGCGCGGCGTAATCACGGTCGCCGCCGCCGGCAATGGCGGTGCCCGGTCGGCCCCGCTCTATCCCGGTGCCGATCCGAGCGTGATCGCGGTGACGGCTACCGATGCCGAGGACAAGGTCTTCAGCGATGCCAATCGCGGCGCTTATGTCGCGGTCGCGGCACCCGGCGTCGACGTGCTGACGGCCGAGCCCGGCGGGCGCTATGCCTTCACCTCCGGCACCTCGATCGCTGCCGCCCATGTCACTGCCCTGATCGCGCTTCTGCTTGAAAAGCAGCCGGAGCTCGATGCCGACAGCGCCCGCCGGGTGCTCGCCGAAAGCGCGATCGATCTCGGCTCGCGCGGGCGCGATCCGGTCTATGGCGCGGGCCGGATCGATCCGCCGGCGGCGCTTGCCCGCGTTCTGCCGGTCGCGACGGCGCGGCCCTGACCGGCCTGCGCTCTTGACCTTCGCGGCCGCATCGGCCTGATGGCGCGATGCCGCGTCCGAAACTTCTGTTCGTCGCCACCGAGGACTGGTTCTTCGCCTCGCATTTCCTGCCGCTGGCGCGAGCCGCGCGCGAGCTCGGCTTCGACGTCGCGGTGATCGCGCGCGAGCGCAACCATCGGCGCATGATCGAGGCGGCGGGCGCCCGGTTGATCGGGCTGGAAGCCGAGCGGCGCAGTCTCGATCCGCGGGCACTGTTCAGGCAGGTCGCGGCGCTGAAGCGTCTGATCGCGGCGGAGAAGCCCGACATCCTGCATTGCATCGCGCTGAAGCCGATCGCGCTGGCCGGGCTTGCCGGCAAGCTGGCGGGTGTCGAGCGTCGGGTCTATGCGCTGACCGGGCTCGGCTTCCTGGGGGCCAGGCAGGGGGTGCTTGCAGCAGCGGCCCGTTTCGTCGCCATCACCTGGCTGCGCGGCGCCATCGATGGGCCGCAGGTCCGGTTCCTGTTCGAGAACCCGGACGATCCCGTGACGCTCGGGCTCGATCCCTTGGATGCCGCCAAGGTTGCGATCGTCGGGGGGGCCGGCGTCGACCCGCTGATCCTGATGCCCTCGCCGATGCCGCCGGCACCGCCGCTCAAGGTCGCGCTGGTCGCGCGCATGCTCTGGTCCAAGGGCGTTGATCTAGCCGTGGAAGCGGTCCGCCTCGCGCGAGCCGAGGGCGCGAAGATCACGCTCACCATCCATGGCGCACCCGACCCGTCCAATCCGAAGGCGATTCCCGAGACGACCCTGAAGCAATGGGCGGCGCGGCCGGGCATCGCCTGGGCCGGGCCGACGCGCGATATCGAGGGTGTCTGGAAGGCGCACCATCTCTGCATCCTGCCGTCGCGGGGCGGGGAGGGACTTCCACGCACGATCCTGGAAGCGGCGGCCTGCGGCCGGGCGATCTTGACCACGGATGTGCCGGGCTGCCGCAGCTTCGTCCGCGATGGGCAGGACGGCATGGTGGTCCCTGCCGACGACGCCGCAGCGCTGGCACGGGCGCTCGTCATGCTCGCGGGTGCTCCGCGGCTTGCCGAACGCATGGGCGAGAGTGCTCGCGCCCGCCTGCTCGACGGTCATACCGAGCGTGATGTGATGAACTGCGTGAAGACGCTCTATCTCAGCCTGCTGGGGCGCACCGCGCCGGACGCGACCACATGAGCGCCGACGCGCTCCTCGATCGTGAAGCCTTCATTCGCGCCCATACACGGCTGCTGCCGGTGCCGTATGCGCCGGAGATCGCGCTGCATGTCGCCGAGGAGGCGACCGAGCTCTGGCAGAAGACGGAGGATGAACTCGCGGTGATCGGCTTGCCGCCGCCGTTCTGGGCCTTCGCCTGGGCCGGCGGGCAGGCACTCGCGCGCTATCTGCTGGACCATCCCGACATCGTTGCCGGCCGCCGGACACTGGATTTCGCTTCTGGCTCCGGCCTCGTCGCCATTGCGGCGGCCAAGGTTGGTGCCGGCCCCGTCGAGGCCTGCGATATCGATGCGTTCGCTGCGGCGGCGATCGCCATCAACGCGACGGCCAACGCCGCCGCCGTGACGCCGCGCTGCGAGAACCTGATCGGTCGCGACGAGGGCTGGGACGTCGTCTGCGCCGGCGACGTCTGCTACGAGCGCGAGATGGCGGAGCGCGTGATCGGCTGGCTGCAAGGCTTGTCGGCGCGGGGCGCGACCGTACTGATCGGCGATCCCGGCCGCAGTTACCTGCCGCGCGAAAGGCTGGAAGCGGTCGCGACCTACGAGGTGCCGGTGACCCGCGCACTGGAGGACGCCGAGATCAAGTGCAGTTCGGTCTGGCGGCTCGTCGGGTAGGCGCGCCGCCAAGTCGAACGACTAGGCAGCGCGCTGCCGGACCGTGCCGGCGGCGACGACGCCCTGTTCGGTCCGGAAGGCTGAGACCAGCCGGTTGAGCTGTTCGATCTGGTCGAGCAGCACGCGCGCCGAGGCGGCGCTCTCCTCGGCCAGCGCAGCGTTCTGCTGTGTGATCTCGTCCATGTGACTGACGGTCTGGCTCATCTCCTCGATGCCGTTGGCCTGCTCGCCGGAGGCCGAGGAGATTTCCTCGACCGTGCTCGAGACCTTGGCGGAAGCCGCGACGATGCGGTCCAGCGTCTCGCCGGCCCGGCGGACGAGCTTGACGCCCTCGGCAACCTCCGCATCAGAGGAGGAAATCAGGCCGGTAATGTCCTTGGCGGCACCGGCGGAACGCTGGGCCAGAGCCCGGACCTCGGCCGCGACGACGGCAAAGCCGCGCCCGGCATCGCCCGCCCGAGCCGCCTCGACGGCCGCATTCAGCGCCAGCAGGTTGGTCTGGAAGGCGATGCCGTCGATCACATCGGTGATCTCCGAGATGCGCTTCGAGGCGTCTTCGATCCGCGCCATCGCTCCGACCGCGCTGCGTACGATGTCGCCGCCGGTACGTGCGACATCGGCGGCTTCGTCGGCCAGCGAGACGGATTCACGCGAAGCCTGGGTCGAGGCCTTGACCGAGGCCGCGAGTTGCTCGGTGGTGGCGGCGCTCTCCTCCAGGGCGGAGGCCTGCTGCTCGGTGCGCATCGAGAGATCCTGCGCGCCGGTGCTGATCTCCTGCGAGGACGCGGCGATCGCGGTCGAGGTCGCCTTGATCGTGCCGACCATCTCCTGGAGGCGCGCCATCGCGCTGTTGAAATGGTCGCGGATCTCCGCGTATTCGGCCGGAATCTCGGCGCTCATGCGATAGGTCAGGTCGCCATCGGCGAGCGCGGCCATGCTCTGGCTGACGCAGGCGATGGCCTGGTCGCGAGCGGCCGCCTTGGCTTGCTCGGTGATCTGAGCCTCGGCCTCCGCCTTCAGCCGCGCTTCTTCCGAGGCTTCCAGATAGACGGTGATGGCGTAATCCATGTCGAGCAGCGCCGCCTTGACGATGGCGCCGATCTCCGCGGAGCGCTCGGCCGCGCCGGGCATGCGCCTGCCCAGCGCATTCCTCGGCCACCGCGCTTCGAGCACGCCGGCGAGCATCTTTTCGAGGATCAGCGCGTAGCCGCCGATATACCAGCGCGGTTCGAGGCCGATGCGGGCATGGACCTTCCCGACCGTGGTGACGGCGCCGACATAGTCTTGGTCGAATTTTCCGGTAGCGATGCCGCTCCAGTGCTGAATCTGGCGCTGCTTTGCGCTTTCGATGTGCTGCTCGCTGCTAAAGAAGCTACGGGTCTCAGGAAAGCTCCGCAGTTGGGCGTAGAAGGCGTCGAGGGCGGCGGGGATGGCGGTACCCAACGCGTCGCCGACGTCGTGGATGCGGTCCTGAGCGGCCTGATCGAGGCCGATGAACGCCAGACGCCTGGCGAGATGGTCGGGGACGGACATGAAACGGCGCTTCCCAATTGGGCGTGTTGGCTGTGGCTGGTCCCCTGTCTCGCGCAGCCCGGGTTAATAGCGGGTGATGGCCCGGTTGACCTTGGTCAATCGAGCCGCGGCGGAATGTCTCAGTCGCCAGCGCCTTCGGCCTCGTATTTGTCGAGAAATGCTTCCACCGACAGATGACGAAAATCGGCCAGCGCGGCGCGCAGACGGGCATGGTCCCAGTCCCACCAGCTCAGCGCTTGCAGTCTCGCCGCGATCTCTTCGGGAAAGCGTCGCCGGATCGGCCGGGCGGGATTTCCGGCGACGATGGTGTACGGTGCGACATCCTTGGTGACGACAGCGCCGCCCGCGACCACCGCCCCGGTACCGATCGAGCGGCCGGCAAGCACGATCGCGCCATGGCCGATCCAGACATCGTGGCCGATCACGACCGCATGCGCGCGGCGCCAGTCGAAGAAGGCCTCGTCATCCTCGGCATCATCGAAATATGCGGCGGCACGATAGGTGAAATGCGATTGGCTGGCCCGGTGCATCGGGTGGTTGCCGGGATTGATCCGGGTCATCGCCGCGATCGAGCAGAACTTGCCGATTGTCGTGTAAATGACATTCGCATCGTTCACGACGTAAGAGTAGTCATCCATCGTCGACTCGACGAAGCTGGTGCGCGCGCCGATCGCAGTGTAGCGGCCGAGCGTCGCCTGCTTCACCTGGGCGGTCGGGTCGATCAGCGGTTCGAGTCCGAGCTTCTTCGCAGCCATGTCCTTACCCTCTCCTGATATCGCGATCCCCGCTGCTCAGACGGGCGTGCTCGTTCTCGTGGTCGGTCCCTCCGGAGCGGGGAAGGACACGCTTATGGACGCGGCGCGGACCGAGCTCGCGGCCGATCCGCGCTATCGCTTCGCCCGCCGCCTGATCACCCGGCCCGCCATGGCCGGTGCGGAGGATCACGATACCTGCGACGAGGCGGGCTTCGACGCGACCGAGGCCGATGGCGGGCTGGCGCTGAGCTGGCGGGCACATGGGTTGAGCTACGGCATTCCGGTGACCGAGCTCACCGGCATCGGCGCGGGGGCGGTGGTGATCGTCAATGTCTCGCGGCGCGCGATCACGGCGGCGGAGCGATTGGCTGAGCGCGTGATGGTGCTCAACATCACTGCGCCGGTGGAGGTACTGGCACAGCGGCTGGCGGCGCGAGGCCGTGAGAGCGAGGCCGATATCGCGACGCGGTTGAAGCGCGAGGCGCCCCTGACCACCGAGCGTGCCGAGATCGTCACGATCATGAACGACCGCAGCATTGCCGAGGCAGCGGAAGAGCTGCTGACCGTGTTGCGAGGGCTGGGGCGGTAGCCGATCTTGCCGTCGAACCGTCCCCTCGGAAGACCGCATGCCTAGCCGAAAGCGTAGGAATCGATCAGGCGGAAGCGGCCGGCGCGGTCGTCCTGTTTGAACAGCGCGAAGCGGTCGATCCTGACCGGACCTGCCGGTAGAGCCGCCGCATAAGCGGCTTCGAGAGCCTGTTTCACCGGCCCTGCATGCTCAGCCGGCAGCGATCCGGTCAGAGTCATGTGGAAGCGGAAGGCATCGCCGACATAGGGGTAGCCATAGGCTTCGAGATAGGCGTGCTGGGCTGGGGTGAGCGGGCTTTTCAGGCGCCTGACCTTGTCCGTTTCGGAAAGCGGCGCCCGGAAGAGTTCGAAGGCCTGCACCGTCGCAAAGGCGAAGCGCTGCAAGTCAGGACTGGGCTCGGACGGCGTCAAGGCAACAAAGGAGCCGAGCGCCGTAACGCTCAAGCCCGTCAGTTCCACAGCATCGAGCCCGGCGGCATGGTTGCGGGCGAAGGCGCGCAACTGCTCCTCGCTGCGCCCGTCGGCAAGTTCGAAGGGCGCCTTCAGCGTGGCGTGGAAGCCATACCGGCGAGGTTCCTCGATACAGGCGGGCCATGAGGCGGGATCGCATCCCGGCGGAACCGCGAAAGGCAGATCCTCGCCGGTCAGCGCGTCATAGCCGAGTGTCGCGCTGCCGAAGCGCCAGAGGGCGCTCTCGGCAGAGGGGGCGTAATAGACGGCGTAGCGCGGCTTGCTCAAAATGCGCGCTCGCCCTGCGACCAGACAGCGGAGAGCACCGGCGTCGCGCCCAGCACCTTGAAGCGCACGAGGTCCGCGCGCAGGCCGGTCTTGAGATGGCCGCGGTCTCGGAGGCCCAGGATATCGGCGACTTTCCAGGTCACCATGCCCATCGCTTCGGGAAGCGCGATGCCATGGTCGGCATTGAGCTTGATCACGGCCTGCAACAGGCTCGCGGGGACGTAGTCAGAAGACAAGCCATCGAGCAGGCCCTTCTCGGCCAGTTCCGAGACCGAGACGCCGCCGGAATGCGAGCCACCGCGCACGACGTTCGGCGCGCCGGCCACCGTGGCGAGGCCGTGCTGCTTGGCGGCGGCGGCGGCCTCGACCGTGGTCGGGAATTCCGAGATCACCGCGCCCGAGGCGACGCCTTCCTCGACATGTTCGGGGATCGTGTCGTCATGGGTCGCGAGCGGAATGCCGCGCGAGCGGAAGATGTCGACCACGGCCTGCCAGTTCCTCGCGACATTGGCGGCGCCGTCGCGCTGGCGCACCGCGACATCTTCCTCGAACTCTGCGACCGTCTTGCCGTTGCCGACGGCATAGGTCTTGAGGTGCTGGAGGTCGCGCCACTGACGCTGGCCGGGGGTGTGGTCCATCAGCGAGACGAGCTGGACCAGAGCATCGTCCTGATAGGGCGCGATATCGTCGAGCAGGTTCGGGCTGGTCAATTCGCAGCGCATGTGGATGCGATGGTCGATGCGGAAGACGTTCTCGCTCTTGCCATAGGCCAGAGACTTCATCACGTCGGCGAAGATGTCCTTGCGGTAGTCCTTGGCCGAGAAGGGCGTTCCGGCGCAGACCGCGTCATAGACGGTGGTGACGCCGGCCGCGGCCATCTGCGCGTCATGGACCAGTGCCGCCGCCAGCCCGTTCGGCCAGAAGACCTTCGGGCGCGGCATGAAATGCTTTTCCATGTTGTCGGTGTGCATCTCGACGAGGCCGGGCGCGACATAGTCGCCGCCGATATCGATGGCGCCGGGCAGGGAGGACTTGCCCTGATCGACAGCCGTGATGCCATTCGCGTCGAAGGCGATCGTGCCGGTGACGACCTCATTCTCGAGGATCAGCCTGGCATTGGTGAGAACGGTCTGCATCGTCAGGCCTTCCGGAAAGCGGTGATGTCGAGATAGCGCGTCGCGACGCGTTCGCGAACCGCCTCGTCATGAAAAATTCCGACGATGGCGGAGCCGGCGGCACGCGCCTCGGCGATGAGCTCGACGACGACGTCGCGGTTGGTGGCGTCGAGCGAAGCGGTCGGTTCGTCGATCAGCATGATCGCCGAGGGATCGACGAAGGAGCGGGCGATATTGACGCGCTGCTGCTCGCCGCCGGAGAAGGTGGCGGGCGCGAGGTTCCAGAGGCGCTCCGGCAGGTTGAGCCGGGCGAGCATGGCCTTGGCGCGCTCGGTCGCGGTTTCCGGTGTCGCGCCGCGCGCCAGCAGCGGGTCGCGCACGATATCGAGCGTCGAGACGCGCGGGATCACGCGCAGGAACTGCGAGACGAAGCCGAGCGTGCGGCGGCGGATGTCGAGCACGGTGCGCGGCACGGCGGCGACGATATCGACGGGCCGGCCGGCATGGGTGATGCGGATCGCGCCTGAAGTCGGCCTGTAGTTGCCATAGAGGATGCGCAGCAGGCTCGACTTGCCGGCGCCGGACGCACCGGCCAGCACCAGCGCTTCGCCGGCCTCGACATGGAAATTGACGTTGTCGAAGACGGGCAGATGCGCTCCGCCCTGGTTGTGCAGGGTGAAGGTCTTGGCGACGTTCTCGACCTGAATCATCGTGGTCATGGGATCAGTGCCTTGCCGATTCGCGGTGACGAGGGTGTGACGGGAGCCATCACACGCTCAGCACGGCCGAGGTCAGGAGTTGCGTATAGGCGTGGTGCGGATCGTCGAGGACCTGATCGGTCAGGCCCTGCTCGACGACGCGGCCATCCTTCATCACCATCAGGCGGTCGGTCAGGAGGCGCGCGACGGCGAGGTCGTGGGTGACGATGATGGCGGCGAGCCCGAGATCGCGAACCAGCACGCGCAACAGATCGAGCAGGCGGGCCTGCACGGAGACGTCGAGGCCGCCGGTTGGCTCGTCCATGAAGACGAGGCGGGGTTCGGAGACGAGCACGCGGGCAATCTGCAGGCGCTGCTGCATGCCGCCGGAGAACTGGCGTGGCCGATCGTCGATGCGGGTGCCGGCGATCTCGACACGCTGGAGCCAGTCGAGGGCGCGCTCGCGGATCTGGCCGTAATGGCGGTCGCCGCGGTCCATCAGACGCTCGCCGACATTGCCGCCGGCGGTGACATCCATGCGTAGTCCGTCGCGCGGATTCTGGTGGACGATGCCCCAGGCGGTGCGCATCAGGCGACGGCGCTCCTGCTCGGAGACCGAGTAGATGTCGAGCGGCTCGGTGCCACCGCGGAACAACACCTCGCCCTCATCAGGCTTGTCGATGCCGGCTAGGCAGCGCAGCAGGGTCGACTTGCCCGAGCCGGATTCGCCGACGATGCCGAGCACTTCGCCCGGCCAGAGATCGAAGGAGACATCGGCGCAGCCGATGCGCTCGCCATAGAAGCGGCTGACGCCGTCGACGGAGAGCAGGGGGGCGGGTTCGAGCGCGAGCTCGGCCGCTGCGACATGCAGGGTCATGGGGTGGTCTCCTCGACCAGGCCGCTCGCGGCCGCGTCGCCAAGCATCGTGCCGCGATGGCCTTCCGCCCGGCGGGTCTCGCAATAATGGCTGTCGGAGCAGACGAACATGCGCCCGCCCTGGTCGTCGATCACGACCTCGTCGAGATAGCTGTCGCCCGCGCCGCAGAGCCCGCAGGGCTGGGTCCAGCTCTGGATGCGGAAGGGGTGATCCTCGAAATCGAGGCTGCGCACGCTGGTATAGGGCGGCAGCGCGTAGATGCGCTTCTCGCGGCCGGCGCCGAACAATTGCAGCGACGGCGACATGTGCATCTTCGGATTGTCGAATTTCGGGATCGGTGAAGGCGCCATCACGTAGCGGTCGTTGACCATGACCGGGTAGTCATAGGTCTTGGTGATCTCGCCATAGCGCGCGATGTCCTCGTAGAGCTTGACCTGCATCAGCCCGTATTCGGCCCAGGCGTGCATCTTGCGGGTCTCGGCTTCACGCGGTTCCAGACGGCGCAGCGGTTCGGGCATCGGCACCTGATAGACCATGACCTGGCCGGGCTTCAGCGGCGCTTCCGGGATGCGGTGACGGGTCTGGATGATCGTCGCCTCGTTCGTCGCCTCGCAGGTGCGGGCGTCGGCGGTGCGCTCGAAGAACTTGCGGATCGAGACGGCGTTGGTGGTGTCATCGGCGCCCTGGTCGATCACCTTGAGCGTATCGGTGGGGCCGATGATCGCGGCGGTGATCTGGATGCCGCCGGTGCCCCAGCCGCGCGCCAAAGGCATCTCGCGTGAGCCGAACGGCACCTGATAGCCGGGCACCGCGACCGCCTTGAGCAAGGCGCGGCGGATCATCCGCTTGGTCTGCTCGTCGAGATAAGCGTAGTTGTAAGCCGGCTTTGTATCATCCGCCGGCATCTGGTGAATGGTCATTCCGCAGCCTCCGGCATGGCTTCTTGTTCCTGTGCAAGCCGTTCCTCGCGCTCCCTGCGGATGCGGCGGATCAGTTCGAGCTCGCCCTGGAAATCGACATAATGCGGCAGCTTGAGATGCTCGACGAAGCCGGCCGCCTCGACATTGTCGGCGTGGTAGAGGACGAATTCGTCCTGCTGCGCCGGGTAGTTCGTCGCCTCGCCGAAATCGCGAGCTTTCAGGGCGCGGTCGACCAGCGACATCGACATCGCCTTGCGCTCGCTATGGCCGAAGACGAGGCCGTAGCCGCGGGTGAATTGCGGCGGAACGTCCTTCGAACCCTGAAACTGGTTGACCATCTGGCATTCGGTCAGGGTGACGTCGCCGAGATCGACCGCGAAGCCGAGCTCCTCCGGCACGAACTCGACCGCGACCTCGCCGACGCGGACCTCGCCGACGAAGGGATGAGTGCCGCCGAAACCGCGCTGCACGGAATAGCCGAGGCCGAGCAGGAAGCCCTCGTCACCGCGCGCCATGGATTGCAGGCGCACGTCGCGGTCGGCCGGGAAGGAGACGGGATCGCGGGTGAGGTCGAAGGGGCGCGGATCGCCCTCCGGCGGCTCTTCCGCTTCCATCAGGCCTTCGGCGCCGAGGATGTCGGGCACGCGCGGCATGGTGGCGTCGAGTGGGGCAGGTGCCTTGCGGGGGGGGGCCTCGCCGCCTTCGTCCATCAGGGCGAAGTCGAAGAGCCGATGCGTATAGTCATAGGTCGGGCCGAGCACCTGCCCGCCGGGCAGATCCTTGTAGGTGGCGGAGACGCGGCGGCGGATCGCCATCGTGGCCGTATCGAGCGGCTCGGAGGAACCGAAGCGCGGCAGCGTCGTGCGATAGGCGCGCATCAGGAACGCCGCCTCGATCACGTCGCCCTGCGACTGCTTCAGCGCGAGCGCGGCGAGGTCCTGATCGTAGAGCGAGCCCTCGTTCATGACGCGGGCGCAGGCCAGAGCCTGTTGCTCGCGGATTTGCGCAACGCTGATCTCGGGCACGGCCGGATCGCCGCGACGCGCTTCGGCGACGAGATCATGCGTGGCGAGGATGGCGGCCTCGCCGCCTTTCACTGCGACATACATCAGCGAGCCTCCTCGATTTGCGTCGAGCGCGGCAGGCCGATCAGGCCCTCGCCATGCGCGAGCAGGACATCGACGCCGAGCGGGTAGAGCGCGCCGTTCTCGCGCAATTCATCGGTGAAGCCGGAGCGCAGGCCCCGCGGCGCGATGTTGTGCGAGCCGAGGATGCCGGGGCCGGCGAGGGTGAGGACGGAGCCACCTTCGAGGCCCGCGACCTGCACGATCACGGTGGTCGAGCGATCCGGGAACTGGTCCGTGCCGAGATTGAAGGCCGAGAGCTTCGGTTCATCCGCCAGACCATTGATGACCGCGAAGGCGGCTTCGGCCGGGTTCTCGACGAGCGCAGCGGCGCAATGGAAGCGCAGCCAGGCGCCGGCCGGGCCGTTGCGCAGGGCTTCCGGCAGCCAGACCGGGGTTTCGTAATCGGCGAGCGTCAGCAGGGCGGTGGCCGTCGCGGTTGCGAGGCTTTCCGGCGGGGCGATCTCGCTCGCGACGTTCTGCAGCGTGCCAGGCTCGGAGAGGGCGGCGAGCAGGGCGCGGAAGGCGGCCTGCGACTGGAAGACCGGATCGGAGAAGCCGGGAGCGATCATGGTTTCAGCCGGCATCACGAGCCCCGGACCAGCGTGAAGAAATCGACCTTGGTCGCCGCCGCCTTGCGCGAGGCGAGGTCGCGGGCCGAAGCCTGCCGCGCGGCGAGGGTCGCGATGCCCTGGTGCAGGCCGCTGCCTTCGGCCTCGTCCTGGAGGCGGGCGTCGAGCAGGGCGGCGAGCCGCGCCTTCCGGCCGTCGCGGCCGAGGGCATAGGAGAAGCCCATCCGTCCGTTGGAGAGGCGCACGACGCAGCGCGTCACGGTCGCTTCGCCGAGATTGAAGCGGCGGCCGGCGCCGCCCGCCCGGCCCTCGGCCATCACGGTGCCGGTCTCCGGAGCCTTGAGCAGGTCGTGGTCCGGCGGGTCGCCGAGCAGGGTTTCGATCTCGCTGCGGGAGGCGCGCGCCAGCGTCGCCATCCAGCTTTGCCTCGGGGTTCTTGGGGTCATCGGCGCGGGCTCGCTGGTCAGTTCAGAATGTCTAGACTATACTAGAGGCGTTGATGGTAAAGGTCTATACTTTTCGGATGAAACTTTGATGACGGATGCGGCACTGGCGGAGCGCGACGGGGGCACGGCCTGGCGACGCATCGCCGATGAACTGGCGGATGCGATCGGGCGCGGTGAGTACAAGCTCGGCGATACGCTGCCGGCCTCGGTCGCGCTGGCGGAACGCTACGGCGTGCATCGCCACACGGTGCGGCAGGCTTTTCGCCATCTGGCGGATCAGGGGCTGGTGACGGTCTCGCGCGGGCGCGGCACGCAAGTGACTGCGCCGCGTCTGCCTTACCCGATCGGCCGGCGCGTCAGCATGCGCACCAATATGGGCAAGCTCGGCATTACCGGCACGAGCCGCATGCTAACGGCCGAGGTGATCGTGGGCGAGGCTTCGGCCTGCACGGCGCTCAAGCTGAAGACCGGGACGCCGCTTTGGCAGGTGCAGGGCGTGAGTCTCGCCGACGGTGTGCCGATGGGCACGGGCACGCACTGGCTGTCGGTCGAGCGCTTCCCCGATTTCGACAAGGCCTATCGTGAGGCGGCCGGTTCGATCACGGCGGCCCTCAAGATCTATGGCATCGCGGATTATGTACGCCTGTCGACGCGCCTGACGGCGCGGCTCGCCGACGAGCGCGAGGCTGAGCTTTTGGAGATCGCGCCGGAATCGGCCGTGATGATCTCGACGGCGGTCGATGCCTTGCCGGACCTGACGCCGGTGCATCTCGTGAGCAGCGTCTTCGCTGCCGAGCGCGTGGAGATGGTCATCGAGCCGTTCGGGGATTGAAGCGAGGTGCCGCGCTTCGTCATGGTCGGGCCTGTCCCGACCATCCACGTCTTCCTTTGTCGAGGACGGTGTTCAAGACGTGGATGCTCGCCACAAGGGCGAGCATGACGGTGGGTAGAAGACTCGATCTTTCCGGGTCTGTCGCTGTCTTCAGCTCGCCCGCCTGCCGATGATCGCGAAGCGCAGCTTGCCCGACAGGAAGTCGATGGCCGAGACTGCGGCGAGAACCAGCAGGATCAGGAAGGAGACCTGCTGCCATTCGAGCGTGCGGATGGTCTCGGCGAGATAGAGGCCGATGCCGCCGGCACCGACGATGCCGATGATGGTCGAGGAGCGGGTGTTCGACTCGATGTAATAGAGCACCTGGCTCGCGATCACCGGCAGGACCTGCGGCAGGAGACCGAAGCGGATCTCATGCGCCTTGCCGCCACCGACGGAGGATACGCCCTCGACCGGTTTGCGGTCGGCCGCTTCGATCGCTTCCGAATAGAGCTTGCCGAAGGCGCCGAGATCGCTGGTCATGATCGCGAGCATACCTGCGAAGGGGCCCAGGCCCACGACATTCACCCAGATCAGCGCCCAGATCAGGGCGTCGACACCGCGCATCGTATCGAGCGAACGGCGGGCGAGGAAATGCACGACGCGGTTGGCGATGACATTGCGCGCCGCGATGAAGCCAAGCGGCAGGGCGAAGAGTGCCGCCAGTACCGTGCCGAGGAAGGCGATGGCGATGGTCTCGAACAGGGCCTTCACGAAGATGACGGCGCGGGCGAACGAGCCGGGATCGGGCGGTAGCATCAGCATCACGAAGGTGCCGAGATTACCGAGCCCGGCGATGATCTTCCAGAGCGAGGTTTCGAGTGTCGTCAGCCCGTAGATGAAGAAGCCGGCGAGCGCGACGATGGTGCCGATCGTCGCGAGCTTCGTTTTCAGCGAGCCGCGGATCGCGGCCTCGTGGCGGGTGAGGATGTCGGCGCGCTCGGCCGTCGAGAGGGCGAGGCTCATCGGCTGTGCTCCAGGCTGAGGAGGGCGTGGCGCAGCCGCTCGGTGGCGTAGTCGATCAGCATGACCGTGACGATGATCAGCAGCAGGATGGCGCTGACATCGGTGAAATAGAATTTGCGGATGGCTTCGATCAGGTCCTGGCCAATGCCACCGGCGCCGACGAAGCCCATGATCGAGGCGCCACGGACGTTGATCTCGAAGCGCAGCAGCGCATAGCTGGCGAAATTGGAGAGCACCTGCGGGACGACAGCGAAGCGCACGATCTGCCACCAGCTTCCGCCGGCGGCGGTGACGCCGTCGACCGGTTTCAGGTCGATATTCTCGACCACCTCGGAGAAGAGCTTGCCGAGTGCGCCCATCGTATGGATCGCGATGGCGAGAACACCGGGCAGCGGCCCAAGGCCGAAGGCGATGACGAAGATCAGCGCGAAGACGATCTCGGGAACGGTGCGGCAGAATTCCAGATAGCGGCGCACCGCGAAGCGCAGCCAGGTGGCGCGCCCGAGATTGGCGGCGGCGGCGAAACAGAACAGGAAGGCGCCGGCGGCGCCGAGGATCGTGCCGACATAGGCGATCAGCACGGTCTGCCAGAGCAGCTTCAGCCAGCCCCGCAGGCCCCAGTACCATTCGGAAAGGTCGGAGCCGAGGCTCGAGAGCCGGAGTGTCGGCAGTGTTTCGTAGATGTATTTCGGGAAGCGGTTGATGTTCTCGAAGAACTTGGCGAGATCGACCTCGGCGCCGCGCGCAGACAGGAGCACGCAGGCGATGAAGACGACGATGCCGATCAGGGCCTGCCGGCGCTTGGCGGATGAAGCCTGCCGATAGGCCTCGGCATGGGCCCGGATGGCCGGGTCGTTGCGGTCGATCGCGAGTGTCATGAAACGTATTATCCCTTGCCGAGAAAGGCGCGGGGGACCCTCTCCCGTGGGGAGAGGGCAGGGTGAGGGGTAGGCCGTCTCGCGATTGGCTGTGAGGTGGTCGCCGCGTGGTGAGGGCGTGCCTCATTGGTCCAACGGCCTACACCTCACCCCTGCCCCTCTTACTGATCTCGGATTTGTCCGAGATCAGTAACCTGAGTGTCGAAATCGGCAACAGCCGATTTCGATGCAGGAGAGGGGTTCCGGTCGCGGATGACGTCTCGATTACGACGACTTCTTCTTGCGGAGATCGTCGACGAACTTGTTCAGCTCGATGATCGGGTCGTAGGCTTTGTTATCGACGGCAACGAGCGGGCCCTGCTTGCCTTCATAGATCTTGTCGAAGGCGGCCTTGTCCTTGGTGGCGAGGTTCAGCACTGCGTCGCGGATCTTGGCCTTGAGCTCTTCCGGCATGTCGGTGAGATAGGCCATCGGCGAGTTCACGATCTGCTCGGACTTGAAGATGATCCGGAAATCCTCGGCCTTGGCCATGTTCTTGCGGGCCATGCGCTGCAGGTTCGATTCCTGCTCGTCGTTCCACCAGTTGGCGGCGATGTCGACCGTGCCCTGCTGGAGCGCGATGATCGCGTTCTCGTGGCTGCCGGTATAGACGACCTTCGAGAAGAAGGTTTCCGGCTCGATCTTCATGCCGTTCAGCGCGAAGCGCGGGACGTTGTTGCCGGAGGTCGAGTTCGGGTCGACGAGGCCGAGATTCTTGCCCTTGAGGTCCTCGACCTTCTGATAGGGCGAATCCTTCTTCACGTAGAAGACCGAGTGATAGCCCTTGGTACCGTCGAGGTTGGTCTCGATGGCGAAGGCGTCGACCTTGGCGCCGGTCATGCGGGCGCGGGCGAAGGAGGACGGGCCGTAGGAGGCGATGTGGATGTTGCCGGTGCGCTGGCCCTCGATGATCGCGGCGTAGTCGTTGGCGATGCGCAGGGTCACCTTGGTGCCGAGTTCCTTGGCGAGATACTGCACGAAGGGGGTGTAGCGCTCGGTGACGCCGGACGCGTTCTCGGAGGGGATCACCGCGAAGATCAGTTCGGGATACTTCGCCTTCCAGTCCTGCGCGAAAGCCGGGGCCACGGCCAGCGCGAGGCCGGTGATGGCGAGCGTGAGGGTATGACGACGGGTCAGCATCTGTGTGCTCCTGGTTTGAAGGCGTGACGGTCTTCTCGCGGCGACGGCGCTCGGGCCGGTCCGGCGATCTCTGGAAATCAGGCGATCTTCTGGCGGGCGCGCTTCGCTTCGGAGGCGGCGATGGCGTCGAGCGCATCCAGCGCCTCGGCCCCGGCATCCTTGGCCTCGATGCCGTAAAGCTCGGCTGCGATCTCGCGGGTCAGCGCTTGCGGCGCGTCGTCGAACACGACCTTGCCGGCGGACATGCCGATCAGACGGTCACAGTATTTCGCGGCGATGTCGAGGTCGTGCAGGTTGCACATCACGGTGATGCCGTCCTCGCGATTGATGCGGAACAGCGCGTCCATGACGACCTGGGTGTTGCGTGGATCGAGCGAGGCGATCGGCTCGTCGGCGAGGATGATGCGTGGCTCCTGGACGAGGGCGCGGGCGATGGCGACGCGCTGCTGCTGGCCGCCGGAGAGAGTCTCGGCGCGCTGCGCCAGCAGATGCCCCATATCGAGACGCTCGAGCGCCGCGATGGCGCGGATCTTGTCGTCTTCGGAGAAGCTCTTGACCAGGGTCAGCGCCGCCGAGCGGTGGTTCAACCGGCCGAGGAGGACATTGGTCAGCACGTCGAGGCGTCCGACGAGGTTGAACTGCTGGAAGATCATGGCGGTATCCCGGCGCCAGCGCCGGAGCGAGGCGCCCTTCAGACCGGTAACATCCTGCTCCGCGCAGACGATCCGGCCGGAGGTCGGTTCGGTCAGGCGGTTCAGCATGCGCAGCAGCGTCGACTTGCCGGCTCCGGAAGGGCCGATGACGCCGACCATCTCTCCCTTCGGGACGGTCAGGGTGACGGCGTCGACCGCGTTCCTGTCGCCAAAGCGCTTGGTCAGGCCTTCGATGCGGAGCATGGACTGGTTCTCGGGCACGATGCTGGCACGACGCGTCCCCATCCGGCCAAGGCCGGAGGGGGCGTCTCGATCGCGGCGAGCCCTAACGATCGTGGATGACAGCCGCATGACGACCCGCGTGGCCCCGAAAAGGGCGATGCGCCCGCCCGTGGGCCGGTCAACGTTTCGTGAGGTCTCCAGAATGCACTTGGACGATCCGCAGCTTCCCGGCAGGATGACGGCGGATGCCTGTGTTCGGCAGAGATGCCCGCGACGTTGGGCCTCTTAATCGGCAAGCATCTTGCATCGATGTTTGCGAAGCCGGATCGATGCGGCAGCGACACAAGGACCTCTGTTTTTGTGTCGCTGTGGCACGCCGGCATCTTAGCAACGCCTTTCGTTCCATTTAAGACCAATGGGCGGCAACGGAGCCTCCAGCCTGATGAAGCGGTTCGTTCTACTTATTCTCGTCGCCGCCATCGCGGGCGGTGGCTACTATGCCTACCGCAATCAGCGCGCCGGCACCCAGCAGGCCCAGGCGAGCGCGGTTTCTGGGCCGCGTGCCGTCCCGGTCGAGGTCGCCTCCATCGAAATCGCGACCGTGAGCGAGGAGGTCGAGGCGCTCGGCACGCTCGCCGCCGACGAATCCGTGGTGATCGCGCCGGAGATCGCCGGCCGTGTCGTCTTTCTCGGCTTCAAGGAGGGCGAGCGCGTCAAGGCCGGTCAGGAGCTGGTCAAGCTCGATACGGCGATCCTCGATGCCGAGCTCAAGCAGGCGATGGCCGATCTGGGCCTTGCCCGCGACACGAACGAGCGGTTGCGGTCGCTGGTCTCGCGCGGCTCCGGCACCCAGGTGGCACTCGATGAATCTGCGGCGAAGCTTGCGTCCAGCGAGGCGCGCGTGCAGCTCGCCAAGGCCAAGCTCGCGCAGTCGACCATCGTGGCGCCGTTCAGCGGCGTCGTCGGTCTGCGCTCGGTCGGCGTCGGCGACTATGTCTCGGTCGGCAAGCAGTTGATCACGTTGACCAGCATCGACCCGATCAAGATCGATTTCCGCGTGCCCGAGATTTACCTCAGCCGGCTCAAGACCGGCCAGCCTGTGCAGATGCGGGTCGATGCCGTGCCGGACCGCAAGTTCCAGGGACAGATCTACGCGATCGACCCGGTGGTTGACGTGAACGGTCGGGCGATCCGCCTGCGCGCCAATATTCCGAATGCGGACCTCGCGCTGAAGCCCGGCCTTTTCGCCCGGCTCGCCATTACCGTCGACCAGCGCGAGAACGCGCTTCTGGTGCCGGAGATGGCGGTCGTGCCAGATGCCGTCGGCAAGATGGTCTATATCGTCGACAAGGGTAAGGCGAAGCGCGTCAGCGTCGAACTGGGCAAGCGCCTGCCGGGCAAGGTCGAGATCGTCAGCGGGCTGAAGCCCGACATGCAGATCATCACCGCCGGCCAGATGCGGCTGCGCGACGGCGCGACCATCGCGATCAAGGACAAAGTCGTCCGGACGAGCCAGTCCTAGAGCATTTCGCGTTTGCTGCGAAATACGCGATCTCTTTGTTTAACGCATATTCGCTGACGCGGACCTTCGGTTCTTCACGCAAACCGGCCCCGCTCTGTACGAAAATGCTCTGAGGACCGGCCCATGAGCCTCTTCGAACTCTTCGTCCGCCGACCCGTTCTCTCGACGGTGCTGAGTCTTCTGGTGATGCTGATCGGCATCGTCTCCTATGGCCGCCTGACGATCCGCGAATACCCGAATATCGACGAACCGATCGTCTCGGTGCGCACCGATTATCGCGGCGCTTCGGCCGAGATCATCGAGACGCAGGTCACGCAGATCCTGGAGAACTCGATCGCCGGCATCGAGGGCATCGAGATCCTGTCCTCGACAAGCCGCCAGGAGCGCAGCTTCATCCAGGTGCGCTTCCGTCCGGATGTCGACCCCGACGTCGCTGCCTCCGACGTGCGTGACCGCGTCAGCCGCGTGCGCAGCCGCATGCCCGACGAGATCGACGAGCCGGTCATCGCCAAGGTCGAGGCCGACTCGCAGCCGATCCTCTATCTCTCGCTGACCAGTTCGCGGCATGGGCCGCTCGAACTGACCGATTTCGCCGACCGCTTCATCTCCGACCGCGTCCAGAACGTCACCGGCGTTGCGGAGGTCCGCATCCTCGGCCAGCGTCAGTATGCGATGCGCATCTGGCTCGATCGCGCCCGCATGTCGGCCTACGACGTCAGCGTCCAGCAGGTCGAGGCGGCCGTCCGCGCGCAGAACATCGAGATTCCGTCGGGCCGCATCGAGAGCAACGACCGCGAATTCACGGTGCTCTCGCAGACCAGCATGACCACGCCGGCGGAATTCCGCGAGATCGTGGTCAAGGACGCCAACGGCTTCCCGGTCAAGGTCAAGGACATCGCCAAGGTGGAGCTCGGCGCGCGCGAGGAGCGCAATGCCGCCTGGTTCAAGGGCACGCCCTCGGTCACGATCGGCATCGTCAAGCAGGCGACGGCGAACCCGCTCGACGTCTCGGCCGGCATCGAGGAAGCGCTGCCCGGCATCATCGAGGACCTGCCGCAAGGCATGTCGATCGCCAAGTCCTACGACACCTCGGTCTTCATCGACCGCTCGATCAAGGCGGTCTACCAGACGATCATTGAGGCGATCGTGCTGGTCGTGCTGATCATCTTCATCTTCCTGCGCTCGGTCCGCGCGACCCTGATTCCGCTGGTAACAATCCCGGTGTCGCTGATCGGCTCCTTCGCGCTGATGTACGCGCTCGGCTTCACGGTGAACACGCTGACGCTGCTCTCGATGGTTCTCGCCATCGGCCTCGTCGTCGACGACGCCATCGTCGTGCTCGAGAACGTGCACCGGCATATCGAGGACGGCATGCAGCCGACGCCGGCGGCGATCCGTGGCATCAACGAGATCGCCTTCGCCGTGGTGGCGATGACGCTGACGCTGGTCGCGGTCTATGCGCCGATGGCCTTCTCGACCGGCCGCACCGGCAAGCTCTTCATCGAGTTCGCGCTGACGCTCGCCGGCGCGGTTCTGGTCTCGGGCTTCGTCGCGCTGACGCTGACGCCGATGATGTGCGCCAAGCTGCTGCGCCATCACGAGAAGCATAACTGGCTCTACAATGTGCTGGAGCGCGGCTTCGAGGGCTTGTCGCGCGGCTACAAGGTCTCGCTGCGCGCGGCCCTGTCGGTGCGTCCGCTCGTCGTGCTGCTCGCGCTCGGCGTCGCCGGCGGCGGCTATTTCTTCTTCACGCATCTGCGCGCCGAGCTGGCGCCGGTCGAGGATCGCGGCACGATCAACGCCGTCGGCGTCGCCCCGGAAGGCGCGACGGTCTCGTTCACGGCCGAATATGCACGGCAGGTCGAGGACTACTTCAGCAAGATCCCCGAGGTCGAAACCTATCTCGTCATCGTCGGCTTCCCCGACGTGACGCGCGCGGTCGGCTTCGCTCGCCTGAAGCCCTGGGAACAGCGCGAGCGCAAGCAGCAGGATCTCGTCGCCGAGATCAACCGGGGGCTGTCGCAGATCCCGGGCATCCGCCTGTTCGCGACCAACCCGGCCTCGCTCGGTCAGGGGCAGGCGAACAGCAAGCCCGTCGAGTTCGTGCTGCGTTCGTCGGAGCCCTATACGCAGATCAAGTCCTATGTCGACCAGTTTATCACGGAGGTCTCCAGTTCGCCGGTTCTGACCAATGTCGAGACCAACCTCAT
>NZ_JAFKFW010000028.1 GCF_017308015.1 Allobosea sp.
AAGCTCAAGGACGACATCATCACCGCGGTGAAGTCGCTCTCGCTCAACAACAACCGCATCGAGGCGCTGGTCGAGCAGCTCTACGACATCAACAAGCGCCTGATCGGCCATGAGACGCGCCTGCTGCGCCTCGCCGAGAGCTATGGCGTGGCGCGCGACGACTTCCTCAAGCAGCATGTCGGCGGCGAGCTCGACCCGAAATGGGTCCTGCGCGTCTCCAAGCTCGGCTCGCGCGGCTGGAAGGAGTTCGTCGCGGCGGAACTTGAGCGGATCAAGCAGCTGCGTGAGGAGGTGCATACGCTCGCCTCCGAAACCGGCCTGGAGATCCAGGAATTCCGCAAGATCGTGTTGATGGTCCAGAAGGGCGAGCGCGAGGCCCGGCAGGCCAAGAAGGAGATGATCGAGGCGAACCTGCGCCTCGTGATCTCGATCGCCAAGAAGTATACGAACCGCGGCCTGCAGTTCCTCGACCTGATCCAGGAAGGCAATATCGGCCTGATGAAGGCGGTCGACAAGTTCGAGTACCGTCGCGGCTACAAGTTCTCGACCTACGCGACCTGGTGGATCCGGCAGGCGATCACCCGCTCGATCGCCGACCAGGCCCGCACGATCCGCATTCCGGTCCACATGATCGAGACGATCAACAAGATCGTGCGGACCTCGCGCCAGATGCTGCACGAGATCGGCCGCGAGCCGACTCCGGAGGAACTGGCCGAGAAGCTGGCCATGCCGCTGGAGAAGGTGCGCAAGGTCCTGAAGATCGCCAAGGAGCCGATCTCGCTGGAAACCCCGATCGGCGACGAGGAGGATTCGCATCTCGGCGACTTCATCGAGGACAAGAACGCGATCCTGCCGATCGACGCCGCGATCCAGTCGAACCTGCGTGAGACGACGACCCGCGTGCTGGCCTCGCTCACGCCGCGCGAGGAGCGTGTGCTGCGCATGCGCTTCGGCATCGGCATGAACACCGACCACACCCTCGAAGAGGTCGGCCAGCAGTTCAGCGTCACCCGCGAGCGCATCCGCCAGATCGAGGCGAAGGCGCTGCGCAAGCTGAAGCACCCGAGCCGCTCGCGGAAGCTCAGGAGCTTCCTTGATAACTGACGGCTACGCCGCTTCCCGCGGCACAAGCAAGGCCCGCTTCCGCGCTGCGGAGGCGGGCTTTTCTTTGGCGCTCTCCCATCGGCCAGCCGATCTCCTCCTGCGAATGAAGGATGCTGTCGCGTCCGTGGCTGGTCAGTCTGCGGCCGCTCGATGATCGGGCAGGCGGGTCGATCATCGAGCGGCCGCCTTGTCCCAGGAGGCCGCCCATGCTCCCGTTCACCTATGACACCCTCGCCGAGCGCTTCGCCACCGTGCGCCCCTGGGCGAAGAGCGCGGTCGGCGATGCCACCAATCGCTGCGCCATCTGCATGGGCTATACGATGCGGATAACCCCTTCCGGGGACGACGCAACGATCCAGACCATCATGAACGACGAACTCGGGACCTCCTTCCGGGGCGCACGGGCGCTTGCGGGGGGGCCGCAATCCGGTGTTCTGCGCGGTTCGGGCGAGCCGTTGCGGGGGCTCAGCCAGATGCTCTTCATCCGGGCCGCGGAACTGCTGCCGCGCATCCGGAATGCATATGGCAAGCCCGATATCGAAGGCATCTGCAAGGATGTCACGCCCAAGGTGCTCGGCCGCAAGGGCGTGCTCTATCTGGAGAACTGCTACCAGACGACCGGGGACAAGCGGTTGTCCTTCCTGTTCATGCAATGGACCACCGGCGACCACTGGGACCTGTTCGACGGCACCAACATCGTCGCGCAGGAGGCGAAATTGGCCGGCAACAACCATGCCGGGCAGCTCTATTTCTGGCAGGCGCGCTGATGCCCAGGGTGTCGGGACAGGCTGATATCGGGCCTTGATCTTCCCGCGGGAAAGAGGCCTTCTGCGCGCCCAGCCTTTTGGAGGCGCCATGTCCCCTGAATTCCTGCTGACCTCGCTGATCATCGTGGCGTCGCCGGGAACCGGCGCGATCTACACCATCGCCGCCGGGCTGACGCGCGGTTCGCGGGCGAGCGTGCTCGCCGCCTTCGCCTGCACGCTCGGGATCGTACCGCATCTGCTCGCGGCGATGATGGGGATCGCGGCGCTGCTGCATGCCAGCGCGCTCGCCTTCGCCATCGTGAAATATGCCGGCGTCGCCTATCTGCTCTATATGGCCTGGCAGACGCTCAGGGAGCATGGCGCGCTCAAGGTCGAGACCAAGGCCGATGCGCGCTCGGCCTGGCTGGTGCTGCGTGACGGGCTTGCGCTCAATCTGCTCAACCCCAAGCTCTCGATCTTCTTCGTCGCCTTCCTGCCGCAGTTCATCGCGGCCGACGAGGCGGGCCCGATGGCGCAGATGCTGGAACTCTCCGGCGTGTTCATGGCCATGACCTTCATCGTCTTCGCGCTCTACGGGCTCTTCGCCGCGGCGATGCGCGACAAGGTCATCAGCCGCCCGGCCGTGATGGCCTGGCTGCGCCGGAGCTTCGCCGCCGCTTTCGTCGCGCTCGGCGCCAAGCTCGCGCTGACCGAGCGCTGATGGCGCGGCAGACGATCCTGAGCGTCGAGACGCGCGGGCCGGGTGTTTACGAGTTCACCGACCGCGTCGCCGCCTTCGTGAAGGCAAGCGGCGAGATGAGCGGCTTGCTGACGGTGTTCGTGCGGCACACCTCCTGCTCGCTGCTGATCCAGGAGAATGCCGACCCTGACGTGCGGCATGACCTCGATGCGTTCTTCCGCAGGCTGGTGCCGTCGGCCGACGATCCGGCGATGGCCTATCTCGTCCATCGCGACGAGGGGCCCGACGACATGCCGGCCCATATCAAGGCGGCGCTGACGCCCGTCTCGTTGTCGATCCCGGTGATGGACGGGCGCCTCGCGCTCGGCACCTGGCAGGGCATCTATCTGTTCGAGCACCGCCAGAGGCCGCATCGGCGCGAGGTCGCCCTCCACCTTTCCGCGTGAAGGATCAGGCCGGGGGCGCGACGACGAGTGCGACGAGGCGCCGGACGACCGGCAGGACGAGGAGCAGCGTCGGGAAGGCGACAAGCCAGGACAGGGCCCAGGCGCCGGGCCAGGTCTGGAGGAACGCGGCGTTGAAGCCGAGCGCCTTCACGGTCGAGATGCCGGAGACGACGAAGGTCATCAGCACGGACAGAAAGAACGGCATCACCACGCCGGCGTAGCGGGCAGGGAGGCGCGGGTAGGCAGAGCTTGTCATGTACAGGCTTTCGCAAGGGGCAGGCCGTTCGGACGCATCCGATACGGCTCATGCCGGATGGATGCGCTGCCTGACGTGAGACGCTTACGAACGGGTCGGAAAGCCCGATCGCGGCTCCATAGGGAAAGCCTCGGCTGCTGCCAAGCGATTTCTGGAGCATTCGCCGGTTGGCAGCGGCGGTCGTCGGGGCTACTTGTCCCGCATAGCCCTGACGCCCGGTTCGAGGAGCGCCCGCCATGTCCTTCCTGAAATCGCTGTTCGGCGGCCGCAAGCCGGCCGGGGAGAAGTCCGCCGGCCCGGTCAAGAGCATCGAGCACAACGGCTTCACCATCCATGCCACGCCCTATCAGGAAGCCGGTCAGTACCAGCTCTGCGGCGTCATCGAGAAGATCGTCGACGGCCAGACGAAGAGCTATCGCTTCATCCGGGCAGACCGTTTCCCGGGGCAGACGGAGGCCGCCGATTTCACCCTGGTGAAAGGCCAGCAGATCGTCGACATGGAAGGCGATCGCATCTTCCGCTGAACGGCTGAAACCAGGCGCCTGCCGCTGGCGCGCGGCAGGGCTGTCCCGCATGCGCTTGCCCGGCGGATTCCAGGCGCTAAAGCTGCCCGGAGAAGAGCCATCTCCGACGATGTGGCCGCTGAGGAAGCATGTCCCAGGACGCCGACCGCTATCAACCCGATTCTTCCTATGCCTGGCTGAGGCTCGCCGTCGCGCTGGTGATCGGCACGATCGCCTGTGTCGGCTCCTGGTCGGTCGTCGTCGTGCTGCCGACGATGCAGGGCGAGTTCGACACGCTGCGAGCGGGTGCATCGCTGCCTTATACCCTGGCCATGCTCGGCTTCGGCGCCGGCAATATCGTGATGGGCCGGATCGCCGATCGCTACGGCATCATGGTTCCAATCGTGATGGGGGCTGTTCTGCTCGCGGCGGGCTATGCCGCCGCGGCGATGTCGCAGTCGCTCTGGCAGTTCGCGCTGGCGCATGGGCTGCTGATCGGCATGGGCAGCGCCGCCGGCTTCTCGCCGCTGATCTCGGATCTGTCGCACTGGTTCCGCAAGCATCGTGGCCTCGCCGTCGTCTGCGGAGCTTCGGGCAGCTATCTCGCCGGGGTGTTCTGGCCTCAGGCCATCACCTGGGGCATGGCGAACCATGGCTGGCGCGCGACCCATTTCGGCATCGCGATCGTTTCGCTTCTGGTGATGCTGCCGCTGGCGCCGTTCTTCCGGCGCCAGCCGAGCGCGGCGACGTTTGCCGCGGCCGAGGCGAGCAGCGCCGGCGCGCGTGGCGATCTCGGCCTCAGCGCCGGCCAGCTTCAGTTCCTGCTCTGCGTCGCCGGCTTTGCCTGCTGCGTCGCCATGGCCATGCCGCAGGTCCATATCGTCGCCTATTGCGGCGATCTCGGCTATGGCGTGGCGCGCGGCGCCGAGATGCTCTCGCTGATGATGCTGCTCGGCATCATCAGCCGCATCGGCTCGGGCTTCGTCTCGGACCGGATCGGCGGCGCGGCGACGCTGGCGCTGGGCTCGCTGATGCAGGGCGTGGCGCTGTTCCTCTATCTCTGGTTCGACGGTTTGCAGTCGCTCTATGTCGTGAGCGGCATCTTCGGCCTGTTCCAGGGCGGCATCGTGCCGATGTATGCCGTCGTGATCCGCGAATACCTGCCAGCCAAGCAGGCAGGCATCCGGATCGGGCTGGTGATGTCGGTGACCGTGCTCGGCATGGCCTTCGGCGGCTATCTTTCCGGCGTGATTTTCGATTATTTCAGCTCGTACCGGATGGCCTTCCTCAATGGACTTGCCTGGAACCTCGTCAATCTGAGCATCGTCTGCTGGCTGATGATGCGGGCGCGGCGGTCGATGCCGCCGGTTCAGGTCGCGGGCTGAGCAGGCCGATAGGTGCCGAAGCACCAGACATGGCCCTCCGGGTCCCGGCAGATGAAGTCGCGGCTGCCATAAGGCTGGTCGGTCGGTTCCATGCAGATCTCGGCGCCGGCCTTGCGGGCGCGCTCGCAACGCGCGTCGATCTCGTCGGTGGCGATATAGGGCGAGGCGGTGGTGCCGCCGAGTTCGGCGGGGCGTGAGACCAGCTTGCCGAATTCGTTGCCCTCGGAGGAGCCGAGCATGATGAAGCTCGCGCCCATCCGCAGTTCGCCATGGAGCAACGTCCTGCCGTCCTCGGAGTAAAAGGCGGCGTGCTTTTCGAAGCCGAAGGCCTCGATCAGCCAGTCATACATCCGCGGCGCATCGGCGTAGCGCAGCGAGATGATGATCATGGGCTCGGGTTTGGGCGTGTCGGCGCTGGACATGGTGTCGATCCCTGTTCGCGAGGCTTCCGGATATTGTCGGCGACGTGGCAGGCAATGCAAAGCGCCGCTTGCGCGGCTGCCGTAGCGCCAGCATCATCGGCCAAGCGGATTCTCCGCCTGCCTGAAGGACGCCCATGACTTCTGCCGCCGACGGACCCGAGGACGCCCCGCGCGGGATGCTGACCGTGCGCACGATCGCCATGCCGGGCGACACCAACGCCAATGGCGACATCTTCGGTGGCTGGGTCATGTCGCGGATGGATCAGGCCGGCGGGATCGCGGGCGTCGACCGGGCGCAGGGACGCGTGGTCACGATCGCGGTCGACGCGATGACCTTCTTCCGGCCGGTCAAGGTCGGCGATGTCCTCTCCGTCTATACCGAGATCGAAACCATCGGGCGGACCTCGATGAAGATCCATGTCGAGGCCTGGGCCAAGCGCTTCCGTACCACGCTGCACGAGAAGGTCACCGACGCCACCTTCACCTTCGTCGCGATCGACGAGGAGGGGCGCCCGCGGCCGGTGCCGAAGCTCGAAGGTTAACCGAACTTAACCTCCTCTAACGCCTCATGAATCCCTCGGCTGTCGGAGTGATTCAAAAGAATCCACTTTTAAGCGTTCTTTAAGCGCATTCGGAGGATGCTGCGCTCCAGATCGGGGATACACCCCGGCCGGGGGACTTCCATGGCCTTTTTACGCCGCATGCGGATCCAGCCGCCTGGCTTGCACGCCGGGGGTGGGAGGGGATTCCCGCGACTGCCGGATGATCCGGGCTGCCTCAGGGTGAATCTGAGCGGGTCGCTCTTCCTGTTTCCCGAACTCCCCTCCAGCGTTGCGTGAATCCGGAGTACGACGTCATGACGAAAGCCAAGCCCGCGCGTAAGGGCAAGCCGTTGCGGATCGGTATCGCGCCTCGCATCTATGCCGCCCTCGGCGTGATGACGGCCTTGACCATCGTCTCGTCCTCGGTCGCGTGGTTCTCCTATAACAGTGTCGATCAGACGGTGGACGACCTGGTCGGGCAGAAGATGCCCGTGGTCGAGCTCGCGCTCGAACTCTCGCAGGCGGCGACGCAGTCGACCGCGCTTGCGGCCCGCTTCAGCGAGATCTCGACCCTTCAGCAGCGCGCGGCCCTGACCGGTGAGCTCGATGGCGTCGAAGCGCGCCAACTGGAATTGCTCCGGCGGATCGCCGAGCAGGGCAAGGTCGACAAGTCCAAGCCGCAATCGGCGATCGACGACCTGGCCCGCCAGATCAACGACATCAACGATCTGACGGGAGAGCGGCTGCGCAACGCCGCCGACACCTCCGCGGCGCTGGCCGCCCTGTCCAAGGCCCGCGAGGGTTTCAGCGCCATGGCCGATTTCGAAACGGCCGATGCCCAGTTCAACGTCAAGATGAACATCACCAGCGCGGCGCAGCTCACGGGTGCCGAGTTCGACGCCGCGTTGTCCAAGGTGCTGGATAAGGATCTCTCGTCGCTCCAGACTGCCCAGTCGCTCCAGCTCCAGATCAGCGAGACGGTCGGCCTGCTGCGCGAGATTTCCCAGGTCGACAGCGCCGAGAAGCTTGAATTCGCCAAGTCGCGCCTCAAGGCACAGCTCGGCCAGGTCCGCGGCCTGGTGATGGCGGCGGACATGCTCCAGGCCAACCCGGCGCGTGGCCAGGCGGTCAATGCCGTTACCGATCTCGGCGAGGGCGCCGGTGGTCTGGTCGCCATCCGCGAGCGCGATCTCGCGACGCAGGCCGCTATCGCGGCCGGACTGAAGAATCTCGACCAGGCGGCGGAGAAGGTTCGCCGCGAGGTCGGCGAGCTGGTGGCTTCGGCGCGCAGTGGCGCGATCGCCGGCCGTGACTCGACCAAGACCATGATCGAACGCAGCGAGCTGACGCTGGCGGCGATCGGCATCGCCTCGCTGCTGGTCGCGCTGGCGCTCTCCTTCTTCTTCGTTCGCCCGATGATCGTCGGCCGCCTCAACCGGCTCTGGGCTGCGACCAAGGCGATCGCCGACGGTGCGCTGGAGACCGTCGTCGACACCAAGGGGAATGACGAGATCTCCGATATCTCGAAGAGCGTCCTGCTCTTCCGCGACAATGCGGTGGCGCTGCGTGCCGCCGAACTCGCCAAGGTCGAGGACGAGGCGCGGGCGCAGGAGCAGCGCCGCGAGATGATGCGCGAGCTGGGCGAGGCCTTCGGTGTCGTCGTCGCGGCTGCCGCTGCCGGCGACTTCACCCAGCGCGTCGCGGCGCAGTTCGCCGATCCCGAGCTCAATGCGCTCGCCGGCTCGGTCAACACGCTGCTGGAGACGGTCCAGACAGGCCTGTTGGAAACCTGTGACGTGCTGGCGGAGCTGTCCGCCGGCCATCTCTCGACCCGGATCGAGGGGATGTATCAGGGCGCCTTCGCCGAGCTCAAGGACGGCACCAACGCGCTGGCCGACGAGTTCGAGAGCACGCTTGCCCGCCTCGCCGAGACGGTTTCGGCCGTCCGCAGCGCGACCAGCGAGATCCTCGACGGCGTGACCGATCTCGCCGAGCGCACCAGCGAGGAGAGCAACGCGGTCTCGATGGCGACCAACCAGCTCGGCGCCTTCGCCGGCACGGTGAAGAAGACCGCGAGCGAGGCCGCGCAGGCGACCGGAATGGCGCAAGGCGCGGAAGAACGCGCACAGCAGGGCGAGAAGGTTGTGGCCTCGGCGCTCGAAGCGATGCAGCGCATTCGCCAGTCCTCGAGCAAGATTTCCGAGGTCATCGCGATGATCGACGAGATCGCCTTCCAGACCAACCTGCTGGCGCTGAATGCTGCGGTCGAAGCGGCGCGTGCCGGCGATGCCGGCAAGGGCTTCGCGGTGGTCGCGACCGAGGTTCGCAGCCTGGCCAAGCGCTCGGCGGACGCCTCGAACGACGTGAAGAAGCTGGTCGAGGCGGCGCATGGCGACGTCAAGGTCGGTGTCGGCCTGGTCGAGGAGACCTCGGCGATGTTCGGTGCGATCGTCTCCTCCGTGAACGAGCTGACGGGCCTGATGAACGGCATCTCGCAGACCGCCCGCAGCCAGGCGAGCGACGTCTCGGCGATCAACACCGAGATCGACGGGATTGGCACGATGGCACACCAGAATGCTGCGCTGGTCGAGGAGACCAACGCCGCGCTCGCGCTCACCGACGAGCAGACCCGGGCGCTGACCGAGCATATCGGCCGCTTCACCTTCCGCCAGGGCCATGCCGCGGAAGAGCATGGCGAGCGCAGGCACGCAGCCGCGGCCTGAGGGGAAAGACGGGGCCGCCGCGCCCCCTCGAATCGAAAGGGCCTCCCGGCTTGCCGGGAGGCCCTTTCGATTCCCGCTTCATGTGCCTTGCTAGCCGGGCAGCGGCGATGCTAGGCGAGGAGCGGGCCGGTAGCTCAATGGTTAGAGCTCGCTGCTCATAACAGCGCCGGTGCCGGTTCGAGTCCGGCCCGGCCCACCATTCCTGGAATGCTTGATCACGCACCCGAGATAATCGGGGTGGTTCATCGAGTCGCTTTCTTCGACGCCTGATTCTCCTCCCTGCCAGAGGATGGATTTCAGGGGGGGACCAATTCTGCGGAGGAAGCGCTTCATCGACCAGATCTGCGACGCCGACGACGATGCTCCGCGGCCTGCGACCTCAGCCCTCGGCAGTTCGAGGATCAACATGCCCGGCTCACGATCAAAACCGTAGCCCGATCCCTCTCTACTCCCAGGGGCGCACTCCATCTGCCCATCCGATCCGAGCAGCCCCACGGCTCGACGCCGCCATCAGAGGCAGATCCACCGCTGCGCCGTCCGCAGCTATCCCGATGCTGCTGCCTCGCAGGGGCGGGCGCGCGCCGCAGCAGTTTAGAACGTCGCACGGCCCCCCCCGGAGACCTACTCCTTCGGGGGATATCTTGCGGGCGGCAGGCCACCGTGCTCCAGCCGCCGATGGTAGTCCTCGGAGGTTGCAACGTAGTCGTCGAGAAACGACTGCAGCCGAACCCGCTTGTTCCCCAGTTCGAGCTGCTGCTGTTCGTCGCTGGTTTCGAGCCCGACCAACTGGGCGTCGAGCAGGGCGATCTGGTTCTCGATCGCTGCAATTACGGCTTCGGTCGTCTTGCGATCAAAAGCGGGGGCGGAGGCACCTCCCGGAAACGCGTCCTTGGGGCTTGGCATGAGCTTGGATTCCCATGTTTCTAACATATGACGTCCGATCGCTGCGTAACAGGGGCCCTGGGGAGCGGTCTTGCTCGCCGGACGAAACGCAGGGGCCACGCCCCGACCTGCACGCCAACTCATCCGCGGATAACGCTATCCGAGAGACGTTTCAAATCAACGGGCGACGTTCTCAAGATCAGAGCTACTGCAGCGAGATGGCTGCAACTGGGCAAGACGAGGGGAGTACGCGGACAGGGAGACTGGTAGCAGATCAGAGCGACAGACGCATGGCAAAGTCATCCGCCTGCCAGTTTCCCACATAATAGCGCGGCAGCGTCAGCGGGTGCTCGCTCGCTCTCACCTTGCGCTTCTCGGTCGTCACGGCCGCGGAAATCCCAGCGGATGCCGCCGCGTGAACGGCCCTGGGATCATGATGGCCATAGGGATAGGCGAAGCTCGTCGGAGCTTCCCCTGTCAGGGCAGCGCAGGCGCGGCAGCTCTCCGCGATCTCGGCGTGCTGCGCCGCAGCGGGGAGCGCGGTCAGCGAGGCATGGCTGACCGTATGGGCGCCAATGTCGAACATGCCCTTTCTATGCCACTGCAGAATCTCCTCCGGCGTCATCAGGCGGTCGCTCGAAATATCTTCCCGGCCGCCGCGGATCTGACGCGCCAGATCCTCCACGACCGCGTCGCGCGCAGCGGAGACCAGGGGGCGCACCGCTTCCGAGATCCAGCCGTAGGCTCTTGCTCTCGAGCGGGCGCTGCCCTGTTCGATCGCGATTCGATGGCGACGCCCGGGCAGAGCCACCTCGATCTCGGCCGGCAGCGTCTCGCTGGCGAGAAGAAGACGGGCGAGGACGTCCCACCACATATTCGTGACGGTTCCGATCGTCCCGGTGGCCAGGAAAATCGTTGCCGGGCAATCAAGCCTGGCGAGCACGGGCAGGCCGTTGTGGAGCACATCCGCATAACCGTCGTCGAAAGTAATGACAGCCGTCCCGTCGACCGGCAGGCCACGGGCGCGGCGCTCGGCAAGCCAGCCGAGAGGCACGATGGTTCGCCGCGCTTTCAACGCCTCGATCTGCTGCGCGAGGTTATCGGCGGTAACGGCCAATTGCGCGGGATCGCAGGGCGGCGCCCCGACCCGGTGGTACATCAGGATGATCGGCCCATCCCGCGGCGCCAGCAGGCGCTTCAGCAGGTTCGAGGCGCGCTGGACGATCATGCCCGGCCGACGGCTGCCTGCCGCCTGTCCGCGAGGAGATCGTCATAGACTTTTTCGATGCGACCGATGACGGATGCTGCCTGGAACAGCGGCGCGCGGCGGGCGCTGCCTTCTGACAGACGCTGCCGCAGCCCGGCATCGCCTATGACATCGGTCAGCGCTGCGGCGAGCGCCGCGACATCGCCGGGCGGGAACAGCAGGCCGGAGACGCCAGACTCGACCAAGTCGGTGTTCCCGCCGATCGCCGAAGCGAGGACCGGCTTGCCGAAGCTCATGGCCTCGATGATCACGGTTGCGCAGGCCTCGCGCAGCACCGATGGCACGACCCCGACCAGGCAGCGCTGCCATGCGGCGAGCACGTCCTCATGCGGCCAGCTCTCGAACAGGTGAACGCCGGGCGGGAGCTCCGCCGGCGTATCCGGCAGCCGCCGCCCGATCAGGACGAGCGGCGGGGGCGCGCGCAGGTTGCGGTAGGCGTCGAGCAGGGTGCCGACCCCCTTCAGCAGCATCAGGTCACCGACGAAGAGAATGAAGGGCTGCTGCGGCAGAAGACGGGTCCGCTCATTGGGAGCGGGCGAAGCCTCCAGGTGATCCGGCACGAAATTCGGGATCACCTGATGCCGCAACCCGGCCAGGCGGTTGTCGCGTGCGACCGCCTGGCTGACGGCGATGAAGACGTCGATCGCACGCCTTCCGAAGGGCCGCATCGCCGAGAGCCCCGCATAGGTCACGACCCCCTTCAGCGCGCCGTAGTGATCGCTCGCGCAGGGCAGGCACTTTCCCAAACCCGGTCCCGTGCACGGGGTATAGGCGCGCATCAGATTTTTCTTCGCGCAGATCAGGCTGTAATCGTGCAGCGTCAGCACGAGCGGGATGCGGAACAGAGCCTTCAGCGGCAGGCACGCATATACCATCCAGTTATGCGCATGTATGATGTCGGGCCGGACCTCATCCACCAGCTGTTTCATTGCCAACGAGAGTTCCGGGTCGGGAAGAGGCGGGGCATGCGTGCGTTGGCTGTCAGCGTGAAGTCCCGACATGCGCCGAATGGTCGCGGGCAGCCGCCTAATCTTGACGCTTCCGTTGTTGTCCCGAGCGGGAAATCCGTTCTGCGCGAGTGTCGCCACCGTCACATCATGGCCGCGCGCCGTCAGACCATGGGCAAGATTTCTGACATGGCGCTCTTCACCGCCGATGATCGGCGGATAGAACTGCGTTGCGAGGAGAACGCGCATGGCTCCTCCGGTTTGACCGGCATGGATGCAGCGAATGCTGAGCGCGAGACCCACAGCCGATTCAACCGTATCACATGGTTGCTTCAAATGTCGGTATAAAAAGCTAAGGTAACTGGAGTTCTCTGAAGAGAGGCCCCTATGCGCGAGGCAGGGACAGGTGTCTTCATCACTCGTCTGCTTCACCGCGCCTATGGCAGCCTGAGATCTGATCTCTTCGCGCAGGGCTATGTCCTCGTCGCCAACCAGCTTCTGTCCGCGGCGCTCGGCCTCGTCTACTGGGCCGTTGCGGCGCGGTTGTTCGCCCCGCCGGAGATCGGCCTCGCCTCCTCGACGATCTCCGGGATCATGCTGCTCGGCATGGTCTCTGAACTGGGCATCAAGGCAGCGCTGACCCGCTATACCGCCCAGGTCGGCGCATCGTTCCGCGGCTTCGTGATCGCCTGCTACAGCCTGAACGTCTTGGCCGGCATTGCTGTCTGGGCCGTGCTCTCGATCTCGGGGCTGATCACCTACATGATCCCCCATATCGGCGAGAACCGGCTTCCGCTTCTCGCCGCCATCGTCATCTCGACGCTCTTCTACGTCCAGGATGGTGTTCTCGCCGCCTGGCGGAAGACCTGGATCGTCCTGATCGAGGGCCTGCTCTACAATCTGGTCAAGCTCGTCCTGCTGCTTGCTCTGGCCCGGTTCGGCGCCAACGACCCCATCGTGCTGTCATGGTTCGCGCCGATGCCCTTCTTCCTGGCAGCGGTCAGCCTGATCGTGTTCAATCGTTCCCTGCATCAGCGCGCGATCGACAGCCATGATCGCGAGAGCGCGGCCGACTACCGGGAACTCGTCTCCGTCGTTGGGTACGACTATATTGGCGGCCTCCTCAATGAGGCCTCGATCCGGCTTCTTCCCCTGATCGTCTTCAACGACCTGGGCGGCGCCGCAGCGGCGTTCTTCTTCCAGGCCTGGCTGATCGCCAACACGATCCGGCTGGCATCGGGTAGTCTGACGACGTCCTTCACCGTGGTCGTCGCTGCTTCCCCGCAAACTCTCGCGCGCAATGGCCGGCGCGCGCTGGTCCACCTCCTGCTTCTTGTCGTTGCGGCGGTGGCCGGGCTTATCCTGACGGCGCCGTTTCTGCTGTCGATACTCGGCAAGGCCTATATCGAGAACAGTGTGGGGATACTGCGCCTGCTCGCCCTCTCCTCGATCCCGATGGCCGTCAATCTCTGGTTCATCGCCTATGCCCGCCTCCGCGGCTGGGGGCGTTCGATCATGATCAACTATGCCATCCAGGGCATCGTGACCGTGGCGGCGACCTTGCTTCTGGCTCCTCACTTCGGCCTGGAAGGCGTCGGGTTCGGCTGCATCCTGGGACAGCTGGCAGCGATGCTCCAGACGGTCGGAGCACTGAGGGAAGTGTTCGATGCCGGGCCGACGAGCTCGTCCGGCTTCAGCAACGCCTCGCAGTTGCTGCGGCAGGTCGATTGGCGCTTCCTGACCGAGAGACCCTGGCCGGCTCGCGCAGCCTGTGTTGATCCGGAGGTCGGAGAGGCTCTGAAACGCTGCGGAGCCGATGTCGTGCCGCTCGGCAGCGCCGGCGCTCAGTGCGAACTGGCTTTCGTCGGCGATCTGTCCGCTGCGACACTTGCCGCTGCCTCCTCGTCGCTGGCTTCACACGGGGCGCTGTTCTGCAGAACCCGCTTCGTGCCGGTGTCGCTGGCGCGGCGGCGCCTGCGACGGGCCGGCTTTCTCCTGCAGGGCGTCTATGTCGGTATCCCTTCGGTCCGCCGTCCCCGCTTCTTCCTCTCGATCCCGCCGCGCCGACAAGTGGTCGATTTCCTGGTCGCCCGCGCATTGGGGGAGCCGTCCTGGCCAACGCATCTGCTCTCGCGGCCGCTGGGTTGGCTGCTCCGCATGCTGGGCGCGGCGGGCGCCCTGCCGTCTGTCGGCCTTGTCGCCATCCGAGGGACGCGGGACGAGGCCGACGCCGACGCGACGGTCCGCTATTGCGAGCTCGGACTGGAGGGCCTCGTGACGACACCCGGCCAGCAGGCCATGAGTGCCGTCTGCGCGTTTCGGTGGAGCGAAGCGCAGGAGGACTTGCCGCACATGGTGGTCAAGCGCGCACGCACCCAACAGGGAGAGGCTCTGCTCGAGCGCCGCGCCGACATCCTCACACGCCTCGCCGAGCTTGACCTCGATACTGCGGCCGAGGTGCCGCGCCTCGCATTCCTCCAGCGGGTAAGAGGATCGCTCAAGCTCGGGGAGAGCTTCGTCAGCGGGCGGGAGCTGTCGCCGGGGACGATCGGTGAGTTTGCGGAACTCGCTGAGCGGATCACCGACTTCGCCATCCGACTCGGCAGGGCAACATTGGCACCGCCGGCGGCGCGCAAACTGTCGCCCGTTTGCCTCGTCGATCACCTCGAACGACAAGGCCTGTGCGAGCCGCAGATGGCGCAGATCGCCAGGTTGAGGCTGGCCGCAGTTGAAACGCTCCCCTGCGTGCTCACGCATAACGATCTGACACCCTGGAACGCCGTCACGAACGGGAAAAGACTCGGTATCATCGACTGGGGGGAGGCCGATGAGGCAGGCGTCCCCGGGGTCGACCTCGTCTGCATGCTGTTCCATCTCGCGTTCCGGAGCATTGCGGCCGACGAGCGGCAGGCGATGGCTCCGGCTTACCGCTCACTGCTCGACCAGCCGTCGAGCGAAGGGGAGATCATCCGCGCCTGCCTCATGCGCTATGTCGAGGCTCTGGGCATCGATCCTGCCACGCTGCCGCTCATCCGCCTGCTGACCTGGCTCTATCACGCGGAAAGCGAACTCGCCTATGTCGAGCAGGAGTTCGGCCTGTCCGCCATCGGCAAGCTGAAGGAAGGCAGTGCGATGCTCGGCCTGCTTCAGGTCGAATTGTCTCCTGTCGGCGAAGGCGAGAGAGCGGGTGTGCCCGGTGCCGGGCAAGGGAGGGCGACCTCGTCGGACTGACGCTGCGCGGCCGGCATTTCGGGCCAGCGCGGCCTCCAGCCTCGATCTTCCGACAAGCAGATGCAAACCTGCGGAATCTACGCGTTCCCCTCGAAAGACGGGGTGGTCTCCCGCCGCGCTGCCGGAACAACCCTGGCTCCCGCATAGCCCAGCGTCGCGGCCGCGAGGCCGAGCATGATTGCTGCGGCACGACCCAGCGCGCCTCCATCCAGACGTGTCAGGCCAGTCAGCAGGGCCTGTGCGGCAGAAGGGATGAGGCTGCTCAGCACATAGCTGCGTTCTGTCTCGAATGCGGCGCCTGATCGCATCAGGGCGCGCAGTCGGCCCTTTGACAGACCTTCGGCATAGCAGCGGATCAGGAAATATCGCCAGGTCAGCCGCGCTGCCGGCACCTTGTGATCGACCAGAGCACCTTCGTCGCGCACGAAACCCTGTCCCGGAAAGCGTTCCAGGGCGCGGATGCAGAGCTCGGTCTCTTCGCAGCTGACGGGGATCCGGCCTTTCCCCCTGCCAAGTACCTGCGAGAAGGTTCCGCAGACGACGAACACCTCGCGGCGAAACAGACAGGCCGCGCCGGTGACGTTGCGGACATTGACGATGCGCCCCGCCGCCGGCTCGTGCGTGCAACCCACCGTCCAGAGATAGGCGTCAGGGAACCAGCGCGGACGCCGGCCGATCCAGTCGGGCCGGATATTGGCCGTCGCGCCGAGCGTTCCCGGTTGTCGTGCTGCCGCCGCCAGCCTTGCGATGACGTCCGGTGCGATCACCGCGTCGTCATCGATGAAGGCGACGAACGCGCCGGTCGATTCCGCTATCCCCGTATTCCGTGCGGTGGAGAGGCCCTGTCCGAGTTTGTTGGGGACCACGTTCACCCCGGCGAAGCGAGCCCGGGCCCGTTCCAGCAAGGCGTCGTTGTTGTCGATCACCAGGGTGATCTCGCCAGGCTCGGGTCTTTGCGCCAGGAGCGAGCCGATCGTTTCGCACAGATCGTTCCAGCGCGCCTCGGAATAGGCGCAGACCACCACGGAGATGCTTTCCGCGGCCATGCCACCTAATCGCTCGGACTGGGGCCGCGTCCTGTCTTTGCTCATTCGTCCGGCTCCTTCTCGATCCGGCCTGCTGCCAAGACGTCACCGATCGTGACATGGGTGCGCCGCAGGACGCGGTTCTCGGTGTCGAAAAGCAGGGCTTCGATGCGTTCGGGCGCCTGTTCTGGCGTGGGCGGGATGATGAAGCTGCGCGTGACCGTCTGCCCTGGCTTCAGGATCATCGGGGTTCCGACATGGATCAGTCTCCGCTCGCCGCGGATCTCGAGTCTCACGACACGCTCCTGCAGGTCGCCGTTATGGAGTCCGACACGCAACTCCGCGGCGTCGTTCCTCAGACGCATCCAGAGCTCCAGGACCTCGAACGGGCGATAGAAGTGCTCCTGCCATGCGGCGAGGCCGACCGAGCCGATGGTCAGGACGAGCGCCAGAACGAAGCCGCTCAGGGCGATCACGTCGATATGGGGGCGGTAGGAAAGGAGCCGAAGCCGCTTCGCCGACCCTGCCGGCGCAAGCCACGCGAGCAGCGCCATCGCGCCGCCGGTCGCGATCAGCCAGCCCGTTTCGTCAAGCGCTCCGAACGGATTGAGGGCGAAGCCGCAGGCGATCAGGATCGTCCAGCTCAGCGCGATGGAGAAAAGCAGTATCTCGAGACCGCGCAACTCGATGCGGAGCGCCCTGAGCAGCAGCCATCCCGGGAAAAAGGACAAAACAGGAATAACCAGCAAGGCGCTCAGCGGCGCGAGCGGCTTGTTCTGCGCGCATAGCCAGACGGCTCCCGCCCACAGCAGCACGAGCCCGATCCGCTTCACTGCGGCGCTATTTCCGGATCTTGCTGACATCGTACACCAGGATCGCTCCGGCATCGAGGACGCGGTCGATCTCGTTGGAATGGTCGAATTTCGTCAGATCGCGTTGCCGAGGCGGCAGATCCTCGTTCTGCTGGAGGTCTCCCGGCTCGTAATAGTGCCCAACCTTTGGCGCGGCCGAGGGCAGGCGGCGGTCGACAAGGATGAAGTTCACGAAGCCGTTCGAGATGATGTTGCGCTCGTAGTAGCCGAACCTGTCGCCGAAATAGAGATCTGCAGTGGCGGGATCGCCGTTCAACGTGGAAAGCACGATCTGTCGCCCGAAGGTGCTCGCGAAGATCGCATTGGTCCTGTCGGCAACGAAACGGTTGCCCTCTCCCAGGACCTCCCGGGACCATTCAGCGACGGCCAGCCCCAGGGGTTCCATCGAGAGCCCGTCGCCGGCCACCTGATAGCCCGAGCGCAGCGCCGCGCCCCAGCCGTTGAACATTCCGCCGACGATGGTGAGGGAAAGGACCGTCGCCAGACCAATTCTGCCGGCGCGTTCCGGGAGGCGCTGGTGCCAGAAATGAGTGACGCTCAGTCCGCAGACGAAGGCCGCGCCGATCATCGCGAAAGTGCCGAGCCGATTGCCAACCTCCCAGCCCGCGCTGGTGAGCTTGAAGATCACGGTTGCGGGGAAACTGGCACCCAACAGGGCAAGGAGCACGACGGCGCTAGACGGCCAAGTCCGGAAGCGCCGCCCGGTCTCGGCTGTGCCAGGACGCCGGAAGGTCAGTGCGCGGAAGAAGCCGAAGAGCAGGCCGATGCCGATCACCAGGATCGACATGATCCCGATCACGCGCAGGACCAGCGGTGCCTGAACGCCGTCCACCCCGATGAAAAGCTGGCGGCCGGAATGTGTACCGGAGAGAAGCGCCTTCAGGTCGCCGAAGGCCGTCAGCAGATGCGGGCCGACATAATCGCCCATCGGGGCGGACACGATCAGCTTCCAGAGCGGCGGCATGATGCATGCGGCGGCTGCGACGAGAAGAGCCAGCGCGCGCGGCTGGCCGGGAACAGGGCGCAGTACCATCAACAAGACCGCGCCCGTGACCAGTGCCGCGGTCAGGTAGGAGGTCAGGTGATGGGTGATCGAGATGGCCGGAAGCAGCAGCAGCGCGAGAGCCGCCAGCCGGCGTCGCTCATACGGCGTCGCGCTCTCCAGGCGCAAAGTGCAGTAGAGAACCAGCAGGAAGAAAGCGAAAGCGAGCGTCTCATAGGCGTATTGGCCATGGAAGCTGACGAAGCTGGTGCTGCTCATCGTCACCAGGACGCCGATGGTGGCGAGCCGGCTCGACCCGGACACGGCTTCGAACAGAAGAAAGCATGTGGCGACCGAGACGAAGCGGATCAGGGCGACCAGAATGATCGCGACCGGAAATATGCCCAGTCCGGTCAGCGCGGCCATGGATACCGTCACCAGTTCGAGCCCGGGATAAAGCGGGCTGACGGGCAACAGCGGATTGTTCGCGAACAGGGCGTGCAATTCGAAGATATCGAGCGCCGTCCGAAAATGCAGGTACTCGTCGAAACCGGCAAAGATCGTCGGGGAGTAGATGATCTTCAGCAGGTGCAGCGATTGGCCGAGAACAATCAGGTTGATCAATCGCTCGAGCCGCCCGCTCTCAGGTCGCAGTGCCGCATAGGTACAGGTCAACACCAGGGCGAGCGATGCCGACCAGAATACCGGGGCAGCATGCTCGCTGCCCGCGCGGCCCAGCCCCTGGCCCACCGCGATCAGGACGAGGCTGAAACCGGCCAGAACGGCGGTGCCGGCAAGCCGGCGCCAGTTCGGCGGAGCGCTCGTCTCGTCGTCGGCTTGTGCGGGCGCGCGCCCGATCAACGTCCAGATCGCGGACCAGAGGCGACCAAGCGTCCCCTGCACGGACTCGCGCCGGAGATCAGGCGCCGCCGTCCGGTCCTGACGCTCAGCCGCGAACAGCATCGCTGTAGACCTCGAGCAGCGCGGCAACGGCCTCGTCCCAGCTCGGAAGCGTCACCTGCGGCATCGGCGGGGCGGCAAGCCGCTCCAGAACGGCCCGGGCGATGGCGTTCCCGTCGGCGGCCGGCGGCACCGTTGCCAGCCAGCCGAGGTCGGCTAGTTCGGCAAAGCCTGAATCATAGGTGGTCAGCACCTTGCGCCCGAGGCCGAGCGCTTCCATCACCGCAACGGGATGAGCCTCGTAGTCGCTCAGAAGCACGAACAGACCGCATGTCGCCAGGTGCCGGGCGAGCCCGATCCGGTCGCGCGGGTCCCAGGCGAAGATCCTGACCGCCTGGCCGAGGCCCGCCTGGTCCACCATCCGCTTCAGCTCGTGCTCGAACGGGCCGGCGCCGATGATGTCGAGCCGCGCATTCGGTCGCTGGCGCAGGATTTCCGGCATTGCGGCGATGACGCGGTGATGCCCCTTGTAGCGTTCGAGCCGCCCTAAGGAGATGATCAGGTTCGGGTTCTCCTGCACGGGCTCGGCCACGCCCTGGGGGAGCTCCGCTCCGTTGCGGATCATCCGGAAGCGGGTGGAGGGAATGGCCATGCCGTCGCTGAACCGGGTGACCTCCGATCGCGATACCCCGATCAGGGCATCCGCCCGACGTGCCAGCGGAGCGAGCAGCCGCCACTGGAACCGACGGATCGCATTTCGAAACGGCGAGGAATGGCCGCCGCTGTGGAAGGTGAGGACATAGGTCTGCCGCGACATCAGCGCCGCCAGCATCGCGAAGAGCGGCACGAACGTATGGTAGCCTTGGACGTGGACCACATCCCAGCGCCTGCTCAAGATCGTCTTGAGGATGCCCGGCGCGATGTACCAGTCCCGCGATCGGGGCCAGGCCCGGACGCGGATCACTTCGATTCCTCCGGCGCTGTCGTGAGCAGGCAGGCGGCCCGAGCGATCCGTCGTCAGCACCATCACCTGGTGCCCAGCTTCGATCAGGCGCTGGGACACCTCGTGAATATGGGTCTCGATTCCGCCCATCTCCGGGAAGAAGCGAGCCCAGACCATCAGAATGTTCATGGCTGCGGCTCCGAGCTGCGAGGCTCCGTCAGCCCAGGCGCAGCGAGTGCTCGCGCAGGATCGTCTTCAGCACGCGCCAGCCGTCGGAGACCGCATGGAGATTGCTCACGCCGAAAATCCGGTTCGCCTCGAAGCTCGGTACTTCCGAGATCTTCAGCCGCGATCTCAGGGCGCGCACATTGAGATGCGTCTCGACTTCGAAGCCGTTGGTGGTCGGGCGCAACAGGTCGAGATGCCTGCGCCAGAAGGCGAGGTATCCGTAGCAGAGATCACTGAAATGGCTGCCGAACAGGAGGCGTACCAGCATGGTCAGCCCCCAATTGCCCGCCATCCGGATCAGGGACATGTCGTCGGTGCCGCCGCCCTGGATGAAGCGCGAGCCCTTGACCATGTCAGCGCCGGCGATCAGCCCGCCGACGAAAAGGCTGATCTCTGCCGGGTCCATCGAGCCGTCGGCGTCGAGAATCACGATGATATCGCAGGTCGCCGCGTCGAACCCGGCCCGCAGCGCGGCGCCCTTCCCGGGTGTCTCGTCGAGGACGATCTTGACGCCGGGGTAGAGCTGTCTGGCAACTTCGACCGTCCGGTCGCTGGAACGGCCGTCGACAACGATCACCTCGTCGACCCAGGGCGGAATGCGCGGAAGTACGAATGGCAGGTTGCGCTCTTCATTCAGCGTCGGGATGACAACGGAGACCGTCGGCAGGTTATCGAAACCGAAATGCAGGGCGACGCTCTTCTGTCGCGTGGCGCTTTCGGCGCCACGTTCAAAAGGGATTGCGGATTTTTCCACGAGAGCTGCCATGATACGCTCCAACTTTACTGAATAATTGCCGCATCATTCCGAGCGCGACCAAGAGGGGCCGCGCGAATACCAAGATTTCAGGCTGCTATTGGTTCGCGGCTGTCAGGCGCCCGCGATTGACGTCTATCCGGATGAGATCACCGGGTTTTACGATGGTGGCCGTTGTCGCCGATATGGTCCTCCAATAGGTTCCGCTCCGCCTGACGATCTCGAAATCCAGCGATGCTAAGGCTGCCGAATCCGGCTCGATTTCCGGGGCCAGCAAGGTCACGACCGCTTCCGAGGAATTCAGGGCCGCGGCTGCGTCGGCGCTTTCCTGCAAGCGCTGAGCAAGCAAGCGGTCGATCTCCATCTTCGTCTCCAGATCGAAGCGCGACTGATCGATCTGTGCCGATGCGACCCGCAGCTTGGCTTCGGTGACGAGACCCGCGGCCGCCAGCTTGCGCTCACGCGCGTCGCTCAATTGAACGCTGGCCTCGAGGAAGACGGGCCTGCCTATCGCGTTCCGGTCAGCCAGGAGCTTGAGCGCACGCACCCGCTCCTCTCGCTGCTCCACTGCTGCATCCGAGGCCTCCAGGCGCTCGCGGGACAGCACGAGGGCTTCCTTCGCGGCCTCCATCCCAGCCTCCAGCGCCGCCTTGCGCTCGAGATAGGCTTGGCGGATATGCCTGCGCCCGGCGCCGACCTCGGCGATCAGCGCCGGGGAGAAATTCGCCAGCCCTTGCAGGCTCTCGGCATCGCCGAGCCCGTCCCGCTCGGCGCGCAGGAGCTGCGCTTCGATATGGAGGCGCTGGAAACGCTCTTTCGCCGCAGGCAGCTTGGCCTGTTCCTTCGCGTATTCGACGCGCGTCCAATTGTCGTCCGTACGGCGCAAGCCACCCGCAAGCGCAAGCACATGCAGGATGGACATGCCGTCCGTGTACTTGAACATGCCCGGCTGGCGGACGGGACCGACGATCGACACCGCCGGGCGCTCGACCAGCGCCTGGGTCACACGCGCCGGGCGCGCGACCATCGCCTGGAAGGCGGTCGCAATCGCTTCGGCGACCATGGCTCCCGTTTGTCCTTCCGCCGGGACATTCCCGAGCAGCGGCACGGGAAGGGTTCCGTCCGGTTGGACGACGAATTCCCCGGTCAGATCCTGCCTCGGGTAGAAACTCTGGTCGGGGCGACCGACACGCTTGCGTGCCGCCCATTTGTCGTCGTCCTGCTCGACGCGCTCGAAGACGCTGATCCTGAGCCTGTCGCCGACGACGAGCGTCGTGCTGTCGGCCTGGTTCGGCGTTTCCGGCTGTGCAGTAGCGGTATCCTGGGCAATCGCGGCGGGAAAAAAACTGGCGTCGCATAACGTCACGGCGGCAAACGCCACGCCGGCGGCTATGAGACTGGGTCGGCAGAGCTGAGGCATGGGCAACCCCCTGCATAATATTAACGCAACGTTAATATCGGGGCTCTGGGCTGTCAAAATATTTTTATATACGGTAACTGATATTTGCTTTTGAGTTGCCTGAAGGCCTGTCCGAGGATTATCATCTGGCCGGAATGATTTACTTTTGTATCATGGTGGTATGTTACGAAAGGCATGTATTATGTCGATCGAATTAAGTAATAAATTCTTTGACAAGAATGTAATTTCTGTATTCTATGTAAATATTAGAAAATTCATATTCGTTTTTATTGCAAGTTTTTTGGGATTAAATGTTATATCATTTAATTCTATAGCTAAAACTGAAGAGTTGGAATTTGTAAAAACATCGGGAGATAAGTTTTTAAGCAACGGAAAGGAATTTAGAATAGCCGGCGTAAGCAATCATTACCTTGCGTTTGGGAGCGAGCAGGAGGTAAGGGCTGTTCTTGATGACGCCGTTGCAATGGGCGCCAACGTGGTCAGGACGTTCCTGCAACCGGTTATTGGCTCGCTCGACGATACGGTTCCAACGATCTGGGATTTCAAAAGCACGCAGGATGCGAGCAATCTGGGCGTGAAGGGGGCCTATCTCCTCTATTTCGACCCGGCCAGCAAGGGGATGGCGATCAATGCTGAGGGTTTCCGGAAAATCGATTTCGTGATCGCCGAGGCCTCGAAGCGTCATCTCAAACTTGTGATCTCCTTCCTCGATTTCTGGGCTTACACGGGCGGCGCCCAACAGATGCGGGCCTGGTACGGCAGCACCGACAAGAACGCATTCTTCTTCACCGATCCGCGTACCAAGGCCGATTATCGGGCTTGGGTGTATTATGTCGTCAACCGCCGCAACGTGCTCACCGGACGCGTCTACAAGGACGATCCGACAATCATGGCGTGGGAGCTGATGAACGAGCCGAGCGCCAAGCCGGACGAGCTGCGCGAGCCCTGGATCGCCGAGATGGCTGCCTTCGTGAAGACCGTCGCGCCCAACCAGTTGCTGACTTCGGGGCACGCCAACATCAGGCAGAAGATGTCTGATATCCGCCTCAAGAATATCGATTACGGAACCTGGCATGGATATCCGATATTCTATAATCAGACGGTTGCTGAATTCCGCGATCAGATCGTCGAATACTGCGCGATTGCCAAAGCAGCGAACAAGCCTGCAATTTTAGGAGAATTCGGCTGGGCGCGGAGCAATCCCGACCAGGTGGCAGTCTATGACAATTGGCTGAAGACCCTGGATGCTCAGGAGGGGTGTGCCGGCTGGATCGTTTGGCGGCTGGTGTCGCGACAGGACCATGGCCGTTTTCCCAAAGACGAGCATGACCAATTCGACATCCGCAACGATGGCTCGCCGATGTGGAACTTGATGCGCATGGCGACAGCGCGCACCTTGCGCAAATCGGAGTGAGCTGAGGCCAAAAGCCAGCGAGACTGCTCAAGCACCATTGCAGCTTCGAACAGAAGGATGCAGCGTCGCGGCACTGGTCCGGCCCGCTCATTTCGGCGTGGCTTTCGCGGTTTGCAGCGATCGAGCCGTGATCTTGGCGATGCCGGCGGGACGGGTGGGCCGCGCCGATGTCAGGAGAGAAACGGCGCCCAGGCTGATGGCCTCCATTGCTCCGCGCGCTCGATCCTGAAGGCCGGAGCCGTCGCGCAGGCGATCCACGCCACAACATCTCCTCAAAATGACCAGAGCGGCTTCAGCCTGAGACCGCATTTCGGCTGTCCTATGGCTGCTCTTCGCCAACAGACAGGAGGATGCTCCATGCGAAAGGCCATGATCGCCATCGGTACCGCGCTGCTCGTCTCGGGCAGCGCCATGGCGCAAGCGCCGACTACGCCGACCCCGCCAGCTCAATCCGAGCCCTCCGACAACGGAAAGGCAGGGACGATCAAGTCGGTCAGCGTCATCGACATGGATGCCTTGCCGGCGGCCGCCCAGGAGCAGGTGACGCAGCGGTCGAAGGCACAGCCAGCCGGTCAGATTCAACGAATCCAGGCCACGATCGAGAACGAGCCGAAGCTGAAATCAGCTCTTGCCACGAAGGGCTTCACCTCCCGTGACGTCGTGCTCGCCTCGCTCGACGATGACGGCGAACTGACCATCGTCGCCAAGCGGGCTTCGTAAGTCGGCCGCTTAGCCCTCCCGGAGGATGCGGATGAGTTCCGCCTCGACTTCCGGGGGGTGGTCGAGCTTCTTGAGCTTCGCAACCGTCGTTTCGATCGGATAGTCGTAACTGCGGAGCTCGATGGCGCCATCCTGCCAGATTGCGTAGCTCGGCCGCGGCTTGCCGCGGCGCGGCTGGCCGATGCTGCCGGGATTGACGACCGTCTTGTTGCCGATCTCGCGGATGAAGGGCGTATGCGTGTGCCCGACGAGCAGGACGTCGGCATCGACGCTGTCCAGTTCGGCCGCCCAACCGTCCGCATCCGCCAGCAGATAGCCGTAATGCGGATCCGACGGGGTCGCATGCACGAGCTGGAAGCGCGTGCCGCCGCGCTCGACCCGGGCGGTCAGCGGCAAGTCGCGCAGATAAAGCTTCTGCTCGTCGCTCAGCTCGGCGGAGGTATGGCGGCGCGTCGCTTCGGCCATGGCACGGAAGGCGGGCGTCCAGCGGCTGTCGTCATCGAAGCCGACGGCGTGGTCGTGATTGCCCTGGATCGCGATATCGGCCCTATCGCGGAGGACTTCGACCACTTCCCGCGGCTGCGGCCCGAAATTGACCTGATCGCCAAGCACCCACAGCTCGTCGAAATTTTCGGAACGCGCTTCGTGCTCGAAGAACAGCTTGAGCGCATCGAGATTGCCGTGGATGTCGGAGATGATCGCGATTTTCATGGAGCCGGCTCGTCAAGGCTGTTGCGGATCGTCCATGCCCGCAAGGACCATCCATCATCCCTGCTTAGGCTGGGCAGCTCGCGAACGCGAGCCTTCGCCGGGTTCAGACTGGAATCAACGTCGCGACTTGGCGGTCCGTCGGCCGCTCGCTTTCGGCGAGACCGGTGGCCACCCCGGCGCGATCAGCCGCGCTGCGGTTCTGGCTGAGCTTGCGCTTGCCTTCGAGCGACGCGATCGGCATGCGCAGGCCGACGATGCCGCGCAATTGCGCCTGGATGAACTCGGCCGGCGCATCGGAGACGGCCCAGGGCGTGGCGCGCTCGCCCTCGTGCAGGTCGGTGAGCCGGGTTACCGCATCGAGCAGCCGGGCGGGGTCGTCGAAGAATTCGACCGGGCCGGAAGCGTGGACCGTCACGTAGTTCCAGGTTGGCACGACCTTGCCGGTCTCCTGCTTCACCGCATACCAGCTCGGCGTCACATAGGCGTCCGGACCTGCGAAGATGGCGAGGCCATTGCCAACGGCAGGCACGCGCCATTGCGGGTTCGCCCTGGCGACATGGCCGTAGAGCACGCCATGCTCGCCCTCCCTTTCATCGATGAAGAGCGGGAGCGGCGTCGCCAGCGGACCTTCCGCTGTCGCGGTGATGAAGGTTGCCAGCCGTGCGGCGCGGATCGTCGCCAGCAGGCTCGTCCTGTCCTCGTCGCGAAAGGCCGGTGGGGTGTACATGCGGGAACTCCTTGTGCGGCCGTCGTCATGCCCGCAATCTGGACCGATCGGAATATCCAGTTCCAGGGGTTTTGAGTGGTCCAGTTGGAAGAGCAGGGGATCGCACGCCGGATCATCGCCGCGATCAAGCGGCGCATCCATGGCGGGGAGTATCGCCCCGGCGACCGCCTGCCGTCGAGCCGGGCGCTCGCGGCCGAATGGGGCGTGTCGCGCACCACGGTCACGGCCGCCTATGCGCAGTTGATCGCGGAGGGCTATCTGCTCAATCGCCCCGGCGCGCGGGCCGTCGTTGCCCATGGCCTTGCCACGATGCCGGCCCCCAAGGTTGCCGCGCCCAAAGGCACGAGGGTCTTGTCCGATTTTGCCGAGCGTCTGCTGTCCTTGCCCGCGCCGGCCCGGTTCCAGACCTATCGCGTCGCTGATCTGCGCTATGGCGACCTGAGCGGCGCGGATTTTCCGATGCTGGCCTGGCGCCGTGCGCTCAACCGGGCGAGCCTGCGACGAGCCGAGCGATTGCGTTACAGCGACCCGCAGGGCTCAGCTCCGCTTCGCGAGGCCTTGCAGAGCTATCTGTGGCGGTCCCGCGGGATCAGTTGCGCGCCGGAGCAGATCGTCGTCGTCAACGGTTCGCAGCAGGGGCTCGATCTCTGCGCCCGGCTGCTGCTGAATCCCGGCGATCGCTTCATCATGGAAGATCCGGGCTATGTGCTGGCGCGGCATGCCTTCGCGGCCTCCGGTGGCGTGATCGTGCCCGTTGCCGTCGATCGCGAGGGCATCCCGACGGAGGGACTCCCGGTGGCGCGGCTGGCCTATGTCACGCCGTCCCATCAGTATCCGCTGGGCAGCGTACTTTCGGCGGCAAGGCGGCGGAGCTTGCTCGACTGGGCTGCGAAAGCCGGGGCCGTGATCGTCGAGGACGATTATGACGGCGAATATCGGCATGGCGTCGCGCCGATCCCGCCTCTGCAGGCTTCTGCGCCCGACAGGGTCATCTATCTCGGCACCGTCTCGAAGACGCTCTCGCCGACATTACGATTAGGTTATCTTGTCGTGCCGTCTGATCTCGGCCATGCCTTCGCGGAGGCCAAGCGCCTGACCGACCGGCACACCCCCTTGCTGGAGCAGGAGGCCTTGGCCGAATTTCTGTCGAGCGGTGGCTACGAGCGCCATATCCGCAGCATCCGCCGGCGCAACGCGGAGCGCCGGGCGGCGCTGCTGCAAGCTCTGGCGGCCGAATGCGGCTCCCGCCTGACCGTGACCGGCGCGGATACGGGCCTTCATGTCGTCGCCTGGCTGAACGGCGTCCCGGCGGAGCGGGAGGCGGCCATCGTCGAGGCGGCTCGCGAGCTTGGGGTCGGCCTCTACCCGATCGGGCCACTCTACGCGTCGGGGATGGAGCGGCCGGCCGATGCCGGTTTCGTCATCGGCTACGCGGCGCACGAGGTCGAGGTGATCCGGCGCGGCGTCGCCGGGTTGGCCAAGGTGTTTGCGGCCGCAGGCTGACGGTCAGCCGCGCAGGCCGCCGAGCATCAGGTCGTAATAGTCCTGCGCGAAGGCGGCAGCGCGGCGGCCCTTGCCCGGCTTGAACCAGCGCACCATCCAGTTGAGCATGGAGAGGACGGCGCGGCTGGTCGTGTCGATGTCGACCTGCCGGAAGGCGCCTTGGGCAATGCCTTCGGCGATGACACGCCTCAAGGCGCGCTCGTGCTCGTCGCGCAGCTTCTGCGCCTCGGCGAGCATCACGACATTCTCCATGCCGCCATAGCCGACGAGCATGGTGAGGAAGCCATCATAGTGGTCCTCGAAGAAATCGGCATGGGCGGTCATGAAGCGGGCCAGCGCCTCTTCCGGCCCGGAGGTTGCGGCTGTGGCCTGCGAGACATGGCGGCGCAGCCCTTCCAGGGTGCGCACGATGATCGCCTCGTAGATCTCCTGCTTGTTGGGGAAGTAGTGGTAGATCGCTGCCTTGGTGACGCCAACAGAGGCCGCGAGCTCGCCAAGCGACGTACCGTCATAGCCGTCGCGGGCAAAGAGGCGGGCGGCGTCGTCGAGGATGCGGTCGCGCGCATTCGCGATGGTGGGCGGACGCCCCTGGCGCTTCGGTTTCGCTTCGATGCTGCCGGACGCCGCCATGGGTCTCAGCCGATCGCGCCGGCAGCGCGCAGGCGCTCGATCTGCTCAGGCCCCAAGCCGAGATGCTCGGCCAGGACCGCATCGGTATGCTCCCCGACCGCGGGTGGCGGCGTCGGCTTGCGCGAGGGGCTCGCGGACAGGCGCAACGGGCTGCGCACCGAGCGGAAGGTGCCGATCATCGGCGCCGGCACCGAGACGACGCTCTGGCGCAACTCCGCGATGTCGCTCGTCAGAGCCTGCCCGACGCTGCGGACGTCACCGGCAGGGACACCGGCCGCGCGCAGGTCGGCCAGCACGTCGGTCAGGTTCAGGCCCGCGAAATGCGCTTCGAGCAGGGGGAGAAGCGTCTCGCGATGCTCGGTGCGCTTGCGGTTGGTCGCATAGCGCGGGTCGTCGGACAGATTCGTCAGGCCGAGCACCCGGCAGAAGCGGCGGAACTGCTCGTCATTGCCGACCGCGATGGCGATCCGGCCGCCGATGCAGGCGAAAATCTGGTAGGGCGCGATGCTGGGATGGGCATTGCCGTAGCGCCCCGGTTCCTTGCCGGTGTTGAGATGGCCCGAGGCGATATTCGCGAGGAAGAACAGGGCGCTGTCGTTGAGCCCGATGTCGAGCCACTGTCCCTCGCCGGTGCGCTCGCGCATATAGAGGGCGGCGAGCACCGCCTGCACCGCGTTCATGCCGGTGACGAGGTCGATGAAGGCGACGCCCAGCCGCATCGGCTCGCCGTTGCGCTCGCCGGTGATCGCCATGAAGCCGGATTCGGCCTGGATGATGAAGTCGTAGCCGGGGCGATCCTCCTGCGCGTGGCCGCGGCCATAGCCGGAGATCGAGCAGACGATCAGGCGCGGGTTTATCGCCTTGAGATCCTCATAGGTTAGCTTGAACTTGCGCAGCGAGGCCGGCCGGAAATTCTCGACGAGGATATCGGCCTGCTTGGCGAGCGCGACGATGATCTCGCGCCCTTCTGCGGAGCCGATATCGACGGCGAGGCTCTTCTTGTTGCGATTGGCGCCGAGATAATAGGTCGAGATGCCCTCGACCGAGGGCGGCATCCAGCCGCGCGTGTCGTCGCCGGCGCCGGGCTGCTCGATCTTCCAGATCTCGGCGCCGAGATCGCCGAGCGTCATGGTCGCCCAGGGGCCGGCGAGGACACGGGTGAGATCGAGGACCTTGATGCCGTCCAGTGCCGCGCCCATCGCCTGCCGCCTCGTGCTCTCGATATTTACTTACCGGCTGGAAGGTATTTAACTGCCGCGCCTTGTCAAGGAAGCCCCCAGGTGCCGGGCGAGGCAAGCGAGGGAGATGGCGATGGCTTTGGACAGCGAGACGATGCAGGGATTGCTGGACAGTGTGACGCGCTTCGTCCGCGAGCGCCTGCGGCCCCTGGAGCATCAGGTCGCGCAGGAGGATCGCATTCCCCCCGAGATTCGTCGGGAGATCGCCGATATGGGCCTGTTTGGCCTCTCGATCCCGGACGAATATGGCGGCCTCGGACTGACGATGGAGGAGGAGGTCCGCGTCGCCTTCGAGCTGGGCCGGACCTCGCCGGCTTTCCGTTCGCTGATCGGGACCAATAACGGCATCGGCTCTCAAGGGCTGATCATGGATGGTACGGAAGAGCAGAAGCAGCGCTACCTGCCGCGACTGGCCTCGGGCGAGTTGATCAGCTCCTTTGCCCTGACGGAGCCGGAGGCGGGCTCGGATGCCGCCTCGCTGAAGACCTCTGCGCGAAAGGTCGAGGGCGGCTATGTCCTCAACGGCACCAAGCGCTTCATCACCAATGCCCCGCATGCCGGGTTGTTCACGGTGTTTGCGCGCACCGATCCATCGCAGCCCGGGGCGAAGGGCGTTTCGGCCTTTCTCATCGAGGCGGGTACGCCGGGGCTCTCGCTCGGGCCGGTCGACAGGAAGATGGGCCAGAGCGGTGCGCATACCTGCGACGTGATCTTCGAGGATTGTCGCGTCCCGGCCGACGCCCTGCTCGGCGGGCGCGAGGGGCAGGGTTTCCGCACGGCGATGAAGGTGCTCGATCGCGGGCGCCTCCATATCTCGGCGGTCTGCGTGGCGATGGCCGAGCGCGTAATCGAGGACAGCCTGCGCTACGCCGTCGAGCGCAAGCAGTTCGGCCAGCCGATCGCCGAGTTCCAGCTCGTGCAGGCGATGCTCGCCGACAGCCGGACGGAGGCCTATGCGGCGCGCTGCATGGTGCTGGAGACGGCGCGGGCCAAGGACCGGGCTGAGGATGTCGCGACCGACGCCGCCTGCTGCAAGCTCTTCGCCAGCGAGATGGTCGGGCGGGTGGTCGACCGGGCCGTGCAGATCCATGGCGGGGCCGGCTATATCGCCGACCACGGCATCGAGCGCTTCTACCGGGACGCGCGCCTCTTCCGGATCTACGAGGGCACCTCGCAGATCCAGCAGATCGTCATCGCCCGCAACATGGTGAAGGCGCTGGGCTGAGCGCCGCGTTCAGGTCGCGCTTTTGCCCTGCCGGCGCAGGGCCTTCAGCCGGTTGATGAGGTGGCGCGCGCCCATCAGGATGTGCTGTTCCAGATGGTCCTTCGCGCGCTCGATATCGCCCTGCCTGCACAGGTCGAGCAGCAACTGGTGCTCGCGGTTCATCCTGTCGCGGCCGCCGGTCAGACGGATCGGCAGCGGGAAATGGCGATAGGCGTTGAGATAGAGCTTGCGGACGAGTTCCAGCGTCTGCGGCCGGTTCGCCGGGGTGTAGAGCGCGGCGTGGAAATTCCAGTTCTGGCTCGACCAGGCTTCGTCCTCGCGGTCGACCGCCATCCGCACCAGCAACTCCTCCGCTCTGGCGTAATGCTGGGGGCCGAGCAGGGGGATGGAGAGTTCGAGCAGCCAGGTCTCCAGTCTGGCGCGGATCTCGTAGGTTTCCTCGAGATCGTCGATCGACAGGCCCGAGACCACCGCGCCCTTATGAGATTCCTGGAGAACGAGGCCCTCGGCCTCGAGCTGGTGCAGGGCCTCGCGGATCGGCACCCGGCTGACGCCGAGCTCGGCCGCCAGTTTCTCCTGCCGTAATTGCAGGCCTTCGGGGAGCGCCCCGGAGAGAATCTGGTCGCGAAGCAGCGCCACGACACGCGCAGTCGCCGTTTTGCGCTCGAGCGCCGTGGTCTTGGTCGAGAGGATCGGCGCGGTCATCGCTGGGGCATGCTTCATCGATTGCGTTTGGCCCCAATCCTTGCCCCGAACCGCCCGCGCTTTCAATCGGAGCTGCAGTCATATCAGTGCGATGTCATTATTGTATCCAATCATTGTCGGCTTTGACCATACAAGTCGGTGATGATCTGCATTCCAGGCCCTCTTGCGCGCTCAAGGGAGTCGTCGTATCCAAAAATTGGATTCAATATTCAATTTGAGTGGACGTCAGCCTGTGATCGCGATCTGCAACAACGAGGGAGCCTGTGGAATCGCGGCGACGGGCGCGGCGCTGGCCCGTGGCGATGCGGCGCTGGACGCGATCGAGGCCGGTATCCGGCTGGTCGAGGCGAGCGAGGAGGTCCGGACTGTCGGGCGCGGCGGCTGGCCGAACTTGCTGGGGGAGGTCGAGCTCGACGCCTCGGTGATGGATGGCACGACGCTGCGCACCGGCTCGGTCGGTTCCCTGACCGGCTATCTCCACCCGGTCAGCATCGCCCGGCAGGTGCTTGAAAGGCTGCCGCATGAATTGCTGGTTGGGGAGGGCGCGCGCCGCTTCGCCGCCGAGATCGGTGCCGAGGCCGGCGAGTTGCTGATGCCGCATGCGCGGACGGCCTGGCAGCGCTGGTTCGAGACGGAGGTCAGCGCGGCCGAACAGGCCCGCTGGCCTGACGTGCCGATGGCGGAGCTGTGCCAGCAGGCGATCGACCCGGAGATCGGGCGCGATACCACGGTCTTTCTGGCACAGGATGCCGGAAGCCATATCGGCGCGGGCACGAGCACCTCGGGCTGGGGCTGGAAGTATCCCGGCCGCCTCGGCGACAGCCCGATCATCGGCGCGGGCTCCTATGCGGATAGCCGCTACGGTGCTTGTGCCTGCACCGGTGTCGGCGAGATGAGCATCCGTGCCGGCACGTCGCGCGCGGTCGTTCTCTACATGAAGATGGGGATGAGCGTCGAAGCGGCCGTGCGCGAGGCGGTCGAGGATATGCGCGCGCTCAAGGGCGGGCTGATCGGCCGCGTGACGATCCATGCGATCGACCGGGAGGGCGACCACAAGGTCGTCGCCGTCAACGGCTTGCCCGAGAACCATTACTGGCTCTGGCGCCCGGGTGACGCCGCCCCGTCGAGCCATCCTTGCGAGATCATCGCGATCAGCGATGTCCCCGCCCCGAAGCCGACGGCGCATCGCCGCTACGAGCAAATGGGGCTCTGAGCCCGCCCTCCCGTCAGCAACAGGACAGACCATGACAGCGTCACGCCATCGCCTTTTCGCAGCATTCGCCGGCCTGCTGCTGGCCGGGACCGCCGCGCAGGCTCAAACCACGCTCGAACGCGTCAAGCAGCGCGGGCAATTGATCTGCGGCACCAGCACCGGCATCGCCGGCTTCAGCATGGCGGACGGGCAGGGCAACTGGTCGGGGCTCGATGTCGATGTCTGCCGGGCGCTGGCGGCAGCGATCTTCGACGATCCCGCGAAGATCAAGTTCATCCCGCTGGCGAGCAAGGACCGGCTCACCGCGCTGCAGAGCGGTGAAATCGATGTGCTGCCGCGCACCACGACCTGGACGCTGAGCCGCGATGCCGGGCAGGGCCTGAACTTCACGGCCGTGAACTATTATGACGGCCAGGGTTTCCAGGTTCGTGCCAAGAGCGGCGTCAAATCGGTCAAGGACTTGAACGGCGCTTCGATCTGCACGGTGCAGGGCACGACCAACGAGCTGAACCTCTCCGACTATTTCCGCGTCAACAAGATGAAATACGAGGTCGTCGCCTTCCAGGGCATCGACGAAACGGTGAAGGCCTATGAGAGCGGTCGCTGCGACGCGATCTCGACCGACATGTCGCAGCTCGTTTCCTACCGCCTGAAGATGTCCGATCCGGCCGAGCACGTGCTGCTGCCCGAGGTGATCTCGAAGGAGCCGATCGGCCCCTATGTCCGCCAGGGCGACGACGAATGGTTCGACATCGTGCGCTGGACCGTCTTCGCGCTGGTCAATGCCGAGGAGCTCGGCGTGACCAAGGCGAACCTCGCCGAGATGCTGAAATCGGAAAATCCGGAGGTCCGGCGGCTGCTGGGCGTCGAAGGCAAGTTCGGCACGGGGCTCGGACTGACGCCGGACTGGATCGCCCGGATCGTCAAACATGTCGGCAATTACGGGGAATCCTACGAGCGCAATCTCGGTTCCGGAAGCCCGATCAACCTGCCGCGTGGCATCAACAATCTCTGGTCGAAGGGCGGCATTCAGTTCGCGCCGCCTGTCCGCTGAGCGAGCCAGCAATCTTCATCGGAAACAGTGACGGCCCCGTGAGGGGCCGTCATCGTTTGAATATGCTCAGCGCCGTTCGTCGAGCGCGTCGCGGACGCCGTCGCCGAGCAGGTTCACCGCCAGGATCAGCAGGCAGAGCCCGGCGCCGGGCAAGGCGATCAGCCAGGGATCGAACAGGATGTGTTCGCGCCCTTCCGCGATCATCAGGCCCCAGGAGGGCGTCGGCGGCTGGGCGCCGAGGCCGAGGAAGGAGAGCGCCGCTTCGAGCAGGATGACGTTCGCGATCTCCAGCGTCGCGACCACGATCAGCGTGTTGCGCAGGTTCGGCAGGATGCCGTGCAGCATGATGTAGAGATGCGAGGCGCCGAAGGACTGGGTCGCCTGCACGAATTCCCGGCTGCGCAGGCTCTGCGCCGCGGCCCGCACGACCACGGCAAAACGGTCCCAGAGCAGCAGGCTCAGCACGATCGCGAGCGTCTTCAGCGAGGCGCCGCCCAAGGCCACGGCCGCGAGCGCGACCAGCACGATCGGCAGCGAGAGCCGCGTCGTCACGATGAAGCTGATCAGCATGTCGGCGCGGCCGCCGAAATAGCCGGCGGCGAGGCCGAGCATCGTGCCGATGAATCCGGCGCAGAGCGTGACGCCGAGCCCGATCAAGATCGAGACGCGGGCGCCATAGAGCAGGCGGGCGAGATAGTCGCGGCCGAGATGGTCGGTGCCGAGGAGATGCGCGGGATCCGAGCCCGGATACCAGAAGGGCGGGATCATGCGCTTGCCGAGATCCTGCGCGATCGGATCATGGCTCGAAAGCCAGGGCGCGAAGATCGCGACGAAGACGATGATGGCAAGCAGGCCGCCGCCGATGCGGATGGCGCTGCTGGCGCTCAGGCCCTTGAAGAGTTTGCGCCGGCGGATGGCGGGGCTGTCGGCGATCGACATCAGGCGCTCCTCAGGCGGGGATCGAGCCAGGCATTGATCAGGTCGGCCGCGGTGGTCAGCGTGACGTAGATCAGCGAGAGGATCAGGATGATCGCCTGCACGACCGGCAGATCGCTGCGCAACAGCGATTCCCAGGCGAGGCGGCCGAGTCCGTTGATGGCGAAGACGCTTTCGATGACGATCGAGCCGGAGAGCATCAGGCCGAACTGGACGGCGGCGAGCGAGACCAGCGGCAGTACGGCGTTGCGCAGGGCATGGACCAGCAGGACGCGTGGCTGCGAGGCACCCTTTGCGCGAGCGGTGCGGATGTAATCGGCGGTGAGCACGTCGATCATGCCGGCCCGCGTCAGGCGCATCAAAGCGGGCATCGCGTAGTAGCTGAGCACCACGACGGGCAGGATATAGCCCTGCCAGCTCTCGGTGCCGGAGATCGGCACGAGCCCGTACCAGACGCCGAAGACCACGATCAGGATCAGGCCGAGCCAGAAGCTCGGGATCGCCTGGCCGAGCACGGCGAGCATCAGGGCGATGCGGTCGATCGTGCCGCCGGGCTTGAGCGAGGCGAGGATGCCGAGCGGGACCGCGACCACGAGCGCGAGCAGGAAGGCGGCCGAACCGAGGATCAGCGTGACCGAGAGCCGCTCGGCGATGATCGGCGCCACCGGCAGGTTGAAATAGAGGCTCGTGCCGAAATTGCCGGTGAAGGCATTGCCGATCCAGCTCAGGAACTGCAGCGGGATCGGCCGATCGAGGCCATAGGCGTGGCGGATCAACTCGACATCCTGTGCCCGGCCGGCCTGTCCGGCGAGGACGACGGCGGGATCGCCGGAGACGAACATCAATCCGAAGGCGACAGCCGAGACTGCGAGCGCCACGAGGGCGGCGACGATCAGGCGGCGCGCGAGAAAGGGCAGCATGACGGCTCCGGGGATAGCGGGTCGGCCTGCCTGGCAGGAAAGGCGCCGCGACCAGCCATGGACTGGAAGCGGCGCGGCGATGCGGAAGAGGCTGTTACTTCCAGCTCGACAGCCACCAGCGGGCGAACTCGTCCGGATGGGGCTTGAAGGTCAGGTCTTTGGACAGGCCGTAATTGATGTTGAAGTCGTACATCGGCAGCCAATAGGCCTGATCGGCGATCTTCTTCAGCGCCTTGGCGTAGTTCGCCTCGCGCAGCGCGCGGTCCTGCGAGGTGTCGGCCGTATTGACCAGCTCCATCACTTCCTTGTCCTGGACGAGGTCGTCGGCACCGCCGCCGAAGAAGTTGGAGATGATGAAGGCGACGTCGCCGGTGCCGTAGCTGCCCCAGTTGGTGAAGAAGGCCGGCAGTTCGCCCGCGCGCCACTTCTGCACGCCGGCGGCATATTGCTGCTCGTTCAGCGTGGTGCGGATGCCGACCTTGCCGAGATCGCTGGCGATCGCCTCGGCGACCGGCCGCGGCATGGCAGCGAAGACCATCTCGATGTCGACGCCGTTGGCGAAGCCGGCCTCAGCCAAGAGTGCCTTGGCCTTGGCCGGGTCATAGGCGTATTTCGTCACGTCCTGCGCGCAGCCGAACTGCTTGGGGTTGCAGGCGGCATTGAGGACCTGCGAGGCGCCGCCGGCGAAGGCCTTGACGATGGCCTCGCGGTTGACGGCGTGGTTGATCGCCTGGCGGACCTTGAGGTTGTTGGTCGGGTAGTCCTTGCCCTTGCCGGTCACGGTCATGCCGACATAGGAAATGCGCATGATCGGGCCGTTGACGATCTGCACCCGGCTGGCGAGGCGGGCGGCCTGGTCCGGCGGGATGCGCCAGGTCCAGTCGAGCTTGCCGGCCATCAATTCGGCGAACTGGGTGTTGAGCTCGGGGATGGTGCGCACGACGATCTTGCCGATCGCGGGCTTGCCCTTCGGGCTGCCGGCATAGTGGCCGTCGAAGCGCTCGAAGGCGTAGCGGATGCCGGGTGTCATCTCGACGAGCTTGTAGGGGCCGGTCCCGACGGGCTTGGCCGCCATGCCGGCGGAGCCGACTTCCTTGAAATAGGCCGCCGGGTAGATCGGCAGCGCATCGGCCAGCATCTCGACCGCGCCGGCGAAAGGCTTGGCCATCTTGATGCGGACCTGGAAATCCGAGACCTTCTCGACCTTGTCGATCCAGTCGACGGCGATGCGAAAGCGCGTGCCATAGGCGGGGTCGAGCACGGTGGTCAGGGTGTAGACCACGTCGTCGGCGGTGAACTTGGCGCCGTTATGGAAGGTCACGCCCTCGCGCAGGTCGAACTCCATCGTCGAGGCGTCGACGAAGCGCCAGGCCTTGGCGAGCGCGGGCTTGATCTCGCCGGTGTCGAGATCCTTGTAGAGCAGGCCGTCATAGATGTGCCGGGCGAGGATCAGACCCTCGCGGCCGGCGATCTTGTAGGTGTCGAGTGCTTCCGGCTCGAGCGCGAAGGCGGCGTTCAGCGTATCGTCGGCCTTGCCGGCCAGGGCCGGAGCCGGGGCCAGCGCGAACGAGGCGGCGAGCAGCGCGCCGGCCAGTGCGGTCGTTCCCAAAATCTTCATCGGTCTGTTCCCCTGTGTTTTCTGGATGATCCATCCGGCCGGAGCGCGCCTCTATGGGCGATTCGGTGGCCGGAGTCTGTTAGAGGCTCTTGGAGCCCCGCAGCTTTTCCCAGAGCTTCCGCGCGCCGTTGATCTCGTCGATGCGCTCGCCCTTGCGGACTCGCTCGATGACGCCGGGCTCGGCCGCCTGCATGGCGGCGCAGGTTCCGGCGAGAGTCTCGGCCTGCGCGGGATCGATGACGCAGACACCGTTCTCGTCGGCGAGGACGAGGTCGCCGGGGCGTACCGTCACGCCGCCGCAGTTCACGCTCTCGCCGATCACGCCGCCCTTGCCGAGGAGCTTCGTCGTCAGGGGCGAGCGGCCGCGGCACCAGACCGGCAGGCCCGAGGCCCGGATCGCAGCGACATCGGTGACGAAGCCGTCGATGACGACGCCGACGATGCCGGCGGCCTGCGCTGCTGCGGTCATCACCGCACCCCAGCAGGCGTGGCGGTCGTCGCCCTGGCGGTCGATGACCAGGATGTCGCCGGGCTTTGCTTGGGTCAGGGCGCATGAGAGCACCGCGCCGTCATCGGCGGGGACGCTGACGGTGAGGGCGGGGCCACAGACGCGCGGGCCTTCGATGACGCACTGGATCGCCGGAACCATGAAGCCCTCGGTCAGGATATGGCCGAGCGTCGCGGTCTCGATCTCACGGAAGAGCGCGGCGCGCTGCGCGATCGATGCTTCCGCAGATGATCCGGTCGCGGTCATGGTCGTCCTTGCGCTGGAGAATGTCCGTTCTGCCGAACGTAGGGAAGCGGTGAAACCGGGTCCAATAGACAGTTCCTATGCTAAGCATAGGCTTGCCACGGCAGCGGGTTTGCATAAGGGACCGAGACCACCAAGGGAAGAGAGGCTCGCTTGAGCGGAACGAAGCCGAAGCTGCACCATCTCAACTGGAATCTGCTGCATACCTTCCTCGTCATCGTCGAGGAGCGCAGCATCACGCGGGCGGCCGACCGTCTGCTCGTGCGGCAGCCGACAGTGAGCGCGGCCCTGCAGCGACTGGAAGAGACGCTTGGCGGCCAGCTCATCCAGCGCGACAGCCGACGCTTCGTCCTGACCAAGCGCGGCGAATTGCTCTACAAGGAATGCGTCGACATCTATCGCAGCGTGGCGCGCATCGGCGACCGGCTGTCGGAGGATCATGACGATCTGACCGGGCTCGTGCGCCTGCTCGTCGTGACCCATGTCGTGCTGCCGCCACTCGATCGGACATTGACGCTGCTCAACCGCAAGCATCCCGGGGTGAATGTTCGGATCGACGTCGCCAACAGCCAGGACATCGTCCGCGCGGTCTCGCAGAAGCTCAGCCCCTTCGGCTTCTGCCTGCTCGCCAAGCCTTTGGCCGGGCTCGACTGCCGGCCGCTATTGCGCGAGGAATTCGGCATCCTGTGCGGGCGCGGGCATCCGCTCTTCGGGCTCTCGGACGTGCCGCTGGCGGAGCTGCGCGACGAGCCCTTCGTCGCGCTCGCCTGCGGGCAGGACGGCGCGCTGGAGCCGATGGTCTCGGTCAGGGAAGGGGCAGGGCTCGGCAGCCGCGTCGTCGGCTCCAGCCCCAATCTCGAGGAGGTCACGCGGATGATCGCCGCCGGGCTCGGCATCGGCATCCTGCCGCTGGCCTCGGTCGCCGAGGCGCTGGAGAGCCGTAGCCTGTGGAACCTCGCGCGACCCGAGGACCTGCTCGGCGCCGATCTCTACTTCGTCTCCAATCCGGCCATGCAGCTCAACGCCGCGGAAGAGGCCTTCCTGCGGCTGTTCGAGCAGCAGCTCGGCGCGGCCGAAGAGGAGCCGGCGGCCGAGGCCACCGAGGTTCTGCTCAGCGATCCGCCCGTGCCATGACGCTGTGCAGGAGCACGTTGAGGCCGGGTTCGAGGTCCTCGCGCGTGCAGAGTTCTGCGTTGTTATGGGTGATGCCACCCTTGCAGGGCGCGAAGATCATCGTCGTCGGCGCATGGCGGGCGACGAAATAGGCGTCGTGCCCGGCCTGGCTGAGGATGTCCTGCGTGCGATAGCCCAGGGCGAGCGAAGTCTGGCGGACGCTGTCGATCAGCTCCTGCGCGAAGATTTTTCCGCCCCATTTCCAGACATCGAGGATTTCGGCGGTGCAGCCGGCGCGTGAAGCGGATTCCCCGACGGCGCGGCGGACGCGCTCGGCCATGACCTCGGAGGTCTCCGGATCGGGATGGCGGACGTCGCAGACGGCCTGCGCCCAGTCGGACAGGATGCCCGGCTTGTTCGGCCAGGCGGCGAGGCGCGCGGCGGTCGCCTTGCCGCCGCCGGCGGCATAGGTCCAGCCGATCTCGTCGGTCGCGACCAGCAGGCGGGCGCCGGCGAGCAGGGCGTTGCGGCGGCGCTCCATCGGCCAGGGACCGGTATGGGCGGTCTCGCCCTTGAACTCGACGAGCATGCCGGTGCTCGGGAAGCCGCCGGTGACGACGCCGACCTGCATGCCGTCGCGGTCGAGGTAGTAGCCCTGCTCGATATGGAACTCGAAATAGGCGTCGAAGGCGTGGGGCGCAGTTTCCATCTCGCCGCGATAGCCGATCCGCTCCAGCTCCTGGCCGATCGTGCGGCCCTCCTCGTCGGTGCGCCCCTGTGCGAAGTCGAGCGTGTAGGCGCCGACGAAGCAGCCGGAGCCGACCATCGGCGGCGAGAAGCGCGCGCCTTCCTCGTTGGTCCAGTTGACGATCTCGATCGGCCGGCGCGTGCGATGGCCGAGCGCGTCGAGTGTGCGGCAGACTTCGAGCCCGCCGAGCACGCCGGCAATGCCGTCGAAGCGACCGCCATTGATCTGGGTGTCGAGATGGCTGCCCATCACCACCGGCGGCAGGCTGTCGTCGGTGCCGGCGCGGCGGGCGAAGATATTGCCGATGCCGTCGACGCGGACCTGAAGCCCTGCCTCGCGGCACCAGCCGACGAACGTGTCGCGGATGTCCTTGTCGGCATCGGAGAGGGCGAGGCGCGAGAGGCCGCCCGGCCGGCCGGGGCCGATCTCGGCCGAGCGCTCGATCGTGGTCCAGAAGCGCTCGATGTCGATACGGGCCGTGTCGAGGCTGGGCATGACGGTCTCCTCTCCGCCGGGCTTGGCGGGAGCTGCTGCGGGGCAATGAAACGACGCGTTCGCGCCGCAATTGCGGGCGGACCGTCAATCCCAGGATTTCAGGCGAGGGGCGGCGCAGGCAAATAGATATTGCCTATGCTTGCCATCGGCGCGCCCGCGCCAGCCGGAGAACCACGCTCGGCCGGCCTTTCGCTGATCGGATGCCGGCTGCCTTGCAGGAGCCGGTCAGCCGTTCGGCAGCTCCGCATAGACCAGACGGTCGCGGCCCTCGTTCTTGGCGCGGAACAGGGCGAGGTCGGCGGCATTGACGAGCCTGGCGGGATCGCCCTCGGCATCCGGCCAGGCCGTCGCGACGCCGACGCTGATCGTCACACGGTCGGCGCCATGGGCGATGTTGAGGTCGCGCACGCCCTGCACCAGCCGCTCGGCGACATGGCTCGCCCCTTCCTGGGGCACGCCGGTCAGGATCACCACGAACTCCTCGCCGCCGAAACGCGCAGCGAGGTCGGTCGAGCGGGTCGAGCCTTCCTGGAGCACGCGTGCGACTTGTTTCAGCACATCGTCGCCGGCGAGATGGCCGTAGGCATCGTTGTACCGCTTGAAATGGTCGACATCGATCATCAGGACCGAGAGCGGGCTCTGGGTGCGCTGGCAGCGCTTCCACTCGGCCGTGAGATATTCGTCGAAATAGCGGCGGTTGCCGAGACCGGTCAGGCCGTCGATCCGGGTCAGGCGCTCGAGCTCGAGATTGGCCCGCATCAGTTCGCGCTGGCTTTCGCGCAGCGCGCGATAGGCCTCGTCGCGCTGGAGATGATCGAGATAGGCACGGGTATGGTAACGCACGCGGGCGATCAGCTCGATCCTGTCCGGCAGCTTGACGAGGTAGTCGTTGGCTCCTGCCTGGAAGGCCTCGCTCTTGGTGGCAGGATCCTCCTTGGTGGAAAGCACGATGACGGGCACGGCATGCAGAGCCGGATGCTTGCGGTATTGCCGGACGAGGTCGAGCCCGTCGACCCCCGGCATGACCAGGTCCTGCAGGATCACCGTCGGCTTGACACGCTGGGCTACCGCGACCGCTTCCAGCGGATCGGTGCAGTAGTGGAAATCGATATCGCCATGGTGCGCCAGCGCCCGCCGCACCGCCTCGCAGACCATGACCTGGTCGTCGACCAGCAGGATCATTGACAGGTAGCTGTCGGCCGGGAGCGGGACGTCGGGCAGGGAGGATTTCATTTCGCCTGTCATGGGCCAACCTTCATGAGGACGGCGGAGCGCACGCCGCGGTCAGGCGCGGTGCGATCCCGGCCAAAGGCAGAATTTCGGCGGCAGCGCCGATATCTGCCGCAGCCTTGGGCATCCCGTAGACCGCGCTTGTGGCTTTGTCCTGTGCGATCGTCAAACACTGCCTGTCGCGCAGGAGTTTCAGGCCTCGGGCGCCATCGCGGCCCATGCCCGTCAACAGGACGCCAATGGGTGCTCCCTGCCAGCGTTCCGCGACGCTCTCGAAGAACACGTCGATCGACGGGCGGTAGGGACAGTCGAGCGGCTCGGTCCGATAGCCGAGTTCGCCGCCTGACCTGAAAACGAGGTGATCGGCGCTCGCCGCGATCAGAACGGTGCCGCGCTGCGGCCGGTCGCCCTCTCGGGCCGGCTGGACCGGCAGGCGGCAATGCTGGCTGAGCCAGCCCGCGAAGCCCGGCACGAACTGCTCGTCGAGATGCTGGACCAGGACGATCGCGGCCGGGAATTCGGGCGCCAGCCCGCCGAGCAGGGCCGCCACGGCGGCCGGTCCGCCGGCGGAGGCGCCGATGGCGACGAGACGCTGGGATGGCGAGTTCGTCGCGGGAGGGCGGTGCTGGGGCAGGTTCACCGTCGGCACGCTGCGCGACAGGCGGCCGATCGTCGCGATCCGCGCGAGCAGGGCGGCCGTCTGCGCCGAGGTATGGCCGCCTGCGCTGACGGTGGGAATATCCACCGCATCGAGCGCGCCATGGCCCATCGCCTCATAGACTCCGGAGACGTTGGCATCGACGCTGGCGGTAACCAGCAGGATCGGACAGGGCGTCTCGGTCATGATCCGGCGCGTCGCCTCCACGCCGTCCATTTCCGGCATGTTCAGATCCATCAGGATCAGATCGGGCCGGTCACGCCGGCAGGCCTCTACGGCTTCACGACCATTCATGGCGACCCAGGCGACCTCATGCTCCATTGCGGAAACGATGACGCGTCGCAAAAGCTCGACCGCCATCGGCAGGTCATTGACCAGACCAACTCTCATGGAACGCCCCCACAGCGTATGCTCATCCCCATGGTTCGCCGATCAGGTCGACCACGGCATGGATCAGAGCTTCGTCGTGGAAGCTGCCTTTGGTCAAATAGTAATCCGCGCCGGCATCGAGGCCGCGGCGGCGATCCTCCTCGCGGTCCTTGTAGGAGACGATCATCACCGGCAGGTCGCGCAGGTTCGGGTCGTGCTTGATCAGGGTGACGAGCTCGATGCCGTCCATGCGGGGCATGTCGACGTCGGTAACGACGAGGTCGAACGGACCGGAGCGCACCGCGTTCCAGCCGTCCATGCCGTCGACGGCGACCTCGGCCTCGAAGCCGTGATGGTCGAGCAGCTTGCGCTCGAGCTCGCGCACAGTCAGCGAATCGTCGACGACGAGCACGCGCTTGCGCCGCTTCTGCCCCATGCGCGCCACGCTGCGCTCCAGCGTCCTGAGGCGCCCGCCCGAAACCAGTTTCTCCATCGAACGGATCAGGTCCTCGACATCGAGGATGAGCACGGGTGAGCCGTCGTCCATCAGGGCGGCGGCGCTGACATCCTTGACCTTGGCGAGGCGTGGATCGAGCGGCCGGACCACGAGTTCGCGCTCGCCGAGGAAACGGTCGACGACCAGCGCATAGAGATCGTCGCCCTCACCGACGACGATCGTCGGCAGTTCGGCCCCTCCGGCGACAGCTTCGCCCCGGCCGAGAATCTCATGCGCGGTGACGAGGCCTACCTGCTGTTCGCCAACGCGGAAATGCGGGCGGCCTTCGAGGAATTCGATCTGGTCCTGCGGCAGCCGCAAGGCACGTGCGATCGCGGTCAGCGGTAAGGCGTAGGGCTCGCCGTCGATCTCGACGAGGAGGGCGCGGATCACCGACAAGGTCAGAGGGAGCTGGAGCTGGAAGCGGGTGCCGATACCGTGCTCGGAGGCGACGGTGACCTGGCCGCGCACCTGCCGGACCATGGCCTGGACGGCATCGAGGCCGACGCCGCGGCCTGAGATGTCGCTGACCGTCGCCTTCATCGAGAAGCCGGGCAGGAAGAGGAACTCGAGCAGTTCCTCCTCGCTGAGGTCCCAGGCCGTTTCGGTCGTGGTGAGGCCCCGTGCCAGCGTCGCCTGCCGGAGCGCCTCGATGTCGATGCCGCCGCCATCGTCCGAGACGATGATCTGGAGCAGGCCGGCATTGTGCCGTGCTTCCAGCCTGACCAGGCCTTCCGCCGGCTTGCCGGCGGCGCGGCGCCGCTCGGGCGCCTCGATGCCGTGATCGACGGCATTGCGCAGGAGATGGCCGAGCGGTGCGTCGAGCTGGTCGAGGATGTCGCGGTCGATGCTGGTGGCGCCGCCGACGATGTCGAGGCGCACGGTCTTGCCGAGCCCCCGGCCGATATCGCGGAGATTGCGCTGGAAATGCCGGACGCCGTCCTCGAAGGGCCGCATGCGGCTCGCGAGCGTCTCGTCATAGAGCCGGTTGGCGAGATCGCTCGCGCGCCGGTCGACCGTGTCCATCTCGTCGAGGCGCTGCGCCAGGAGAGCCTGCCCCTCCGCCAGCTTGAGCTGCGCGGCCGCCAGTGCCTGCGCGGCGCGGTCGTCGACCGCGGCGGGCATCGCTGCACGCAGTTCCTCGAAGCTTTTGGCGAGCTCGGCCTGAACGCGCCGCAGCCTCAGCAGTCCTTCATTGAAGGGCCGCAGCCGGCGCGCGGACATCAGCGATTCACCGGCAAGGCCGAGCAGGCGGTTCAGGCTGTCGGCGGTGACCCTGACCATGCGCTCGCCCGTCGCGCCGTCTCCGGCGGCCGGCGCTTCCGGTGAAGTGGCGATCGCCGGGGCCGCGGCTTGCTCCACAGGCTCTGCGCTGGCCGGTTCGGCATTGCCGCGGGGGATGTCGGGCACAGCCATGTCGGTTCGTTCGGAGGCGTTGCGCAGGGTCTGCGCGAAGCTTTCTATCTGTTTCCCTGTTTCTGTTCCCGGCTCGTCCGGGCCGGCGGAAATCGCAGCGAGAAGGTCGATGCCGGCGAGCAAAGCGTCGATATGCCGTTGGTTCAGCCGGATCTTGCCGTGCTGGGCGGCGACGAGGCATTCCTCCATCTCGTGCGCGACCAGCACGGCGGGTTTCAGGTCGATGATGCGGGCAGCGCCCTTCAGCGAATGGGCGGCCCGCATGCAGGCTTCCAGGTGAACGGCCGCGGCCGGGTCGCGTTCGAGGGCGAGCAGGCCGGCCGTGAAGACTTGCGACTGTGCCGCAAGCTCGGCCCGGAACAGTTCGAGCATGGAGAGGTCGCTCAGGTCCCCGGCGCTCATGCGATGCTCCGGTCGATCAGGTCGAGCAGGCGCCCGGCGGCCAGGCAGCCGACCGTATGGCCGTTCCAGGGGATCATCGTCTCGACGACGCTCCCGGCCGCGCGGCCGACCGTCGCCGGCACCGGACCACGCTCATGGGCGCGATAGCCATGCAGGCCGTGGACCTCGTCGACCTCGAAGGCGACGTGTCGCGCTTCCTCGCCGATGACGACAAGGCGGGGGAAGATCGCGATCCGCCCGCTCCCCCGGGAGAAGGCGGTTGCACCGATGCCGAGCAGAGCGGGCAGCGAGATGCAGATCAGCAATTCGCCGCGGACATTGACGATGCCGCGGACGGCTTCGTGGCGGCGATGGGGCAGGGAGTGGACCGGGCGTGGCTCGGCGATCTCGCGGCAGATCCCGGCCGGCAGGCCGAGCCATTCCTCACCGATGCGGAAGATCAGGACGCTGTCGATCTCCTCGCCTTCGGGGGCCTTCTCGTCGCGCCGGGCGAAATGCTGTGTCCACGCGTCGCGATAGCCCGGCGGCAGGGGCCGGTCGAGCAGCTTGCGGGCGACCTCCGCATGGGTCGGGCAGTTGCGGCAGTGCAGGTGGGTGATGAGTTCCGGACAGGAGCGGTCGCCCCTGACGCCGATCTCGCGCCAGCATTCGGCGATGCCGTCGTCCATTGTCCGGTCGGTCACGGCGGACATCAGATATCGCTCCGCTTCGCCAACCGGTCGAGCCGGTCGGCCAGGGCCTTGGCGCCGCTATGGTCGCCCCGGCGCTGCTGAAGCAGCCGGAGCTGTGCGAGCGCCCGCTGGTGGTCCGGCGCGAGATAGAGCGCCTTGCGGTAATTGCGCATCGCGTCTTCCATCGCATCGGCGGCGTCGTGGGCCAGTCCGAGCCAGTAGAACGCGTCCGGCGAGGGGCCGAATTCGGCGAGATGGCGCTCGACGGCCGCATTCACCTCGGTCAGGCGCCCGGCATCGGCTGCGCTCTCGATCGCAGCGAGGCTGGCGGCAGCCCGATCCGGCGAATCCGTCTGTGGCTTCTGGGGAACCGGTTTCTGCGCGAAGGGGCGTGGTGCGGGACGCTTGCTGGCCGTCTGCCTCTGCGGCGCGCGGGCGGCCTTTGCCGGAACGGGCCCCGGTTTCCGCGCGACGGGCGGCTCGACGCATTTCATCGGTGAAGTTTCGATCTTGGCGAAGGCGAAGGCTCGCGGAAAGCGCACCGAGGCAAAGCCGTGCAGGGGAGGCAGTCCGGCTTCGGCCGGGCCGACCAGCAGCAGTCCGTCATCGGCCAGCATCTGCCGCAGGCGGGTCAGCGCCGCTCCTTGCGTTTCGCGGTCGAAATAGATCAGCAGGTTCCGGCAGAAGACGACGTCGTAGTTGTCTTGCCCGGCTTGCGGTTTTGCGGCGAGTAGGTTGCCGAGGTGGAAGCGAACCTGCCGGCGGATGATGCCATGCGGCCGGAAGCCGCCGTCGCAGGCCTCGAAATAGCGGTCGCGAAAGGCGATGTCGGTGCCGCGGAAGGAGTTCTTGCCGTAGGTTGCGCGCTCGGCATGGACGAGGTTGCGACTGCTGACGTCGATCGCGTCGATCCGGAAGCTGCCATCCGGAAAACCTGCATCGAGCAGGGCCATCGCGATGGAATAGGGCTCTTCGCCGGTCGAGCAGGGCAGGCTGAGCAGTTTCAGCGGGCGATTGCCGCTCCGGTTCCCGGTGACATGCCGGACCATGGCGCTGAAGGCCTCTCGGTCGCGGAAGAACCAGGTTTCGGGGACGATGACGGCATCGACGAGCTCCTGCCGCTCGGCCGGGCTGCTCGTTACGAAGGCCCAGTAGGCGTGGAGATCGGGGATGGCGCAGGCCGTCATCCGCCGTTTCAGGGCATGGCGGATGACGGAGGCGCCGACCGTCTCCATGCTCAGGCCGATGCTTTCCCTGAGCAGTTTCTCGAAATCCCGGATCGGAGCGGCTTCGTCCATCACGGCTCCGTCGCCAGTTCACGGAACAGGATGCCGCGGATTTCCGGCGAGAGCAGGGCCTCGCCCCGGATCCATTGAATCAGGCCGCGCTCATCGCTCGCGACCGGGCCGAGATAGGGCGGCATGCCGGCCTCGACGCCGGAGGTGGTGAAATCCGCCGCATCGCGCTCGATCGTCTCGACCGCCTGTTCGACCAGCAGGCCTAGAAGGTCGTCGCTGCCGGGACCGGAGGGATAGCGCAGCAGGATGATGCGGGTGCTCAGGCGTGGCTCGGCCGGGCGCCCCAGCGCCAGCAGCGCGAGATCGACCACGGGCACCGGCCGGCCGCGATAGCTGATCGCGCCGGCGACGCCGGCAGGGGCGCCGGGCAATTGCTTGGTCGTGAGCAGCGGCAGCACGGCCTCGACCTGCCCGGTCTCGAGCACGTAGCGATCCCGCCCCAACTGGAACATCAGAAACAGCATCGCGCGGTCCCGTTCCGCCCTTCCTCGTCAGGCGCGCAGCTTGAAGCGCGAGATCGAGCTGCGCAGCCCGTTCGAGACCTGGTTGAGCTCGTCGATGGCGAGCGTCGACTGCTGCAGGGATTCGACCGTCTGCTGGGCAGCCTCGCTAAGCTGGGAGAGTGCCTCGCTGATCTGTCCAGCGCCGGTCGCCTGCGCCTGCATGCCCTCGTTGGCGCCCTCGAAGCGCGGCACCAGCCCCTGGACCTGCTCGATGATCTCCGAGAGCTGGCCGCCGACCTGCTGCACCTCCTGCATGCCGCGGCGGACCTCTTCGGAAAACTTGTCCATGCCCATCACGCCGGCTGCGACCGCCGACTGGATGTCCTTGACCATCTGCTCGATATCGTAGGTCGAGACGGCCGTCTGGTCGGCCAGCCGGCGGATTTCGGTCGCGACCACCGCGAAACCGCGGCCGTACTGCCCGGCCTTCTCGGCCTCGATCGCGGCGTTGAGCGAGAGCAGATTGGTCTGGTCGGCGACCTTGGTGATGGTGGTGACGACCTGGTTGATGTTGCCGGCCTTCTCGCTGAGGATCGCGAGCTTGGCGTTGATCGCGCCGGCTGCTTCCATCACCTGCCGCATCGTGCTCTCCATGCGCGCGAGCCCGGCCTGCCCGCCATTGGCGAGCGTCGCGGTCTGCTCGGCGACCGCCGAGACCTCGTCCATCGTGTGGGCGAGTTCATTGGAGGTGGCGGAGATTTCCTTGGCCGTCGCGCCGATCTCGGTCGTGGTGGCGGCGATCTCGTTCGCGGTCGCCTGCTGCTCCTTCGAGGTCGCGGCAACCTCGGTGATCGAGGTGTTGACCTGGATGCTCGATTTCTGGATCTGGCCGATCAGGCCGGCGAGATCGTCGGCCATGGCGTTGACGCCGTCGGCCAGCGTGCTGAACTCGTCGCGCCGGGCGAGCGTCAGACGCTCGCTGAAATCGCCTTGCCGCATATGGTTGACGATGCCGAGCAGCTTGCCGAGCGGCAGGGTCACTGCCCGGAACAGCAGCACGCCGCAGAGGATCGCGAGGACGAGCGCGATCACGAAGCAGACGATCAGGCCGAGTTCGGCAGCCCGGACGATGTCGACGATCTGGCGTGTCGAATCGTCGGCCTCGGCCTTGTTGAAGTCGACCATCTCGCGCAGCGTGCCACGCAGTTTGATGGCGATCGGGTCGAGATCGCTGCGGATGGTCGCGGCCTGATCGGTCATCTGGCCGTTCGCGACCGCCTGCCTGCCTGCCGCCATGATCGCATCTTCGGCTGCCGCGAATTGCTGGGCGAGCTGTACCACCGCAGTGTGATTGCGCCGGTCGGTTTCCGTTGTGATTGCGCTCTCATAGGCTTTGAGCAGCTCGCGTATCCGCGTCCGGTTGGCGAGGATCGCCTCGGCGGCCTGGTTTTTCGCCGCCACTGTATCGGCGCGCCCGAAATCGCGGGAAAACCGCGTCGAATCCGCCCAGACCACCATCAACTGTGCGCTGTAGTAGAGGCCGGGGACGGTCTTGCTTTCGAGCTCGACCACCTCGCGCTCCGTCTGCAGGAACCAGAGATAGCTGGCTCCCGCCATGGCGGTCATCACCGCGAGGACAGCAGCGAAGCTGATCAGGATTCGGCGGCGTATCGTCAGGCTCTTCATCGCTCAATCCATCGTCGCGCTGTGCACCGGCGGCAGGGCTCGGCTGCATAAGCCAAATCGTTCGCAGATCATCGTTAGCGACGAGTTATTGCGGTTCCATTGAGGAAACACCGAGCAATGAAGGCGCCTGGATGGAGCTCCGGCGCGCAAGCTCGCCTGCGGGGGCTGCTCGATTGCCGGAGGCGCGGGCAGGACGTGCCGGGCGGCGAAGGGCGCGGGGCACACAGGGCGGCCCTATGCCGAAGCCGCGATTGCAGGTCTGCGCGGGATCGACAAGGTTGAGATGGTCGACGAATTGACGTTACGTTTCCCTGTGAAGCATCCCGATTTGAAGCCGCTGTTCGATCTGGCCAGCTCCTTGATGCGTATCCGGGAGCCAAAATCCCGCCGGGCGCCGGGAGAGCCGTTCCGCGACGCGCCGATCGACGCTGCCGATGTCCGCCCTCCGCCCCGGGACGGCCGAAGCCTGCAACAACGTGCGACAACAGCCAGAGGAACGCCATGAGCTTCACCGTCCTGACCGCCGAGTTCTCGCATGAGAGCAACACCTTCAGCCGTTGCCCGGCCGATTATGCGGCTTTCCTCGATCGCGGGGTCAGCCTTGGCGAGGACGCGATCGCCGCACGGGCCGAGGCCAACACGCCGATCGCAGGCTTTCTCGATATCGGCCGCCCTGCCGGCTGGACGATCGTCCATGCGATCAGCGCCGCTGCCCAGCCCTCCGGGCCGGTGACGCGCGATGCCTTCGACCGGATCGCCGGCGTCATCATCGAGGCCGCGAAGGCTCACGCCGGCAAGATAGACGGCGTTCTGCTCGGCCTGCACGGCGCGATGGTCACGGAGTTCTGCGAAGACGGCGAGGGCGAGTTGCTGGACCGCGTCCGCGCTGTGCTCGGACCGGAGGTGCCGATCGGCGTCACGCTCGATCCCCATGCCAACGTCACCCGCAAGATGACCGATCTCGCCGATATCGTCGTCTCCTACAAGACCTATCCGCATGTCGACATGCGCGAGATCGGCAGGCTCGCGGCTGGCATCATGCAGAGAGCGATGAGCGGCGAGATCAGGCCGGTGACGCTGCGGGCCGAGCGGCCGATGCTGGAGGAGGCCAATGGCGGGCGCACCGATATCGGCCCGATGGTCGAGCGCATCGCCAGGGCCAGAGCCTATGAGAAGGAGGCCGGCGTCTTCGCCGTCAGCGTCAATGGCGGCTTCGGCAATGCCGATATCCGCGAGGTCGGCCCGACCGTTCTGGTCACCTGCGACGGCGACCGCGAGAAGCACCAGGCCTTTGCCGAGGCGCTGATGGACGACATGTGGCAGCGTCGCTTCGAGAAGATCACGCAATTCCGCTCGGTCGAGGACGCGGTGGCGGAAGCCAGGTCCTATGCGGCGACTTCCGGCCCGCTGATCATCGCCGACTATGCCGACAACCCGGGCGGTGGCGGCTATGGCGATGCCACAGGCCTGCTCAAGGGCATGGTCGAGGCCGATCTCGCCGACGCCTGCTTCGGGCCGATGGTCGATCCCGAAGTCGCCGCCGAACTGCACAGGAGCGAGCCGGGTTCGACGGTCTCGGTCCGGCTCGGCGGCAAGACCGATCCCGAGATCGGCGGCGGGCCGCTCGATCTCACCGGCACGCTGGTCAGCCTCAGCGACGGCGACTACGTCGGCGACGGCCCGATGATGGGCGGCTTGCAGGCGAGCTGGGGTCCCTGTGCCGTGCTGCGCGTCGGCGATATCGAGATCCTCGTCACCACGATCCGTGCCCAGATGAACGATCTGCAGCAGTTCCGCGCTTTCGGGATCGATCCGGCGGGCAAGCGCGTCGTCGGGCTGAAGTCGATGCAGCATTTCCGCGCCGCCTTCGAGCCGATCGCCGGCAAGGTGATCGTCTGCGACAGCGGGGCGCTGTGCACGCCCGATCTCGGCAAGCTGCCCTATCGCCGGGTGCGGCGGCCGCTCCATCCGCTCGACAAGATGGCGTGAGACGGCCGTCGCGCTCCCGCTCAGGCAGGAGCGGGAGCCGCCTTGCGGGCTATGGCCTGCCGCAGCAGGACGGGCGCGCCGATGACGAGCCCGGTCACGATCGAAGAGGGCGTGGCCAGGATCATCGGCAGCGCCGCGAGCCCGATGACGAAACGTTCCCACATGACCAGCGGTGCCAGCAGCCAGCCCGAGAAGGCGGCCGAGAGCAGCGTGATGCTGGCGAGGCAGGCCGCGGTGGAGCCGATGAACTCGATCCAGGTGAAGCCCGGCGCCATGATCAGCATGGACGGCGAGAACACGAAGACGAAGGGCACCAGCACCTTGCCGAGCGCGAGCCGGAACGCGGTGTTGCCAGTCTTGAACGGATCGGCGCCGGCCATGCTGGCGCCGGCATAGGCGGCGATCGCCACCGGCGGCGTGATGTCGGCGAGGACGCCGTAGTAGAACACGAAGAAATGCGCCACGAGCGGGTTGACGCCGAGCAGGCCGAGCGCGGGCGCCGCCACCGTCACCATGATGATGTAGTTGGCGGTGGTCGGCACGCCGCAGCCGAGCAGGATACAGACCATGCCGGTCAGCAGCAGCGTGAAGAACAGCGTCGCGCTCTTGATGTCGAAGGGCAGGAACGGAACGATGTCGAGCAGGCCCTTGGCCCATTGATCGGCGAGCGAGGTCACGATCCAGGAGATCTTGAAGCCGACGCCGGTCAGCGTCACCACGCCGACGATGATACCGACGGTCGCGGCCGCCGCGCCGACGCCGATCGCGTATTTCGCGCCGAGAACGAAGGCATCGACCATGTCGTTGACGCGCTTGCGGCCTTCGGCGGTGCGCAGCAGCACGCCATGCGCCATGAGGGCGAAAGCGGCGACGACCAGCGCCGCATTGACGCCCGGCACGCGCAGCAATTCGGTCGGCGCGGCGATGCCGATGGCGAGCGCGAGGGTCAGCGCCGCCGGCGCCCGGTAATGCGCGAGGCCGACCAGCATGCAGCCGGTGATGCCCCAGAAAGCGGCAAGATAGGGCGTGTAGCCGGTGAAGAGCACGACGATGAGCGCGAAGAGCGGCGCGATGGTCGGCCAGTCGCGCGCGAAGACCTCGCGCAGTTTCGGCGCATCGGCATCCGTCATGCCGCCCATGCCGGTGCGGCGCGCCTCGAAATGCACCTGCATCAGCACGCCGAAGAAATGCATGAAGGCCGGCACGATTGCGGCGATGACGATGGTCGCATAGGGCAGGTTGAGGAACTCGACCATCAGGAAGGCGGCGGCGCCCATGATCGGGGGGGTGATCTGGCCGCCTGTCGCAGCGGTCGATTCAACGGCGGCCGCGAAATGGCGCTGGTAGCCGAGGCGGATCATCATCGGGATGGTGAGCGATCCGACGGTCACGGTGTTGGCGACGGAGGAGCCCGAGATCATCCCGAACAGGGCCGAGCCGAAGATCGAGACCTTGGCCGGGCCGCCGGCGAAGCGCCCGGCGACTGCTGCGGCGACGCCGAGGAAGAGGCGGCCGAGGCCGATGCGCGTCGCCAGCACGCCGAACAGCACGAAATGGAAGACATAGGTCGCGACGACGCCGAGCGCGACGCCATAGACGCCCTGGCTGGTCAGATAGAGGTGGTTGACGAGGTTCGACCAGGTCGCGCCCGGATGCAGGAAGATGCCGGGGAACCAGTTGCCGAAGAGCGCATAGACGATGGCGAAGAGCGCGATCAGCGGCAGGCCCCAGCCGATGGCGCGGCGCGTCGCCTCGATCATCAGGACGATGGTGATCGTGCCCATCGTCACGTCGAGCGGCGAGGGATTGCCGACCCGGAAGACGAGATCCTCGAAGATCCAGGGCACATAGAGGCTGGCGACGGCGACCGCGATCGCGAAGACCCAGTCATAGAGCGGCACGCCGCCGGGGCGGAAGACGGTCGAGGCGTGGACGGTCGCGGCCGTGCTCTTGCGTGCGGCGAAGACGAGGAAGATCAGCCCGAGCACGAAAGCCAGATGGATGCCGCGATGCGTGGTCTCGCGCATCAGGCCGAAGCCGGCGGTGTAGTAGTGGAAGGCCGAGAGGGCGAGCAGCAGACCGCCGATGAGCAGAGCGGTGCCGTGCGGAACCTTGCGGAACTGCATTTCCGGATCGAGTTCTTCCTCGAGCCTGGCGAGTTCGGCGGCGGAGGGCTGATTGGCCATGGGACACTCGACGGAGAACCCCTCTCCCGGACGGGAGAGGGGCAGGGGTGAGGGAAGGACGGCGAAGAAAAGGACGAGGACGCAGACGTTGCACCTGTATCGGCAACGGCAGGCCCTCACCCCAACCCTCTCTTCCGATCCCGGGCATGCCCGGGATCAGCACTTAAAGTGTCGAAATCGGGCCAGCCCGACTTCGATGCGGGAAAGGGAACGCCGACGGTGTTTCGCGCGCCTTACTTGAGCAGGCCGGCTTCCTTGTAGAACTTCTCGGCGCCCGGATGCAGCGGCACGCCCTGCAGGCCCGAGAGCGCGGTTTCCTTGCGGATCGCCTTGCCCTTGGCATGGCCGGCATCGAGCGCGGCGCGGGCCTTGTCGCTCCACAGCCCCTTGGTCACGGCATAGACCGTGTCGGCCGAGATCTTGGAGGAGGTGACCCAATGGGCGCCCACAGCGACGGTCTTCACCGCACCGACATCCTTGTAGGTGCCGGCCGGGATGTCGTCGGCGGCGAAGAAGGGCGATTCCTTGGCGAGCTTCTCGGCCGGGGCGCCGGTGATCGGCAGGATGTCGATGCCCGAGCCGGTCGAGGCGAGTTCGGAGATGGCGGCGGCCGGATAGCCGCCGGTGAAGAAGAAAGCGTCGACCGAGCCGTCCTTCATCTTCTCGGCAGCCTGGTTCGGCTTCAGATACTCGGCGCTGATATCCTTCTCGGTGACCCCGAAGGCTGCGAGAATCGCCTTGGCGTTGAGCAGCGTGCCGGAGCCCGGTTCATCGAGCGAGACCTTCTTGCCCTTGAGATCGGCGACGCTTTTCACGTTCGAGGCCTTGCGGACGACGAGATGGACGCTTTCGGGATAGAGATTGGCGATCGAGCGCAGTTCCTCGACCTTCGGCTTGCCCTCGTAGACGCCGGTGCCGGAATGAGCCCAGAAGGCGACGTCCGCCTGCACGAAGCCGGATTCGGCCGCGCCGCCGACGATCGCGTTGACATTCGCGACGGAGCCGTTGCTGGCGACCGCGGTCGCGACGAGTTGCGGCGGGGCCGAGATCGCGTTCGCGATCAGGCCGCCGATCGGATAATAGGTGCCGGCCGTGCCGCCGGTGCCGATCCTGAAGAAGGCCGGAGCCTGGGCAAAGGCGAGGCCCGCCGCTACCGCGACGGCGCCGAGCGCGAGGCTGGCGGCGGCGATTTTCGAACCATGACGCAGAGACATTCAGTCAACCTCCCATTAAAGGGGGCAATCTCGGCAGGATTGGGCGCGGGATCAATCGGAAAATCGGTTCGGTCGCCTCGATCAACAGCGATATGGCGACTTTCAGGGCGTGCGAGAGCCGGCCAGGCATGCAGTGAGGGCATTGCCGTGGTGCCGGCTCATGAAATTGTGCGCGCGCCGGCGATCCTCTAGAGCCTTCGACCGCGTCACGAGGCAGGAATCAGCCTGCGGCGGGCGCCGCGGAAACAGCCAGATGACCGCCAGCGTGCCGACCGCCTCCCTGCCGCAACGGGCGATGATGCCGGTGCTGATCGCGCTGAGCCTCACGCATCTGCTCAACGACATGATCCAGTCGCTGATCCCGGCGATCTACCCGATCATCAAGGAATCCTACCGGCTCGATTTCGGGCAGATCGGCCTGATCACGCTGACCTTCCAGGTCTCGGCCTCGCTGCTGCAGCCGGCCGTCGGGCTTTATACCGACAAGCACCCGATGCCCTATTCGATGGTGGTGGGCATGGGTTTCACGCTCGCCGGTCTCATCGGCCTCGCCTATGCCGGAAGCTACGGATTCCTGCTGCTCTCGGCCGCCTGCGTCGGCATCGGCTCCTCGATCTTCCATCCCGAAGCGACCCGGATGGCCCGCAACGCCTCCGGCGGCCAGCACGGGCTCGCGCAGGGCATCTTCCAGGTCGGCGGGCAAACGGGCGGCGCGCTCGGGCCGCTGCTGGCCGCGTTCATCATCGTGCCGCGCGGGCAGGGCAGCCTTGCCTGGTTTTCGGTCGCGGCGCTGGTCGCGATGATGCTGATGATCTGGACTGCCGCGAGCTATGCACGGCTCGACAGGGCGCGGCCGCCCAAACCTGCTGCGGCGAGCGCGCCGCCGGCGCGCCCGGGCAAGCGCTCGGTCGCCTTCGCGATCGCGATCCTGATCATCCTGCTATTCTCGAAGAACGCCTATTCGGCGAGCTTCTCGTCGTTCTACACCTTCTACCTGATGGGCAAGTTCGGCATTTCGATCCAGAATTCGCAGGTGATGCTGTTCCTGTTCCTCGCCTCCTCGGCGGCGGGCGCGCTGGGCGGCGGCATGCTGGGCGACCGGATCGGCCGCAACAAGATCATCTGGTTCTCGATCCTGGGCGCGCTGCCCTTCACGCTGATCCTGCCCTATGCCGACCTGTTCTGGACGGGCGTGCTGACGATCGTGATCAACCTGATCATGTCGAGCGCCTTCGCCGCGATCCTGATCTATGCGCTGGAATTGCTGCCCGGCCGCGTCGGGCTGGTCGGCGGCTTCTTCTACGGGCTGTCCTTCGGCCTCGGCGGGCTTGCGGCCGCGCTGCTCGGCGAATTCGCCGATCATCTCGGCATCGAGATGGTCTACAAGATCTGCTCGTTCATTCCGCTGATGGGCCTGCTCGCGTGGTTCCTGCCGCGCCTCAGCGAGGGAACGAAGGGCGCCAAGGTCGGGCATTAGACCATCCCCCGGCCTTGTCGTCTTCGCCGGGGTTCAGCGCTCAGAGCGCGAGCTTGCCGGCCTTGGCGGCGGCGTAGCGCTCGTTGACCTTCTTCCAGTCGACCACGTTCCACCAGCCCTTGAGATAGTCGGCGCGGCGGTTCTGGTACTTCAGATAATAGGCGTGCTCCCAGACGTCGTTGCCGAGCAGCACCATCTGCTTGTCCATGATCGGGCTGTCCTGGTTCGGCTTGCCGAGCAAAGCGAGCTTGCCGGCCTTGTCGACGGTGACGAAGACCCAGCCGGAGCCGAAGACGCGCAGGCCCGCCGCCTCGAAATCCGCCTTGAACCTGTCGAAGCCGCCGAGATCGCGCGTGATCGCCTCGGCGACCTCGCCGGTCGGTGCCCCGCCGGCGCCCGGGCCCATGATCTCCCAGAACATGCTGTGATTGGCATGGCCGCCGCCATTGTTGCGAACGAGCGTGCGGATGCTTTCGGGCACCTGACCGAGATCGGCGATCAGTTCGCCGACCGAGGCCTTGGCGATGACGCCGTTGTCCTTGGCGGCGTTGTTCAGGGCCGCGACATAGGCGGCATGGTGGCGGTTGTAGTGAATGTCCATGGTCGCGGCGTCGATATGCGGCTCCAGCGCATTGGCCTCATAGGCGCGCTTCGGCAGCGAGAACGGGCCGGAGGGCGCTGCCGGGGCGGTGGCCTGCGCCCAGACCCTCGGCGCTGCTCCGACGGCGAGGGCAGCCGCGCCCAGGCCGATCATGCGGCGGCGGGATACGGCGGAAACTGCAGTCATGGGAATCCTCCGGAAAGCGTTCGTGCCTGCTGGCTGCCTGTTCAACGCGCGTTTCCCATTGTGGGTCCGCGGTCGATCACTGCAGCTATAGCACGGACGCGCTCCGCCGTTGACCTAAGGGTAATTTCAATTTCCGGCGTGCAGAGGGAAAAGAGTAAATCATCCGAATGGGCTCTTAACCGGCGATTTACCGCGTTTCTCTACGCTTCCGGAAGAAATCCTCCCGGGTGGAAGAGGCGTCCCGCCATGCATGCATTGGCTCGCAAGCTCGATCTGCCGGTCCGCGCCGTGGCGTCGGGCTGCGACGGCGAGCCGGCGGAGGTGGGGGCCGAGCGCGCGGTGCGCGAGATCGCAGCCCGCTTCGGCAAGCTCAGCGCCGAGATCACCGATATCGCAGGGCGTGTCGGCGACGTGACGCAGCAATTCGACCAGCAGACCGCGGGCCTTCGCCGTGTCGTCGGTGCGGTCGAACAGGTGTCGCAGGCCAACAATGCAATCCGGCAGGCCGCCGAGAGTGCGCAGGCTGCCGCTTCCGGCGTCCGCAACGGCCTCGAACGCGTGACGACATCGGTGCGGCTCGGCCTCAATGCCGCGCAGACCGATATCGAGACCCTGTCGCAGGAAGCCCAGTCGATGACGCAGGCGCTGGCCCAGGCGGTCGGAGATGCGCACAGGGCGAGGGCATCGAGCGATGCGATCCAGTCGATCACCCGCGAGATCCAGCTTCTGTCGATCAATGCGGGCGTCGAGGCGGCGCGCAGCGGCGAGGGCGGCAAGGGCTTCGCCGTCATCGCCGCGGCCGTGAAGGCGCTGGCGGAACAGACGCGCGAGGCGACGGCGGCGAGCGCGGCCCAGCTCGATCAACTGGTCAAGGCGGTCGATGCCGTCGCCCGCCGCAGCCAGGAGAACGCGCAGACGGCACAGCGCGCCCAGGCGGGCAGCCAGACCATTTCGCAACAGATCGGCGAGTTCGACAGCTTCGGCCGTTCCGTCGTCGAACTGATCGGCCAGATCGAGGCGGTGTCGCGGCCGACGCGGGAGAATGCCGAGGCTTGCGCCAAGGCGGGGCAGGACCTGGCGGGCCTGGTGAGCGGAGTCGACGTCTCGACCGACAATCTCGAACAGGCGGGCAAGCGAACCGAGGCGCTGGTCGCGATCAGCGAGGGGATTCTCGGTTCGATCGCGGCTTCAGGTGTCAGGACCGCCCAGTCGGAACTGATCGCGACCGCCATGGAGACGGCCGACGCGATCGGCGACCTGTTCGAGGCGGCGCTGGCGCGCGGCGAGATCGCCCTGGCAGACCTGTTCGACGAGGCCTATCGGCCGGTGCCGGGCTCGGACCCGGTCCAGCACGTGACGCGCTTCGTCGCGCTGACCGACCGGCTGCTGCCCCCGCTGCAGGAGAGGCTCCTGACCTCGAACGGGCGGATCGTGTTCTGCGCAGCGGTGGATCGCAACGGCTTCCTGCCGACGCATAACCGCAAATACGCACAACAGCAGGGCAGCGACCCGGTCTGGAACAATGCCAATTGCCGCAACCGGCGCATCTTCGACGATCGGACCGGGCTTGCCGCGGCCCGCAATCGCAAGCCGTTCCTGCTCCAGAGCTATCGGCGCGACATGGGTGGAGGGCAGTTCCTCGTGATGGAGGACCTGTCGGCACCGATCATGGTCAAGGGACGGCACTGGGGCGCCTTTCGCTTCGGGCTCAAGGTCTAGTGTTTCGCCCGAGTCTGCCCTGTCGAGTTGAGTGAGCGAGTTTCCGAGTCAGCGCCATGCATATCGCGCCCGTCTTCCCAAACCTGTCGGTGCTGTTGATCGATCCGAGCCCGCATTACCGCCGGATCGTGCGCACGATGCTGTACCAGGCGCAGCTCAACCGCATCTTCGAGGCGTCGGATCTATCCTCGGCGGCCTCGACCTTCATCCAGAAGCAGCCGAATATCGTCATTCTCGACTGGGACATGCCGGACGGCAACAGCATCAAGTGCCTGGCAGCGATCCGCTCGTTCAAGACCTCGCCTTTCGCCAAGGCCCCGGTGCTGGTGATGATGGAGCGGCCGGACCGGCGCTCGGTCGTCCAGGCGGCGAAGCTCGGCGCGCATGAGATCATCACCAAGCCGATCTCGCCCAACAATCTCTGGCTTCACCTGTCGGGTGTCATCAACATGCCCCGGAAATACAGGGAAGCAGAGGGGAAGATCACGCTGGTGCCGCGCGCGATCAGCAACAGCATGTTCTGACAGGCGACGGCGCGTGCCGCAATTGCCGCGAAAGCGCCAAGAGTATTGACGCGCATAAACATATTTAGCGAAGTTTTTACCAGTTTGACGCGATGCTCCCGGCGCAATCCTGGGGCGCCCTTCATGGTCATCACCGTTTCGCTTCCCCCGTTCCTCGGCCGCTCCGAGGCTGCGACGTTCCGCAACCAGTTGCTGGTGGCGCTGGAGCAGCGGGAAAGCATTGCCGTCGAATGCGCCGAGGCCGGGGCCTTGCCCAGCCTCTGGATCCAGCTTCTTCACTCCGCAGCCACCAGCGCCGCTGCGCGGGGGCTTTCGGTCACGCTCAAGGCGGCTTCCGAGGAATGCCGCGAATCCTTGCGTGCGATCGGCTTCGATGCCGCTCACAGCGCTCTCGTTCTGGAGTGACGGCATGAAAATCCTGGCGATCGACGATACCAAGACCCTGCTCAGCCTGCTCAGCCTGACGCTCCGCAATGCCGGCCATGAGGTGGCAGAGGCCGAGAACGGCGAGGACGGCCTCAACAAGTTCGACCAGTTCCGGCCCGATCTCGTGATCACCGATCTCAACATGCCGATCATGGACGGCATCGAGTTCACCCGCGCCTGCCGTTCGCGACCCGCCGGGCAGAATACGCCGATCATCGTGCTGACGACGGAGAACGGCGCCGAGATCAAGGCGGAAGGCCGCCGCGCCGGCGCCAGCGCCTGGATGGTCAAGCCGTTCGAGCCCAATACCCTGCTCGGCCTCGTCGCGCGCTACCAGAACTGAAGGCTGGCCGATGGATCCGTTGGCAGAACTCAAACAGACCTTTTTCCAGGAATGCGACGAACTCCTCGGCGCGCTGGAGCAGAAGCTCCAGGCCCTCGACGAGGGCTCCGTCGATTCCGAGGACGTCAACGCCGCCTTCCGCGCCATCCATTCGATCAAGGGCGGCGCAGGTGCCTTCGGCTGCACCGAGCTCGTCGGCTTCGCGCATGTCTTCGAGGCGGCGCTGGATCACCTGAGATCCGGCCGTGTGGCCATCGATGACGCGCCCTTCACCCTGTTCCTGCGCTGTTCGGATGCGGTCGCCGATCTCGTCGCGGCCGCGCGCAACGACGAGCCCGCGACCGAGCGGCCCGATCTCCTGGCCGCGCTCGAGCAGGTGGGCAAGGCGCCGCAGGCACCAGTCGCCGCTCCGCCGGCTCCTGCCGTGCCCGCCCCGGCGCCCGTCGTTCCCGCCGTTGCCGACAACGACGCGCCCATCGGCATCGCCGCGCTCGGCAACCTGCTCGCCATGGTCGAGGCGAAGACTGCGGCGCCTGCCGCAGCAACCACCGATGACGGCTGGGACGACGAACCCGTCGCCGCGCCTGAACCCGCCGCCGGGAAGCCTGGCCGTGACGTGCAATTGCGCATCATGCCGGAGCCGGACCTGTTCCGCCGGGTGATCGAGCCGCGCGTCGTCCTTGGTTCGCTGCCGGCCGATGACATCGTCTCGATCTGCTGCGACCTCAGCCAGGTGCCTCCGCTCGAAAGCCTCGATGTCAGCGATTGCTGGTTGCGCTTCGACGTAACGCTGCGCACCGGGCTTTCCGTCGAGGATCTGCACGGCCGCTTCGATTTCAGCCTGGCGAACGAGGAATTCGAGATCGTCTTCGCCGAGGAGGCCGAGATCGAGGCTCCGCAGGCGGACGAACCGATGGCCGCTGCGCCCGAGGTCTCCAGTGCCGTTGCCGCCGATCTCTCCGCGATCCTCGCCAAGCTCGGCCCGTCGCCGGAAGCGGCGAACGAACCCGATATCCAGCCCGAGCCGGCTCCCGTTGCCGCTCCCGCGCCGGTCGTCGCGGCGGAAGCCCCTGTCTCCGGCCGGGCGGCAACGCGCGCGCCGGCCGCCGCCGACACCTCGGCGCGCCAGCGCCAGGCAGTCAGCGTTCGCGTCGATCTCGACCGCATCGACAAGCTGATGAACCTCGTCGGCGAGATCGTCATCACCCAGTCCATGCTGGTCGAATGCGTGCGCTCGCTGCCCTATGACGTCCACGCCAAGACTGCCGAAGGCATGCTGACGCTCTCGCGCCAGACGCGCGAATTGCAGGACCATGTCATGGCGGTCCGCGCGCAGCCGGTGAAGGCCGTGTTCCAGCGCATGCCGCGGCTGGTACGCGAACTCGCGCAGACGCTGGGCAAGGAAGTCCGGCTGGTGCTGGAAGGCGAGAACACCGAGGTCGACAAGACGATCATCGAGGAACTCGCCGATCCGCTGACCCATATGATCCGCAATTCGATGGATCATGGACTGGAGACCCCGGACGAGCGGGCCGAGGCCGGCAAGCCGCGCGAGGGTACGATCAGGTTGATCGCCGAGCATCGTGCCGGCCGCATCGTGATCTCCGTCACCGACGACGGACGCGGCATCGGCCGCGAGCGCCTGCTCGCCAAGGCGCGGTCGCGCGGCTTGGTCGGGGCCGACGAGCGGCTGCAGCCGGAGGAGATCGACCAGCTCATCTTCGCTGCCGGCCTGTCGACGGCCGAAGCGGTCAGCGACATCTCGGGCCGTGGCGTCGGCATGGATGTCGTGCGCCGCAATGTCGAATCGCTCGGGGGGCGCATCAGCGTCGATTCCGAACCGGGCCGGGGCTGCAAGTTCACGCTCGCGCTGCCGCTGACGCTCGCGGTTCTCGAGGGCATGGTGATCCGCTGCGGCGATGATCGCTACGTCATCCCGATCGCCTCTGTGATCGAGACCCAGCATCTCGCCTCGACCCCGATCGAGCGTCTGCCCTTCGGCCAGGAAGTCCTGCGCTGGCGCGGCGAGGTCACTCCGCTCTACCGGCTGGGGGACGTGATGGGCTCGATGGGCAAGACCAACGAGAACATCGTCATCATCGCCGAGACCGAACGCGGCAACAATGTCGGCATCGCCGTCGACGAGATCGTCGGCCAGCAGCAGGTCGTCGTGAAGAGCCTCGAGGCGAATTACGGCGCGGTCAACGGTGCTTCGGCGGCGACGATCCTCGGCGACGGTCTCGTCGCACTGATCCTGGATATCGACTCGATGCTACGGCTTGCCGCGTCCGGCAACCGGCCCCCTCAATCTGACCTCAAGATGGCTGGATGACCATGACCCTCCAACTCGGCGAAAAGCACTTCTCGTCGGCGCAGCCCGAATCGGCCGCGCGCCGGATCGTGACCTTCAAGGTCGGCGACCGTACCTTCGGCATCGATGTCGGCATGGTCCGCGAGATCAAGGGCTGGCAGGCGACGACGCCACTGCCGCATGCGGCCCCGCATGTACGCGGCGTGCTCAACCTGCGCGGCGTCATCCTCGCGGTCTACGACCTGCGCACCGCAATCGGGCTTGGTGCGACCGAGGCCACTGCGACCCATGTCATCGTCGTCGTCGATGTCGAGGACAAGACCGCGGGGCTGCTGGTCGACTCGGTCTCGGACATCGTCGACGTGCCGGTCAGCGCCGTGCGTCCGGCGCCGGATCTGGAGCGCGACGAGCACGGCCTGATCGAGGGCCTCGTCCTGCTCGATACCGATATCGTTGCGCTGCTCGACCTCGCAGCCGTGATCCGCGACGGTGGCGCCGAGGCCCAGATCAAGACCGGCCGGGCCGCCTGATATCCTGAGACCAGCCCGAGCGTAGCGTTCAAGAAGCGGGCGAGAACAAGAAACGATCGAACCATATGGGCAGCGCGCTCGGCCCCTTCTCACGTCTCTCGGTCAGCCAGCCGCTGCTCGCCGCCGGCTCAGCGGCGCTCGCCGGCAGCCTGGCGTCCTATGCTGCCGTCGCCGGAGCTCCCGCCATGGGTGCTGCCGCAGTGACGGCCGTCGTGCTGTTCGGCGGCCTTGCGGCCTGGGGCGCGACCCGCCCGCTCGCGCGAACTGCGGCTGCTGCGGCCCGCCTCGCCGATGGCGGCGATGTCGCGCTCCCCGATGCATCCGGTTTCGGCGAAGGGGCTGAGTTGTCGCGCGCGCTCGCGTCGATCCGCGAGCAGACCCAGGAAGCCGAAAGATTGCGCGCCGCGCTCGACCATGGCCGTGCCAGCGTCATGCTCTGCGATCCCGCCGGTCGCGTCGTCTATGTCAGCAAGGCGCTGCTGCGCTTCTTCGGCGAGGCCCAGGAGGATTTCCGCACGGCATTTCCGGGCTGCTCGGCCAAGGACATGCTGGGCCGCGTGATGGAGCGCGTGCAGGGCGAGTACCAGCCGCTCAGCGGCCAGCCGGTACGCCTGACGCTCGGCCGTCGCACGGTCTGCCTGACTTTGACGGCCATGGTGCATGGCGACGGCCGCAGCCTCGGTACAGCCGTGGAATGGCGCGAGATGACCGGGGATCTCAAGCTCGCGGCCGAGATCGTGGCGCTGGTCGAGGCAGCCGAGGCGGGGGATTTCTCGCGGCGTCTTTCGTCGGAAGGGCAGCGATTGCCGCTCGGCCATGCGGTCAAGGGCCTGAACCGGATCAACATCCTGCTCGAAGGCGCGCTCGATCAGATGGCCCATGCCGTCTCGGGGGTGGTGGAGGGGGATTTCGAGCGGCGTATCCCGGTGACACATCAGGGTAGCCTCGGTTTCCTTCAGGACAGTCTCAACGAGGCTTTCGGGCATGTTGGTGTGACGCTTGCGGCCATCCGCGACAGCGCGGGTCGGGTTTCGCAGACCGCGTCCGAGGTCGATGCTGCGGCTACGGAGCTTGCGGCGGGCACCGGGCGGGCCGCCGCCGACCTTGGTGAAGCTTCGGCAGCAGCCGAGCAGGTGGCCTCTTCGGTCGGCCGCAGCCGCATCCGTACCCGCGAGGCCGGCGAGCTTGCGGGCGAGACGATGAGTGTCGCGCAGCAGGGACAGGGCGTCGTCACCCGCGCGATCGGCGCGATCGAGCGCATCGAAAGCTCGTCGCTTAAGATTTCCGAGATCGTCGGCGTGATCGACGAGATCGCCTTCCAGACCAATCTTCTGGCGCTCAATGCCGCGGTGGAGGCGGCGCGTGCGGGCGATGCCGGCAAGGGATTTGCAGTCGTCGCCTCCGAGGTGCGCTCGCTGGCGCAGCGCTCCGCGCAGGCCGCCAAGGACATCAAGGGACTGATTGCTTCCTCGAACGGGCAGGTTGCGGAGGGGGTCGGCTTCGTTCGTGAGACCGGCACGGCGCTGGAACGTATCGTCGCCGCGGTGGGCAAGGTCGCGACGACCGTCTCGGAGATTTCCGCTGCGACCGCCGAACAGGCCCAGGGGGCCGGGGAGATGGGCCGCAGCGTGGCGAAGATGGACAAGGGCACGCGGCAAACCGCCGATCTGGCCGCTCGGAGCGCGGAGGCCGCAGCCATGCTCGCCGACCAGGCGGCGGCGCTGCATGCCACGATCGAAGCATTTGGCGGCTGTCATGCGTCGGGCAACGGCGTGGCCGCGCCCCGGCTTGGCGTTGTGCCGCCGGCTCCGGCACCCACGCGGACCATGTCGCCGCCACCGCATCGTCGTGTCGCCGCCGGCGGCCGCACTGGTATTTGAGAGATGAACAGACCTGCCTCGTCCAATCCCTTTGCGCCGGCGCTGCCTGCCATGGCCGACGTCACCCTGACCCGCGACGACATGAAGTTCATCGCGGCGCTGGTCTACGAGCAGGCCGGCATCGTCATCCGCGAGCATAAGGAAGCGATGACCCGCGGACGCCTGGCGCGGCGCGTCAAGGCGCTCGGCATGAACTCTGTCGCGGAATACTGCGCCTTCCTGAAGACACCGCAGGCGGCGGGCGAACTGCCCGAGCTGATCAATGCGGTGACGACGAACCACACCGCCTTCTTCCGCGAACGCCACCATTTCGACCATCTGCGCAAGGACGTGATGCCGCGCCTGCTGCAGGAGCGCAGTGGCCGGCGCGGCCGGATCCGGATCTGGTCGGCGGCCTGTTCGTCCGGCGAGGAGCCCTATTCGATCGCCGCTTCCTGCCGCGACGTGGTGGGGCTGCGCAGCGATCTCGACTTCAGGATTCTGGCGACGGATATCGATACCGACATTCTGACGCGCGCCGAGGCCGGAGTTTATCCGGCGGAGCTGTTCGAGCGCCTGCCGTCCGACGTGAAGCCGCTGCTCAAGCTCGAAGGCGGAGCGGGGCGGGGCGAGGCCCGGATCGCCGAGGAGCTGCGCCGGATGATCGCCTTCAAACGTCTCAACCTGATCGAGAAATGGCCGATGAGCGGCCCGTTCGACGTGATCTTCTGCCGAAACGTCTTCATCTATTTCGACACGCAGACCAAGGCCTCGATCCTCGACCGTTTCGTGGCGCTGCTGGCGCCGGGCGGCTTCCTCTATCTCGGGCATTCGGAATCGCTGCCGCAACCGCATCCGAACCTGCGCCTGATCGGCCGCACCATCTACGAGAGGACTGCATGAGCGTCTCCCGGTCCTCCCGCCGCTATTTCGACCCGCGTTTCCAGGCGACGATCATCACGGTTGCGCCGGGCGAGCACGAGATCACCTCCGCCAAGGACGAGATCGTCGCGACCGTGCTCGGCTCCTGCGTCTCGGTCTGCATGCGCGATCCCGTCGCCGGCGTCGGTGGCCTCAATCATTTCCTGCTGCCGAAGAACAACGGCGGCTCGGATGCCAGCGCCGGCGAGCGCTATGGCGATACCGCCATGGAGGTGCTGATCAACGATCTGCTCAAGCGCGGCGCCAAGCGCAGCAATTTCGAGGCGAAGGTTTTCGGCGGGGCGCGCGTGCTCTCGGGCGCGACGATGCTCGCGATCGGCGACGGCAACATCGCCTTCGTCAACGAGTTCCTGAAGGTGGAAGGCATTCCGGTGGTGTCGCGCGATGTCGGCGGCACGCGCTCGCGGCGCATCCATTACCAGCCCTCGACGGGCCGGGCCTGGGTGCAGCATGTCCAGCCGACTGCGCGCGACAGCGGCCACGAGCAGGAAATCGCCTATCTCAACCGGCTCAAGACGCAGCCGGTCGCCGGTGAAGTGGAGGTCTGGTGATGGTTGTCGCGACGTCTTCCGCCGCCCCGGTCAAGGTCCTCGTCGTCGACGATTCCGTGCTGATGCAGAAGCTGATGACGCAGATCATCAACTCTGCGCCGGGCTTCGAGGTGATCGGCATCGCCGGCAGCGCCGAGGAGGGCTGGGACGCGATCCAGGAACTGCGGCCCGACGTCGTGACGCTCGATCTCGAACTGCCGGGCCGGCACGGTCTGAAGCTCCTGGCGCGGGTGCTCAAGCAGGACCCGCTGCCGGTGCTGATCGTCTCGGCCTTCGGTGGGCCGGGCGCCGACAACACCATTCAGGCGCTGGAGCTCGGCGCGATCGACTTCATCGAGAAGCCGGACGGGACGACCCATACGCTCGACGGCTTCATGAAGCATCTCGTCGCGGCGCTGCAGCGCGCAGCCGCCAGCCGCAAGATGATCTCCGCCGCAAGGCAGATCACGCAGGCTACCGCCGTGCCGGCCCGTCCGGCTGCGGTGCCGCGGGAGCCGGCGCGCAGCGGCAAGACCTCGCTGATCGCGATCGGCGCCTCGACCGGTGGTGTCCCGGCCGTGCAGACGGTGATGCGGGACCTTGCGCATCTCCGGCTGCCGATCGTCGTCGTGCAGCACATGCCGCCGGGCTATACGGCGAAGTTTGCGGCGCGGCTTGCGACGGCGACCGGGCTCGACGTCCATGAAGCCGTCGACGGCGGCAGGCTGCGGCCCGGCATGGCAGTGGTGGCGCCGGGCGGCCCGCGTCATCTCGAGATCGAGGAGCGCCGCGGCGAATTTGTCTGCGTGCTGCGCGAGGGGCCGCTGGTCTGCGGTCATTCGCCTTCGGTCGACGTGATGTTCCATTCCGTGGCGCGCAGCGTCGGCGGCCATGCGATCGGTGTCCTGCTGACCGGGATGGGGCGGGACGGCGCTGACGGTTTGTTAGCCATGCGCAAAGCCGGCGCCGAGACGTTAATCCAAAGCGGGGAGACCTGCGTGGTAAACGGGATGCCGAAGGCGGCCTTCGAGATCGGAGCGGCCGACAGGGTCGTCCCGCTCAACCAGATCGGTGGAGCAGTCGGACAGCTCGTCGGCGAGCGGCCGAATCTGCGCACCGCGTAAGGAGCAAAGTGATGTCAAAGGCCAGAAGCGAATACCGCATCCTGGTGGTCGACGACCAGAAGAGCATGCGCGGCCTTGCGACCTATTTCCTCAAGCAGATCGAGTTCCAGGACATCGACGAGGCGGAGAACGCGCGCGAGGCCCTCATGAAGATGCAGACCAAGCGCTACGACCTGCTGCTGCTCGACTGGAACATGGATGGCATGAGCGGCATCGATCTGCTGCGCGCCATCCGTTCGGTCCCGGAACTGAACCAGATCAAGATCATCATGGCGACGTCGGAGCGCTCCGTCGACAAGATGGACGAGGCGACCAGCAACGGCGCCGACCATTACGTCGTGAAGCCCTACGAGCTGCGTGATCTCGAAGTGCGGGTGAAGAAGGTCCTCGCCTGCTGAGCGTCAGCTGCCGAGGCCTTCCGGTCTCGCCATCGTGAAGCGAAGCCCCGCGCCGGCCGGCTGCGGGGCTTTCTGCTTTGGGGCATGATGCAGCCCGTTCGGCTGTCGAACCGGAGAGAAGCCATGCTGCCGTCACGCCGCCAGATCGTCGCCGGGATCGCCGGAGCGGCCGCTGCGGGCTCGGGGGCGCGTGCCACCGTGGCGCAGGCTCTCACGGGCGCCCATGCCTTCGGCTTCGACAAGCCGGATGGCGGGCGCATGCCGCTTGCCGATTATCGCGGCCGGCCGATCCTCGTCGTCAATACGGCGACGCGTTGCGGCTATGCCGGGCAGATGGCGACACTGGAGCAGCTCTGGCAGCGCTATCAGGCGCGCGGATTGATGCTCGTTGCCGTCCCGAGCAACGATTTCGGCGGGCAGGAGCCGCTCGAGGGCGCGGCCATTGCCGAAGCCGCCAGGCAGAGTCATGGCGCGACCTACGCCTTCGTCGAGAAGACCGTGGTGCGCGGGCCGGAGGCGCATCCGTTCTATCGCTGGGCCGCTTCGGAGAAGCCGGCCGAAACGCCGCGCTGGAACTTCCACAAATATCTGGTCGGCCGCGACGGTGCGCTGCTCGGTGGCTTTCCCTCCGGGACGGACCCGCTTTCACCGCAGCTCGTGCAGGCGATCGGGCGGGAGCTGGCAGCCGGGTAAGCGCCTCCAGCCGGTCCCGAAAGCGCGGGCTCCATTTCACTTTTTCGGCCGGAACGCCGCAATCACCGAAGGGTCGGTTTCGAGCCACGACCCCTCGATCAGGTCGATGCAATAGGGGATCGCGGGCATCACAGCGTCGAGGCATTCGGCGATGGCGCGCGGGCGGCCGGGCAGGTTGACGATGAGCGATTTCCCGCGGATGCCCGCCGTCTGGCGCGATAGGATCGCGGTCGGCACCTTGGCGAGGCTGACCTGCCGCATCAACTCGCCGAAGCCGGGCATCGGCTTCTCGACGACGTCCTCGGTCGCCTCCGGCGTGACGTCGCGCGGAGCCGGGCCGGTGCCGCCGGTGGTGACGATCAGGCAGCAGCCCTCCTTGTCGGCGAGATCGCGCAGTGTCGCGGCGATCACGGCGCGGTCGTCGGGGATGACGCGCGCGACGGCTTCCCAGGGCGAGGTCAGGACCTTCGAGAAATAGGCATGGATGGCCGGCCCGCCCTCATCGGCATAAATGCCGGCGGAGGCGCGGTCGGAGACCGTGACGATTCCAATCCGGGCGGGCGCGCTCATCGTCTGTCTCCTGCGAAGCGTTCCCGCTCTATCGTTCAGCAGGAAACCCGGTCAAGCATGGCAGCGCGGGGGCCGGGCTTCGATGCGGCTTCAAGGCTGCTGGCGCGGCGCTGCCTTGGATGATCGGTTTCTCGCGGCAGCCCGCAGGCGCCTGAGCCACATCCGGCCGAAGGTGGCGATCTGCGCGGCGCCCGCCCGGCCCGGACCGACGCGGATGATGGCATTGGCCATCGCGCGGCGCTCGCCCCAGACATAGGTGCCGGCGTCGACGCCTTCGCCGGCGCCGCTGTCGAAGAAGGCGGGCGGCGTACCGTTGAAATCGGTTTGCAGCATGGCGATCGCCAGGGCGCGGCCCGGAGAATGACGGCTCTGAGACTCGTCATAGGCGATCTTGAGGAAGTGCCGGCGGTTGCCGCTCTCGACCAGCAGGCCCATGGCGATGGCGCGCCCGTCGAGCAGCAAGGTGTCGATCAGCAGCGTCTCGTCGCTCGCGCAGAGTTCGGCCAGCCGGCGGATATATGCGGTATCGGCGGGCCGGCAGGCGATGGCCGTGCCGGCCTCGCCCTTCCAGCCGGAGGCTTCGAGCGTGAGGAAGCTGTCGAGCGCCTCCAGCGCTCCGCGGCCGCGATTGCGCCGGAAGGTGAGGGCGCCCTGTTTCGCCACGGCCCGGAACTGCTGCATGCGCTTCTTGTAGGCGGAGCCGAGCGCGCGGCGCAGATAGGTCTCGAAGTTGTCGTCCGGCTGCGGGATCATCACCGGCCGGACCCAGCGTTCATAGGTCGAGATCGCGCTGCCGGTCTGGCGGCAGGCTTCGGCCAGGGCTGCGTAGCAGGGGCCGTCCAGCGGAAGCAGCGGCAGCATCAGCCGATGCGGCAGGTCGCGCGAGGCGAGGAGATAGCGCATCAGGGCGCGGGCTGCCTCCGCGGCATGGTCGCGGTCGAGCACCGGCAGCGAGGAAACCTCGTAGAGCGGCACGAGCGGCGAGGCGAGCGCCGCGGAGAACCCGCTGCGCCAGCCATGCTCGCGCCGGAAGGCCCAGATGCC
>NZ_JAFKFW010000029.1 GCF_017308015.1 Allobosea sp.
CTTTGCCGACGAGAGGGCGCAGGCGCTCGGTTATGCTTCGGTGCATCTCTACACCCATGCCAAGCTGACCCAGCGCATCGGCTGGTACGAGCGGCTGGGCTTCACCGTCACGCATCATGAGGAGATGGCCGACCGCCGGCTGACCCATATGCGCAAGACCTTTGCAAAAGCGGGCTGAAAGAGGGAACGGGCATGGCAGGACGTTTGAAGGGCAAGGTCGCGGTCGTCACCGCCGCAGGGCAGGGAATCGGCCGGGCCATCGCCGAGGCTTTCGTTGCCGAAGGCGCCATCGTCTGGGCGACCGACAAGGACGTCGCCCTGCTGGAGGGCATTCCGAAGGCGAAGAAGCGCAAGCTCGACGTGCTCTCGACCAAGGCGGTCAACGCCTTCGCCGAGAAGGTCGGCCCGGTCGACATTCTCGTGAACGCCGCCGGTTTCGTCCATCACGGCACGGTGCTCGACACCGACGACAAGGCCTGGGACTTCTCTTTCGACCTCAACGTCAAGTCGATGCACCGCACGATCCAGGCCTTCCTGCCGGGCATGCTGGCGAAGGGTTCGGGCTCGATCGTCAATATCGCCTCTGGCGCCGGCTCGGTGCGCGGCATCCCGAACCGCTACGCCTATGGAGCGACCAAGGCGGCGGTGATCGGCCTGACCAAGGCGGTTGCGGCCGACTACATCAAGAAGGGCATCCGCGCGAACGCGATCTGCCCCGGCACGATCCAGTCGCCCTCGCTCGACCAGCGCATCAAGGATCTCGCCCAGGCGACGAAGACCACCGAGGCCGCGGCCCGGCAGGCCTTCATCGATCGTCAGCCCATGGGCCGGCTCGGCACGGCCGAGGAGATCGCGGCGCTCGCCGTCTATCTCGCGGCCGACGAGTCGAGCTACACCACCGGCCAGATCCATCTGGCGGATGGCGGCTTCGCGCTCTGAAGCGCTTCCGGACGAAGGGCGCTCGCCGCCCTCCGTTTTCCTGACGCGGTTGCCGCCGAGAGCGACCCGAGACGCGAACCGGATAGGGAGAGATCATGCATGTCCTGATCACGGGTGCGGCCGGCATGGTCGGCCGCAGGCTGGCGGAGCGTCTGGCGCGTGAGGGCCAATGCGCCGGCCAGGCGATCGACAGGCTGACGCTGACCGATGTGGTGCCGGCTTCGCTGCCGGCGGAGCTTGGGGGACGGGCGACGATCCGCGTCGAGGATGCCGGCGATGCCGCTGTCGCGAAACAGCTCGCGGCGCTGCGGCCGGACCTGATCTTCCACCTTGCAGCGATCATCTCCGGCGAGGCCGAGCGCGATTTCGACAAGGGCTACCGCGTCAATCTCGACGGCATGCTGAACCTGCTGGAGGCGATCCGACACGAGGGCGGCGCGGATTATGTGCCGAAGCTGGTCTTCACCAGCTCCAGCGGCATTTTCGGTGCTCCGTTCCCAGCGTCGATTTCGGACGAATTCCACGTCACGCCGTTGACGAGCTACGGCACGCAGAAGGCGATCGGCGAGTTGCTGCTGGCCGACTATTCGCGGCGCGGCTTCGTCGAGGGCGTCGGCATCCGCTTTCCCTCGATCGTGGTCCGGCCGGGCAAGCCCAATGCCTCGGCCGGCGGCTTCTTCTCCGGCATCATCCGCGAGCCGCTGCAGGGCGTGGAAGCGCTCTTGCCGGTCGGCGATGAGGTGCTCTTCACCCACGCGAGCCCGCGCTCGGCCGTCGGTTTCCTGATCCATGCCGCCGGTTTGTCCCGTGAGCAGCTCGGCCCTCGCGTCAACCTGACCATGCCCGGCGTCTGCGTCACTGTCGGCGAGCAGATCGAGGCGCTGCGGCGCATTGCCGGCGACAAGGCGGTGAAGCTGATCCGGCGTGCGCCAGATCCGGCTTCCGCGGCGATCGTCGCAGGCTGGCCGACCCGTTTCGACGCCAAGCGCGCGCTGGCTCTGGGCTTCACGGCCGAGCGCGATTTCGACGAGATCATTCGTGTCCATATCGCAGACGATCTCGGCGGCCATCTTCCGAACTGACGAAACCTCAGAGCAAACCTTCAGGACAGAACCGATGCATATTCTCGTTCTCGGCGGCGCCGGCATGGTCGGGCGCAAGTTCATCGAGCGGCTGGCGCGCGATGGCCAGCTCGGCGGCAAGCCGGTGAGGCGCGTGACGGCGCAGGATGTGGTCGTCGCTTCGCCGCCGCCGGCCGCACCCTTCGATTTCGAGGCGGTGGTCTCCGATCTCTCGATCCAGGGCGAAGCCGAGAAGCTGATCGCGACCCGGCCGGAGGTGATCGTCCATCTCGCCGCTGTGGTCTCGGGCGAGGCCGAGGCCGATTTCGACAAGGGCTATCGGATCAACCTCGACGGTACGCGCTATCTCTTCGAGGCGATCCGCCACGCCGAGGCCTATAAGCCGCGCGTGGTCTTCACGTCGTCGGTCGCGGTGTTCGGTGCGCCCTTCCACGAGAAGATCGAGGACGAGTTCTTCACCACGCCATTGACCAGCTACGGCACGCAGAAGGCGATCGGCGAATTGCTGCTCTGCGACTATTCGCGGCGCGGTTTCTTCGACGGCGTCGGCATCCGCCTGCCGACGATCTGCGTGCGGCCGGGCAAGCCGAACAAGGCGGCGTCGGGCTTCTTCTCGAACATCATCCGCGAGCCGCTGAACGGCGAGGAAGCGGTGCTGCCGGTCTCGGACCAGGTGCGCCACTGGCATGCCAGCCCGCGTTCGGCGGTCGGCTTCCTGATCCATGCCGCGACGATGGATACCGCCGCCATCGGCCCGCGCCGGGCGCTGACCATGCCGGGCTATTCCTGCACGGTCGCCGAGCAGATCGAGACCTTGCGCAAGGTCGCCGGCGAGAATGTGGTGAAGCGTATCCGCCGCGAGACCGACCCGGTGATCGATGGGATCGTCGCCGGCTGGCCGCGCAACTTCGATCCGCAGCGGGCGCTGGCGCTTGGCTTCAGGGCGGAAGCGAATTTCGAGGAGATCATCCGCGTGCATATCGAGGACGAATTGCACGGGACGTTCGTGAAGTAAGGCACTGCGCCTGAACAACCCTCATGCCCGGCCTTGAGCCGGGCATTTCTTTGCAGGACAGCGAGATACCCTGGCCGGGGCTGGCCCGGCCAGGGCGTGAATATTCAAGCCGGGCAGGGCTCGGCCTGTTCCTGCTGGCGACGCGGCGGGATGCCGGACGCAGGCGCACCACGCACAGGCTCTTCCACCGGCTCCAGCCCGGGCGCATGCGCCCAGCCGCTGGCGCTCCAGCTCTTGAGTGCCGCCCAGGTCGAGCGGTCGAGCCGGAACTGCTCGCAGGGGAACAGCCCGCCACGCGCCGGCAGCGACTTCAGGAACGAGCCCTCGGAGCGGAAGCCGGACTTCTCCAGGACCCGCCGCGAGGCCGGGTTGATGACACGGGTGTCCGCCTCGATCGCGGCCATGTCGATCAGCGAGAACAGGCTGTCGATCAGGCCCTGCACCGCCTCGGTGGCATAGCCCTTGCCCCAGTGCGGGGTGCCGAGCCAGTAGCCGATGAAGGGCACGCCCGTCGCCTGCCGGTGCGCGCTGATCATGCCGATCAGCTCATTGGGCTTGGAGCGCGGGGTGATCGCCAGCGCGAGATGCTCGCCCAGGGCATTGCCCTTGCGCATCGCGAAGACGAAGGGCTCCACCGCCTGGGACGGGTAGGGATGGGGAATCGATGCCGTCATCTCCGCCACGGCCTTTTCTCCGGCAAGGCGCAGGATGGCATTGGCATCGGCCATGCGGGGCCAACGCAGCCAGAGACGGCGGGTCTCGAGCCGGAAGACATCGTCGCGGGTCAGTTCGGGGAACATATCGTCTCTCCGTCGGCGCAAACGAAAAAAGGGAGCTGGGACTTTGGTCCCATCTCCCCTTCGCTGACCTTCGGGAGACCCTCTTCGGGCCTTTTAACCCTTGATCCGTTCGGTTCGATGGAACCGGCGGATCGAGAGAATTCCCTATCCGCCTTTTACTCTGCGGCCTCTTGGCCCGGAATTACGTTCACGAAAGCTCGGCCGAGTTTCGTCGTGAATCGGACGCGGCCGTTCGCTGTCGCAAAGAGGGTATGGTCTTTGCCCATGCCGACATTGGCGCCGGCATGCCACTTGGTGCCGCGCTGACGGATAATGATGTTGCCGGGAATGACGGCCTGATCGCCGAACTTCTTGACGCCGAGGCGCCTTCCGTCGGAATCGCGACCGTTGCGGGACGAGCCGCCTGCCTTTTTGTGAGCCATAACGCCCTACCTCAAAACTTGTCGTGTCTCTCTAACCCGAATCGGCGGCGAAAGCCACCCGTCTCGGATACGAAATGCCGGAACACCATTCTGTCAGGAGTGACAGGCGGGAGACTGAACCCCGTCAGTGGTGATCCGGCGCGGAATTCGATGCCGGGAAACCCGGTCTCAGGCCTTGGACGCCTCGTCCTTGGCCTTCTTGGCAGGGGCCTTCTTGGCCGCGGCCTTCTTCGGCTTCTCAGCCTCCTCGCCAGCCTCGGCCTTGGCGGCCTTCGGCGCAGCCTTCGCCTTGGCGGCGACCGGAGCAGCGGCGGCATCGGCCTTCTTCATCTCCGGCTTCTTGCCGCCGGTGAGGATGTCGGTGATGCGGATAACGGTCAGCTCGGCGCGGAAGCCGCGCTTGCGCTTGGAGTTCTGGCGGCGGCGCTTCTTGAAGGCGATGACCTTCTCGCCACGGGCCTGCTCGACGATCTCACCGACGACGGTGATCTCGGAGAGGGCCTTGGCGTCGAGCGTCGTCTTTTCGCCCTCGGTGAGCATCAGCACCGAGTCGAACGCGACTGTGTCGCCGGCATTGCCTTCGATCTTAGCAGCGGTGATCTTGTCGTTGGCGGCAACGCGGAACTGCTTCCCGCCGGTCTTGATGACTGCGAACATTTTGTCCTCCATGTTCGGCCCCGTCCTGTCGCGGCTTCCGGTCGGGAGCCTCGCGGGACGGCTTTTTGGCAGTCGATTGCGTGATCTGGCTTGCTCTTGCCGGCATGCGACGCAGCGCACATGCCAAAAGAGATCGGGCGCGGATTTCTCCACGCCGGACGGTGCTCGATAGTCGCAAGGCCGGGGGAGGTCAAGCGAAAGCGGCTGTGAAGAGTGGATTTCTGTCGGTCGGGAGGCTTGCCCCCCGGCGGAGGGTTGTGTAGTAAGCGCCTCGCTTCGACCGAAGGCGACCGCGGACAGGTGGCAGAGTGGTTGAATGCACCGCACTCGAAATGCGGCATACCTGCAAGGGTATCGGGGGTTCAAATCCCTCCCTGTCCGCCACCTTCTCCATCTAAGTAGTTGAAATCATTAGCGCCGCTCCGGCGCGGTGACCTTGTTCCCCAACTTATTCCCCAACTTGCGCCGAGAGAGTGGACGGAAGTCCATAAACGCTGACGTAGCCAATCGCACTGGGCGCGTGCCTTCCTCAATGCGAGGACGGAGGAGTTTCCCGATGGGCGTGCGCTACCATCACCGCCCACCAGTCCCCCACGACATCGGGAATCCGATCTGTGAACGGATATGGCCGGGCTTCTGGGAGTTCAGGGTGAAGCTTGTTGTGGACGCGCTCCAACATCCAGCCGCGATGCTCGTCATCCGTGCCTCGAACAACCGCTTCGAAAAAGCTGTCCTCGGTCGCTGAGGCAAAAGTCTTCTCCAGGTCGTCAATATGGCAGAAACGCACCGCGATCTGGTCAGCGTCTGTGATTTCCGGATCGCTTTCGCGAGCTATGGATTTGGCGCGGCTGAGTACCTCATCGATGATGGGGCCGCCCATAGAAAGCCAAGTGTCTAGCGTCACGACGATGCCGCGCACGTCGCTGGCGAATTCGACGGGTGGAAGAATGCCCCTTCGGCGGTGTGAGACGTAACGCCAGATCTGAAAGGCGCCTTTGGCCATCTCGTCATATCCACGGGCGGCTGCGCTGATCGGATCATCGCCAAAGCGAGCGCTGAAAGACATTCGCCTAGCCTTGCATTCGAGGACGACGGCCATCCCCCCGCGGCGTGAAATCAGGACGTCAGGCGTATCGAAGTGGCGCTTGCCCTGCTTGTATTTGAAGCTCGGCGAGATTTGGGACGATGGGAGAACGGCACGGAGAAAATCGACGCAGTACGTTTCAAACCTCGCCGCAATCTCGTTTTTCACCGGATCCGGTCCGTCAATAACATCGTAGAAGACACCGCCTGCCGCCCTTAGGCTTATGAGTTCTGGAAGAGGGCAAACGGCAGCCTCCCCGAACACAATTAGGGGCGTTGAGCGGAGAATACTTGGTTTGTAGGCGGTCTGGCCCGGTACAGTGCGGATCCGTGCGGCCTCACGCCGCGCATCTTGGTGCGTGCAGCTGATATGTTTAATGACGGCGACCGAAAGTTCCGATGGAATGCTCACTCCCGTAAAGTCGAAATCGAGCCTGACGTTTGGGCGTTCGTTAAAAGCAGCGCGGAGCGCAAAGCAAGCATGGGAGTATTCTGAGAGGGAAAAGCCGTTCTTGGCCTGAAAATAGGCAGTTGTCAGAGGTCCGCCATAGAGGAAGCCAGAGCGATAGAGCTGCTGGAACGATAAAAATCCACGCTGCCACTCGAACTGACGCTGACTTAAGCGATGCAGCTCATATAGAATCCCGACATTTCGGCGCGCGATGCCATCTTCGGCATTCTCTAACTCATTCACCAAATTGCGGGCTCTTCCCATTGCCGAAAATGCGCGACAGTTCAGGGTTTTAGTTTTGGTGCGAAGCCTGGGCGTTTCCTTCGGAACTACGAGCAGCTCGTTTGCAAGGGTTTCGATCAGCCAGGGATAGATCGCCAGTCGGTTGGTCAGGTCGGAATTGGCGGCCTCTTCGGGAAACTCCAAATGCTTCGCGGCTGCTCTGACGTTGCCTGTCTGCAGCGTCCGCGTGGCCCAGCACATTATCAAGAACGCGGCATCATCGGCGCGCGACAACAGCTCATCCAGTTTCCGCCGGTAGAGTTCCTTTTTCTGTCGGCTCATCGAATCGCCCTAGTGAGAGCGATCAATCTACGCTCTCACCACTCTCCTTGAAGGTTCAAATGCTGCTCCTCTTTGGCGGCGTAAGCCGGACCTCACCAACGAGATTGGGCCGAGGCAAGCCTAGCGGTGCCTTCTGGCCTTCTTCTCGACCTGGTTCACCAACAGAGGCTCGTCCAAGGGTAAGGGTTGCTGGTCTCGGGTCGGCTTGCCCCCGGTAATTGGCATTGGCGGCAACGGTGGCTCCCTGCGCAACTCCTCTGGCGTAGGCTTGCGAGCCGGCCTCTTACGCTGAACGGCGCGGGCCTCTTGTGTGGCCCGTACAGTGTTGAGTTCGGTTAGAATGCCCAGATTCGGACCCGTGATTAGATCCTTCACAGTCACGATCTGGATTCTCGGGCGCTCTCCGCCTGGGAGCTCGATTCGTCCTCCCAACGCGGCCTCAGTCCGCATATCAGGCGTCGGGTCGTTCACGCAGATGAACACGCCCATGTCCGCGCCTTCGCGCTGAACAACACTCTTGAGAACCCTAATAGCGTCCGGCCCAACATGCCGGCCGCCTTTGACCGACACGATTGCGTGTCCGTAGCGCCCCGGTCCAGAGATGAAGGAGATTTCGCCGTCGATGCCCTTGTCGGGGCCGCGTCCCTTCGCCTGGCCGCCAATGCGACCAACTGCCCATTCCTGGAAGGTGTACGGCTGGAGCTCTGCCAATTTGCGAGCCGCGAATTCGTCTTTAGGTATTCCCTCGACGACATATTTCGTGGTGGGAAGCCAGGTTTTTATCCGATCCTCAATGACTTGGATCGCAAGATAGGTGATATCGATACCGACCCACGACCTGCCCAGCCGTTCCGCAGCGTGAACAGCAGTCCCGCAACCGCAAAACGGGTCGAGCACGACATCTCCGGGCTTGCTGGAAGCCAAAATTATTCGCTCCAGCAGAGCCAGCGGCTTCTGCGTGGGATAGCCAATGCGCTCTTCCGCTTGCGAGTTCAGAGGAGGAATGTCTCCCCAAAAGCTACCAACAGGCGCGCCTTTATCTTGGTCAGGCCGTAGCTTTCTTCTCGGCGCTCCCGATTTCGACCACGCGAGATTCCCAGCCGCGTCGATCGCACGAAGCTTTTCGATATTGACCCTCCACCCATAAGGCGGAGGCGTGTAGCCCTTGTATTCATAGACCAGATTCGGGCGGGGACCCATGCTCGCCGAACAGATAATGGGGCCATCGGCATAGCGGCCGTGTTCATCTTCTCGGTCGTACTTTTCGATCAGCTCTTCCTCAGACAGAGGGCGCCGTATCGCGTCGTCATAGAATGGCGCTTCGCTTGATCGGGCATAATACAGTATCGTATCAGTGCTGGGGCTGAATTTCTTGATCGAGTGCTGGGAGCCTTTCGGGTTTCTGGAACGAAGCCATACAATTTCATTTCTGAAATTTGCGGCCCCGAAAATGGCGTCCATTACGGCTTTCAGATAATGACTGGCGGTCGGGTCGCAGTGGAGATATATGCTTCCGGTTGACTTAAGGACCCGCTTTAGTTCGATAAGTCTGACTGTCATCATGGCTAAATATGCCATGAGGTCGCTTTGCCCTAGAAAGCCCTGCAAAGCCTGAAGCACTCGAAAGATGGCGACGTCAGATCGCCTGACTGCTTCCATAGCAGCTTCGGCCCCGTCCTCCCACCGCCATGTATCCTCGAAAGCTTTCTTTTGAGCATCTGCACCAACGGGTGACTTGTACAGAATGTTGTATGTTGCCTTCGAATTGAAGGGAGGGTCGAGGTAGACGAGGTCTACGCTCTCATCCTTGATTTTGCCGCCCCGCAGCCATTCCAAATTGTCGCCGAAGAACAGTCGGTTCATTACGCAACGCCCCGCCAGCCAAATGACTGACAGGAAATTACGTCAATTTATGTCATATTAGGTTAATCTCGTGGCGGCTCCCTGAGCTTCATTAGCCCTGCTCTCTCAACCCATCGCAGTCGGCAATGCCATTGTCATCCGACTGGCCTTCGTCGTCGCACTGCGCCCCTTCATCCTCGCAAACGGATTCCTGATCAGTGCTGTCTTCCAGGTCAGAGTCGCCATCGAGCGCATTGGCCACGCCGATCAGTGATTCCACGATGGCGCCCAGCCGGCGCCGCACGCCGTCGATGGAGAGGGCGCGGTCTGTCAGGCGGCGCGCCACGTCCAATAGGATGCTTCGGACCTCCTGCCGCTCGACATCGCTCAGGGTGATGCCGTCGCCGAAAGGGCCGTCATCGGGGTCAAGCTGGCTGAGTGTAGCGAACAATTCGGCGGAGGGGCGAAGATCAATGAGGCTCATTGCATCTGCTCCAGCATGCGCTTGGCGTAGTGAAAGACGGCGACCAGGCCGCGTTCCCCATCGTCCAGCACTTCGGGATTGTCGGGGTCATTGAGGTTGAGATGGTCGCCGTCTGCCTCCAGCATGACGGTCATCATCGCGACCAGCCCGGCCGGCGTCGTCGGCTCGATCTTGTAGATGGCGCGGAGCGCGTCATAGGCCGGGCCGATGCTGATCTTCACGGCAGCGTCACAGGCCATGCCGTCCTCAATGTCGCAATCAGCTATGAAAACAGCCCATAGCGGGCGCCAGCGCTCGATCGCGGCGAAGACAGGATCAGGCTGCGCATTCATTGGCGTGGCTCCAGAGGAATGACGCGACGCCCGATAACCAGTTCTCCATCGACGTAGACGACGGGGAGATGGCCGTAGAAGGAGAACGTCGGGAGGCTGACGGGCTTCATGCCATAGGAGCGCGCGGGCTTGCCCTTGCCGCGCTGGCGGTTGATGCGAATAGAGCTCATGCGCTCGCTCCCACATGCTGGCGCAGGAAGGCAGCGCAAACCTTCAGAACGGCCTCGTTTGCGTTTGAGTCGATGAAGTCGGCCATCTCGCTCAGCACGAACTCAATTCCGTGCATCGCACCGGCAAAGGTCGTCGGCATGGGTGGCGAGGTACAGAGCCGATCCATGCTCGGGCCGTAGGTGGCCTCAGTCAGACCTTCCCATTCCTCGGTGACGGAGCGCGCATTGAATGCTGCGGTCCCGTGCCGGTATTCTTCAATGAGCGCAACGAGCGGATCCTGGCTCGCGGCTGCTGAGGGGTCGATGCTGCCTGCGCAAGCTATGGCGGCGGCGCCTTTGAGGATCGATCGACGTTCTACGGACATACGAGAGCACTCCTCTGGAAAGGGAGGGGTTGCGGGGTCAGCGGCGAGTGGTCAGGAATTCCCGTTCGGCGGCCGATGCCTGGGCGCTCAAGGCCGCGATGTCGGCAAGGTCTTCGGAGACCAGCGCCGCATGCCGGAGCGAGAGCAGCGCCCGCCAAATGGTCTCGAGATGGCCTTCGGGCTGACGCGCCTGAGCAGCTTCACGAATGTCGTGGAGCGCGCACACAAAGATGCCGTTTAGGCGCTCCAGCATGGAGCAAGAGGGCGTGAGCCGTTCGAGATGCGAGACGTGGCTGAGTGCGATTAGCTCGCACGCTGCATCAAGTGTGCGTGAAAGCTCGTGCAGATCCTTCATCGAGAGGCGAGCGAGCTTGTCCGCTTGGAAGATGCAGGAGGCGACCTCGGCGGCGTCGAATTTCGGCAAGCCAGTAGCGGCTGCCGGAGCGGTTGCGCTCGGCATTGGATCTTCTCCAAAGATGTTGATGGTGTGGCGGGTTAGATCGTCTTGACGGCGACGAAGACGTTTTCAGTGAGCCGGCGGGCAATATCCCGTCCGACCCAGGCGAGCGCGCCGATACGGGCGAGGGTCGCAGTCTGCTCGGGCGTCATGCCTTCTCGGATCAGTTCGCACTCCTCGCTGACGATGATGTCCAGCAGCTCGGCAAGGTTGCCGGCATCGGTTTCGGCGCTGTTGGCGTCGTAGGCGTCAGGCTGGGCTTTCTTTGTCATGGCTCCCTCTCAGGCGGCGGTGCCTCGCGCGCGACGCGCGCGGAGCTTGGACAGGTTGCGGAAGCAGAGGCGCTTTCGGGTGGGGCAGCCCATGGCATTCGCGGCAGCCAGGGCGCGGCGCAGCTCGATAACGGACAGGTCCAACCAACCGCTTGGGGCGGGAAGCCGGCGCTCATCATCGAGAGCGAACCGGAGATAATCGAGCGAGAGGCCGATAGCGCGATTGAAGCAGGCGCGAGCGTCGTTCATGTCGCATCTCCCTCGCGCTCGCTATCGATTAGGTTGAAGGCCTGCTCCGCTTCCTCGGTCGTGCATTCGAAGACGCCGATTTCATCCATGATGAGCAGCCGTAGGCGGTATGTGCGGTCTTCTTCCGTGGCGGCCGGCAGAGTACGGGCACGTTGCGCGATGGCGTCCGCCAGCAGGCCGAATTCGCGGGCGAAATCGTCAACGATGTCCCCGGCGCCGGTCCAGGTGACGACGCCGCGCGAATCATTCGCCCGATGGTCGCGAAACCGTGGCTGGCAATTGAAATTGTCGAGCAAATCGCTGGTGGCGCGAGCCGCTTCCCAGAGGGCGAAAAGCTGCATGTGGTTGAGCTGGGAGATATCGGGCGCCATGGCTACTCCTCCTTGCGGATGCTGCCGAGCATGGTTTCCAGTTCCGCGAGGCGGATGGACACATGGTCGATGATGGTGGTGATGGCGTTCTTCTGCTTCTCGCCTTCGATGGCGCCGGCCGCCATGTAAGCGGCTTCCTGCAAGTCCATCGTTTCGTGAAGGTGGTTCACTGCGTCGAGCAGCGTTGCGGATGCGCTCGCCATTTCAGGCTCCAATGCGGTGGCGGTTGATGCGGCGGAACGGGCCGCACTTGGCCTTCGGAGCGCGGCGCGCGAGGCGTGCAGCCTCTGCCTGCTCGTCCGCATAATCGATGCAGAGTTCACAGATGGCGCGCTTGGGGTGAGCGATGGGGATGACCCGGCCGGTTTGGTCCGGCTCCTCGCGGCAGCCGCAGAATCCGCAACTGGTATCCGCGAGGCGCGTCCGAATGCGGAGCGATGCCGGCGGCAGCAGTTCGTGATGGGTGGCCATCGCTGATACCTCATACCTAACGATTAACGTTAAGGTGAGTGATAAGCGATGCATATCGTCATGTCAAACGAAAAGCGTTATAGATGGCGCGAAACGTTACAGGGGATTTCGATGACACCTGCGCAGTGCCGGGCCGCCCGTGGTCTGGTGGAGCTTTCCCAAGCCGAGCTGGCCGCCGCGTCGCGAGTCGGCATATCGACGGTTCGGAATTTCGAAGCGGGCCGCTCAGTGCCGGTGGAGAACAATCTACTCGCGATCAAAGGTGCTTTGGAGGCGCGCGGAGTTCAGTTCATTCCCGAAAACGGCGGCGGCGCTGGCGTGCGCTTGGCGAAGCCATCCGGTGTTCCGCGGGCGACGCCGGACGAGATGGAGGCCAGCGCTACCGAGGTTCGCTCACGGGCGGCGAGCGCGGCCGACGAAGCCATGAGCGATATGGACGCGACCAAGCAGGAAAAGGCTGAGCGACGCGGCGCGCTGACGGGCGAACCGGCAATGGTGGAGAAGGCGCGCGACAAAGGACGGCCCCGAAAGTGAACCAGTTTCTCATGAGGATTGAATGAGCAACGATCGAATTACCCGCCGCCCAACCAGCGCGCGTGACAAGGCGGAAGCCCTGTCAAAGCGCAGGCGCCGACAGTGGCTGCGCCAGTGGAGAAGAGGACGGTTCTGCCTGGCGCTAAGGAGATGGTGACGCTCCGGATCGACAGCGAAGTTCTAGCTTATTTCCAAGATGGCGGACCCGGTTGGCAGGACCGCATCAACGACATTCTCCGCCATGCAATGCCGGGTCCGATAGACGAGGGCCTCAGGCCTGACGAGCTGAATTCGTCGAACGACGGCTGAACGATATCGTTGTACACGAGGATTCAGAGCGCGCGAATTAATCCATGAAAGCAGTGAAATTCGGCGTCGCCACTTTCGTCGCGACCTTCATCTTCCTCAACCTGATCTCGGGTCCGCTAACCTGTAATTCTGGTTGGGCCTCGCCGTCGATCGGCTCGCAGGGCGCATGCTCTCATCACGGCGGCGTGGATCGCCTGCCCGGCTTCTTGCGCTTCCTGGCCAGCGCTGCCGCAGGCATCACCGTCGGCAATTGGGTGTCTAAGCGAAACTCGGCGCCGCAGCGGCAGCCGGCAAACGTCGTTGCTGTCCAGCGGAAGCGAGACGAAGAATTGGTCCAGCGAAATGCCCCGGTGCGTCGTGACCTCGAAAAGCGCCTCGCTCCGGCTAGCGGCAACACCGACTGCCCGACATGCAATTCGCCTATGATCGGCGTTGCTGAGGCTGGAGTGATTTTCTTGAGGTGCTCCGACGCGGCCTGTGGTCATGAGGCGGCCATTGAACGGCCGGTCGCGAAACGCAAGCGACGCCGAGCTTGAGAGGGGGGTGAATTGAGCGAAGCCGCAAAATTCGGAGTTGGGTCTGCTCCTGAATGCGACGTCGGTCGAATGAGCGTCAGGATCCATTATGAGAAGCGCGCTGACCGGATGAGCGGAGAGCATTGACGTGGCCCGCAAACTCCAACTTCCCGCATCGAAGACAAAGGTCGCTCACATCAGCGGGGAGCAATTCCGCTATGGGCTTCGTCAAATCGAGATGGCGCCGGACAGGTTCGCAGCCTTATTCTGTAACGGGCGGGTCAGCCGCGTGCATGAATGGCTGAATGACGAGGTGCCGGTCCCTCCTTGGGTGCCGGCTCTGCTTGCCGCGATGATGACACCGGAGGCCAGGACGAGGGCAATTGCTACGGCAGAGCACCTTCTGGCTAGCGCAGCTAACGCTGGTGACGGAGAGCGGAATGACGCCCGCTGAGAGGCTTGGGATCGAGGCTGAACAAGAGGCTTTCAACAAGGCTCTGCTCGGGGAGGACGACCTGGGCATGGTTGTCAGAGCCCATATCCATATCGAAAGCAGGCTTTCCGAGTTCATTGAAGCTCGGCTCGTCCAGCCCGAGCAATTGGAGTTGAGCAAGGTGCCGTTCGAGATGCGAGTCCGGCTCGCCTTGGCTCTGGGTCTTTCTGATAAATTCAAGTCCGCGCTGAATTTTGTCGGTACCCTACGGAATAAGTTCGCCCACACCCTCACTGCGAGTCTTGGGGAAGAGGAGGCTACAAATTTCGAGCGGGCGCTTGGCTCTGAGGGCAAGCAAATTCGGGACAAAAGCTATAAGAGCACAAAAGCGAAGTTGGCCGCGGATAAACCAAGCTCGCCATCTGGACTTGAGCCTAGGGACAAGATCGTCCTGTCTTTCGTCACTCTGTGGGGCGGTATCGCAGTCGCCGCGGTAAGGGCAAAAGCTGCGGCAGCGCGCGATTGAAGCATCACGCTTCGTCTTCGAAGTCCATTTTTCTCTGAGGGTCTTCGGGTGGATAGGGCAATTCATCGATCTTGATGATTTCGATCTTGGTTCCCCGTAGATAACCGCCCAACCCGTCATCGTCGGTACAGACGGCACGAGCACGCCAAATCTTCGCCGTCGCGGCTATCATCGCGTCGTACTTCATCGCCACCTTCCAGCCCGCCGGACGGTTGGCTTCAGGCATTCGATCGAGCGCGCGTCGGATCATTTCGCCCGCCTCGATGGCAACGATCTGGTCGAACGGTTGCACGATAAAAGAGCGGTTGCGCTGGAGTAAGGCGACGATTTCCTCCACGCGATCGATGCGGCCTGCCACAATCTCCGCAACGACGGGTGCAGGGATGACGATTTCTTCTTTCGTCCGTGCAAGCTCTTGGGTGAAGAACTCGACCCGCTCCTTGCCTCTATCGAGATGGGGCATAGCCCCTTGGGGATCGAGGAGCAGGATTAGGAAATTCGCGTCGACGACAATCATGCCCGGCGCAGATCCCGGATGGCTTTCACCGCCTGGCTGGCGCTTCCCTCTGGGAGCATCTGCCCGGCTTTTCGCAAGACCTCGCCGATCGGCTCATCTTCAAGGGGCTCGAAAGAGGAGACGTCGAGCAACTCCAGATCCCATTGACCTTCCGAATTGCGCCGCCACTTTCCGCTGCCGGAGAGGCGAACGTGCGTGTGGAAGTATGTTGCCATTTCCTTCGCCAAATCCGCCTTCACGACAATGCGGCCCGCAATGTCGCTGCCATCCTCGATGCCAACGCCTACTAGGTCGCCATTGCCTTCAAGGCGAACGAGCCGGCCTTGTAGCGATGTCGGCTGACGCAGCGGGCCGATGGGCTTGGCCGGCGGAGTGGTACCTGGAAACGGAATAACCCTGCTGCCGGGCAGCGTGAGCGCCGCTACCGTCTTGTCCTTTCCCAGCATCTCATTGAGGCGGGCATAAGCTGCTCTTGCTTCCTTTCCGCCTTCTCCTGTCGCGGCCGATCGAACGCGCGGGCTAACGACGGGCAAAGCTTCCTGATCGACCTTCGCGACAAGGCGCACACTGCCCTTTTCGACGCCACCGAAATGGACACCATCCTTCGACCCGAGAAGCTGGGCAAAGCCGAGCAAATATTCGGCGATGCGCTCCATCGGCAGAGTTTCGGGGGTATACCCCTCAATTCGGAATTCGAACTCGGCGGCGGACATCCCTGCCCCTTGGGGAGTGCTGCGGCGATACACCATGAACGCTGTCACTTAAGCAAGCGTTGCGCCCGAAGGGTGACAGGATTGAGTCGCGCGTCGGGTGCGATCAAATTCGTTCGCCTCAGAAGGGCAATGAGGCCACTCGATGATGCGAACGCCCGTCGAACCGGTATTCGTCGACAGAAAGACAGCCGCGGCTAGGCTGATGATCAGCGTCGATACCTTCGACACATGGTTGCGCGCTGGCTTCATCCCGGGACCGCATATCGAGCGCGGTCAGATTGTTCGCTGGCATTGGCCGAGCCTAGAGCGCCACCTGATAAATGATGGGCCGAGTCATGAACCCGATCCGTTTCTTGAAGGGGTGAAGAACCTCAAGAAGAAACGCGATCTACCCGCAGGCCGCGTTGAGCCTAGCAGATGGCCTCTGCCGTCTAGCGCAGGTGACCACCTGGACCGGTGGTATTCGAAGCTTGGCTTCGATCCTCATACGATGACGGACGCCGACATGGAGCGTCTGCAGGAAGAGGCATTCGACCGCTGGAAGTCCGAATTCATTTTCACGCGACTGGGAAAGCGTGAGCGCGACGTACTTCGACAATTTCAGGGCATTCAACCCGGAAGTCTGGTCCGGCCTGCTGGGATCAAGGGCCTTGGGGTAGATACCGAACAGCGCCTTGAAGCGCGTGGGTTCATTGCCACTCGCTATCGCGACAATGACGCAAATCTCTTGGAGGGCTGGGAGCTGACCGAGGCGGGCAACCAAGCAGTTCAGGCCGTCTTGGCTGGTCAAGAACCCGATCGGCCGGCGCGGTAAGAATCCAGCCTCACTAGCACCAGGGTTCTCGCGTTGCCTGCCTTCGCTGGCAGCCGTCGCAATAGGCATGTGCCGACGGGGCAGCCTTCTCCCAAAGTTGGGGAATCTGTTGGGGATCGAGCAGGTCACTCGCATTGGGTCTGAACTTTATCAATATCTTGTGCTCTATCTGGCGCGGATGACCTCTCCGCGTAACTGCGGCTTGCTCTACGTGGTTGGACGGGCGCAGACGGAAGTTGACGTATCTAACAGTATGATTTCATTGTGAAAATTTCATTTCGAGGGTATTTTGGCGCGGTCCGCATCAGGGTCATGAGCCATGTATCCCGAGCTAGTCCAGATGAAAGCAGAGAGGGGCTTTGCTGAAGCGGTCGCGAAAGCGGCCGAGCGTCAACGCGTAAGCGCCAGCGAGTTCATGCGGCAGACGCTCCGCAAGGCCATCGAGGCTAACGGCGTCGACCTGCCGCCCTATCCGAAACTCCGGTTCGGTCGGAAAGCGTAATGACAGATCTGCATCACGGCGCGGTCATTGGCGAGGGTGCTACCCTATTCGCTGACAGCCAGGCGGAGGTCGCCCAGGCCATAACCAATCGGCGCATCTTCCTCCAAGCGTGGCCCGACAATTCCGTGATTGCCACCCTTTTCGCACAAGAGAAGTCAGTTCCGATCGGCACGGTCGAACGGAACCTCATCATCTTCACTCACGACCGCTCCCGATCCGGCGCCGTTGCTCTTCACAACGTGACGGCCACGATGGAGGCGGAGCTAATCGCTTCATCCACGCCCGGCATCTGGCATCGCAGCACGCTGCGCTATCTCGCGTTCTGGATCTTTTGCGAGAACCCCGTGCGTCGCCTCGTCTGCCGGATCCCGGCCAACCAGCCCAAGCTCCAGGACTACGCTCGCCGCCTTGGCTTCACGCTGGAGGGCCGCGCTCGCCACTACTTCACGGACGACATCGACGCCACCGTGTGGGTGATGTTCGCCAACACCTGCCCATGGCTGAAAGGATAAGGGCCAATGGCTGACACGTTCACCTGGGGCGAGGGCGGGCAAAAGCTCTCTTCGACCGACCTCAAGCGCCGCATGGCGTACTCTTTGATGAAGGAAGGCACGAGCACGGCGCCCGTCCAGCACTGGTTGCAGGGCGTTGACCGCGTGGCCAAGGCCCTCATCGGCGGCTGGGAAATGAGCGAGCTCGATAAGGCTGAGAAAGCTAATCAGGCGCTCCAGGCCAAGGACGATGCCATTCTCAACGGAGGAGGCGGCGCCTTCAGCCTGGGAGGCACGCCCGCCACGACCGCGACCGCAAGCCTAGCGCCTACCGCGACGGACGGGGACACCGGCAGCGCGCTCCCCGCCTCGCTCAACACGACCGAGAGCGGCGGCAACTGGCAGGCTCAGAACAGTGCGGTAGGCGCTGGGGGCATGACCGGACATTTCGGCCGTGCGCAGTTCGGTCAGGCGCGGTTGCAGGAAGCCGCCGCCGCTGGAGCTATTCCCCAGGGCACGACGCCGCAGATGTTCATGAAGTCACCGGAGCTGCAAAAAGCGGCGGAGAACTGGCACTTCGGCGATATCGATCAGAACATTCGCGCCAACGGGTTCGATCGCATGATCGGCCAGAGCATCAACGGCGTGCCCATTACGATGGGCGGCATGCGGGCCGTGGCGCACCTCGGCGGCAATCGCGGTCTCCAGCGCTTCATCGAGACGGGCGGGCGATACAACCCGGCCGACGCCAACGGCACGTCGCTGATGGATTATTTCACCACGCACGGCGGCAAAATGCGGACGGCCGAGGCTGACATGCCGGCGCCGGGCGCGGTGCCTGTTCAGGGCAGTGGCGGCGCTGAGGGATTCTTCATCCCGCCCGGTCAAAGCGACCTGCCGGCGATGCAACCGAATGGGGCTTTCCCCAACTTCGACCCGGCGACGGGGCGTTGGCTGGGGTCGAGCCCGTCCGCCCCCGCGTCGGCGGCCATCCAGCCCGATCCGCCGCAGCCCTCTGTCGCGGCCCCGGAGGCCCAGCCTGCGCCTCAGCCGCTCAACCCTGTCTTTATGAGCGAAGGCGTCGATCAGCCGTGGATGAACAGCACGTTCACGCCCTCCGCCAATCCGCGCGAGGCGATTGCCCGCGCCCTTGCCAAGACGCAAACCCTTCCTCCGTCGCGCCCGGCCGATCTTGCGATGCCGCAGGCTGACTTGCCCGCACCTGGCGCCGTCCAGGCGATGGGGCAAGTTCCAGTTAGCCAGCCGGCGCCGCAGCCGTCCTATGGCGAGATCGATCCAAACAGCCCGGATGGCGGAGCACGGATCGGGATGCTTGCCAGCGAGGAAGCCCGGCTCGGCCTTCCCTCTGGCGCCGGCATCATGTCCCCGTCCGAGGGCATGAAAGCCGTTGCGGCAGCACTGATGCAGAGCCGGGCCGGCCGTGATCCGCTCTCCACTGCCAGCACGCCAATCCAGCGCGTCGCGGCGGCGCTCATGCCTGCCACGTTTTCGCCGGGAGCGTCGGCCGCTCCGACGCAGACGGGCAGCGGCACGGCGCCGCAAGCGGCATGGAGTTCCCAGCCCCAGACGCAGGGCGCGAGCCCCTTGGCAAATGGTCCGGTTCCGGTCCCGCAAGCCGCTGATCCGGGCACGCCCCAGCGCCAAGCCCAGATTGGGGCAGCCATGCGAACGCTCAACAACCCGAACGCCACGGCCGGTTCCAAGCTCATCGCGCAGCAGGTCATCCAGCAGGCTTTCCGGGGCCGCGAGCTTGAGACTGTCAACCGTCCTGACGGCAGCGTGTGGCACGTTCCGAAGAACGGCCAGGGCTCGCCCGTCCAGATCTTCGGGCCGCAGAACAAGCCGGAGGATCGAACCGGCGACATGAAGGAATACGATATCTACGTGGCGCAGGAGAAAGCCGCAGGGCGGACGCCTGGCGACTTCACGACTTGGATGCGCGGCAACAAGTCGTCGGGAGCGACGCAGCTCAACATCGATACGAAGGGCTCGCAGGCTTTCGCCACGAAGGCGAACGAGTATCAGGCGAAGCGCTACTTCGACATGGCCACGTCGGCAGACGAAGCGGTCGTGCTGCGCAGCGATGTCGAGACGCTTTCCGGCCTCTTGAGCGGTATCCAGACCGGGCGCGGAACGGAAGCCCGTCTCGGCCTCGCTCAGATGGCGAAAGGCGTCGGGCTCGATGCCGTGGCAGACAAGCTGACCGGCGGCAAGATGGACGAGATGGAAGCGGCTTTGTCCATCATGGACAAACTCACGCCCCGGATGCGCGTCCCCGGTTCGGGCGCGACTTCCGACATGGAGATGCGGACCTTCCGCAATGCCCTGCCGAGCCTACTCAAGCAGCCGGGCGGCAACGCCATCGTGTCGGATACATATCGCGGCATGCTCGACTATCAGGCCCAAGCTGGCGACATCGCCCGCCAAGCCTTGCGTGGCGAAATCAGCCAAGCGGACGCGGACAAGGCACTGAAGGAGCTGCCCAGCCCGTTCCAGCGCCTCAAGGATTACCAGAAGGCGCAGAAGGAAGGTGCGAGCGGAGCGGCGGCCCCGCAACAGCCTGCGCCAGAAGCCCGGAAGTCGGTAGGCGGCAAGAGCTATGTCAAGCGCGGCGCCGAATGGTTTGAGGAGTGACGGGTATGGCGAACAAGGTCACAGACCCGGCGCTCCTGCGCGCTCTCGAATCTCCCGACACGCCCAGCCTGCCGATCGAGACGAGCGGGCGCAAGGTGACAGATCCGGCTTTGCTCGCTGAGCTGGAGGGCGCTGCTCCAGCGGCGCCGGCCCAGATGGTCCCGGAATACGACGCCATGGGCAACCCGACTGGCGGCATGGTCGCGGCTCCTGCACCCGTGACGATGGGCTACGGCGAGCAGATGGGGAAGATTGGCAGCCTCGTGGACAAGGGCGTCCGCATGGCGGCCAACGGCCTCACCTTTGGCATGGCCGATCGGTTCGCGGGCGGCATGGATGCCCTCACCGGACAGGCGCCCAGCTATAGCTCTGGCGTCGATGCGCAGCATGTGCGTACCCAAGCAATCCGTGATGAGGCGCCAATCCTTGCCGGCATCGCAGAGGCAGCGGGCGGCCTCACGGGTGGCGTCGGGCTCATCAAGAACGGCGTCACGCTGGCCGGGCGCGTTGGCTCCGGTCTCATGCCCCGGATCGCGGCTTTCGGCGCGGAAGGCGGGCTCTATGGCGCTGCCGCTGGCGCGGGCAACACGTACACCGGCAACGCTCAGGATTACGTCGACAACGGGTGGAGTGGGGCGAAGACTGGCGCGCTGATCGGCGGCGCTCTGCCGGCAGTCGGCTCGGCATCGTCGTCGGTCTACAAAATCGCTCGGGCTCTCGCGGGGCAGAATGTCGAAGGCGTTGGACGAGCCGGATCAGCCGCCTTGCGGGCCGCGGCGAGCGCGGATGAGGCGGGCTTGCGCAACCTACCGAACCTCGGAGCGGAAGCCATGCTCCCTGACGCGGGACCCTCGATGCTCGGCATTGCCCAGGGCGCGGCGACGGGCAATGGCCCGGGCAAAACGGCTCTCGTCAATGCGCTCCGCGAGCGCGATGCTGGCACGGCTGGCCGGTTGGCGAGCGTCGTGGATGATGCTCTCGGCCCTGCGCCTATCCCGTCGCAGGTCGACGCTGCAATTCGGGCCAATCAGCGGGCCTTGAGCCCCGTCTACAATGAGGCATTCCGGGACGCCCGCGCCGTCGACACTCGCCCCATCGCGGAGCATATCGAGGCGCTGATTCCTGACAGCCGTGGCCCCGTCCGCTCTGCGCTGGAGCAAGTCCGGTCGGATCTCAACATTCCGGGCAATCCGGCAAACCTCGAAGTCAATCCGCGTGCCCTGCTCAGCGTCCGCCAGTCGATCGACGACGCACTGGAGAGCGCTCCGCGCAACGTCCAGTCTGCGCTTGGCGACATTCGGCGCCGGATCGATACCGAGCTGACGGCGAAGATTCCGGGGATCAAGGCGGCCGATGCGCAGTATGCCGAACTTGCTCGGCAGCGCGAAGCTCTGGAGATGGGGCAAACCATCTTCGATACCGGGCGTGGAACCGTCATTCGTCCAATTGAGCTGGCGGAAACCCTTCGCAACGGTGGCCTCCCCCAAGGCCAGATGGTCGGACCTTCGGCGGCGCCCGTCATGGTCCGTCAAGGCGCTCGCGCGGAACTGGACAGGGTCGTCGGGACCAACATCAACGACCTGAATGCGCTGGAGCGCACCTTCGCCACGCCTCGCGACTGGAACAACGTCAAGAGTAGGCTCACCTGGGGCGATGACGCGGTGGATCGCGTGACGGATGCGCTGCGCACCAATCGGACCTTCCGGGATTCGATGCAGCGGATCGTGGACGGGTCGCGCACGGCTCCGACATCGGCCGCGGCGAAATCGTTGGAGGCCGGCGACGGACCTCGCACGGATATGACCATGACCGGACTCGCCTCAGCAGGTGTTCGCGCGGTTTCGCGGGCGCTGATGGGTGCCAGCTCTCAAACCACGAAAGATCAGGTGGCGAGGCTAATGGCGAACCCTGCTTACGAGCGAATCGCCACGGCACTGCTTGAGGGAGCTCAGCGGACAAACGAACGGGCGGCGGCTCTCAGTCGTGCCTTGTCCCAGCCTGCGTATCTCGGCGCTTCTTCGCCTGCCAGCGGTCGTAGATGAAGCCGTAGGCCAGGAGCAGACCGAAGCCGAGAAAGAACGCTGAGTTGGAATTGTCGAATAGCCCAATCCACCTATGGACCAGCCACGTTGTGACCAGTCCCAGCACCGTAACGGCGACGAATTGAAGGGCAGGGCTCATGCAGGCGGAAGATGCGGGACAGTCGGCGGAACGTCAACGACCCGACCAGGTGGCATGGGATTATATCGACCAGCGCCTGGATGGGGTCTCGGCTCGGGTTGATCGCATCACACTCGCGGCCCATGAGGCGGGGCATGCCGTGGTCGGTTACTATGTCGGCAACCGCGTCCCCGCCGACTGCGAAGTCTGGATCAATGCACGAGGTAAGGGCGAGGCGACGCTTCGCGGCGGCACTCCCTGGGCGAAGGTCGTCGCAGCCTTGGCCGGTGACGCGGCCGTTGCGGTCCTCATACCTGATTCCTCGCTCTTCGCCGGCTCTATCGGGGAGGAGGAACTTCGAACGCGGGCAGACAGCACCATCCGCGAGCATAGCCGCTGGCAGGAGCAAGGCGGCGAGAGCCAGGCCGAGGACGATGAAGACATTGCCCTTGCTCTCATCGTTCAAACCCTTCCGTGGGCGGAATGCGCAGCGGTGATGGCGATGTTTCGAGATGCGGAGGCTGAAGCTTTGCGAATTGCGAGGATTCCAGCTGTCCGAAATGCAATCGAGACGGTCATGCTCGCCCTGCTTCATCATGAACGGCTGACGGGCGCGGACGTGGAAAGGCTCATTGTCAGCGCGGGCGAAGGCGGCAGGATCCAATGAAGGCTGCCGCTGAAAATGCAGCGCCGAAGCAGCGCGGGACACCTTTCAAGCCTGGGCAGTCCGGCAACCCGGCCGGGAAGCCAAAAGGCGCGCGCAACAAGACGACGCTCGCCATGGAGGCCATCATGGAAGCGGATGCGGAAGCCATGACGCGCAAGCTCGTCGAACTGGCGAATGCCGGCGATATGACCGCAATGCGCATCTGCATGGATAGGCTCTATCCCGCCCGGCGCGACCGCGCGGTGACATTCGACCTGCCCAAGATCGAGACGGCGGCGGACCTAACGAAGGCGACGCAAGCTATCATGGAGGCCGTCGCGACTGGAGACTTGACGCCGCTGGAGGCTGATGCGGTGAGCCGCACGGTGGAAGCGCATGTGAAGGCGATCGAGGTGACGGATCTCATGCGCCGGCTTGAAGCGCTGGAGGGCAAGCCGTGAGCCTCTCGGTCAGAGTGCAGAAGCTCGAAAGCAGGCGCCGGCCGTCTCCTGTCTGGAGAGCAAGGCGGAGCGAGACGCGCGTGTGGCGGCGTGGGGGAGTAAAATCGGTTCCGTGAGCATCGACATGGACTTGCTGGCGCCGAACCAAGCGGCGGCGATCCGGGCCGCACAGAGAGCGGACACATGAACTTCCGGGCGCGCATAGCGAAGCTGGAAGGCGCTCTCCGTCATTCCTGGGAACCCATCATTGCCATCGCGGCAACGGCAGCGGAGGCCCGGCGGGCTGTCGATGAAGAACGAAAGCGACGCGGCCTTACGAGCGGCCAACTCGTCCCAACCATCTGCGTGACAGGGAGTGTCGCCCCATGAGCATCGCTGCACGAGTTGCAAAGCTGGAGCAGCGTCGCGGGCCGGCCCGCAGCCATGTCCTGTTCGGGCATAGCCGGGACGAGGTGCACGCCCAGCGCAAAGCCATGATCGAGGCGGGCAAGGCGTCTGAGCTGGATGACTTCGTGATGTTCGTCACCATCCTAGAGGAGCGCCCGCAATGAGCACGACTTCCATCAAGCAGCGGCTTGAGAGGCTGGAGAACAAGCGAGACTCGGGGCGGTCTGGCATTCATATCCTTGAAGCAGCCTCGCCAGACGAGGCGGCGCAAAAGGAAGCGGACCTGATTGCATCTGGCGATGCGCGCGCCACCGACCTCTTCATTGTGATCCGGCGCATGCCCTGGCTGGCCAGAGTCGATGACCCCGATGCTCCGAGCTGGCGTGGGCTGCCTACATGAGCGCCAGCATTCTGAGCGGCCACACGTCAGCTTTCGTCGCTGCCATGGGCGATGTGGCTCTCATCGAGGCCGAATCGGAGCATGGGACCATCTACCCGGTCGCGCGGCATATAGCCACCGCATTCCCGGTCCAGCCAACTTGCTACGACCTGACGGACAAATTCGCGGGCTTCCAAGAGGTTCATTAGGTCGTCTTGGGGTATCGTTACGTTTCGGTTCGACGTTCCATGGCGCCCAAATGCTCGATTATTGGCCGCATTCTTGAAGGCATTCAGAGCTTTTCGTCGCGCGATATTTGCCAGATGGAGCTTATCGAGCGTCGTATTTAAATGGCCCGCGATATCTTCCAGGAGCCGATAATACTCGGCCCATGATGGTGGGCCTGCAATAACATTTGCTGCATATGCCGCTAGATTGTTCTCCGTCATAAAGCGGACCCGATCCATCATGCCCTGTCTAAGGGTTGGATGGCGATCAGTGGTTACAAGGCGGATCGGCGAGTTGTTCGGCATCGTGCCGAAGCTCATTTCCAACCAAACATGACCATCTCGATCAAATCGAGCCCCGATCGGTGTGACCGGCGTATAGTTGCTATCTGCGAGAACAGCATACCCGTTCAAGGGGGCGATGATTTCCCGAGCCGCCCATTCTGCCTGCCGCTGCGGGTCCCCGGCATAATCAATCAGGGGCAGGCAACCTTCGCCCGTGACATAAGGGCGGCTTTGTCCAGGATCGGTTGCCCGATTGAGCGTGCCGACTTTCTCACCGGTTATACTGGTGCAGACATATAGGTCGGGATGGGCACCGACCGGGAAAAGCAGGCTCAAGGCGTATAGGTCGTCAATGTGACCCTGCAGGAATATCCGAACTGATGTCATGGCCAAGCCCAAAAAACTTTGCCTCAATAGGCTCTCAGGCATGAAATGGCCATGTCGAACAAAAAAAGGCCGCCGCTCGGGAAGCGACGGGCCTTGTGTCAGGACTAAGCCAACACCAAAGGCGGCGTTCAGCCGATGAGCCTATCCAGAAAAGTTCGATAACGCCGCTTTAGATCGTTCAGCTGCCGCCCTGCCTCATCACCATCAATTTCGCCAGCTTGGTGGCGGCGAATAATCTCAGCCGTCTCATCACTCAGTCGGCGCATATGGGCAGGCGTCGGTGATTTCTCTTTCTTTGCGGGCTTCGACGCTATCGCAAGTGACATCAGCCATTCTCCCGAAGCAGTTCCTTGATCTGATCGACAAATGGTCTGCAAGTAACGACAATCTCTCGGCTACGGTTTCCATAAAACGCATAAGGCCGATTGCAATCGAGTGAGACAAATGCCCGCACCCGTGGACCCTCGGGGGTGCTCACTTCGACAGGGATAAAAAACAGCGAACTGTACGAGACCTTTGACTGGGTCGGACTAGGTGTCCCCCGATCGATGGCGCCGAGCCTATGGACCACGCGCGGCTCTGCTCCAGCCATGCAAGCATGGTGCCCTAAGAGATTCGAGCCGTCAAATTCGCGACCGATAGGTCTCTCGTTGCCCGGATTCCGATGACGGATGGTCATTTTGGTTTGGCTACTGCCGACGTATTCAACCAGCGAGACCGATATCTCCCCCTTCCCAACCTTCGTGATCTGCCGCGCGTGGATTTCCAGAATGCCGAGACAGGCTCGGATGGCCTCGGCTCGCTTTCCACGCGGAACGGCCCCTGATTTCACCGCGGATATCAGGTCACCAAATCGCACAATTGCGTCGGATTGCGTGAGGTCGGATCCTTTTCTCTCTGAGAGCGCCTTTAGGCTCCAGAGAGTAGCGCTGCCAACAAAGAGCACTGGCGCTGAGATTGCAGCGATCTGGAGCGGGACTGCGCCGGCGAAATAACCAACGACCGGAGCGGCGGCGGCCCAGCTATGCTGCCCGAACCAATAAAGCAGCGGTAACGGCCTAAATCGCCTAGGGACGCGGTTATAGAAAATGCCCTCGGCCGCCATAAAGTAGCGGCGCGGTTTCGAATACTCGTCCCCAAGCCATTGATTGATGCGACTTTGGATTTTTTCGGCCGACTCAGGCACGTGTTCCCCCAGATCACCAATGGATGCTCTGGGCCGACCGATCGGGTCAACTGGGAAATTATGAGTGAACGCAGCGTTTGCAACTGCCGGCCCCGTACTCGTTGCTAGTATCCGTAGTAGGGCGGAGAAACGAACTTATAGTCATCGTCGTCTCCGAAAAGCCGCGCCTCCTCGAACTTCTCTTCCAGAGTTGACGCCGAGATAGCCGCCTCAAGCTCGGTGAGCCGGTCATTCGCCCAAGTGACGAAATTCGCGACCCGAGCAGTCTCGGAACTGGCCAATTGCGAATTTAGCGCCGCCACAAGCTGCCGCATGCGATCGAGCTTCTCGAGTTCCGTCAGGATTGTACCGAACGCGGCTATCCGTCTTTCTTGAATATGTTCGGCCCGCAGGCCTTGGTCACGCCGGTCCCGCTCTTCCTGCCGCTTTCGTTCCTTGGCTTCCTGCCTGAGCCGGTTCTCGATCTTTGCGGCAGCTAGGACTGCAGCGGCAACTGCGACGTCGCTTGCGAACGTTTCAAACCGCTGTGTCTTCCCATCACGAAAAGTCGAACGTGGCCGAACGTCGCCCCACACCTGCTCCAGCTCGATGGCGAGTTGGCCAGTGGGCCGATAGTCCCATTCCTGAAACCGCGGGGGCATCTCCCAGCTGTCGTCCCAAGGTCGCCGCCGAGCGCGTTCGCGTCGCTTCTCGTAAGCCTCCTGCTCTTTGCGCTCCGAGGGGGTAAGGACGTGCGCTTCCCGCTTCACCGTTTCGGTGATCGAGAACCCTAGCGACTCCACCTCCGATGCAAAGCGCACTCGCCCACCAGCTTCAACGAGTTGAAAGCCCTGGAGTGCCATGGCCCGAACGATTCTCGGCAGCCCGACTGCAATCCTGTCGATCGATGCCGGGGCCACCGTGCAGTGAATAAGGCCAGGCTCGGCAACGGAGACAAGGCCCTTTTCGGGGTCTTTTGCTTTGCGAAGGGCCGCCAGCGTCCGCGTGATGATGGGATGCTGGGGGCCGTCGTCGGCGCCGTCACCGCTCGACGCCTGGACGCGAGCCTGTTCGCGAACCGCGGATAATGTCGCGGCCTCCTTACTCAGATCGGCGTTGGCGATGATGATTTCGCGAGCGGTGCCAGCTTTAGCCTTTGGAAGTGGTGTCTGCTCGACAGGCTTCCCAGCTTCCTTCTTGGCCCACCAGCCGAGCGGTGGATTAGGAATATCGTGCTTCCGGCAGATCTTATGGAGTGCCACATCGGAAATGTAGAACTCTTTCGCGAGGTGGGTCAGCGGCTTTGACCAAACCAGCTTGTAAAATTGTTCGCGGGTGAAACTCCTCGCCATGGCTCGCCTCTGTTCATCCCGCCGACCGGGCTCAGGCCAGCTTACCAGCGATTCGGGAGTGAGCTGGACGTCAAAGCGCAGGCGGCGTTTTGGGAGTCGTGGGCGGCATTCGTGCAGATCCGGCTACTCACCCCGCCGCGACCCCATCAAAGCCAGCCAGCGACGACGCCAGAGTCATAGCGAGGTTATCTATCTTCCGGTGTAAGCTTCCTGCGCGTAGCCGCAGCAAGAAACTCATCGGAGGATTCCAGCGCAGCTTCTACGATGGGCCGAACGAAGGCCCGCAGATCGCGGCGCCACTCCTCTGACGATTGCTCCCAACTGAACTGGCGCTTCTCGCGAGCATTTTCGTGGAGAGCTTTCGCCCCCGCCTCGATGGCGAGGTCGATCCGGGTTTCCGCCATTGGGTTCTCCAACCTCAATCGCCATGCACAAAAACTGCGGTATTGAGCGCCTTTTTTAGCGCGTCACGTTTGCGGTATTGAGCCTCCGAAACGGGGGCGCACAAAATCTGAGGTATTGAGCCTCTTTTTTATGACGCCCTGCTCAAGGTGGACAGCGGGTTCCGAGCTTCTTCCGCAAGTTGGATACCGTTTGCGGGCTCACTCCGACGCGGCGGGCGATTTCCCGATCGGGCAAATCCGGCGACGTGCTCAGAGTGGACAGCACCTCAGAGCGACGGTCTGCCTGAGTGCGCCTGTCTGCGGCGCCTGATTCTGCTGGTCGCTCAGATTGGACAGCCGTCGTGAACGCTTGGAAATCGGCTGCGAGACGGGCCGCCAGCGCCGCATCCTCGGCATTTGTGCGGAAGTGATCGAGCGTCGCGAGGTGAGAGAGCCACGCCAGCCGTGCCGCAATGCCCGGGGCCGATGCATCCGGCAACGTATCCATGAGATGCTCCAGGCCGGCCATTCGCGCAGAGATATGCGGCTCGCGGCTTTCCAGGGCTCGGGCTTGCCATTGCCGATATTCTGCCCATGCCCCAGCGAGATTGTCCGGCATTGGATGGGCTGAATTCAAAACCGCGATAAGTGCCGGCGTCACTGGTTGCCCAAAGTTCCAACCGGCATACCCGCATATCCACGGCTGATCCGTCATTCCATAGCCGGCCTCCACCTCGACAGGGGCGAGAGCGGTTTGCAGCTTTCCTTCCAGATCCCAGGCGACCGTCACGCGAGTTCTCCCGCTTCTCGTAGGATTTTGCGGCAGGCCTCGATCCGCTCGCCCAAGTTGACGATGCCGGCGCCGCCAGGCACAACGTTGCTGGTCAGCATGCTATCCCAGAAGTCGCCATTTCGATCGCGGTGGCCTCCGTCGCGAGCGCCGTTCCGCCAGCCATGCCAATAGGACCGGCTGCGATTGCCGCCGCAGGGCAATCCCTCTGCGCCATCGCGATAGCCTTCAGCCTGCTCCTCATCGTCCAGCCGGGCGAGGTCCATAAGCGAGATGACGGGCTCGCGGTTCGGGATTTTGAAATCTGGTTCGATCGTCACTCCGATGCCCTTTCCAATCTCGATTTTGCCGCACCTTTGAAATCCGCCGCACCTGCCGCACCCGCACCCCCTTAAGGGTGGGTGCGGTGCGGCAGATTTTGCAGCACTTGCCGCACCTTGCCGCGCCGCACCTTTGAACGTGCGGCACATCATGATTTTCCCTCTGGTCCGACGATGATGAAATCGCGCGGATCGCGGTTCTTGTCGGGGCGCCGCTCCTTTGCGAGCGCACCGTTGTCCAGCCAGATTTTCAGGATGCGCTTGGCCTGCTCCTTGCCGCCCTTCGTATCCGTATCGAGGCCCAGGACTTCGCCAATCGCGTAGCCGATCCAGTGCGCCGCCTGACTGTCCGCCCGATAGGTTGGATCAGCCTTCACCATGGCGATGACGCGCTCGCAGTCGGCCGCCGTCACGTGTTCGAGCACGCCGGGCATTACCCACGCAGTCGCCACGCCAATGTTGTCCTCCGGCTCGAAACCGCGGCCATTGCCCAGGCCGACACTCTCCATGCGAAACCAGCTCGCGCTTTCCATCGGCGGAGCCATGTTGGCTTTGCCGTCGTCCACCCGGAAATGAAGCCGGCGCTTCTCGGGCTCGACGCCAGCCCGCTCTGCCTCATCCTTCGACATGGCGTTGAGGACGCGGGCGCTGCGGACCGCGCCAATCAGAGACGAGCCGCCGCGCGCGTCTTCGACCGAATAGCCCTCCGGCCCGCTCGCGGTTTTGCGGACGTGGTGAACCAGCTCGATCGCGCAGTTGCATCGCTCCGCAATGCCGGCCCATGTCTTGGCCACCCGATCAATCGCGCCGTTGTCGTTCTCAGGGACGCCGTGCGAGGCGACGAAGGGATCGATGACGAGCAAATCAATCCGGTTTTCGCGGATAGCTTGCTCCACGCCCTCCACGGTCGGGACCGCGACGCTCACCCTGCCGCCCGCCGCCATCTCAACCAACCGGATAGGCAGGTCGCGCCCGCTGTCGACAAAGAGCCGATCGGTCATGTCCGCCGCCGTCACCTCATAGTGAAGGCAGGCAGCGGCAATCCTCCGGTCTAGTTCGTCGCGTGGATCCTCACCGTTCCAGAGCCAGACGCGCAGCGGATCGCGAACGCGGATGCCCAGCAGGTCACGAGCCGTCACCATGGACAAGGCTTCCACGATGGAGAGCGAGGATTTGCCGAGGCCGCCCGGCGCAACCGTTGTGCTGACGAATCGGCGTACGTAGTGGCGTCCGTAGAGCCACTGTCGCGTGGGAATAGTGCGAGGGTCCATCAGGACGAATGGCGTCGCTTTGATGCCGGGATTTCCGGCTTCAATCGACGCATCCAAGTCTGGAGCCGTTCCGAACTCGCGAACTTCCAGCACGTCAGCATGGTCGCTCTCGCGCTTCTGCCAGGCGTCGTTGGCATCCTTCCCCATGCCGGCCTTGGGGAGGGCGATGAAAACCTCGCGCTCTGCCTCACGCCACGCGCATCCAACCTGCCGGATCGCCTTGGCGCTGGCGCCGCCGTCGTGCTCGCCCAGGATGGTCAAGCTATCGACGCCATGCAGGACCGGCAGCTTGGCAATGCCGCCGGCCGTCCCCATCGCCCAGGCGGGGGCATAGCCCATCATGAGGCCCGACAAGGCGCTCTCAATACCCTCGCCGACTGTCAGCGCGCCCCGCTCCGCGTCCAGCTCGCCGAGCATGATGGCCGAACCGTCCGCCGGCCCCAGCATCTTTCGATCGAGCTTGCGGCCGTCTTCCGTCAACGCCGTGCGGTGGATAGCAACGATGGCGCCCGTCTCGATCGAGCGCATCGCCGCCACCATGCAGGGCAGGCGAACGCCCGGCCCGAACGGGCAAGCTGGATGAAAGCGGATCGTGGACATGGCGACGCCATCGGGAAGCTCCAGCCGACGCGAGGCCAGATAGGTTTCCACGATGGTCCCGCGCGGGTCGACAGCCTCCGCCCATAGCTTCAAGGCGGAAGCTTGCCGGTTGTCGACGGGCTGGGATTGCGGCCCATTGCCGTTGTGATGCCCATTCGCTTTGCTGGCGCGGGCCTGCATGCGGTCGATGGCTTGGGCTGCCCCATCGGCATCGCCGCGCTCTGGCTGCCAGACGATGCCAAGCCGCTGCTCGACATACGCCTTGCACTTCATCGCGTCGTCGCCGGCATGACTATGGACGATGAGGTTGCCGCCCTCGCCAATCTTCACGGCCATACTGCGGTCGTGTGGCCGATGGCCGGGGCCGGGAGCCATGACCTGTCCGCTGGAAACGACGCCGCCAAGCGCTTTCGCAATCGCGTTGAGAGACATCATTGATCCTCCCTCCGCCGGAAAGAGCGCAAGGTGCGATCGAGCATTGACGATGCCAGCGAGGCGAAATGCGTCCGGTCGGGAGCGAACTCTGCTTCGAGCCGAGCAGCTAAATCCCGTCCGGCCTTCACTGCCCTGGGGTAGGAGGGGAAGGGCCCCTCCATTCCAGAGCTATCGCCGTGCTCGCTTTCGTGGATCACGAGCCAGCCGCGAGCGTCCTCCGCGAGATAGACTTCGCCATTCATCGGGAAGCCTCCTCGGGCAAAAGCCCTTGCGCGGTCGCGATTGCGAGCGCTTGGTTGAGCGCCTTGGCCAGCGCCGGCAGATGGCGGACGCCGATGGCGAGCCCAGCCTTGCCAGGCCGCATGCTGCCGTCATCTGCCCGGAACCAAAGCCGGGCGTTGACGACGGGATGGCCGTTGAATTCATCGAGCGCGACGCGAACGGTTTCGCGCTCGTTCTTCGGCCATTCCGCGACGATGATGAGGGCGGCGCTCATTCGCCGTCCCTCCGAAATTCCAGCACCGGATGCGGGCCTGCGATGCCGTTCTCCTCGCGGAAGGGTCGGAGCGTGTAGTTGACGCTTTCGGCCTCGTCCGTGATGCCCAACTCGCGATGATAGACCTTCGTCGCCGCGACCAAGCCGAGCACATACTGATGTTCAAGCTGGGCATCGGCCCGGCCGAATTCCTGCATCGAATGGATCAGCCCCTGCGCCATGAAGTGCGGCGCAATGGTCGTCGGGCCGGCTTCCGTCATCACGGCGCGGGTATCCTTGCCCCATTCCTTGCGGAGGCGGGCAATGAACTCGCGGCGCAAATCACGCGGGAGGGCAAGGCATTGCTGCATGTCCTGCCAGGAATGCCAGACCATCCGATGGCCGGGCAGTGGCGGGCGGAAGTAGCGCAAGTTGGCGAGGCCAACAGCGGCGGCGGAAAGGGGATGAACGATGTCGCTCATGCTTCCTCTCCTTCGTCTTCCTCGCGAGCCGGCAGGACTTCATCCCAGATGAATCCGAGCAGGCGGCGACTGGTTACGACCGTCATGTCAGCAGTGAAGTAGATCTCGCCCAGCCGCCTATCGAAGGTGTTGGAATTCAGCACATCGGAAAGGATTAGGTACGCAGTCGCGTTCATGATGTCCCGGCCAACCTGCTCCTCGGTGCAGCCTGATTCCTTCAAGGCGCGCTCGAAAACCGCGCTGTAGGAGACGGGCTCCGGCGTCGTGGCAACGTGGACCATGATGCCCGCGATAAGCTGCGCCCGCAGCTCGGGAAGAGGCTTCCTCATGCCGCAACTCCCGACGCAGTGCCGCGGTCGACCGCAACAATTTCAACAGGGGTGGTCAGCTTGTAGCGGGCATGGGTTCCGATGCCGTGGCTTTCGGAACCCGTCTCGATGCCGACACCCATCCCGCGCAAGTCGAAGACGTACGCGCCCAGGCGATAGGCAGGCCCGCCGGGGAAATCGACGCCAGAGACGCCTTTGGAACCGCGCTCGACGAGCGCGAGCAGCGTCAACGCCTCGCGGCCGTTGCAGTGGATGGTGGTTTCGCCAGCGATGCGGGCGATGACTTTGGGATATGCGCGCTTGGTCAATGCCGCGCCTCCTTCAAGAGGCCGGCGTGACCGGCGATGACGAGCGCAACGCTCGGAGAAACGGCAACGCGGGAGAGAATGCGCTTGAGCGCCAGTGCCGTCGTGGTATGTTCGGGAAGGACAGCCGCCAAGCAAAGTCCATTCCCGAGGCCGGTTTCGCGCTGACACGCGACCGGCCTCGATGCTTTGATGGTCATGGTGCTTACGCAGCCTCCTTCATCGTCGGGAGGGAGCGGAGCCAGGCTTCCAGATCGGCAGCGAGAATGAGCGTGCGACGCCCGAGCTTGCGGGCGGACAGGCGACCCGCGTTGAGCTCTTGATAGATCGTGTTGACGCCCGTCGCAGCGGCTCGCGCGGCCTCTTGTGGCGAGTACGCGAGTGGCTTGGTGGGGCTTTCAGTCCTCTGATGCATTGAGCGACCCTTTCGCAGCAGGCAAAGCGCCTGGGAAAGGATGGTCGCAGACGCAGAGCTTACCCGCGACGACGAGGAATTCGAAGAAAACCTTGATTTTTCAAAGGGTAAGAAAAATTATGCTGGGTAAATTCTGTTACCCGGTAAGGCTTACCAGAAAACGACGATCAGCCCCTCGGCTGCCGCTTCGTTCGCTGCTTTGTTCCGGCCCGAGAGAATTTGCCGGATTGTTTGCTCGCTGAGCGTGTTCGTTGCCCCCAACTTCTCGACAATTGTGCGTGCACCAGCGGTCGGACCTGGTGGCCAAACGCCTGCGTTCACGAGCTCTATCTTTGCCGCGCGGATCGCTTGCCAATGTCGGATTTGCTGCGTCGCGGCGAAAGATTGCGAACGTGCACTTTTCGGGGCCGCCGAAGCCGAAACGCCTGGAGCAGTCACGGGGCTTGGATCGACGACCGTGCTAAGTGGGATGTCGTCCATGTCTGCGATGCGTGGCGGCAGAAACTGGCGCTCAAGATCTGCGCGTCGGAACACCGGAGATTGATAGTAGGGGTAGTCACCCTGCTTTGGCTGCGCGTCCTTGTCGTCCAGTTTCATGCTGAGCCAATCGGCCGGGTCTATTCGCTCGGATTTGGGGCCGAAGTTCCAATAGTTCCCGGTCGTTTCCCAGGCCTCATCTTTCTGCCGCAGATGACCTTTCGCTAAAACTCTCCCTCGCTCGCAGGCGCTCAGAAGGAACTGGCGCGAACGGCGAAAATGGCGGTGCGGCCTCGTATTATTCTGAACTGTCCAATGGGAAATCCTAAGCGCAAATCGGATGCCGTTTTCGTCCCGGCAACTCCGCGCGAATTTCTCGTCGCCTGTGATGATCCAGGCAATAGCCCAATTGAGCGAGACATATTCATCCATTATCGCAGCACCGCGAACACCGAAGTGGAGGACAGGGAAACCGAGCGGTGCTTCTCGGCTTATCGGCTGGCCGGCCTATCCCTGCCCAACTGTGCCCTATCCGGCTTTTGCCCGGATTGGCGTGACGTTTTCGCCCTTGGTCTTCGGCGTTCCGACGAATCCCGCCCAAGCGTCCATCAGTTTCTTGCGCTTCAGCAGCGCATCGCTCCGGCGGTATGCGCGCTCGGTCTCGTCTCCAATCACGTGCGCTAGGGCTGCCTCGGCAACCTCTCGGGGGAAGGAAGTGCACTCTCCCGCCCAATCGCGGAAGCTCGATCGGAAGCCGTGAGGTGTGAACTGTTCCCTGTCCATGCGACGCAGCAGCATGAGCATTGCGTGCGAGGACAACGGCCGACCCTTTCGGGCGCCTGCGAAGACGTACTCGCCCAGCGATTTGCTGGGTTCAACACTTTCGAGAATGGCGATGGCTCGATCCGTCAGCGGTACGCGGTGAGGTCGGCCGGCTTTCATCCGTTCAGCCGGCACCGTCCAAACCTTCGCTTTCAAATCGATTTCGGTCCATTCCGCGCCAATTACCTCACCCGATCGGCTCGCGCACAAAATCAGGAACTCCATTGCCTTCGCCGCCGTCGCGTCGCGCTTGCGAAGCTCAGCGATGAAATCGGGGACGTCGGCATAGGGCATGGCTGGATGATGCCCGCGCTGAAGTTTCTGCTTGCGTGGCAATAGGTGATCGAGGTGGCCGCGCCAGCGGGCTGGATTCTCGCCGGTGCGATGGCCTTTCGCTTTGGCGGCATCCAGAACGCGCTCAATCCGCCCGCGGAGCCGAGACGCCGTTTCCTGCTTCATGGTCCATATCGGCTTCAGCACGCCCAAGACCTGCTCGGTTCCGACTTTGTCGATGGGGATGGGCCTTAACGACGCCCCATGCGTCTTGAGTGTGGTCGACCATTGCGCCTGATGCTTCGCGTTGCGGAAGCCGACCTTGATATCTTCCACCAAATCGTCAGCGAATTTGCCGAAAGTCGGGACTGCCTCAGGCTCCGTCTGGGAAGCTGCTTCGCGCTTAGCTTCGATCGGATTGATCCCGGCTTTCACCTGCTTGCGGGCTTCCGCAGCTTTGTCGCGCGCATCAGCGAGAGAGACAGTCGAGACGCCTCCGAGGCCTAGCTCCTTCAGCTTGCCTTGCCAGCGAAACAGGAACAGCCAGCTCTTGGCGCCGGCCGCATTGATCGTGAGATAGAGGCCTTCGCCATCGTTGTGGCGCCCGGGCTTCGTGAGCGTTGTGACGGCTCTTGCAGAGAGGCGCTTTAGAGGGCGGCCCATGGCAATCCCCAACTCTTTCCCCAACTTCTGACGAAGGTTCTAACGGAGCGGGACGGAAAGAGACAGAGAAAAAGGCAAGGAATCCCCTAGAATGACCGCGAGCGGGGTTGCACTGACGGAGATTGACGGATAGCGGTTACGCGGACTCCCTGTCCGCCACTTCCATCTCCGCTGCTTCTCCGAATTCGCGGATATTCCGTGTCTGCAATACACGTGACGCGTGCGTTTCCGCGTTTCCGCAAGCAAATTTCGGCGGGGGTAGAGTCCAGGAGGGTTGAACCACCCTGCAAGTCTGCGCCTTAATCGGGGCTCCCACAGCAAGGAGAAAACCAATGCGACTGGCACTTGCCATCATCACCTTGGCTCTCACCGGCTGCAACGGCACGCCGGAGTCCCATCATCCCGCACGCGACTATACGGTCGGCACAGCACAATGCTCGAAATTCGGGTGGGGCACGGCGCAGATGGCCGAATGCCTCGACCGCGCAGCCGAGCGGCAGTCGGCGACCGCGTCGCAGAATCGCGCCGGCGACGCGGGTTGAACCGCATGGGACCGGTGGATTTTGCGGCCCGGTTTCCCTGCTGCAGCCCCAGCTTGTATTTCGTGAGATGACATGGACAGGGTTGCAAGCGGCCGTCAGGCGCGGCAAAGATAAGGGCATGATCAGGATATCGATAGCCGCCAGCCTGGTTGCCGTTCTGGCCGCCGGCTGCGTTTCATCCCGGCCTCAGCCTGTCCAGCAGACTGCGGCTTCTCCTGCCAAGCGCATCGTTCGCGACGGCGCGCAACTCGCTCTACCGGATGGCACGCGAGTCACGCCGGATTATACCGGCGGCTTCACCTTGCCGAATGGCGACTACGTGAAGCGCGAGCGCGGGGCGCTGGTGTTGCCCACGGGCGCACGCTGCCAGCCCGACGCAACCGGGTATGTCTGTCCCTGACGTGGCGGGGCGCCGGATCACGGCGCCTGCGTCGCGGCTGATTCGTCCCCCAGCCCGTCGGTGACGGCTGGGGTGCCCTCATGCAGCGCCGGATGAGTGCCGGCGTTTCTTCGCCATGTCAGCGCCAGCATCATCGGAATCGTCGAGCACGCGATTATGGCTGCGGAAGGCCCAAATTTCCTTCGCTGCCTCCCAGTGCTCGCGATCACGCCCTTCGGGCTGCCCATCCTTGATCCAGAGCCCGTAAGCGATCTTCCGGATCTCATGCTGGGTCTTGTCGTCCTGCTTCATGTCTCGCCTCCATGATCGCTCCCCAATGCGCATATGGGGAATCCTGGTTTCGGAGAGGATGACGGCTTCGCCGTGCGGGGGAACAACTGCGGATCGGCCGGGTTGTTCCCGCGCGCGGGAAGTATCCCGCCCGGAGCGGGCGGGATGGTCAGGCGTTTGCGGCGGCTAGCGGCACTTTGTCAGGCTCTTCGGCTTGCGGTCGGGCGGGGCGGCGCGCGTAGCGCTGGGCCAGAACGGCGCAGGCGAAAAGCTGGGCCTGATGAAACAGCATCAGCGGCAGCACGATGAGGCCGAGCGCCTGGCCGGGAAACAGGATGTTCGCCATCGGGATGCCGCTCGCCATGCTCTTCTTCGAGCCGCAGAAGACGATGGCGATCTCGTCCTCCTTGGAAAAGCCGAGGCGCCGGCTGGCGATGGTGGTGATCGCCAGCACGGCGGCGAGCAGGGCCCCGTCCAGCGCGATGACGAGGCCGAGATCGGCAAGCGTGACCTGAGACCAGATGCCGGCGACCATGCCCTCGCTGAAGGCGGCATAGACGACGAGCAGGATCGAACCGCGATCGACCAGCGAGATCGGCGCCTTGTGGCGTTGCAGGAACGGCCCGATCCAGCGGCGCAGCAATTGCCCGACGAGGAAGGGCAGCAGCAATTGCAAGGCGATACTCTCGACGGCGCGCGTGCTGAAGCCGCCGCCCTTCGAATCGAGCAGCAGGACGACGAGCAGCGGCGTCAGCACCATGCCGAAGAGGTTGGAGACCGAGGCGCTGCACAGGGCGGCTGCGACATTGCCTCGCGCGATCGAGGTGAAGGCGATCGACGACTGCACGGTCGAGGGCAGGATGCAGACGAAGATCAGCCCGGCGATCAGTTCCGACGGCAGAAGGCCGGCGAAGAGGCGGGCGAGCACGAGGCCAAGGATGGGGAACAGCACATAGGTGCTGGCGAAGACCAGCGATTGCAGACGCCAGTGCAGCAGGCCTTCCCAGACCGCCTGCGGCGACAGCCTCGCGCCGTAGAGGAAGAACAGCAGGGCAACCGCGACAGAAACGGCATCGTTGGCGATCACCGCGCCTTCGCCATGGGCCGGGAATACGGCTGCGGCTGCGACCGTGGCCATGAGGGCGATCAGATAGGGATCGATGCCAAAGCGGGCGAGGGTGCGGCGGATCATCTGCGCTCCTTGCGTGGAAGACCGCCTTCTAGGCCCTTTCGTGTTCATTTTGATCTGGACTGATCACGATATCGGCTATCATGAGTTATGATGACCGCCGGCTCCGACCCCAAACCACTCGATCCTGTCCTGTTGCAGAGCTTCCTTAAGGTCTGCGAAACGCTGAGCTTCACCGAAGCCGCGCGCCAGCTCGGCCTGCGCCAGTCCTCCGTCAGCCAGCATGTCGCGCGATTGGAGAAGCGGCTGGGGCGGCGCCTGCTTGAGCGCGACACGCACGAGGTGCGGCCGACGCCGGACGGGGATGCGATCCTGCCCTTCGCGCGACAGGCGCTCGAGGCGGGACAGCGGATCGAACGCTATCTCGCCGGCTCGACCCTGCGCGGGCGGCTCCGGCTCGGAGTCTCCGAGGATTTCGCCTATACCGCACTGCCGGAGATTCTGGCCGCCTTCGCCATGCAGCATCATGCGGTCGATCTCGAACTGACGGTCGGCCTGAGCGGCCTGCTCTACGAGCAATACGACGCGGGCGATCTCGACCTGATCTTCGCCAAGCGGCGGAAGGGTGACGTGCGCGGGGAGGTTGCGTGGCAGGAGCGGCTCGTCTGGGCCGGCCGGCCCGGCGCAAGGCTCGCGGAGCAGCCCGTCGTACCCCTCGTACTCTATCCGCCACCGAGCATCACGCGCGTTCATGCCATCGAGACGCTGGAGCGCGCGGGACGGGCCTGGCGCGTCGCCTGCACCAGCGGCAGCCTCGCTGGATTGCGCGCGGCGACGGTTGCGGGGCTCGGCATCACGGCGCATTCCGCCCGCCTGATCCCACAGGGGCTGGCTGAGGTCGAGCCGCGCGAGGCCTTGCCACCGCTGGGGACGATCGAGTTCGTGGTCGTGGGCGGCCAGTCGCATCAGGCGGCGGCGCGGGCCCTTGCCGACAGCATCCTCGCGAGCGCCGGGCGCCTGATGCCGGAGGCGCCAAGGCGGAGCCGGAAAGGCTAGCGCGGGCTCCGTGCCGCGCGGGCGCAATCCTGGGCGAAGCTCTCCGACACCGGGAGCATCGGGGGTTGCGACGGATGTAGCGCTGCCGTTGTCAAACCTGAAAGGAACGGTGTGATAGCGACACCGAGCTCATTCGGAGGGACCGATGCCCGTTGCGTCGATGTTCGCTGAAACTTTGCGCCGCCACGCGGGCGTTCTTGTCGTGGCGGCCTTCACGCTTGGCGTTGCCGCCTTCGTTGGCCGCGAAACAAGGAACGAGCTCGATCTCGCCGGGGTCTCGGCCTTCCTGGAGTATCTGGGGATTGCCGCATGGTGCCTGGCGAGCATCTACGCCGTCTGCCGGCTGGTCTGGCTCGGCTTCGTTGAGCGCGACCCCGCGCCGCTCAAGGCATTCCTGAGGCCGTTCAGGTCCTTCTTCGGGGATGTTCCCCTGCTGGCCAATCTCTGCGTGGGAATGGCCGCCATCGCGCTTTTCATGACGGGCTTCGGTGTCCTCAAGGGCGCGATCGCGCTGCTCAATCCGTTCAAATGGGACATCGCGTTTGCCGATCTCGATCAATGGATGCATTTCGGCCGCTTGCCGCATGAATATTTCTGGTGGCTGATCGAATGGCCGGCCGGGATTTTCGTCGTCAATTTCTTCTACAATATGTGGTTCTTCATCATGATCGGGACGTTTCTGATCGTGGCTGCGGCCCGCGAAGACACAGTCCTGCGCCAGCAATATCTCATGGCGTTCATGGCGATCTGGTTCATCGCGGGGTTCCTGATCGCGACGGGCTTCTCTTCGGCAGGGCCTTGCTATTTCGACGATCTCGAACTCGGCGATCGGTACAAGCCGCTCATGGACGCGTTGAAGCGCTCATCCGAGACCTACACCATCTGGGCTTTGACGACCCAGGACATGCTGTGGGAAGGCTTCAAGGGCGAACGCTCCGGCTCGCTCGGGATCAGTGCCTTCCCCTCGATCCACGTCGCCACCTCCGTGCTGTTCGCGCTGTATTACAGCGCGCGCTGGAAGCGCGTCGGGGTTTTGATGTGGATCTTCGCCGGGATCATCATGGTCGGCTCGGTCGTGCTCGGCTGGCACTATGCGGTCGACGGCTATGCGGGAGCGATCCTGGCCTGGGTGATCTGGCGGGTGGTCGGTCTCCGGAGGCCTCGCATGGGCGTTGCCATCGCGCCGGGCGCCCAACCGGCGTAACACCGCCCGTCTGCGGCGCTAATCCCGCGCCAGTGCCGCGACCGGGTCGAGCTTCGCGGCGTTGCGGGCCGGCAGGAAGCCGAAGGTCAGGCCGATCAGCGTCGAGCAGGCGATCGCGACGGCGAAGGCTTCGCCTGAATAGATGAACCTCATCTGTGAGCCTGATGCCTCGAAGCCAGAGCCGATGGCGAGCGCCAGACCGATGCCGAGCGCGCCGCCGATGAAGCAGACCAGCGAGGCCTCGATCAGGAATTGCTGCATGATGTCGCTGCGGCGTGCGCCGACCGCCATGCGCAGGCCGATCTCGCCGGTGCGCTCGATCACCGAGACCAGCATGATGTTCATCACGCCGATGCCGCCGACCAGGAGCGAGATGACGGCGATCGAGGAGATCATCAGCGTCAAGGTCCGGGTCGTGGCGGTGATGGTGTTGCGGATCTCGTCCTGGTTGAAGATGAAGAAGTCCTTGGCGCGGTGGCGATGGGTCAGGAGTTCCGTCACGGCCTCCTGCGCCGCCGCCATCGGCGTGTCGTCGTCGACGCGCAAGGTGATCGAGCGCAGCGAGAGATCGCCGAGGAACCGGCCCTGCACCGAGGTATAGGGCATGAAGATCTGCGGGTTCTGGCTGCCGCCGAAGCCGCCCTGCTGCTGGCGCATCACGCCGACGATGCGGCTGGGCACCGTGCCGATCAGGAAGACCGTGCCGATCGGGTTGGCCGTACCGTTCGGGAAGAGCACGCCCTGCGTGTTCTCGTCGATCACGACGTCCTGCGCCAGCGTGCGGACATCCTCGGCCGTGAAGAAGGAGCCACGCGTCAGCACGCTGCCGCGCACGTCGAAATAGCGTTCGCTGACGCCGTTGACGAGCGCCGTCGCCTCGACATTGCCGAGCCGGATCGTCGCGCTGGTCGAGACCGTCGGCGTCACGCTCGCGGCATAGGGCTGGGCGGCCAGGACCTGGGCATCGAGCACGGTCAGCGTCTTGACGCGACCGGAGCGCGTGTCGCCGAAGCCGGCGCCGGGGAAGATCTCCAGCGTGTTGGTGCCGAGGCCGGAAATGTTCTGGAGCACGTTCTGCTTGGCGCCCTCGCCGAGCGCGACGACGCTGACCACGGCGGCGATGCCGATGACGATGCCGAGCATGGTGAGCGTCGTGCGCAGCTTGTGGGCGGCCATGGCGCGCACGGCCATGCCGAAGGCTTCCTTGAGGCGGCCGAAGCCGGCGCGTAAGCGGCCCGCCGGGGCCGGTACTGGGGAGGGCGGCGGCACGGCTTCCGAACGCGGGGCGGTGCGCCGGTCGTCGATGATCCGGCCGTCGCTGAGCTCGATGATGCGATGGGCACGCGCCGCGACATTCATGTCGTGGGTGACGAGGATGACGGTATGGCCCTCGCGGTTCAGTTCCTCGATCAGCGCGAGCATCTCCTCGCCGCTCTTGCGGTCGAGCGCGCCGGTCGGCTCGTCGGCGAGGAGGACGCGAGCGCCGTTCATCAGGGCGCGCGCCACGGAGACGCGCTGCTGCTGGCCGCCGGAGAGTTCCGAGGGGCGGTGCGTCGCGCGGGAAGCCAAGCCCAGCCGCTCCAGCAGCATCGCGGCGCGGGTCTGGCGGGGGCCGGGCGGCACGCCGGCATAGATCGCGGGCACCTCGACATTGGCGAGAGCCGTCAGTTCGGAGAGCAGGTGATAGCGCTGGAAGACGAAGCCGAAATATTCGCGCCGGAGTCTTGCAAGCTCGTCCGGGTCGAGGTCGCGGGTCGGGCGGCCATCGATCTCGTAGCTGCCACCGGTCGGGCGATCGAGGCAGCCGATGATGTTCATCAAGGTCGACTTGCCCGAACCGGACTGGCCGACGATCGCGACCATCTCGCCGGCCTCGATCACGAGATCGGCGCCGTCGAGCGCGGCGACCGCGGCCTCGCCTTCGCCGAAATCGCGCCGGACGCCGGCGAGGCGGATGAGCGGCTTGCCCATCGCAGATGCCTCAGAAGCCAAAGGGCGAGCGCCGCGCACGCGCCGGGCGCGTCGCATCCGGGCCGCCGCTGCTGCGGGTTGTGACGACGCGCTCGCCAGCCTTCAGGCCGGAGGTGATCTCGACGACGATCTTGTTGTCGAGCCCGGTCGTGACCTTGCGCTGCTCGGGCTTGCCGTCGGCATCGAGCACATCGACGAAGGCGTTGGGGCCACGGCGCCTGACCGCAGTCGAGGGGACGGTGAGGACGTTCTGCGCCCGCCCGACGATGACGGTGACCTGCGCTGTCATCGAAGTCAGCAGCCGCCCTTCCGGGTTCGGCACCTCGAACAGCGCGTTATAATAGACCGCGCTGGTGCTGGCGGCCGAAGACGAACTGCTCGCGCTCGACGAGGACGTCATGTTCTGCGTCTTCAGGGTGTCGGGCGCCGGTTCGACATAGGAGATCTTGCCGGGGAAACGCCGCTCGGGGGCGCCGAGCACGCTGAAATAGACCTCCTGTCCGGCTTTCACGCGGAGCACGTCGGCTTCCGAGATTTTGGCCTTCACCGTCATGGTCGAGACGTCGCCGAGCACCACGACGGTCGGCGCGGATTGCACCGCATTCACCGTCTGGCCTTCCAGCGCGACGATGGCGAGCACGGTGCCGGGGCTCGGCGCCGTGATGCGGGTATAGCCGAGCTTGGCACGGGCATCCTCGACCTTGACCTGACTCGACTGGATCTGGGCATCGAGCGACTCGATCTGGGCGCGGGTCACGCTCACGGTCATCTCGGCATTCTCGAAGGCATCGCGCGAGACGGCGTTCTGGCCGACCATCTGCTTCTGACGGGCGAGCACGGCCTGGGCATAGGCGAGGCTGGCGCCGCGCTCGGCGCGCTGGGCCTTGAGCGCGGCAAGGTCGGCCTCGGCCGAACGCAGCGCGTTCTGCTGGGTGATGCCGTCGATCTCGGCGATCAGGTCGCCCGTCGCGACATTGTCGCCGAGCTTGACCTTGAGCGAGACGATGCGGCCGGTTGCCTGCGCGCCGACGCTGACCTGCCGGACCGGCTCCAGCGCGCCGGAGGCGAGCACGGCCTCCTCGACATTGCCCATCACTGCCTCGCTGCTCGGCAGGCTGACGGTCTCGGCCGGCGAGGGCTGGCGGGCCTGCCACCAGTAGTAGCCGCCGGCGGCAGCGAGGATCAGGGCGGGGATAAGGAGGCGGCGCAGCCTCATGGTTGCGGTTCCTCGATCGGGATGATGCGCGGGCGCGGACCGGTCTCGCCATCGATGACGGCCGGAGCCGAGACGTTGACGGGCCGCAGCCAGCCGCCGCCCAGCGCCTTGTTGAGCGCGATGAAGCTCGTGGCCAGCGCGACCCGGCTCTGGATCAGCGATTCCTCTGATGCGTAGAGCGTGCGCTGGGCTTCGAGCACGTCGAGGAAGCTCGCCGTGCCCGCCGTATAGAGCGCGCGCGAGAGGCGTGCCGCCTCGGCCGAGGCGCGTGCCGCTTCGGTGAGGCTGCCGAGCCGCAGCCGCTGCTGTCGCAGGCCGACGAGATTGTCCTCGACATCCTGAAGCGCGGTCAGCACAGCAAGCCTGAGCGCGGCGTCCTGCTGGTCACGCCTGGCGCGGGCGGCATCGACGGCAGCCGCCAGTTCGCCGCCATTGAAGATCGGGACGCTCAGGCTCGGGCCGATCGACCAGCCGATGGCACTGTTCTTGGCGAGGTCGCCGAGCTTGAGGGCCGAGGTCGAGATGTTGCCGGTCAGCGAGACGGACGGGTAGCGGTTGGCTTCGGCCTGGCCGATCCGGGCCGTCGCCTGCGCGAGCTGGCGCTCGGCCGAGCGGACATCGGGGCGGCGGCGCAGCACGTCGGCCGGTATGCCGGCGCGTGGCGGGGCGGGCGTGCCGGGCACTGCCGCAGTGCGATTGAAATAGCCGGCCATCGCGGCCGGCGGGCGGCCGGTCAGCACGGCGAGCCGATGCTGGCTCTGGGCGAGCGAGGCTTCGAGCGCAGGGATCTGCGCTTCGGTGCTGGCAGCCTGCGCGGTCGCGCGTGCGGTGTCGATCGCGGAGATGTCGCCGGCCTGGAAGCGGGTGCGGGTCAGCGCCTCGGTCTCGCGCTGCGTCTTCGCCGTGCTGCGGGCAAGCCCGATCCGGGCCTGAAGGCCGCGCGCCTCGACATAGGTCGAGGCGACATCGCCGATCAGCGTCAGCATGACCGTGTCGAGGTCGTCGAAGGCGGCATCCGTGCCATAGGTCGCGGCCTCGACGGCGCGGTCGCGCGCGCCGAACAGGTCGATTTCCCAGGAGGCGTCGAAGCCGGCGCGGAAGCTGTTGCGGGTGACCGTCGCCGAGCGCGAGCGCGTGGCGGAGGCGCCGCCATCGACCTGCGGGAAGAGGGCGCCGACCGCCTGCTCGCGGGCGGCACGCGCCTCGCGGATGCGGGCCTTGGCCTGCGCGACGTCGAGGTTTCCGGCGATGGCCTGCTCGACCAGCGCGTTGAGCGTCGCGTCGCGGAAGCCGCGCCACCATTCGCTGGGCCGGGGCGACGCCTTGTTGCCCGCAGCCGCATTCCAGCGCTGCGGCAGATCGAGCGCGGGCGGGGCGTAATCCGGCCCCACGGCACAGGCGCCGAGACTGAATGCCAGCAGAGACAGGAGGGCGATGCGAATCATTGCGGCCAGAATGCCGGTAAAACCCGCAGCCGCCAGCTTTCCGTCCCCTTCATGCGCAATAATTCGTGCCTATCGCATTCCTGTGAGCAGGATAGCGTGCCCACCCGTCCCGCACCGTGCGGCCCGAGAGGCTGAAACCTGCGGCGGAAGGCCGCAATCGCTTCGTCGAGATTGGCGCGGAAAGATAGCGGGTGGTCAGCGCACCAGCGTCCGCACACGGTTCTCGATCAGCCGGACGAGCCCCAGTGCCGTCATCTCCGAGGATTTCGGGTTCGTGGCCAGCGCGCGGTTCTCGATGGCGATGTCGAGCTTGCCGAAGGCGCCCCGCGCGCTGAGCTGGTGGCCGTTGCCGCCGGCGCCAGGGTCCGCGACAAGCTCGACACGAGTGCGGTCGAGCCCGATGCCGGCGAGCGCCGTGATGACAGCGACATTGGCGTTCTGCGGAAAGCGCGAGGCGGCCTCGCGGGCGGTGCCGGAGAAGAAGACCACGGCCTCGGCGAGCCCATCGAGCGCGATCAGGCTCTCGGCCGAGGTTCCCTTCCAGGCTGACGGCGGTTTGACGATGCGGTGTACGACTTCGTCAAGCGGCAGGAGCGAGGCGGCGGCGATGCCGTCGATCCCGGCCAGCGCGCCGGGCGGGATCAGGAGCTGGCTGCCGCTGCTCTCGGCTTTTGCGATCAAGCCATTGAGCAGAACATCGTCGCAGAAGGCGCTGGTCGAGGCGACGGCGAAGGCGGGCGCATTCCCGAGTGCTGCCTTGCCCCAGATACCGACGGCTTCGCGCCCCGCCGCCTCGACGATGAGGTCAAGGTCGAGCCCGGCCAGTTCATCGGGTGCCGTGATGAGCCTGGCGCCGGCCGGGATGTCGGTGGCTGCGGCGGCGTTGCGGACGGCGACAGCGACGATGGCGATATCGCCATTGCCTCGTTCCGCCTGCAGCTCCGCGATGCGCCGGTTGATGGCGCCCCAGCCGATCAGGGCGAGGCGTAGTGGCTGGCGGGCTGGATTCGTCATGAGCTTTCCGCAGTGCGCTGGCCGGGATCGGGCCGGGCGGCGCCGTCCAGGACCGCCAGCAAGCCGAAATGATGGCCCGGACAGAGCAGAGGCGCCAGTGCTTGTCATGTCGTCTCAGGCGCTGCCGATCGCGCCGCGAGGGCGTCGCACTCGGGGCGGTCGACATCGAGCCGTGTTCCGGTCCGGAGCAGGACAGGATGGTCTGGCCTCGGCCGGACACGGCATCGCCGAGCTGTGATTCATGCGCGGGCCCCGGTGCTGGCGTGATCGCTGACCGAGCCGCGGATCACGCGGGATATGCTGATGATTCGTTCCGGTGGCCGCCCGGCCGTACCGGGCAGCAAAAAGGCCGCCCGGTGAGGCGGCCTTTCGTCCCTGTATTGCAAGGGCATCAAATGGTGGGCGCGACAGGGATCGAACCTGTGACCCCTACGATGTCAACGTAGTGCTCTCCCGCTGAGCTACGCGCCCGTCGCCGCCCTGAGGCGGCTTCCGGAAGCGTGTCCGGGCCGTGTGGGCCGCGATCACGCTGCGAGGTGAGGGGGCTATAGCGGCTCGCTTCGCGGGTGGCAAGGCGTTTGCCGCATAAATTCTCAAGGGGCTGTTGGCAGTCGCCATCGCGCGATGCCGAGCCGCCGTTCAGGCCGCCAGAAGCTTCTCGACCTCGTTGACGAGCTCGCGCAGATGGAAGGGCTTGGACAGCACCTTCGCATCCTTCGGCGTCTGCGAATCGGGGTTCAGCGCAACGGCGGCGAAGCCGGTGATGAACATCACCTTGATGTCGGGGTCGAGCTCGGTGGCGCGGCGCGCGAGCTCGATGCCGTCCATCTCCGGCATGACGATATCCGTCAGCAGGAGCTCGAACGGCTCTTCGCGCAGGCGATTGTAGGCCGACAGGCCGTTATCGAAGGAAGCGACGTCGTAGCCCGCATTCTGCAGGGCCTTGACCAGGAAGCGACGCATATCGTTGTCGTCTTCCGCAAGCAGTATCTTCGTCATGGGCCTGATCTGTCCGTCCCTGAGGCCTATATCTCTTTAGCGTCTGGCGCCCCGGCCGAGGCCGGGTCTGGAACGGTTGGGTACTCACCCGGCCGCACAGTTGGAACCATGTCCTTTCATAAGGCAGCATCATGGTAAACAACGCGTGAATCCGGCGCTGAATTTCCCCGGCTTCGCGACATCGCTTCAACCGCTCCGGTTTGTGTGCTTCAGTCTGCGCGAGATGAGCCTGTCCACCAGCCCTTTCCTGCCCGCGCCGGACGACGTCGTCGCCGAGATCGCGCGGCCGTTCAGCCTTTACCAGCCGGCCCTTCAGGTCGTGCCGGTGGTGGTCGACGTGCCGCATGCCGGCCGGTGCTATCCGCGCGGCTTCGTCGAGGCGGCGCGCCTGCCTTTGCGCAGCCTCAGGCGCTCCGAAGACGCCTATGTCGACCGGCTCTTCGCGCAGAGTGTTTCGCTGGGCGCGCCGCTGCTCGCGGCCGAGTTCCCGCGCGCCTATCTCGATGTCAACCGCGAGCCTTATGAACTCGACCCGCGCATGTTCGATGGGAGAGTTCCACCCTTCGCCAATACACGTTCGATGCGGGTGGCAGGCGGGCTCGGCACCGTTCCCCGCATCGTCGGCGACGGGCAGGAAATCTATTTCGGCCGGATTCCCGTCCAGGAGGCGCTGGCCCGCATCGAGGAATTCTACCGGCCCTATCATGCGGCCCTGCGCAGTCTCGTCCAGCGCACGCAAAGCGTGTTCGGCACCTGCATCCTCGTCGACGCGCATTCGATGCCTTCCGCCGGGCTCGACCGCGACGGGCTCGCGAAATCCGACATCATCCTCGGCGACCGGTTCGGCACCAGCGCGGCCGGCTACATCATCGACATCGCCGAGCAGGCCTTCACGCGGCTGGGCTTCAGCGTCACCCGCAACCGGCCCTATGCCGGCGGCTTCATCACCGAGCATTACGGCGCGCCTGCTGCCGGCGTGCATGCGCTGCAGATCGAGGTGAACCGTGCGCTCTATATGAACGAGGCGACGCTGGAGCCGCATGGGGGCTTCGGTGACGTCGAGCAGGCGATGGCGGCGGTGATGGCCGATTGCTTTGCGCGCTGGAGCGGCTGGCTCGACGAATGGCGCGATGCGGCCGAATAGGAGCGGGGAGACACCCAAGAAAAAAGGGCCGCACACTTGCGTGGCGGCCCAAGTCTAGGGAGGAAACGCCCAAGGAGGGCAATGAAGGTTTGAGGTCATCTCCCCTTCGCAGTGCACAATATTAAAGTGCGCTGCAAAACGCAACAAAAATCAGCGAAATCAATGGCGCTATGCGATAAGTGCATGGTGTAGTCTGAAAATGCTGGGGTTTTCGGATATTTCCGCGTCCGTGCCCCGGTTCGAATCGTCCATGCGCGGAGTTGATGCTGCAGGGCAGCAAACGGGAGTGCCTATTCATGAGCGCAGTCGATTTCGGCGCTTTCGTTGCCGAGCTGGCGACGCAGTCGGGGCGGGCGATTCTGCCGTTCTTCCGGGCGCTGCATGCGACCGAGGACAAGTCCCGTGGCGGAGTGTTCGATCCCGTGACCGAGGGCGACCGCGCCGGCGAATCGGTGATGCGCCACATGATCAAGCGGCAGTTCCCGGCCCACGGCGTGCTGGGCGAGGAGTTCGGCAGCGAGAACACCGATGCTGAATATGTCTGGGTGCTCGATCCGATCGACGGTACGCGCGCCTTCATCTCCGGCATTCCGGTCTGGGGCACGCTGATCGGGCTGACGCGCAACAGCTTGCCGGTCTACGGCATGATGCACCAGCCCTTCTCGGGCGAGCGCTATTCCGGCGATGGGCGCGAGGCGCGCTACGAGGGGCCGGGCGGGGCGAAGAAACTGCGGACGCGCCCGACCACGGATTTCGCCGCCGCCACGCTGATGACGACCTCGCCCGCGCTGTTCAAGGGCGAGGAGGCCGAGGCTTTCGCCCGCGTCGAGACAGGAGTCCGGCTCTCGCGCTATGGCTGTGATTGCTACGCCTATTGCATGCTCGCGGCCGGCCATGTCGATCTCGTCATCGAGAGCGGCCTCAAGCCCTATGACATCGTCGCACTGATCCCGATCATCGAAGGCGCCGGCGGCATCGTCACCTCATGGGACGGTGGCAGCGCTGCCGGGGGCGGGCGCATCCTCGCGGCCGGCAGCAAGGCGCTGCATGAGGCCGCCATGGCCAAACTCGCCGGCTGAGCCGGGCCGGGCCTGGTCCTCGCCGGGAATGAAGGCGTCGAAGGCGGCCCAGAACTGGGCGCGGATGTTGTCGCTTTCCATCAGGATTTCGTGGCGCGCCGTCGGCAGGATCAGCGCCGAGCCGGTCTTCAGCCGCGCCGCGAAGCGCTCGATCGCCGCCGTCGAGACGACTGGGTCGCGGCCGGCGGCGATGATGAGGGTGGGCACCTTCACCTCCAGCGGAGCGGAAGGCGTGGCGAGGCGCGCCATCAGGCGGAAGGCGGTCCTGATCCAGGCGACGGTGGGATCGCCGATGCTGAGTTCGCGCGCAGCCGCAGAAAGCGCGGCGTTCCGGGCATAGCGGACAGGGTCGCTGGTCAGACGATTGCCGGCGAAGGGTTTCGTCGCGATCGCGGTATCGCCACCGCCCGGCACGAAAGCCCGGCCGAAGCCGAGCCAGTAGAGCAGACTCGCCAGGATTTTCGCCCGGCCGGGGTGGGCGATCATCGCGATGCCGAGCATCGGCGCGAGCGCGACCATGCGCGAGACCGGCAGGGCGTTGGAACGGGCGGCGTCCAGGCAGAGCGCGGCACCCATCGAATGGGCGAGGGCGAAATAGGGGGCTGGGAATTTCGCCTGCATCTCGGTCATCGCCAGTGCGAGATCGGCTTCGTAATGCCTGAGACGCCCGACATGGCCCTTGCGCGTGCGCCGGACGAAGCGCTGCGACCCGCCCTGGCCGCGCCAGTCGAAGGCCAGCACATGGAAGCCGCGGCGGCGCAGTTCCGCGACGGTTTCGCTGTAACGCTCGATGAACTCGGCCCGGCCCTGCACGACGACGATGGTGCCGCGCACGGGTTTCACCGTCGGGCGCCAGCTCGCGAAGCGCAAGGCGGCGCCGTCCTGCGTCGTCGCGAGCCAGGTCTTGCCATGACCCGGCACGGGATAATCCGGATCGGCGAAAAAGGCGGCCTCGGCCATCTAGTGCTCCGCATCACGGCCGCATCCTGAATCACGGCCGCTGCATGCCCGACATCCTGCACCGGATATCCTGCGAAAACATGTCGGTACGTCGAAAAAGAACGCGAGCTTTCATTTCGCGTGCCGGAAATGCGGCTCTTGAAAAGCCTGAAGCCCTCCTTAGATCAGGTCTGCGCAGGCCAGAACCGGCTGCGCGAAAGCAGCCAAGGTCCGCGCTCAGGCGAGGCGGACCGATACCATTGTCGCTTCTTCGGAGGACATATCATGCGTCATTTCGACCTTTCCCCGCTCTATCGCTCGACCGTCGGCTTCGACCGTCTGTTCAATCTCCTCGACCAGGCGACGAGTAACGAATCCGCCCCGAGCTACCCGCCCTACAATATCGAGCGGACCGCCGAGAACGCTTACCGCATCACCGTCGCGGTCGCGGGCTTCGGCGAGGGCGACCTCTCCATCGAGTCCAAGGAAAACGCGCTGACCGTCAAGGGCGAGAAGCAGATCGTCGAGGGCGCCGAGAAGCGCGAGGTCCTGCATCAGGGCATTGCCGCGCGCGCCTTCGAGCGCCGTTTCCAGCTCGCCGACTATGTGCAGGTGACCGGCGCCAGCCTTGAGAACGGCCTGCTCCATATCGACCTCGTGCGCGAGATCCCCGAGGCGAAGAAGCCCCGCCAGATTCCGATTGGCGGCGGTTCGGCCAAGGTTCTCGAGGCCAAGGTCGCCAAGGCCGCGTAATCCACGCGAGAAGCTTTCGATGAAAGCGAAAGGCTCCCGGAAACGGGAGCCTTTTTTGTGGGCCGGTCAGTTCATCGGAGCGACCGGGGCGATCGGCGTTTCGGGCTTCGGCGTGGAGGGACTCGGATCGACATGCTGCACGGGCGGGATGGCCGAAGTCGCGGGCCCGGGTGCTGCGGTCGAGAGGGGCGGCTTGCGGTCGGTGCCTTCGGTATTCCTGACGTCGCTGGGATTGACGAGCTTCGGCTTGTCGGCGCCGGTCTCCGGATTGGTTGCGCCGGGTGACGGCTCTGCCGGTGCTGCGGGTTGCGGAGGCACGGCCGTCGCGGGTGCGCTGGCCTCAGCCGGCCCGGTTTCCGCGGGTTTGACCGGTTCGGGAGCAGCCGGCGCGGCGGGCGAGGGCGGTGAGGTCGTCGCAGGTGCGCTCGCTTCTGCCGGCGGCTTTTCCACGGGCGCGGCCGGTTCGGGCGCGGGCGGTGCGGCGGGGGAGGGTAGCACGGTCGTTGCGGGGGCGCTGGCTTCCGCCGGGCCCTTGAACTCGGGCGGCCGTTCCGGCGGCTGGGGCACAAGGCGCTGGCGTGGCTGCGCGTGCTCCTCGCGCGGGTCGGCGCGGGCGACGCTGGGGGCTGGCGCTGCCTGTCCGCGCAGGGGGATGCGACGGATCAGTTCGCCGGCATAGGCGTCGAGGATCAGGCGCTGACGCTGGCCGCCGGCCGTGACGCCGTCGACGATATACGTGTCGTCGCGGCGGATCGAACGCTCGATCCGTACGAGTCCGTAACGGCGGGCTGCGAGGCTGTTGACCGAATAGGGCGAGACCGCAGCCGGCGCCCGGGGCACGGCAACCGGTGGCCGCGGGGCATAGCCGTAGTCGTAGCGGTAGCCATAGCCGTATCCGTACACCGGGTAGGGCTCGTAGCCGTCGTCATAATAGTAATACTGGGCGCTGGCGGCGCCCGCCATGCCGGCCATTGCGCCGGCCACGACCAGGCCCATCAGCGCGATGCGCCCCGGTGCGGTCGAACGATCTGCCATGCCAAGTTCCCTTAACAACTGAATGCTTGCCTTTCAGTCTTGTTAGGGATTGCGGCAGGTATGCGGCTGGAAACGGGGCGCAAATGCGCCCGTTCAGCCCGCGATCGCGGCGACCAGGCGTTCGACATCCTCGGCTCGCGTCGCGAAGGACATCACGAAGCGGCCGACGACCTCACCGTCCTTGAGCGGTGCTTCCGGCGGCAGCGAGCGCGCCGACCAGTCGTGATAGCCGACGCCGGCCGCCTTCAGCCTCTGCCGGACGGCTGGCGGCAGGACGAGGAAGACCTCGTTCGCCTGGCAGGGCCAGGCGAGCCGGGCCTCGCTGCCCTGCGCGACTGAATCGGCCAGGCGCTTCGCCCGGGCATTGGCGTGGCGGGCGAGGTCGAGCCAGTGGTCGTCGGCGAGCAGGCCCTCGAACTGGGCGCCGAGGACGCGGCCCTTCGAGAGCGTCTGCCCGGCGCGCTTGCGGCGCCATTTCATCTCCTCGGCGTCAGCCGGGTCGAAGAAGATCACGGCCTCGGCCGCGAGCGCGCCGTTCTTGGTGCCGCCGAAGGAGAGCACGTCGATGCCGGCCTTCCAGGTGATCTCGGCCGGTGAGCAGCCGAGGGTCACCAGCGCATTGGCGAAGCGGGCGCCATCCATGTGGAGCTTCAGCCCGCGCGGTGTGACCGCGTCCTTCAGCGCGCGCACCTCGCCCGGCGTATAGATCGTGCCACATTCGGTTGCCTGCGTGATCGTCAGCGCCTGGGCCTGGACCTGATGGAAGTCGCCGGCGCGCAGATGCGAGAGCGCCTTCGTCACCGTCTCCGGTTTCAGCTTGGCGCCGGTGCCGGGCAGGTCGACGAGCTTGGCGCCGTTGCTGAAGAACTCGGGCGCGCCGCATTCGTCCTCGACGACATGCGCCTCCTCATGGGTCAGGATCGCGCCCCAGGGCCTGACGATGCTTGCGAGCGCGAGCGCGTTCGCCGCCGTGCCGGTGAGGACGAGGAAGACCGCGACTTCGCGCTCGAAGATCGCCGCGAAACGCTCCTCGACGCGACGCGTCCATTCGTCCTTGCCATAGGGAGAGGCGGCGCCGGCATTGGCGGCGGCGAGGGCAGCCATGACGCGTGGGCTGGCGGCGGCGGTGTTGTCGCTGAAGAAATCCATGGCCTGAGCGTTATGCGGAGTGCGCTTTCCTGCCAAGCGGCATCCACGAAGAGGGGGGCCTGTGCGCCGTGCCGATCGGGGCCGCATGACGAGGAGTGAAGCGATGAAGCGATCCGGGAGGAGCGGGGGGCGTCTTGCTCGCCCCGCCCTCGGTAGCTTCGCTGCACTCGCAAGGGCGAAGCGGCGCATCGGGTCGAAAAACAAGAACCGGGTAGCTGATGTCCGGCTTTCATGCCGGAAATGTCTGGTGTGGATTCAATTTTGCAATAAAATTTCGCTGCAGCGCGAAATCGATGCTTGTGCCTAGATTGGAATTCTGGCAAGTTCACCGCAATAGGACAGTGTTGCTGTCCCATTTTTCACCGCGCCGATCGAAGGCTGCTCTAGCCGGAGATCGCGCCGTCGCGATGGAGCGGAGCATGACGAGGGGCCGGGCCGTTACTGCCAAAGCCGCACGTACGCGCGTCCGTAAAACGACGGCCTGAGACAGGCGCGAGCGGGCGAAAGACGCCCGAGGCGCCTGCGGAGGACGCGGGCGCGGTGGAAACGAAGCGCAAGCAAAGCCTCCTAGACGACGACGGCCGAGCCGCCCTGGCCGATCCTTGCCGCCGGTATGTCGCCGGCTTCCGGGAACGAAGCGGTCGGAAACATGGACTGACGGGTCTTCCTGCCGGCGCAAGCCCGCGGGGTTCTGCGAAGCGGGGTTTGACGATGAGCGTGACCAGCAAGTCGAGCGGCACAGGGGCTTTCGAGCGTTTTCCGGCGGTGCGCGATCCGGCGATGCCGACGCATCAAGGCCTGTACGATCCTGCCAACGAGAAAGATTCCTGCGGCGTCGGCTTCATCGCCGATATGAAGAACCGCAAGAGCCATGCGATCGTGCAGCAGGGCCTGCAGATCCTGCACAATATCGACCATCGCGGCGCGGTCGGTGCCGATCCGAAGCTCGGCGACGGCTGCGGCATCCTCGTCCAGATCCCCGACCGTTTCTTCCGCGAGGAGACCGCGCGGCTCGGCATCACCCTGCCGGCGTCCGGCCATTATGCGATCGGCCAGTTCTTCATGCCGCGCGATCCCGCCGCACGGGCGATGTGCGAGGAGATCATCTCCCAGACCGTGGCGGAGGAGGGGCTCGTCTTCCTCGGCTGGCGCGACGTGCCGGTCGACAACCGCGATCTCGGCCACGCCGTGCTGGCGACCGAGCCGGTGCACCGCCAGCTCTTCGTCGGCCGTCCCGAGGACATCACCGACGAGGACGAGTTCGAGCGGCAGGTCTATGTCCTGCGCAAGTCGGTCTCGAACAAGGTCTACAAGCATCAGGAGCGCAAGACGGCGGAGTATTACCCCGTCTCGATGTCCTGCCGCACCATCGTCTACAAGGGCATGGTGCTGGTCGATCAGCTCGGCTCCTATTTCAAGGATCTGCAGGACGAGCGCTTCGTCAGCGCGCTCGCCCTCGTCCACCAGCGCTTCGCCACCAACACCTTCCCGTCCTGGCGCCTCGCCCATCCCTACCGGATGGTCGCACATAACGGCGAGATCAATACGCTGCGCGGCAACGTCAACTGGATGGCGGCGCGGCAGGCGAGCGTCGATTCAGACCTGTTCGGCTCGGATATCTCGAAGCTCTGGCCGATCTCCTATGAGGGCCAGTCGGACACCGCCTGCTTCGACAACGCGCTCGAATTCCTGGTGCAGGGCGGCTATTCGCTGGCCCATGCTATGATGATGCTGGTGCCGGAGGCGTGGGCCGGCAACCCGCTGATGGATGATGAGCGGCGCGCCTTCTACGAGTACCACGCCGCGCTGATGGAGCCCTGGGACGGGCCGGCCGCGATCGCCTTCACCGACGGCCGCCAGATCGGCGCGACGCTGGACCGCAACGGCCTGCGTCCGGCGCGCTATCTCGTCACCGACGACGGCCTCGTCGTGCTGGCGTCCGAGTTCGGCGTGCTGCCGATCCCGGAGGAGAAGATCGTCGAGAAGTGGCGCCTCCAGCCCGGCAAGATGCTGCTGATCGATCTCGAACAGGGTCGCATCATCGGCGATGACGAGATCAAGACCTCACTCTGCCTCGCCAACCCCTACAAGGACTGGCTGAAGCGCACCCAGATCGTGCTGGAGGACCTGCCGCCCGTCGAGGCGCGGGCCTCACGCACCGACGTGCCGCTGCTCGATCGCCAGCAATCCTTCGGCTACACCACCGAGGATGTCCGCCTGCTGATGGCGCCGATGGCGGTGACCGGGCAGGAAGCCGTGGGCTCGATGGGCACGGATACGCCGATCTCGGCGCTCTCGCTCAAGTCGAAGCTGCTCTACACCTATTTCAAGCAGAACTTCGCGCAGGTGACGAACCCGCCGATCGATCCGATCCGCGAGGAGCTGGTGATGAGCCTGCTCTCCTTCATCGGGCCGCGTCCGAACATCCTCGATCTGGAAGGCACCTCGCGGCGCAAGCGCCTGGAGGTTCGCACTCCGATCCTGACCAATGACGATCTCGAGAAGATCCGCTGCATCGGCCACTACGAGGATCGCTTCGACACCAAGACGATCGACTTCACCTATCCGGCGCGCGAGGGCGCCGGTGGCATGGAAGGCGCGGTCGCGCGGCTCTGCGAGCGCGCCGAGGCTGCCGTCCATGGCGGCTACAACATCATCATCCTGTCCGACCGGCAGGTCGGGCCGGACCGCATCCCGATCCCGGCGCTCTTGGCGACGGCGGCGGTGCATCATCACCTGATCCGCAAGGGCCTGCGTACCTCGGTCGGCCTCGTCGTCGAATCCGGCGAGCCACGCGAGATCCATCACTTCTGCTGCCTCGCCGGCTACGGCGCCGAGGCGATCAACCCCTATCTCGCCTTCGATACCCTGCTCGACCAGCACGCGCAGGGCGCCTTCCCCGAGGAGGTCGATGCCGAGGAGGTGGTGAAGCGCTACATCAAGTCGGTCGGCAAGGGTGTGCTGAAGGTCATGTCCAAGATGGGCATCTCGACCTACCAGTCCTATTGCGGCGCGCAGATCTTCGACGCCGTCGGCTTGAAGAGCGCCTTCGTCGACAAGTTCTTCTTCGGCACCGGCACGGCGATCGAGGGTGTCGGCCTCGAGGAGATCGCCGAGGAGAGCCTGCGCCGGCATCGCGACGCGTTCGGCGACTCGCCGCTCTACCGCAACAGCCTCGATATCGGCGGCGAGTACATGTACCGCGTCCGCGGCGAGGACCATGTCTGGAAGCCGGATGTCGTCGCCTCGCTGCAGCATGCGGTGCGCCTCAACGCGCAGGATCGCTACGAGGAGTTCGCCCGGCAGGTCAACGACGATGCGCAGCGGCTCAGCACCATCCGCGGCCTGTTCAAGGTCAAGATGGCCGTGGATAACGGCCGCGCGCCCGTGCCGCTGGAGAGCGTCGAGCCTGCCGCTGACATCGTGAAGCGCTTCGCCACCGGCGCGATGTCCTTCGGCTCGATCTCGCGCGAGGCGCATGAAACGATCGCGCTCGCGATGAACCAGATCGGCGGCAAGTCGAACACCGGCGAGGGCGGCGAGGAGCCGATCCGCTTCCGGCCGATGCCGGATGGCCGCTCGAAGCGCTCGGCGATCAAGCAGATCGCGTCAGGCCGCTTCGGCGTCACCACCGAGTATCTCGTCAATGCCGACGTGATGCAGATCAAGGTGGCGCAGGGTGCCAAGCCCGGCGAGGGCGGCCAGCTTCCCGGCCACAAGGTCGACGCCAAGATCGCCCGCACCCGGCATTCGACGCCGGGCGTCGGCCTGATCTCGCCGCCGCCGCATCACGACATCTATTCGATCGAGGATCTGGCGCAGCTCATCTTCGACCTGAAGAACGTCAACCCGGCGGCCGATGTTTCGGTGAAGCTCGTCTCCGAGATCGGTGTCGGCACGGTCGCCGCCGGCGTTGCCAAATCGCGCGCCGACCACATCACCATCTCCGGCTTCGAGGGGGGTACGGGCGCGAGCCCCCTGACCTCGCTGAAGCATGCGGGCTCGCCCTGGGAAATCGGGCTGGCCGAGACGCAGCAGACGCTGGTGCTGAACCATCTGCGCGGCCGTGTCGCCTTGCAGGTCGATGGCGGGTTGCGGACAGGCCGCGACGTCATCATCGGCGCGCTGCTGGGGGCCGACGAGTTCGGCTTCTCCACCGCGCCGCTGATCGCGGCCGGCTGCATCATGATGCGCAAGTGCCATCTCAACACCTGCCCGGTCGGCGTCGCGACGCAGGACCCGGTGCTGCGCAAGCGCTTCAAGGGCCTGCCCGAGCATGTCGTGAACTACTTCTTCTTCGTGGCCGAGGACGTCCGCCGGATCATGGCGGAGATGGGCTTCACCAAGATCGAGGAGATCGTCGGCCGCTCCGACCTGCTCGACAAGCGGGACGCGATCGAACACTGGAAGGCGAACGGGCTCGACTTCACCAGGCTCTTCCACAAGGTCGACCTGCCGGGCGTGGCGATCCGCCATGTCGAGTTGCAGAAGCACCCGATCGACACCGTGCTCGACCGCCAGCTCCTGGCCGAGGCGACGAACGCGATCGAGACCGGAACGCCGGTCGTGATCGAGAAGCCGGTCGGCAATGTCGACCGCAGCACGGGCGCGATGCTGTCCGGTGCCGTCGCCAAGAAGTACGGCCATGCCGGCCTGCCGGAAGACACGATCACCGTGAAGCTCTCTGGCACCTCCGGCCAGAGCTTCGCCGCCTTCCTGGCGGCTGGCGTCACGGTCGAACTCACCGGCCAGGCCAACGACTATGTCGCCAAGGGCCTGTCCGGCGGCAAGGTCATCGTGAAGCCCGATCCGGCGACCAGGGCCGTGGCCGAGCGCTCGATCATCGTCGGCAACACCGTGCTCTACGGCGCGATTGCGGGCGAGGCCTATTTTCGCGGTGTCGCCGGTGAGCGCTTCGCGGTGCGCAATTCCGGCGCCATCGCGGTGGTGGAAGGAACCGGCGACCATGGCTGCGAGTACATGACCGGCGGCGTCGTCGCGGTCATCGGCCAGACCGGGCGCAATTTCGCGGCCGGCATGTCGGGCGGCATCGCCTACGTGCTGGACGAGGACGGCACCTTCAAGTCGCGCTGCAACCTCTCGATGGTCGATCTCGAACCGGTCGAGGAGGAAGAGGACCTGATGGAGCGCCTGCACCACCATGGCGGCGATCTCGAGCACAAGGGCCGGATCGACATGACCAACATGTCGGGCCACGATGAAGAGCGCCTGATGCAGATGCTGACGAACCATGTCGACTACACCGGTTCGGAGCGCGCCCGCACCATCCTCGACAACTGGGCGGATTACCGCACCAGGTTCGTCAAGGTGATGCCGGTCGAGTACCGCCGCGCGCTGCGCGAGATGGAACAGGCCCGCACCTTGCAGGCTGCGGAATAAGCGAACGCCACCCCGCCGGGGCCGTCACGGTCCCGGCATCTCGATCAGGTTAAGGCACGCGCACGGGGACGCCCCGCGCACACGGCGAGAGAAACGGCATGGGCAAGGTCACGGGCTTTCTCGAATTCGACCGGCAGGAGCAGAAGTATCAGCTCGCCGGCGACCGCATCCGGCATTTCCGCGAGTTCACGCTTCCGCTTGAGGAGCGCGACATCAAGAAGCAGGCGGCGCGCTGCATGGACTGCGGCATCCCGTTCTGCCATGGGCCGACCGGCTGCCCGGTCCATAACCAGATCCCGGACTGGAACGAGCTGGTCTATTCCGGCGGCTGGGAGGATGCGCTGCGCAACCTCCATTCCACCAACAATTTCCCGGAATTCACCGGTCGCATCTGCCCGGCGCCTTGCGAGGAAGCCTGCACGCTCAACCTCGAGAACATGCCGGTGACGATCAAGACGATCGAGCAGGCGATTGCCGACAAGGGCTGGGAAGAGGGCTGGATCGCGCCGGAAATCCCGGCCAAGCGCACCGGCAAGCGCATCGCCATCGTCGGCTCCGGCCCCGCCGGCATGGCTGCGGCGCAGCAGCTCGCCCGCGTCGGGCACGATGTTCATGTCTATGAGCGCGAGGCCAAGGCCGGCGGCCTGCTGCGCTATGGCATCCCCGACTTCAAGATGGAGAAGAAGCATATCGACCGCCGGGTGAAGCAGATGGAGGCGGAAGGCGTGACCTTCCACTACAACGCCAATATCGGCGTGAACCTGCCCTTCGCCACGCTGATGGCCGAGCATGACGCCGTGCTGATGACCGGCGGGGCGGAAGCGCCGCGCGATCCCGGCCTGCCCGACACCAATCTCGCCGGCGTCCATTACGCGATGCCGTACCTCACCCAGCAGAACAAGCGCGTCGGCGGCGAGGATGTTTCGGGCCTCGAACCGATCAGCGCGGCTGGCAAGCATGTCGTCGTGGTCGGCGGCGGCGATACGGCGTCGGACTGCGTCGGCACGGCCTTCCGGCAGGGCGCGCTCTCGGTGACGCAGCTCGACATCCGGCCGATGGCGCCGGAGCTGGAGGACAAGCTCACCGTCTGGCCGTACTGGCCGACGAAGTTCCGCACCTCGTCCTCGCAGGCCGAGGGCGCCGAGCGCGAGTTCCAGGCGGCGACGCTCGGGCTCGAAGGCCGCAACGGCCGGCTGACCGGCGTGAAGTGCGCCCGCGTCGACGAGAAGCGCAAGCCCATCCCCGGCACCGAGTTCGTGCTCCAGGCCGATCTCTGCTTCCTCGCCATCGGCTTCGCCGGCTCGGTGATCGAGGGCATGATCGCGCAGTCGGGCGCGACCGTGGACAAGCGCGCCAACGTTATCGCCAATGATCGCGACTACAAGACCAGCGTCGGCAAGGTCTTCGTCGCCGGCGACATGCGCCGCGGCCAGTCGCTGGTGGTCTGGGCGATCCGCGAGGGCCGTCAGGCGGCCCATGCCATCGACAAGGAATTGATGGGCGCGACGATCCTGCCGGTGTGAGCTGCGGGGGCTGTTCAACCCCACCGCCCTCGCTATGATCGCCGCCATGGAATCGAACCAGAAGGGGAAGCAGGCACCGCGCCGCCGCTTCCATTGCCGCACCCGCGGACCTGTCTGCGCCCCGCGCTTCACATCGCGGGGCTGACCGGGAACGCATCGTCGTCTCATCGTCAGCCTTATCTGGCGCGCTCCGGCGCGCATGCCTGATCTCATGAGATTCCGATGTCCCTGATCACCCTGAAAGACCTGTCGCTCGCTCGCAGCGCGCCTCTCTTCGCCGGCCTCGACCTCGCCATCGCCAAGGGCGATCGCCTCGGCCTCGTCGCAGCCAACGGGCGCGGCAAGTCCTCGCTCCTGCGCATCCTGGCCGGTACAGAGGAGGCGAGTGGTGGCACGCTCACCCGATCACGCGGCCTCGTCACCGCTTTCGCGCCGCAGGATCCGCCCGCGCGCCTGCTGCCGATGAGCCTCTATGATGCCGTGCTGGATGCGCTCGATGCCGAGGCGGCCGAGACTGAGAGCTGGCGTGTCGACGTGCTGCTTGACGATCTCATGATCGAGGAGAGCCTGCGCAATCGTGCTGTCGACAGCCTCTCCGGTGGCTGGCAGCGCACGCTGCTGCTGGCGCGCGCGGCGGTGATCGAGCCCGACCTGCTCTTGCTGGACGAGCCCACGAACCATCTCGATCTCGAACGGATCGGCCTCCTGGAACGCTTCCTCGCCAACCTGCCGCGCGACTGCGCCGTGGTCGCGGCGAGCCATGACCGCGCCTTCCTCGACGATGTCAGCACGCGCACCCTGTTCCTGCGTCCGGCAGAGAGCGCCGATTTCGCCTTGCCCTATTCGCGCGCCTTGCAGGCTCTGGAAGAGCGCGACGCGGCGCGGAGCCGGCAGTTCGAGAACGAGATGCGCAAGGTCAAGGCGCTCCGCCAGCAGGCTGCCAAGCTCAAGAATATCGGCATCAATTCCGGCTCGGATCTGCTGGTGGTCAAGACCAAGCAATTGTCCGAGCGTGCCGACAGGCTGGAGGAGCAGGCCAAGCCCGGGCACAAGGAGCACTCGGCCGGCACGATCCGGCTCGCCAGCAGCGGCACTCATGCCAAGGCACTGGTCTCGATCAAGGAAACGTCGGTCGCGACGCCGGACGGGCGCCAGCTGTTCCGGACCGGGCCGCTCTGGATCGAGAAGGGCGACCGGATCGCGCTGCTCGGCGCCAATGGCAGCGGCAAGACGCGCTTCGTCACGCGATTGCGGGCTGCGCTGGACGGCGCTGACCCGGATATCCGCGGTGCCGCGACCCTCACGGTCGGCTACTCCGACCAGGGCCTCTCGCAGCTCGACGCCTGGCGCACGCCCTGGGACGCGGTGAAGCGCTCGAGCGATCTCGGCGACCAGACGGCGCGCACCGTGCTGGCCGGAGCGGGGATCGCAAGCGAGGCGCAGACCGCGCCGACGGCCCGCCTTTCAGGCGGACAGCGCGCCCGGCTCGCGATGCTGCTGCTGCGCCTGGCCGAGCCGAATTTCTACCTGCTGGACGAGCCCACCAACCATCTCGATATCGAGGGGCAGGACATGCTGGAGGGTGAACTGGTCAGCCATGACCGCGCCTTCGTGCGGGCGGTGGCGACGCGGATCTGGGTCATCACCGGCAAGAAACTGGTCGAGGTCGACGATCCCGGTCCGGTTTTCGATCGGCTGATGGCGGGATGATCAGCGCGGCCAGCGGTAATCGTCGAGCCGGCCTGGAAGCGGGTCCGGCGCGATGCCCTGGCCGAAGACGCGTTCGAGCTGGAGGGCAGCATCGCCGCGGCCCCGCGCCTCGGCGATCGAGGCGAGCAGCGGCTGCTCGGAGAGCGCGGCCTGTCCGGTGAGGGGCTGGATCGGGCCGGCGAGCGGGCGGGCCTGCAAGGCAGCGGGGAGGCCGATGGTCGGCACGCCCGCAACCATCTGGTCGATCAGGCGCTCGACGCCACCGGGCTGAAGCTCAAGGGCGCTCGGTGCGCCGGTCTCGGGCGAGACGGGCAGGGCGATGACGCTGCTCTGCGGAGCCGCCTCGATCATGCGGCGGATGACGAGGTCGACGAAATGGGCGGCCTTGCGGGCCCCGGCCGCCGTAAAGTGGATGCCGTCACCGAGGCGCAAACGCACCGGCTGGCCGGAGACGTCCGGGCCGGTCGCGGCGTAGCGGTTCTCTGCATCGACGAAGCCGCCCCACAGATCGACATATTGCCCGCCCGCCTTCTCGACGCGCTGGCGATAGAGATCGTTGAAGGTGACGAGATCGGCCGAGAGCCGGCCGTTCTGCATGGGCGGCGCGCCAACCCAGATCAGCGGCACGCGCTTGCCGGCAAAGGCATTGGCTATGGCGTCGATCCGGTCGCGGTAGAGTTCGAGCCAGCGCGGGCTCAGGGGCTCGTGGACGGTCTCGCCCTCGCGGAGCGGCTGGCGGTCGTTGAGGCCGAGCAGGATCACCCCGATGCTGATCTTCTGGTCGCTGGCGAGAAGCTCGGAAGCGGCTTTCGGCCAGTCGTAGAAATCGCTGCGCACCAGTCCGGAATCGGGCTTGGCCTTGTGGATCACCTCGACATCGGGACGGGTGTTGAGGGCATCGTCCAGTCCGTTTGCGAGGAGGTTCGCGAGCGAGTCCCCCATGACCAGGATATGGTGGGCGACGTCGACCTTGGGGATGACGGGATCGTCGCGGACGACGACCGGCGCATCGCGGCGGCGGACCACAGGCGCGACACGCTGGCGCTGCTGCGGCGCGGTCCGCGGCTGCGCCGGCAATTGCCAGAACATCTGGAACAGGCTGCGCTGCTGCGGCTGCTGCTGGGCGAGGGAAACCGGCCCGCCCGTCAGGAGGAGCAGGCAGGCGGCACCCAGAACCATGGCAAGCGAACGCAGGCGCATCGACCGATCCGGAGGTTCCCCTTCGCTCGCCACTATAGGCCGGGAGCGGCTGTGAGTCAGCGCTTGCCGCGCAGCTTCGACAGCAGGGCCGGGGTCGGATAACCGTCGGCGATCTCGCCGGCGCTGATCTGGTAGCGCCGGACCGCCTCGCGCGTTCCGGTGCCGATGCGGCCATCGGCATCGTGATTGTAGAGGCCGAGCGCCTTCAGGCGGTGCTGGAGGTCGCGGGTCGCGGCCATGTCGAGCCGCGGCGCCTTGATCGGCCAGCTCGCCTGGATGGCGGGGCGTCCGGCGATGCGGTCGCCGAGATGGCCGACGGCCATCGCATAGGCGTCGGACGAGTTGTATTTCTTGATGACGTCGAAATTGGCGGTGAGCAGCATCACCGGGCCGGTATGGCCGGCCGGGTAGAACAGGCGGCCTTCGCCGGAGGAGGGCAGGCGGCCGCCATCGGCGCGGCGAACACCGGCCGAGGCGAAACTGGCGAAGCTCGCCTTGTCGAGCCGGTGGTCGAAGCCCTGTGGGAGCGTCACCTCCATGCCCCAGGGCAGGCCCGGCACCCAGCCATAGCCCTTGAGGTAGTTGGCGGTGGAGGCGATGGCGTCGCTCGACGAGGTCCAGATGTCGGCATGGCCGTCGCCGGTCCAGTCGACCGCGTATTTCATGTAGCTCGACGGCATGAACTGGGTGTGGCCCATGGCGCCGGCCCAGGAGCCTTTCAGCTCGCCGCGTTCGACATGGCCCTTCTCGATCAGTTCCAGTGCGGTCAGCAATTCGTCGCGGAAGAAATCGCCGCGGTAGCGGATCGAGGCGAGCGTTGCGAGCGAACGGATGACGTCCTTGCCGCCCTTGAACGAGCCGTAGTTGGTTTCCATGCCCCAGACGCCGAGGACGATCTCCTTGGGCACGCCGTAGCGCGCCTCGACCTGAGCGAGGACGCTCGCATTCGCGGCCGCGGCTTCGCGTCCGCGCTGGATGCGGGCGCCGCCGACGGCGTTCTCGAGATAGCTCCAGATGGGGGCGCTGAACTCCGCCTGTTTCCTGGTGAGCGCGACGATGGAGGAATCCGGCGTCACGCCGCGAAAGGCGAGATCGAAGGTCGCACGCGAGATTCCGCGCGCCTGCGCCAGCGGCCAGAGCCGCTGCACGAAGATGTCGAAGGAGGCGCTCGCCGGGCTCGCCTGCGCATTGCGGGCATGGGCACCGGAGACGTTGATCGAGCCGGTGGTCTGGGCCAGCGCCGGTGCCAGGCTGATCAAGGCCGAGGCTGCGATGACGGACAGGCGCATGGACACTCCCGCGAAGGCTGGATGGAAACATCTTCACAGCGCCCGAACAAGATTAACCAAGGGTTAATGCACATCGCGATCGCTGCGGCATTCGTGATTTGACAAGCATCGGGGATTGTCTGATTTTGGGGCTATGAATAGCGCGTCCCATTTCCGCCGCGGTCTGCACCGCTCGGGCAACCTCATCGCGGGCTTATAGCCCCGGGCCTGTCGCGCTTGGCGCCTCCGGTTCGGGGTGCGCCTTCCCTGCTGCTTTTCCCTGCGAGTTCGACCTTTCTGATGCCGTGCGATTTCCGTCTGCCGGCGGGCGCTCGCCTTTTCGATGAAAGATCTGTCACGATGTCCACGAAGCGTCCCGCCATCACCGTCACGGCTGCGGACCATGCCATGCTGAGCCGCATCGCGGCGGGCGCGGCCCATACCATGCCCGAGCTCGCCGCCGAGCTGACCCACGAGCTCGACCGTGCCCGCATCCTGCCGGAGGGCCGGGTTTCGCATGATCACGCCCGCATCGGCAGCCGGATCGTCTACCGCGACGAGACCACGAAGCGGGAGGCCATCATCACCCTGGTCTGGCCGCAGGATGCCGACATCGAGAAAAACCGCATCTCGGTGATGACGCCGATCGGTGTCGCGTTGATCGGCATGGCGGCCGAGCGCTCGATCGACTGGACAACGCGCTCGGGCGACGTGAAGCGCCTGACGGTTCTCGAGGTGCGCGAGCCGGCGGAGGAGGAGGCGGCGTCCTAGAGGCGGCTGCGGCTGCTCGCAATCTGCAGCCTTCATCCCGAGGAGCCGCGTACGCGGCGTCTCGAAGGATGTTCCAGTTATCTCCCGAGCCGCCTTGAGCATCCTTCGAGACGCCATTCCCGTGGGGATGGTTCCTCCGGATGAGAGCTCGGGAGTTGTTTTCTCAGGCCGTGGCGTTCTTCGACCTGAGCTTCTCTTCCCAGGCGAGGGCCTGGCCGACGATCTCTTCGAGATCGTCATGCTGGGGCCGCCAGCCGAGCTCGGCGCGGATGCGGTCGGCGCGGGCGATCAGGGAGGCGGGGTCGCCCGCCCGGCGGTCCGCCAGCGTCACCGGAAAATCGACTCCCGAGACCTTCTTCACGACCTCGACGACCTCCTTCACCGAATAGCCGCGGCCATAGCCGCAGTTCAGCGTCAGACTCGTGCCGCCGCCCCGCAGATGGTCGAGCGCGGCGAGATGCGCGCGGGCGAGGTCGGTGACGTGGATATAGTCGCGCACGCAGGTGCCGTCCGGGGTCGCATAATCGGTACCGAAGACGGTGAGCCCGTCGCGCTGGCCGAGCGCCGCCTGGCTCGCGACCTTGATCAGATGGGTGGCATTCGGCGAGGACTGGCCCGAGCGTCCCTTCGGGTCGGCGCCGGATACGTTGAAATAGCGCAGGGCGATGTAGGTGAAGCCATGCGCCTTCGACGCATCCTGCAGCATCCACTCGCTCATCAGCTTGGAGCGGCCATAGGGGTTGATCGGGTTGAGCGCGATCTCCTCCGGCACCGGCGAGACCGGTGGCTCGCCGTAGACGGCTGCGGTAGAGGAGAAGATGACGTGCTTCACGCCCTTGCGTGCGGCGCTCTCGATCAGAGCGCGGGTCTTCACGGTATTGTTGAAATAATAGCCCAGCGGATCGGCGACCGATTCCGGAACCACGATCCTGGCGGCGAAATGCGCGATCTCCGTGATGTCATATTCGCCGATCAGGCCTTCGACCAGTTCCTGGTTGCCGATATCGCCCTGGACGAAGATCGCCTCGGGCGGCACCGCCCACCAGAACCCGGTCGAGAGATCGTCAAGCACGACGACCTTCTCACCGCGATCCAGCAATTCAAGGACCATGTGGCTGCCGATGTAGCCGGCGCCGCCGGAAACCAATACCGCCATCGTCTCTCTCGCCTCATCTTCGTCAGGAACCCGACTTAATCGAAAACCGTTGACGGCTTCTCAAGGCCTGTCGGCTAATATCGCCTGATGGCCGGCAACCGTGACAGTTGTACGGCCGCTCCCATCATCGCCTGGCTTCGGCAAGGCTGCTGCGCCCAATGGATTTTTCATGACGAAACGCATCCGCAAGGCCGTTCTTCCTGTTGCCGGTCTCGGCACCCGCTTCCTGCCCGCGACGAAAGCGGTGCCGAAGGAGATGCTCACCATCGTCGACCGTCCGGTCGTGCAGCATGTCGTGGACGAGGCGCGCGCCGCCGGCATCGAGCATTTCATCTTCGTCACCGGCCGCAACAAGGCGGTGATCGAGGACCATTTCGACATGGCCTACGAGCTCGACGACACGCTTGCCAAGCGCAACAAGGTGAAGGAGCTGGAGGCGCTGAAGCATGACCTGCCGGCCGCGGGGGCGACGAGCTTCACCCGCCAGCAGGCTCCTCTCGGCCTCGGCCATGCCGTCTGGTGCGCGCGCGAGATCGTCGGTGACGAGCCCTTCGCGCTGCTGCTGCCGGACATGCTGCATTACAGCCAGGGCAAGGGCTGTCTCGCCGAGATGATCGAGGCCTATGACAGGCATGGCGGCAACCATATCGCCGTCGCGCCCGTGCCGGACGATCAGACCCATCAATACGGCATCGTCGGCGTCGAGGATGCCAAGGCGAAGGTCTCGAAGATCACCGGCATGGTCGAGAAGCCCCCGAAGGGCACGGCCCCGTCGAACCTGCACATCTCCGGCCGCTACATCCTGCAGCCGACGATCTTCAACCTGCTCGCCAATCAGGAAAAGGGCGCCGGCGGCGAGATCCAGCTCACCGATTCGATGATCGCGCTGTCGCATCAGGAGCCGTTCTTCGCGGTGCGCTTCGACGGCGAGATCTACGATGCCGGCTCGAAGATCGGCTTTCTCGCGGCGAATGTCGCCTACGCGCTCGACCGCAGCGATCTCGGCCCGCAACTGCGCGCGGAAATCGAGAAGCTGCTCGACCGCTGAGCCGTGCAGGGACCGTTCAACTCAGTCCTCGTCCTGAGACGCCAATCCGACTAGGAAGGGCGCTTTCAAGGGTGGGGGCGTGTGTCTTGCCGACGGTGCAAAGTTGAGTGATCAGGGTCTCGTCTTCGATCGCGCGCTCGGCCGTTCGCGGCTGAGGCGCGCGCTCGCCGGTGATTATCCGGATTTCCTGCTGCAGCGCGCGGCTGGTGATCTCAAGGATCGGCTCGGGGCGGTGCTGCGGGAATTCGCAGTCGCGGCGGATCTCGGGACGGCGCTACCGGTCGTCGCGCCCATCCTCGCGGGCCGGGCCGGGCGGCTTCTGCGGATGGCGGAGGCCGAAGGAAAGCCGGCCGGTTTCGTCGGTGATCTCGAAAGCCTGCCTTTCGCAGCCGGTTCGCTCGATCTCGCGGTCTCGCTGCTGGCGCTGCACGGGGTGAACGACCTGCCGGGCGCGCTCATCCAGATCAAGCGGGCGCTCAGGCCCGATGGCCTGTTCATGGGCTGCCTGCTCGGCGGGCGGACCTTGCAGGAACTCAGGCAGGCTCTGCTGGAAGCCGAGAGCGAGACGACGGGCGGGGTCAGTCCGCGCGTCGCGCCTTTCGCCGATCTGCGCGATCTCGGCAGCCTGCTGCAGCGCGCCGGCTTCGCGCTGCCGGTCATCGACAGCGAGATCGTGACGGTGCGCTATCGCGACGCCTTCGGGTTGTTCCGCGATCTGCGCGCGATGGGCTGGGCCAATGCGCTCGTCGCGCGGCGCAAGACGCCGCTCAGGCGGGAGACCCTGCTGCGCGCCGCCGCGCTCTACGCCGAACGCTTCGCCGATCCGGACGGGCGCCTGCCTGCGACCTTCGAGTTCGTCTGGGTTTCCGGTTGGGCGCCGCATGAGAGCCAGCAGAAGCCGCTTAAACCCGGCTCCGCCAAGGTACGGCTGGCCGACGCGCTCGGCGTGCCGGAGATCAAGGCAGGCGAGAAACCGGGGGGCGAGGGGTGAGCGCGCGCCAATCGCGCCTGACCCGCGCCGATTTCCGCGTCTTTCGTGCCATTCCGACGCGCTGGCACGACAACGACGCCTACGGCCACGTCAACAACGTCGTCTATTACGGCTGGTTCGACACGGCGGTGAATGCCTGGCTGATCGAGAACGGCTTCCTTGATCTCGCCGGCAGCGAGATCGTCGGGCTCGTTGTCGAGACCGGCTGCACCTATTTCGAGAGCGTCGCTTTTCCCGAGACGGTCGAAGTCGGGATCGCGGTCGAGCGGCTCGGCAACAGCTCGGTGACCTATCGGATCGGCATCTTCCGGCAGGGTGGAGAGCAGGCGGCGGCGCAGGGGCGCTTCACCCATGTCTATGTCGAGCGCGCGAGCCGGACGCCGGTACCGATCCCGGCGCCGCTCAGAGGCGCGTTGGTGGCCATCCAGGGCTGAAAGCGCCGCCTGCGTCAGGGAATGTTGTCTCGCGGGCCGAGGCAGGCTATGCCGCTGCCAAACCCCTTCGCCGGACCGTCAGGAACCCTGAGCCCGTGATTCCGAACGACATCAAGATCACCCCGCAGCTCGTCGCCGAGCACGGCCTGAAGCCGGACGAGTACCAGCGCTTCCTGCATCTGATCGGCCGCGAGCCGACGATCACCGAGCTCGGCATCGTCTCGGCGA
>NZ_JAFKFW010000030.1 GCF_017308015.1 Allobosea sp.
GCTACGGGGCGCCTGTCGCCTGTCATCATGAGGATTGTCTCGACCCCACCGTGCCGCAGCGCCGTGAGCGCACCGGCAGACGTCTCGCGCGGCTTGTCGGCGACACTGACGGCGCCGAGAAGATGGTCGCCACGACCCAGGTAAACGACGGTCTCGGCTGTGTCGTGAAGGGCCCTCAGCGCATCGTGATCCAACGCGGCGCCCATGGCCTCGGCCATTCGGCGATTGCCCGCCCAAAGCGGACCGGTTTCGTCTTCACCCGTGATCCCCCTGCTCGGCAGGGCTTTCACGCTCCGTACCTCGCGGACGGGCAGTCCGCGCTGCGAGGCCTCGCGTCGCAGCGCATCGGCGATATGATGCTCGGAATGGGCCTCGAGGCTGGCGAGAGTGGACAGGAAGGCGCTCTCGTCTCCATCAAGGGCGACGACGTCCGTCACGGTGGCCCGGCCAGTCGTCAGCGTTCCGGTCTTGTCGAACGCAAAAACCTTGACGCTTGCCAGGGTTTCAAGCGCTGCGCCGCCCTTGAAGAGAACGCCTCCGCGGGCCGCCGCCGAGAGAGCGGACAGGATCGCGGCCGGCACGGAGATGACGACTGCGCAGGGACTTGCCGCGACCAGCATCGTCGCAGCGCGGTAGAGGGCGGTCTCCCAGCCGTTTCCGAGCCACAGGAAGACACCGAGCGCGACGACGGAGCCGATGAGCACCGCAACCGTGTATCGCTGTCCGAACCAGGCACTGAACCGTTCCGAGGGCGCTTTCGCCGCCTGTGCCTGGGTGACGAGAGCGATCATCCGCGCGATCGTGCTCTGCTCGAGCGTTTTCGTGATCCGAACCTCGAGAACGCCGTCGAGATTGACCGTCGCCTCGAAAAGAGGCTCGCCCGGCTCCTTGCGGACCGGCATCGACTCGCCGGTGATCGTGGACTCGTCCAGCGAGCCCCGGCCGGAAACGACCGTGCCGTCTGCCGGCACCCGTGAGCCCGGGCGCAGGATCACCATATCGCCGATGCGCAGATCGGTCGCGGCCACCTCCTCGACGTCGCCATGCTGTGTCTTGCGGAACGCTGTTTCCGGCCGCAAGGCCATCAAGGCCTCGATCGCGCGCTTGGCTCGCCCCATGGCGCGCTCCTCGAGCGTCGTCGACAGGCTGAACAGCGTCAGCAGGACCGCGCCCTCGAGCGAGGCTCCGACGGCCGCTGCCGCGAGTGCCGCGACGATCATCAGAAGATCGATGTCGAGGATGCGGTCGCGCCAGAGCGCCGTCAGGGCGCGCCAACCTGCAGGTACGCCGCCGGTCAGATAGACGAGCGCCGTGCCGAGCAGTGCGACCAGCGCCCCGGACTGGCCATCGATGAGCCATCTGCCCGACGCAGCCAGGGCGAGGCCTGCCACGGTTGCCGTGGTGAGAACAACGGCGAGGTTCGATAGGAAACGAGACAACGGCTACTCCAGTGCGTGACCGGTATCGACGCGACATAGTTTGGAATTGTTCTAATCTATAGTCATTGTGCTGCATGTGCAACCGCCGGGTCAGTCGGAACGGATCAACGTCGGCAGGTCGTGGATTGGCCGGTCCCGGCGGCGGATCGAAGCCGCTATTCACTCTCGGGAGAGATCAGGGTGAGGCTGTCGCGGCGACAGTGGCGACGGCCTTCGCGAAGTCCAGCCCGCGCCCGGGGCGTTTCGCCCAGGCGGTCGCGCTTGCTGGGGCTCACCGGGGTCGAGCAGTTTGTATGGCCCGTTCAATTCCGCATTGGCGCAGGCCTGCGGCTGGAGATCGACCGACTCCGGAGCGGAGATGGCTGCTGCTGCCGGATCAGGGGGCGTCGCGTCTCGCAGACGTTCGAGGCCGGGATTCGCTCTGTCCCGATCTTCGATGTCAGGGTTCGATCGCAGCAGGCCGCTGAAACAGGCGGGTCGGGGTCTCGTTAGCCCCGCGGGGCGGGGCTCATGCCTCCAAAGCCGTGGAGATGGCGCGCGTCAGGCTTCATGGTCCGTGCCGACGATCTGCGGCAGTGTCTCGAACTGGTGGAAGGGCGGCGGCGATGACAGTGTCCACTCCAGCGTCGTCGCGCCTTCGCCCCACGGATTGTCCCCCGCGGGACGCTTGCGCCAGAAGGCCTCGGCGATCATCGCGGCGAAGACGAGCAGGCTTGCGGCCGAGATGTAGGAGCCGATCGAGGAGACGAAGTTCCAGCCGGCGAAGGCGTCGGGATAATCGGCATAATGTCGCGGCATCCCGGCGAGTCCGAGGAAGTGCTGCGGGAAGAACACCATGTTCACGCCGATGAACATCATCGCGAAATGCAGCCGTCCGAGCCATTCGTTGGCCAGGTAGCCGCTCATCTTCGGGAACCAGTAGTAGAAGCCTGCGAAGATGCCGAACACGGCACCGAGCGACAGCACATAATGGAAATGGGCAATGACGTAGTAGGTGTTGTGCAGGACGCGGTCGATGCCGACATTGGCCAGCACCACGCCGGTCACGCCGCCGATGGTGAACAGGACGATGAAGCCCATTGCCCAGAGCATCGGGACGCGGAAGCGGATCGAGCCGCCCCACATGGTTGCGAGCCAGGAGAAGATCTTGATGCCGGTCGGCACCGCGATCACCATCGAGGCGAAGGCGAAATAGCGCTGCGTGTTGAGCGACAGCCCGGCGGTGTACATGTGGTGCGCCCACACGATGAAGCCGATCAGGCCGATTGCGACGATGGCATAGGCCATGCCGAGATAGCCGAAGATCGGCTTCTTCGAGAAGGTCGAGACGACATGGCTGATGATGCCGAAGGCCGGCAGGATCATGATGTACACTTCGGGGTGGCCGAAGAACCAGAACAGGTGCTGGTAGAGGATCGGATCGCCGCCACCGGCGGGATCGAAGAAGGTCGTGCTGAAATTGCGGTCCGTCAGCAGCATGGTGACCGCGCCGGCCAGCACCGGCAGAGCAAAGAGCAGCATGAACGCCGTGACCAGCATGGCCCAGGCGAAGAGCGGCATGCGGTGCAGGGTCATGCCCGGTGCGCGCATGTTCAGGATCGTGGTGATGAAGTTGATCGCACCGAGAATCGAGGCTGCGCCCGAAAGGTGGATCGACAGGATGACGAAATCGACAGCAGGACCGGGCTGGCCCGCGGCGGCGGAAAATGGCGGGTAGAGCGTCCAGCCGCCGCCATGGCCGGAGATGCCCGGCGCGCCCTCGACGAAGAGCGAGCACAGGAAGAGTACGAAGGACGCGACGAGCAGCCAGAACGAGATGTTGTTCATGCGCGGGAAGGCCATGTCCGGCGCGCCGATCATCAGCGGCACCAGCCAGTTGCCGAAGCCGCCGATCAGCGCCGGCATGATGACGAAGAAGATCATGATCAGCCCGTGAGCGCTGACCACCACGTTGAACACTGCGGCGCTTGAGAAGATTTGCATACCCGGCTGCTGCAGTTCCATCCGCATGGCAACCGAGAGGGCAGTCCCGAGTACGCCGGCCAGCGTGGAGAAGATCAGGTAGAGCGTGCCGATATCCTTGTGGTTGGTCGACAGGAACCAGCGGGTCCAGAAGCCGGGCCTGTGATCGGCAGTCTCCGCGTGAGCCATCATCTCATTCTCCTGCGACGCGCAGCGGTTCGGGACGGGACAGCAAGATCGGAGGCCGTGTCTCCCCCGGCGCGGCCGCTGACGTGTCGCCCGCCTGGCGCGTGGATTTCCGGTCAGCGCGACTGCGGCGGACGAGCACGATTTCTGCGATGACCGACAACGCGATTTCCTCGGGCGTGTGTGCGCCCAGGGCGATCCCGGCCGGCGCGCGGACCCGATCGAGCGCCTGACGGTCGAAACCCGCCTTGCGCAGATGGTTCAGCACGAGCCCAGCGCGCCGGCGGCTGGCGATCAGGGCGATATGACCGACATCGCTTGCGAGCAGGTGGAGGAGCGCTTCGTGATCGCCGCGATGCTGGGTCGCCACGATCGCGAAGTCGCCGGCTTCCGGCGCCAGCGCTGCATAGTCCGGGTCGTCGGTGATGATGCGGGCCGCCGCGGGAAACCGCTCGGCTCCGGCACCGATGTCATTGACGATGACTGCGAATCCCAGGAGAGCGCCCAGGTGGCACAGGCATTCGGCGACACGGCCATGCCCCAGAAGCAAGAGTTTCGGCCGCGGCAGAAGCGGCTCGACATAAACCCGCATGCGACCTCCGCAGGGCATGCCGGCACCGAGCACCTCGCTGTCGAGATCGACGTCGACAAGCTGAGGCTTGCCGCTCGTACAGGCTTCGACGGCAGCGTAGGCAACCATGGATTCGGCGCAGCCGCCGCCGACCCAGCCGGCGATGATCTCGCCCTCGACATCGAATAATGCCTTCGCACCCGCGCGCCCGGCGCTGGATCCCTGGGCTTCGACGACGACGCCGAGTGCGAAAGCACGGCCGGCGGCAGACAGCTTGGCGGCCAGTTGGAGGATATCCGTTCCCGTAAAATCGGCAGGGCGCACGCCCATGGCATTCCATCCCCGAAGGCTGGGGCCGCCCGGTTCACGATACGCCGCCGACTTGCGCGGCATGGATGGTGGCGAAGCCCAGTGCCGCCATCTTGCGCCTGCAAAAAAAGCAAACAAACGAATTTAATGGCAGATTTAATGCAGAAATAGTGCAGTCAAATTCTGGGCGAGTCGAATGTGGAGATCAGGCTCGCGCGACCGTCCGCGGAAATCGCGCGGATGCGGCGTCTTGCGAGCGCCGCTGAGCAGCCCGGCGTCAGTCAGCCGCTGCCAGCCGGCGTCAAAGCTCTTGAAGAGCGGCGCGCCTCCGATCTTCCTTCCGACATGGTCGGCGATCCGCCGGCGCTGCCAGCTACTTGCGCTGCGTGACACGGTCCGGACGGTGACCGGAGCAAACCTCGGCGGCTAAGGCTGCCAGTCCACCATAGCGAGCGCGTTTCCTCCGAGCTTCTGGAAGGCGCGCTGCCGGCAGGAGAAAACGATGATCTGCTGCTCCCGGGACTGGCGATGGAGGGCGTCGAACATCTTCTCGATACGATCGTCATCGGAATAGACGAGAGCATCGTCGAGAATGACCGGCGCCGGCCGGCCGTCTCGGGCGAGCAACCGGGCGAAAGCGAGCCGTGTCAACACGGAAAGCTGCTCGCGCATGCCGCCGCTCAGACGTTCGACATCCTCCTCCTGGCCGTTCCGCGAGATGGTCTGGGGCAAAAGCGTGCGCTCGTCGAAGGTGACCGATACGTCATCGAACAGAAGCCCCAGCAGCGGCCGCAGCTCGGCCATGACGGGCTTCAGATAGAGCTCGCGCGCCTCTGAACGTGCATCATCGAGCGCCAGCGACAGGCGCTGCAGGACGGCGACCTCCCTCTCGAACGCCGCGACGCGCAGTTCCGCTGCCGACAGGGCCTCGGCGGTCTCGCGCCAGCTTTCCTCGACAGCCTCGTCCGATCTGGCACGGATCTCGGCATTGAGGCCGGCGACGATCTCCCGCAGGGCTACGATCTGCTGCTCGGCACCGCTCTGAACCGACCGGGCGCGCTTCAACGCCGCCTCGGCGGATGCCAGATCTACGCCTGAAGCGCGCAATTCGGCAACACGAGCATCCGCTTCGCTGAATTGGCTTAGGCGTTCGGCCAGCTCTGTGGAAAGCGCCTGTTCGCGTGCGCCTCGCTGATCTTCCGGCCCGAGCTGGGCTTCGACATGAGCTTGTTCGGTCCGCATCGTGGCCAGCGATATTTCGGCCGCGACGACGGCGTCCTCTGCCCTGCCGCGGGCCGGCTCCGCTTCTCGTAGCGCGTGCCGTGTTTCCGAGCGGTGTCGCTCGGCCTGCGTGAGCGCGGCGCGAAGCTCTGCCGGATCGCCCTCCGGGCCGGAAACATCGGCCCCTGCGAGGGCCTGCGCCGCGGCATCCTCGCGGAGCCTTGCGAGCCCCGCCGGAGCGAGCGAGGACAGGCTGCCGCGCAATTCGCGGATCTCGGCGTCGATCTCCTGGGCACGTACCTGACGCTCGCGCGCTTCGGCCAGCGTCTCGACACCCATCGAGCCGAGCAATCTACGCTGCCTCTCCTCGACCTGTTCCAGGCGGGTGTCGCCGGAGGGCTTCTTGTTGGAGCGCAGGGAGATCACGCCGATGCCCGGCACAACCAGTTGCGCCTGCCCGTCATAGCTGCGCTCGCGCCCGTCGGCGAGCGGCGCCCCGTCCATTGTCACCTCGCCCTGGGCGTCCTTCGCATAGGCGACGGCGACGGAGGGGCGCGCGGCTTCGGCGACCGCCCGGAGCCCGGAAAGCTCGACCTCCAGCGCCTGCAGCTCCTCGATGGCGCCGGGTGGGATTTTGACGAGGGCGAGCTGCGCCTCCGTTTCCTCCAGCGCCTGGCGCCTGGCCTCGGCCTCATTCAGACGCCTGTTCGACTCCGCGAGACGTTCAGCCGCCTCCCGCGCCCGCAACGCTGCATCCAGACGGGCCAGCAAGGTACGAGCCTCCTGCTCCTGCATATCCGCCTGGTCCGCCGCCGCTTGCACTCTCGCGATCAATTCGCCGGCCTCGCGCCGCCGGCCGACAGCCTCGTCGCGCCGACGCTCCCCTTCGATCAACCGCGCCGCGAGCGCCTTCGCGTTCTGCGAGGTCGTACGAAAGGCATCGAGCGCCCCTTCCGCGCCATCACGCCGCTCGCGGGCAAGTTTCAGCTCGGCTTCCGCGGCTTTCAGCTTCTCGCCCTGGGCCTGCGCGGCCTCGAACGCTGCCTGTGCTTCCGCCGCTGCCCTCTGGCGCTCCTGCCGCTCATCGGCGCCGTCGAGTTCGGCCAACCGCTTCTGTGTGGAAGTTCGCTCGTCCAGCGCGTCCCGAAGGGCTGCGACATCGGCGGCGAGCCGTTTCTCGTCCGCGGCCAGCCTGTCGCGGGCTTCGATCGCTGCGGCGTAGCGCCCGCCCGCCTTGGGGCCGCGCTTGGTCACGACCTTGTCGAGCTCGCCGGCCACCGCCTGGATGATCTCGGCCATGCGCCGGCCGCCCGTGATGGCCTCGACCTCGCCCTGTACTGATTCGAGCAAGCTGGCGCGCACCTGCTTTTCGCCGTCCTCCTCGGCATTGCTGCGCTTGTCGATGCCGGTCACGCCCTGGCGCACCCAGAGCAGGCCCGCCGGCCCGGCCGGTCCTCCCTTGATCAGGGCGCTGATGAAGTTCTCGGCCTCGTCGGCCTGTGCCACGAGGCGCCCGGTCGCCAGATCGGTGACGCGCGCGTAACCGCCGCCATAATACTGTTTGGTGATGCGCAGGCGATCGTCGCCATGCGAGATATCCGCCTCCACCAGCGGGTTGCCTCCGCTATAGGGGCGCAGATTTCTCACCGCACCGGACTTGCCCGAATAGGGCTGGAAGAACAGCGTGTGCAGCGCCTCGAAGCTTGTCGACTTGCCAAATTCATTGGCGGCGCAGAGCACGTTCACGCCATCTCCAATACCCTCGATCGCGACGCCGCGGCCGGCGAAGCGTTTGACGTTGAACAGGCGCAGCGCCGAGATCTTCATGGCGTCACCGCCTGCGCATAGGAAAACAGGCGGGCGAGCGCGGCGCGTGCGATCTCGCGTTCCCCGGCCGAGTGTCTTTCGCTCTCCGCCTCTGCGAGCAGGGCCGCGGCGGCCTCGCGCAAGGCGCCGGCGCGGTCGATCAGGTCGAGATCGCCGGCCTCGCATTCCGTGGTGAGCCCGCTATCGTCCAGCTCCAGAAAGGCGAAATCAGGCGCCGAGCGCGCCGCTGCTTCCGTCATCGCCGTCCGCCCCGGGAGGCGACTGCGTCCAGTCGCGACCAGTTGCAGCAACGTCTCCCGCCGCCGGCTCTCCGGAAGCAGCGCTTCCAGCACCTGTACGGGGTCGTCACCGTCGAGGAGCTGAAGATCGAGAATCTGCCAGTCGAAGCTAGCGGTCGCCAGCGCGCTTACCTCCGGCAAGGCGGACCGGCCGGCAATGCTCACCAGCAGGGCCTCTCCCGGTCGCCTGTGCTTGAACCGATCAGGCTCGGGCGTTCCACTGTAGCGTGTCCGCGGATCGACGACGAGTGCCCCATGCCAGTCGCCGAGGGCCAGATAGTCGAGACCGGCTCGGGCCGCCCTGTCGGGTGCGATCACGTCCGACGTTGCTCCTTCTTCCGAGAAGTCCCGGATCGCGCCATGCGCCAGGCCGAGGCGCAGCGTGCCCTCGGGCGTGGTGGCGCCATCCATCCACTCGCTCATATCGCGGCCGGGGCGCCGCGTCGTGCAGGGCGCCGGCAACAGCGCGACCTGGGGTGACAGCGGCAGCGCGACCGGCTCGGTCGCCAGGATCACGTTTTCGGGGGCCTCCGCCTTCAGCATCGCCCAGAGCTGCGCCGCCTGCAGCGAGTCGTGGTTGCCGGGCAGGACCACCCAGCGGACCGGCGCATGGTCGCGCATCGCGGCGAGTGCTTGCCGGCGAACGTCCGGCGCCGGTGTCTCGGTGTCGAACGTATCGCCCGCGAGCAGGATCGTGTCGGCACCATGCTCGCGCGCATGCTGCGCGAGCCGCCCGATGACCCCGTGCCGCGCCTCTCTCAGGCGGCCGGGCAGGTCACCAGTGAATTGGCCGAAGCGCTTGCCGAGATGGAGATCGCTGGAATGGATGAAGCGGAACATATCTATCCGGCAGGCTGGATGGTCGTGGAATACTGGCGCGCCCGGACGATCGCTGCGTGCTGCCGGGCAAGCGAGATACTCGACGCCGGGCAATCGTGCGAGATCGCGCGCAAGGTCAGGCTGGTCCAGCAGATCGGGATTGTCCAGGACCGCCGAAGCAATTGCGGCCAGCGGCTTATCGGCGATCGCGCGGCACGCATCGGTAAACGTCGCCTGCCGCGAGGGGCCGATCTCGGAAGTCGGCTCCTTATCCGAAACGGCTTCGCCGCTCGATTCTGCGGTCGTGTCCAGCCCGCGCCGGTCGAGGCCGGCGCGCTCGCGGATGCCGCCGCCGGCGGGCAACCAGCCATGAGCGCGGGCCGCCTTTCGCCCGACGCTAACCCTGCGCCGAGCTCGATCGCGGTGCCCTCGAAACCGTCATGCTGCGGGCCCGAGCCGTCGGTCGCTCCTATCAATAAGTAGATTTTATCAAGTTATGAAATTTGATCCTTTTGGGGCAGGGCAGCTTGACGTCTAACGTCGCCCGCAGGGGAGAACGGCAGCGAATGATCACGCAGACGATTGTAAACGGGCTGTTGCTTGGAGGGCTGTTCGGCATCGCGTCGATCGGCTTTTCAATCGTCTGGGGCGTGATGGGGGTGATCAATCTGGCGCATACTGCCTTTATAACGGTGGGCGCCTACATCGCATTCTCGCTGTTCAGCACCTTCGGCATCGATCCTCTTCTATCGATACCCATATCGATCATCGCGCTGTTCATCCTGGGCTACGGAATCCAGACGCTCATCATCAATCGTGCGACGCAAACCAATCTGCTGCTGTCCTTCGTGGTTACGTTCGGCATCGATCTGATCATCATCAATGTCGTCATCCTGCTTTTCACGACCGATTTTTTTTCCGTTCGGCCGAGTTACAGCGGAGCTTCCTTTGAGATTGGTGGCGTCGTGATCCCGGTGGTCCGGGTCATCGTATTCGCGCTGGCGTTCCTTCTCGGCCTCGGCTGCTATCTCCTGCTCAATCGGACCCGCCTCGGTCAGGCGATCATGGCTACCGCGCTCGATCGTGACATCGTGCGAACGATGGGGGTCAACCCGCGCCGAATCTACGCGATAGCCGCTGGGCTTGGAGCGGCTCTTGCCGGCGCCGCCGGCAATCTGGCCGCGATCATCTACCCCGTATCGCCCTTCATCGGCCTCAAATTCATCGGCGCGGCATTCGTCGTGACCGTGCTCGGCGGCATAGGGAGCGTCGAGGGCTGCATCATCGCCGGCCTGCTCTACGGATTGATCCAGGCCTTGTCGGCCTCCGTCTTCGGCGTGGAGACGCAAGAGATATCCGCCTTCTTGATCTTCATCCTTATTCTGTTGCTGCGCCCCCAGGGGTTATTCGGCAAGCGCTTCTTCGGCGAGCATTGATGATGATTACCCGGACCCACCTCGCGCTGCTCGGGCTGGTCGCGCTCACGCTCGCCGCCATGGCTCTGCCCTTTCTGCTCGATGGCTACTGGTTGCGGCTGGCAACGACGATCGCGATGTTTGCGATCGTTACCTGCGGCCTGAACGTCATCGTCGGTTTCGCGGGCTACCACGCCTTCGGCAACACGGTCTTCTTCGGCTGCGGTGCCTATGCGCTTTCGATCGCCATGAATGCCGGCTGGTCGTTCTCGGCAAGCCTGCCTCTGGCTCTGCTGGCCCCGATGCTGCTGGCCGGCCTGCTGGGCTGGCCGCTTCTGCGTCTCAAGGGGCATTACTTCGCCATCGCGACGGTGGCGCTCAACCTCGCCTTCGCCGAACTCGTCACCCAGGCGGGCGGCTTCACCGGCGGCGCCAACGGCATCGCGCTGCCATTGTCGGATCTCGCTCCGCAGATCGCCTATCGACGCATCTACTGGATGATGGTTGCAGTGCTGGCTGTCTGCATCGCAGTAACCTGGTGGCTGAGCCGCCATTGGCTCGGCACCGCGCTGCGCGCCCTCAAGGACAATGAGAGCGGTGCGGAAGTGATGGGGATCGATACGGTCTCCGCCAAAATTCTCGCCTGGATGATCAGCGCGGCAATGACCGGGCTGGCTGGTGGCATCTGGGCCTACTGGATCACCTTCATCGAGCCGTCCAGTGCATTCGACCCGCTGATCGGAGTCAAAGCTTATATCATGATGCTGATCGGCGGGATGGGGACGATAGCCGGGCCGCTGATCGGCGCCCTTCTCCTCGAACTGTTCGGCGCCCTGATCTGGGCCCAGTTCCTCGACCTTCACCGCCTGCTGCTGGGATGCCTCATCGTTGCCACGGCCCTGGCGCTTCCGGGGGGGATCGTGCCCCTGGTCCGGCGGGCACTGCGTCCGGCGAGGCCAGCACGATGACCGACGTCCTCACCATCGACAACGTCTCGGTCAACTTCGGTGGCGTCAAGGCGCTGAGCGATGTCAGCTTCGGTTTGCGTCCCGCCGAGGTGCTCGGCCTGATCGGCCCTAACGGGGCAGGCAAGACGACGTTGCTGAACACGATTTCCGGGATCGCCCCGCTGGCCGGTGGCGATGTCAGGGCTGATGGCGTTTCGCTGGCTGGAATGCGGCCGTTCCGCATTACGCGGCGCGGAATCGCGCGGACTTTCCAGATTGTCAGGCCCTTCGCTCATCTGACCGTCGCCGAGAACGCGGCGGTAGGCGCCACTTTCGCCTCGCATGCGCGGCCCTCGCGCGAGGAGGCCGTGGCGCGAGCGTTCGAAGCTCTCGCGCAGGTCGGATTGACAGCGAAGGCGGACGCGCTTCCGCATCAGCTCACCTTGTCGGAGCGCAAACGCCTCGAACTGGCCCGGGCGCTGGCCATGAAGCCACGCATCCTGCTTCTCGACGAGGTCATGGCCGGCCTCAACCTTGCCGAGGTTGAGCCGATCATCGAACTGGTCAGAGGTCTCGCGCGCTCCGGTCTCTCCATCATTCTCGTCGAGCACGTCATGAAGGCCGTTATGTCGACCTGCGACCGGATCGTGGTGCTCCAGTTCGGGCGCAAGATCGCGGAGGGAACGCCTGAGCAGATCGCGAGCGACCGCAACGTGATCGAGGCCTATCTGGGGCAGCGTTTCGCAGAACGGCGGGCCCGCGAAGCAGCGGGGCGCACGGCATGACGATCGAAATCAAGGGCCTCACCGTTCACTACGGCGACAGTCAGGTGCTGGACCGTATCGACCTCGTTCTGCCCGACCGCGGCATGACGGCGCTCATCGGCGCCAACGGCGCTGGAAAGACGACGTTGCTGCGCACGCTCATGGGCCTGGTGAGGCCGACAGCCGGCGAGATCATCGTGGATGGCCGCCGGATGACCGGGCTCGACGCCGAGCAGAGGCCCGCGCTGGGTCTGGCGATGGTGCCGGAAGGCCGGCGCCTGTTCCAGGGGCTGAGCGTCCACGAGAACCTGCGCATGGGTGCCTTCGCGCGCCGCGACACGGTGCAGATCGCCCGCGATTTCGAGCGCATCTACGACCAGTTTCCCGCGCTCGTGCCGCTAAGGCGGCAGTTGGCAGGAACATTGTCGGGCGGCCAGCAGCAGATGTGCGCGGTCGGCAGGGCGCTGATGGCGCGTCCGCGCTATCTGCTCGTCGATGAAATGTCGCTCGGCCTGTCGCCGGTGGTCACCGAGGATCTGGCGCGCACGCTGTCGCGCATCCAGGAGACGGACGGAACCAGCATCCTCGTGGTTGAGCAGGACGTCGAACTCGCTCTGGACATCACGAACTTTGGCTACGTGATGGAAACGTCCCGCATCGTGCTGAGCGGTCCGTCGGACACGCTGCGCGCGAATCCGAAGATCAGAGAAGCCTATCTCGGCTTGTGACGACGAGATCAATCAAGAAAGGGGATGGAAAGATGACGCTGACCCAGCAAAACGGCCAGGGCTTCCTGTCGCGACTGCGCAGCCTCGGCCTTGCCGGCCTGGCGCTGTTCGGCCTGGCCGGAACGGCCATGGGCCAAGATACCATCAAGATCGGCGCCGCCGTCAGCCTGACTGGTAACTTGGCGCGCGAGGGGGTTCTGCTGCGTGATGGCTATGCCTTCTGGCAAGACGCGCTCAATGCCGCCGGGGGGCTGAAGGTCGGCGACAAGACCTACAAGGTCGAGGTCGTCTACTACGATGACGAAAGCCGGCCGCAGACCTCGGCCCAATTGACCGAGAAGCTGATTAGCCAGGACAAGGTCAACTTCATCTTCGGCCCCTATTCGTCCGGCATTGCGCTCGCGACCGCCTCGATCAGCGAGCGCTACAAGGTCGTGACGATCGCGCCAATGGCGACCGCCGACAACCTGTTCGCCCGGGGCTTCAAGTATCTCTTCACGAATTCGCCCCTCAGCGGAATGACGGCGATCCCGCTCATCGACGTGCTCGATACGGTCTCCCCGAAGCCCCAGACCGTGGCGATCGTCGGGATGGATGATCTCTTTCCGAACATCTTCGTGGAGGCTCTCAAGAAGCGGGCCGAGGACAAGGGCTTTAAAGTCGTCTACGTCGGCAAGTATCCCAAGGGCGCTGCCGACCTCTCCGCCGTCGTCACCGCCCTCAAGGCGGCCAATCCCGACGTGGTGATGACGAGCGGCTTCGTGCAGGACTCGATCCTGCTGATCCGCCAGATGCACGAACTGCGCTTCGAGCCGAAACTGGTCGGCAGCGCCTTTGTGCTGAATGTGCCGGAAGTTCGCTCCGTGCTGGGTCCGCAGGCCGAAGGCCTGGTCGGCGTTCTCTACTGGGATCCGAGCATGACCTTCACCGGCCCGCTCGTCTCTTCGTCCGCCGATTATGCCAAGGCCTTCCGCGAGAAGTTCGGACGGGATCCGAACCACACCTCTGCCAGCGCCACGGCTGCCGGCATCGTTCTGCAGCAGGCTGTTCAGAACGCTGGTTCTCTCGACAACGAGGCCGTCCGCGACGCTTTGCGCAATCTCAAGATGGAGACCTTCTTCGGCCCGGTGCAATTCGACCAGCGCGGCGCCAACGTCCTCGGACCCTCGCTCGTCATCCAGGTGAAGAACGGAACGCCTGTCATCGTCTATCCGAAGGGCGCCGCCGCTACCGCCGATATCACCTACCCGCGCGCTGCAGCGCGTTGAACCTGCCTCTCTTGGATCAAGGAACCCACTTTATGACCATTCAGCGTATCGGATTGCGGCCGGAAAAGAGCCCACTCTACAACAAGGCGGTGATCCACGGCGGAGTCGCGTATCTGGCCGGGCAGGTGGCGGTGAACCCTGCCCCGACCGCCGCCGAGCAGACCCGGCAGATTCTCGCGCAGATCGACGATTACCTGTCGCAATGCGGAACGGACAAGTCGCGCCTGCTGACCGCAACCGTGCTGTTCGCGGATATGCGAGACTACGCGGCGGTCAACGAGGTCTGGGACGCATGGGTCGTGCCGGGGTCTATCCCCACGCGAACGGCCTTCGAAGCGAAGCTGGTGACGCAACACAACCTGGTTGCGATCCAGGTATCGGCTGCGATGCCTTGACCAGCGTCGCGGCGAGATCAGGTCGATGAAGTTCGGAGCCGGCCAACACCTGCTTCGTCGTGAGGACGACCGGCTCGTCAGGGGAGCGGGGTGCTTCGTCGCCGATATCCATGCGGAAGGCGCGCTGCATCTCGTCCTGCTCCGCTCCCCTCATGCGCATGCGCGGATTCGCAGCATCGATGTGACAGCAGCGGCCACCTGTCCCGGGGTGGTCGCAGCGATCACCGGCGCCGATCTCGCTGCCGAAGGAATAGGTGCGCTGCCCGGCATTCGACGATACGAAGCACCCGGCGGCGGTCCCATGCTGGCTCCCCCGCGTCACCTCCTCGCAATCGATTCTGTCCGCCATGTCGGCGAGCCGGTCGTGGCGATCGTCGCCCGCACCCAGTCGGAGGCCGACCACGCGCTCGAAGCCGTAGCGATCGATTTCGAGGAGCTGGACGCGGTATCGGGCATCGAGCCGGCCATGCGGGGAGACGCCCCTCTCGTCTGGCCCGCCGCGGGCTCAAACGTCGTCGCCGTTGCCCGCTTCGGCGACCGCGATGCGACGGCTCGTGCCATCGATCGCGCGGCCCATCAGGTCGAACTCTCCCTGGTCAACCAGCGCCTCTATGCAGCGCCGTTGGAGCCGCGCGGCGCGCTGGCCGTGCCCGATCTCGCCACGGGGCGGGTCACTCTATTCGCAGCGACCCAGAACCCGGCTGTCGTCCGCGATCACCTGGCCGAACACGTGCTGAACTGGCCGCCCGAGCGTCTTCGGATCATCGTTCCGGACATCGGTGGCGGTTTCGGCATGAAGGGTTATCTGTATCCGGAAGATGCGCTCGCCACATATTGCGCGGCGCGGCTTGGGCAGCCCGTTCGATGGATTGCAACGCGCGGCGAAGATTTCCTGTCGTCCACGCATGCCCGCGATCAGCAGGCGACCGCCACCCTGGCCTTCGACGAGCAATTGCGGGCAACGGCCCTGCGCATCCGGAGCTTTGGCAATCTCGGGGCCTATCCGGCACCTTCCGGCCCTTTGGTCGCACTCATGTTGGGCGCGAAGGTCGCGACGAGCGTCTACGACATCCGGCACGTCGATATCGAAGCCAGCGGCGTGCTCACCAACACACAGGCGACGGCCCCCTACAGAGGGGCCGGTCGGCCGGAGGCCATTTTTCTCATCGAGCGATTGTTCGACGAAGCCGCTGCGATCCTTGGGCGCGATCCAGCCTCGCTACGGCGCCGCAGCCTCGTTCGCGCCAGCCAGATACCTTACCGCACGGCGCTCGGAGAGGTCTATGATTCCGGCAATTTCCCCGCTCTGTTGCAGCGCGCGCTTCAGGAAGCCGACTGGAAAGGCTTTGCACGTCGCCGCCGCGGGAGCCGGAAGAAGGGGCTGCTTCGCGGCCGCGGATTGTCGATGTTCGCCGAGTGGACGGGCGGCAATGCGTTTTCCGAGACGGTTCGGGTCTCTGTCAGGGCCGATGGCGTCATCATGGTCGACTCGGCGACGGTTGCGATGGGGCAGGGATTGGAAACCAGCTTCGTCCAGATGATCGCTTCAGTTTTTGGGGTCGATCATGACCGGATCGTCGTCACGCTCGGGGATACCGACAAGGCACGCGGTTTTGGCAGCTTCGGCTCGCGCTCGCTCTTCGTGGGCGGCAGTGCCGTCGTGCTGGGGGCACGCGCAGCACTCGACCTGTGCCACCGGCATGCGGCTGACCATTTCGAAGCAGACCTTGGCGACCTGTCCTATGAGGGCGGCATTTTCCGGATCGTCGGGACAGATCGCAGCATCTCGCTGTCCCAGCTTGCAGAATCCGCCGATGAGGGTCGGATAGATCTCGTTTTCGAGAACACCGTCGCGGGCGGAAGCTGGCCGAATGGCGCTCATATCTGCGAGATTGAGGTCGATCCGGATACCGGCCAAGCGAAGATAGATCGCTACACTTGCGTCGACGATGTCGGCACCGTCGTTAACCCGGCGATTGTCGAAGGGCAGATCCAGGGCGGACTCGCGCAGGGAATCGGGCAGGCGCTGCTGGAGGGTGTGGTCTACGAAGAGGGTTCGGGGCAACTGCTGACGGCGTCGTTCCAGGACTATGCTGCGCCGCGCGCTGACGATCTGCCGAGCTTCGCCACTGTGGTCGATGAGCGCTGGCCGTGCAGAACCAACCCGCTTGGCAGCAAAGGAGCCGGAGAATCCGGCACTGTGGGAGCCCCACCGGCAGTGATGGCAGCTCTCCTCGATGCATTACGCCCTCTTGGCGTTACCGATTTGGCCATGCCGGCGACGCCGCAACGTATCTGGCAGGCGATCCGAAGCGTCCAGATCGACGCCGATGCCGGTGTGAGCGGGCGCGGCATCGCCGCACCGGAGCGCTGACATCCAAGGCTGCTCGACAAGCACAGGCGCTGTCGATGCGGATAATCGTCTTCGCGTACGATCGGCAGCCGGACGGCTTACGCCGGTCGGGCCGAAGCCTCGGTAGCGCCGTTGCTCCATTTTCCGATCTCCTCGACGAGCCAGGACCGGAATGTATCGACGGCCGCCGACATCGGCGCCGAGCCGGAATAAGCCAGATAGTAATCGTGCGAAAGCTTGGGCATGTCGGGGAACAAGATCTCGATATCCCCACCTCCCTTCTCGGCGTCGACCAGAAAACGCGGCAGCAGCGCAACCCCGGCGCCTGCGGCGGCGGCCCGGGCGAGAATGCCGAACTGGTCGAAGGCGAGCCCGCGATGGCGCAGCGAACCGGTCACCTCGACGCCTGCAAGGGTGAACCAATCGTTCCACGCGCTGAAGCGGGTCGCGAGATGCAGGAGGCGGACGTCTTTCACATCCGAGGGCTTCTCGATCCCCTGATCTCGACGAAACGCCGGGCTGCAGACGGGGAGCATTTCTTCAGTCATGAGATACTCCCCCACCGCGCCGCGCCAGGTGGGTTCGCCGTTGTGGATCGCTGCGTCGACGCCTTCGGCCCGAATGTCGAAGGGGGCGAGCCGGGTTCGGAAATTGATTGTGATGTCCGGATAGCGCGCGAGAAACCCGGGCAGGCGCGGAATCATCCAGTAGGTCGAGAATGTCGGCACCACCGCCAGATTGATCGTCGGCGCGCCGGCCAGTGCCATGATGCGATGAGTGGTTTCGGCCAGTTCGGTAAGAATACGCCTCACATCGATCAGGTAGTCGCGACCTTGCTGGGTGATCGTCACACGGCGCTTCGCGCGGACGAACAGGTCGAAGCCGAGAAGGGTTTCCAACTGCCGCACCGAGTGACTGACCGCCGCTTGGGTAATGAAGAGCTCCTCCGACGCGCGCGTGAAATTGCTGTGGCGCGCAGCGCATTCAAACACGATCAACAACTGGGTGGAGGGAACCGAGCCGATCCGCATGTAATTCACTTTGGCGCGTGAAATCTCGTAATGGAAGAGAGATCATCGGGCCGCCAGAGGATTGCCGGCGCCGCGGACCGCCCGGATATGTGCGTCGCGGCCGGCCTGCCGCAACCGGCGCCGCAGCTCGAGGGTTTCTCTCTGGACAATGCGGCCGGCGCCCAGCGCTCTCGATCATCCCGATTGAGCTTGACGGACGCTCTTCCCAGGTCTGCGCGAGGTTGACGGAGGAGCCGTCTCATGCAGGCGAGCGCCGTTCCTGAATGCAGGATTTGCATGCAAGGCGCTTCACTTCCCGTCCTTTGCATGGCGCGCGCGAAGGCCCCGGGGCGATAAAGTCAGCCAGAAAGCCGAGGGGAGTTTTCCTATGATCGCCTCCGTCCCGGTGGGACGTATGCTGAACGACCCCGACGCTGATCTTAAGGGCTCTCAATTCTCCGGTCGATCAGTGCCTGCAAATCGACGGCACGCAGGCGATCCAGTACCGTTGGTGACAATGCTCCTGAATCGTGCGGGCACGCGTAGATTGCGACGCCCATGGAATGAAAGAGCGTCTCTTCGTCGAGTTGCATGATCTGCCCCCGCTCCAGGTCGTCGAGTACGAGACTGCGTGGCAACCAGGCGAAGCCCAGCCCTGCGAGCAGCATCTCGCGCAATGCGCTGCTGAGCGAGTTCACGCAGATCGTTTCGCAGCGGTAGCGCTTGATCAGCTGCGGCATGACCTTCTGCCAGATCACCTCGCCGAAAAAGCTGCGCTGGGGATAGGTCAGGAGCGGCATGGCCTGCTCCTCATCGGGGGCGAGGGCGGCCGGGCCGACCAGGATCATGTCGTCCCGAGCGCTTGCGACGCGTACGGCGGCCGTCGAGGCGATCGGCTCAAGCGACGGGCTCAGCTCGTAGCAAATCATCAGATCCACCTCGCCGCGGATTGCCATTTCCACACACTCGGCCCGGTTCGCGCAGCTTAGGTGATAGGCTGGCTGGTAGCCCTGCTGTCGCAGGATCCCGACGAGGCGCGGGAAGATCGAGAAAGCCAGCGAGTGTTGGATTGCGACCTTGAGGCGCGAGCTTCGGGTCTGCTCGCCGCGTAGCTGGCTGCGCAGTTCATAGAGCTGATTGAGGCTGCGCTGGAAATCGCCGTAATTCTCCGCTGCGACCGGCGTAAAGCGATGCGGCCGTACGCTCCTGTCGATCAGAGTGACGCCGAGCCATTCCTCGAGGGACTGGATGCGTCGCGAGAATGCCGACTGGCTGATGTTGCGGCGCTCGGCGGCGGCCGTGAAGCTGCCGAGCTCGCGCAACGCCAGAAAATCCTCCAGCCACCCCAACTCCATCGTGCGCTCCTATATGCAAAAAACGCATTATATATGCTGTTCTTTGAGTTTGACCCATTCCTTTTTGCCCATACCAATGGCGAGACGCTGCCCCTTGAAGCAGCGACCGCAGAACCTCCGCTCGGACGGAGTGCTTGGGTGAGGAAGCCTCTCGCTGCTGCTGTCTTCAGGAAAGCAACGCGGCGGAGCGTGCAATGACGAAGGGGATGAGATGTATCGTTCGCTAGGCACAGCGCTTCTGTCGCTGGTGATGGCTGGCTCGGCCTTGCCCTCAAGGGCTCAGGAAGCGGCCGGAACCCTGGCCAAGATCAAGGCGGCCGGAGAAATCGTGTTCGGCTACAGGGAAACCTCGATCCCGTTTTCGTACATCGAGAAGGATCAGACCCCGAAAGGCTATTCGATCGATCTGTGCATGCGCATCGCCGAGGAGGTGAAGCAAAAGATCGGCAATCCGGTCTTGAAGGTGCGTTTCGTCCCGGTGTCGCCGCAAACGCGAATTCCGCTGCTCATCAATGGCACGATCGACATCGAATGCGGATCGACGACCAACAACCTGACGCGTCAGGAGCAGGTCTCCTTTCTGCCGACGACCTTCATCACCGGCACCAAGATCATGGTGAAGGCCAACAGCCCGATCAAGAGCATCGACGATCTCGTCGGTCATCGCATCGGTCTGCCGCAGGGCACGACGAACGAGCGGGCCGTCAAGAGCTATGTCGACAAAAAGAAGCTCGGTGTCGGCGTCCTCAATGTGAAGGACCACGCCGAGGGCTTCCTCGCGCTGCAAAGCGATCGTGTCGACGCCTATTCGACCGATCATATCCTTCTCGCCGGCCTGCTGACGAAAGCGCAGAATCCGGAGGGCTTCAGGATCGTCGGCGATTTCTATTCCTACGACCCCTATGCGCTGATGATCCGCCGCAACGACGCGGATTTCCGCCTTCTCGGCACCAAGGTGCTGGCTGATCTCTTTCGGTCACGCGAAATCGAGAAAATCTATCGGAAGTGGTTCCAGCCCTTCCCGAACAACGCCAAGGTTTCCGAGCCTCCCAGCGATCTCCTCAAGGCGTCATGGGAACTGAACGCCCTGCCTTGACCGCGAGATGGAAGGCATACGGGCCCACGGCATCGGGAAATCGATATGGAATACAATTGGGATTGGTCGATCCTGGTGCAGGAACCCTATCTGTGGTGGTTGATCACCGGTACGGGGTGGACGCTGGCGGTCTCTGCCGCTGCCTGGTGCATCGCCGTGGTGCTCGGCACGCTGATCGGTATCGCGCGCACTCTGCCGAACCGCTTTGTCGCCGGAATCGCCACGGCCTATACCGAGCTGTTTCGTAACGTTCCGCTGCTCGTCCAGCTCTTCCTCTGGTATTTCGTCGCTCCGGAAATCCTGCCGGCGCCGATGGGCCACTGGATCAAGCGCGACCTTCCGCTCCCTGAATTCGCCACTGCGGTGGTCGGCCTCGGCCTCTACACCGCAGCGCGCGTCTCCATCCAGGTTCGTGCGGGAATTCAGTCGCTGCGCCGCGGCCTGGCGATGGCCGGGTATGCGCAGGGGATGACGGTCGCGCAGGTCTATCGCCATATCCTTCTGCCTGTGGCGTTCCGCGTGGTCATCCCTCCGTTCACGACGGAATTCCTGACCGTTTTCAAGAATTCCTCACTGGCGTTGACCATCGGCGTTCTCGAACTGACGGCGCAGAGCGGGCAGATCTCCGAGTATTCATTCCATAGTTTCGAAGCTTTTACGGCGGCGACGGCGATCTACATCCTTATCACCATGACGGTCGCTGCCGCCATGTCGCTCGTCGAGCGACGCCTGCCGGCCGTAGCGTGAGGCCGTTATGATGAGCGACCTGCAACTCATCCTCCAGTCCCTGCCGTTCCTGCTGGAGGGCCTCGGGCTGTCGCTGCTTCTCACCCTTCTTGTGGCGGTGGGGGGCATTCTGATGGCGCTCGTGCTGGCCTTGCTTCGGCTCTCGGGCAACCGGGCCTTGTCCACGCTGGCCGCCACTTACGTCAATTTCTTCCGATCTATGCCTCTGATCCTGGTAATATTCTGGTTTTTCTTTCTCGTGCCTCTGGTCATTGGCCGGCCGGTCGGCAGTTTCTATTCCGCCCTTATCGCCTTTACGCTCTTCGAGGCGGCGCATTACACGGAAATCATCCGCGCCGGCATTCTTTCCGTTTCACGCGGGCAGGGCTGGGCGGCGGCGGCCACGGGCCTCACCTATGGTCAGAGCCTGCGTTACGTCATCTTGCCGCAAGCCTTCCGGAACATGACGCCGTTGCTGCTGACGCAAGGTATTATCCTGTTTCAGGATACCAGCCTCGTCTTCGTCGTGTCGCTCAGTGATTTTCTGACGTCCGTCACGATCGTTGCCCGGAACGAGGGGCGCCTGGTCAGCATGTATATTTTTGCCGCAGTGGTTTACTTCGCGATCTGCTTTGTCGCATCGCGATTCGTCCATCAGTTCGAGAAGAAAGCTGTAAGATGATCAGCCTGCGTAATGTGGATAAATGGTATGGACAGTTTCATACCCTCAAAAAATGCTCGGTCGATGTCTCGCGTGGCGAAGTCCTCGTGATCTGCGGGCCTTCTGGCTCGGGTAAATCCACACTGGTCAAATGCGTCAATGGGCTGGAGAGTTTTCAAGCTGGCGAGATCATCGTCGATGGTGTCTCCGTCGGGGCGCTAGGTACCGATATGCCAAAGCTCAGGGCCAGGATCGGCATGGTTTTCCAGAGTTTTGAACTCTACCCGCATATGTCTGTGCTGGATAATATCTGCCTCGCTCAGGAGAAGGTGCTGAATCGGTCGCGCGGGGACGCGGAAGAGCGCGCGCGGGGGCTGCTGGAGCGCGTCGGATTGGCCGAGCACGAGAAGAAACTGCCCTCGCAACTTTCCGGAGGGCAGCAGCAGCGTGTGGCCATCGCGAGGGCGCTGGCGATGGATCCAATCGCGATGTTGTTCGACGAACCGACCTCGGCCTTGGACCCCGAGATGATCAATGAGGTTCTCGAGGTCATGGTTCAGCTTGCACAGGATGGCATGACGATGATGGTCGTCACGCATGAAATGGGCTTCGCGCGCAAGGTCGCGGATCGGGTCATCTTCATGGATCAAGGCGAAATCGTCGAGGATGCCGACAAGGATGCATTCTTTACGGCACCGTCCAGCGACAGGGCGAAGACTTTCCTCTCCAGGATCCTGGCGCATATTTGATTGGGCCAGCCCGGCAGGAGGGCGCCGACGCCGCTTGGATGGCCTGCCTGGACGCGGCGGGCGCGACTCTCGTCAAGCCGATGATCTGTCACCCGTCGGCATGGCTGTGTGTGACGCTCCCGAGCAGGGCTGATAGTGGTGCTGCTGTCCCGGTTGCCGATGGCCCAGGACAGGATCTCGATCCGCTCGGCGATCTCCGGCTCGACACGCTGCTTGGGGCAGCATGCCGAACAGGCCGCGGAATGCGATATTGTCGCTCGGGAAGCTGAACCCGCGCATGTCCCGTCAGCCTCGCAGCTTCGCGGCGGCGCGTTCCGAGGCTTCCCGCGCCATGGCGATCGCCTTGCTGCGTGCATGCAGGACGGCGCCGGTTGCGTCGGAGCCGGCCTTGGCCGGGCTGCCGCCGACGAAAGGCGGCTGCGGGTCGTATTCGAGCGTGAGCTGCGTGCGCTTCGCCCATTCCTCGCCGCGCAGCCGCGCCGAGATCGTCAGGCCGAAATCGATGCCGGCGGTGACGCCGCCGCCGGTGATCAGGTTGCCATCCTCGACCACGCGTTCGTCTGAGCGGACCGCCCCGAAGATCGGCAGCAGTTCGCGCGTATACCAGTGCGAGGTCGCCCGACGGCCCTTCAGGAGCCCCGCCGCGCCGAGTGCGAGCGAGCCGGTGCAGACACTGGTCACGAAGCGGGCGCGAGCGCCCATCTCGCTCAGGAAGGCCAGCGTTTCGGCATCTTCGAGCAGGGCGGTCGTGCCGGCGAGGCCACCGGGAACGAAGAGGACATCGACGTTCCGCGGGCACTCGGCGAAGGTCGTCGTCGGTGCGACCGCAATCCCGACATCGGTCGAAACCGGGCTCCGGTCCTTCCAGACCAGATGGGTCTTGCCCATGGTCAGGTTGAACACCGTCAGCGGGCCGGTCAGGTCGAGCAGGATCATTTTCGGGTGGACGAGCATGGCGAAGCTCGGCGCCGGTCGCGACGGATCGGCCGGAGCGGCTTGTACGCGATCGGCGCCGGCCAGCAGAAGCCCGGCGGCTCCGAGGCCGAAGGTCACATCTCTACGGTTCATGGGGATCTCCGGAATGGCTGTCATGAGGCGTTGCGCAGCCTCGGCTGGCGCCGGCCGAAGGACCGCGCCGGAAGCTGAAGGAAAGCGCGATGGCGGGATGCCATGCGGGCGTGCCTGCGCAATGGCCGGGTCGAGCGGCCCATCGGGAAGGTTTCGCGACGAGGCTTGCGCCCGCAAGGGCAGTGATCGCCGGGGTCGGCAATGTGCCAACGGCGGATTATCGCTCGTGCGAAACGGGTGGCGCGCGCGGATGGATCGGTGATCGTATCACCGGCCGCGCGAGCCAGGCATCTTCGCTATCGAGCTTCGGCTCGGAGAGGAGGTCATGTCGCGTCGTCTCGAAATCCGGTGCCGCCGTTGGGACGGCATTGCCGGATGCGGTGCAACCGACGGCACAGCAGAGAGCCTCGTCGAGGGGCGGGGAGCCATGCTCTGCCGCTGTCGCGGAGGCGGCCTCATCGGGCGCGCAAAGCGAGATGGCCAATGTCCGGTCTAGGCGCAAAGTGCCTGCCTTGGCGCCGGCGGCGAGCCCCGTGAAAACCGCCTGAGCAACGAGAAGATAGGCGACGGCAAGCGCCACGAGACGCACCGTCGCAGGGGCACGGAAGCGGCGAAGCCACGACCACATCGCGAATGCCTCGCTACCACGGCCGCTCCGATGGGTGCCGCACCGCGACAGGCGACGCGCAGGAGAATTCGCCATGGCTCCGCCGCGCTTCACGGGACATCGCTCAGCCGTTCGGCGGCCCGCGTGACGAAGGGCGAGCCTGACGAGCCGAGCACCGCATAGCCGAGCTCGCCGGTGAACCAGAAATACGCCACCAGGTCCCCCTCCTGCCGCGATGCGAGCGCTGCCTTGCGCGGGCTGGCGAGGGTTTTCATGTAAAGCGCCACATGGCCGCCGGCCGGATCGTCATAGACGAACATGCCGCCAGGGCCCTCGTCGCTCGACAGCAGCCTGCCTCCCCGAAAAGCCAGTCCGAGTCCGGAGAGATCGGGAACCGAGACATTCTGCTTCAGGTGCCGGGACATCATCCGCTTCAGCGCGGCGGTCTGGGCCGCCGGGACCTCGACTGCGTCGCCCGCACGCCCGGCGAAGGCGCGGAAGGCGATCACCGCATCGGTCATTTGCGGCCGTGGCGGCGGCGTTTCGGCCGCCTGCCGAGGAATGGCCATTCCAAGCGCGGTGCCAAGAGCGAAGATGCAGATGCCGGCCGCCAGACGCCGGTGGACCGCCATGGTCCGCGCCGCGTTTCGGCGCCTTACCTCGCTCAGTCGCAAGGAGGCGGGGATCGGCGCGGGACGGCAAAGCTGAGCGGCCGCCCGCAGCGCCTGCGCGTCCGCCCGGAACTGCTCGGCGCGGATGCGCAGGGCGGGCTCCGATGCGAGGAAGGCCTCGACCTCCCGCTGGCGGACCGGCGCAAGCCGTCCGTCGATGAAAGCCTGGATGTCATCGTCGCCGATCGGCCGAGAACCGGAGATCATTTCAGCCTCCGCAATTGAGTCACATTGCCGCCTTCGAGCTCGGAGCGCAGCCGCTCGCGGGCGCGGCTCAGGCGCGACATCACCGTTCCGATCGGGACATCGGTCACCCTGGCGACTTCTTCATAGGTCATGTCCTCTACCGCGACGAGTTCGAGCGCGATGCGCTGATCCTGCGGCAGCCGCGCCAGTGCTGCGAGCGTATCGCCGAGATGCAGCGCCTGCGCGGGGTCGCAGGAGGGGTCGGGATGGTCGGCACCGTCAGCGTCGCTGAAGCGGGCGAGGTCGCGCTGACGGCCGCGACCCCTGGTGCGATGGAGATTGAACAGGATCTGGAACAGCCAGGCTCGGATGCTCTCCGGCCTTCTTAGCTGCCGCCAGCGCGAGAGCGCCTGCAGCAGCGTGTCCTGAACCAGTTCGTCGGCATCGTCGGGATTGCGCGCCAGCGAGCGTGCGAACCGCCGTAGCGCCGGGATCTGGGCCTCGATCTCGAGGTCGGACACGCTGCCGAGCACGTCACGGTCCCCGGTTGCCGCTCAGCGAGGGATAGTCGTCGTCGCCCTTGCGCAAGGCTTCCAGGCGTCCGCGCATCCCCTGCATCTCCGTCTGCTGGCCGGCGAGAATGGCCTCGGCGATCTCGCGGACGATCGGGTCCCGTCCGTCGCGCAGCACCAGCCTCGCCATCTCGACCGCTCCCCAATGATGGGGAACCATCATAGCGAGGAAGTCGATATCGGGGTCCCCGGACGGTGGATCGGCATGCATGTCCCGCATCATCTTCTCCATGCCGACATGCATGTCGCTGAGATACGCATCGTAGCCTTTCGGCGCAGTGGCCGCCGCAGCCGCTGTTTCATCAGGGGAAGGCGGCTTCGCCTTGCCATGATTGGAATGATCATGCACCGGGACGGCGCTCCCAGCGATCTGGGTCAGCATGGATTCGAGAGGAAATCTCATCTCGTCCTCCGTCACGCGGTTTCGCTGCGCGCGCCGGGACGCACATAGACCAGGTTGATCGACTTCTTGTTGCGCAGCTTGCCGGATGGCAGGTCGAGCGTGCCGAGCGGAATCTGCTTGATGAAGCGCGGCTGCATGGGGTCGCCGATATCGAACGCGCTGCAGACGGTCTGCCCGGCATGGGGGGAGCCGGGCAGTTCGTCGAGTTCATGGGCGACATAGAGCTTCGTCTTGGACGGATCGGTCCAGATCCCGTGCGCCTCGCGGCCATGGCTGAAGAAATGACCGATGACACGCCGCTTTCCGACAGGCACGGAGCGGTCGATGATCGCGATGCGGCTCGACGTCCGGCCTTCCGGACCGTCATCGTCGACCCGCGCGAAGGTGGCGTAAGCGACGCTGCCGCGCGCGTTCTTGACGAACTCGACATGGTTGGGGCGGGCCTTGTCGCCCAGCGGTACATGGTCGAGCAGTCGATGCTCCCCGCGGGCTTCGTAGACCGAAAGGCAATCCGCAAGCTTCTGGGATACCCAGAATTCCTGCCCATCGGGCGAGATCTTCACGAACGGCGCGAAACCGAAGCGATCCTGCGCGGAGGTGTCGATCATCGCCTTGCGCTCGGTCGTCGAGAAGCCTTGCGCGTCGTATTTGACGTTGAACACCTCGATGCGAGGCAGCTTCTGCGAGATCAGGAAGGCGGTCTCACCGCCGGCCGAGAACCAGACCATCGCCGGGCCGGGCAGGACGGGCATGAACCGACGGATCGCCGCGCCTCGAGCGAGTTCGCCGGCGGATTCGGCGACGGCGCGCTGGACGTCGATCACCGCGATCTTGCTCTCGCCGCGCAGCGCGACCCAGACTTCCTTGCCGTTGCGGGTGAAGGTCGGCTCATGCGGCTCGCGTCCGACGAGGATGCCGGAGGTCAGGATGTCCGGCGATGTGGTCGTGCCGGCCTGCGGGTTCGGCCGATTGCCGATCACCTTCAGCTTGGTCGTGTCGACGAGATAGAGATTGCTCGTGCCGCGGCCGGCCGTCGCGAACATGCTGGAATCGGGCGACGGCACACAGCCATGGATCGAGATCGCTCCGTGATAGAGCGGCTTCTGCACCATCTCGCCATGGGTGGGGGTGACGTTGCCCGTCACGAACCGGAAAGGAGGGCGGGAATCCTCGTCGAAGCTGGTCAGGTTGACCGTCGGCAGGAGCTCGTCTGTCACCGGATCGATCACGCTCAGCGTGTTGGAATCCTCATTGGTCAGGAAGACCCGGTCTCCGGCGCGCGGCCCCGATTCCGTGGATTTGCTTTGCGCTCTGGCGACCGCCGGACTCAATGCGACGGCTGCGGCTCCCTGAATCACTGCGCGGCGGCTTGGCTTGATCGGATGACTGCTGGACATGCCCTGCTCCTGGTTGAGCAGGTGAGACGCGCCGCGGCGCTGATTATTCCGCCTGCCGGACCGGCCTCACGCTTCCGTGACAATGACGGCCCCGTCGTTCCTCTCCGCGTTCGAAAGCCCCGGCCGACGACAGCCCGCCTAGCCCGGGGAGGGCTGTCGTCGGCTTCAGGTGGCGGGATGCGATGCGCAGCTACATCGTTCGTGCCGTAGCTGTGCATCGATAGGCTTGGATATCCGCAACTCCCCTTGGTGCGGTGGTCGAAAGGCCCCCGATCGTTCAAAGGAGGGGCTCCTGCGCTGGCCGAACGGGACTGCGGCTTATCCACCACCATCGCGAGACGACGATGGTCGCAAGCAATGCGGACGCATCGCGAAGCGTCTCGCAAAATTGGCGCAAGCAGCAAAATTTGAAGCGAAGGCCAAGCTCGGCACCAGGGTCGTTGAGTTTAGTGTGTCATCTAATTCATTGTTTTTACATGATGAATTGACACATTGAACGCAGCGACCGGCGCATCGCGCCAGCCTTTTCTTGTCGGAATGCTTTGTGCTTGGAGCACCAAAGTTTTTCACGAGACCGATCGCCATGGCCACCGCTTGCTCCACTGGACTCGATACCGGGTTCGCCACGCTCGATTTCGGGCAGATCGTCGTGCTCGGGCTGGTCCAGGGCGTCACCGAGCTGCTGCCGATTTCCTCGACCGCCCATATGCGGGTGGTGCCGGCCTTGCTGGGCTGGCCCGATCCGGGCTCGGCCTTTTCGGCGTTGATGCAGCTCGCCGCGCTGGCGGCAGTGATCAGCTATTTCAGGCGTGACCTTGGCGAGATCGCCGGCGGCGCCCTGGACGGACTCAGGACGCGCCGGTTCACGAAAGGGCCGAGCCGGCTGGCGCTGGGCGTGGTGCTCGCGACGATCCCGATCGTCATCGCGGGCATCGCCCTGGCTCCGCTGCTCAACCGCTGCGGCTCTCCGCTGCGTTCGCTCGGCGTGATCGGCGCGGCGTCGCTGGTCATGGCGCTGCTGCTCGCGGCGACGGAATGGCTCGCCAGCCACCGGCGGGCGGCGGAGCAGGCTGGCTTTCGGGATTTCCTGCTGATCGGCCTGGCTCAGGTCGGTGCGCTGATCCCCGGCGTGTCCCGCTCCGGCTCCACCCTGACGGCCGCGATGGGGCTCGGCTTCAAGCGTGCCGAAGCGGCGCGACTGTCGTTCCTGCTCGGCCTGCCGGCCATTGCGCTCGCCGGGTTGAAGGAGGCATGGGAAATCGCGCGGGCCGGGATCGACGCTCACGCCATGGCGCTTCTGATCGTCGGGCTGATCGCCGGCTCCCTGGCCTCTTTTGCCGCGATTTCCGGGCTCATGCGCTATCTCGAGCGGATGTCGAGTTGGGTCTTCGTGGTCTATCGCGCGGGGATGGGTATCTTCCTGCTCTGGGCAGTCGCGGCTGGCTGGCTCGCCTGATGCCTGTAGCCTGGGACAGTCATCCCCACACGGTCGTCCATCTGAAGCGTTTCAAGCGGAGCGAGGCGCGTAGCCATGCGATGCTCGCGATTTTCCTGCTTTGGATTTCGGTGTGGCCGGCATTCGCAGGGCCTTCGGGCGAATGGCGCTATTGCTATGCCGGCTCCGAGCAGAGTCGCCGCTTCTATGTCTCGCAGCCGTTTCCGAGCTCCGGATCCCCGGATGCCGTCGAGCGGCAGTGGGTCGCCTGGCTCAGCCGGCAGGTCGTGCGATATGAGACGACAGGGTGTCCGCGCGGGACTGATCGCGCGGCGGTGGCAGCCTCCATCGCATCGGCCGCTCGCTATAACGCTGGCCTGGGGCGCAGCACGGTCGAACTCGACTGGCAATTCGTTCCATGAGCGACCTGCGCCAGCACAAGGGGCTTTTTGGCAACGTTGCTTCCGGAGCGACTGATGCAGCTTGCTGTTGACGCGCTCGACCGAAGCCTTGGGTCTCTCTGTCGCGCAGCCCGGTGGCTCGCGTTGCCGCTGGTGCTCCTGCTGTTTCTGCAATGGCCCCTGCGCGATCTGTTCAAGGGCTGGTCGCGGGAAGCGAACGATCTCGGACAGTGCGTCTTCGCTCTCTATGTCGCGGTCTCGCTGACGGCAGCGACACGCAGCGGCGCCCATCTGGCCAGTGATGCCCTGGCGCACCGGCATGGGCAACGGCTACGGCGGGCGCTGGAAGTCAGCCTGATCCTGCTCGGAATCCTGCCCTGGTCGCTCTTTCTGCTGATCATCGGCTGGCCGGCGGTGTTGAGCAGTCTGCGTGTGCTCGAGTCGTTCCCGGATACCGGCAATCCCGGCTATTTCCTGATCCGGGCCTCGGGCTTCGTCCTGGCGGCGCTCGTCTTCGCCTCAGGCCTCCTCGGCTTGCTGCGGGGCCGGGCATGAGCCAGTGGATCGGCCTTGCCATGCTTGCCGGCGTTGCGCTGGGCGCGATGGCAACGGGCCTGCCTGTCTGGGGCGTCCTCGTCAGCCTCTCCGCCATGGGCGCGGCCGCCTCGGTCGTGCTGGACGCATCGAGCGCGGCCGTGCTTGCGGCGCTGCCGAGCCGGCTCGTCGGCTTGCTGGAATCCGACCTGCTGCAGGCGCTGCCGCTTTTCGTCTTCATGGGCGCGCTGCTGAACCGGCTGCCGCTCGCCCGTATCCTGTTCCGGGCGGCACTGCGCCCCTTCGGTGGAGCGCGCGGCGCGACGCTGGCGCTCGGCGCCATCCTGGGGCCGATGAACGGCTCGGTCAGCGCCAATGCGATCGCGCTGACCCGTGCGATCGAGCCGGCCCTGGCAGAGCACGAAGTCGCGCCTGCCGAAAGCGTCGCATTGCTGAGCGTCGCCAGCACGCTCGGCGTGCTCGTCCCGCCTTCTCTGGTGCTGATTTTGCTCGGCGATGCGATGATGGCGGCGCATACGATCGCCTTGAACGCAGCCGGCCGGGCCGATCGCATCATCAACACGCAGGATGTCTTTCGCGGCGCAATGCTGCCGGCCGGATTGTTTCTCGGAGCCTGTCTTCTCCTGGCGTTCCTGCGCCGCGAGCCTGGCCGGCGCCTGCCGATACCCATGCTCGGAGAGGCGGTTGTCGCGCTCCTCACCGTCAGCTTCATCGGCGGACTGCTCGTCGGCGTCGCGCTCGGCTATTTCTATGCGGTGGAGGCGGCCGCCATGGGCGCCGTCGGCCTGCTGGCTGCCGGACTCCTGAGCCGGCAGCTCGATCTCCAGCGTCTCAAGGCCGCTCTCGACGACACCCTGTCGATGACCGGTGCGCTGATGGCCCTGCTGGTGGCGGCCACGACCTTCACCCTCGTCTTCCGCGTGCTTGGAAGCGACCGGCTCGTCGCCGGCTGGATGGAGGCGGTGCCTGGCGGCCCCTTGGGAATCCTCGGCGCCGGGCTCGCCCTGATCTTCCTCGCGGCTTTCGTTCTCGACGCCTTCGAGATCATCTTCGTACTCGTGCCGATCCTGCTGCGCCCATCCTGATGCGGGTCGAGGATGCGCAATGGGTTGCGGTCCTGACCCTGCTCGTGCTGCAGACGAGTTTCCTGCTTCCACCGCTGGGTTATGCGCTGACCATGACCCGGGCCGCCGCCACGCGTCGCGCGGCGCTGGGCAGCGTGATGAGCGCGCTCCTGCCCTTCATCCTCGTGCAACTCACGGTGACCGCGGCCGTCATGTGGTGGCCGGGCCTGACGCATGGAGGACGGTCGACTGCCACGGACGTCGCAGTGCCGTCCGACACGGAAGTCACGCGCCGGTTGCGGGAGATCGCCCCACCCGTCGACCTGCTGGAGATCGGGCCTCCCAAATTCTGACGAACGCTTCTTCGCATTCGCTGCGCAGTCCGGCTTGCCGCGAGTCCGCGCGTTGCACTATCCCAAGGCCAGGAGCCGCGGCTACGAGGGAGGTTGCGACGATCCTGCCACGTCATCGGCCATCGTCGCCTCTGCGGCGGTCTCGCCTCCCCATCGGATCACGGCTTGGTCGACGCTGTGGAAGATCCGTTCGCCTCCGATCGCACCGACGACGCCGAAACGATCCAGCGCGGCGCGGGCTCGCGCCGATTCCACGCGCGCGATCGCGAAAACCGTTCCTTGCGCTTCGCAGGCCTCTGCAACGGCCAGGAGCGTCTGCGCCGCCGTATAGTCGATGGCGGCGATGCCGCTGGCCTCCAGGACGAGCAGGTGCGGCTTCCGCTGCACGAGCCGGTCGAGCAGCTCCTGCTGGAAGCCCAGCGCGTTCGCGAAGAGCAGGGGCGCGGGAAAGCCGACGACGAGAATGCCCGGAAGTATCGCCAGGGGCTTGCCCTGTTCCGGCGGCCACCACACCGTCGTGCCGGGGATGCGGCCGAACTCGACCAACTGGCTGCGCGTCGTCATCCAGATGCCGTGCAGCAGGGACAGGCCGATGCCGATGGCGACGCCGCTCTCGATCGGCAGAAGGGTGACGGCCAGGGCGGTCAGCAGGACGAGCGCGAATTCCGGCCGGCTCTGGCGAGCGATCTGCAGGATCAGGCCGATCCTCAGGATGCGCCCGGCGACGAAGAAAAGGACCCCGGCGAAGGCCGCCTCGGGAACATCGGCCAGCAGATCGGTGCCGAACAGTGCGAGCCCGAGGACCAGCGCCGCGGCGACGAGCCCGACGACAGGGTTGCGGCCGCCGCTTTCGACAACGATGGCCGTGCGCGGCGGGCTGGCATTGACGGGGAAGGCGCCCGCGAGGCCGGCAAGCAGATTGGCGCCCGCCAGTCCGAGGTAGTCGCGCCCGGCATCGCTCGCGTGGTCATCGGGGTCGCGGAAGGAGCGGCTGACGGTCGCCGTCTGCATCATCACGACAAGCGCGACGATCAGGGCGAGCGGCAGGAGCGCACGGAGATCGGCCCAGGCCAGGGCGAAGCCCGGCCAGGGCGGCAGGCTCTTGGGCAATGAACCAAGCACGGCCACGCCATGGCTCTCCAGGTTGAAAGCCATCACGGCCGCTGTCGCCAGCGCGAAGGCGATCAGCGCTCCGGGCAGCGCCGCTGCCGATTTTTCGCAGAGGATGATGACGCCGAGCACACCGAGCCCGAGCAGAACCGAGACGGGATGGCTCGATGCGCGCTCCGCCCAGATTTCCGCCAGCCGCGGGACCAGGCTGCTGGTCTCCACATGCAGCCCGAGCAGGCCGGGCAATTGCGACACGACGATATGGGCGGCGATACCGGCCAGGAAACCCGTCACGACCGGCGTCGACAGGAAATCGGCGATCCAGCCAAAGCGCAGGAATCCAGCGAGCAGCAGCAGGGCGCCGACCAGGATCGCGAGAGTCGGCGCCGCGGCTGGTGCAACGACACCGCCGACCGCCAGCGTGGTCAGCGCCCCGGCGAAGATCGGCGTAATCGTCGTGTCGGCGCCGACGGTGAGAACCCGGCTGGCGCCCAGCAACAGGAACCCGATCGTCGCCGCGACGAAGGCGAACAGGCCGACCTGGACCGGAAAGCCGCCGAGGCGCGCCGTCGCCATCTGCTCGGGGACGGTGATCGCCGCGAGCGTCAGGCCGGCGAGCAGATCGCGCCCCAGACTTGCAAGGCGCGAAAGGTTTTTTGGAGACCGTTCCGGCCCGGCCAGAGCGCCACCATTCGACATGACCGGTTCACCACGTTGCATGCGAAGCCCAAACGGTTGCAACTATAGCAGTTCGTATGTCTTCACGCTGGCGCCTTCGCAGCCAGCCGAACGACAGGTGGAGGCCGGCCGTACGGGATGAAGACGCTCATCGACACCCCCCATGCACTGGTCGGTGGACTGGCCGCGATCCGCCGGCAGTTCAATGTGCCGGAACGGTTTCCACCCGCTGTTCTCGCTGCAGCGGAAAGCGCTGCCGGTCGCGCGCCGACCGCACATGTCGATCGCACCGGCCGGCCTTTCGTCACGCTCGACCCGGCGACCTCGACCGATCTCGACCAGGCCTTTGCGATCGAGCGCAGCGGCAGCGACCTGCTACTGCATTACGCCATCGCCGATGTCGCCTGGTTCGTCGAGGATGGCGACGCGATCGATCGGGAGGCGTGGCAGCGGGGCACGACGATCTACCTGCCGGACGGCAAGGCCGGGCTGTATCCGCCGATACTCGCGGAGGGGGCCGCGAGCCTGCTGCCTGCTGTCCCCCGACCGGCGGTGATCTTCACCACCCGGGTCGACGCCGATGGCAACGTCCATCTCGACGGCGCCGAGCGGGCCGTGATCTGCAGCACGGCCAAGCTCGCCTACGACAGCGTGAGCGCGTCCGAGCTACCGCCCGGTTTCGATGAACTGGCCCGGCGCATCGAGGCGGCCGAAAGCCGGCGCGGCGCATCGCGCGTCGACCCGCCCGAGCAGGAGGTCGATGCACTCGGCAACGGCCGCTACCAATTGCTCTTCCGCCCGCGTCTGCGTTCCGAACAGCAGAACGCGACCTTGTCTCTGGCTAGCAATATCGCGATTGCCGACGCGCTCTTGGCGGCACGGACCGGTCTGTTCCGGGTTATGCCGGAACCGGACCAGCAGGCCGTCCAGCGCCTGCGCCAGACCGCTCGGGCGTTGGGGCTGTCATGGCCGGACATGGAGACGCTCGTCCAGTTCGAGAAAACGCTTGACCCCGCCGACAGCAGCCACGCTGCCTTCATGCTGGCGGTGCGGCGGACCAGCGGCGGGGCGAGCTATGTTCCCTATCGCGAGGGCATCGTGCCGTGGCATGCGCCGATGGCGGCGACCTATGCGCATGCCACGGCGCCGCTGCGCCGCCTGGCCGATCGCTATGTCGTGCGCGCTGCGCTCGCGGTAGCCAATGGCAAGCCGGTACCGCCGGCTGTATCGGCCGCATTCGAACAACTGCCGGCGGTCATGGCGCGGGCCGATGCGCGCGACGGGCAGATCGACCGAAACGTGATCGATCTCGCCGAGGCCCTGATGCTTCAGGGCAGCGAAGGCACCATTTTTGAGGCGGTGGTGACCGATGCGGACGAGCACGGGCTGCGCATGCAACTCTGCGAACTGCCCGTAGTCGCCCGCATTCGCGGACCGGGCGGCAAGCCCGGCGACAAGATACGGGTCCGGCTGACATCCGCCATCCCCCTGCAGCATATGGTCAACTTCGAACGGGTCGGGTGAGCGCGATGACACTTCGAGAACCCGTCCTGCAGCCGGTGCGGATCACGGAACTGCGTCCGACCCAGATGACCGTCGGCCTCAGGGAGGTCGAGGACAAGCGCCGGATCTGGCGCGAACGGGACGGCGGCGAGGCGCAGGATTTCCTGGGCCGGCACATGATCCCGGTGATCAAGGGTCCCAAGAACCGGCTTTACGTCATCGACCATCATCATCTGGTCCGTGCGCTCCATGACGAGGGGCAGGCCAAGGTCCTCGTCAACGTGATCGCCGATATCTCCTCGCTGACCCAGGCGTCGTTCTGGACCGTGTGCGAGCACCGGAACTGGGTGCATCCCTATGACAGCAAGGGGCGGCGCTGCGCCACCGATGCCATTCCGAAGAAGATCGGAGACCTCGTCGACGACCCCTATCGCTCGCTGGCCGGGGAGTTACGCCGCTGTGGCGGCTTCGCCAAGGACACGACGCCCTATTCCGAGTTCCTCTGGGCCGATTTCCTCAGGCGGCGCCTCACCCGCCAGCAGGTCGATGCCGATTTTGAGAAGGCCGTCCGGAAGGCGCTGAAGCTCGCGCGCAGCAGCGATGCCGACTATCTCCCCGGCTGGTGTGGCCCGGTCGACGCCTGACCGGCTTCCACGAGGTCGGGAGAGGCTCGTTGCTCGCTCCACGGCCGAAAGGTTGGTGAAAGCTTGGCGGGCTAGGGCATGGCCATCGCCACCAAGCCGCCCCCGAGAGCGGTGCCGGGCGAGAGGACGTGAAACCAAGGAGCCTGCCCATGCGCATCCGTGCCGCCATCTATTCGCTCGCCTTCGCATCGGCCCTTGCCGGTTCGACCGCGGTGCTCGCCGCCGACAAGGTCACCATCATGGTCGGCGGCTACGAGAAGCAGATCTACCTGCCCGCCAAGCTGGCCGAGAGCCTCGGCTACTTCAAGGATGAGGGTCTCGATGTCGAGCTGCTCAACGAGGCCGCCGGCGTCGATGCCGAGAACGAGATGCTCGCCGGCGTGGTCCAGGGCGTGGTCGGCTTCTACGACCACTGCGTCGACCTGCAGGCCAAGGGCAAGTTCGTCGAATCCGTCGTCCAGTTCAGCCAGGCTCCCGGCGAGGTCGAACTTGTTTCGAGCAAGTATCCCGACGTGAAGTCGATGGCCGACCTCAAGGGCAAGAATCTCGGTGTGACCGGCCTCGGCTCATCCACCAATTTCCTGACCCAGTATCTGATGGTGAAGTCTGGCGTGCAGCTCAGCGACTTCACCTCCGTGCCCGTCGGAGCCGGCGCCACCTTCATCGCCGCCATGCAGCAGGACAAGATCCAGGCCGGCATGACCACGGAGCCGACGATCTCGCGCATGCTGAAGACCGGAGAGGCACGCATCCTCGTCGATATGCGCACGATGGAGAAGACCAAGGCCGCGCTCGGCGGCACCTATCCGGCCGCCTCGCTCTACATGCCCACAGCCTGGGTCGAGAAGAACAAGCCGACCGTGCAAAAGCTGGCGAACGCCTTCGTCCGGACGCTCAAATACATCAACACTCACAGCGCTGAAGACATCGCCGACAAGATGCCGAAGGACTATTACGTCGGCGACAAGGACGGCTATGTGAAGGCGCTGGCCGACGGCAAGGCGATGTTCACCGTCGATGGCGTGATGCCGCAGGGTGGCCCCGAGACGGTTCTTGCCGTGCTCTCCGGCTTCTCGAAGAACATCAAGGGCAAGCAGATCGACCTGTCGAAGACCTACACGACCGAGTTCGTGAAGGCCGCGAAGTAACGCGCGCCGCGGCGGCCGGGGACAGCCCGGCCGCTTCATTTCCTGCTTTCCATCGAGCGCGCACCCGTGACGCCGCCATCGCGGCGAAGGAGGCTCCATGCCTGCAACCGACGCGGCCGGCAGCCCGGTCGTCGAACTGATCAACGTCTCGCGCCGCTTCATCACCCCGGACGGCAAGTCGATGACGGCGATCCGGGATTTCAACATGAGCGTGGCGCGCGGCGAGTTCGTCGCCGTGGTCGGCCCGACGGGCTGCGGAAAGTCGACGACGCTGAACCTCGTCACAGGTCTCGCCCGCCCCTCGAGCGGCGAGGTTCGGCTCTTCGGCCAGCCGGTTACCGATATCGACCCGCGCATCGGCTTCGTCTTCCAGACCGATGCGCTGTTCCCCTGGCGCAACGTCATCGACAATGTCGTCGCCGGCCCGCTCTTTCGCGGCAAGCCGCGTGACGAGGCCTATGCCAAGGCGCGCGAATGGCTCGCCCGCGTCCATCTCAGCGGCCACGAGACGAAGTATCCGCACCAGCTTTCGGGCGGCATGAGGAAACGCGTCTCGCTGGCGCAGACCTTCATCAACGAGCCGCAGGTGCTGCTGATGGACGAGCCCTTCTCGGCGCTCGACGTGCAGACTCGAGTCGTGATGCACGAGGTGCTGCTCAACCTCTGGTCGGAGGCCAAGGCCTCCGTGATCTTCGTTACGCACGATCTCGAGGAGGCGATCGCGCTGGCCGACAAGGTCTATGTGCTGACCGCGGGGCCGGCCACTGTGAGAGCGGTCTATCCGGTTGAGCTGCCGCGCCCGCGCGTCGTCAGCGAGATCCGCTACCAGGGCGACTTCATCGAGCTCTCCCGCCGCATCTGGGATGACCTGCGCGCCGAGGTCGAGCGCGGCACCGCCCGCGACGAAGCCCGCGCAGCTTGAGGAGAGCCACAATGACCGATGCTGCTCTCACCGCGCCCACCGCCTTCGCGCCGGGCACATCCGACGCCGAGATCGAGGCCGCCGCGGCCAAGGCCGCCCGCAACCGGCATTACAAGGTGCTGTTCTGGCGCTGGGCCATCCTGTTCGCCATCCTCGGCAGTTGGGAATTCGGCGCCCGCTTCGGCTATATCGACGAGTTCTTCTTCTCCAGCCCGAGCGCGATCTGGAGCCGCCTCGTCGAATGGACGGTCGAGGGTACTTCGGAAGGCCCGCTCTGGCTCCATCTCTACGTCACGATGGAAGAGGCCATGCTCGGCTTCGTCATCGGTTCCATAGCAGGCATCGTCGTCGGGATCGCACTCGGCCGCAACCGGATGCTGGCCGATATCTTCTCGATCTACATCAAGGTGTTCAACTCGATCCCGCGCGTCGTGCTGGCGCCGATCTTCATCATGATCTTCGGGCTCGGCATCGGCTCCAAGGTGGCGCTGGCCTTCATCATGGTGTTCTTCGTCGTCTTCGCCAACGCCTTCCAGGGCGTGCGTGAGGCCGACCGGAACCTGATGGCCAATGCACAGATCCTCGGCGCGCGTGGCTGGCAGCTCACACGCTCGGTGGTGATTCCATCCGCGATGAGCTGGATCTTCGCCTCGCTGCATGTGAGCTTCGGCTTCGCCATCATCGGCGCCATCGTCGGCGAGTTCGTCGGCTCGCGCCACGGCATCGGCCTCTTGATCAACATCGCCAAGGGCACCTTCGACTCGGCCGGCATGTATGCGGCGATCGTGGTGATCATGGTCGTGGCGCTCGCTGCCGAATACCTGATGACCTGGGTCGAAGGCCGGCTCGCGACCTGGCGCCCGGCGCCGCTGCAGGACCAGCACTGAAGTATTTTCGAGCGAAGTGGGACCGGTTCGCGTGAAGAAAATGCGGTAAAACAAAAGATCGATCGCTACGCCTCCGGAACGAGGCGTAGCGATCGCAGCCTTAGGCTGCCGGCATCTCTCCGGGAGCGGCCGGCAACCTGACCTCGACGCGCAGCCCCGGCGGGGGCTGCGTTTCCATCAGCGCGATGGTCCCGTCATGGGCGGTGACGATCTCCCTGACGATGGCGAGTCCGAGCCCGGTTCCCTCGACCGTCGCGGCCGCGAGGCGATGGAAGCGCTGGAACACCCGCTCGCGATCCGCCTCTGGAATGCCCGGGCCGTTGTCCTCGACGACGAGCAGGAGGCCGGCCTCTCCCTGCTCCAGCTTCACCGCGACGGCACTGCCCTGCGGAATATGGCGCAGCGCGTTCTCGACGAGGTTGAGCACCAGCTCGCGCAGCAGCGTGACATGCCCACGGACCGGCAGGGCAGCGGTAGCAGCCTCAAAGGACAGGTCGATCGCACGGTCGAAGGCGATGCCGGCGAGGCTCTCCAGCGCAGTGCGCGTGACCTCGTTGAAATCGAGGACGTCCTTGCGCAGGGCGGCGCCGCCGGGCTCGGCCCTGGCCAGGGTCAGAAGCTGGTTCACCAGCCGGGCCATACTGTCGATGCGGCCATCGATGGCCGCGAGCGCTTCGTGGCGGGTCTGCGAATCATCGTCACGGCGCGCCATCGCAACCTGCGTCTTCAGAACCGCGAGCGGCGTCCTGAGCTGGTGCGACGCGTCGGCGACGAAGCGCCGTTGCAGGGCGATATAGGCCTGCACGCGGTCGAGCGCATGGTTGAGCGCGTCGATGACGGGCCTGAGCTCGCCCTGCACTCGGTTGCGGTCGAGCGCCTTCAGGGATTCCGGATCGCGACTGCGCAATTCGTCGCGCAGCCGCAGCAGCGGCGCGAGGCCGCGATGCAATCCGAACAGCGTCAGGAGCGCCGCGATGCCGACGAGCAGGAGCTGGTCCCGCAGCGAGGTCTGCCAGATCTCGTCGACGAGGCGGTCGCGGCCGTGAAGCGTCGTCGCGACGATCACCAGCGCGTTGCCGCCATCCACCTTTGAGATGACCGGCTGGGCCAGGGCGACGGCGCGCATGGCCTCGGTGCGGAACGTGCCCTCGTAATAGGCCGGCTCCAATCCGCGTGGCTGCGCGGGCGGTGCGACGACATCGGGAAAACCGGCGATCAGTTCGCCCGAAGGCGACAGCACCCGGTAGATCACCTTGTCGCGCTCGGGTGAGGCGAACATCTCGAGAGCCGAAGGCGGGATCAGGGCCTCGACCCGCCCATCGGCTTCCTTGACCTGCTCGGCGATGACACGAGCGGATGCTAGCAATGTGCGGTCCGTGATCAGGTCGGCCGTCCGCATGGCGTCGCGGTGCAGGCTCCAGCCATTGAAGGCGACGACCGCCGCCAGCGGCAAAAGCAGCCAGGCCAGGAGTTCGGCGCGCAGGCTCCGGCTCACTCCGCCAGCCTCAGGGCATAGCCAAGGCCGCGCAGCGTGCCGATCGAGACGCTGCTGTCGCCGAGCTTCTTGCGGACGCGATGGACATAGATCTCCAGCGCATTGTCGGTGGCGTCGTCGTCGAGGCCGAACACCGTCCCGGTCAAAGCCGCCTTCGAGACGACGCGTCCGCCGGCGAGCAGGAGCGCTTCGAGCACGCTGTATTCCCGCGCCGTCAGGTCGAGCGGCACGTCGTCGAGCGTGAACTGGCGCGCATCCGTCGCCATCACCAGCGGGCCGAACGCGATGCTTACCGTGCGGCTGCCCTGTCGACGCCGCAACTGGGCCCGGATTCGGGCCTCCAGCTCGTCGGGCTCGAACGGCTTGACCAGATAGTCGTCGGCGCCGGCGTCGAGCCCGGCGACACGGCTCGACACGGCATCGTTGGCGGTGAGGATGATGACTGGCGTCTGGCCCCGGCGGTGCCGGAAGCGGCGCAGCAATTCGAGGCCGGTCATGTTGGGCAAGCCGATGTCGAGGATGACCAGATCGTAGGTCTGCGTCGCCAGCGCGGCATCGGCGTCGACGCCGTCATGGACGCAATCCACGACATAGCGGCTCTTGCGCAGCAGCCGGGCCAGCCAGTCGGCAAGCTCGCGATTATCCTCGACCAGCAATATCCGCATGCGGCTGAGCACCGAACTTCAGGTTGCCGAAAGGACGGAACCGGACGCCCTTCTCGGAAACACCTTCCAAGTGATCCGCTCTTCAGGCAACCGCTATTCGCCGCCCGTATGTGGTTATGTCGCCCACGATCTCTCCATTGAGCTCCGGATGCGTCCCGCCCGGCAGGTTTCGGGATTGCGGGTGTGGTCATAGGTGAAATCGAATCGGCTGAAGGTACCGTCGCTGCGCTGGGATTTGTCGCAGAGATCTGCCACTCAGCCGGCAGGCGAAGGTTCTTGGGATGACCGGGGCAGCGTTTAGTCTGTGCCTCGCGCGGTTCCCGCTGCCGATCCGGCTCTGATGCGCCGGATCGGCGCCCTGCATCTGGACTATCGCTTCGCCGGCGGCCGGATGTTGCAGAGCCTGCTCGATGCCGAGGGGCATGTCGCCGGGCGGCTACACGCCGCCACGCTGGCGAAGCGCAGGGCATCGAGGCGCTCTATTGAAAGCCGCAGGCCTCGAAGCGGGCGCCGGGGCACGCGATCTTCCCCTACCTGCGCGCCGATGCCAGCGTGTCGGGGCTCGCGCCTCGATCGGTCGGTCTCTCGACTCCGACAACGGCCGGAGATCTCATCAGGGGCTGGTCCGGCAGGCGCCGGACCATGCTTGCTTCAAGGCGCTGCAGACAATCCCGGCGGCAGCATAACCAAGGCCGAAACCCGCTTAGCCAAAGCCCCAAAACTGTGCGGATCAACCGAGACAGCCCCGAGCTATCCGATCTGGTCTCCGCCACCGCTCCAGCGAAGATGATGCTTCATAAGCTCCGCAGCATCGGAATGCTGTCCGGTCTCTAGCAGATCGAGCAGTTTTAGGTGCTCCCGAGCATGTTTTTCCACCTGCAGATCGGTGATGAAGCTGTATGCGAACAGGCGACGGAGTCGGTTGAGGCGCTTTAATGTCTCCAACAGTACCGCGTTCCCCGAGCACTCGGCGACGGCCTCATGAATCTCGCATCCGAAGCGAAAAAGCTCCGGAGGGGTGAAGCGGCCGGGGTTTTCGAGCAGGCGCTGCTGGTGCTCTCGCACAGGTACCATGAGATCGGCGCGCCATTGGAAAGCGGGTTCGAGAATGCCGCCGGGCTCGATCATCATGCGCAACCTGCCGGTTTCAGCGTAAGATCGCGCGCTGTTGAGTGTCTGGGTGAAGCGCCAACCATAACCACGCGAACGTTCGATCCAACCCTCCGAAGCAATCCGGTCCAATAACCTTAAGACCGCCGCGCGTTTCAGTTCGTAGCGCCGCATGAGTTCGGCTTCGCTGACGACGTCCGGGAGTGCGCCGTTCAAGCGATCCCGTGCAATTCTCAGATAGTGAGCCTCGCTCTCGTCATCCGCACTCCCCAGCGCTTCGAGCGCAGTTGCGGTGTCGAGCTCATCAACCAGAACGAAGCCCTTGTTCGGGACAGCCTCGGCAATTCCCTTGGTCACCAGGATTTGCATCGCGCTATGAACCGGTCCGCGAGAGACTCCGAGGCGATTGGCGAAGCGGTGGGGAAACAGCCGCTCGCCACGGCGAATGTTGTCGCTTCGCGCGATCTGGATGATTTGCCCGACCAGTTCCAATGTCTTCGGCGAAACCTTTAAATCTGCGCTCATATCTGCTCGCCCAAGCCAGTTTGGCCTCTGATACCATATCCTGACGTCTCATTGACAAACGCTCGTCAATTTGTCATTTTCGGCTACAAATAACAAAAATAACCCGGAACGGCAGAGTGACAATCCGAGGCACGGAAAAGCTCTCGCGGGTGGAAGTGGAACACCGATGATCGGGGCAGTCAGTCGATGACCACTTTTGAGATTGGGCGTCGCGTTCTGTTCTTGTCATGTGATCCCGAGTGCGTCAGGCGTCAGCTTGACGGTGGAGACCTGTCTCTCGACGACTGCCGCCCGTTGCGCTCCGAAATCTCGACTGACGAAATTACGCCGATCCCGTCACTAGCGTTCTTCGACGAACGTCTGGCATCCCATGCTCATATCGGTTTCAGGGCCGGAGACGACAATCCGATCGGGTTAGGAGCACTCGAGAGCGGCGGCTTCTCCACGATTGTCGCCGGGAGCCGATACGGCAAGGGATCCTCCCGCGAGCACGCCCCGGTTGCCGAGCGCATGGCCGGTATCAGGCTCGTGATCGCGCAAAGCTTCGAGCGGATCTACCGTCAGAACGCCGACAATGTCGGATTGTTTACGTCGACCGATTTTTCCTTGATCGGGCGGATTCAAGCCGGCGAGGCGATCTCTGTCGACGAATTGCTGGTTGGGCGAGACGCGCTCGCACAGTCCATTCTCCGCGCCGGAGGTCTGCTTGGCTACGGGCGGCAACAGCTTGCTCCCATCGAGGCGGTGGAGGTTCCGTCTGACCTTGCTCCACGCACGCTCTTTGAGAAGATCGTGCATCGCCATGCGATCAGGACGATGGACACGCCGGCAGTCAGGGAAATCGGCGACAGCGGCTTCGTGCGGGCCGATATCCGATTTATCCACGACATCTACACGGCCATGGCCCGGCACATGCTCCACCGCGAGTTCGGGCAGGCGCTCAGTCTGAGCGATCCGTCATCGATCCTGGTTTTCGAGGATCACTATTCGTATACTCATCTGAGCCCGGCACATCGTCATCTCATGCCGCAGATCCGAGAGCTGTCGGCTGCGCATCGTGCATTCGTCGAGGAGCATGGCCTGCGCCATCATGGCTATCTGAAGGGCGGGCCGGGCTCGGAGGGCATCTCTCATGCCCTGATGGCTGAGCGCTACGCGTTGCCGGGAGAACTGATCGCCGGCACTGATTCCCACACGCCTCATTCGGGCGCCCTTGGATGCGTCGCCTTCGGGGTGGGAACAACGGATATCGCCAACAGCTTCGTTACTGGCGCTGTCCGGATGGCAATGCCCGAAAGCATCCTGATCTGGCTGGAGGGAGACAGGCCACGTGGCCTGACCGCCAAGGATGTCGTGCTGCACTTGCTGGCGTTGCCTTCGATCCGGTCGGGCGCAGGCGTGGGCCGGGCCTTCGAGTTCGCAGGCCCGGCCATTGCCGGAATGTCGGTCGACGAGCGGGCCACGCTGACGAACATGGTCGCTGAATTGGGCGGGTTCGCGGGGCTGGTCGCGCCGGATGACGAGACGGCGCGCTTCATCCGCGAGCGCAGAGGCTTCGATTTCGTCGTCGAGGATTGGATGCGAAGCGATCCGGGCGCCCATTATGCGGAGCGCATTGTCCTGGATGTTTCCGCCATGGCGCCGATGGTGGCGAAGCCGGGAGATCCCGGCAATGGCATCGACCTGTCGACGCTGACGACGCCTGTGACGATCGATATCGCCTATGGCGGTTCGTGCACGGCCGGGAAGCGTGAAGACTTCGACAACTACCACGAGGTTCTCGCCTGGGCGGCTGCCAGGGGAATGAAGGTGGCGCCAGGCGTCACTCTGATCCTGCAGTTCGGAACCATCGATGTTCGCGACTACTGCAAGGCGAAAGGATATCTCGACGCCTTCCGTGCCGTTGGCGCTGAGCTCATGCAGCCGGCCTGCGGCGCATGTGCGAATTGCGGTCCTGGCTCTTCGACTACGCGCGATCAGGTGACGATTTCAGCGATCAACCGCAATTTTTCCGGCCGTTCGGGCCCTGGTCAGGTTTGGCTGGCGAGTCCTTTCACCGTCGCGGCCAGCGCAATCGCAGGCAAGATCGCCAGCTTCGACGATATCAGGGCCCGCCCCCCAAGCGGGCCTGAAACACATTGACAATTGTAGTCCAGTTTTTGTAATTTGAATGGATAAATTACAAAAACTGGACTAGGGCGGTTATGAAAACTACTCCCCGTGATGAAACGCGGCGAGGCCCGGCGGGAGGCCGTGGTTCGAGCGCTGCTCCCGGCTCGATTAAAGGCAGGTGATATGAATCCGCTGCCATTGGAGGGCCTGCGCGTCGTTGAGTTCTCGCAGATGGTCATGGGGCCCTCCTGCGGCATGATCCTCGCCGATCTCGGGGCTGATGTCGTTAAGGTTGAGCCGCCAAAAGGGGATCGGACACGTATCTTCAAGGGCGTGGCCTCGGGCTTCTTCAATACCTACAGCCGCAACAAGCGCAGCGTCGTGGTCGATACTGCGACTCCGGAAGGCCGAGAGACAGCCAGACAGCTTGCTTTGGATGCTGACGTTCTCATCGAGAATTTCCGCCCGGGTCTCCTCGGGCGCTTCGGTCTGGATTATGAAACTTTGGCGCCGGAAGCTCCCCGGCTCATCTACTGTTCGCTCAAGGGCTACCTGCCCGGCCCTTATGAGAACCGCTTGGCTCTGGACGAGGTCGTTCAGATGATGGGCGGGCTTGCCTATATGACCGGCCCCCCCGGCAGGCCGATGCGCGCGGGCGCGTCGGTCAACGACATCATGGGCGGGATGTTCGGGGTCATCGCGATCCAGGCAGCCCTGGCGCAGCGCGAGAAGACAGGCATGGGGACTTACATCCAGAGTGCCCTCTTCGAGAACAACGTCTTTCTCATGGCCCAGGCCATGATGTTTGAAAGCGTCACAGGGCAGCGCTCTCAACCATGGTCCGTGAAGGAGGCCCCCTGGCCCGTCTACGACCTGTTCGATACCAAGGGCGGCGAGAAGATCTTTGTTTCGATCGTCGGTGAGGAGCACTGGGTCGGTTTCTGCGAGGCCTTCGATCGAAAAGATTGGTTGAGCGACCCGCGCCTTGCAACCAGTCAGGGGCGCGTCGATAACCGCAGTTGGATCATTCCCGAGATCAGGGGCATCATCGCTCGATACGGCAGCGAAGAGATCAGCCAGATTCTGGAACAGCTCGGGCTTCCGTTCGCACCGGTAAACACACCCGGCGATCTGTTCGGCGACCCTCATCTCAATGCGTCGGGCGGGTTGATGGACCTGACCACCGATGGCGGTCACCAGGTCAAGACGCCGGCATTGCCTTTCACGTTCGGCGGCGCGCGTCTGCAAAAGAGGCGCGATCCTCCGAAGATCGGTGAGCACACCGAAGAAGTGCTGGCCGAGCTGATAGCACGACGCGCCCGCGCCCACGGCGAGGCGATTTGATGTCGGTGGAAGTGACCTATCCGACCGATCGGATCGTCCTTCGCGAAGTCGGACTGCGCGACGGCCTCCAACTCGTCAAAGCATGGCCATCGACGGATCAGAAGCTGGATTGGCTCGCTCGCGAATGCGCGGCCGGCGTCACGCACTTCGAGGTCGGCTCGTTCCTTCCGGTCGGCCGGTTTCCTCAGTTTGCTGATTTGGCCGGTCTCCTGGAGTTCTTCCGGGATCGGCCGAACCTCCATGCCTCGGCACTTGTGCTGAACGAGCGCGGCATCGATGACGCGTTCGCGACTGGCATCGCCGAAATTGCCTGCGTGGTCTCGGCGACGGAAGAACACAGCCAGGCGAATATCCGCCGATCGCGTTCCGCAGCCATCGATCTCGTCCGGGCGGCTGTCGCCAAGCGCAACGCGACAGGACATCCGGCTCTCGTCTCTGTGGGCATCGCGATGGCGTTCGGATGCTCGATCGCCGGTGACGTCAAGTCCGCGCAGGTCGTCGAGCTCGTCGAACGATGCCTCGAGGCTGGCGCGGATCTGGTCGGAATCGCGGATACGGTTGGCTTTGCCGGCCCCGATCAGGTGTTCGAACTGTCAAAGGCGGTCCACCAGATCGTTGGCTCAGGTCGCTTCTTCGTTCACCTGCACGACACGCGTGGGATGGCGATCGCAAATGCATCCGCCGCGCTCGACGCGGGATGCCGGATTCTGGACGGCTCACTTGGCGGCCTAGGTGGTTGCCCATTCGCGCCCGGTGCGACGGGTAACGCAGTTTTCGAGGACCTCGTCTTTCTCTGTGAAAGGAAGGGTTATCGAACGGGCATAGACCTCGATGCTCTGACGGACGTTCGCCGGATCCAGCAAGCTGCAATGCCGGCGGAGCAGCTCTATGGCGCCATCGCACGCGCTGGCACTCCAAAAAACATTCAATGGGCCAAGGGCGAAAACCGCCAACAACAAGCCCAAGTCCAGGGAGGAAGTGATGAAGAGACGTACGTTCCTGCAAGGTAGCCTGGCTGCGTCTGCCGCCGCGAGCTTGCCCCGGTTCGCGGTTGCTCAGCCGGCGTCGGTGCTGAAGTTCATTCCTGGCGCTAGTCTTGCGATCCTCGATCCGATCGCGAACACGTCGGCGCCTACGCGTCTCCATGGCTTCATGGTCTATGACACGCTGTACGGGCTCGACAGCAATTTCGCGCCTCAGCCTCAAATGGCTGAAGGTCACGAGGTGTCCGCCGACGGTCTGGATTGGACAATCAAGTTGCGCGACGGGCTGTTCTTCCATGACGGCGAGCCGGTCCGTGCCAAGGATGTCGTCGCCAGCCTGAATAGATGGAGCAAGCGCGACACATTCGGAAAGACCCTGTTCAGCAGAACCAACGAGTTGCTCGCAGTCGACGACAAGACGGTGCGCTTCCGCCTGAAGCGTCCCTTCGCGCTCCTGCCGGCAGCGCTGGGTAAGGTCGGCTCCAACATCGCCGTGATCATGCCGGAGCGCCTTGCTTTGACGGACCCGTCCAAGGCTGTGACCGAAGTCATCGGCAGCGGGCCTTTCTCCTTCGTCGCGAAGGATTACAGTCCCGGCGCTCTCGTCGCCTACGAGAAATTCAAGAAGTACACGCCCCGCGCCAGCGGCGAGGTCGGCTTCAGCTCCGGCCCGAAGACCGTGCATTTCGACCGCGTCGAGTGGCATGTCATCCCGGATGGATCGACCGCGCTCGCCGCGATCCAAAGCGGCGAAATGGACTGGTGGGAGTCCCCCTTGCCGGACTTCCTGCCGATCGTGCAGGGCAATCCGAGCATGAAGATCGTGCCGGCCGGCGGTCAGGTCATGTTCCTCCGGCTCAACCATCTTTATCCGCCTTTCAACAACCCTGAAATCCGGCGGATCCTGCTTAGCTGCATCGACCGCAAGTCGATCATGCAAGCGGTCGGCGGGGGCGGCGAGTGGCGCGACGATATCGGACTTTATCTGGGCTCCATGAAAACGGACGCAGGTATTAAGGAGGCCTTCCGCGGCAGGACCGATTTCGACAACGTCAAGAGCGAATTGGCGGCGGCGGGCTACAAGGGCGAGCGGATGGTGATGCTCGTCGGGACGGACACTCCCCGCAATCTCGCCGCCAGCCAGGTCGCGGAAAGCACTTTCAAGAAGATGGGGCTGAACGTCGACTTCCAGTCCCTGGACTGGGGAACCGTCTCGCAGCGCCGCGCAAGCATGGAACCGCCGGAGAAGGGCGGTTGGGCATGCTTCTTCGTCGGGGCGGATTCCGAGTACTTCCTCGATCCGGCGACGAACTTCCTGGCGCGTGCGAACGGCCGGGACGGCTGGTTCGGTTGGCCTGACAGCTCTCGCATCGAGCAGCTCACCGAGGAGTGGTTCAACTCGACCGACGTCGCCGCGCAGAAAGAGATCGCGTCGCAAATCCAGCTCCAAGCCTGGAAAGACATCCCATACGTCCCGATCGGTGAGGTCCAGGCGCCTGGCTTGGCACGCTCTAATCTCCAGGGCTTCGCGCCGGGCTTCGCCAAGTTCTGGGGCGTGAAACGGACCTAGTCCGTCGCAACACAGTGATAACGGGCTCCTCGCGAGATGATGTTCTATATTGGGAAGAGATGCCTTTCCACGATCCCGGTGATGCTGATCGTGGCAGTGCTGATCTTCGGCCTGCTTTACATCACACCGGGTGATCCCGCTCTCATGATCGCCGGCGATCAGGCAACGCCGGCGGTCGTGGAGCGCATACGCCAGCAGCTTGGCCTGGATTTGCCGATCTACGTCCGCTTCGGACACTGGCTCTGGGATGTTCTGCGAGGAGACTTCGGGAAGTCCGTTCTCAGCGGCGCGCCCGTGAGCAATCTGATCGCCCAGCGCATTCAGCCGACCGTCTCGCTGATGCTTGCGACCCTCGTCATCTCGGTGAGCGTCGCCGTGCCGCTGGGCGTTCTCTCTGCGTGGAAACGAGGCTCGTTAATTGATCGAGCCGTCATGATCTTGTGCGTCGGCGGGTTCTCGCTGCCGGTTTTCGTCACCGGGTACCTTCTCGCCTACACATTCGGTCTGCAGTTGTCATGGCTTCCCGTTCAGGGTTACGCACGCATCGAGAACGGCGTCCTGCCATGGCTCCGCGGGATCATCCTTCCGTCTCTCGCTCTGAGTCTGGTCTATATTTCGCTCATCGCCCGCATCACGCGCGCAACAATGCTTGAGACGATGTCGCGGGACTATATCCGCACGGCCAGGGCAAAAGGTGTCGCTGATCGGTCGCTTCTGTTCGGGCACGCGCTCAAGAATGCGGCCGTTCCGATCGTGACGGTAGTGGGCACAGGCGTGGCCCTGCTCATCGGCGGTTCGGTCGTAGCCGAAAGCGTCTTCGCCCTCCCGGGGCTTGGGCGTCTGACGATCGATGCGATCATGGGGCGGGACTACCCTGTCATCCAGGCCGTCGTCCTGATTTTCTCAGCGAGCTACGTCTTCGTGAATCTCATCGTCGATCTGCTCTACACGGTGTTCGATCCGAGGATCAGCTATTGACCATGACCCTCCCCCTGGCGGCTCGGCGCACCATGGGCAGCCGATTGCTCCGCTATATGAGCCGCAACACGCTGATCGCATTTCCCAGCGCGCTGCTCGTCGTCTTGGCCTTGATCGCAATCTTCGCGCCGTTCCTGGGAACCGTCGATCCCGCGCAGCTCAACCCCGCCAATCGACTGAAGCCACCATCGGCCGAGTTCTGGTTCGGTACCGATATGCTCGGCCGCGACATCTATTCGCGCGTGATCTACGGCAGCCGGGTGTCTCTGATCGTGGGCCTGTCGGTCGCCTTTTTCGCGTCCGTGTGCGGCGTGATCATCGGGACCATTTCGGGGTTCGTTCGCAGGTTCGACGCGATCATCATGCGCATCATGGATGGAATGATGTCCATTCCCTCGATCTTGCTGGCGATCGCGATCGTCGCGCTGATCCGAGGGTCCCTTCTGACCGTGATCGTCGCCATAACGGTCGCCGAGATCCCACGGACATCGCGCCTCGTGCGCAGCGTGGTTCTGTCGATCCGCGAAGAACCTTACATCGATGCCGCTATCGTGGCTGGAGCCAGCACGAGCCGGATTGCGATTAGGCACATCTTTCCGAACACCGTCGCGCCGCTATCCGTGCAGGCGACCTATGTCTGCGCGGCGGCCCTGATCGCGGAGTCGATCCTCTCCTTCATCGGAGCAGGCCTTCCTCCCATCATTCCAAGCTGGGGTAACATTATCGCCGATGCCCGGACATTCTGGCAGATCCGGCCGACGATGCTGCTTTTTCCGGCGCTCTTCCTGTCGCTCTGCGTGCTTAGCGTGAATCTGCTCGGCGACGGCCTGAGGGAAGCGCTCGACCCGAGAATGGCGAAAGACCTGTAGGTCGCAAACCCGAAGCCGAAGCTTCCAGCTCAGGAGACGCTCCATGTCCCGTATCGCCCGCCGCGATCTCACGTCGGTTCTGACGCAGGACCAGGTCGTGTTGCCGAAGCCCGAAGATCAGCTGAGATGGACAACCGCCGAGAAGTTCGTCGCGCACCGGAACATGCACCATCTGTTTCCGCGGGATGTCATCTCGGCGGGGGAGCATGTTCGTCCGCTTGAAACGGCGGCGAACATCGATGTCAGCTACACCTACCAAGGCAAGCCCCTGACGCTCGACGGCTACTTCGATGACAACCAGGCGACCGGATTGATCATGCTGAAGGGCGGCAAGATCGTCCTGGAGAAATATGCCCATGGCAACGACGCCTCGACGCGTTGGGCGTCGCGCTCGATGGCCAAGTCCTTCACGTCGACGCTGGTCGGGGCCGCCATCCAGGATGGCGCGATCGATGCCGTGGACGATCCTGTCTCGAAGTATGTGCCAGAGCTGAAAGACAGCCTCTACGATGGCGTCAGCTTGCGCCAAGTCCTCCAGATGGTCTCGGGCGTGCCCTTTATCGAAGACTACAAAGACCCCAATGCCGACGTGTATGCGCTCCAGGCGTGCACCGTCAGGCGTGAAATCGGCTCCTTTCTTCGCCTGCTCAACAAGGTGGCCAATCGTGTGCCGAAGCAGAGGACTCCCCCCGGCAGCGTCTTTTATTATTCGTCTCTGGATTCCATCCTGTGCGGCATCGTCGTAGAACGGGCTACAGGAAAGCGCCCGGCAGCCTACCTCTCGGAGAAGATCTGGAAGCCGTTCGGCATGGAAGCCGATGGTTTCTGGAACACGGAAGCTGATGGCGGCACGACGTTCACGGCGTCGGGTATAGGAGCGACCTTGCGTGATTATGCGCGCTTTGGGCAGTTCATTCTCGAAGGCGGCTCGATCGGAACAACGCAGGTCCTGCCGTCCTGGTGGCTTTCGGAAGCGACCAAACCCTCCGAGGCCTCGCTGAAGGAACGCGCACCATATGGTTTTCAATGGTGGCTCCATGTTGCCCAAGACGTCAACTCGGTTCGCGCGGGAGCCGTCGATCCAGGCACGCCCTTCGGCGACCCGGTGCCGTTGCGCGGAGCTGGTTCGATGTTCTACGCACTCGGCAATGCCGGGCAGTCGATTTCGATTAATTCGACCGAAGGGATCGTCATCGTGAAATGGGCGGCCTGGAGCGATAGCCAGGGGCCGAACGGCCGTGGTCGTCATGCCGACGCTACTCTGTTTGCAGCACTGATGGATGCAGTTGCTTAGACGCCAGCAAGGAGGCCGCTGGGGTGCAAGCAACCCCAATCTGGATCGTAAGCGATCTGTCGACGTACGCTGGGCCAATTCCAGACGTTGCGAGATCGCCAGATTGCAGACATCGATCGGTCGATAGCGCGCCTCGCCGTTAGGGCTTTCACGACGAACTCATCGACGAAAGCCCTGCCAGGTGATTGGAGCGATCTACCTGGAAGTTGCGCCCGCGTTGGCTGAAGGCTTCCGAAAACGTTCGAAGACCCGGAACCGCCGGCGCAGGGCCTGCGACAAGCCGAAGCTCATCGGTGCAAGGCGACAGAGCCCACCTTGCAAACCCTGCCGCCTCCGGCGGAGCCGGTTGCGTGGGCGATACGCTTTGATACGCGGCGCGGCGCGTGGCCGATCTATACTTCGGTATAAATCAGCGATGCCTTGGTCCGATTGATCCTGCTCCCTGCGTCGCGCAAACAGAGCACGGTAGCGCAACAACGGGGCGGTGCCTTCTCGCATCGTAGCGCTTTCCCGCAGGGGAGGGGGCGTCGGCCGCTGGCGTGGCGGTGCCGACCGCGATTTCGTGCGCCTGCGGTGTCCCGAATGCCGTGCCGGGCCTTGCCCTGAGCAGAAGACGACTTCGAGCGTATCGAAGGAGACGCATCATGACCAATGTCCTCGCCTTTCATCGGCCAACGCCCGTCATCGGCTTCGGCACGCGCCCAGCCCGTTCCGGCGAAGTCCTCTCCTTTGCCCGGCGCCCGGCGATCCGCGCCCCCCGTCTCGTCGCGGAATGGCGCTTCAACGATCGCGTCCAGCGCCTGGAATGCCATTGGCGTTCGGAAGATGACGAAACCGGCTGGCAAGAGGCTTCCCGACGATCCCGCACAGGTCTTTCCGCAGCCGCGGGGGGCGCTGGGTTGCGACACGCCAGGCGCAAGGCAGCGCGCCGCGTCGGCGATGTCGGCCGCTCTCCAGCAGAGGTGTCGTGATGGCATTCCTGTCCAGCCGTCCGGAGCGGTCCAGCGCGCTCGCGGCCCTCGCCCGCGAGCGCGTACTGCCGAACAGCTACGATCTTGCCGCCTTCGCGCTGCTCGCCGCGGTCGCTGTGCTGGCATTCCATGGCGCGGCGGCGATGCACACGCCGCTTGCCGGCCTGTCGAGCGCGCCCATCGTGCTCGATCCGGCGTTGCTGCCTGAATATGCGTTGCGCACGACGATGCGGATGTTCGCAGCGATCACCGCCTCGCTGGTCTTCACCTTCGTCGTCGCGACCCTGGCGGCCAAGAGCCGCCGCGCCGAGATGCTGATCATCCCGGCGCTCGATATCCTGCAATCGGTCCCGGTGCTCGGCTTCCTGACCTTCACCGTCACCTTCTTCATGGGCCTGTTTCCCGGCAGTCAGCTCGGCGCCGAATGCGCCTCGATCTTCGCGATCTTCACCAGCCAGGCCTGGAACATGGCCTTCTCCTTCTACCAGTCGCTCAGGACCGTGCCGCGTGACCTGGACGAGGTCAGCCGCGGCTTCGGTCTGTCGTCCTGGCAGCGCTTCTGCCGGTTGGAGGCGCCCTTCGCGATGCCCGGCCTGGTCTGGAACACGATGATGTCGATGTCGGGCGGTTGGTTCTTCGTCGTCGCGTCGGAGGCGATCACCGTCGGCGACACCACGGTCCAGTTGCCCGGGCTCGGCTCGTGGCTCGCGCTCGCCATCAAGGAACAGAATTTCCTCGCAGTGGGCTGGGCCGTGCTCGCCATGGCGGTGGTGATCGGCCTCTACGACCAGCTTCTGTTCCGCCCGATCGTCGCCTGGGCCGACAAGTTCCGCTTCGAGCAGACGGCCGGGCAGAGCAAGCCGCGCTCCTGGGTCTACGGCCTCGCGCGCCGCACCCGGCTGGTCAAGCGGCTGGCGACGCCCTTTGCATGGCTCGGCGGGCATCTGCTGCTCCTGCGGTTTCGGCCGGCCTCCGCACGACCGCTCAGAATGGCCCCCGCGGCCAGCCGCGCGCTGGACTATGCTTGGCTTGGCCTTGTCGTGGCGCTGGGCACTTGGTCGAGCTGGATCGCCGTCTCCTATGTCGGGCAGAGCCTGGGCTGGGCCGACGCGGGTGACGCGCTGCTGCGCGGGCTGGTCACGCTGCTGCGGGTCGTCGTGCTGATCGCGGTTGCGAGCGTGATCTGGGTGCCGATCGGCGTGTGGGTCGGCCTGCGTCCCGGCGTCGCCGAACGCGTCCAGCCGGTGGCGCAGTTCCTCGCGGCCTTTCCGGCGAATGTCCTGTTCCCCTTCGCCGTCATCGCGATCGTGACGACGGGCGCGAGCCCGGAAGTCTGGCTCTCGCCGCTGATGGTGCTGGGCACGCAGTGGTACATTTTGTTCAACGTCATCGCCGGGGCGAGCGCCTTCCCGACCGACCTGCGCGAGGCGGCGCGTGTCTATCAGCTCCGCTCATGGACCTGGTGGCGCCGCGTCATCCTGCCGGGGATCTTCCCCTATTACGTCACCGGCGCGCTCACGGCCTCGGGCGGCTCATGGAACGCCAGCATCGTCGCCGAGGTCGCAAGCTGGGGCGACACCAAGCTCGAGGCCTATGGCCTCGGCTCCTATATCGCCAACGCGACCGAGGCCGGGAACTTCCCGCGGGTCGTGCTGGGCATCGCCGTGATGTCGCTCTTCGTCACCCTGTTGAACCGCCTGCTCTGGCGTCCGCTCTATGTCCTCGCCGAGCGCCGCATGCGTCTCGACTGACGCTCCCGAAAGGCCCCGACCCATGGACAACATCACTGCGGTTTCCGCACTCAACACCAGCCGCTCGACTCCCCTGATTCAGGCGCAGCAGATCTGTCAGAGCTATGACAAGGGCTCGACCGGCTCCCTCGTCGTACTCGACAAGGTCGACCTTGAGCTGAACCCCGGCGAGATCGTTGGACTGCTCGGGCGCTCCGGTTCCGGCAAATCGACCTTGCTGCGGGCGATTGCCGGCCTCATCCAGCCGAGCGGCGGCACCGTCGAATTCTCCGGCCGGCGGGTGACGGGGCCGAATGCCGGCGTCGCCGTCGTCTTCCAGAGCTTCGCGCTGTTCCCCTGGCTGACCGTGCTCGAGAATGTCGAGCTGGGGCTGGAAGCGCAGGGCGTGGCGTCGGCCCAGCGGCGCAAGCGCGCGCTCGCCGCGATCGACCTGATCGGGCTCGACGGTTTCGAAAGCGCCTATCCGAAGGAGCTCTCGGGTGGCATGCGCCAGCGGGTCGGGCTCGCTCGCGCGCTGGTCGTGCACCCCAAGGTCCTGCTGATGGACGAGCCCTTCTCGGCGCTCGACGTCCTGACGGCAGAGACGCTGCGCACCGACCTGCTCGACCTCTGGTGCGAGGGGCGGATGCCGATCGAGGCCATCCTGATGGTGACCCACAATATCGAGGAGGCGGTGCTGATGTGCGACCGCATCCTGATCTTCGGCTCCAATCCCGGCCGCGTCATCGCCGAATTGCGCGTCGAATTGCCCCAGCCGCGCAACCGCCTCGATCCGGCTTTCCGCGCGCTGGTGGACGACATCTATTCGCGGATGACCGCCCGTCCGGGTACCCCGGCGCGTGAAGGCTTCTTTCCGGGCACCGGCATCGCCATGTCGCTGCCGCGCGTCTCGACCAATCTGATGGCCGGCCTCATCGAGGCGATCGCCGCCGAGCCCTACAAGGGCGAAGCCGATCTGCCGCTGCTGGCCGCGCAGCTCCACCACGAGATCGACGATCTCTTCCCGGTAGCGGAGACATTGCAACTCCTCCGCTTCGCTGACCTCGAAGGCGGCGACATCAGGCTGACGGCGCCGGGCTTGCGCTTCGCCGACAGCAATGTCGACGAGCGCAAGCGCCTCTTCGCGCAGCAGCTCGCTGCTTACGTGCCGCTGGCGGCGCATATTCGCCGCGTGCTCGACGAGCGGTCGAGCCACCAGGCCCCCGCCCGGCGCTTCCGCGACGAACTGGAGGACCACATGTCGGAGGACTACGCCGCCACGACCCTCAAGGCCGTCACCAACTGGGCCCGCTATGGCGAATACTTCGCTTATGACGAGACGGCCGACCTCTTCACGCTCGAAAATCCGAGCTGAAGCCTTCGCGAGGGAAAGGAGGACTTGTCATTCCCCGGAGGCAACGATCCTCGCCAAATATGTGCGGATTTCCAGTTCTGGAGGCGTCGTCATGGCCGATAATGGCGATCTCTTCGAGCGATGGCTTGCCGCTCGCCGGCGCAGCCGTCCCATGCGGTCGCTAAGCCGCAAGGCGGCGGGTGCTCCGGGCCGTGTGGTTCTCTGTTTTTGGCGCATCCGGCTCTTCTGGCCGATCGTCAGCCTGCTGCTCTGGATGTCCGATCGGCTGCTGCGCGTGATCTCGCGGCTCTATTTCGCCGGCATGCTGTCGCCTCGTGCCACAAGAAGGCTGCTGCGCATGTCCGGTCGGTTTGGAGAGGCCGCGCTGGCATTGATGCAGCAAAGGCGTGAATGGGATGTCCGCCATGCCTGCAGGGCCAGGGATCGCGGCCGCTTCTAGGTAGCTCGCCCACCCCGCAAGAACCGTTCATTGCGATGCAGATACCATGGCGCGACGAACGACCTTGCGGTACTGGGGCGATGCGCTCGGCGGAATGGACATCGATCCGAAAGACGAAACTGAGGCCACCGGGCGAGAGGCGATGCGCGATGCTCAATCCCAAGCGTTTCCGCCTCGGACGAACAGGGATTGGCCTCTGCCTTGCTCTGCTGGCAGGCGTCATCTTCGTCGCGGATACCTATACCGACCTAGAGATCGCCGTTGCGGTCCTCTATGTCGCGGTAATTCTGGTTTCTGTGCGGTTCGACCGGCCGGCGCTCGTGCTCTGGGTCGGCGGAGCCAGTGCCGGGCTGACGATTCTCAGCTATCTGCTCACTCCTCGCGGAGCCCAGCATGCGGGCCTGGTCAACTGCCTCCTGAGCCTCGTCGCGATCGGTGCGACGACCTACCTGGTTCTTCGGGCGGAGGCTGCCGAAGCGCGGACCCGCGAGGCGGGCGCAGAGCTTGCCCATATGTCCCGGGTCACGATGATGGGCGAGTTGACGGCCTCGATCGCACATGAGGTCAGCCAGCCTCTCGCGGGGATCGTTGCCAATGGAAACGCAGCTCTCCGCTGGCTTGCGGCGACTCCTCCCGACGCCGCCGAGGCCAGGCGGGCGCTGGAACGCGTCGTTGCCGATGCCGACCGCGCCGGGGACGTCATCGGCCGCGTGCGCAGGATGGTGGCGAAAGCACCCCCCTCGCGGGAGTTGGTCGACGTGGCCGATCTGGTCGAGAACGTCCTGTCGCTGGTGCGTAGCGAGATCCGGAAAGGGCAAGTGGTCCTGAGGACCGACCTGGCGGACAACATGCCGCCCGTTTTCGCCGACCGCGTCCAGTTGCAACAGGTGGTCCTCAATCTGGTGGTCAACGCAGCCGAGGCGCTTGGACAGCAGGAAACGGGCCCTCGCGACATTCTGGTCGGCGCCGCGACGGACGGCATGACCATCACGGTCAGCGTCCGCGATAGCGGCATGAGCCTCGCTCCGGCCGCGATCGAGAAGGTTTTCGACGCCTTCCACTCGACCAAGCCCGGCGGGATGGGTATGGGGCTGGCGATCAGCCGCTCGATCGTTGAAGCGCATGGGGGGGCGATCTACGCCGCCGCCAATCCGCCGCGCGGCATGGTCTTCGGCTTCACCTTGCCCACGGGCGGCACCGGATCGGATTGGAGCCATGCCTGACGGGCAGCCCGTCGTCTTCGTCGTTGATGACGATCCCTCCGTCCGCGACGGGTTGGACAGCCTGTTCCGCTCCGTCGGCTATGCGGTCGCGACCTTCGGTTCGGTCCAGGCGTTTTCCCTGCACAGGCGGCCGGACAGGCCGAGCTGCCTCGTGCTCGATGTCAGGATGCCCGGACCGAGCGGCATGGACTTCCAGGCGGAGCTTGCTGGCATGGGCGACCCGATCCCGATCGTGTTCCTGACCGGCCACGGCGACGTGCCCATGGCGGTGCGGGCCATGAAATCCGGCGCGGTGGAATTCCTGCTGAAGCCGTTCCGGGAACAGGATCTGCTGGACGCGGTGCGCGCAGCGATCGAGCGCGATCGCGCTCGTCGGTCCGAGGAAGCCGCCCTGACGGAACTCAGGGCGCGCTTCACGTCCCTGTCGGCCCGCGAGAAGGAGATCATGGCCTTCGTCGTCGTCGGCCGCTTGAACAAGCAGATCGCGGGCGAGCTCCAGCTCAGCGAAGTGACGGTGAAGGTGCACCGGGGCCAGGTGATGCGGAAGATGGGAGCGGCCACGCTGGCCGAACTGATCAGTTTTGCCAGCAAGCTGGCGCGATAGGTCGATCGACGCCACGGTCGAATGTCATTCGCCGGCGATAAGCGCGTCGCGATGCCGGGCGCGCGCCGCGGCTACTCTGGCAGCCCGGCCAGGCGCAGTGTGCCATCGAGAACGTCCGCGAGCTCCGGAGCGCAATTCACCCCGGCAAACTGGCGACTGAAGCGGAATGCCGGATGGAGTTCGAGCACCCGTGCCGCAGCGCGCCGTGCTTCTTCCAGCCTCCCGAGCTTCACCAGCGCCGCCGCCAATTGCACATAGGTGATGCTGTGCGCCGGATTGGCCTGCACGGACCTGTAGGCGGCATGGCAGGCTTCGTCATAACGACCGCGCAGCAGATGGCTCATCGCCTGTGCATCGAAGGCGGCGAAGGCCCATGGATCGAACGGGCTGAGCCGCATGCCCCGCTCGCTCCATGCGATTGCCCGCTCCGCTTCTCCGGCCCAACCGAACATGACGCTGCCGAGAATATAGGTCAGCGCCGATGACGGACTGATTGCGAGCGCGGCTTCGAAAGCGGTCAAAGCGGCGCCTCGGTCATGACCGTCCATGCCGATAGAGAATCCGGCAAGCGTCAGCGCGGCTGCATCGTCCTGGCCATGGATCGATGCAAGGCGAGCATGGCGGATCGAGGCTTCGCGACTGGCTTCTTGCCAGCCGGCGCGAAGGAAAAGACAATGGTGGCACATCGCGGCGTTGCCGTATGCCAGCGCATAGTCGGGGTCGAGTTCGATGGCCCGTTCGAGCAGTTGGAGAGCGCGGGCCACCTGCCCGGGCATGCCGGAATCGACGTCGGCCTGGGCTCGCAGCACAAGGTCGTAGGCATCAAGGCTGTCCGGCCGTTTCCGTTTCACCCGATCGATCTCGGCACGCCGGATGCTCGGCGCGATCGCCCCGACAGCGGACAAGGCGATCTCGTCCTGAAGCGCAAAGATATCCTCGGAATCGCGGTCGTAGCGCTCGCCCCAGACATGAGTGCCGGTCGAGGCATCGATCATCTGGACGCCGACGCGAACATGATTGCCTGCCTTGCGCAGGCTGCCTTCGAGCACGTAGCGCACGCCGAGCTCGTGCCCGACCTGCTTCACGTCGATAGCACGCCCCTTGTAGACCGTCGTCGAATGGCGCGCGATGACGAACAGTCCCTTGATGCGGGCGAGACCGGTGACGATGTCGTCGACCATCCCGTCGGCGACGTGGTCCTGCTCCGGGTCGCCGTTCAGATTGGCGAAGGGCAACACCGCGATCGACGGCCTGTCCGGCAAGGCCAGCCGTATCAACGCGGTAGTCGTCGGATCGCGATCGTCGACCTCGACGGCCGGCCCGATATAGCGATAGCCTCGCCGCGGCAGTGTTTCGATCCAGCCGGCGCCGCCTTGCGCGTCCAGGGTGCGTCGTATCGCGGCGATCTGAACCGTGAGATTGCTGTCTTCGATCGCTTGCGCCGGCCAGGCCGCCTCGAACAGGTCCTGCTTTGCGACAGGCCGGCCCGCTCGTTCCACCAATAGCGCGAGCAGCGCGACCGCGCGCTGGCCGAGCCCAACCGGATCGGCGCCCCGGAATAGGATTCCAGCGCCGGCGTCGAGGCGGTACGGGCCGAATGCGAAGGTCTTCGCCATGACCCAAGATGGGACCGGCCGCGCATTTTTCGCAACAATTTCGGACAAGCTTCGCGACTTGCCGGTGGGGCGAAGACAGGATGCGCCGGAAGCAATCCCAGCCGGTGGAGGATCAGATGAATGCCGCTCCCGTCATCCGCATGCCCGGGCAGACCCGTGGCGTCACGCTGCGCGGCTATCCCATGGCATTCCTCGTGACCGGCGAGGACACGAAGCACACGAGCATGTTCGACTGGACGATCCCGGCGGGGTTCGCCACCGGCCAGCATGTCCACCGCGTTCAGGAGGAGACCTTCTACATGCTGGAAGGCGAATGCGAGTGGCATGTCGGCGACGAGATCGTCCGCGCCCGTCCGGGGACCTTCCTGTTCCTGCCGCCGGGCGTGCCGCACAACATCACCAATGTCAGCGAAGCTCCGGCTCGCGTGCTGATGGCGGTTTCACCGCCCGGGCATGAGCACTATTTCGAGGAGTTAGCGGAGCTCGCTGCACGAGGCGCCCCCGATCCAGCGGCATTGGCCGATTTGCGGAACCGCTATGATACCACTCAGCTCTCAACCTTGACCACGCGAGCATAAGATAGCCCCACAGGTTCATGCTCGCTGAACCCGGCCGCCGTGGCGAGGCCATGACCCGACGCGCGATCTGATCCTCCGAAGCTGAAGTGAACCGCTCCGGGTTTGTCGGAGTGGCCTTCCTTGCCTCGGTCATCCCTTCCATCCGCTTGGCAAGCCGGAGCAATCGCGGACCAGCTATCTTGTCGATCTGCGGACCCCCACCCTCATCGCGCAAGGAACGTGGGACGAGTTGGCAATCGGGAGGAGGTCTTGAGCTATAATCTGTCGCCGCTGATTGATATCCTCTGGTTGGAGGATGGCGATCACGTTCTGGAGTCTCGGGTTTCCGGTTTTTCAGCGGTCGATCATTTCGTGACCATCGCCGACACAACTCTTGCCCGGGTCGAGCGGCTCAAAGACTCGACGGGGCGATATGGATACCGGCAGCCCGCACGAGCTGCGCCGAGAAAGCGCAAGGGATGACCCAGCACCGCATCTACAGAATGAGCTTTGCCAGGATTTATCCGCTTCTCGTCGCCAAGGCGGAGAGGAAGGGCCGCACCAAGGCGGAGGTCGACCAGGTCATCCACTGGCTGACCGGCTATGACCAAGGGGCGCTTGCCTCCCAGTTGGCGAAGAACTCGGATTATGAGACCTTTTTCGTCCAAGCGCCGGCACTCAATCCTGCGCGCTTCGGCATAAAAGGGATTGTCTGCGGTGTCCGCGTCGAGGAAATCGCCGAGCCGGTGATGCGGGAAATCCGCTACTTGGACAAGCTCATCGATGAGCTTGCTCGAGGGAAGGCGATCGACAAGATCTTACTCCGTCGACCATAGTCGGCGCGCTTGCCCGGGGCGCGCCGCAACCCGACATTGGATACCTGCCTAAGGCGGGCGTTATTGAGCCGCAGGTCTTGGATCGCCGAAAGAGCACTCCCAGGCGCAATGACCTGTTTCACCATATCCGGCCACGGTGGTACTTCGGCTTCGGTGCTTTGCGCGTGGGAAGCGATTACCCTCTTCTGGCCGGCCGCAAATCGCTCAGTGTTGTGCTAGGAGAGCAACATTGCGTCCCGGAAGCCGCAAAACGACGGCCTCTCCACTTTGAAAGAGCCTGTTGCTTACGGGGTTTGAAACGACGACCTGAAAGCAGCGCTCGCCGCTGCGTATCAGATATTCTGCCCTGGCTCCGAGATAGACCATGCTTTCGATCTGGCAAGCCAGGCCATCGCCATCGCGGGCCAGTTCGAGTGCTTCCGGTCTCACGACCGCTCTGACTCGTTGGCCGCGGCTGAGCGTGGCCGGCGTCTCGAGGGACCAGCGCAGCCCGTCGACATCGAGGACGGCGGAGCCGGCCCCAACCTCCCTGACCGTACAGTCGACCAGGTTCGCGCCGCCAAGGAAACCTGCGACGAAGGCCGAGACGGGCCGCTGATAAAGGTCCTCCGCGGTGCCGATCTGCGCGATCCGGCCTTCGCTCATGATTGCGATGCGATGCGAGATCGCCATCGCTTCTTCCTGGTCATGGGTCACGTAGACCGTGGTGATCGCCAGTTCGCGCTGCAGCCTCGCAATTTCGCCGCGCATCTGGACGCGCAGCTTCGCGTCGAGATTGGAGAGCGGCTCGTCGAAGAGAAGCACGCGCGGCCTGATCGCGATCGCGCGCGCCAGCGCTACGCGCTGCTGCTGACCGCCCGAGAGTTCGGTGATCATCCGCTCGCCGAAACCCGACAAGCCGACTTGCTCCAGTCCCTCTCCGACGCGTCGGACGATCTCGTCATGGCCGATGCCCTTGACCCGCAAGCCGTAGGCGACGTTTTCGAAGACCGAGAGATGCGGAAACAACGCGTAGTTCTGGAAGACGAAGCCGATGTCGCGGCGATTGGCCGGCAGATCGGTGACATCCTGCTCGCCGAAGCGGATCCGGCCGCTGCTGGGTGGCTGAAAGCCGGCGATCATCCGCAGCGTCGTCGTCTTGCCGCAGCCGGAGGCGCCGAGCAGCGTCAGAAGCTCGCCGGGCCTGATATCGAGATCAAGCTTGTCCACGGCGGTCACGTCGCCGCGCCGCTCGTGGCGGAAGACGGCCGAGAGCGCCTCGAGCCGGATACCGAGAGGTTGCGTCGCCATGCTCAGGTTCCGATCTTCGAGACGCGCAGGTTCGGCGCGGTCAGGTAGCGCAAGGCGCCGTTGAGCAGGCCCGAGACCGCCAGCACGACGACGATGACGAAGACCGAGAAGGCCGCAGCCGGCCCGAGCGCGACTTCGGTCATGTTCTCCAGGATCTTCACCGTGATCAGCGTCCAGTCGATTGAAACGAGGAAGATGGTGGCGCTGATCGCCGTCATCGAGCGGATGAAGACGACTCCGAGGCCGGCGAAGAAGGCGGGCAGGATCAGCGGCAGCATCACCCGCCGGAAGGTGGTGAAGCGATTGGCGCCCAGGCTCGTCGAGGCTTCCTCCATGCTGCGGTCGATCTGCTGGAGCAGGGCGATGGTGGTGCGGATGCCGGTTGGGCTGTAGCGGAAGACGTAGCACGCGACGATGATCAGTGCTGTGCCGGTCAGCGCGAAGGGCTTGTCGTTGAAGGCGAGAAGGTAGGCGATGCCGACGATCGTGCCGGGCAGCGCGTAGTTGAGCATGCTGATCAGCTCCATCGCGCGCCGACCGGTGAACCGGGTGCGCCCGACGAGATAGCCGACGACGATGCCATAGAGCCCGCCGAGCGGCATCCCGATCAGGGCGATGATCAGCGTCTGCCGGATCGCGGGCAGGCCTTCGGTGAAGATCACATGGTAATGCGCCAGCGTCAGCGTGTGGTTGGCACCGAAAGCCATCACGATCGAGGCGCAGAACAGCAGGGCGTAGAAATAGAGGATCGCCACGGTGACGAACAGGCACAGCGCGATCAGGCCGAAACGGGCGGCGTGCGAGACGGAGTCGAGCTTCCCGCTGGCGGCCGCCTTGCCGGTCACGGTGACATAGGAGCGCCCGGCCACGAGCCGCTCCTGCGCATAGTAGACGACGCCGGCGGGGGCGAGCAGCAGCAGCGACAGGATCGCGCCGCTCTTCAGGTCGAACAGGCCGGTGATCTGAAGATAGGCCTCGGTCGGTAACACCGGGAAGTCGCTGCCGGAGAGGATCAGCGGGGTGGCGAAATCGGCCAGCGAACAGCCGAATAGCAGCAGGAACGCGTTGGCGAGGCCAGGCAGGATCAGCGGCAGCGTGACCGTCCGGAAGATATGCCAGCGCGAGCCGCCGAGGCTGAAGGCGGCCTCCTCGAGGCTGGTGCCGATCGAGGCGATCATCGGTCGCAGGGCGAGATAGGCGATCGGGAAATAGGTGAAGGTTTCGGCCGCGAAGGTGCTGGTGAAGCCGTAGACCTTGGCATTGCCGATGCCGAGCAGGTCATAGGTGATCAGCCCGCGCGGCCCGAAGGAGAAGACGAAGGCGATGGACGTGGTGAAAGGCGGCGAGATCAGCGGCAGGAAGGTCGCAAGGTCGATCAGCTTCGCCGCGCGCCGCCCCAGCCCGGCCCGTTCGACCGTGAAGGCGAAGACGAGCCCGACCAGGGTTCCCGCAAACCCCACCATCAGCGCCAGCACAAGGCTGTTGCGCAACGCCCGCAGGTTGTTGGGGTTCTGCACCGCCGCGAGCAGCGGCGCAGCCGAAAAGCTGCCGTCCTCGAAGACGGTGCGCAGCAGCAAGGCGCCGAGCGGATAGATGATGAACAGCAGCATCAGCGCCCAGAGGGCGAGCATCGCGCCCGCCCCCAGCCAGCGTGACGCTCCTGCGGTTGCAGCGGCGCCCGGCGTCATGTCCTGCATCGGGTCAGCTGGCATTCAGGACTTCGGCCACCCAGCGCTCGACGATGCGCTTGCGGTTCTCGCCCGCCCATTTGTCGTCGATCTCGATGATCTTTGCCTTCTTGAGCACCTCTGCCAGCGCCGGGTCGGGCGCGACCTTGGGATGAGCCGGCAGGAAGTTGATCTTGGCGGGGGCGAGCTTCGACTGCATGGCCGGGCTCGTCGCCCAGTCGATCAGCTTGCGGGCGGCTGCCCCGTTTTTGTTGCCCTTGACCAGGGCGATGCATTCTGCCGCTGAACCGATGCCCTCCTTCGGGAAGGAGATGGCGACATCATAGCCTTTCTGCTGGGTGAAGAGCGCATCGACGATGAAGAAGATGCCGCCCGCGGCCTGACCGAGACCGACCGGGACGGTGCCGCCGCCACCGCTCTTGGTATAGGCTTGGATGTTCTTGCGCAGCTTCTTCAGATAGGCGAAGGCGGCGTCCTCGTTGCGGTCATGCACCTGCAGCACCGAGAAGATACGGGTTATCGCGGTGCCGGAGGTGCGGGCGTCCGCCATCTGCAACTGGCCGGCATAGGCGGGATTCAGCAGGTCCTCCCACGAGGCAGGCGGCTGCAGGTTGTGCTCCTTGAGGAACTTGGCGTTGGTCATGAAGACCAGTGGATCGTCGGCGATCGCCGTCCACATCCCCTGCGCGCTCTTGAAGCGAGCCGGCAGATCGGCGGCGCTCGGCGGCACATAGGCCTCGAATATTCCTTGCTGCTCACCGGCGGTGAACGTCTCGACCGGGCCGCCGAACAGCAGATCGACCTGGGGATTGTTCTTCTCGGCGATCAGGCGCGCCAGAGCTTCCCCGGACGAGAAGCGGATGAAGGTCACCTTGATGCCGGTTTCCTTCTCGAAGGCTTCAAGCATCGGCCGGGCGTAGTTCTCCGGCCAGATCGCGTAGGCTTTCAGGCTCTCGGCAGCGGCGGCCCTTCCGGCGATGAAAGGCGCCGCAATCGCGCCTGCCATGGCGGTGGTGACGCTGCGCCGGCTAAGATATGGGGCGCGGTCCTGGCTTTTCGTCTTGTCGCTCATATCTTCCTCCCGTTTGATTTTTTGGAAACTGACCGGCTCAGACCCTGAGGAGCGCCGGCAACGCTTCACACCCGCTACATTAAAGGCTTGCCGCCCGAGTGGAAGGGCTTGAATGAGCGATGGCTGGCATGCCCGTGTTCAGGGCCTTTGGAAAATCGGCTTGCCGGATGAGCACCTTTCACCGCCTCCTCAATATCGAACGGCTCCGCGGACGGGAGCTTCCTGATCAGGCTTTCGTCTTTCCAGACGGGCCTTCGTCCATGCGCAACAGCTCGCGGTCGGGAAAATCAGGCGTACCGTAGCTTGCGAACAGCCCAAGCACTCCCGCCATTTCATCTTCGTCCAGCGTCTTGGGATCACCCGCCGCGCGTGCCAGCAGATAGACTGCGGCCAGTTCGTCGACCTCGCGCGCCAGGGCGAGCGCCTTTTCCGGCGTCGCGGCGATCACGATCATGCCGTGATGAGCGAGCAGGCAGGCCTTGCGGCCGCTCAATGCGGCAAGAGCGAGTTCCGAAAGTGCTTTGGTCCCGAAACGTGCATAGGGAGCGCAGCGGATCGACGAACCTCCGGCGACGGCGACCATGTAGTGAAAGGCTGGAATTCCCTCTTCCAGGCAGGCCAGCGCCGTCGCGTGCCGCGAATGGGTATGGAGGATCGCCCCGGCATCGGGCCTCGCCCGCATGATGTCGGCATGGAAACGCCATTCGCTGGAGGGCCGCAGCGGCCCGCGCCAGCGCCCGTCCTCGGTGAGGATCGCGAGATCGGCCGGCTCCATTGCGTCATAAGCCAGTCCGGAGGGCGTGATCAGGCAATGGCGCGCGTCGAGCCGGACGCTGAGATTGCCGGAGGTACCGTGGTTGAGGCCGCTCGTATTCATCGCGCGGCAGGCCGCGACCATGCGCTGCCGCATGTCCGCCTCCAAGGTGGCCGCCCAACCGTCAGACAAGGGCTTCCTCCTTCTTGCCGAGCAGCGTGAACAGCACGACCAGAGGCAGGAAGGTCAGCAGGATCAGCACCGTGCCGAGCGCCGAGGCGACGCCGAAATTGCCGTTCACAACCTCGTTGAAGATCTCGATCGCGACGGTCGCCGTCGTTCCCGATTGCAGGATCAGCGTCGCGCTGAGCTCGCGGATCGTGTTCGACCAGGTCAGCAGCGCGCCCGACAGGATCGCCGTCGCCAGCA